>NZ_CP016442.1:2590728-3886092 GCF_001742165.1 Burkholderia stabilis | reverse complement strand
CAAGCCGTCGGCGTCGAGCAGCGTGCGAATCCGGTCGAGCGGCGCGTTCATGCGGCCTCCTTCAGCGCGGCGAGCTTCACGACGCGCGTGCGCGGATGCACCGGTTGCGCAGCACCGACCCAACGCCAGCAGATCGTGCCCGTGCGATGCCCGGCCGTATCGAGCCAGTTCGCATCACCCGGCCGCGCCGCCGCGACGACCACCGTCACGCCGCCGTCGGCATTCAACCGTGCGCTGTGCTTGTTCACGCAGATGTCGAAGTGCCGGTAATCGAGCGACTCCATCCAGTAGTTGTTGAGCTGCACGTTCCAGAAATCGCAGTCGGGCACCGTATCGACGTCGATCACGAGCGCTTCGTCATCGGCCAGCGACCAGCACGAGTGGTAGTAGTAAATGTTCGGATCGCCGCCGACCGACTGGCACAGCGCCTGGTCGGCGGGCGGCAGCGCATTCACGTGCGACTGGTAGCTCGCGGCCCAGTCGGCGAACAGCTTCGAGGTCTGCTCGACGAACTGCGCGGCGCGCGTGAGGCCGCCCTGCAGCACGAGCGGGTCGAGCGGCGCCGGGCGATCCTCTGCGCCGATGCGCGCGATCTTCAATTGCGCGGGCGTCTCGGTGCGCCGATCGAGGAAGGTCTGCCGCACGAGCAGCGCGTTCGTGCCCGGCTCCATGCGCACCCAGTTGCCCGCACGCGGCGTTTCGCTCAGCACGATCTCGAAGCTGCCGTCCGGCGCGGTTTCGAGCTGCTTCGCGTCGAGAAAGCCCGTCTGCAGCATCTTGCCGTCCGTTTCGTAACCGCCCTTCTGCGTGCCGAAGCTCAGGTACGCGACCGTGCCGCGCCGCCCCGTCACGCGGTATTCGCAGCGGCCGTCGAGCCGCGCGTACTGGTACAGGTTGTCGGGGTTGTCGGCGCCGATCTTCGCGGTTTCATGCGATGGCGAGAAAAAGCCCGGCCATGCACCGTCCGCGAATTCGACGTGCATTTCCAGCGCGATGCGCATCAGCCGGCTCAGGTAGCGAAACCCTTCCGCGCGCGTCAGCGGATCGTCCGGCGCCTCGGCGCGCAGGATCTGCTCGCCGCTGCGTTTCAGGGTGTCGCAGAAATCGGCCCAGGTCTGGCCCGAAAGCAATTGCGTGGCACGTGTGTCGTCCGTCATGTGTCGTCTCCGCCGATGGTCGAGCGCTCACCTTAAGCGCCGGCGTCGCGCGCCACTTCGTCCGGGTGGACTAAGGAAAGATCCGCTGCCCCGCCGCACCGCGTTTTAGTCCACCCGGACGAAGAGCGGCATGCGTCTCGCTCGATACCGTTGACGTCATGCACGAAACGCCGCACATGTCGCGCGGCGCCGGCATGAAACAAGGAGACGAACGATGTTGACCCACTTGGAGCGGCTGGAGGCCGAGAGCATCCACATCATGCGCGAGGTGGTGGCGGAGAGCGAGAACCCGGTGATGCTGTATTCGATCGGCAAGGACAGCTCGGTCATGCTGCATCTCGCGATGAAGGCGTTCTACCCGGCGAAGCCGCCCTTTCCGCTGCTGCACGTCGATACGACGTGGAAATTCCGCGAGATGATCGCGTTTCGCGACGAAACCGCCGAACGCCTCGGCCTCGATCTGCGCGTGCACATCAACCCCGACGGCGTCGCGAACGACATCAACCCGTTCACGCACGGCTCGTCCGTCCATACCGACGTGTGGAAGACGCAGGGACTCAAGCAGGCGCTCGATCATTACGGCTTCGATGCCGCGTTCGGCGGCGCACGCCGCGACGAGGAAAAATCGCGCGCAAAGGAGCGCATCGTGTCGCTGCGCTCGGAACAGCACCGCTGGGACCCGAAACGCCAGCGCCCCGAGCTCTGGTCGCTGTACAACGCGCGCAAGCGCAAGGGCGAAAGCCTGCGCGTGTTCCCGATCTCGAACTGGACCGAGCTCGACATCTGGCAATACATCCAGCTTCACGACATCCCGATCGTGCCGCTCTACTTCGCGAAGGAACGGCCTGTCGTCGAACGCGACGGCGCGCTGATCATGGTCGACGACGAGCGCCTGCCGCTGCGCGAAGGCGAAGTGCCGCAGATGCGCAAGGTGCGTTTTCGCACGCTCGGCTGCTATCCGCTGACGGGCGCGATCGACAGCGACGCGACGTCGCTCGACGACATCCTGCAGGAGATGCGCGAGACGCGCACTTCCGAGCGCCAGGGGCGGCTGATCGACAGCGATTCGGCCGGTTCGATGGAAAAGAAGAAACAGGAGGGATATTTCTGATGGCACACGTTCTCACCGCGCCCGACACGCTCGCGCGCCCCGCCGCTGCCGCGCCTGCCGCAGCCGACGACGATGCACAAACCAAGGACCTGCTGCGCTTCATCACGTGCGGCAGCGTCGACGACGGCAAGAGCACGCTGATCGGCCGTTTGCTCTACGAATCGAACATGCTGTTCGACGATCAGCTCACGCAGCTCGAAGCCGATTCGAAAAAGGTCGGCACGCAAGGCGGCGAACTCGATTTCGCGCTGCTCGTCGACGGCCTGTCGGCCGAGCGCGAGCAAGGGATCACGATCGACGTCGCGTACCGCTTCTTCGCGACCACGCGGCGCAAGTTCATCGTCGCCGATACGCCCGGCCACGAGCAGTACACGCGCAACATGATCACCGGCGCGTCGACCGCCGATCTCGCCGTGATCCTGATCGATGCGCGCAAGGGCGTGCTCACGCAGACGCGCCGCCACAGCCATCTCGTTGCGCTGATCGGCATCAAGCGTGTCGTGCTCGCAATCAACAAGATGGATCTGGTCGACTACGATCGCGCCGTGTTCGAGCGCATCGACGCCGACTATCGCGCCTTCGCGGCCGAGCTCGGGCTGTCGGAAATCGTCAGCATCCCGATGTCGGCGCTGCGCGGCGACAACGTGATCGTGCCGAGCGCCCACATGCCGTGGTACGCGGGCCCGACGCTGATGCAGCATCTCGACACGCTGCCGCTCGCCGTACGCGTGACGCGCGACGAGCCGTTCCGGCTGCCGGTGCAGTGGGTCAACCGCCCGCACCTGAACTTCCGCGGCTACGCGGGCAGCATCGCGTCGGGCGAGATTCGCGTCGGCGAGCGCGTGCGCGTGCTGCCGTCCGGCAAGGAGAGCCGTATCGCGTCGGTAATCACGCAAAGTGGCGAAAGCGACATGGCGCGCGCCGGCGACGCGGTGACGCTCACGCTCGCCGACGAAATCGACATCAGCCGCGGCGACGTGATCGCGCGCGCGGACGCGCCGCCGGAAGTGGCCGACCAGTTCGAGGCGACGCTCGTGTGGATGCACGACGAGCCGCTGCTGCCGGGCCGCCCGTATCTCGTGAAGCTCGGCACGCAGACGGTCGGCGCGACCTGCGCGACGCCGAAGTACAAGATCGACGTGAACACGCGCGAGCATCTCGCCGCGCGCACGCTCGCGCTCAACGAGATCGGCGTGTGCAACCTGAGCTTCGACCGGCCAGTCGCGTTCGATCCGTACGACCGCAATCGCCATACCGGCGGCTTCATCGTGATCGACCGCTTCACCAACGACACGGTCGGCGCCGGGATGCTGCACTTCGCGCTGCGCCGCGCGCACAACGTCCATTGGCAGGCGGTCGACGTCGATCGCGATGCGCGCGCCGTGCAGAAAGCACAGACGCCGCGCATCGTGTGGCTGACCGGGTTGTCCGGCGCGGGCAAGTCGACGATCGCGAACCTCGTCGAGAAGCGGCTGCACGCGCTCGGTCGGCACACGTACCTGCTCGACGGCGACAACGTGCGGCACGGGCTCAACCGCGATCTCGGCTTCACCGAGGCCGATCGTGTGGAGAACATCCGGCGCGTCGCCGAAGTCGCGCGGCTGATGCTCGACGCGGGGCTCATCACGCTCGTGTCGTTCATCTCGCCGTTCCGCGCGGAACGCGACATGGCGCGCGCGCTGGTCGGCCCCGACGAGTTCGTCGAGGTGTTCGTCGACACGCCGCTCGCGATCGCCGAGGAACGCGATCCGAAGGGCCTGTACAAGAAGGCGCGGCGCGGCGAGCTGAAGCACTTCACGGGCATCGATTCGCCTTACGAGCCGCCCGGGCAGCCCGAGCTGCGGGTCGACACGGTGGCCGAATCGCCGGAAGTCGCGGCGGACCGCATCGTCGCGTACCTGCTGCGCGAGCGCGCGGCGTAAGCGCCGCATACGGGCAACCCGGCGGTTGCCCGCCCGCGCCCGCGTCGTCTACTCCGTTCGGATGACGCGGGCCGCCAGCCGGTCGGTATGCTGGTTCGGGAACACTTCATCCCGACCCAGGAGAATACGAGCATGCGGATCGCGCTGGCGCCCGGCGACACGGCCACGCACGACGGTTTCGACGACGCGGCGTGGACAGCGCGCGAACTCAGCGCGTGGCTCGGGCTCGTCTATCAGGGCCCGTCGGAAGCCACGCCGTGGGCCGGATTTCTCGAAGCGATACGCGTGCGGCTCGGCGCGAGCTTCACGACGCTCGTGCTGCGCAATCCGGGCGGCTCGCGGCACGGGCTCATCATCAACGCATCGACGCACGGCCCGCTGCTGCCCGGCGAGCCGTCGTACAGCGAGCAGTTCTATGCGCTGTGCCCGTTTCTCGACCAACCGCCCGGCCAGGTGTTCACCGCCGACCGGCTGTTCGGCGAGACCACCTGGCGCGCGCACGATTTCTACCGGCAATACCTTCAGCCGCTCGACCTGCGCTACATCCTCGGCGCGAACCTGCGCGGAGAACGCGGCGTCGAGTGCGCGTTCTTCGTGAGCCGCGCGCACGGCGGCCGCGATTTCGACGCGGCCGAGCGCGCGCAGGTCGCGACGCTGCTGCCACATCTGCAGCGTGCGGTCGAGCTGCACGCGGCGTTCGACGTGCTCGATGCCGAACGTGCGCTGTACGCGGGCACCGTCGACCGGCTCGACGTGGGTACCGCGATCGTCGACGAGGATGGCCGTGTGATCAAGCGCAACCGCATCGCCGAGCGGCTGATCGAGCAGCAGGACGGGCTGTGCGTGCGCCAGGAGCGGCTCCACGCGTCGTGTCCGCTCGACGAGCGCCGGCTGCAGAAGGCGCTGCAGGCCGCGCTCGAGCATTTCCGCGCGGGCGCGCTGGCGCGCATCGAAGCCACTACGCTGTCGCGCCCCGGCGGCGCGATGCCGCTGAGCGTGCTGCTGCGCCCGCTCGCCCCCTACCGCGGCGCCGAGGACCGCCAGCACCGGCCGGCCGTCGCGGTGTTCGTCCGCGATCCGGCGGCGTCGCCGCAGACCTCGCGCGACATGCTGCACCGGCTGTTCCGGCTCACGCCGATGGAGACCGAAATCGCGCTGCTGCTCGTCGACGGGCTGACGCTCGACGAAGCGGCCGCCGCGGCCGGCATCACGAAGAACACCGCACGCGCGCACCTGCGCGGCATCTTCGCGAAAACGGGCGCGACGCGGCAGGCCGTGCTCGTGAAGACGCTGCTCAACAGCGTCGTGTCGATGGCGTAGCGGCGGGCCGCGACGGCGGCCGTGAGGCGGGCAGCCTGCGCGGACGCGGCGCGACGCACGGATCGCGGCCCGCCCCCGGCATCGGGAATCGGTGCAATCTCGCTACATGTCATACGTCATCAGACATGAAAGGATACGCACTCTGCCTGATGAAATTCCCCAATATCCGGGAAAATCTCGGGTAAACCCGCGACGCGTTCGTTTCCGTCCACGCGTACCATGTCATACGACGACATACTACACAGATCGCCACCCAGACGCCGACGCGGGCAATCACCCCGTCCGCCGCCAGACCGGAGACACCCTTTGAACCCGCCCTCGCCCGCCCTGCCCGGACGCGATCCGCTCGCGTCCGCCGTCTCGAAAGTGAAATGGCACGTGCTGCCGCTCGTACTGATCATGTTCATCGCGAACTACATCGACCGCGTGAACGTCGGTTTCGTCGATCGCCACCTCGAAGCGTCGATCGGCATCGGCGCCGCCGCGTACGGGCTCGGCGCCGGGCTGTTCTTCGTCGGCTACGCGCTGTTCGAAGTGCCGTCGAACCTGCTGATGCAGCGCTACGGCGCCCGCGTGTGGCTCGCGCGGATCATGGCGACGTGGGGCATCGTCGCGGCCGCGATGGCATTCGTGTGGAACGACACGTCGTTCTACGCGCTGCGCTTCCTGCTCGGCGTGGCCGAGGCCGGCTTCTTCCCCGGTGTCGTGCTCTACCTGTCGCAATGGCTGCCGCCGCAGGAGCGCGGCAAGGCGATGGCGATCTTCCTCGGCGGCTCCGCATTCGCGTCGGTGCTGTCCGGGCCGGTCACGGGCGCGCTGCTGTCGATCCGCGGCTTCGGGCTCGAAGGCTGGCAATGGATGTTCCTGATCGAGGGGATGTTCTCGGTCGCGCTGTGTGGCGCGAGCTGGCTGCTGCTGAAATCGCACATCCGCGACGCGACGTGGCTCACCGCCGAAGAGCGCGCGGCGCTCGAAAACGCGCTCGACGCGGAACGCGCGGCGCGCGACGTGCGCTCGCACGTGAGCGTGCGCGTGCGCGCCACCGTGCTGCTGCGCGACCCGCAGATCATGCTGTTCTGCTTCCTGTACTTCTCGATCCAGCTGACGATCTACGCGGCCACGTTCTGGCTGCCGACGATCATCCGCAAGATGGGCGGCCTTACCGATTTCCAGGTCGGCCTGTACAACACGATCCCGTGGATGATCGCGATCGGCGCGATGTACGGCTTCGCGGTGCTGTCCGCGAAATGGAAGCATCCGCAGCGCTGGCTCGCGTGCGCGCTCGTGCTCGCCGCGTGCGGGCTGTTCGCGTCGACGTCGCACGATCCGGTCTGGTCGTTCGCGTCGATCTGCTTCGCCGCGCTCGGCTTCAAGGCCGCGTCGTCGCTGTTCTGGCCGATTCCGCAGGGTTATCTCGACACGCGTGTCGCCGCGGCCGTGATCGCGCTGATCAACTCGGTCGGCAACCTCGGCGGGTTCGTCGCGCCGACGGCATTCGGCTATCTGAAGCAACATACGGGTTCGATCACGGGCGGGCTGTACGCGCTCGCGATCGCGTCCCTCGTCGCCGCGGTCGCCGCGCTGTTCGCGCGCACGCACCGGCGCAGCGATCCGCCGCGCGGCCTGCCGGCCGACGAGTCCTTCACGAACGCTTCGATGCTCCGCCATGCCGAACACTGACCGCCTGACCGTCGTCGTCTCGAATGCCGCCGACGGCGACCTCGCCACGTTCTCCCTCGCCGGCGACGGTACGCTCGCACCGCTCGCACGCTACCCGGCCGCCGACGTCGCGATGCCGATCGCCGTGCAGCCCGATTGCGCGCGGCTCTACGTCGCGACGCGCGGCGAGCAGCCGACGATCGTCGCGTTCCGCGTCGCCGCGGCCACGGGCGCGCTCGCGCGTATCGGCGCAACCGCGATCGATGCGAGCCACGCGTACCTGTCGCTCGACCGCAGCGGCCGCTGGCTGCTCGGCGCGTCGTACGGCGGAAATTCGCTGAGCCTCTACGACGCCGCGCGCATGCGCGACGGCGACGGCACGCCGCTGCAGGTCACGAACGGCATCGCAAACGCGCATGCGGTGATCGTGTCGCCGGACAATCGCTTCGCGTACGTCAGCTCGCTCGGCTCGGACCGCGTGTTCAGCTTCGCGCTCGTCGAGGATGCGGGCGGCCTGCGTGCGCTCGAACACGGCGAAACGCGCGTGCCGGCCGGCTTCGGCCCGCGTCACCTGCGATTCGCGCGCGATAGCCACGCGCTCATCGTCGTCAGCGAATTCCACGGCACGCTCGCGACGTTCGCACGCGATCCCGGCAACGGCCGGCTCGGCGAGGCGCACGCGAGCGCACGCCACCCGGCCGTCGCCGAACTCGCGCAAGGCCATGCGCGGCCGCCCGCGCCCGTCGAACCGTCCGTGTGGGCCGCCGATTTCCATCTGACGCCCGACGAGCGTTTCGCGTACGTCAGCGAGCGCACGTCGAGCCAGCTGCTCTGCTATCGCCGCACCGCCGACGGCACGTTCGAGCCCGCGCACGCGAGCGCCACCGAAACGCAGCCGCGCGGTTTCGCGATCGATCCGTCGGGACGCTGGCTCGTCGCCTGCGGCGAGCAGTCGGAACAGGTGTCGGTGTATGCGATCGCGCCGGACGACGGCACGCTGTCGCTGCATGCGCGCGCACCGGGCGGGCGCGGCGCGAACTGGGTCGCGCTCGTCTGAAGAAGCGGCGCCGGCGCACGATCCGGCACGCTCGCCGCGAACGCGAACGCGGGTGCGGGTGCGCGTTCAGCGCCGCTCGCTCGGCGCGACGCCGGTCCAGCGCTTGAACGCGCGCGTGAAATTGGCGCGATCCGTATAACCGACGCGCGCCGCGATCTCGTCGACCGGCAAACGCGTGCCCTCCAGCAGCCGCAGCGCGTCGCGCAGCCGGATCTCGTCGAGCAGCGCCGAATACGTCGCACCGAACTCCGCGAGCTTGCGCTTGAGCGTGCGCGCCGACACGTGCAGTTCGCGCGCGACGTCGTCGACCGACGGATAACCCGCGTCGCCGCAGATCAGCAGGTTGCGCACGCGCTCGACGATGCTCTCCGCATAACCGAGCCGCGCGAGTTCGGCTTCGCATTGCTGGACGATCATCTGCGCAGTCTGCGCGTTCGCGGTGCCGATCGGTTCGTCGAGCAGCGCGGCGTCGCAGCGGATGCGGTTCGCGCTCGCCTCGAAATGACAGCGCGGCAGCCGCGCGCGATAGCGCTCGAACCACGGCGGTTCGGGCCATTCGAAGTGAAGTTCGGCGCGCGACTGCAGCGCGTGCCCTTGCGCGGGATACAGCAGCGAATTGAACAGGATCGCCGTCTCGACCAGGAAATTCTCCACCGCGAACTGGCGCAGCCGGCCGAGCGGAAACGCTTCGAGCACGTCGATGTCGACGATCCCGTCGAGCTGCGCGAGCCGCACCGAGAAAAACGGCACGCGCGTCGGCAGGTAGCGGATGCCGAGCGCGACCGCTTCGCCGAGCGTCGCGCAGCTCATCAACCCGAAGCCGATCAGTCCGGCTTTCGTCAGGCTGCTGCGCAGGCCGATCTCGATCGCGATCGACGGATCGTCGGTTGCATCGAGCAGGTTGAACACGATCGCCGCCTGCTGCAGCGGCGTGATGCGCGCATCGGGCTGCGCGAGCCGGTCGCGCTCGACGCCCGAGCCGGCGAGAATGCGGCCGGCGTCGATACCGCGCTCCTCGGCCAGCATCAGCATGAACAGCGCATACGCGGACGACACCGTCGCCTTGTTCAGCTGGCGCGCGGCATCCGGGACGGACACAACCATGCGACGGACTCCGGAGCGGTTTCGGCGGATTGTAGCGTCGCTGGCCCGCAATGACACCGCAGCGGCACTCTAGCCGCGCGGCGCGACATCGGGCGCCCGTACGCCGGTCATCATGGCCCGAAATGACACCGCCATTGGCACCTGCGGCCCTCGCTTGCGCTCCGGCGCGCGCCTATGCTTGTCACATCGGCATGACGCCCCACTCTTTCCGCACGGATACCGGTCGATGAGCCAACCCGCACGAACCGTCTTTCGCCACGACGCCGACAAGGTCGCGTACGTCCGCCGCGAGGTCAACGCCGCGAGCGACGCGATCCGCGCACGATTCCCGCTGCTCGACAACCAGAACCTCGTCGGCGCGACCGTGATGGCCGGGTCGGTCGCCGCGATGCTCGCGATCGCATGGCTGTATGCGCGGGGCACGATCGCGTGGTACGTCGCGCTGCCGCTCGCCGCGTTCGTCACGTCGCTGATCCACGAGCTCGAACACGACCTGATCCACCTGATGTACTTCAAGAAGACGCCGTGGGCGTATCACCTGATGATGGCGCTGTGCTGGCTCACGCGGCCCGGCACGATCAACCCGTGGACGCGGCGGCGCATGCACCTGCATCACCACAAGGTATCGGGCGGCGAATCGGATCTCGAGGAATTCGGCATCACCAACGGCGAGCGCTGGGGCGTGAAGCGGCTGCTGATGATCGCGGACGGGATGCTCGCCGTTGTGCTGCGGCCGGCCGCGATGCGCCGCAAGGTGAAGCAGTACGTCGCCGCGCAGCCGGTGCAGGACCCGTCCGAACGCATGCAGCTGCGTGTCGAGCAGGTGTCGTCGTACATGCCGGTCGGTCACGTGTACTACGTGCTGTGGCACGCGTTCATCGTCTATCACGTCGGCCTGTTCGCACTGCATGCGCTCGGTTATGCGGTAACGGTGCCGGCCGTGGTCGAACGCGCGATGGGCGTCGTCGATTTCCTGGCGGTCGTGTGGCTCGGGCCGAACTTCGTGCGCAGCTTCTGCATCAACTTCGTCAGCTCGAACATGCATTACTTCGGCGACATCGATTCGCGCAACGTGATCCAGCAGACGCAGGTGCTCAACCCGTGGTGGATGCTGCCGTTCCAGCTGTTCTGCTTCAACTTCGGCAGCACGCACGCGATCCATCACTTCGTGGTGCGCGACCCGTTCTACATCCGGCAGCTCACCGCGCGTACCGCGCATGCGGCGCTGCGCGAAGTGGGCGTGCGCTTCAACGATACCGGCACGTTCGCGCGCGCGAATCGCTGGGGCGCCTATCGCGCGTCCCGCAACGCGCAGGCCGACGCGTAACACCAGCGCCGGCAGCGCGCCGCATCAGTCGCCGATCGGCGGCATCGGCCCCTGCCCGCGAATCCACGACCAGTTCGCGAGCTCGGCCATTTCCTTGTCGCCGCGGCTGTCGCCGTACGCGAACAACTGCTTCGGCGGCCGGTTGCCCCACCATCCGCGCAGCCGCACGACCTTCTGCGGCCCCCAGCAGTTCTCGCCGTCGAGCCGCCCGGCGAACACGCCGCGCTCGAACGCCAGCCGCGTCGCGAGCACGGCGTCGAACCCGGCCGTCTTCGCCCACTTCTCCAGGTACAACGACGGCGACGCACTGACCAGCACGACTTCGTGCCCGCGCGCACGATGCTCGCGAATCCGTTCGAGCATTTCCGGACGCACGAAGCGCGGCAGATAGGTATCCACGAACGTGCGTGCCTGCGCATCGAGCGCATCCTCGCGCGCCGGCCCGAGCGCGAACGACGCGAACTTCGCCTTCGCATCGCCACGCGACAGCAGCCCGGCCTTCATCGCGACGATCCACGGCAGCGCGCACAGCCCGGCCCATGCGAAGCGCGGCGTGCCCACCGCGTAGCGGACGAAATGGCGAAAGCTGTCGGTAGTCGTGATGGTGCCGTCGAAATCGAATGCGGCGACGATGCGGTCAGTCATGAAGAATCGGCGGGAAAGCGATGAGATGCCCGGGAAGATAGCAGACTCGCGCCGGTGCGCGCGAAATGGCGTGATGCAACGTGATGCGGGCAGCGAACGCGCGCGCCGAAGCGCGCGGGTTCGTACCTTCTTCGTGCCGCTCTTTCAGCGCTGCGGCCGCACCGCCAATGCCGCCGGCAGCACGACGTTCATCAGGTGATCGGCGCGCGACAGCAGATCGGTCACGCGCTCGTCGAGCCCGCGCAGTTGCGCGGGCTGCATCCGGATCTGCTGGACGGCCTGCCCGACGATGTTGCGACGATCGAACAGCGTGCGCTCGACGCCCGCATCGTCCGGCGCGCGCACGACGTCCGACACCGCGCTCAGCGCCGCGAGCACGACCACGAGGTTTTCTTCCGCATGACGGACCTTCGCGGCGAGTTCCTCGGTGCGGCGCGGGAAGAAGCCGAGCGACTGCTTGAGCGCGCCGAGTGCCGCGCGGTAGTCGACATGGCCCGACGCCGCGCCGAACCAGCGTTCGAACATGCCGGCCTTGCGCGTCGCCTGCGCGAGCATCCCGGCCATCATGTCGGCCGCGCCGAGTTCGTTGAATTCGCGTGTGATCGTCGAGACAGCTTCGACGAGGTTGCCCGCCGTCTCCAGCGCACCGTCGCCGATCGTCGCGACCGTCGCGAGCTTGAGCGGCACCAGTTGCCGGATGTGCCGCTCGATGCGCGGCGCGTAGTCGGGATAGAGATTCGGAAAACTGGCCTGCGCGGCGCGGAAGCACGCTTCGAGCAGCGGGTGATTCGATTCGCCGAACAACGCGCGACCGAGCGCGTCGGCAGGCGCTGCACGTGCGGCCTTGTCGTGCGCCGGCCCGAAGGCGAGCGCCTGCGGCGCCGGCCGCTCCGGCGCGCGTGCGGCCGGTGCACCGGCCGCGGGCGGCGTGTCGAACGCAAGACGCCCGGGCGTGCGCTCGGGCGTCGTATCGAACTCGAGCCGCTTCGGCTCGTCGGACGGATTCGTCATCGTTGCTTCCTGCCCGGCGCGGCGGTGTTCCGCACGCCGGGCTGCCGCCAGTCAGACCGCGCCGCCGTACGCGCGCACGAAATCGCCGAGGCCGCGGTTGTAGCCGGCGCCGACCGCCTTGAACATGAAATGGCCGTCGCGGCGGTAGAAGCTGCCGACCTGCACCGACGTCTCCATCGAGAAGTCCTCTTCCAGCGCATACTTCGCGATCACCGCACCCGTCACCTCGTCGGCGATCTGGATGTAGCTGTTGCGCACCTGCCCGAAGTTCTGGCGACGCGCTTCGGCCTGGTCGATCGTCACGACCACCGAGATTTCCTCGACGTCGGCCGCGAGCTTCGTCACGTCGATGAAGATCACTTCGTCGTCGCCGTCGCCGCTGCCCGTGCGGTTGTCGCCGCTATGCACGACGCCCATGCACTTCGACGCGGGCATCCCGCGCTTCGGGAAATCGTCGCCCGGCTGGATGAAGGTTTCCTTGCGCTCCATCGTGCGCACTTCGCTGTTGTAGAACACGAAGTGCTGATCCGAGATCAGCTTCGGGTTGGTCTGCGCATCGTACTTGCACAGGAACACCGACACGTCGAGATCGAAATCCGTGCCCGTGTCCGTCGCGTTCGCGTCCCAACCGAGACCGATGCGGAATTTCTGCGTGCCGGGCGCTTCCTTCGACAGGTTGACGCGACCGCCTTTCGACAAATTGATCATCTGAACCTCTTCTGCTGGAACCGCCGTTGCGCCGGCGGCAATGCCGGGCCGCCCTGTGCGGCCCCTTGTTGACCTTCTCCGCGCCGCGCGCGTTACTCGCTCGCCATCGCGCCGCGGTCTTCCTTGCGCTGCACGACGATCGACGACCACACGGCCGCCGCGATCATCGCCGCGCCGATCAGGCCCGTGATGACCTCGGGCACCTCGAACTTCACGCCGAGGAACATGATGGTTGCGAGCGCACCGATCGCCCAGAACGCGCCGTGTTCGAGATAGCGATACTGCGCGAGCGTGCCCTTCTTCAGCAGCACGAGCGTCATCTCCCGGATGTAGGCCGCGCCGACGCCAAGGCCGAGCGCGATCAGGAAGATGTTGTTCGACAGCGCGAATGCGCCGATCACGCCATCGAAGCTGAACGACGAATCGAGCACTTCGAGATACATGAAACCCGCGACGCCTTCACGCACCACACGCGTGCCGGTGTCCTCGCCGCCGATCAGGTCGCCGATACCGTGCGCAATCACGAAGCTGATCACGCCGAACGCGCCCGCGAGCAGGAAGCTGACCTGCTCGGCCGCCGGCACGTAGAACGACGCGACGATCACGATCGCGAGCGTCAGCGCCACTTCCAGCGCCGTAATGCGGCCCAGGTGGCGCATCGGGCCTTCGAGAAAGCCGATCCAGTGCTCGTCCTTCTCGGTGTCGAGCATGAACTTGAAGAACACCATCAGCAGGAACGCGCCGCCGAACGCCGACACCTGGTGATGCGCGGACGTCAGCACCGCCGCGTACTTCTCGGGCGACTCGATCGCGAGCGTCAGCGCGTCCCACAGGCCGATGTGGCCGATCACCGCGACGATCAGCAGCGGAAACACGAGCCGCATGCCGAACACCGCGACCGGCAGGCCGAACACCATGAAGCGGTTGCGCCACTTCTCCGACCAGTTCTTGAGCACCGATGCGTTGACGACCGCGTTGTCGAGCGAGAGCGAAATTTCGAGCACGCACAGGACCGCGACGATCAGCATGTCCTTCACGCCGCCCAGGAGATACGCCGCGATCAGCGCGAGCACCGTGAGCGACAGCGGGATCTTGAAGTCTTTCAACATGATGGGGGTATTCGAGTTCCGGAAAATGGGCGGGCCGCGCTTACTTCGCGCGTACCCAGTCGCAGAATTCCTGCGTGATGAGCTGTTCGTAGATCTGTTCGTCGCTGACGTCGAGCGATTCGAGATGCAGGAACCCGACGTTCGGCATCTCGTCCGCGACTTCCGCGAGGAAGCCGAATTCGGCCGGATCACCGACGCCGACGAGCGACCAGTACAGCGGGAAGTGCTGCGACTCGGCCAGCAACTGGCGCACGCGCTTGCGGTCGTTCTTCGGGTTCTGGCCGTCGGTGACGAACAGCACCCATGCGGGCAGGTGGCCGTTCACCGGCGCGGTCGCTGCGGGCGTATCGTCCGCGCCGCCGAAGAGCCGGCTCAGGAAGCCGCGCTTCTCTTCGCGTTTCGGCTCCGGCGCGCGGAAGAAGAAATCGACGATGTCGTTCATCACCGGCGCGTACTGCGTCCCGCCCCACTTTTCGATCCGCGCTTCGAGCACGTGATCGGAGATATACGAGCCGTAGTTGTCCGGCGTCGCGGTCGGCAAGCGGTCGTAGCCTTCGGTGAAGGTCCACGTGTCGACTTCACCGTTGTCGTCGAACTTCAGCGCGATGCCGAGAATCCGGTCGTGCGTGTCCTGGATCACGCCCGACTGGTACAGCGGCTTCGCGGAGCCCGAGATGTCGAGCGCGGCGCCGACGCGCACGACAGGCGGTTTCAGGATCTGGCGTTTTTCGAGGACGATCGCGACCTTCGCCGCGCGTTTCTCAAGCGTAATCATGCGGTGTTCCTCAATGGTGCTTCGGAGCGAATCGGGTGATCAGGTCCTGTTCGAGCTGGCGCAGGCGCGGCGCGTCCTGCTCGCGCTGGCGCTTGCCGTCGGCGATGATCTGCGTGATGTCGTCGAACGCGCCGAACAGCTGCTGCTGCGCGTATTCGAACGTGTCGGTCGAGATCACCGGGCGCTGGCCGAGCTTCGCGACTTCCTGCGCGTTCTGGCGGTTCAGGTCGGCCTGCGCGCGGATCGCTTCGTCGGCCGCGTCGTACGTCGCGTTCGCGAGCGCCGCCGCGCGCTTCGTGCTGAGCTGCTCGAGGTAGAGCGCGAACGCGTTGGTCCACGCGGGGATCAGCACGGTCTTGATCGTCATGAACTTCGACGTCAGCGTGCGCTTCTGGTCCTGCTCCATCCGGATCTGCGGCGCGAGCTGCTTCGACATCAGCATCGCGCGGTCGAGATCGTCGAGCTTGCTCTCGAGCGCGTCGACCTTGCGCTTCACGTCGAGCAGGCGTTGCGCGGCAAACGCGTCGTCCGGCTGCGGCGAGCCGGCCGCGAGATGCGCGCGCAGCGTCGCGAGCGCCGTTTCGCCGTGCGCCTTCGACTGTGCAAGCTCCTGATGCAGCGCGTAGTTGTCGTTGTACATCCGCTCGAGTTCGTCGATGCCGGCCTTCTGCCGCTGCGCGTGGTTCTCGAGCTCGACGACGAGCGTATCCATTCGCTTGCTCACCGACTCGTATTGCGACAGCAGCTTTTCCTTCGTCGAGCGGAACAACCGCGTGACCTGCGTGAGCAACCCGCCCTTGTCGGCGCCGCGCGGGTCGAGCCCCTTCGCGGTCGCGATCAGTTCGTTGAGCTTGTCGCCGAACTGGTCGGCATCCGACGCGCGGACGCTGGCGAGAATCTGCCGGGAAAACGCAGCGATTCGCGTGCCCTGCGTCGCGCCGAGCTGGTCAATCTCGTCGACGGTGATCAGGCGCGCGTTCTCCGTCGGCTGCACGGCCGGCACGACGGCGGCGGCAGGCGCTACGACGGGCGACAGGGACGGGATGGAAGGACGATCGCTGACCGCATCGGATTTCTTGTCGTCGAATAGCGGCTTCATGTGGCTACCACGTTTCCTTTTTCTGCTTTTTGCTGCGTGTTGTCGTGCGCGCAAGACGCGCATCCGCTGATTGCCGCCGTGCTCTCTCACGGGCGGCAGACGGACAATAAATGGCGCGGGCGCATCGCGTCAAGGGAAGGAATTCTTTCAAATTCCATTCATTTTGTAATGTCTCGCGCGAAGGCGATGCCCGAGGGTCGCCGCTCCGACGGCGATGCGTCGATGCAACGCCAGGTTTTGGCGTGCCAAAACTTACATGTCAGATCAATGCGAAAGAAAAATGAAATCGCCGGTTTTTGCGGATTCCGGATGACCTGCGTGCACGGATCAAACGCGCGCGATTGCCGATCGCGCGCTATCGGTCCCGCACGCGATGCATGCCGAGCCGAGGCAGGATGAACGGCACCGATACATCACGAATCGTGAAATCCCATCGCCCGTCGATGTCCACGAACGTCGCGCTGAAATGCCGGTCGTCGGCCCACGTCATCTCATCCAGGTGGCACGACGCGTACATCGCGCCGACCGTGCGTTGCGCACGCACCTTCAGCGGATTCTTCGACACGAGCGTGAACGTGACGGCTTCCTCGAACGGGCAGTCGTAGTCGGTCACGAGCAGGTAGGCGGCCGGCGTCTCGAACTGGCGAAGCAGCACGTAGCCGGAAACCGCGAGACCGGAACGCACGCCATCCACCAGCACGCGCGTACGCGACGGCCACGCTTCGTACGGACCGTCATGTGTTTCGAGCGCAAAGCGATCGACCGGCTTCATCGCAAACGGTCGCGGCGGGCCGTTTTCATCGCGCATCGGCGCGTCAGTTCGCGGCCTTGCGATACAGCGCGACGTACCCTGCGAGCATCAGCAGCAGCGAACCGCTGACGCGGTTCAGCCACTTTTCGCCGGCCGCCTTCCACACGCGCACCGAATGCACGCCGAGCAGCGCGTAGCCGGTCATCCCGATGGCGTCGATCGCGACGATCGTCGCCGCGAGGATCGCGTATTGCGGCGCGATTGCGTGCGAGCGGTCGACGAACTGCGGCAGCAGCGCGGACATGAACAGGTAGTACTTCGGGTTGCTCATCGCGACGAAAAAGCTCTTCAGGAACGCGGTCCGGCGATCGGGCGTCGGCTGGTCGAATTCTTGCGCGACGGTGGACCGGCCGCTCGACATCAGCATCCGGATGCCCACGTATGCGAGCCACGCCGCGCCGAGCAGCTTCAACGTCACGAACGCCGTTTCCGACGCCTCGAGCAGCACGCCGAGGCCGAACCCGACCAGCGCGACGAGCACGACGTCGGCCGTGACCGCGCCGAGCATGCCGACCATCGCGTGACGTAATCCGTACCGCGAACCGTTGCTCATCGCGAGCAACACGGTCGGGCCGGGCGTCGCAACGCCGACGGACAGGATCAGGGCAAAGGCGAGCAAGGCGGAGAGCGACATGGCGTGACGTTCCTTGTGAAGCGGGCCGTGCGAACGAATGGCATCGTCGCGGTCGGCGCACGCGGGTGCGCGGCCGACGCGCCCGATTGGTTCGACGAATGCGAGCGGCCCATGATCGCACGTTCGCCCCGATGCGCGTCTGGCCGTTGCGTAACGCCGTTCTTGCGCGACGATCGACGCGCAGGCGTCATCGAAACCGTGCGGCGCTTCAAGCGGATCTCGCGGCCGGGCAGCCGCCCCCTGCCCGTGCGCGATACCGCGCTGCGTCGCGCCGGAGCGGTGCCGCGCCCTCCTCTCCCGCCCCCGGTTCGACGCCCACCATCCCACATAGTGGCTTATCTCAATTTGTAAACGACAATGATTCTCGTTTACGTTAGACTCCGCCGCTCGATAAAAAACACGTCCGCGACAGCACGGACGCGCCACGCCGCCCGGATTCCGACTTGCCGCCCTGGGATGGATCACCGATTAGACCCGATTTGCGTCCCATGTCGACACTTTCGTTACCCGTCCGGCGTCTCACGCCGATTGCATTCGGCATTGCGCTCGCCTGCACACTCCCTGTCACCGCGCTTGCCCAGCAAGCCGCCCCCGCCCCTGCCGCCAACGCGTCGCCCGACGGCGCCGTGCTGCCGTCGATCAACGTGACCGGCGCAGCCGAGCCGCTGCCCGGCGACCTCGCGCCGACCTACGCGGGCGGCCAGGTCGCGCGCGGCGCGGATTTCGGCGTGCTCGGCCGGCAAAAGGCGAGCGACGTGCCGTTCAGCATGACCACCTACACGTCGAAACTGATCGAGGACCAGCAGGCGCGCACGCTCGCCGACGTGCTGGACAACGATCCGGCCGTGCGCAGCGCATCCGGGTACGGCAACTTCTCGCAGGTGTTCGTCATCCGCGGCTTCCAGCTCGCCGGCGACGACGTATCGCTGAACGGCCTGTACGGCGTCACGCCGCGGCAGCTCGTCGAAATGGACGCGGTCGAACGCGTCGACGTGTTCAAGGGCGCGAATGCGTTCCTGAACGGCGCGTCGCCGAACGGCTCGGCGATCGGCGGCGGCGTGAACCTGCAGCTCAAACGCGCGGACGACAAGCCGCTCACGCGCGTCACCGTCGACGGCGCAGTGTCCGGTTCGTTCGGCACGCACGTCGACATCGGGCGCCGCTTCGGCAGCGAAGGCCAGTTCGGCGTGCGCGTGAACCAGACGATCCGCGGCGGCGACACGGCCATCGACGACGAACGCCGCCGCAGCAACGTGACGGCCGTATCGCTCGACTGGCGCGGCGACAAGCTGCGCCTGTACGGCGACTTCCTGTATCAGCGGCAGCGCATCGACGGCGGCCGCCCGATGGTGCTCATCGGCGGCAACCAGTTGCCGGCCGTGCCGTCGGCAACGCACAACTATGCGCAGCCGTGGAGCTTCAGCGAGCTCGAGGACACGGTCGGGATCGTACGCGCCGAATACGATTTCCTGCCCGCGTGGACGGCCTACGTATCGGCCGGCGCGCGGCATACGAACGAGCACGGCGACTACTACACGCCGACCTATTCGTCGTCCGGCACGACCGGCTCGCGCCTGAGCGTGCCGCACAAGGAAGATGCTCAGTCGGCCGAAGCCGGCGTGCGCGGCCGTTTCACGACCGGCCCCGTCTCGCACTTCGTGACGGCCGGCGCGTCGTTCATCCGCATCGACAGTCAGTCCGCGTACACGATGTCGGCCGCGTTCCCGACGACGCTCTACGACCCGGCGCCGGTCGCCTCCCCGCCGACCGCCTACGCCGGCGGCGACATGAGCGATCCGGGCACGATCACCAAGACCTGGCTGCGCAGCGTTGCAGTGTCCGACACGCTCGGCTTCCTCGACGACCGCGTGCTGTTCACGATCGGCGCGCGCCGCCAGTCGATCTCGGCCAACAACTTCAGCTACACGGGAGCACCCACCGCGACCTACAGCGACGCGATCACGACGCCGGTGTTCGGTCTCGTCGTGAAGCCGTGGCGCAACGTGTCGATCTTTGCGAACCGCAGCGAGGCGCTCGCGCAGGGCGAGCCCGCACCGAGCACCGCACGCAACGCGGGCCAGTCGCTGGCGCCGTACCGGTCCAAGCAATACGAAGCCGGCATCCGCTACGACACCGACAAGTACGGTGCCTCGCTCGCGCTGTTCCAGATCGAGAAGCCGATGGCGTACACGGACCCGACCACACTCCTGTTCGGCGCCAACGGCACGCAACGCAACCGCGGCATCGAGACGGCCGTGTACGGCGAACCGTGGAAAGGCGTGCGGCTGATCGCGGGCGCGACGTACATCAACGCGACGCTGCAGAACACGGAAGGCGGCGCGAACGACGGCAACCGGCCGATCGGCGTGCCGTCGTTCCTGTTCAACGCGGGCGCCGAATACGACGTACCGATGCTGCGCGGCGTCACGCTGACCGCGCGCTGGATCCACACGGGGCCACAGTACCTGGACGTCGCGAACACGATGTCGATCCAGGCGTGGGACCGCTTCGACCTCGGCGCGCGCTATGCGACGGACGTGTTCGGCAAGAAGACGACGTTCCGCGCGACCGTGCGCAACGTCACGAACAAGTCGTACTGGTCGTCGACGACCGGCGGGTATCTGACGCAGGGCGATCCGCGCTCGGTGTGGCTGTCGATGACGACGGATTTTTGACGGGGTGCGCAAGGGAGTGGCGGGCCACCGCCAGAGTTTGCTATACTCTCGGTCTTCCGGAGAGATGGATGAGTGGTTTAAGTCGCACGCCTGGAAAGCGTGTATAGGTTAATCGCCTATCGGGGGTTCGAATCCCCCTCTCTCCGCCAGATGATGGCAAAAACCCCGCTAAGTCAACGACTTGCGGGGTTTTTCGTTTTTCGACTCACAAGCCGGCATCCAATCCCCGTCACTCGACTGACCAAGCGTGTCGCGTGCCCTCCCGTCGTCCGCAGTACTGTCTATTGCACGTACTTCGTCCAAGCGACCGAGGGGCGAACCGGGCTGGACTTGTTTCACGTCGCTGAGACGGCGCTTCACGATTGTGCGGTTCGTGGCAGCGCTGAAGGGAAATTCACAGCCACGGCCAATGGCATGATCGCGATTCAGAAGCTGCTCATCCTGCGCAATGAATAATTTGTGACCCGCCCTGCTTACGTCATTACTGACGCCCAAGCGCGGTTTGGCGATTGTTTAGTGAACGAATTGCTGTCGCCGATCGTACCAAAGCGTGAACCGACGCATTACCAGGTATCCGGGCGTTAATTTCTGTTAAGCCAAATAATATATTTCTCGGACTCTTGTTAATATCGCGCGTGCGACCCGCTGTCGCAACGGCTGACCGTCTTCGTGTCGGATTCTTGACGGTCGAACCTGAGAGAGATAACGAAAATGGATATCAGACCGTCCGCACCCGGGGACCTGAAGTTGCGCGACCTCCATGAGGCGATCAATAAGGGCGTTTTGCAGCAAGGGCGGCTGTTGATGCTGGATACGCCGCTAGGCAAGAACGCGCTCGTGCCGTTACGTGCGCGTGGATCAGCCAAAATCGGGCGCAACTATTCTTACACTGTCGACGTCGCATCTACACGAGACGATACTGCCCTGCTGTCGCTGATGCATCAGCCAGTGACACTGCGGATTCAGCAAGTGACGGCCCCCTTTGCGATTCCTGTCTATCGTCCCGTCCACGGCTTCGTGCATCGGGTCGCTTACTTGGGCGGAAACGGCGGCCTTTCAACGTACCAGCTCGAGTTTTCATCGGCGTTGGTCTTCCTTGAAAAGACCCACAACGAAGAAGGCTGGCTCGAGAAAGATGCACGCGAAATCATTTCCGACGTGCTGGATCGGTATCCGCAACTGCGCGGACAGTACCGTTTCACGCTGTCGTCCGACCCTGCCAAGCGTTCGTGGTGCCGGCAGAGCGAATCCGACCTTCACTTTGTGAACCGCTTGGCCGAGGCTGAGGGCTGGTATTTCTACTGGGCCCACGAAAACGTCAGCGAAGGCGACGCCCCCAAGACAACACTCGTCATCGTTGATCGCGTCTCCGCGCTTCCCGACGCGAAGTCGGTTGAATTTATCCGCGCAAACGACAGCAACGAGTCGGATGGCTTTGCCCATTGGGCCTCGGTGCAGACGATGCAGAGCACGCGTTACATGTCGCGTGCATTCGATTACAAGCGGCCTGCGTCGGATTTTGAGGTCGAGAGCGCGCTCGCAGCGACAAGCTATACGACCAATGAACCCCGCGAGAAAGTTGAGCGCGGCGTTCCCGATGTGCCGATGACCGTGTATGAATCGACGGCCTACGGGTATTCCAGTTCGGACAATGGCGAAGCGCGTGCGCAACGCCGCGTGCAGATATGGGATGCGCGTGCTGCCCGATATTTCGGCGTAGGTGGCGTGCGATGGCTCGACGCCGGTTTGCGCTTCGTATTGAACAATCATCCTCGCCATGGGGATGGTGACTCGAACAAGCGAGAGTTTCTGGTGGTTGAAGCTCGATGGTTCATCGAGAACAACGTACCCATCGGTCAGCAGATGGTCGAATTCCCGCAAAGCCTGCGCGCGACGCTGGCCGAGAAGCAGGCAATTCATCGGGAGCGGTTCGACACACCGGGTCACGATGCGGATGGCTCGGCAGGATTCTTCGTGCTCGAAGTCGAGGCGCAGCCTGCGATGGTCGAGTATCGGAGTCCGCTGGATCATCCGAAGCCGATCATGGCTATCGAACATGCGCTCGTCGTGACGCCGGATGGCGCGGAAGCGTGGACGAACGACCGGAATCAGATCAGGGTGCATTTCGCATGGGATCGCAAGAATCCACCGGACGCCTTCAATTCCTCGCCTTTGCTGTCGTCGCTTCAATCCGATACCGGGAACGGCTACGGGGCGGTTCACGTCCCGAGGGCGCAGGAATGGGTCATCGTCGGTTACTGGAACGGCGACTGTGACAAGCCGTTCGTGCTGGGGCGTATCAATGGCGGGACAACCCCTTCCCAGTGGCATTCGAACGCGCTGCTGTCCGGGTTCAAGTCGGAGGGATTCGGCAAGACAGGCGCCTATAACTCGTTCGTCCATGACGATTCCACGAATCAAAGCGGGACGCGGCTGGTCAGCTATACCGGCAAGAGCTACGCGGCGCTGACGCAGGGCTACCTGATCAAGCATGACGACAACACACGCGGCCAGTATTTAGGGGCCGGGTTCGTCCTGCACGCTGACGAATTTGGTGCGGTTCGCGCCAGCAAGGGACTGTCCATCAGCGCGCACTCGAAATCCTACGACGACGAGCAAATGGGCGTGGACGAGGCGCGATCGCAGTTGCAGCAGGCGGGCATGCTGGTCGAGTCGCTCTCCAGCGCAAGCACGACCGCTCAGGCGGAATCGCTGCAAACAGGACAGGACGCGCTCAAGGCGCTGTCGAAGGATATCCAGCACCCGGTATCGGGCGATACGTCGGGAGGGGTGACGGCGGGTGGTGGTACGGGCAGCGCCAACGGGTTTGCGCAGCCAAACATATTGGTGTCGACGCCGAAGGACATTGCACTGGTCGCAGACAGCTCGACGCATATCGTGGCCGAGAAAGAGGTCAACGTCGTCAGTAACGAGAACACGTACGTCGCGACGGGCAAGTCGTTCGTCGTGGCTGCGGCAGAAAAGGTCAGCTTCTTCGCGCAGAAACTGGGCGCGTTCTTCGTCACGGCGAAAGGCCCGATCAAGCTGTCGGCCAATACGGACGACGTGAACGTCAACGCGGGAAAAGACGTGACCGTGAAGGCCAAGCGCATTGTGCTCGACGCGGACGAAATCATCATCAAGGCTGGCGGCTCGTACACGAGATGGGTTGCCGCTGGCATCGAGGATGGCACGCAAGGGCCACGCACGATCAAATCGGCGTCGCTCAGCCGTCAGGGGCCGAGCTCGATTGCGCAGCATATGAACAGCCTGCCGCAGGCCAAATTCAACGATCCGTATGTGCTGCGCGATCGCATCACGGGCGAGGTGCTGAAAAACCACCCGTACGAACTGATCCGCGGGGACGGCACACGTCTGACCGGGATGACGAACGAGCTGGGGCACGTGGCCGAGCAGAAGAGCGAGGACGTCGAGAGGCTTGCGCTGCGCGCATTGCGGCCCACACCGAAGGGCCCTACTGCATGAATCCGATAACCGATGGTCGAATCTGAAGAACGACGATGAGCGAAAACACAGATCAATCCGGCGGCGGATCGCCGTTCAGTGACGATGCCGAGAACGAAGTCGTCCAGCAGGCTGGTCGCACGGACAAGGACGGGGCGTCGGTCGGGAATTTTACGTTGACGCCGGCAAGCGATACGCGCTCCAAAGAACTGCTGTGCGATGTACGGCCAATCATTCCGGTGATCTTCCTGCCAGGTGTGATGGGCTCGCCGTTGGTGAACACCGAAACCGGTGACGAAATGTTCTTTGCACCGGAGACGGACGGCCTATTGGGGAAGGCAGGCGCATTGCCAGCACTGATCGGCCTGTGGTTCAAGGGCGCGTCTACCCGGGAAAAGCAGTTCGACCCGACACTGGCAGCCGTCACCCCGTTCGGGCCGGTCAGCGCCGGCAAGCACGAGAAGGATGCGGAATCGGACCAGTACGTGGACGAGAAGGAGGCCATTCGGCGGGGTTGGGGCTCAGTGTATCGGTCGAGCTATCAGCCGATGTTGGCATGGCTGCAGGAGCAACTGAACGAGCCGATGCATCTGGGGAAACATAAAGGGCCGTGGATTCAAGGCGACCCTGAAGGCAAGAAATGGGCGCTCAAGCCACTGCTGGACACCGAGCCTTCCGACTATGGGGCGATCGACGCCGGCGCGCAACACCGTGGGCGGGCGATCACGAAGGATTCCGATGTGTTCAAGCACTTCATGAAATACCAGTACCGGGTGTACGCGATCGGCTACAACTGGCTGCAGTCGAATGAAAAATCGGCGCAAGAGGTGATTCATGGCTCGAATTTCACGGACAAGAAGACCGGCAAGATCACGCGCCTGATGGGCATCAAGGAAATCATCGACGAGAACCATAGCGGCAAGGCGATCATCCTCACACACTCGATGGGCGGGCTAGTCGCACGGATGGCGATCGCCATGCACGGCGGAGCGGGCATGATGCACGGCGTGTTCCACAACGTACTTCCCGCGACCGGGGCGCCGATCGCGGCGAAGCGGTTCCGTACTGGTGGCGGCAGCGAGGGCGGGGTGAACGGTTTTATCAACGGCGCCCTACTCGGGAGCAATGCAGACGAATTTGTGGCGGTGGCCGCGAATGCGCCGGGACCGCTTGAGCTGTTGCCGATGCCGGATTACCACAACGGGGAGGCATGGTGGATCTTTTCGCGGCTCGACGGCACTCCTGTGATGAAGTTGCCGAAGGAAGGAAATACTTACGATGACATCTTCACCAACCCGATGTGGTACGGCTTGGTCCCCGAGGAATCGACTTCGTTGCTCGATCCATCTGGAATGATAAAAGAGCGGCTTGATAAGAGCCCTCAAAAGATATCCGTACTTGACAACTTCAAGAGCACAATTAAAGCTGTCGTCAAAAATCAAAATAAGATAATTAATGCCTACCATGACAGAACGTATGTTGCCTATGGAGATGGAGATCTAAAACCCAAGGGGGAATCCACATCAGGCGAAAATCACGGTAAACCCACGATCGAGAAAGGTGAGAAGCTGGCCGATCTGTTGGCCTGGGGCACGGTGATTTGGAAGGGCGACGTGCCGACGGGCGTAACGGAAGAAGAATTGCGTGGCGCGCGGTTCTTGAGCGAAAAAGGTGCCGATTCGCACACCGGGACGCTACGCGTGCACCTGGATTCGCGTAACGTAACGGTGGAATTCGAGGTGCAGAAGCTAGCCAAGCTACCGCCTGGTAGCCAAGCGCCCGATCCTAAGAAGAACGGCATCATCCCAGGCGATGGTACTGTGCCGGTCTGGTCGGCCGAAGCCCCCGCGTATGGCTTGGAAGGGGGCGCGGCTCACGGAGTACAGATGGTGTTCGACCAAGGAGGCTATGTGCACCAGGAAAGCTATAACCATCCGTGGACACGCTGGGCATTGCTCTACAGCATCGTGCAAATCGCGAAGGACGCCCAGGAGCCGAAATGCTGACACGAATTGGACGATTGCTGTTTTTAGTGGCAGGCGTGTGCGCCTCTTCGATAACGTTTTCTGCGGAACCGACCATGACGAATCCTTTGCTGTCTAAAGCGCGCCCATGGTGCATTGGCCGCTTCGTATTCGCTCGGCCAGCGGCAAGCGAAATCACCAATCAACGATATGCGTTTCAGGGTGAAAAGCTTGAGACGCAATACAATGTTTCACCAGCAGCTTATCAAGAAAAAGTGGCTGACCTGGAGAAGGATTTGCGCACAAAGAAGCGAATTAATCCTGGGCGAAGAAATGAAGAAACAAATCATGTTTGGCTAGAGCAAGAACTCTCGCCCACAAAATATTCTAAAGTATTCGTATTCCAAGATGCGGTTTCCGCCAATGGGTTGCCATTCGATACACAGGGATACATTTACGAAAATAAAACCCTATTTCACACCACCAGCAGAATCGGATCATCGGCCCTTGGTGAAGTCGAGAATATTTATACTGGCATTTATCGTCGGATCAAAGCGCGTGACAACTGGTCGGTACCGACCGAATCGGGATTTTGTTTCGACGGCGGGATCGCCACGGGTTCGTCAACTTCTACCGAGGAGGTTAGTCAGTCGTTCGCGCTCATGCCGGGGCGTCCGGCGCTGCTCGTCATCCAGATGCGTGACTCTGTCAGCCAGGATCAAGGGCAGCCATTGACCAAGACGCTCCCCGAGCTTCGCGCGAAGATGGATCAGGTGTCGAGCGGGAGCTACCGCATTCTGCGGCAAGGCAAGCGCACGGTGGCCGGGATGGACGCGGAGGAAGTGCTGTTCGTGCTGAAGGAAGGCGAGATTACGTCGTACCGTTTCTATCTGCTCGCGCCGGGCGATCCGAGCACATTGGCGAAGCCACATACCGCGATTCAATTGCTGCTGGGCGCACATAGTCCCGACCTGTCGCCCGACCAGGCGAGCTCGCCGGTGGACGAGGCCGGCGCGCTGCAAACGTGGGACACCCTGCTAAATAGCCTGCGATTGCGGCCGGGCGCAGTCTGATCGGAGGCGACATGCGACGCTACGACATCGTGAAAGGTGACACGACGACGGTCGGAGGCATCGTGCAGGGTGGTGACGGACAAGACATTCTGCACGACCGCGAACAAGCATATGAACACGATCCGGTGTGGTGCCCGGTCTGCAAGACACTCGGCGTGATCGTGTGCGACGGCCCACGTCATTCGAGCACCGGGCCGGATGGTCGACAGTCGGCGTTGAGTGACGACCTCTGTCGCTGCGCATGCCCGACGCCGCCGAAGCTGGTGGCGTCGCAGTCGGTATCGTATATCGAGATCTGACCGACAGGGAACGACATGTTCCGAAAGATGGCGAGTTGGGTTGTACCGCTGGTTGACAGTGAGTGTGACAAGGTGCGCTTCGCTCGAAATATTGAACGGTGACATGTAGTTCTCCGTGTCCGACACTGGGCCTATGAAATGCTGACACGAATTGGACGATTGCTGTTTTTAGTGGCAGGCGTGTGCGCCTCTTCGATAACGCTTTCTGCGGAACCGACGTCGACGAATCCTTCGTTGTCCAGGCCGCGCCCGTGGTGCATCGGGCGCTTTGTGTTCGACCGACCGGCGACCAGCGAAGTCACGAATCAGCGATACGTGTTTTGGGGTGATAAGTTGGAAACGCAGTACAACGTGTCGTCTGCGACGTATCAGTCCAAGGTTGACAACCTCGAAAGAGAATTGAAAACCAAGAAACGCACTGACCCAGGTAGCAGAGATGCTAAAACTTCCAATCCATGGTTAGAAAAGACGTTGTCACCAAAGGCTGATTCCAGAGTTTTTGCTTACAAAAAATTTTATACCGATGGCGTCGCTTTGCCGTTTCATACGGAAGGTTATATTTACGAAAAAAACACGTTATTCCATACAACTGGATCATTTGGTTCAGGAGGTTTGGATAAGTTTGAGCCTGTTTACACCGATCTCTATCGGCGCATCAAGGCGCGTGACAACTGGTCAGTTCCGAGCGAGTCTGGATTCTGCTTCGATGGCGGGATCGTCACGGGGTCTTCGACCTATCCGGAGGAACTCAGCCAGTCGTTTGCGCTGATGCCAGGGCGGCCGGCGCTACTCGTCATTCAGACGCGCAAGTCGATGAGCGAGGACCAAGGGCAGCCACTGACCAAGACGCTTCCTGATCTTCGCGCAAAGATGGATCAGATTTCGAGCGGCAGCTACCGCATCCTGCGGCAAGGCAAGCGCACGGTGGCCGGGATGGATGCCGAGGAAGTGCTGTTCGCGCTGAAGGAAGGCGAGATCACGTCTTACCGCTTCTACCTGCTCGCGCCAGGCGATCCGAGCACGTTGGCGAAACCGCACACCGCTATTCAGTTGCTGCTCGGAGCGAGCAGCCCCGATTTGAAGCCTGAAGAGGCGACGTCACCGGTCGACGAGGCCGGCGCACTGCAAACATGGGATACGCTGCTGAACAGCCTTCGGCTACGGCCGGGCGCAGTCTGAGCGGAGGCGCCACGCGACGCTACGACATCGTGAAAGGTGACCCGACGACCGTCGGAGGCATCGTTCAGGGTGTGACGGACACGCGGGCTTTGTATTGCTCGAGCGCAATTGGCATACCGTGCATCATCAAGTACGAATTTTCATGCGAAGCCTGATGAGCTTTTTTACGGAACGAATCTAGCGGAATTTCCCGCGAACCCTCGCTGCACAAAGCATCGACGAAAGGGGCGGTAAATCGAAAAACAATTGAATGGCGCCCCCTCTCCCCACCAGAATTCAAATGCCCGCGCCAGCGGGCGTTTTCGTTTGCGGCCCACCCGCGCCGTCCTCAAACCACATGCTGCCGGCCCGCTGACCTCCCCTAGCGCCCCGCATCACGGATGTCGAATGTAATCCACCAGCGCCAGCGTGTACTCGTCCGGCCGCTTGTCGCACAGACTCACCACAATCGCCACCGCAAACCCGGCCGGCACGCCGAACACACCCGAGCTGATCGGCTCGATCCCGAACCACGTGCGCCCGGCGAACCCCGTCAGCTGCGTGAAGTACGGATACGTCGACACGATGTAGTACACGCACACTGCAAGCCCGGTGACCATCCCGGCAATGGCGCCTCGCGTCGTCGTGCGCTTCCAGAACACGCCGAGCACGAGCACCGGAAAGAAGCTTGACGCCGCAAGCGAAAACGCCGCGCCGACGAGAAACAGGATCTTCCCCGTATTGAGCGACGCGACATATGACGCGAACAGCGCGACGCCGAGCAACAGCACCTTCGAAATCGTCACGCGCCGCTGGCTCGACGCATCGGGCGCGACCATGCAGTAATAGACATCGTGCGACAACGCATTCGCGATGGTGAGCAGCAGCCCGTCCGCGGTCGACAGCGCCGCGGCGAGCGCCCCGGCCGCGATCAGTCCCGACACCACATACGGCAGCCCCGCGATCTCCGGCGCGGCCAGCACGACCATGTCCGGCTGCATCTGGATTTCCGACCAGTGCACGATACCGTCGCGTATCACCTCGACGACGCTGATCAGGTCGGGTTCGAAGTGATGCCATTGCGTGACCCACGCCGGCAATTCGGCGAACGGCCGCCCGACGAGGTTCGCAAGGATCTCGTACTTGATCAGCACCGCCAGCACCGGCACGCTCAGATAGAACAGCGCGATGAAGAACAACGTCCAGCCGACCGAGCGTCGCGCCGACGCAACCGACGTGGTCGTGTTGTAGCGCGTCAGGATATGCGGCAGGCTCGCGGTGCCGAGCGACAGGCACAGCAGCAGCGCGAGAAAATTCCGCTCGCGCGGCTTGCGTTCGTCGTCGCTCGCGGCGGGAAACGGCTCGTGCATCGGCACCGGCGGCTCGGCGCGCGCCAGCATGTCGTCACGCGCCTGCGTCCATGCGACCCGCGCCGCCGCCGGGTCGCGCGGAAAGTCGGCCAGTTCGCGCTCGCGCTGGCTGATCTCGCGCAACGGCCCGTTGTGGCGCCGCAAGTCGGCAAGCTGGTCGACGAGATGCCGGCGCGCGTCCGCATACGACGCCGGCAGCCGGTCGAGCCGCGTCTGGATGTCCGCCGCTTGCCGGCGGTACGCGTCGCGCACCTTCTGCTCGTCGCCCGCATCGCGCACCTGCGCCTCGCGCGCCGCGACGCGCTCCATCAGCTTGCCGTAATTGAATTGCGGCACGGGCCCGAGCCCGTTCTTCATCGCGATCAGCGAGACCGGAATCAGGATCGCGCTGATCAGGATGATGTACTGCGCGACCTGCGTCCACGTGACCGCACGCATCCCGCCGAGAAACGAGCACACGAGAATGCCCGCGAGCCCGCAGAAGATTCCGATCGCGAAATCGACGCCGATGAAGCGCGTCGCGATCAGGCCGATCCCCTGGATCTGCGCGACCAGATACACGAACGAACACAGGATCGCCGCGCCGGCCGCCAGCGCGCGCACGGCGGTGCTCGAAAAGCGCGTGCCGAGAAAATCGGGAATCGTGTAGCGCGCGAGCTTGCGCACATAAGGCGCGAGCAGGAACGCGACGAGACAGAACCCGCCCGTCCAGCCCATCACGTACGCAAGCGCGTCGTAGCCGGTGGCGTACAGCGAGCCGGCCAGGCCGATGAACGACGCGGCCGACAGCCAGTCGGCCGCCGTCGCCATCCCGTTGAACGCGGACGGCACGCGCCGCCCGGCCACGTAGTACTCGACGAGGTCGGACGTGCGCGACAGCAGCCCGATCACCGCATACACGGCAATCGGCACGAACAGGAACACATAACCGATCCACACGCCAGAGCCGGTCGCGCGCTCGATCCGCCACATCAGCAGCACGAACCCGAGAAACCCCAGCGTGTAGAGCGCATACGCGCGAATCAGTCGATGCGTCAGCATGAATCAGCGCCCGCCGTGTGCGTTGCCGGCGCGGGCCGCATGGTCGTCGTACGCGCGGCGAAGCGTGCGGTCGGCGCGTTGCATCAGCCCGATGTAGATGGCGATGAGTGCGAGATACACGAGAATCGCGCCCTGCGCGCCGACATAGAACGGCAGGCTGAAACCGGCGAAGCGGATACCGGCCAGCGCGGGCGCGAAGAACGGCACGATGAACGACACGGAGAAGCCGATCGTCATCAGCACCGCGATCAGCGCGACGTTGAAGCGCCAGTAGCGCGCATGCGCACGCGCTAGCGGCTCGGGAACGGGCGGCGGCGCGACGGGCGCGGGACGGGTCGGAACGGTCATGCCGTTGTTTAGCAAAAAGCCCCTGCGCGGGCAATCGGGATTGCCGCGCAGGGGCTCATGCGCGTGACGCGCACGCGCGATGCGATCAGCGCACTTCGGCGAGCTGGTCGAGGATGGCCGGGTTCTCGAGCGTGGACGTATCTTGCGTGATCGCCTCGCCCTTCGCGAGCGAGCGCAGCAGGCGCCGCATGATCTTGCCCGAACGCGTCTTCGGCAGGTTGTCGCCGAAGCGGATGTCCTTCGGCTTCGCGATCGGCCCGATCTGCTTGCCGACCCAGTCGCGCAGCGTCTTCGCGAGCGCGGCGGCTTCCTCGCCTTCCGGACGCGAACGCTTCAGCACGACGAACGCGACGACCGCCTCGCCCGTCGTGTCGTCCGGACGGCCGACCACGGCAGCCTCGGCCACCAGTTCGTGCGACACCAGCGCCGACTCGATCTCCATCGTGCCGAGCCGGTGACCCGACACGTTCAGCACGTCGTCGATCCGGCCCATGATCGTGAAGTAGCCGGTGTCCTTGTCGCGCACGGTGCCGTCGCCGGCGAGATACAGCCGGCCGCCGAGTTCCTCGGGGTAGTAGCTCTTCTTGAAGCGCTCCGGGTCGCCCCAGATCGTGCGGATCATCGCAGGCCACGGGCGCTTGACGACGAGGATGCCGCCCTGCCCGTTCGGCACGTCCTGACCGGTTTCGTCGACCACCGCGGCCATGATGCCCGGCAGCGGCAGCGTGCACGAACCGGGTACGGTCGGCGTTGCGCCCGGCAGCGGCGTGATCATGTGGCCGCCCGTCTCGGTCTGCCACCACGTATCGACGATCGGGCAGCGCTCCTGGCCGACGTGCTTGTGATACCACATCCACGCTTCCGGATTGATCGGCTCGCCGACGGTGCCGATGATGCGCAGGCTCGACAGGTCATGGCTCTTCGGATGCACCTTGTCGTCGGCTTCGGCCGCCTTGATCAGCGAACGGATCGCGGTCGGCGCGGTGTAGAACACGGTGACCTTGTGATCGCCGATCATCTTCCAGAAGCGGCCGGCGTCCGGATAGGTCGGCACGCCTTCGAACACGACCTGCGTGCCGCCGCACGCGAGCGGGCCGTACGTGATGTACGTGTGACCGGTGACCCAGCCGATGTCGGCCGTGCACCAGAACACGTCGTCCGGTTTCCAGTCGAAGGTCCACTTCATCGTCTGCGCGGCCCACAGCAGGTAGCCGCCCGTGCTGTGCTGCACGCCCTTCGGCTTGCCGGTCGAGCCCGACGTGTACAGGATGAACAGCGGATGCTCGGCGCCGACCCATTCCGGGTCGCACTTGTCGGATTCGCCGTCCGACAGTTCGTGCATCCACAGATCGCGGTCCGCATGCCAGTCGATCTTGCCGCCGGTGCGGCGATAGACGATCACGCTCTTCACCGCTTCGCAGCCGCCCATCGCGATCGCCTCGTCGGCGATGCTCTTGAGCGGCAGCGTCTTGCCGCCGCGCGCCTGCTCGTCGGCCGTGACGAGCGCGACCGCGCCGACGTCGACGAGCCGCTCGTTGAGCGATTTCGCGGAGAAGCCGCCGAACACGACCGAGTGCGTCGCGCCGATGCGCGCGCAGGCCTGCATCGCGACGATGCCTTCGATCGACATCGGCATGTAGATGACGACGCGGTCGCCCTTGGCGATCCCGCGTTTCTTCAGCGCATTCGCGAAGCGCGACACGCGGGCCAGGAGATCCGCATAGGTGACGCGCGTGACGGTGCCGTCGTCCGCCTCGAAGATCACCGCGACGCGCTCGCCGTTGCCGGCTTCGACGTGACGGTCGAGACAGTTGTACGACGCGTTCAGCTCGCCGTCGTCGAACCACTTGTAGAACGGCGCATTGCTCTCGTCGAGCACTTTCGAAAACGGCTTGTGCCACGTGAGGCCTTCGCGCGCGAGACGCGCCCAGAAGCCTTCGTAATCAGCCTCGGCCTCGGCGGCGAGCGCGCGATAGGCCGGCATGCCGGAAATGGTCGCCGCCTTCTCGAGCGCCGCGGGCGGCGCAAACTGACGGGTTTCGTGAAGAACCGATTCAATCGCAGACATCGACTACCCCTTGGTGAACATGAATCCTCTGGCGGCGCGATCGTGCGCACCGCGTGTCTTTGGCCGGCGCATGCGCGCCGCTGTCTCCCACCCACCCGCACGCGGCCGCGAAGGCTGCGCGCGATGCTGCACCGCACCACATCACGCGAAGGTGAACGTGCGGCCCGGCGGTTTCCACGATAAGCGCTCCAACTTACCCGTCACTTACGCGACAAGGTCGTTTCACGCGCCGGGCGCCGCCGCTTTACGGTTGGCTTTACGCTGTTACAACCGCGACCCTACAATCCTAACTGAACTCGCCTTCCGGATTCCAGCTTGAATCGCTACGCCCTCTTCCTCATCCTGTCGATGCTGTTCGTCGGCAGCAACGTCGGTATCGGTAAATCCATCGTTGCATTCGTCCCGGTCGCCATCCTCGCCACGTTGCGCTTCGTGATCGCGATCGCCGTGCTGTGGCCGCTGTTCAGCCCCGTGAAGATGCGCGCGGTCAAGCGCGGCGAATGGCTGAACCTGTTCCTGCAGGCTTTCTTCGGCACCTTCATGTTCACGCTGCTGATGCTCAACGGCGTGCAGCGCACGAGCGCGGTGGCGGCCGGCGTCATCACGAGCACGATCCCGGCCATCGTCGCGCTGTTCGCGTGGCTGATCCTGCGCGAAAAACCGAACGGCCGTGCGCTGGTGTCGATCGCGCTCGCGATCGCCGGCGTCGTGACGATCAACCTCGCCAACGGCAGCGCGGCCGGGCACGGCGCGGCGTCCGGCTCGCTGACCGGCAACCTGCTGATCCTCGGCGCGGTGTGCTGCGAATCGATCTACGTGATCCTGTCGCGCCGCCTCACGCAGACGCTCGCACCGATCGACATCTGCGCGTATACGCACCTGTTCGGGCTGTGCCTGATGCTGCCGCTCGGCGCGACGGCGCTGTGGCGCTTCGATTACGCGAGCGTGCCGGCCGGCACCTGGGCGCTCGTCGTCTGGTACGGGCTGTCGGCCAGCATCTTCTCGTTCTGGCTGTGGATGAAAGGGATCCGGCACGTGCCGGGCAGCCTCGCCGGCGTGTTCAGCGCGGTGCTGCCGATCGCCGCGGCCGCCTATGGCATCGCCTTCCTCGGCGAGCGCCCGACGCTCGCGCACGGCATCGCGCTCGCCTGCGTCGTCGCCGGCATCGTGCTCGCTAGCCTGCGCGTGAAACGCGTGCCGGCCGCCGCATCCTGATCCGTCCCCGGCACCGCCGGCGCGTCGCTGCAGTCGCGCCGGCCGACGCGTTACAATAGCGCGCCTTTTCAAGATTACCCCCGATACCTGCGCACCGCGCCCGCACCGCCATCATGTCCGCCCCGCATTCGCCCGGCCGCCCCGTCCGTCGCCCGCTTCGTCCGCTTCCCGCATTGATCTTCATGAGCCGCTGGCTCCAGGTTCCGCTCTACCTCGGCCTGATCGTCGCGCAGGCCGTCTACGTGTTCCTGTTCCTGAAGGAAGTCTGGCACCTGCTGTCGCATGCGACGGGCCTCGACGAAATCAGCGTGATGCTCGCGGTGCTCGGCCTGATCGACGTGGTGATGATCTCGAACCTGCTGATCATGGTGATCGTCGGCGGTTATGAAACGTTCGTGTCGCGCCTCGGCATCGAGGGCCATCCCGACGAGCCCGAGTGGCTCGACCACGTGAACGCGGGCGTGCTGAAGGTCAAGCTGTCGATGGCGCTGATCAGCATTTCGTCGATCCACCTGCTGAAGACCTTCATCAACCCCGACCAGCACACGATGCACGCGATCATGTGGCAGGTGATCATCCACGTGTCGTTCCTCGTGTCGGCGCTCGTGATGGCGTGGGTCGACCGCCTGACGACGCACACGCACCCAGCCCATTTCCACGAGACGCATGCGCCCGTCGCGGCTGCGTCCCGCAAGACGGCCGAAGCAGCCGTCAACGCATAAACGCATTCCCCACAGTCCTCACAGAGTCTCAGCCATGACCGTCATCAAACAGGAAGACCTGATCCAGAGCATCGCGGATTCGCTGCAGTACATCAGCTACTACCATCCGCTCGACTACATCCAGGCACTCGGCCGCGCGTACGAGCTGGAAGAGAGCCCGGCCGCGAAGGACGCGATCGCGCAGATCCTCACGAACAGCCGCATGTGCGCGGAAGGCCGCCGCCCGATCTGCCAGGACACCGGCATCGTCACGATCTTCGTGAAGGTCGGCATGGACGTGCGCTGGGACGGCGCGACGATGGGCCTCACCGACATGATCAACGAAGGCGTGCGCCGTGGTTACACGCACCCGGACAACGTGCTGCGCGCGTCGATCGTCAATCCGCCGGAAGGCGCCCGCAAGAACACGAAGGACAACACGCCGGCCGTGATCCACTACGAGATCGTGCCGGGCGACAAGGTCGACGTGCAGGTCGCGGCGAAGGGCGGCGGCTCGGAGAACAAGTCGAAGTTCGTGATGCTGAACCCGTCCGACTCGATCGTCGACTGGGTGCTGAAGACGGTCCCGACGATGGGCGCTGGCTGGTGCCCGCCCGGCATGCTCGGCATCGGTATCGGCGGCACGGCCGAGAAGGCGATGCTGATGGCGAAGGAATCGCTGATGGAGCCGATCGACATCCAGGAAATCATCGCGCGCGGCCCGAAGGACTGGGTCGAGGAACTGCGCGTCGAGCTGCACGAGAAGGTCAACGCGCTCGGCATCGGCGCGCAGGGCCTCGGCGGCCTGGCGACCGTGCTCGATGTGAAGATCATGGCCGCACCGACGCACGCCGCGTCGAAGCCGGTCGCGCTGATCCCGAACTGCGCAGCGACGCGCCACGCGCACTTCGTGCTCGACGGTTCGGGCCCGGCCAAGCTTGAAGCGCCGTCGCTCGATGCCTGGCCGAAGGTCCAGTGGGAACCGAACACGGAAACCAGCAAGCGCGTCGACCTGAACACGCTGACGCCGGAAGAAGTCGCCAGCTGGACGCCGGGCCAGACGCTGCTGCTGTCGGGCAAGATGCTCACGGGCCGCGACGCCGCACACAAGCGCATCGCCGACATGCTCGCGAAGGGCGAGAAGCTGCCGGTCGACTTCACGAACCGCGTGATCTACTACGTCGGCCCGGTCGACCCGGTGCGCGACGAAGTGGTCGGCCCGGCAGGCCCGACCACGGCCACGCGGATGGACAAGTTCACCGAGACGATGCTTGCGCAAACGGGCCTGATCTCGATGGTCGGCAAGGCCGAGCGCGGCCCGGTCGCGATCGAGGCGATCAAGAAGCACAAGGCTGCGTACCTGATGGCGGTCGGCGGCGCGGCGTACCTCGTGTCGAAGGCGATCCGCGGCGCGAAGGTACTTGCATTCGAAGACCTCGGCATGGAAGCGATCTACGAGTTCGACGTGCAGGACATGCCGGTGACGGTGGCCGTCGATTCGTCGGGCACGTCGGTGCACCAGACCGGTCCGAAGGAGTGGCAGGCGAAGATCGGCAAGATCCCGGTCGCAGCCGCTTAAGCGCGATCGAACGAGAGGCCGGACGGACGTCCGGCCTTTTTACTTCTCATTCTCATTATTGTGTGCGGCCGGTTATTCGAGGCTGATTCTCATTACACGCAAAAGGCAGGCCCGACAAGGCTTTGAGGCTTGGCTTTTCTCGTTCGAGCGATTATCGTTCGGTTTCTGAAGCCCCACTGAACAAGGAACAGCCATGCAAGGCGACAAGAAAGTCATCGAATATCTGAACGCCCAACTGAAGAATGAACTCACGGCGATCAACCAGTACTTCCTGCATGCCCGCATGTACAAGCACTGGGGCCTCGACAAGCTCGGCAAGCACGAGTACGACGAGTCGATCGGCGAAATGAAGCACGCCGACTGGCTGATCGAGCGCGTGTTCATGCTCGACGGCCTGCCGAACCTGCAGGACCTGCACAAGCTGCTCGTCGGCGAGGAAACCGAAGAAATCCTGAAGTGCGACCTGAAGCTCGAGCAGATCTCGCAGACCACGTGCAAGGAAGCGATCGCTTACTGCGAGTCGGTTCGCGACTACGTATCGCGCGAAATCTTCGAAAAGATCCTCGACGACACCGAAGAGCACATCGACTGGCTGGAAACGCAGATCGACCTGATCGGCAAGGTCGGCCTGCAGAACTACCAGCAAACGATGATGGGTTCGCCCGAGTAATCGGCCCGCCCGCCGCCGCCCCCTCCGCATGACGATGACGAACCATCCAGCCGCTCCCGCGATGCGCGCCGCCGCTCCTGTCGGAATCTTCGACTCGGGGCTCGGCGGCCTGTCGGTGCTGCGCGCCGCGCGCGCGCACCTGCCCGGCGAGTCGTTCGTCTATACGGCCGATACGCGCTACATCCCGTACGGCGAACGCGACGACGCGTTCATCACCGAGCGCACGCTCGCGATCGGCGAGTGGTTCGTGCGGCAGGGCGCAAAGGCGCTCGTGGTCGCCTGCAATACGGCGACGGCCCAGTCGATCGCGGCGGTACGCGAGCATCTCGCGATTCCGCTCGTCGGCGTCGAGCCGGGCATCAAGCCGGCCGTCCAGCAATCCGCGAGCGGCGTCGCCGGCGTGCTCGCCACCCAGTCAACGCTGCGCAGCGCCCGGTTCCAGACGCTGCTCGAGCGCCATGGCGCCGGTTGCCGCTTCATCTGCCAGCCGGGCCACGGGCTCGTGCAGGCGATCGAGAGCGGCGACACGGGCTCGCCCGCGCTGCGCGCGCTGCTCGACAGCTATCTGCAACCGATGCTCGACGACGGCGCCGATACGGTCGTCCTCGGCTGCACGCACTACCCGTTCCTCACCGCAACGATTCGCGACATTGTCGGCGACCGCATGGCGATCATCGACACGAGCGACGCGATCGCACGCCAGCTCGTGCGCGTACTCGACCAGCACGGCCTGCGCGCACCTGCCGGCACGCCGGTCGCACCGCCCCGCTTCTGCTCGACCGGCGACGGCCGGCAGTTGCAGGCGCTCGCATCGACATTGCTCGGCCTCGATGCGCCGGTCGAATCCGTCACCATTTCCTCGCCGAACGCGCGCGCCTGCGCGACCGCCTGACGCGGGCCGGCACCGCCTCTTCCGCCGCGGCTCGGCCGCTTCCGTCGTTTCAAGGGTCTGATGGCCTTAAAAAAAGCCTACCCCGCGCTTGTCAACGTCCGCAAAATTAATGATAATAATTCGCATTAACGTTAGCTATCGCAACTCACCATGATCGTCTGCGTGTGCAAGTCTGTTTCCGATCGCAAGATTCGCGCGTCCCTCGCAGAGGGCGTGAACTCTTTCGATGAACTCCAGTTCGAGCTCGGCGTGGCCACGTGCTGCGGCAAGTGCGAGGAGTCCGTACGCGACCTCATGGCCGAACAAGGCGTCTGTGCGAGCCGGTGTGGCGTCGAGCATCACGCTCACCCGATCCCGGTCACCTTCTACGAACGCAAGGCTGCCTGACCCGCGCCGAGTGTGCGCATGCGGCCCAGGCCGCATTTTTTGTTTCGACCGTCAGCAAGCCATCGTCTGCGCGAGCCAGCGGCTTACCTGCCAAGGAGCCTGTCATGGAATTGCTGATCGGATTTGTGACCACCGTTTGCATCTCGCTGCTGATCTTCCGCAAGTAATGCCGATTCACCCGCCGCGCCCCGGGTGCGACATCGTTCTTTCAAGCTAACATGCAGGCTTCGTATTCCGCTCCTGCCGGCGCCTTGCCGGCTGCACCACGTATGAATCCCCGAGTGATCGCCGTCGCAGTCGGTGTGCTTGCCGCACACGCGATCATGCTGACGGCCGCCTGGCTCCATCGCAACGCGCCGCCACCGAAATCGGTTGAGGTCCAGACGATCACCGCGCAGCTCATCACGCCCGCACCGATCGCCCAGCAGGTCGCGGCCGAATCGATTCCGCAGCCTACGCCGCCGAAGCCGACACCCGTCAAGCAGAAGGTCCAGCCGAAGCCGGTACCGAAAGTGGCGAAGCCGACGCCTCAGCCGGTCACCCAATCGCCGACCCCGTCGCCGACGCCCGCACCGGCGGCCGCCGATCCGACGCCTGCCCCGGCCGCGCCCGCTCCTGCGGCGCCGGCCGCGACGCCCGCCCCGGCTCGCGAAACGATGCAGGTCAGCGCGCCGAAAAACGTGCCGACGCTTCAATGCAACTTCGTGAAGCCCGACTACCCGTCGATGTCGCGCCGCCGCGGCGAATCGGGCACGGCCTATGTTCACTTCGTCGTCGGCGTGACCGGCAAGATCGAAAGCATCGATCTGCAGAAGAGCAGCGGCTACCCGCGCCTCGACGATGCCGCACTCGACGCGATGCGCTCGACCACCTGCCGTCCGTATATCGAGAACGGCCAGGCGATCCGCGCCGCCCGCACACAGCCCTACAGCTTCGGGCTCACCGACTAACCTGCCTCATCCGGAAGATTCAAAGGAAACAATAAAATGCAAAGCTACGGTATCGCGCACGTCTGGGCGCAAGGTGATTTCGTCACGCGCGCCATTGCGATTACGCTGCTCGTGATGTCGGTCCTGTCGTGGATCGTGATCGTCCTCAAGGGCTGGAACGTGGTTCGCCTGAACCGCCTCACGAAGAACGCCGAACAGGCGTTCTGGCATTCGGACAATTTCGACGACGGCATCAAGAAGCTCGGGCTCGCCGCGTCGACGCCGAACGACAACCCGTTCCTCGCGCTCGCGCTGTCGGGCAAGGAAGCCGCCGATCACCATCACCAAACGCAACCGCACCTGCACGACCGCATGGACGTGTCGGACTGGGTCACGCGCTGCCTGAAGGACACGATGGACGAAGGCATCTCGCGCATGCAGAGCGGTCTCGCGATCCTCGCGTCGATCGGCAGCACGGCGCCGTTCGTCGGCTTGTTCGGCACGGTCTGGGGGATCTACCACGCGCTGCTCGCGATCGGCGCAACCGGTCAGACGTCGATCGACCAGGTCGCCGGCCCGGTCGGCGAATCGCTGATCATGACGGCCTTCGGCCTGTTCGTCGCGATCCCGGCCGTGCTCGGCTACAACGCACTGACCCGCGCGAACAAGGGCGTCGTCAGCAAGCTGCGCCGCTTCGCGCACGGCCTGCATGCGTACTTCGTGACGGGCGCGAAACTCGCATCGTCGTCGACGCGCGACGGCCTGCGTCTCGCGACGCGCGCCAGCTGAGACGGGGTGAACCATGGCAATGAATACCGGTTTCAGCGACGATGACGACGATGCCGTGATGAGCGAGATCAACATGACGCCGCTCGTCGACGTCATGCTCGTACTCCTGATCATTTTCCTCGTGACGATCCCGGCGATGCAGCATGCGGTGAAGATCGACCTGCCGCACGCCAGCAGCCAGCCCGTCGACGAAAAGCCGCAGACGGTCGACGTCGCGATCCAGGGCGACGGCACGATCCTGTGGGACGACCACGCGGTCACGCGCGAGCAGTTGCAGGCGCGCATCGCCGAAGCGGCGCAACGCAAGCCGCAGCCCGAGTTGCACCTGCGTGCGGATCGCAAGGTTGCCTACGAGCATGTCGCCGAAGTGATGTCGGATGCGCAGGCCGGCGGCCTGACGAAACTCGGCTTCGTGACGGAGCCGGGCGCGAAAACGAAGTAACGCGCGCACGTCTCGCCCCTCACCGGGGCCGCACAAAGTAAAAGGCCTTCATCGCCAGATGAAGGCCTTTTTTCATGCGCACGCGGGCGCCTTCGGGCGGCGGGCTCTTTGGCGGTATCGGTTGCGCCTCGAGCAACGCAAATGCGACTCTGCCGTGGTCTGCACGGACTGCGCGTTCTGCCCTATCTGGCTCGCAATATATGCGGCCACCTGATTTCGCTCAGAACTTCCTTCACGAAATGGGATTTCAATATAGGCCCGGCCGCGCGCGCATTCAAGGTTCCGGCGATTGAAACTTGCGATTGCAGGCGACGCTTCAATGACAAAACAAATTTGCCTCGTCGCGTGCGTCGTGTTCAGGTCGCCGAAACATCGGCCGCCGCTTCCTTCTTTGCGCGCTCGGGGCAACCCGGCTCCTTGTAGGCGCCGTGATCGAGCTTCTCGACCAGGTAGTCGACGAACGCGCGCACGGCAGGCGGCATCCCCTGCCGCGACACGAACACCGCATACAGTTGCGGCACCGGCAGCGTCCAGCCCGGCATCACGGGCGACAGCTGCCCCGCGCGCAGCGCGTTGCCGTACATCATCTCCGGCAACGCCGCGATGCCGAGGCCGTCGAGCACGGCCTCGCGGATCGTCATCAGGTCGGCCGTCACGAGCCGCGGGTCGTGCTCGTGCACATGACGCGTACCGTCCGGGGCGATCAGGTTGAACACGTGCCGCCCGTCGACGCTCGGCGTATCGAGCGTCTCGAAGCCGGTCAGGTCGTCAGGCACCAGCGGCGGCGCATTCTGGCTCAGCAGGCTCGGCGCGCCCACCAGCATCTGCTCGGTACGCCACAGCGGCCGCACGACGATGTTGGCGTTCTGCGGCGGCTCCGAGCGCACGCGCAGCGCGACGTCGATCGAATCCTCGAACAGGTCGATCACGCGGTTCGTCACGCGGACGTGCACCTTCACCTCGGGATAGCGGCGCAGGAATTCAGGCAGGATGCGCGACAGCATCGTCTGCGACAGCGTGACAGGCACGCTGACGCGCACCGATCCGCGCGGCGACGCACGCAACTGCTGCACCGCGTTCATCGCGGCCTGCGCTTCGGCGAGCATCGCCTGGCAATGCTGGTAGAACAACTCCCCCGCCTCGGTCAGCGCGAGCTTGCGCGTCGAGCGCTGCAGCAGGCGCACGCCGAGCGCCGCCTCGAGTTCGGTCAGGCGCCGCGACAGGCGCGATTTCGAGATGCCCAGCACGCGCTCCGCGGCCGAGAATCCGCCATGTTCGACGACCTGCGAAAAGTACATCAGGTCGTTCAGGTTATGTGCATCGATATTCATGTCATCGTTCCAATTTCAGAACAATCCATTGCGAACCATCGCCAATCGGACGGTAAAACGCCCAATATAATAGCGCCATGTTTCAAAAATAACGCTATTCCGATGATCTCGAGGGCTTCCCCATGACGACCGCTCGCTCGCTTGACCGTACGTACCCCGCACTTCGCACGACCGAAGGCGGCGGTTTCGTGGTTCACCGTCCGTTCCCGACCCGGCTGCTGATGGATTTCGATCCGTTCCTGCTGCTCGACGAAATGGGCCCTGTCGACTACGCGCCCGGCGAGGCCAAGGGCGCGCCCGATCATCCGCATCGCGGCTTCGAGACCGTGACCTACGCGCTCGACGGGCGCTTCTGCCATCGCGACTCGTCCGGCCACGCCGGCACGCTCGGCCCCGGCGACGTGCAATGGATGACGGCCGGCGCCGGCGTCGTGCACAGCGAAATGCCCGATCCGGCGTTCGCGCAGGCAGGCGGCCGCTCCCACGGCTTCCAGCTCTGGGTCAACCTGCCGCGCCGCGACAAGCTGATCGCGCCGCGCTACCAGGAGATCCCGGCCGACCGCATTCCGAGCGCGACGTCGCCGGATGGCCGCGCACGCGTTCGGGTCATCGCCGGCGAAGCGTTCGGTGTCCGGGCCGCGATCGAGACGCGCACGCCGATCCTCTACCAGCATTTCACGCTGGAACCCGGTGCAACGGTCACGCAGCCCGTGCCGGCCGGCTATCGCGTGTTTGCCTATCCGATCGACGGAACGGGGCGCTACGGGCCTGACAGGCAGGCTGTCGACGCTCGGCACATGGTCGTGTACGGCGACGATGGCGACACGGTCACGTTCGCCGCCGGCGACACGCCGCTCGACCTGCTGCTGATCGGCGGCGTGCCGCTCAACGAGCCGATCGTCCGCTACGGCCCGTTCGTGATGAATACCGAGGAAGAGATCCGGCAGGCCGTCGTCGACTATCAGACCGGCCGCATGGGCCGTATCGAAGCCTGAGGTTCGATCGGGGGCGGCAGGTGCCGCGAAGCGGGTAGTTTTGCGTCACAATAACTTCTTGAACCATGTGGCCGCCCGCCACCAGAAGGAATCCGTCCCCTTGAACTTCGAACACCTGATCCAGATCAACTCCGACGATCCGGCCGTGCCGGCCCTCACCCGCGAACAACTCTGGGAAGGCCTCGTGCTGCGTGCCGAACAGCCGCAATTGTTCGTACTCGGCCTCGATAGCTGCGTCATCAGCGAACGGACGGACACGACGCTCGAACGCGAGCTGCACTATGGCCACGCGATCGTACGCGACCACGTCACGTTCACGCCGAACCAGCAGGTCCGCTACGACATCCGCGCGGCCGATGGCGAGATCGGCGGCTCGCTGACGATGGCGATCGAGGAACGCGACGATCACCAGCTGTTCCTGCGTTTCGAATACCGCACGACGCTGACCGTCACCGACGACAGCGAAGAAGCACGGCAAACGCACGGGATCGTCAAGGAGGCGTACCGCACGTCGGATATCGACACGGTCCGCCTGATCCGCGAATACGCACAGGGCCGCAAGGACCCCGATCCGCTGCACTGAGTCCGGCGGCGGCCTGCGGGCCGCCTCTTTGATTCAAACTATCAGACTTGCAACATCGATCGATAAAGAGTTTTTGTAAATGGTAATGGTTATCATTTAGAATTCATTCCATCGTATCGACAGTCACCGATCAACCGAATGACCGACACCATGCGCCCGACCACGCTGACCTTGCGCCGTACAACCGGCACCGCAGGCAGCAGCCGCCAGAAAACGGCAGCGGTCACGACGCCGGCGAAACCCGCCGGCAACCGCGATGCAGGCACGCGGGTCCTCAACAGCGAAGCGCTGCTGCAAGGCCACAGCCACATCAGCATCGCGCATAACGGAGAGACCTATCAGTTGCGTGCCACCCGGCTCGGCAAACTGATCCTGACGAAGTAACGACAGAGTATTGTGGGGACCACCTCCCTGAGAGGTGTTGGGCATTAGCCAGCGTAACGGCTTGCACGCGAGATCTAGACCCCTTCGTGCAAACACACTCAAGCAGCCGTTGCAGCAAGCCAAGCCACTTTTTTTGGTTCTCGCACAAGGAAGAAAAAAAGCGACACGTCGAAGGACGTGTCGCTTTTTTGTTTGGGCGGTCGATGCGCAAAGCATCCCGCCCGTGTTCAATCGATCGAAGCCGGAGCGGCGCGCGAGCCGCTTCAGAAGCCCCAGAACATCAGCCACCATGCGCTGTCGACGACGGCAAGCGCAACGGCGAACCACGCGAATGCGGCGAGCCGGCGCGGCCAGGCCGCATAGCGCCCCGTGACTTTCCAGGCGAGCCACGCACTCCATACGTTGGCGCCGACCAGAATCGCGATCCGCACATCGGTCGCCCAGCCGAGCGGCACATGCTCGGCGCGCAGCAACGACAGCGTCGTTGCCGAGAGCCCGAGAAACACGCCCGCGCCCGCGAGCGGAATCAGCGCCTGCGCGAGGTGATGCAGCCGCACGCGATCGAAGCGGCCGAGCATCAGCGTGGCGCCGGCCAGCAGCACGAGCAGCGCCGTGCCGTACACAAGCCCCGTGCCGACGATGTAGCTGACGATCAGCCCGCCGTCGAGCCAGGAGAACACGTCGTTGCGATCCGGGTAATGCGTGAGCAGGAACCACGGCGCATTGGTTTCGAGCGGCCACGTGATGTCATGGTCGATCAGCCAGCCCGCTAGCCATTGCTTGATCTGCACGAACCACGGACTGACGGTCCAGTGGAACGCGCCGATCGCCACGCCGAGCAGGCCGTACAGGATCAGCGCGGTGTCCCACGGGTTCGCCTGCTGCGCACCGAGGTTCACGACTTCGTCGGACGGCGAGCGCAACGACAGCGAGACCGCATCGCGGTGCCCGCTGCAGCGGCCGCACATATGGCACTCCGCCGCACCCTTCATGCTGCGCAACGGCACGAGCGGCGCGCAGTTGATCGGAATCACGCGATGACCGTGCTCGCCGTTCTTGTACGAACGGCGCCACGCATCCTCGTCGACTTTGTAGCGCATCGGCGCGAGCCGCGCGAGCAGCCCGAACACGCCGTTGACCGGGCACAGATACTTGCACCACACGCGCTTCTCGCGGCCGTACAGCACGCCGATCACGATCGCGCCGACGGTCGAGCCGCCGAGCACGAACAGCACCGCGAGCGGGTACTGGTACACGCTCACCATCTGCCCGTAGATCGTCGTGATCCCGAACGCGACGAACGGCCAGCCGCCCCACCGTATCCAGCGCGGAATCGGGCCACCGCGGCCGAACTTGCTCGCGAATTCGGTGAGCGCGCCCTCCGGGCACAGCACGCCGCACCAGACACGGCCGAGCATCACCATCGACAGCAGCACGAACGGCCACCAGATACCCCAGAACGCGAATTGCGCGATGAGCGTGAGGTTGCTCCACAAATGCGCGGAATCGTCCGGCAGCGGCAACACCGCCGGCACGATGATCAGGAACGCATAAACGGCGACGACACCCCACTGGATGCCGCGGATCAGCGCGCCATGGCGCTGCATCCACTGGCCGGCCTGTGCGAGCCAGCCCGGCTTGGTTGCGGCGACCACGCTCATGCCGCGCGGCCCGCGGCGACGGCCGGACGACGGCTCGCGCGCTTCATCAGCAGCCAGACGACCGCCCAGTACACCGCATAGGCGACCAGGTTGGTCAGTGCCGGGTGCGCGCGATAACCGGTCAGCGTCGCGATGAGCGAGCCGAACGTGCCCGAATCATCGAGGATCGCGGACGTATCCCACACCTGCGAGATGCCGAGCGGCAGGATTTCCTTGTCGATCAGCTTGTCGACGCCGGTCTGGAACAGGCCCGCACCGAGGAACAGCAGCATCACTTCGGTGACGCGGAAGAAATGCCGCCACGAGAAGTACTTGCCGCCGAGCTGCAACAGATAGAACGTGAGGAACGCGAGCCCGAGGCCGATCACGACCGCGAGCATCTGGCTACCGTCGACGTGGCCCGACTGGCCGAAACCGAGGCCGTACAGGAAAATCACCGTCTCGCTGCCTTCGCGCGCGATCGCGAGCGCGACCAGCACCGCGACGCCCCACCAGTTCGAATCGCGCGTACTCTGCTGCAGCGATTGCTCCATGTCGCGCTTCAGCGTGCGGCCGTGCCGGCGCATCCACAGCACCATCTGCACGATCAGCACGCATGCGATCAGCACCATGGCAGTCTGGAAGTAATCCTGCGCGTCACCGGACAGCACTTCGGTGAAACCAACCAGCGCGGCGCCGAGGCCGACGGCCATCAGCAAGCCGACGCCGACGCCGGCCCAGAGAAAAGGCAGGCCGCGGCGCGCGTCGTCGTCGCCGTTTTTCAGCCATGCATAGAGAATGCCGACGACGAGCAGCGCTTCGACGCTCTCCCGCCAGACGATGAACAAGATCTGACCCATCGATACCTCCTGACGCGCGGGGCAAGGGACGTGCGCACCCGCGCGCAGATAAAACGCGTTACTTCGCGACGATCACGCCCTGCGCCTGCTGGTGGAAATCATCGAAAAACTTGTATTCGCCCGGCGACAGCGGAGCGACGACCACGAACGAATCCGCGCCCGGCGCGAGCACCTTCTCCTTGCGCAGCTGCACGCTCTCGAATTCGGCGGCGCCCTTGCCGGTGTTCTTGATCTCGATCTTGAAACGCTGGCCGGCCGGCACTTCGATGCGGGTGGGATTCAGCTTGCCGTCCGTCATCTCAAGCTTGAACGTCGGCAGATCGGCAGCGTACGCTGCACCGGCAAGCCACAATGCAGCGGTCGCGGCGACGATTTTCTGGGGAATTTTCATTCTGGGTTCTCTACGCCGACGGCGCGCCGAAGCGCGCCGTCCGTGATGCTGCCGATCAGTAACCGCCCTTCTTGCCGATCCCGGCGAACGGGAAGTCGTACTCGAGGGTAACGGGCTTGAACCACGCGCCCACGCCCGTTTCCTTGTCGACGTGACGGCCGAACGCCATGTGGCCCGACTGCATCGGCGGCTTGACGACCATCGTCAGGTGGTACTTGCCCGGGCCGTTCAGCTTCACGTTGTCGCCGTAGTGCGGGCCGTCGCTCGCGACCATGCCCATCAGGTCGCCTTCAGCCTTCCACTTCGTGTCGCCCTGCTTCGTCAGCTTGTACGTGACCTGCAGGTACGGCATCCAGTCGCCTTCCGCGAAACCCGTCGGGTTGTTCTTGACCGCGTGGATGTCGGCCTCGAGGTGGATGTCGGAATCCGACGCCTTGCGCATCATCCCTTCCGGGTCCATCGTGATCGGCTGCAGGTACACCGCGCCGATTTCCATGCCGCCCTGGATCTGCTGCTTGCCGATCGGATACTCGGCCGCCGAGGCCGACATCGCGGCAAGCGCCGCCGCTACCGCAACCGTCGTGCGGATGAACGAAGAACCCAACATGGACACTCCTTGTTATTTGTCTGACTATCTGACGACACGCGAACCGCCGCCCGGGCGGCTCGCTGGAAACACTAACGCGACGAAGAACGTTAATGCGAACAATTCTCAATAATTGCGGAGTTTAGCACCGAACCTGTTTTGGAACAAACGGGAGTCCGTGTAAACCCCTGATCCGACAAGGCTTACAGGCCTGTTAGCAACAGGTTCCGGTGACGCTTGGAAAGATTTACCGGCCGCCGTTGACGTGGTCGCCGACGTTCGCGCCGAACACGCGCTCGCGCAGCAGCGCAAGCTGGTCGCGGGTCGCGGCCGCCTTCTCGAACTCGAGGTTCTTCGCGTAATCGGCCATCTGCTTCTCGAGACGCTTGATTTCCTTCGCGAGCTGCTTTTCCGACATGTCCTCGAATTTCGCGCGCTGCTGCGCTTCCTTCAGCTCCGCGCGCGCGTCGTCCGCGTTGTAGACGCCATCGATGATGTCCTTGATGCGTTTCACGACGCCGCGCGGCGTGATGCCCATTTTCTCGTTGTGCGCGATCTGCTTCGCGCGGCGCCGCTCGGTTTCGCCGATCGCGCGCTTCATCGACTCGGTCATGTTGTCCGCGTAGAGGATCGCCTTGCCGTTCACGTTCCGCGCGGCGCGGCCGATCGTCTGGATCAGCGAGCGTTCGGCGCGCAGGAAGCCTTCCTTGTCCGCATCGAGGATCGCCACGAGCGACACTTCGGGAATGTCGAGACCTTCGCGCAGCAAGTTGATCCCGACCAGCACGTCGAACGTGCCGAGCCGCAGGTCGCGGATGATCTCGACGCGTTCGACCGTGTCGATGTCGCTGTGCAGGTAGCGCACCTTGACGCCGTGGTCGGCCAGGAACTCGGTGAGCTGCTCGGCCATGCGCTTCGTCAGCACGGTGATCAGCACGCGCTCGCCGGCGTTCACGCGCGCGTTGATCTCGGTGAGCACGTCGTCGACCTGCGAGCTCGCCGGCCGCACTTCGATTTCCGGATCGACGAGCCCCGTCGGCCGCACGACCTGTTCGGCGATCTGCCCCGTCACGCGCTTCTCGTAGTCGGCCGGCGTGGCCGACACGAATACGACCTGGCGCATCTTGCGTTCGAACTCGGGGAACTTGAGCGGCCGGTTGTCGAGCGCCGATGGCAGGCGAAAACCGTAGTTGACGAGGTTTTCCTTGCGCGCGCGGTCGCCGTTGTACATGCCGTTCAACTGGCCGATCAGCACGTGCGATTCGTCGAGCAGCATCAGCGCATCGGGCGGCAGGTAGTCGACGAGTGTCGGCGGCGGATCGCCCGGCGCCGCGCCCGAGAAATGCCGCGAGTAGTTCTCGATGCCCTTGCAGAAGCCGAGCTCCTGCAGCATCTCGAGATCGAAGCGCGTGCGCTGTTCGAGGCGCTGCGCCTCGACGAGCTTGCCGTCGCGATGGAAGAACTCGAGGCGTTCGCGCAATTCGTCCTTGATCGTCTCAACCGCGCGCATCACGGTGTCGCGCGGCGTCACGTAGTGCGACGACGGATACACGGTGAAGCGCGGAATCTTCTGGCGCACGCGCCCCGTCAGCGGGTCGAACAGCTGCAGCGTCTCGACCTCGTCGTCGAACAGCTCGACGCGCACGGCCATTTCCGCGTGTTCTGCCGGGAAGATGTCGATCGTGTCGCCGCGCACGCGGAACGTGCCGCGCTGGAAATCCTGCTCGTTGCGCGTGTATTGCATCGCGATCAGCCGCGCGATCACGTCGCGCTGGCCGAGCTTGTCGCCGGCGCGCAGCGTCAGGATCATCTGGTGGTATTCGGACGGGTTGCCGATACCGTAGATCGCCGACACCGTCGCGACGATCACCACGTCGCGGCGCTCCATCAGGCTCTTCGTCGCCGACAGGCGCATCTGCTCGATGTGCTCGTTGATCGACGAGTCCTTCTCGATGAACAGGTCGCGCTGCGGCACGTAGGCCTCAGGCTGGTAGTAGTCGTAGTACGAGACGAAGTACTCGACCGCGTTGCGCGGGAAGAACTCGCGGAACTCGGCATAAAGCTGCGCCGCGAGCGTCTTGTTCGGCGCGAAGACGATCGCCGGGCGGCCGAGCCGCGCGATCGTGTTCGCCATCGTGAAGGTCTTGCCCGACCCCGTTACGCCGAGCAGCGTCTGGAATGCAAGGCCGTCGCCGACGCCTTCGACGAGCGTTTCGATCGCGGTCGGCTGGTCGCCGGCGGGTGGATACGGTTGATACAGCTGGAACGGCGACCCTTCGAAGGTGACGAATTTGGATTCGTCGAGCGCGTCGCCGACTTCGGCATGATGTTCGGACATGGAATGCGGCCGGAGCGAGGGCAAAGAGAGCATTCTAGCGCTTCGCGGCCTCGCGAACTGCTGTCGGCTCCTGACGCGCGACAGACGGCCGAAATCGCGATTCGCCGCCGAATCGCGCGCCCCCGCCAGCGCGAATTCGCTACAATATCAGGCTGCTGCGCTTTCCGGCGTCGCGCCCGTTGGCGCGCGATCCGCTGCGCCCGCCCCGCCGGTTGAAAGCCTGACCCTCTTTTCACTACTGCCGAATCATCATGTCGCTCTTCTCCGCTGTCCAGCTTGCTCCCCGCGACCCGATCCTGGGCCTGAACGAAGCCTTCAACGCCGATGCGCGTCCGACCAAGGTCAACCTCGGCGTCGGCGTGTACACGAACGAAGAAGGCAAGATTCCGCTGCTGCGCGCGGTTCGCGAAGCAGAGAAGGTGCGTGTCGAAGCCGGCCTGCCGCGCGGCTATCTGCCGATCGACGGGATCGCCGCCTACGATGCGGCCGTACAGAAGCTGCTGCTCGGCAACGATTCGCCGCTGATCGCAGCGGGCCGCGTGGTCACGGCCCAGGCACTGGGCGGCACGGGCGCGCTGAAGATCGGCGCCGATTTCCTGCGCACCGTGAACCCGAACGTGAAGGTCGCGATCAGCGATCCGAGCTGGGAAAACCACCGCGCGCTGTTCGAAGCGGCCGGTTTCGAAGTCGTCGCGTACCCGTACTACGACGCGGCCTCCAACGGCGTGAACTTCGAAGGCATGCTGTCGGCGCTGAACAGCTATGCGGCCGGCACGGTCGTCGTGCTGCACGCGTGCTGCCACAACCCGACCGGCGTGGACCTGACCGAAGCGCAATGGCAACAGGTCGTGGACGTCGTGAAGGCACGCAACCTCGTGCCGTTCCTCGACATGGCCTACCAGGGCTTCGGCGAGAACATCGAGGCCGATGCCGCTGCCGTGCGTCTGTTTGCCGCGGCCGACCTGAACGCGTTCGTGTCTTCGTCGTTCTCGAAGTCGTTCTCGCTGTACGGCGAGCGCGTCGGCGCGCTGTCGATCATCACGTCGAGCAAGGAAGAAGCCACGCGCGTGCTGTCGCAACTGAAGCGCGTGATCCGCACAAACTACTCGAACCCGCCGACCCACGGCGGCGCCGTGGTCGCGGCAGTGCTCGCCTCGCCGGAACTGCACGCCGCGTGGGTGCAGGAACTCGGTGAAATGCGCGATCGCATCCGTGCGATGCGCAACGGTCTCGTCGAGCGCCTGAAGGCAAGCGGCGTCGATCGCGACTTCAGCTTCATCAATGCGCAGCGCGGGATGTTCTCGTACTCGGGCCTGACCTCGGCGCAAGTCGATCGCCTGCGCGACGAGTTCGGCATCTATGCGGTCGGCACGGGCCGGATCTGCGTTGCAGCGCTGAATACGCGCAACCTCGACGCGGTCGCCAACGCCGTCGCAGCCGTCCTGAAGTAAATCGGCGGTAGCGGGCGGCAGCCGTCACCGGCCCGCCCTGCCGAAATGAAAAACGCGCTCCCCGGAGCGCGTTTTTTATGCCGACCGCTGTGGCGCGACGACTAGGCCAGCGCCGCCCGCGTCACTGCATGAACCAGCCATGGCTGACGACCACCGACTGGCCCGTGAGCGCGGCGCTCGGGAACGCCGACAGGAACAGCACCGTCTGCGCGACATCCTGCACCGTCGTGAACACGCCGTCGACCGTAGCGCCGAGCATCACCTTCTTCACCACGTCCTCTTCGCTGATCCCGAGCTCCTTCGCCTGCTCCGGAATCTGCTTGTCGACCAGCGGCGTGCGCACGAAACCCGGACACACGACATGCGAGCGCACGTTGTGCTTCGCGCCTTCCTTCGCGAGCACGCGCGCCAAACCGAGCAGACCGTGCTTGGCCGTCACGTAGGCCGACTTCAGCGGCGACGCTTCGTGCGAGTGCACCGAACCCATGTAGATCACGACGCCGCCGCGATCGTCCTTGTACATGTGCTTGAGCGCGGCCTTCGTCGTCAGGAACGCGCCGTCGACGTGGATCGCCTGCATCTTCTTCCAGTCGGAGAACGCGTAGTTCTCGATCGGGTTGACGATCTGGATGCCCGCGTTCGACACGAGGATGTCGACCGAGCCGAACGCCGCGGCCACCTTGTCGATGCCGCTGTTCACGGCTTCCTCGTTCGTCACGTCCATCGCGACGCCGATCGCCTTGCCACCCGCCTTGTTGATCTCGTCGGCGACCGCATTCGCGCCGTCCTGGTTCAGGTCGGCGATCGCGACGGCCGCGCCCGCCTTCGCGAGCTCGAGTGCGATTTCCTTGCCGATGCCGCTCGCGGCACCCGTGACGACTGCGGTCTTGCCATTCAGATCTGCTGCCATGTCCGTCTCCTCCCGTTGTCGGATCGATAAAGCACGCGCCCGCCGCATCCGCTTTCGTTGCGCGATCGTACCGGCGGGCCAGCCGTCATTGTGCACGATCGGCCCCGCCGTTCGCGTGCAAAACGTCTAAGCTTAAGGTCGGTTCTGTCACGCAGGAGATTCGCATGCACTATCGACGGCTAGGCCGCTCCGGCCTGCAGATCAGCGAGCTCTCGCTCGGCTCGTGGGTCACGTACGGCAATCAGGTCGACCAGCGGGTCGCGCGCGAATGCCTCGCGGCCGCACGCGACGCGGGTGTCAATTTCTTCGACAACGCCGAGGTCTATGCGGGCGGCAAATCCGAGGAAATCATGGGCCAGGCGCTCAAGTCGCTCGACTGGCCGCGCATCAGCTATATCGTGTCCACGAAGTTCTTCTGGGGGCTCGCAGAGGCCCCGAACCAGTACCACACGCTGAACCGGAAATACCTGCTGAACGCAATCGACGGCTCGTTGCGCCGGCTGCAGCTCGACTATGTCGACCTCGTCTATTGCCATCGGCCCGATCCGAACACACCGATCGAGGAAACCGTCTGGGCGATGAGCGACATGATCGTGCGCGGCAAGGCGCTGTACTGGGGGACGTCGGAATGGAGCGCTGACGAGATCCGCGCCGCATGCGAAATCGCCGAGCGGCATCACCTGCACAAACCGGTCGTCGAACAGCCCCAATACAACCTGTTCCACCGCACGCGGGTCGAACAGGAATATGCGCGGCTCTACGACGACTACGGTCTCGGCCTCACGACCTGGAGCCCGCTAGCATCAGGCCTTCTCACCGGCAAATATCGCAACGGCGTGCCGCCGGGCAGCCGTGCGCAACTGCAGGGCTACGACTGGATGCGCGACCGCCTGACCGATCAAGCCAGTAACGACATCGTCGAGCGACTCGGCGGGATCGCGGCCGAACTCGGCTGCAGCACGAGCCAGCTCGCGATCGCGTGGGTGCTCGCGAATCCGCGCGTGAGTTCGGTCATCACAGGCGCATCGCGAATCGAACAGATCGGCGACAACATGCGCGCGCTCGACGTCGCCGCAAAGCTGACGCCGGAGGTAAAGCAACGTATCGAGGAGGTGGTCGGCAACGCATACGAGTAAGGCGACTCACGGCCACTCGCGTACAATACGCGGCCGCATCGGCGCCCGGCCTGACGGCCGCGCACGATCGACCGCTTTTATCGATTCACCTTTCGTTTCAGGCAGCCCGCCATGCTCAGTTATCGTCACGGTTTTCACGCAGGCAACCACGCGGACGTGCTCAAGCACGCCGTCGTCGTCCAGCTGCTGCGCTACCTGAACAAGAAAGACAAGTCGTACTGGTACATCGACACGCACGCAGGCGCCGGCGTGTACTCGCTGCGCGACGGCTACGCGGCAAAGACGGCGGAATTCGACACCGGCATCGGCCGGCTGTGGAACGACAAGAACCTGCCGGAAGCGCTGGGCGACTATGTGGACGAAGTCCGTGCGCTGAACGACGATGGCGAACTGCGCTACTACCCCGGTTCCCCGTACATCGCGTGGCGATCGATGCGCGAACAGGACCGCATGCGCCTGTTCGAAATGCACACGACGGAAATCGACGTGCTGCGCCACAATTTCCGCGACGCAGGGCGGCGCGCGATGATTTTCGCCGGCGACGGCTTCGAAGGCATCAAGGCGTTGCTGCCGCCGCCGCCGCGACGCGCACTCGTGCTGATCGACCCGTCTTACGAGGACAAGAAGGATTACGCGCGCACCGTGAGCTGCGTGACTGAATGTCTGAAGCGTTTTGCGACCGGCTGCTATGCCGTCTGGTACCCGCAGGTCACGCGGCTGGAGTCCCAGCGCTTCCCCGATCAGTTGAAACGCCTGCAACCGAACAACTGGCTACACCTGACGCTGACGGTGTCGAATCCGCCGACTGACGGCCTGGGCCTCTACGGCAGCGGGATGTTCATTCTGAATCCGCCGTATACGCTCGCCGAGAGCATGAACGAGGCACTGCCCTATCTGGTCGAGATGCTCGGACAGGATAGCGGCGCCCGATACCAGATCGAGCAGCGCGGAAACTGATCGCGCGACACGCCGTTACGGCTACGGCCTCGGCGCAAGTCTCGGTTGATTGACCGGCGGTGCACCCCAGGCGGGGACATTGATATACGGCGCGACGAACAACGGCACCGACGTATTCGGCGTCTGCCCGGCCGGCGTCCGCATGCCCGCCGGCTCGACGATCAGCTCGGTAGACAACGGCGCTGTCTGCAGCACCAACCCGCCCTTGCCGTCCTGGATACCGCGTTGTGTATCGAGAATCAGCGGTTTGGACGAAGTCGCAGCGATGGCCGCGAAGCCATGGACAAGCACCGCCGCGCCCAAAACGAGACGCGCGCGGGCACCGCGACGCACATCGAGACGCAAACGCATGATCGTGTCCTTCAGGATGAAAAGCAGGCCCATACCATAGCGCCGCATCGACGATTTCACCAGATCCGGCGCACAAAAAAACAAAGCCCCGTCAATACGGGGCTTGCTTATCGTTCGGTGCCACACGGCACCTGACGGTGACTCCGATTACAGCGAGTAGCCGTTGGTTTCGAGCGAGCGGATGCGGTGCTCGAGCTGGACGATGTCCGACGACGTGGCGAGGTAAGCCTCACGGCGCTCACGTTCTGCGGATTCGAACCAGTTGCTCAGCTTTTCGACGATGTAGGCGATCATGACGTTCTCCAAGGAAGAGGGACCCCTGGTGAATCGAGATTCAGGGATTTCCCGTATAGGGTTATCCCGAATTATAGCGACGCTGCACCAAGATGCTAGTGAAATACTTGCATGGAAGCCATTCCGATTCGGAATGAGCAAGCGTCACTCGATCGCAACCCTTTGATTTTTATAGATATTGAGACAGAGGCCCATTTCGGGCCTCGAGTGCATGCACTAATCTGGTTCACTGACGGGGTCAGCCAGACGCGCCAAAATCGGGCAATCGGGCCGCCCATCACCATGACAGTGCGCGGCCAAGTCGGCCAGCGTGTCGCGCATATCACTCAATTCCGCGATGCGTTTGTCGAGCTCGGCCACGTGCTCGAGGGCGATCGACTTCACTTCGGAGCTGGCGCGTGAGCGATCTTGCCAGAGCATCAGCAGCTTGCGGATGTCCTCGACGAGAAAACCGAGCCGCCGCGCCTGGCGGATGAAACGCAGGATGTGGATTTCGTCCGCGCCGTAGATCCGGTAGCCGGCATCGGTCCGTTTGCTCGGCGCAAGAAGGCCGACCTGTTCGTAGTACCGGATCATTTTTGCGCTGACGCCGGATTCGCGTGACGCGTCGCCGATATTCATTCCCCCGCCCTCTCCATCAAGCCCTGGTTTCGAACATGAGGCCGGCAAATGCAATCGCCGACGATATTTCGATCGTACCAAATCGCGTGGTTTCGTTCCGCGGCGGACATTGATATGGACAGAGAGGAAGGAGCCTGCCGATTTCAGTGACGAGGAACTGCGGGGTGCTCAAGGTTTGAGCGCGTCTCGGTGGTCTTGACCTGCTCCCCGTAAACCGGGCCAGTCGGAATCTAGTAAAGTCCGTTTTCGGAGAGGAAGACGGACATGAAGAAGCGCTTTTCGGAAGAACAGATCATCGGCTTCCTGAAGGAAGCGGAGGCGGGCCTGCCGGTGAAGGAGCTGTGCAGGAAGCATGGGTTCAGTGACGCCTCGTTCTACACGTGGCGCGCGAAGTTCGGCGGCATGGAGGTGTCGGAAGCCCGTCGGCTCAAGGAGCTGGAAGCCGAGAACGCGAGGCTGAAGAAGCTGCTGGCCGAGGCGATGCTCGATATGGAAGCCCTGAAGGTGGTCGTGAAGGGAAAGCCCTGAGCCCGCAGGCCAGGCGCGAGGCGGTCGCGGCGATTCGGCAGAAGGTCAATGTCTCCGAGCGCCGTGCCTGCCGGCTTGTCGGGCTTTCGCGCAGCGTGCTGCATTATGAAGCGCAGCCGGACCACGAGAATGAGGCGCTCAAGGCGCGCCTCATCGAGCTGGGGCACCAGAGGCGGCGTTTCGGCTATCGGCGGCTACACGCGCTGCTGGCGCGCGAAGGAAGGCACGTAAACCACAAGCGCGTGCACCGGCTGTATCGCGAGGCCGGACTGGCCGTGCGGCGCCGGCGACGGCGCCACGGCGTGATGGTCGAGCGCGAGCAGCTGGCTTTGCCGAGTACGCCGAACGAGGTGTGGTCCCTCGATTTCGTGATGGACGCATTGTCCAACGGGCGTCGCCTGAAGTGCCTGACCATTGTCGACGACTTCACCAAGGAAGCGGTCGAGATCGTGGTGGACCACGGCATCTCGGGTCGGTATGTGACGCGCGTGCTGGACCGGGTGGCGCGCTTCAGGGGCTACCCGAAAGCGTTGCGCACGGACCAGGGACCCGAATTCACGAGCCGCGCGCTGGACCAGTGGGCCTACGCCAACGGCGTGACGTTGAAATTGATTCAGGCGGGCAAGCCGACGCAGAATGCGTACATCGAGTCGTTCAATGGCAAGTTTCGTGACGAGTGTCTGAACGAGCACTGGTTCACGACGCTCGCCCACGCCCGGGCCGTGGTGTCGGCATGGCGCCGGGACTACAACGAGGCACGGCCGCACAGCGCATTGAACTACCAGTCGCCGGCCGAATTCGCGGCGAAGCATCCGGCACCAGTAGGCGCTCCTGTCTTGCAGGAGCATGTTTGAACAGGACTTTACTAGAAGCTCCGTGGCCCTATCGAAGGGGCAGGTCAGTCTCGCGAATGGCGGGTTCTGGTCTGAAGGTAACGTCTGGAAGAGCGACTTGGAGGGGCAAAGGCCGAGCGGCCATCCTCTCGCGCATGCATTTCCATCACCGAAATGCAAAAACCCCCGCCTGGTCGGGCGGGGGTTTCTGGCTTAGGGAGCCTGACGATTACCTACTTTCACACGGGAATCCGCACTATCATCGGCGTAGAGTCGTTTCACGGTCCTGTTCGGGATGGGAAGGGGTGGGACCGACTCGCTATGGTCATCAGGCAAAGAGGGTTGTCACGTTGCTTCGCAACGCAACCAATCGGGAAGAAGCAGTAATTTTTGAGGTTGTGCGTATCAGCACATCGCGGTCATTCAACCGCTGTCTGTAAAACAGACTTGTTATAGGATCAAGCCTTACGGGCAATTAGTATCAGTTAGCTGAACGCATTACTGCGCTTACACACCTGACCTATCAACGTCCTGGTCTCGAACGACCCTTCAAGGGGATCTAGTCCCCAGGGATATCTCATCTTAAGGCGAGTTTCCCGCTTAGATGCTTTCAGCGGTTATCTCTTCCGAACATAGCTACCCGGCGATGCCACTGGCGTGACAACCGGTACACCAGAGGTTCGTCCACTCCGGTCCTCTCGTACTAGGAGCAGCCCCCTTCAAATATCCAACGCCCACGGCAGATAGGGACCAAACTGTCTCACGACGTTTTAAACCCAGCTCACGTACCTCTTTAAATGGCGAACAGCCATACCCTTGGGACCGGCTACAGCCCCAGGATGAGATGAGCCGACATCGAGGTGCCAAACACCGCCGTCGATATGAACTCTTGGGCGGTATCAGCCTGTTATCCCCAGAGTACCTTTTATCCGTTGAGCGATGGCCCTTCCATACAGAACCACCGGATCACTATGACCTGCTTTCGCACCTGCTCGACTTGTCGGTCTCGCAGTTAAGCACGCTTATGCCATTGCACTATCAGCACGATTTCCGACCGTACCTAGCGTACCTTCGTACTCCTCCGTTACGCTTTGGGAGGAGACCGCCCCAGTCAAACTGCCTACCATGCACTGTCCCCGACCCGGATCACGGGCCAAGGTTAGAACCTCAAACAAACCAGGGTGGTATTTCAAGGACGGCTCCACCGAAACTAGCGTTCCGGTTTCATAGCCTCCCACCTATCCTACACAGATCGGTTCAAAGTCCAATGCAAAGCTACAGTAAAGGTTCATGGGGTCTTTCCGTCTAGCCGCGGGTAGATTGCATCATCACAAACACTTCAACTTCGCTGAGTCTCGGGAGGAGACAGTGTGGCCATCGTTACGCCATTCGTGCAGGTCGGAACTTACCCGACAAGGAATTTCGCTACCTTAGGACCGTTATAGTTACGGCCGCCGTTTACCGGGACTTCAATCAAGAGCTTGCACCCCATCATTTAATCTTCCGGCACCGGGCAGGCGTCACACCCTATACGTCCACTTTCGTGTTTGCAGAGTGCTGTGTTTTTATTAAACAGTCGCAGCCACCAGTTTATTGCAACCCCTTCACCCTTTGCCCGCAGGGGCATCAAGCTACAAGGGCGTACCTTATCCCGAAGTTACGGTACCAATTTGCCGAGTTCCTTCTCCCGAGTTCTCTCAAGCGCCTTAGAATACTCATCTCGCCCACCTGTGTCGGTTTGCGGTACGGTCATCGTTAGACTGAAGCTTAGAGGCTTTTCTTGGAACCACTTCCAATTGCTTCGCTCCCTAAGGAGCTCGCGCCACACCCTTGAATCCTGCGCCCGGATTTGCCTAAGCGCCTTCTCCAATGCAGCGACCGGGACTTCCAACACCCGGACAACCTTCCGCGATCCGTCCCCCCATCGCATCTAACAATGGTGCAGGAATATTGACCTGCTTCCCATCAGCTACGCATTTCTGCCTCGCCTTAGGGGCCGACTCACCCTACGCCGATGAACGTTGCGTAGGAAACCTTGGGCTTACGGCGAGGGGGCCTTTCACCCCCTTTATCGCTACTCATGTCAGCATTCGCACTTCTGATACCTCCAGCATCCCTTCCGAGACACCTTCGCAGGCTTACAGAACGCTCTCCTACCATGCGAGCATAGCTCGCATCCGCAGCTTCGGTATATAGCTTAGCCCCGTTACATCTTCCGCGCAGGACGACTCGATCAGTGAGCTATTACGCTTTCTTTAAAGGGTGGCTGCTTCTAAGCCAACCTCCTGACTGTTTTAGCCTTCCCACTTCGTTTCCCACTTAGCTATATTTGGGGACCTTAGCTGGCGGTCTGGGTTGTTTCCCTCTTGACACCGGACGTTAGCACCCGATGTCTGTCTCCCGTGATTGCACTCTTCGGTATTCGGAGTTTGCTATGGCGGGGTAATCTGCAATAGACCCCCCAACCATGACAGTGCTCTACCCCCGAAGGTGAGACACGAGGCACTACCTAAATAGTTTTCGGAGAGAACCAGCTATTTCCAAGTTTGTTTAGCCTTTCACCCCTATCCACAGCTCATCCCCTAACTTTTCAACGTTAGTGGGTTCGGACCTCCAGTACGTGTTACCGCACCTTCATCCTGGCCATGGATAGATCACTTGGTTTCGGGTCTACGCCCAGCAACTGAACGCCCTATTCGGACTCGCTTTCGCTACGCCTGCCCTATACGGTTAAGCTTGCTACTGAACGTAAGTCGCTGACCCATTATACAAAAGGTACGCCGTCACCCCTTACGAGGCTCCGACTGTTTGTATGCATGCGGTTTCAGGATCTATTTCACTCCCCTCCCGGGGTTCTTTTCGCCTTTCCCTCACGGTACTGGTTCACTATCGGTCGATCACGAGTATTTAGCCTTGGAGGATGGTCCCCCCATCTTCAGACAGGATTTCACGTGTCCCGCCCTACTTGTCGCACACCTAGTTCTTTCATACTGTTTTCGCCTACGGGGCTATCACCCGCTATGGCCGCACTTTCCAGAGCGTTCGGCTAACAATACAAATAAAGAGTGCAAGGCTCATCCCATTTCGCTCGCCACTACTTTGGGAATCTCGGTTGATTTCTTTTCCTGCGGTTACTTAGATGTTTCAGTTCACCGCGTTCGCTTCGCATGGCCTATGTATTCAGCCATGGATACTCCAAAAGGAGTGGGTTTCCCCATTCGGACATCTACGGATCAAAGCTCGTTTGCCAGCTCCCCGTAGCTTTTCGCAGGCTACCGCGTCCTTCATCGCCTGTGATCGCCAAGGCATCCACCACATGCACTTGTTCGCTTGACCCTATAACGAGTCTGTCTCTCCGACAGTCGTTACAGGTTGAGTTTTCGCGTTGTGCCGTATTCCAATTGAGTCAAACATAGAGTTCGAATCATCTTGAGATACATCGATACAATCACAACCCGGATAACTTCCACGTCCATCTCAAGACGCTTCCGCTATCCAAATTACTTACTTCTTCCAGATTGTTAAAGAACGACAGCCGATATGGTGTTACTCATATCACTCTGACTGGCTCAATCGCCAATGGCAAATGCTCGTCTCACACGTCACTTTCGTGTGATCCAAACGCTTCCCATTGAAGATTGGTGGAGGCAGACGGGATCGAACCGACGACCCCCTGCTTGCAAAGCAGGTGCTCTCCCAGCTGAGCTATGCCCCCATGAGTACAGATTCCTCAGGTACTACCGCCAGACAAGACATTGGTGGGTCTGGTTGGATTCGAACCAACGACCCCCGCCTTATCAAGACGGTGCTCTAACCGACTGAGCTACAGACCCCTGAGTCTGTCTTTAATTTACAGCCGATAAGCGTGAGCGCTCAACTTTGCGAGATAGCTCTGGAAAGGAGGTGATCCAGCCGCACCTTCCGATACGGCTACCTTGTTACGACTTCACCCCAGTCATGAATCCTACCGTGGTGACCGTCCTCCTTGCGGTTAGACTAGCCACTTCTGGTAAAACCCACTCCCATGGTGTGACGGGCGGTGTGTACAAGACCCGGGAACGTATTCACCGCGGCATGCTGATCCGCGATTACTAGCGATTCCAGCTTCATGCACTCGAGTTGCAGAGTGCAATCCGGACTACGATCGGTTTTCTGGGATTAGCTCCCCCTCGCGGGTTGGCAACCCTCTGTTCCGACCATTGTATGACGTGTGAAGCCCTACCCATAAGGGCCATGAGGACTTGACGTCATCCCCACCTTCCTCCGGTTTGTCACCGGCAGTCTCCTTAGAGTGCTCTTGCGTAGCAACTAAGGACAAGGGTTGCGCTCGTTGCGGGACTTAACCCAACATCTCACGACACGAGCTGACGACAGCCATGCAGCACCTGTGTATCGGTTCTCTTTCGAGCACTCCCACCTCTCAGCAGGATTCCGACCATGTCAAGGGTAGGTAAGGTTTTTCGCGTTGCATCGAATTAATCCACATCATCCACCGCTTGTGCGGGTCCCCGTCAATTCCTTTGAGTTTTAATCTTGCGACCGTACTCCCCAGGCGGTCAACTTCACGCGTTAGCTACGTTACTAAGGAAATGAATCCCCAACAACTAGTTGACATCGTTTAGGGCGTGGACTACCAGGGTATCTAATCCTGTTTGCTCCCCACGCTTTCGTGCATGAGCGTCAGTATTGGCCCAGGGGGCTGCCTTCGCCATCGGTATTCCTCCACATCTCTACGCATTTCACTGCTACACGTGGAATTCTACCCCCCTCTGCCATACTCTAGCCTGCCAGTCACCAATGCAGTTCCCAGGTTGAGCCCGGGGATTTCACATCGGTCTTAGCAAACCGCCTGCGCACGCTTTACGCCCAGTAATTCCGATTAACGCTCGCACCCTACGTATTACCGCGGCTGCTGGCACGTAGTTAGCCGGTGCTTATTCTTCCGGTACCGTCATCCCCCGGCTGTATTAGAACCAAGGATTTCTTTCCGGACAAAAGTGCTTTACAACCCGAAGGCCTTCTTCACACACGCGGCATTGCTGGATCAGGCTTTCGCCCATTGTCCAAAATTCCCCACTGCTGCCTCCCGTAGGAGTCTGGGCCGTGTCTCAGTCCCAGTGTGGCTGGTCGTCCTCTCAGACCAGCTACTGATCGTCGCCTTGGTAGGCCTTTACCCCACCAACTAGCTAATCAGCCATCGGCCAACCCTATAGCGCGAGGCCCGAAGGTCCCCCGCTTTCATCCATAGATCGTATGCGGTATTAATCCGGCTTTCGCCGGGCTATCCCCCACTACAGGACATGTTCCGATGTATTACTCACCCGTTCGCCACTCGCCACCAGGTGCAAGCACCCGTGCTGCCGTTCGACTTGCATGTGTAAGGCATGCCGCCAGCGTTCAATCTGAGCCAGGATCAAACTCTTCAGTTCAAACCTGTTACTGTTTTCGGTTCTGTTAAGAACCGGTCGCTCACTCAAAGCTGACAGGTATATGAATTGCTTCATAAACCTGACTTACTTTAGTGTGAGACTCTTGATACTTTCGCTTTCTGATCCGAGGATCAGCTCGCTTCCATCAAGCGCCCACACTTATCGGCTGTTAATTTTTAAAGAGCATTTCTGCGAGAAACCGTTTGTTTCTCAGCAGCGCTGCGTTTTCAGCAGCAGAGAAGCGAGATTATGAACCGAGTTTCGCAGTTCGTCAACAACTTTTTAACTACTTCGTTGCGACTGCGGGGCCCATCTTCCTGCGCCAGCTGTGCGCCGAACCTGCTGCGCACCACCGACTTTGCTTCCCTCTTCCGCGCCGCGTTTCCGTTAGCGCGAAAGAGGCGTGATTCTATGCACCACACGACGATCGCGCAAGGGGGATGAAGCAACTTTTTCACAAAAGCCGCAATTCAGCCGTCCGGCCATGCCTCGGCACGAGACCGCTTATGGTGCAAAGAACGGACTAGAATGTGAGGTTCTTCGCCTCTTTCTATATACGTCTTTAATATGCGCCAGCGAATCGCCAAACGCCTCCCCCCCGATGCCGACAAACTGGTTGGTCTGTCGCTTGCGCTCTTCGCCTCGGGCAGCCGCATCGAGGATCGCTTCTGGGAAGCGAAGCTCGACGCGCTGCTCGCCAAGATTGTTCGCAACGGCAACCAGACCACGCTCGACGCAGCGCTCGACCATCTGCAGCAGAATCATCCCGACGCCTACGGCGCGCTCGCCGACATGGCCGAGACCCACAGCGAGTCGATGGTGATCGAACACGATGGCCAACCGTACGATGCGCTGCTGGTCGCCGTCCCGGTGCTCGCATGGACGCGCTACATGATTCCGTCGGGCCCGCTCAAGGGTGACGTTGCCGACGCGTTGCGCACGCACCTGCAGGCCCACGTCCTTGCGAACGGCACACTCGTCGGACTTGCGCCGCTCCTGTACAGCATCGACCAGTTGCCGCGGCACCACGTCGAAACCTACCGGCTTGCGCAGCAACTCGCGCATGCGGCGATCAGCCAGCACACGCCCAAGCTCAGCTTCGGTGATCTGCCCGAAACTTCGCCGATCCTGGCCGACCCGCGCTTCCTGCTCGCCGTCGTCGCCGCGCCGGTCGGCTCGCCGCTGTTCCGCTGGCAGGAAGAAGAAAACGGCAGCCGTATCGAGCGCGGTCAATGCCTCGAGCAGTGGACGGCCCAGGGCGGTCCGAACCTGTCGATCGCCCTGCCCGGGTGCGAGTTCGAATGCCTGCTTCCGGACGCGTACTACTCGGCCTGCCGCGATGCTGACGAACGGATTCGTCCGCACACGGTGCGAACCGCCATTCGTTATCTATTCGACACACTTGGTGCTGCACCGCAGGAGCTGCGCGCGGTGGTCGCCGGCTTCGGCGAACGCCGCATCGACGAGTATCGCGTCGGCTTCACGCGGCGTGCCAGCAATGACGTGATCTACGGCGTCGTGTGGCCGCTCTACGGCCGTGAAAACGGCGACGTGTCGACCGACAACGCGACGCTCGAAGGCGAAGCGCCGATCGAAGGGCCGCTCGAGGAAATCGTGAGCCTGCTGAAAGAGTGCGGCGTAACCGACGTCCGGCGGCACGCGGGCCGATTCGAACCCGAATACTGCGACGACTGCGGCGTGCCGCTCTACGCAGATCCGCTCAGCGAAATCGTCCACGCGGAAATGCCCGAAGACGCATCGCCTGCCCAGCCGCACTTCCACTGACCCGCGCAGCAGGCCCTCACGGCCTGCCCGCCCGAAGCCGCTCCCGGTTCCCGCCGGCGCGGCTTTTTTCTTGTCCGCTGTTCCACCACCCGAAATTTCAGACTTTTCCTAAGCCTTTCAGCCAAGCAGACATCGTGTAAGGTCTTTGTCATTATCGAACCCAAGGCATGCCCGCCGGCAGATCAATGACTCACCTTATGGAGATTGAATATGCGGTTCCTGGTGCTCAATTCAGACGCCGAGCGGCGTGACGGACTGAAGGCCCTGTTGCGGCAGATCGACCGTCACGCCAGCATCAACGATGCGCCCGACGGTTTCCAGGCGCGCCGGCTGTTGCGCACCCAGCGTTTCGACCTCGTCGCAATCGACTGGCTCGACGTCGGCCGGCTCAGCGAGCTTCAGGCGCTCTGCAGCGCGTGTTCGCCGACGCCCGCTGCCGTCCTGATCGACGAAGCCTCGCCGGAGGCCATCCAGCGTTTCTTCAACTATGGTGTCGCGGGCGTGATCCCGCATTCCACGCGGCCTCACCTGATCGTGCGCGCGCTCGAGATGGTGCTGCTGGGCGGGCACTACATCCCGCCGATCGCCCTCAGCCTGCTGCCGTCCGCCGCTGCGGCACGCCACGACGCCCATTTCCAGACACTCGCCGGATCGCTTCCCCGCCGCCCGCCGAGCGGCCTGTTGTCGCCGCGGCAAGCGCAGATCATGCGCTTCGTCCACATGGGCAGCACGAACAAGATGATCGCCCGTACGCTCGGCATCAGCGAAGGCACCGTGAAGATCCACCTCGCCAGCATCTTCCAGCAGCTTGGCGCCGCGAACCGCGCCGCCGCGGTCGCAATCTACAACGGCTGGCTGTCGCCCCATCTCGAGGTGCTGCTCGCGAACCGCAGTCGCGCGCGCAAGCCTGCCGTCGGCGAACACGGCCCGGTTCCGCTGCGCAAGCAACAACGGAACGACCATCCGTACCCGTTGCCGGCCGCAAACACCGGCACGCAGGACCTGCCGCTCGCCGCCGAGCCGCCGGCACGGTTCCGGCGCGAACGCTAGGCAAACAGTCTCGATATTGCGACGGTCGGCATGTGCGGATTCCCACCTTTGATGCTCAACGAGTAATATGAACGCATGGGTTTTCTTTTCACACCGCTTCCGCTCTGGATTGGCATCGGTGGCTGGATCGCCGCCGCGGCCCTGCTCGCGCTCGCGATCTGGAATCGCCCCTTCGTGCGCCTGCAGGACGCGACGCTCCAGCACGTGTGGCTCGCGCTCGTCACCGCGATTGCGGTCCTCTGGGCTTCGAATGCGTGGCTCGACGACGGCATCGTCATGCATCTGCTGGGCGCGACGCTGCTCGTTACGCTGTTCGACTGGACACTCGCACTGATCGCGATGGGGCCGTCACGGCTGTTGCCGCGATCATCTTCGACGCGCCGTGGCAGGGCATTGGCCTGACCTATCTGATCTACGGCGCGCTGCCTGTCGGCGTGTCGGCGTTACTGCAACGCGCCGCGCTCGCATGGCTGCCGCACAACCTCGCATCGTTCATCACCGGCCAGGGATTTCTGTCGCCGGCCATCGCGATCGTCACGGTCGCCGCCGCCGCGGCCGGCGTCCAGCTCGCGCTCGCGGATGGCGTGCCCGTCGTGATTCCCGCCGGCTATCTGCTGAACACTGCGCTGCTCGCACTCGGCGAAGCGTGGTTCACCGGCATGGCGACCGCGCTCATCGCCGTCTATCGTCCGGCATGGGTCACGACCTTCGACGTCCGGCGCTATCGCCTCGGCGGCCCGCGCGCCTGAATCTCCTGCGGATCCGGGCACCGTCAACGCGTGCCGGCGGCACTTTCCGCGCTGCGGGAGAATACGCCATCTACTGCCGCACAACTTTTTTACGCTAAGATTGAACTCCTGTTCTTCATCGGGCATCTATACGTGCCCGATGTCTCATTCGCTCCTCACCAATAACCAGATGGACAGCTCACCTGCCTCGCTCCGGATTCTCCGAGCGTTCGGCAAGCTGGCAGCCTGTGTCGCGGGCCTGTCGCTTGCGCTTCCGGCACCGGTATTCGCCGACCTGCTCGACCAGCGCTCCGAACTGATCAACAAATTCGTCAACGACATGCATGCCGATCCGCTCGCCGCCGATTGTGCAGCGCACGGCAGCTTCATCGCCAGCACGTCGTCGGCCTTCGACCGCGTCGACTTCGCACCGAACGCCTTCGACAGCGGCAACGCGACGATCACGCCGTGGAACGACTCGTTCGACCAGGGCAAGCAGCGTGTGAAGGTCGACAATATCGTTACTGTCGACGGACTCGGCGTCCACAGCGACGGCAGCGACCCGACACCGCTGAAATTTCGTTGCGGCTACGTCGGCCAGCAAATGCTCGCGTTCAGCTGGAACGATCCCGTTCCGCCGCTGAAGCCGCGCGTCGAACGCTCGACGTCGTCCACGAAGAAGGTCAAAGGCAAATCGCACCGGGGCAAGGCCAAGGCAAAGGCATCGGGCCGCACCGTCAAGAAGGCCGTCGCAACAAAGAAGCCGAGCGCCCAGAAGAAGGTCGTGAAAAAGAAAACCGCGAAGAAGTCCTGACACGACGGAGCGGCAACGACAAAAGCAAAAAAGCCGGGGCATCCTGAGATGCCCCGGCTTTTTTCATGCGACGACGATACGCTTACGCGAACGCGTCGATGTGCACCAGGATCGCGGCCAGCATCGCCGCACCGAGCGCCGCGCTGCGTTCGCCATTCCAGCCGACACGCTCGTCGGGCAGGTTCGCGTTGTCCTTGAACGGCATCTCGAGCGTCAGCGACAGGCAGTCGAACTGGTGGCCGATGTACTTCGACGCAAGCTTGAGTGCGTCTTCCTTGTACTTGCTTGCCGCATAACCATGCTCGGTCTGGAAGTCGGGGCTCGCGACCTTGAACGCGTCGATGAACGCGGTCTGCTCCTTGCCCTGCTGCTCGGTAAAGCTCGGCAGCATCTCGGAACCGGCAACGAACACGTACGGCAGATCCTCGTCGCCGTGAATGTCGAAGAACATGTCGCAACCGATCGCGTGGATCGCGTCGCGCACGGCCAGCACCTCGGGGCTGCGCTCGGCATCGGGCGTCATCCATTCGCGGTTCAGGTTCGCGCCTGCCGCGTTGGTGCGCAGGTTGCCGTGCACACTGCCGTCCGGGTTCATGTTCGGGACGATGTAAAACGTTGCCCGATCGTAGAGCTTGCGCGCAACCGGATCGCCGGACCAGTCGCCCCATCCGGCCAGCCGCTTGACGAGCCCCTCGACGAACCACTCGGCCATCGTCTCGCCGGGATGCTGGCGCGCGATGATCCACACCTTCTTCTTCGGTGCGCCGTCGGTTTCCGGCGTACCGAGCGTCAACATCGACATCGGGCGGCCTTCGACCGTGCGGCCGAGCTCGACGACGCTCGCCTGCGGCAACTGCTGGACTGCGCCGAGGAACGCCGCGTGGCGCTCTTCCGAGTACGGCTCGAAGTATGCGTAGTAAATGCTGTCGAATTCCGGCGTGTGGTCGATGGTCATCGTCTTGCCGTCGAACGTCGTCGGCACGCGGAACCAGTCGACCCGGTCATAGCTCGCCACCGCGCTGTAGTTGCGCCAGCCCGACGGATACGCGCATTCGGCCGCGTTCTCGAACGTCATCACGCACCGCTCGCCGCGCGCGCCGGTCAGGCGGTAGTAAAACCATTGCGCGAATTCCGAGCGGCTGTCGCCGCGCACGCGCAACCGGATCGCATCGGGGCTGTCGCACGACACGACGTCGATTGCGCCTGCGTCGAAGTTGCTGGTGATCGAAAGGGTCATCTGTCTCTCCTGTGTCGACCGGAGTCAGCGCGTCAGCACTTACTCCGGTCCCATGCAAAGCTGTCGACCGGAACGGGCGGTGTGCCGCTTGCCCGGCCTCATGCATGAGCCGGCCGTCTCGTGAACGGCCGGCATGGTCACTCGCCGATTCGCCGGCGATATACGTAAGTCGAATCGTTCGACGCAGCCGCGTCGAACGCATAGCCTTCCGTCGCGAAATCCTTCAGCGCGTTCGGCTCGGTAATACGGTTCTCGACGATAAAACGCGCCATCAGGCCGCGCGCGCGCTTCGCATGGAAGCTGATGATCTTGTAGCGGCCGCCCTTCCAGTCCTCGAACACCGGCGTGACGACGGGCGCAGCCAGCAGTTTCGGCTTGACCGACTTGAAATATTCGGTCGATGCGCAGTTGACCAGCACGCGCGACGCGCCGCTGCGCGCTTCGAGCTGCTCGTTCAGCGCCCGCGTGATGCGGTCGCCCCAGAACGCGTACAGATCCTTGCCGCGCGCGTTCGCGAAGCGCGTGCCCATCTCGAGCCGGTACGGCTGCAGCAGGTCGAGCGGGCGCAGCAGCCCGTACAGGCCCGACAGCACGCGTACGTGCTGTTGCGCATAGTCGAGATCGGCGGACGACAGCGATTTCGCGTCGAATCCCTCGTAGACGTCGCCGTTGAACGCGAGCACGGCCTGCTTCGCATTGGCCGGCGTAAAAGTTGGCGACCAGTCGGCGTAACGCTGAAAGTTCAGGCGCGCGAGCGGATCGGAGATATCCATCAGCGCGGCGATGTCCTGCGGCGAAAGCTTGCGCAGGCCGTCGATCAGCTCGGACGCGTCGTCGACGAATGCAGGCTTCGTGTAAGACTGGACGTGCGCGGGCGTATTGTAGTCGAGGGATTTGGCGGGAGAGAGAACGATTATCATAGAGGCTCGCTGGCACGCCGTGCCTTGCGGTCAGACGAAAACCACCGATTGTAACGAATGACCCGCTCTCTCGCCCCGCACGCCGCGCATCGCGTCGTGCTCGACTCGAACGTCTGGATCGACATTCTCGTATTCGACGACCCCGCCACGCGCCCGATCCGGGCCGCGCTCGAACGCGGCGCGCTGGCCGCCGTGATCGACGGCCGCTGCCTGACCGAGCTCGAGTACGTGCTCGATTATCCGCAGTTCCAGGCGCGTGCGGTCGACAAGACTACCGCGCTCGCCACCGTCGCGCGCCTCGCGAGTCTCGTCGAGCCGCCGCCTGTCGACGCCGACGCCCTCCCCCTGCCGAAATGCAAGGACCGCGACGACCAGAAGTTTCTCGAACTCGCCCGCGCCGCGCAGGCCGATTGGCTCGTGTCGAAAGACCGCGCGCTGCTGAAGCTCGCGAAGCGCACCGCACGCGACTTCGGCTTCCGGATCGCGCAACCCGCGCCGTTTGCCGAGGCCTGCGCGCTCGACGCCGCGCCGGCCGCCCCTGCCACACCGGCCTGACGCACGCCGCACCACCCGATTTCGACCGTATCGATGAACGCTCCTTCAGACATGCCAACGACTCCCGTTTTCCCCTCGCGCCTGCCGAACGTCGGCACGACGATCTTCACGGTCATGAGCGCGCTTGCCGCCGAAAAAGGCGCCGTGAACCTCGGCCAGGGTTTCCCGGATTTCGATTGCGACCCGCGCATCGTCGATGCGGTCACGACCGCGATGCGCAACGGGCACAACCAGTATCCGCCGATGGCCGGCGTCGCGCCGCTGCGCGACGCGATCGCCGACAAGATCGCGCAAATCTACGGCCGGCGCTACGACCCCGCCACCGAAATCACCGTGACGGCGGGCGCGACGCAGGCGCTGCTGACGGCGATCCTGTGCGCGGTGCATCCGGGCGATGAGGTGATCGTCGTCGAACCGACCTACGACAGCTACCTGCCGTCGATCGAACTCGCGGGCGGCAAGCCGGTGTTCGTCACGCTGGAAGCGCCCGACTATGCGATCCCGTTCGACCGTCTCGCGGCCGCGATCACGCCGAAAACGCGCATGATCCTGATCAACACGCCGCATAACCCGACGGGTACCGTGTGGCGCGAGGCGGACATGCGCAAGCTCGAGGAAATCGTGCGCGGCACCAACGTGCTGATCCTGTCCGACGAGGTCTACGAGCACATGGTCTATGACGGCGCGCGCCACGAGAGCGTCGCGCGCTATCCGGAACTCGCCGCACGCAGCTTCATCGTGTCGAGCTTCGGCAAGACTTATCACGTGACGGGCTGGAAGGTCGGCTATGTCGCGGCGCCTGCCGCGCTGACCGCGGAATTCCGCAAGGTCCACCAGTTCAACGTGTTCACGGTGAACACGCCGATGCAGATCGGGCTCGCTGACTACCTGCGCGACCCGGCACCGTACCTGACGCTCGCCGGCTTCTACCAGAAGAAGCGCGACTTCTTCCGCGCAGGCCTCGAGCGCACGCGCTTCAAGCTGCTGCCGTGCACGGGCACGTACTTCCAGTGCGTCGATTACTCGGCGATCAGCGACCTGCCCGAAGCGGAATTCTCGAAGTGGCTCACGTCGGAGATCGGCGTGGCGGCCATTCCGGTGTCGGCGTTCTATCACGAGCCGCACGAATCGGGTGTCGTGCGTTTCTGCTTCGCGAAACAGGAAAGCACGCTCGCGTCCGCGCTCGAACGGCTCGCCAGCCTGTAAGCCCGGCACGGGCGGCCATGCGCCGCCCGCCGGTGCCGCGCTTAAGAACGCGCGCCGCTGGTCGACTCGATATAAACCTTGCGCTCGGCCGCCACGCGCTGCGCGGCTGCGCGCTCACCGACCTTCTTCGCATGCGCCTTCCAGTCGATGCCGGCATCGAGCAGGAAGTCGCGGCCGAACACGGCCTTCGTCGCCATCCCGATGATCGGAAGATGGATCGACGCGGCGATGTCCGCGAGGCTGAACGACTCGCCGAGCACATACGGCGAGAATTGCGTCATCTGCTTGAACGCATCGATCGCGCGCGGCAGGCGCTTCTCGACATGCGCCTTCATTCCGTCGCTGACCTTGCCGCCGAAAAACGCTTCCGTGTAGACCTCGCGCGCCACCCATTCGAGATACAGCTCGAGCGTCTCGACCAGTTCGCGCACCTTCGCGGCCGCGAACGGCGCCGACGGGAAAATGGCTTTCTCGGGATAACGCGCCGCCAGGTATTCGATGATGACCTGCGACTCGAACAGCGCGCCTTCTTCGGTCTTCAGGAACGGAATCTTGCCGAGCGGCGAATCGGCGAGCTGGGCCGGATCGCTGATCGGCAACCCGCACACCGACTCCTCGAACGGGATGTCGTGCTCGAGCAGGACGAACTTCACCTTGTTGTAATAGTTGGACAACGGAATACCGCACAGCTGTAGCATCGGAGTCTCCTTCCTTGCTGGAGCGCGGCCGCAACGGTGCCGGCCGCATCGGGATTCGTCGCGCTGAAAAGCACGTTCGTGCTAGTCTAAAACAGTTTCGTGTCCGTCACGACAACATTGCATCCGTTACGGCAGCGACCTCGCCTGCCCACATCACACGCGCGGCGCCCCAGCGTCGCCATCCGATGGAGACACACTCGCATGAGTGCTGAACTGCTGGCCTCGCGTCCGCCCGAGAGCGATTCGACGCTCGTCCTCACGTTATCCAATCCCGGCGCGCGCAACGCGCTGCATCCCGACATGTACGCGGCCGGCGTCGAAGCGCTCGCCACGGCCGAGCGCGATCCGCAGATTCGCGCGGTCGTGCTGACGGGCGCCGACCGCTTCTTCTGCGCGGGCGGCAACCTGAACCGGCTGCTCGACAACCGCTCGAAGGATCCGGCCCACCAGGCCGACAGCATCGATCAGCTCGCTGCCTGGGTTGCGGCGATCCGCGCGTCGACGAAGCCGGTGATCGCGGCAGTCGAAGGCGCCGCGGCCGGCGCCGGCTTCTCGCTCGCACTCGCATGCGACCTGATCGTCGCCGCGCACGACGCGAAATTCGTGATGTCGTATGCACGCGTCGGCCTGACGCCCGACGGCGGCGGGTCGTGGTTCCTCGCTCGCACGCTGCCGCGTGCTATCGCGGCCGAGATCCTGTTCGAAGGCAAGCCGATCGCGGCCGATCGCCTGCACACGCTCGGCGTGGTCAACCGTCTTGCGGTGCCCGGCGCGGCGCTGACCGACGCGCTTGCATGGGCCGACGCACTCGCCGGCATCTCGCCGAATGCGCTCACGCGCATCAAGTCGCTGCTCGACGATGCGACGATGCAACCGCTCGAAGCGCATCTCGGCACCGAGCGCGATCACTTCGTCGCGTCGCTGCATCATGCGGACGGGCTCGAAGGCATCACGGCCTTTCTCGAGAAACGCCAGCCCCGCTACAAACGCTGATCCGTCATGCCCTGTTGCGAACGAGCCGGCCCGACGATCCGCGCCGACGGGGACGTCTACCTGGCCAACGACATGTTCCGTATCGCGGCGATCCTGCAGGGCATCATGAAGCGCGTCGTCGACGGCACCGCGTCGAGCGCGCAGGCGCTGGATGCCGGACGGCGCACGCGCCCGATGGCGGAACTCGCGTGGCGGTACGCGCAGAAAGTGCGTCAGCGAAAGCCGCGCGCGGCGTCGGCGGTCATCGCCCGTTTGCGTGTGCCCACGCGTCGGCACGCACGTTTTCGCCGTCAGCAGCCCGCGTCGATCCATGCTCTAATGACCGCCTGTCGCGGCGCGCCCCCCGCGCCGTTTTCGCGCATGCCACAAAGGAGTTGACGATGATCGACGTCTATAGCTGGGCGACCCCGAACGGCCACAAGGTGCACATCATGCTCGAGGAAACAGGCCTCGCGTATCGCGCACTTCCGGTCGATATCGGCGCAGGCGACCAGTTCAAGCCCGAGTTCCTGAAGATCAGCCCGAACAACAAGATCCCCGCGATCGTCGATCCGGAAGGCCCCGGCGGCACGCCGATCTCGCTGTTCGAATCGGGCGCGATCCTGATCTACCTCGCGGAGAAGACCGGCAAGTTCCTGCCGACCGATCCGGCCGCGCGCTATGCGACGCTCGAGTGGCTGATGTTCCAGATGGGCGGTGTCGGCCCGATGCTCGGGCAGGCGCACCACTTCCGCCTGTATGCGCCGGAAAAGATCGAGTACGCGGTCAACCGCTACACGAACGAAGCGAAGCGCCTGTACAACGTGATGGAAAAGCGTCTCGGCGAATCGGAATATCTCGCGGGCGACGCGTACACGATCGCGGACATTGCGACGTTTCCGTGGACACGCTCGTGGCAGAACCAGGGCATCGTGCTCGACGAGTTGCCGAACGTGAAGCGCTGGCACGAGGCGATCGCTGCACGGCCGGCCGTGCAGCGCGGCGTCGAGGTGCTCGCGTCGATGCGCAAGGCGCTGCAGGACGACAAGGCACGCGAGGTGCTGTTCGGCGCGACGCAATACGCGAAGCACTGACACGCACGTGACGGGCGGGGCGGCATCCGTGCATGCCGCCCCGCGCTTCAGAAGTAATGCAGCGTGATGAATTCCGCGGCGCAGACGGGCAACGGCGCGTCGGGACGCTCGATCTGCATCGACACCGACCACGTCACCTGCACGCCGCCTCGCGCGGCCTCGGCGGTTTCCTTCACCGCAAACAGCGCGCGCACGCGTGCACCGACCGGCACCGGCTTCAGGAACCGCACGCGGTTCAGCCCGTAGTTCACGCCCATCTTCTGCTCGAAGCGCATCGCGTCGGTCATCAGCACGGGAATCAGCGACAGCGTCAGGAACCCGTGCGCGATCGGCCCGCCGAACGGCGACTCGCGCCGCGCGCGTTCGGGATCGACGTGAATCCATTGATGATCGCCGGTCGCCTCGGCGAAACCGTCGACGCGCTGCTGGTCGATCGAGATCCAGCCGCTCGCGAGCGGCGCCTCGCCGACGCGTGCCTGCAGCGCCTGCACCGATGCGATCAGCGGCAATGTCACGTCGGTCATGCGTTCGTCCCTCCCGGATGGCGCAACCCGAAAATCACCTTGGTGTGCACGGTGATCACCGTCTCGCCGCGGCTGTTGGTGCCGATCCACTCCGTCGACACGATGCCGCGATCGGGCTTGCTCTCCGAAACGCGCTTGTCGTGGACCTTCTGGTGCATCGTGATCGTGTCGCCGGCACGCACCGGCTTGAGCCAGCGAATCGAGTCGATGCCGGGCGAGCCCATGCTGGTCGAATCCGGCCCGAGCTTCTTGATGAGCAGGCTCATGAACACCGAGCACGTATGCCAGCCGCTCGCGACGAGCCCGCCGAACGGCGACGCCTTCCCCGCCTCCTCGTCGAGATGGAACGGCTGCGGATCGTAGCGTTGCGCGAACGCCTTGATGTCGTCGGGCTCGAACGTGTAGCTGCCCACTTCGGTGGTACTGCCAACCACCATGTCTTCGTAACTGATACCCACTTGTGCGTCTCCTTGTCTGGCGCGCTCGCGCGTCGCCGTCATGCCGCGTCGGTCTGCGCGAAGTCGGGCAGCGCCACGATGCGGGCAAGATGATGATCGGTGTCGCCGAGCGTCGTCTCGATGATCGACAGCCGCTTGAACAGGTGCGCGGCGGCAACCTCGTCGGTCACGCCCATGCCGCCGTGCAGTTGCACGGCCTGCTGGCCGACGAAGCGAGCGGCCGCGCCGACGCGCGCCTTCGCGGCCGATACGGCCTTGCGTCGCGCATCGGCGTCGCCGCTCGCGTAACGCACCGCCGCCAGGTAGGTCAGCGAACGCGCCTGCTCGGCATGGATCAGCATGTCGACCATCCGGTGCTGCAGCGCCTGGAAGCGTGCAATCGGCACACCGAACTGCTCGCGCGTCTTCGTGTATTCGACCGTCGCGCGATTCAGTTCGTCGAGTGCGCCGACCGCTTCCGCACACAGCAGGAACGTCGCGTAATCGGCGATCTGCTCGAGCGCCGCCGTGTCGCGCGCCCCGCCCGTCAGCAGTCGGGCGGGCGTTTCATCGAACGCGATCGTCGCGGCGCGCTGGCCGTCGATCGTGCGGTAATCGACCACCTTCGCGTTCGCAGCGTCCCGTTCGACGACAAAGAGACCGATGCCACCGCCGTCGACGCGCGCCGGCACGATCCACGCATGCGCCTGCGCACCGTGCTGAACGACCGACTTGGTGCCGGTCAGCCGGTAAGTACCGCCCTGTTCGCGCGCGTGCGTGTCGAGCTCGAACAGGTCGTAGCGCGCATGCGGCTCGTGGAACGCGACCGCCAAGCGCTTCTGCCCCTGCGCGACCGCCTCCAGCAACGCGGCATCCTCGCCCGCGCCCGAACCGGCGATGCGCAATGCCTCGACGCCGACGGCCGTTGCCCAGTATGGTTCGATCACGAGCGCGCGGCCAAGCTCCTGCATCACGACCAGCATGTCGACCGGGCCGCCACCGAAGCCGCCCTGCGCTTCCGGCACGGGCAGCGCGGTCAGCCCGAGTTCGGTGAACGCGCTCCATTGCGTGTCCGACACGCCCGTGTCGCCATGCACGATCGCGCGACGCGCATCGAAGCCGTATTGCTCGCCGAGATACCGGCGCAGCGCGTCGGCAAACTGCTGCTGCTCATCGGTAAAGCTGAAATCCATGGTTGTCTCCGATCCCGTTCCCTGTTCACAGACCCAGAATCATCTGCGCGATGATGTTCTTCTGGATTTCGTTCGAACCGCCGTAGATCGACGTCTTCCGGTAATTGAAGTAGTACGCGGCGAGCGGCGCCGCATCGTCGTCGCCCGCGATGCTGTGTTCGCGCTCGCCTTCGAGGAACGGCAGGTCGAACGGCGCGGCGAGCGGACCGATCGCGTCGAACATCAACTCGGTGAGCGCCTGCTGCACTTCGGTGCCCTTGATCTTCAGCATCGACGCCTCGGGGCCCGGCCCCTTGCCGCTCGTCTCGCCGCTGACGACGCGCAGCACCGTCACCTCGAGCGCCATCAGCTCGACTTCGAGCGCCGCGACCTTCGCGGCGAACACCGGATCGGCCAGCAACGGCTTGCCGTTCTTGCGCTGGTTCGATGCCACGCGCTTCAGGAACGCGAGTTCGCGCTTCGACGCGCCGACGCGCGCGATGCCGGTGCGCTCATGGCCAAGCAGGTATTTCGCATAGGTCCAGCCGCGGTTCTCGTCGCCGACGAGATTCTCGAGCGGCACCTTCACGTCCTCGAAGAACACCTCGTTAACCTCGTGATCCTCGTCGAGCGTGATGATCGGCCGCACCGTGATGCCGGGCGTCTTCATGTCGATCAGCAGGAACGAGATGCCTTCCTGCTTCTTCGCATCCGGATCGGTGCGCACGAGGCAGAACATCATGTCGGCGTACTGGCCGAGCGTCGTCCAGGTCTTCTGGCCGTTGACGACGTAGTGATCGCCGCGGCGCTCCGCGCGCGTGCGCAGCGACGCGAGGTCGGATCCGGAGCCCGGCTCCGAGTAGCCCTGGCACCACCAGTCCGAGCCGTCGAGAATGCGCGGCAGATAGTGGCGCTTCTGCGCTTCGCTGCCGTATTTCATCAGCACCGGCGCGACCATCGACACGCCGAACGGCAGCACGGTCGGCGCACCGAGCCGCGCGCACTCCTCGTCCCAGATGTGTCGCTGCGTCGCGTTCCAGCCCGGGCCGCCGTATTCGGCCGGCCACGCAGGCGCGGACCAGCCGCGCTGGCCGAGAATCCGGTGCCAGCTCGCGAAATCCTCGCGGTCGAGTCGTTTGTGATCGAGTACTTTGGCGCGCAGTGCGTGAGGCAGATTAGCCTCGAGCCAGGCGCGGACGTCGACGCGGAACGCGTCGTCGGCGGGGGAATAATCCAGATCCATGCGCAGTGTCTCCTGGCCGCGGCCATCCGGCCCGGCAAGGACACACTGCGTACGTCATTGCAGCGGTTCTTTCAGCGCGGCAGGAATAGGCAGCGGCATCACTTCAATGCCTTCTTCAGCCAAGGATTGCGCATCTTCGGGCGTCGTGACGCCACGAATGCTGCGTGCCGGCGCCTCGTTGTAATGGATGCGCCGCGCTTCCTCGGCGAAGCGCTCGCCCACGTTCTCGGTCTTCTCCAGCACCTCGCGCAACGCGCGCATCACCTGCGCCTGCAGCGCGCGCGGATCGGCCGGCTGCGCCTGCGTCGCGCCCGACAGGTTCAGGCGCGGCGCCGACGGCAGACGGTTGACCTCGGTCGTCCCGCACACCGGACATTCGACCAGCTTGCGGGACAACTGCGCTTCGAATTCATCGGCGGAAGCAAACCAGCCTTCAAACCGATGACCGTGCGGGCACTGTAAATCGAGGACCTTCATGCTGAATCAGGGCGTGTGGCGAGTGTAGCGCAAAAAGCGATTTTGTGAACGACCGTGCTAAACCCGATCGCGCGACGCGAGCGCGCCGCGTCACCGGATTGTAACGCGGCGTCCCGCCCGCCGCTGACGCCCTGCTCAGGGCGTCAGGACCGGCCCGAGCGGCCACGTGCCGGACAGCACCTTCTCGAGCCACATCGTGCCGATGATCGTCTTTACGTCAGAGATCTGGCCCGTGCGCACCCACTCCTGCAGGTCGGCCTGCGTGGCGGTGAAGGTTTCGAGGAATTCGCCTTCGTCGAGCTTGCGCTCGCCAGCGGTCAATCCGCGCGCGAGATACAGGTCGATGAATTCGGTCGAGTAGGAAATGATCGGGTGAATGCGGGTCAGGAACACATATTCGCGCGCCGTGTAACCCGTTTCCTCGCGCAGTTCGCGCACCGCGCACGCGAGCGCGCCTTCGTTCGGATCGAGCTTGCCGGCCGGGAATTCGGCCATCACCTTGCCGATCGGATAGCGGTACTGGCTTTCCATCAGCACGCGACCGTCATCGAACAGCGGGATCACCATCACCGCGCCCGGATGCTGCACGTATTCGCGCAGCGCCTTCTTGCCGTCCGGCAGACGGACGGTATCGCGCTTGAGCTTGAGGAACGCGCCGTCGAAGATTGCCTCGCTTTCGAGGCAGGTTTCGGTCAGTGCGGCGTCGTGATTGGGTAGTTCGGCCATCGGCGGCTCCTGGATGAGCGCGACGGACGGCCGGAGCCGTCAGCGTCGTTTGACGAGATACTGGAACGTGAAGCCGGGAAACGCGAACACGACGAAAAGACTGAACGTGATCGCGTAGAACTGCCAGCCCTGTTCAAAGCGGTTGCCGGCGCGCGACTCGAGCCAGAAGCCGAGTGCGCCGACGATGAAGTACAGCACGATCAGTTCGCCGATCCGCACCCACCCGCTCTTCTTCGCCGCGCCGAACGGCACGACGGCGAAGAGGCGTTGGTTCAGGAACGGCAGGTTGGCGCCTACGAGCGCCAACAGCACGATGAACCAGCCGGCTGCCGACATTACAGCGGCAGCGTGTGACGGATTGCCTGCAGGCACGCCGTCAGCAGCGGGCTCGGGATCAGGCCGAGCACGACGACCGCGAGGCCGTTCAGCACGAGGATCGTGCGCTTGCAGAAATCGCCCGAGATCGGCGTCGAATCCTGCGGTGCATCGAAGTACATCAGCTTCACGATGCGCAGGTAGTAGAACGCGCCGAACAGCGACGTGATCACGGCCAGCACGGCCAGCCACGTGAGGCCCGCGTTGACGGTGGCCTCGAGCACGGCGAGCTTCGCGTAGAAGCCGACGGTCGGCGGAATGCCGGCCAGCGAGAACATCATGACCATCATCACGAACGCGAACACCGGGCTGCGCTTGTTGAGGCCCTTGAAGTCGTCGATCGTTTCCGCTTCGAAATCGCGGCGCGCGAGCAGCATCACCACGCCGAACGAACCGAGCGTCGTGATCAGGTAGACGATCGCGTAGAACATCGCCGAGCTGTATGCATTGGCCGGAGCCGCCGCGTCGCCCTTCACGATACCGGCGAGCAGGCCGAGCAGCACGAAGCCCATGTTCGAGATCGCCGAATACGCGAGCATCCGCTTGATGTTGCGCTGGACGATACCCGTGATGTTGCCGACGATCAGCGACAGCGCGGCGAGGATCACGAGCGCGGTCTGCCAGTTCTGTGCAAGCGGCAGCAGGCCCATCACCAGGAAGCGCAGACCCCACGCGAATGCGGCAACCTTCGGGCCGCCGCCGACGAACAGCGTCATTGCGGTCGGTGCGCCCTGGTAGACGTCCGGCACCCACATGTGGAACGGCACGGCGCCGAGCTTGAAGGCGATACCGGCGACGATGAAGACCACGCCGAACATCAGCACGGCTGCATCGGTGTTGCCGCCGACCGCCTTGTACACCTCGCCCAGCTCGAGCGAGCCGGTCGCGCCGTAGAGCATCGAGATGCCGTACAGCACGAAGCCCGACGCGAGCGCACCCAGCACGTAGTACTTCATCGCGGCTTCGCTCGATTGCGGAGCGTCGCGGCGCAGCGCGATGACTGCATACAGCGACAGCGACATCAGTTCGAGACCGAGATACAGCGTCAGGAAGTTGTTGCCCGACACCATGACCAGCTGGCCGAGCAGCGAGAACATGCCGAGCAGGAACACGTCGCCGCGGAACATGTCGCGATCTTCGAGGTACTTGCGCGAATAGACGAGCGAGACTGCGAAACCGAACGACACGACAGCCTTCATCATGCTCGCGAACGAGTCGACGACGACCATCTTCGAGAAGAAGTAGTACTGCTGCGGGTCGAGCGACTGCACCGCGAACCACACGCCGGCGACGACCGACGAGACGACCGCGATCAGATAGGTCAGGCGGCGGCCGGAAGCACCGGTAAAGGTGTCGTTCAGCCATGCGACGACGATGGCGGCCATCACCAGCGCGTCAGGCAACAGGACATTCATAGGAGCATTCATGGTCTTGGTTTCCTCCGCTCGCGATTACTGGGCCAGCGGCAGCTTCGACTGCGCGACGTGGGAGAGGAGGTTTTCCACGGAAACGTGCATCACGTCCGTGAAAGGCTTCGGGTACAGGCCCATCAGCAGCGTGAACGCGGCAAGCACGGCCAGCATCAGGAACTCGCGACGGCCGATGTCCTTCAACTTGGCGACGTGATCGTTCGCGACCGCGCCGAAGTACACGCGCTTGTACATCCACAGCGTGTAAGCGGCACCGAGGATCAGCGTGAACGCCGCGCCGAATGCGATCCAGAAGTTGTACTGGACGGCTGCGAGAATCACCATGAACTCGCCGACGAAACCCGACGTACCCGGCAGGCCGCAGTTGGCCATCGAGAACAGCATCGCGAATGCCGCGAACTTAGGCATCACGTTGACGACACCACCGTAATCGGCGATCTGGCGCGAGTGCACGCGGTCGTACAGCACGCCGATGCAGAGGAACATCGCGCCCGACACGAAGCCGTGCGAGATCATCTGGATGATCGCGCCTTCGACGCCGAGCTGGTTGAAGATGAAGAAGCCGAGCGTGACGAAGCCCATGTGTGCGATCGACGAATACGCGACCAGCTTCTTCATGTCGGCCTGCACCATCGCGACGAGGCCGATGTAGATCACCGCGATCAGCGACAGCGTGATCACGACCGGTGCCAGGAAGTGGCTTGCGTCAGGCGTGATCGGCAGCGAGAAGCGCAGGAAACCGTACGCGCCGAGCTTCAGCATGATCGCGGCCAGCACGACCGAGCCGCCCGTCGGCGCTTCCACGTGCGCGTCCGGCAGCCACGTGTGCACCGGCCACATCGGCACCTTCACCGCGAACGCGAGGAAGAACGCAATGAACAGCAGGATCTGTGGCGTCATCGCGATCTTCGCGTTCTGCCAGGTCGCCAGGTCGAACGAATGCGTTTCCGTGTACAGGTAGATCAGCGCGACCAGCATCAGCAGCGAGCCGGCCAGCGTGTACAGGAAGAACTTGAACGCCGCATACACGCGGTTCGGGCCACCCCACACGCCGATGATGATGTACATCGGGATCAGGGTTGCTTCGAAGAACACGTAGAACAGCAGGCCGTCGGCCGACGAGAACACGCCGATCATGATCCCGGACAGGATCAGGAACGCGGCGAGGTACTGCGCGACGTTCTCGGTGATCACTTCCCACGCGGCGATCACGACGATCACCGTGATCAGCGCGGTCAGCACGACGAACCACATCGAGATGCCGTCGACGCCGAGGTGGTACGCGATGTCGAAGCGCTCGATCCAGGTCGACTTCTCGACGAACTGCAGCGCAGCCGTGCTCGAGTCGAAGCCCGTGATCAGCGGAATCGTGACCGCCAGCCCGAGCAGCGAACCGATCAGCGCGACCCAGCGGGCCGTCCCCGGATTTTTATCGTTACCCACCGCAAGCACGAGGAGGCCGAAAACGATCGGCAGCCAGATCGCGGTACTGAGAATCGGAAAAGCGTGCATTAGTTGTCCCCCCGCCTTATTTGCCGCCGAGCGTTACAAACAGGGTCAGGAGCCCCAGCATGCCGATGATCATGGCGAACGCGTAGTGATAGATGTAACCGGATTGGAGGAAGCGGATCACGCTGGCGAACCAGCCGATGAACCGGGCGCTGCCGTTGACGAGGCCGTCGATCACGACGACGTCACCTTCCTTCCACAGGCCCCGGCCAATCGCCACCGAACCGCGGGCGAACACCACTTCGTTGATCTTGTCCATGTAGTACTTGTTGTCCAGCAGCGTGTAGATCGGGCCGAACGCGCGGCGGATCGACGCCGGCAGATCCGGACGCTTCAGGTACAGGAACCATGCGACGACGACACCGGCGAGCGCGAGCCAGACCGGCAGGCCCGACACCGAGTGCAGGCCCATGCCCACCCAGCCGTGGAACTCTTCGGCCATCTCGGCCAGCGCCGGGTGGTTTTCGCCGATGAAGATCACCTTGTCGAATGCCACGCCGTGCTGGAAGAAGTCGCCGAACAGCATCGGGCCGACCGCGATCGCACCGATGATCACCGACGGGATCGCCAGCAGGACCAGCGGCACCCACACGACCCACGGGGTCTCGTGCGGCTCGTGCGCGTGATCGTCATGACCGTGGCCATGGCCGTGGTCGTCGTGGCCGTGCGCGGCCGCCATGCCCATCGGCGACTCCGGATGCTTCGGCTTGCGGAAGCGCTCTTCGCCGTGGAACACCAGGAAGTACATGCGGAACGAGTACAGCGCCGTGACGAACACGCTCGCGACGACCGCGAAGTACGCGAAGCCCGAACCCGGCAGGTGCGACAGCTTCACCGCGTCGATGATCGAGTCCTTCGAGTAGAAGCCCGAGAAGAACGGCGTGCCGATCAGCGCGAGCGAACCGACGAGCGACGTGATCCACGTGATCGGCATGTACTTGCGCAGGCCGCCCATGTTGCGGATGTCCTGGTCGTGGTGCATGCCCATGATGACCGAGCCGGCGCCGAGGAACAGCAGCGCCTTGAAGAACGCGTGCGTCATCAGGTGGAACAACGCGACCGGGTACGCGGACACGCCGAGCGCGACGGTCATGTAGCCGAGCTGCGACAGCGTCGAATACGCAACCACGCGCTTGATGTCGTTCTGGATGATGCCGAGGAAGCCCATGAAGAGCGCCGTGATCGCGCCGATCACCGTGACGAACGACAGCGCGGTGTCCGACAGCTCGAACAGCGGCGACATGCGCGACACCATGAAGATACCGGCCGTCACCATCGTCGCCGCGTGAATCAGCGCCGAGATCGGGGTCGGGCCTTCCATCGAGTCCGGCAGCCACACGTGCAGCGGGAACTGAGCCGATTTACCCATCGCGCCGATGAACAGGCAGATACAGGCAACGGTCAGCAGGCCCCAGTCGGTGCCCGGGAAGTGCAGGCTCGCGAGCTCTGCGCGCTTCGCGAACACTTCGCCGTAGTTCATCGAGCCGGCGAACGCGAGCAGCAGGCCGATGCCGAGCAGGAAGCCGAAGTCGCCCACGCGGTTCACGAGGAACGCCTTCATGTTCGCGTAGATCGCGCTCTCACGCGTGAAGTAGAAGCCGATCAGCAGGTACGACACCAGACCCACCGCTTCCCAGCCGAAGAACAGCTGCAGGAAGTTGTTGCTCATCACGAGCATCAGCATCGAGAACGTGAATAGCGAGATGTACGAGAAGAAGCGCTGGTAGCCGTCCTCTTCCGCCATGTAGCCGATCGTGTAGATGTGCACCATCAGCGAGACGAAGGTCACGACGACCATCATCATCGCGGTCAGCGAATCGACGAGGAAGCCGACTTCGAGCTTCAGCGAGCCGACGTTCATCCATTCGTAGACGGTCGCGTTGAAGCTTGCGCCGCCCGTCACGTCGAAGAAGACTTTCGCCGACAGGAGGAACGCGATCATTACGCCGAGGATCGTGATCCGGTGTGCGCCCTTGCGCCCGACTGCGTTCCCGAACAGCCCCGCAATCAGCGAGCCGGCCAGCGGAGCGAGCGGAATCGCCAGCAGCAGGTTTTCATTGAGTGTCGTTGACATAACAGCGTTGCCTGAAATTAACCTTTGAGCTGATCGAGATCCTCGACATTGATCGTGTCGAGCTTACGGAACAGGGTCACCAGAATCGCAAGACCGATCGCAGCTTCCGCTGCAGCGACGGTCAGCACGAAGAACACGAAGATCTGGCCGTGCACATCGCCGAGGTAGTGCGAGAACGCGACGAAGTTGGTGTTCACCGCCAGCAGCATCAGTTCGATCGCCATCAGGATGATGATGATGTTGCGGCGGTTCAGGAAAATCCCGACGATCGCGATCGCAAAGAGGATCGCGCCGAGCACGAGGTAGTGAGCAAGAGTCAACATGGTTTTCTTTCCTCCGCTTAGCCGTTGGTGCTCGAACCGGCTTCGCTCTGCGCCGTTTCCGGCTGCGGCTTTTCCGCGTCCATCTTCACGAGGCGCACGCGATCGTTGCGGCGCACCTTGACCTGATCCGACACGCGCTGGCGCTTGCTGTCCTTGCCCTTGCGCTCGGTCAGCCCGATCGCGGCAATGATGGCGACCAGCAGCACGAGGCCGGCGATTTCGAACGCGAAGATGTAGTCGGTGTAGATCACCTTGCCGATCAGTCGTGTGTTCGACCAGTTGGCCATCTCGCCCGTCGCCATTGCGTGCACGGTTTGCGTGTCGCCGTAGCCGCGCCACAGGATCAGCGCGGTCTCGATCACGATGATCGCGCCGACCACGGTCGCCATCGGCACGAAGCGCTTGAAGTCGCGGCGCAGGTAATCGATGTTGATGTCCAGCATCATCACGACGAACAGGAACAGCACCATCACCGCGCCCACGTACACCAGCACCAGCAGGATCGCGAGGAACTCCGCTTCCAGCAGCATCCAGATCGCGGCGGCGTTGAAGAACGCCAGCACAAGGAAAAGCGCAGACGCCACCGGGTTGCGCGAAGTGATCACCTTCAGCCCTGATACCACCAGGAGCAGCGCGAAGATGTAGAACAGTACGGTCGTGAATTCCATGATTACCGGTTCATCGTTAGGCCATAGTCAGGCGCGGCTTGCGGGACGCTCTCGCGTGCCGCACCCGTCGCGGCGGCTCGGCCCGTGCTTCGGGCCGGCACTGCAAACACAATCAACGATACGGCGCGTCGGCAGCCTTCGCCGCTGCGATGTCCTTCTCGTAGCGATCGCCCACCGCGAGCAGCATTTCCTTCGTGAAATACAGGTCGCCGCGCTTTTCGCCGTGGTACTCGAGAATCTGCGTCTCGACGATCGAATCGACCGGGCAGCTCTCTTCGCAAAAACCGCAGAAGATGCACTTCGTCAGGTCGATGTCGTAGCGCGTCGTGCGGCGCGTGTTGTCCGCGCGCGTTTCCGATTCGATCGTGATCGCCATTGCGGGGCACACGGCCTCGCACAGCTTGCACGCAATGCAGCGCTCTTCGCCGTTCTCGTAGCGGCGCAGCGCATGCAGCCCGCGAAAGCGCGGCGAAATCGGGGTCTTTTCTTCCGGGAACTGCACGGTGAACTTGCGCTTGAACGTGTAACGACCGGTCAGCGCGAGCCCCTTCAGCAGCTCGGTCAGGAAGAAGGTCTTAAAGAAGTGTTGGATAGCCGTCATGATTTCGTCCTTACTTCACCCAGATGTTGAGCGGCGACATCATCCAGCAGCCGACCACGACCACCCAGATCACCGTGACGGGCAGGAACACCTTCCAGCCCAGGCGCATGATCTGGTCGTAACGGTAGCGCGGGAACGTCGCGCGGACCCAGATGAACACCGACAGCAGTGCGAATACCTTCAGCACCAGCCAGAAGATGCCCGGAATGAACGACAGGAACTCGAACGGTGCATCCCAGCCGCCGAGGAACAGCGTCGCAGCCAGCGCCGAGATCACGATCATGTTGATGTACTCGGCGAGGAAGAACAGCGCGAACGCCATGCCCGAGTAATCGATCATGTGACCGGCAACGATTTCCGACTCCCCTTCCACCACGTCGAACGGGTGGCGGTTCGTTTCGGCGATGCCCGAGATGAAGTAGACGACGAACGCCGGCAGCAGCGGCAGCCAGTTCCACGACAGGAAGTTCACGCCATGGCCGGCGAAGAAGCCGTGCTGCTGCGAGTTGACGATTTCCGACATGTTCAGGCTACCGGCGGTCATCAGCACGAGCACCAGCGCGAAGCCCATCGAGATTTCGTACGAAACCATCTGGGCGGCTGCACGCATCGCGCCGAGGAACGCGTACTTCGAGTTCGACGCCCAGCCTGCGAGGATCACCGCGTACACGCCGATCGACGAGATCGCCATCGCGTACAGCAGGCCCGCGTTGATGTTCGCGAGCACGGCCTGCGCCTGGAACGGGATCACGGCCCACACGGCGAACGCCGGCACGACGGTCATGACCGGCGCGATCAGGTACAGCCAGCGGCTGGCGGCGCTCGGCTGAATGACTTCCTTCAGCAGCAGCTTCAGCACGTCGGCGATCGGCTGCAGCAGGCCGCCGGGGCCGACGCGGTTCGGACCGAGACGCACGTGCATCCAGCCGATCAGCTTGCGTTCCCACAGAATCAGGTACGCGACGCACAGGAGGATGACGACGGAGACGACGAGGATGCGCACGACTGCCCACACCGTCGGCCACGCGACGCCGAGAAGCTGGGCCCCGCCCGCGTTGATCGTATCGAACAAGCTCATTTACGCCTTCTCCACCACCAGTTCACCGGACAGGCTGCCGAGCGCTGCGCCGGCAGGCGTCGCCGCCGACACGCGAACGACCGTCTCCGCAAGATTCGCGTCGCGCACGGCCGGCAACTGCACCGCACGCTCGCCCTGGCGCACGCGCACGGCGTCGCCCTCCTTCAAGCCCAGCTTGTCGAACAGCGCGGCCGGCAGGGCTGCGGCATTCGCCGCCTTCGCGGCGGCCGTCAGGTGCAGTGCACCTGCGCGGCGCACGAGCGCGTCGGCGTGATAGATCGGCACATCGGCCAGGCGCTCGAAGCCGCCGTTCGCGGCATTCGCCGCGACGCGCACCGGAGCGACCGACGTCTGGTTCGACAGACGGCCCGCGACGCCGGCGTCGCCGAGCGCTGCGAGACGCACTTCTTCCGCCGTCTCGTATTCGAAGTTCGGCAGACCGAGCAGGCTGCCGAGCACGCGCAGCACCTTCCACGCCGGACGCGTGTCGCCGAGCGGGCGCACGACGCCGTTGAAGCTCTGCACGGTGCCTTCCGCGTTGACGAACGTGCCGGCCGTTTCCGTGAACGGCGCAACCGGCAGCAGCACGTCGGCGTAGTCGAGGCCGTGCTTGAACGGCGACATCACGACGACCATCTCGGCCTGGTTCAGCGCGGCAAGCGCCTGCGCCGGATCGGCCGTGTCGAATTCCGGTTCGACGTTCAGCAGCACATAGCCCTTGCGCGGCTGCGCGAACGCTTCGCGTGCGTTCAGGCCGCCTTCGCCCGGCAGCGCGCCGACGACGTGCGCGCCGACCGTGTTCGCCGCTTCCGTCAGGAAACCGAACGTGGCGCCGGTGTTGTCGGCGATCCACTGCGCGACCGCGTGCAGCTTCGCGAATTCCGGATGGCGGACCGCGACGTTGCCGAGCAGCACTGCGCGGCGTTCGCCGTTCGCGAGCGACTGCGCGACAGCCTGTGCGGCCGGTGATGCCGTGACGCCCGCGAGCGTGTCGGGCAGCGCGACGCCGCGCAGTTGCGCGACGGCCGCAGCGACGCCGGCCAGCTCGTCGAGCCATGCGGACGGCGCGGCGACGATGCGCTGCGCGGTCGGGATCAGTGCGTCGTCACCGGTTGCGTGCAGGAAGTGCAGCTTCGCGCCGCTCTTCGCGGCCTGACGCAGGCGGGAAGCGAACAGCGGGTGGTCGCGGCGCAGGAACGAACCGACGACGAACGCGGCATCCACGTTCGAGAGATCGGCGATCGGCATGCCGAGCCACGGTGCGCCCTGGACCGGCGCCGAGAAATCCTGCTGACGCAGACGGAAATCGACGTTCGGCGTCTTCAGTTCGTTGGCGAGCTGCTTCACGAGGAACAGCTCTTCAGCGGTGCTGTGCGCGCTCGCGAGCATCGCCAGCGCGTTCGCGCCGTGATCCGCAGCGATGCCCTTCAGGCCCTTCGCGACATATTCGAGTGCGGTCTGCCAGTCGGTTTCGATCCACTGGCCGCCCTGCTTCAGCATCGGCTTCGTCAGGCGCTCTTCGCTGTTGAGGCCTTCGTACGAGAAGCGGTCCTTGTCCGAGATCCAGCATTCGTTGATCGCTTCGTTCTCGAACGGCAGCACGCGCATCACGCGGTTGTTCTTCACCTGCACGACGAGGTTCGCGCCGACGGAATCGTGCGGGCTCACCGACTTGCGGCGCGACAGTTCCCACGTACGGGCGCTGTAGCGGAACGGCTTGCTGGTCAGCGCGCCGACCGGGCACAGGTCGATCATGTTGCCCGACATCTCGGAGTCGACCGTCTTGCCGACGAACGTCGTGATTTCCGAGTGCTCGCCGCGGCCCAGCATGCCGAACTCCATCACGCCGGCGATTTCCTGGCCGAAGCGGACGCAGCGCGTGCAGTGGATGCAGCGCGACATTTCTTCCATCGAGATCAGCGGGCCCACGTTCTTGTGGAACACCACGCGCTTTTCTTCCGAGTAGCGCGACGACGACTTGCCGTAGCCGACCGCCAGATCCTGCAGCTGGCATTCGCCGCCCTGATCGCAGATCGGGCAATCGAGCGGGTGATTGATGAGGAGGAATTCCATCACCGACTGCTGCGCCTTCACAGCCTTGTCGGACTGCGTGCGGACGATCATGCCGGCCGACACGGGGGTCGCGCAGGCAGGCACGGCCTTCGGCATCTTCTCGACTTCGACGAGACACATCCGGCAGTTGGCCGCAACCGACAGTTTCTTGTGATAGCAGAAGTGAGGAATGTACGTATCCGCCTTGTGCGCAGCCTGGATCACCATGCTGCCTTCGGGCACCTCGACCTTCTTGCCGTCTATTTCAAGTTCAACCATGATGGTGAATGGTCCTTAACCTATTTCCGCTCGTTCGCGCCTTCGCCCGACCGTGCGCTCAAATTCCGCAACCGGGTTCGCTTCAGGCCGCAGCCGCGTGCGCGTGGCCGCCAACCATGCAGTGCTTGTGCTCGACGTGGTACGCGAATTCGTCCCAGTAGTGCTTGAGCATCCCGCGTACCGGCATCGCCGCCGCATCGCCGAGCGCACAGATCGTGCGGCCCATGATGTTCTCGGCAACCGAGTTCAGCAGGTCCAGATCTTCCTGACGGCCTTCGCCGTGCTCGATACGATTCACGACGCGATACAGCCAGCCGGTGCCTTCGCGGCACGGCGTGCACTGACCGCACGATTCCTCGTAATAGAAGTACGACAGGCGCAGCAGCGAGCGCACCATGCAGCGCGTCTCGTCCATCACGATCACCGCGCCGGAACCGAGCATCGAGCCCGCCTTCGCGATCGAATCGTAGTCGAGATCGGTCTGCATCATGATGTCGCCCGGGATCACCGGCGCCGACGAGCCGCCCGGAATCACGGCCTTGATCTTCTTGCCGCCGCGCATCCCGCCGGCGAGCTCCATCAGCGTCGCGAACGGCGTGCCGAGCGGCACTTCGTAGTTGCCCGGACGCTCGACGTCACCCGACACCGAGAAAATCTTCGTGCCGCCGTTGTTCGGCTTGCCGATCTCGAGGTAATTCTGCGGCCCGATGGACAGCAGGAACGGCACCGCGGCGAACGTCTCGGTGTTGTTGATCGTGGTCGGCTTGCCGTACACGCCGAAGCTCGCCGGGAACGGCGGCTTGAAGCGCGGCTGGCCCTTCTTGCCTTCGAGCGACTCGAGCAGTGCCGTTTCCTCGCCGCAGATGTACGCGCCGTAACCGTGGTGCGCGTGCAGCTGGAACGAGAATTCCGAGCCCATGATGTTGTCGCCGAGGAACCCGGCGGCGCGCGCTTCATCGAGCGCGGCCTCGAAGCGTCGATACACTTCGAAGATTTCGCCGTGGATGTAGTTGTAGCCGACGGTGATGCCCATCGCGTATGCGCCGATGGCCATGCCTTCGATCAGCGCGTGCGGGTTCCAGCGCAGGATGTCGCGATCCTTGAACGTGCCCGGCTCGCCTTCGTCCGAGTTGCAGACGAGGTACTTCTGCCCCGGGAACTGGCGCGGCATGAAGCTCCACTTCAGGCCGGTCGGGAAGCCCGCGCCGCCACGGCCGCGCAGGCCCGACGCCTTGACGTCGGCGATCACCTGCTCGGGCGTGATCTTTTCTTCGAGAATGCGGCGCAGCTGCTTGTAGCCACCGCGCGCAACGTAGTCTTCGAGATGCCAGTTCTCGCCGTTCAGACCAGCGAGGATCAGCGGTTTGATGTGACGGTCGTGGAGGGACGTCATTTCGAGAGCTCCTCAAGCAGCTGGTCGATCTTCTCGCGGCTCATGAAGCTGCACATTCTGTGATTGTTCACCAGCAGCACCGGCGCATCGCCGCACGAGCCCATGCATTCGCCTTCCTTCAGCGTGAACTTGCCGTCAGGCGTGGTTTCGCCGAAGCCGATGCCGAGCTTCTGTTTCAGGTAGTCGGCCGTCGCTTCCGCGCCGCCGTGCGGACCAAGCTGGCACGGCAGGTTCGTGCAAAGCGTGATCTTGTGCTTGCCGACCGGGTTGAGCTCGTACATCGTGTAGAACGTCGCGACTTCCTGCACGGCAACGGCCGGCATGCCGAGATAGTCCGCGACGAACTGCATCAGTTCGGGCGACAGCCAGCCGTGCTCTTCCTGAGCAACGGCCAACGCCGACATCACGGCGGACTGTTTCTGATCGGCGGGATACTTCGTCAACGCTCGATCGATTTCCTTCAGGCCTTCAGCTGAGATCATTTTCAGACACGACTCTTTCAATTCCTACCGAACGAACAACCTGCCGCACTGGGGTGCATGGGCAGACCTGGCGCTCACTGTTGACAGCCTGCGAAGCCGCGCCGGTTCAGCGCGCATCGCGTGTGACTTGCTGCTCGCCGCCCGCTCGCGCGGGCGGCGCAACCATTAGCGATCGATTTCGCCGAACACGATGTCCTGCGTACCGATGATCGTGACGGCGTCGGCGATCATGTGACCGCGCGCCATTTCGTCGAGCGACGCCAGGTGCGCGAAACCCGGTGCGCGAATCTTGAGGCGATACGGCTTGTTCGCACCGTCGGACACGAGATAGATGCCGAACTCGCCCTTCGGATGCTCGACCGCTGCGTAGGCTTCGCCTTCCGGCACATGGAAACCTTCGGTGAAGAGCTTGAAGTGGTGAATCAAGTCTTCCATGTTGGTTTTCATGCCGACGCGCGACGGCGGTGCAACCTTGTGATTGTCCGTCATCACCGGGCCCGGATTCTTGCGGAGCCACTCAATACACTGTTTCGCGATGCGGACCGACTGGCGCATTTCTTCGACACGCACCAGATAGCGGTCGTAGCAATCGCCGTTCACGCCGACCGGCACGTCGAAATCCATGCGGTCGTACACTTCGTACGGCTGCTTCTTGCGCAGATCCCACGCGATGCCCGAGCCACGCAGCATCGGGCCCGTCAGGCCCATCTGCAGCGCGCGTTCGGGGCTGACCACGCCGATCCCGACCAGACGCTGCTTCCAGATCCGGTTGTCGGTGAGCAGCGTTTCGTATTCGTCGACGCACTTCGGGAAGCGCGTGAAGAAATCGTCGATGAAATCGAGCACCGAGCCGCTGCGCGCTTCGTTCATCTTCGCGAGCGCCTTCTCGTTGCGAATCTTCGACGCCTTGTATTGCGGCATTGCGTCAGGCAGATCGCGGTAGACGCCGCCCGGGCGGTAATACGCCGCGTGCATCCGGGCACCGGACACCGCTTCGTACACGTCCATCAGGTCTTCGCGTTCGCGGAAGGCATACAGGAACACCGCCATCGCGCCGACGTCGAGTGCGTGTGCGCCGATCCACATCAGGTGGTTCAGCACGCGCGTGACCTCGTCGAACAGCACGCGGATGTACTGCGCGCGCTCAGGCACTTCGATGCCGAGCAGCTTTTCGATCGCGAGCACATAGCCGTGCTCGTTGACCATCATCGACACGTAGTCGAGACGGTCCATGTACGGCACGGACTGGATGAAGGTTTTGGATTCCGCGAGCTTTTCGGTCGCGCGGTGCAGCAGGCCGATGTGCGGATCGGCACGCTGGATGACTTCGCCGTCGAGCTCGAGCACGAGGCGCAGCACGCCGTGCGCTGCCGGGTGCTGCGGGCCGAAGTTGAGCGTGTAGTTCTTGATTTCTGCCATGACGCCCCCTTAATGTTTCAGACCGCCATAGCGATCCTCGCGGATCACGCGCGGCGTGATTTCGCGCGGCTCGATCGTCACCGGCTGGTACACGACGCGCTTCTCTTCCGGGTCGTAACGCATTTCGACGTAGCCCGACACCGGGAAGTCCTTGCGGAACGGGTGGCCGATGAAGCCGTAGTCGGTGAGGATGCGGCGCAGGTCGGGGTGGCCTTCGAACACGATGCCGTACAGGTCGAACGCTTCGCGCTCGTACCAGTTCGCGGAGGTCCAGATGTCGACCAGCGACGCCACGATCGGCAGGTCGTCGTCCGGCGCGAACGCGCGCAGGCGCAGGCGCCAGTTGTTCGTGACCGACAGCAGGTGCGACACGGCCGCGAAGCGCGGGCCGTCGTAGGCGCCGTCGCCGAAGGTCTGGTAGTCGACGCCGCAGAGATCGAGCAGTTGCTCGAAACGGAGCTTCGGATCGTCGCGCAGCATCTTTGCGACTTCGAGGTAATCGCTCGCCTTCACGACGAGCGTCAGTTCACCGATCGCTTCGGTGAGGCTCACCACGCGCGCGCCGAGCGCGGCTTCGAGGTTTGCCTTGAGGGTCTCGATTTTGCTTGCCATATTGAGGGGACGCTCGGGGCTTTATTGACGGGCGATGGTATTGGTGCGGCGGATCTTCGCCTGAAGCTGGATCACGCCGTAGACCAGCGCCTCGGCCGTGGGCGGACAGCCCGGCACGTAGACGTCGACCGGCACGATCCGGTCGCAGCCGCGGACCACCGAATACGAGTAGTGGTAGTAACCACCGCCGTTCGCGCACGATCCCATCGAGATCACCCAGCGCGGCTCGGCCATCTGGTCGTACACGCGGCGCAGCGCGGGCGCCATCTTGTTGCAGAGCGTGCCGGCGACGATCATCACGTCCGATTGACGCGGGCTCGGACGAAACACGACGCCGAACCGGTCCAGATCGTAACGGGCGGCGCCCGCATGCATCATCTCGACGGCGCAACACGCGAGCCCGAACGTCATCGGCCACAGCGAGCCGGTACGCGTCCAGTTGATCAGCTTGTCAGCCGTCGTGGTGACAAACCCTTCCTTCAAGACCCCTTCGATACTCATTTGCTTTCCACTCCAGACGAGCGACCGAGCGTGGCCGCCCATGCAAACCGGCGATTAACCCATCACTCCCAGTCGAGCCCGCCTTTCTTCCAGATATAGGCAAAGCCCAGCAGGAATTCGAGCAGAAAAATCATCATTGCGATGAAACCCGGCCAGCCGATGTCCCGGAGCGCGACGCCCCACGGAAACAGGAATGCGGTTTCGAGATCGAAGATGATGAACAGGATGGCGACGAGGTAATACCGGACGTCGAATTTCATCCGGGCGTCTTCAAAGGCTTCGAAGCCGCACTCGTACGGTGCGTTCTTCTCGACGTCCGGCTTGTTGGGGCCAAGGAGCTTGCCGATGCTGACCAGCGCTATACCTAAACCAGTGCCCACGAGGAGGAACAACAAGACGGGGTAATAGGCTGCGAGGTTCAAGGCAATCCTCTATCGGTTGGTTCTGAGCGTCCGGAGAATACCACTATCCGGCGGAAGGGATCATTTCGGAGTGCATGCGATCGCAAGACAACCGCAAGCACACCCCAGAAATGAAAAATGCCAGCCACTAGAAGCGGCTGGCATTGAGTAACTTTGGTGCCGACGGCGAGACTCGAACTCGCACAGCTTTCGCCACTACCCCCTCAAGATAGCGTGTCTACCAATTTCACCACGTCGGCACTGCATGCAACTCGGGTTGTGTTGCTTGTTTCCCGCGAATCGCTTCAAGAATTAAATTCTAACCCGACTTCCAGAATTGTTCAACGCACAAACGCAAAAATTTTAACTTTTTATTTCGGGACGTCCTGGCCCGGCGCGCTCGCAGCCGAACCCGCGACAGCGGACGCCGCGACGGCCGGCACCGACGCTGCGGGCGCCGATGCCGGTGCGGTCGCAGCCGCGCCGAGCACGCCTGCCGACGGCGTCGACTTGTACGAACCGAGGTACGTCAGCGCGAGCGTCGCGATAAAAAAGATCGTCGCGAGAATGCCCGTCGTGCGCGACAGGAAGTTCGCCGAGCCCGTCGCACCGAACAGGCTGCCCGACGCACCGCTGCCGAATGCGGCGCCCATGTCGGCACCCTTGCCGTGCTGCAGCAGCACGAGACCAATCACACCGAGTGCAGACAGCACCTGCACCACAATAATCAGCGTTTTGAATAACAGCATCACACCCACCCAATTGGATCGGGCGACCGGATCGACCGGCCGCCGTCATGGTTCAATTCGATCGCGGACCGCTCAACGCGCGGCCCGGCAGATCGCCAGGAAATCTTCCGCCTTCAGCGACGCGCCGCCGATCAGGCCGCCGTCGATGTCCGGCTGCGCGAACAGCTCTTCCGCGTTGTCCGGCTTCACGCTGCCGCCGTACAGCACGGACACGTCCGCCGCACCCTTCGCCGCCAGACGCGCACGCAGGAACGCGTGCACGTCTTGCGCCTGCGCCGACGTCGCGCTCTTGCCCGTACCGATCGCCCACACCGGCTCGTATGCGACGACGATGCGCGCGGCATCTTCGACCGTCAGCACGGCCAGCACGGCGTCGAGCTGCGCGCCGACGACCTGCTCGGTCGCACCCGACTCGCGCTCGTCGAGCGTCTCGCCCACGCACACGACCGGCGTAAGACCCGCCGCAAGCGCGCGCTGCGTCTTCGCGGCGACCGTCTCGCTGGTCTCGCCGTGGTACGCACGACGCTCCGAGTGACCGACGATCGCATAGCGCGCGCCGAACTCCGCAACCATCGCGGCCGCCACTTCGCCGGTGAACGCACCTTGTTCGTGCGCGGACACGTCCTGCGCGCCGAACGCGACACGGCCGCCGTCAAGCTGCGCCTGAACCTGCGCGAGATACGGGAACGGCACGCACACGCCGATCGACGTTTCGGCCGCCACCGCGCCCGCGCCCTGCACCACTTCGTTCAGCAACGCCTGGTTGCCGGCCAGCCGGCCGTGCATCTTCCAGTTGCCGATCACCCGCTTTGTTCTCTGTTTCGACATCGTGTCTGTCTCGTCACCGCTGTGTCATTAACGCGCCGGAAACCGGCCGTCAGGTTTGATCTGGCGAAGCAAACCCGCGATTTTACTGCGCACGGCTTGACCCGGTCAAACCGCGCATGTCAAGTCCGGCCGCACGGGCCGTCAGGCGTTCGTACCCCAATCGAGCACGATCTTGCCGGTATGCTCGCTGCTTTCCATCAGCGCGTGCGCCTGCGCAGCCTCCGCAGCCGGCAGCACGCGGTAGATCACCGGCTTGATGCGGCCGTCGGCGATCAGCGGCCACACGCGCGCCTTCAGCTGCGCAGCGATGCGCGCCTTGAACTCGACCGGGCGCGGCCGCAGCGTCGAACCGGTCACCGTCAGCCGGCGACGCAGGATCTCGCCCAGGTTGACCTCGGCCTTCGCGCCGCCGAGCAGCGCGATCAGCACGAGACGACCGCCGTCCGCGAGCGCGGACAGTTCGCGCGGCACGTACGAACCCGCCACCATGTCGAGGATCACGTCGACGCCGCGATCGTGCGTCAGCGACTTCACGACCTCGACGAAATCCTCGGTCTTGTAGTTGATCGCGCGTTCGGCGCCGAGCGCCTCGCACGCACGGCATTTGTCGGCAGTGCCGGCCGTCGCGAACACGCGAAAGCCGAGCGCATGCGCGATCTGGATCGCCGTCACGCCGATGCCGCTCGAGCCACCCTGCACGAGCAGCGTCTCCTGCTCGCCACCCTCGCCCGCGCCGAGTTGCGCACGGTCGAACACGTTGCTCCACACGGTGAAAAACGTTTCCGGCAGCGATGCGGCCTCGATATCGGTCAACCCGTCGGGCACCGGCAGGCACTGCGGCAGCGGCACGACCGCGTACTCGGCATAACCGCCACCCGCGAGCAACGCGCACACGCGATCGCCGAGCTTCAGGCCGAACGGGTTCAGCGCGGCATCGGACAGGTCGCCGCCGACGATCTCGCCCGCAACCTCGAGGCCCGGCAGATCCGACGCGCCCGGCGGCGGCGCATAGGCGCCCTTGCGCTGAAACACGTCGGGCCGGTTCACGCCGGAAGCCGCCACCTTGATCAGCACTTCGCCGCGCTTCGGTTCGGGGCGCGGACGCTCCGCAAGCTTCAGCACGTCGGGGGCGCCGAATTCGGTGATTTCGATGGCTTTCATGGTGAGGGTCGCTCCAGGATCGGAATCGGATGGCGCGCCCGCGCACGCGGCACGGGCGCCTCGCCGGCGCTGCTGCGCCGCACAACGATGCTACAGAAAAAACGGCCGGCACGCTTTCGCACTGCCGGCCGTTGGTCCGCCTACCCGCTTACTGCTGCGGCGGCGTGTCCGACTGCGACGCCGCCGCTGCTTCATTCAGCAGCGCCTTTGCCGACAGACGCACGCGACCCTTCTCGTCCGTCTGGATTACCTTGACCTTAACTTGCTGGCCTTCCTTCAGGTAGTCGTTGATGTCCTTCACGCGCTCGTTGACGATTTCCGAGATGTGCAGCAGGCCGTCCTTGCCCGGCAGCAGGTTCACGATCGCGCCGAAATCGAGCAGCTTGAGCACCGTACCTTCGTACACCTGGCCGACTTCGATCTCGGCCGTGATTTGCTCGATGCGCTTCTTCGCTTCGGCCATGCCGTCGCTGTTCGTGCTCGCGATCGTCACGACACCGTCATCCGAGATGTCGATGGTCGTGCCCGTTTCTTCCGTCAGCGCGCGGATCACCGAACCACCCTTGCCGATCACGTCGCGGATCTTTTCCGGGTTGATCTTGATCGTGATCATGCGCGGCGCGAATTCCGACAGTTGCGTGTTCGCACCCGAAACCGCCGACGTCATCTTGCCGAGGATGTGCATGCGGCCTTCCTTCGCCTGTGCGAGCGCGACCTGCATGATTTCCTTCGTGATGCCCTGGATCTTGATGTCCATCTGCAGCGCCGTCACGCCTTGCTCCGTGCCGGCCACCTTGAAGTCCATGTCGCCGAGGTGATCTTCGTCGCCGAGGATGTCGGTCAGCACCGCGAACTTGTTGCCTTCGAGGATCAGGCCCATCGCGATACCCGCGACGTGCGCCTTCATCGGCACGCCGGCGTCCATCAGCGCGAGGCAGCCGCCGCACACCGATGCCATCGACGACGAACCGTTCGACTCGGTGATTTCCGACACGACGCGGATCGAGTAGCCGAATTCGTCGGCGCTCGGCAGGCACTTGACCAGCGCGCGCTTCGCGAGGCGGCCGTGGCCGATTTCGCGGCGCTTCGGCGAGCCGACGCGACCCGTTTCACCGGTCGCGAACGGGGGCATGTTGTAGTGGAGCATGAAGCGCTCGCGGTATTCGCCTTCGAGCGCGTCGATGATCTGCTCGTCACCCTTCGTGCCGAGCGTCGCGACGACCAGCGCCTGCGTCTCGCCGCGCGTGAACAGCGCCGAGCCGTGGGTACGCGGCAGCACGCCGGTGCGGATTTCGATCGGGCGCACGGTGCGCGTGTCGCGACCGTCGATGCGCGGCTCGCCGTTCAGGATCTGCGAACGGACGATCTTCGCTTCGATGTCGAACAGGACGTTGCCGACGGTAGCCTTGTCGGCTGCTGCCGTACCGGCTGCCTGCGCGTCTTCCTCGAGCTTCGCCGAGGTCGCCGAGTAGACTTCCTTCAGCTTCGTCGAGCGAGCCTGCTTGTCGCGGAGCTGGTAAGCGGCGAGCAGGTCGTTCTGCGCCAGCTCGGTCACGCGCGCGATCAGCGGTTCGTTCTTCGGCGCCGGCTGCCAGTCCCACTCGGGCTTGCCGCCTTCGCGCACCAGTTCGTGGATCGCGTCGATCGCGACTTGCATCTGCTCGTGACCGAACACCACGGCGCCCAGCATCACTTCTTCCGACAGCTGATCGGCTTCCGATTCGACCATCAGCACGGCGCGCTCCGTACCGGCGACGACGAGATCGAGGCTCGATGCCTTGATCTGGTCACGCGTCGGGTTCAGCACGTATGCGTTGTCGATGTACGCGACGCGCGCGGCACCGACCGGACCGTTGAACGGCAGGCCCGACACGGCGAGCGCAGCCGATGCGCCGATCAGCGCGGGGATGTCCGCCGGGATTTCCGGGTTCACGGACAGCACGTGGATCACGACCTGGACTTCGTTGTAGAAGCCTTCCGGGAACAGCGGGCGCAGCGGACGGTCGATCAGGCGCGACGTCAGCGTCTCGTGTTCCGACGGACGGCCTTCGCGGCGGAAGAAGCCGCCCGGGATCTTGCCGGCCGAGTAGGTCTTTTCGAGGTAGTCGACGGTCAGCGGGAAGAAGTCCTGACCCGGCTTCGCCGACTTCGCACCGACGACGGTTGCCAGCACGACGGTATCTTCGACGTCGACGATCACGGCGCCGCTCGCCTGGCGAGCGACTTCACCGGTTTCGAGGCGCACCTTGTGCTGGCCCCACTGGAATTCCTTCACGACCTTGTTGAACATGGACATGGTTGCTCCTTTGTAATTCATGCATTTCATTCGCCGCGCCGGCCATCCCGCGCGGCGGCGTCCCGACCGAATCACCCGGAGCAAGGTGTGTTTTTTATGCCATTCCAGCGCGGCGCTCTTGCAGCGACGCGCTGGAATGACACAAATCCCGACCCCGGTATCAGCCGTGCGGCAGCCCCGCACCAACGTGCCGGACAGCCTGCGGTGCGTGTGACGCTACGCACCGCGCAAAAACAAAATGCCTGTATCAGCGGACTGACACAGGCATCTTGCTGGCGGCAATCGCCTCGATTACTTACGCAGACCCAGCTTCTCGATCAGTGCGCGGTAACGGTCGGCATCCTTGCCCTTGAGGTAGTCGAGCAGCTTGCGGCGGCGGCTCACCATGCGCAGCAGGCCGCGGCGGCTGTGGTGATCCTTCGCGTGGGTCTTGAAGTGACCCGTCAGTTCGACGATACGTGCGGTCAGCAGTGCGACCTGGACTTCGGGCGAACCCGTGTCGTTGGTAGCGCGGGCGAACTGAGCAACGACTTCCGACTTCTTGATATCTGCAACAGACATGTGATTTCCTTTCTAACTGAACAGGCGGACACGGAAGAATGGCCGTGCCGTGACTTACAACCGGCGGGCATTGTAGCACAACTCCCCACCGTTCTTACCGCCCCCTGTCACGGGCGCGTCATCGAGCATGCCGACGGCATCTCCGTGCGCGGCGCCGGCACCGCGAGCACCGTCCGGAAGCCGTAGCCCGAGCCTTCGTTGTCGAAGCGCACGCCCGGCGTGCCGGCCTTGTCCATCTCCATCACGTAAAGGGGCTGGATCAGTTGATGATCCTGCGCGCGCATTCGCGACGCATGGAAGCCGTCGTCGAACGACAAGCCTTCGAGCGCGCGCGCGACCGCGACCGGGTCGGCCAAACCCGCGCGGTTCATCGCGGCGGCCAGCATCTCGACCATCAGGCTCATCCGTCGCACCGGATAGTCGTCCTGCGCGGCCGGGAAACGGGACCGGAACGCGCGGTAGAACGCATCCGATTTTGCGCCGCCCGCGTTCGGATGCCAGTCCGCCACGGCCACGACCCGCCCGACGCCCGCATCGCCCAGCGCCGCCGGCGCACCGAGGCTGTTGCCGTAGAACGTATAGAACTTCGCATTCAGCCCCTGCTCGCGCGCCGCCTTCACGAGCAGCGTGAGGTCGTTGCCCCAGTTGCCGGTCACGACAGCGTCCGCGCCACTCGCGCGGATCTTCGCGATGTATGGCGAGAAATCCTTGATCCGCCCGATCGGGTGGAATTCATCGCCCGCGATCGTCACGTCCGGGCGCCGCGCCGCCAGCGCCTGTCGCGCGAGCGCGCTGACGTCGTGGCCGAAGCTGTAGTCCTGGTTCAGCAGGTAGACCTTGCGCAGCGCGCGGTCGCGCGCCATCACATCCGCGAGCGCAGCCATCCGCATCCCCGCATGCGCGTCGAAGCGGAAGTGCCAGAAGCTGCAGCGCGCGCCCGTCAGCGCCGGATCGTCGGCCGAATAGTTGAGGAACAGCATCCGGTTGTCCGGATCGCGCGCGTTCAGCTTGTCGAGCGCCGCGACGAGCGCCGCCGCGACGGCCGAGCTGTTGCCCTGCGCGACGAAACCGATATGCCGGTCCGCGGCCGCGCGCAACTGCACGAGCGCCTCTTCCGGGCTGCCCTTGCTGTCGAGCACGACGAGTTCGAGCGGATGCGCGCCGTCGCGCAATTTCACGCCGCCCGCCGCGTTGACCTGCTCGACGCCGAAGCGCAGGTTGCGCTCGACCGCCGCACCCGCGTTCGCGAACGGGCCCGACATCCCTTCGATCAGCGCGATCCGCACCGGCTCGCCGCCGGCAAACGCGGACGACGCCAGCATCCACCCCGCGCTCAACGCGAGCGCATACCGCTTCCACCCCTGCATCGGCCACCTGCCCTTCAATCCGCCCGAGAAGCGCGGATCATAGGCCGGCGCCCCTGCCGGCTGCAAGCGCGGCAGCACCGGTGATCCGCACCGATTTTTTCCACGCGATGCACCGCCGCGCGCCGTCCGTGATACAACGGGAAATGTTTCCGCATTCTGGAGAATCCCCATGCGCATTCGCATTCCCGCGCGCCTGCCGGTGCTGTTCGCCTGCGCCGCCGCGCTGCTGGCCGGTTGCGCGCAACCGTGGCAGCAATACCAGGCCGGCCAGGACGAGTCGGCGATCGTCGCGCGCATGGGCCCGCCGCGCGAGATCTACGACCTGCCCGGCGGCGGCAAGCGCCTGATGTGGCCGACCCAGCCGATGGGCGAGGTCACCGTCGCGGCCGACGTCGACGCGGCCCACAAGATCGTCAACGTACGCCAGGTGCTGCAGCCGAGCGAGTTCTATCGCGCGGAGATCGGCAAGTGGACGAAGACCGACGTTCTCGTCAATTTCGGCCGCCCGGTCGAGACGTCCTATTTCCCGCTGATGAAGCGCGAGGTGTGGACGTACCGCTACCTCGAGGACAACGTCTGGTACATGATGTACAGCTTCTACTTCGATCCTCAGGGCATCCTGCGCATCACGCAGAAAACGCCGGACCCGCTGCACGATCCCGACCGCCGCAGCATGTTCTGACCGATTACGCATTTACGCGCAATTTTCACAATGGCCATTCACGAATTATTGCGTGAATGGCCATTTCCTTTTTTCCGTCACATTATTTAATTCACGGAATATGGCGGAAAACTTTTCCGATCGATGACATTCCGAGGGCAATCCGCTGAACGCCCCGTCATGCGGGCCGTTGCGCCGAAACAGGCATACCCGATGCATGTCATGCGTTGGGTTGGTGCATGCAATGCACTGCGCCAAATCAATTTGAAACAATTTGTTTCAATGCACCCGGAGTGCTAGGGCATACCCCTAATATCAGTCGAAACCAAACCTTTCAATTTAGAAAGATTGCAATTGCGTCATTTCGTCGATATTTATTTGCCCTTATCAGAAAGGAATCCTTATGAATCGCCCCAAGAGCATGCTGGTTGCCAACATTGCCTGGGCCCGCGAGACGCGTGAACACACGCCCGGTTTCTTCGACGCGCTCGCGCGCGGCCAGAACCCGCGCGTGCTGTGGATCGGCTGCGCGGACAGCCGCGTGCCGGCCGAAACCATCACGCACAGCGCGCCCGGAGAACTGTTCGTCCATCGCAACATCGCGAACCTGTTCCACCCCGACGACGACAACTCGGCGAGCGTGCTCGAATACGCAGTGCGCGTGCTCCAGGTCGATCACGTGATCGTATGCGGGCACTACGGCTGCGGCGGCGTACGCGCCTCGCTACTGCCGCCGCCATCGGACCTGCCGCACGTCGCACGCCGCATCGCGCCGCTCTGCGCGCTCGCACGGCGTCATCGCGATGCGCTCGACGGGCTCGACGACACGGCCGCCGCCGATCGTCTCGCGGAACTGAACGTGCTCGAACAGGTGCGGCTGCTGCGCGCGTCGCCGATCGTGCGCGGCCGCGAACGGCCGCCGCTCGTGCACGGCTGGATCTTCTCGCTCGCCGACGGCCGCCTGAAGGTGCTCGACTCCGGTTACGACACACCGCCCGTGCAAGCAGAATCCGCGCAGATTACCGCCGCCGCGCTCGGTTGATCCCCCGTCCCTACGCCAATGAAATCGCCCCGACCATGAAATTCAACGAGCGTTTGTCCACCCTGCCGCGCGACATCGTCGCCGGCATCGTCGTTTTCCTCGTCGCGCTGCCGCTCTGTCTCGGCATCGCGAACGCCTCCGGCGTCGAACCGTTCGCCGGGCTCGTGTCCGGCATCGTCGGCGGTATCGTCGTCGCGCTGCTGAGCGGCTCGTCGCTGTCCGTCAGCGGGCCGGCTGCCGGCCTCGTCGTGATCGTCGTCGAAGGCATCGCGCAACTCGGCAGTTTCTCCGCGTTCCTGCTGGCCGTGCTGCTGTCCGGCGTGCTGCAGTTCGGGTTCGGCATGCTGCGCGCCGGCCGCTTCGCCGCCTACGTGCCGTCGCCCGTCATCAAGGGCATGCTCGCCGCGATCGGCCTCTTGCTGATCGTGAAGCAGATTCCGTTCGCGTTCGGCATCGGCGGCGCGGCCGCGCAATCGTTTGCTTCATGGCCCAGCCTGCCGATCGCGTGGGCCGCCACGGGCGTCGCGCTCGTGTCGCTTGCGCTGCTGATCGCATGGGACACGCCCGCGCTGCGCCGCTTCGCGCTGGTGCGCTCGGTACCCGCGCCGCTCGCGGTCGTCGTGCTGGGCATCGGCGCCACGCTCGTGCTGGGCGTCGTCGCGCCGTCGGTCGCGCCGGGCGCCACCCATCGCGTGACGCTGCCGGAGCTCGGGTCGTTCGCCGCCTTCGCGGCATCGCTCAAGCATGCGGAGCTCGGTCCCAACTTCGCGCAGCTCGTCAATCCGGACGTGTGGCGCGTCGCGATCACGCTCGCGGTCGTCGCCAGCCTCGAGACCCTGCTGAGCCTCGAGGCGGTCGAACAGATCGATCCGAAGCGCCGGCCGACCCAGCCCGATCGCGAGCTGAAGGCACAAGGCGTCGGCAACCTCGTCGCAGGCGCGGTCGGCGGCCTGCCGATCACATCGGTGATCGTGCGCAGCTCGGTCAACGTCAATGCGGGCGCGCAAAGCCGGATGTCGGCGATCGTCCACGGGATGCTGCTGCTCGCGAGCGTGTTCGCGCTCACCGGCCTGATCAACCTGATCCCGCTCGCGAGCCTTGCCGCGATCCTGATCCACACGGGCTTCAAGCTCGCGAAACCGGCACTGTTCCGCTCGGTGATGAAACAGGGGCCGGCCGCATTCGTGCCGTTCGCCGCGACGATTGCCGGCGTGCTCGCGGTCGACCTGCTGTTCGGCATCGCGCTCGGCCTCGCGTGCAGCGTGCTGGCGGTCGCCGTCGCGAACCTGAAGAGCCCCGTCACGCTCGCGCAGCACGACGACCACTTCCTGCTGTCGTTCCGCAAGGACGTGTCGTTCCTCGGCAAGGTGCAGGTCAAGCACCACCTGCGGCACATTCCGGATCACGCAGCGGTGATCATCGATGCGACGCGCGCCGACTACATCGATCACGACGTGCTCGAGCTGCTCGACGCGTTCGTTGCCGATGCGCCGCGGCGCGGGATCGCGGTCGAGTTCCGCAGGCGCAGCCCGGCGCCCCGCCCGGCCGCACGCCGCTGGCTGTTCCGCACGCCGGCCGCGGAATGAGCCGCGCATGAAAAACGCCCCGGCGGCACAAGGCCGCACGGGGCGTTTCGGCAAGGCGCAGCGCGCGGCGCTTACGAGCGCTGCGGGTTGACCTTGTCGTCCTTCGAATGCAGCTTGTTCAGCGCGGAGATGTACGCCTTGGCCGACGCCGCGACGATGTCCGGATCGGTGCCGACGCCATTGACGATCCGCCCGCTCCGCGACAGCCGGACGGTCACTTCGCCCTGCGCCTGCGTGCCGGTCGTGATCGCGTTCACCGAGTACAGCAGCAGCTCGGAACCGCTGCCGACTTCGCCTTCGATCGCGTTGAACGTCGCGTCGACCGGGCCGTTGCCGCGCGCCTCGCCGGTCACTTCCTTGCCTTCGACCGCGAACACGATCTTCGCCTGCGGCTGCTCGCCCGTTTCCGAGCGCTGCGACAGCGATACGAACTTGAAGTGCTCGTGCTCGTGCGCGAGCGCCGATTCCTCGGACACGATCGCGATGATGTCCTCGTCGAAGATCTCGGCCTTGCGGTCGGCCAGATCCTTGAAGCGCATGAACGCGGCATTGAGTTCGGTTTCGCTGTCGAGCGACACGCCGAGCTCCTGCAGGCGCTGCTTGAACGCGTTACGGCCCGACAGCTTGCCGAGCACGATCTTGTTCGCGGTCCAGCCCACGTCTTCCGCGCGCATGATCTCGTAGGTGTCGCGCGCCTTCAGCACGCCGTCCTGGTGGATGCCCGACGCGTGCGCGAACGCATTCGCGCCGACCACCGCCTTGTTCGGCTGCACGACGAAGCCGGTGATCTGCGACACGAGCTTCGACGTCGGCACGATTTGCGTCGTGTCGATGCCGACGTCGAGGCCGAAGTAGTCCTTGCGGGTCTTCACGGCCATCACGATTTCCTCGAGCGACGTGTTGCCCGCGCGCTCGCCGAGACCGTTGATCGTGCACTCGATCTGACGCGCGCCGCCGATCTTCACGCCCGCGAGCGAGTTCGCGACGGCCATCCCGAGATCGTTGTGGCAGTGCACGGAGAAGATCGCCTTGTCCGAGTTCGGAATGCGCTCGCGCAGCGTCTTCACGAGGTTGCCGTACAGTTCCGGCACGCCGTAGCCGACCGTGTCGGCGATGTTGATCGTCGTCGCGCCTTCGGCGATCACGGCTTCCAGCACGCGGCAGAGGAAATCCAGGTCGGAACGGCTGCCGTCTTCCGGCGAGAACTCGACGTTGTCGGTGAACTTGCGCGCGAAACGCACCGCGAGACGCGCCTGCTCGAACACCTGGTCGGGCGTCATCCGCAGCTTCTTCTCCATGTGCAGCGGCGACGTCGCGATGAACGTGTGGATCCGGAAGCTGTTGGCCGGCTTCAGCGCGTCGGCCGCGCGCTGGATGTCCTTGTCGTTGGCCCGCGCCAGCGAGCAGATCGTGCTGTCCTTCACGAGACCGGCAATCGTGTGGATCGCGTCGAAGTCGCCGTTCGAGCTGGCCGCGAAGCCGGCTTCGATCACGTCGACCTTCATCCGCTCGAGATGCTTCGCGATGCGGATTTTCTCTTCCTTCGTCATCGACGCGCCGGGCGATTGCTCGCCGTCACGCAACGTCGTATCGAAAATGATCAGCTTGTCTGTCATGGGGGGCTCCAGGGCTCTTTATACGGAAGTCAAACGTAACGAGATCGCGCCACCGCTGGCGACGCTCAACAACAGACGAGGCTTGACGGAGGGCGGGAACGGTCAGCGCGGCAGGCGCGCCGAAGCTAGCGCGCGTAGCGGCGCACCGGCTAGAAGGAGGGAGAGGCGGGAAAATGCAGTCATGCCGAAGACTATAGCGACATTCCGTTGGGCGCGCAATCGGACGGCACCCCGGAATTCCGGCGGTTCGGCTCGAAAAAGGGGCAAATGAAAACGGCGGCCCGAGGCCGCCGTTTCCGGGCAAATCGCGCGTCAGTGATCGCGCTGCGACGAGCGCGCCGGATTCGCGCGCCCGCGGATGGCCATATAGGCCCAGAACACGTAGCCGGACAGCCCGTACAGCACGAACAGGCAGAACAGCATCAGCGGCGGATCGGACGACACGAGCACGAACGCGACGACGACGAGCAGGATCGCCGCGAACGGCACGCGATGCCGCACGTCGAGCGCCTTGCCGCTGTAGAACGGCGCGTTCGACACCATCGTCACGCCCGCGTAGATCGTCAGCACGAATGCGACCCACGGCAACCAGCCGAGCTTCATCGGCACGCGGTTGTCGGTCGCGAGCCACACGAAGCCGGCGATCAGCGCGGCGGCGGCCGGGCTCGGCAGCCCCTGGAAGAAACGCTTGTCCACCACGCCGATGTTCGTATTGAAGCGCGCGAGGCGCAACGCCGCACCCGAGCAGTAGACGAACGCAGCCAGCCAGCCCCAGCGGCCCAGATCCTTCAGCACCCACTCGTACATCACGAGCGCGGGCGCGACGCCGAACGACACCATGTCCGACAGGCTGTCGAACTGCTCGCCGAATGCGCTCTGCGTATGCGTCATGCGCGCCACGCGGCCATCCATCCCGTCGAGCACCATCGCGACGAAAATCGCGATCGCGGCGATCTCGAAGCGCACGTTCATCGCCTGCACGACCGCGAAGAAGCCGCAGAATAGCGCGGCGGTCGTGAACGCGTTCGGCAGCAGGTAGATGCCGCGCGTCTTGAGGAAGCGCTGGCGCGCAGCCCGACGGCTCTCGATCGGCACCGGATCGGCTGCCATCCCCTTGTTGCGTCGGAACGGTCGCGGCGTCTGGCCGGAGCCGTTGCGCGGCCGGCGCGGTTTGAATGCGGCCATCGTGCGCCCGCCGCTTACTGTTCGAGCTCGGCGAGGATCGTCGACGACGCGTAGACCTTCTCGCCGATCGACACCTTCGCGCGGCTGCCGAGCGGCAGGTACACGTCGACGCGCGAACCGAAGCGGATGAAACCATAGCGCTGGCCGCGCGAAAGCGGCTCGCCGGCGCGCACGTAGCAGAGAATCCGGCGTGCGACGAGGCCGGCGATCTGCACGGCGGTAACGGTCTTGCCGCTCGCCGTCTGGATCACGACCGCGTTGCGCTCGTTCTCGGTCGATGCCTTGTCGATCGCCGCATTCAGGAACGCGCCCGGGAAGTACTCGACCTTGGTGATCGCGCCATCGACCGGCGAACGCTGCGAATGGACGTTGAAGACATTCATGAACACGCTGATCTTCAGCGCTTCGCGGTTCGCGTAAGGATCCTGTGCGGTCTCGACCGCGACGATGCGGCCATCCGCCGGGCACAGCACCGCGTTCGGCTGCGCCGGGATCGGGCGCTGCGGATCGCGGAAGAACTGGACGACGAAGACGAGCAGCAGCCAGAACGGCCACGCGAAGCCGAAGCCCCCGACGGCGTGGATCAACAGCGCGATGACGGCAGCAATCGCGATGAACGGCCAGCCTTCGCGCGCGATGATCGGATGAGGATAGTTCATGGATTCGTTCTGTGTTCGGTGAATTGCAAAGCCCGTAGCATAACAAAAGCCGCCCGGGGCACTGCTGCCTTCGGACGGCTTTTTGATGCCGGCCCTCCACTCGAAGGGCCGGAACAGCACGCGGTGCTTAGTTCTTCGTCTGGTCGACGAGCTTGTTCTTCGCGATCCACGGCATCATCGCGCGCAGCTTCGCGCCGACCTGCTCGATCTGGTGCTCGGCCGTCAGGCGGCGGCGCGATTGCAGCGTCGGAGCGCCTGCCTTGTTCTCGAGAATGAAGCTCTTTGCGTACTCGCCCGTCTGGATGTCGGTCAGGCACTGCTTCATCGCCTTCTTCGTCTCTTCCGTGACGACGCGCGGGCCCGTCACGTACTCACCGTACTCGGCGTTGTTCGAGATCGAGTAGTTCATGTTCGCGATGCCGCCTTCGTAGATCAGGTCGACGATCAGCTTCAGTTCGTGCAGGCACTCGAAGTACGCCATTTCCGGCGCGTAGCCTGCTTCGACCAGCGTCTCGAAACCCGCCTTGATCAGCTCGACGGTACCGCCGCACAGCACGGCCTGCTCGCCGAACAGGTCGGTTTCGGTTTCTTCACGGAAGTTCGTCTCGATGATGCCTGCACGGCCGCCGCCGTTCGCTGCCGCGTACGACAGTGCGATGTCACGTGCCGCGCCCGACTTGTTCTGCGCAACCGCGATCAGGTGCGGCACGCCGCCACCTTGCGAGTACGTGCCGCGCACGGTGTGGCCCGGTGCCTTCGGCGCGATCATGATCACGTCGAGGTCGGCGCGCGGGATCACCTGGCCGTAGTGGACGTTGAAGCCGTGCGCGAATGCGAGCGCTGCGCCCTGCTTGATGTTCGCGTGCACTTCCTTCGCGTACACGTCGGCGATCTGCTCGTCCGGCAGCAGCATCATCACGACGTCCGCGCCCTTCACCGCTTCCGCGACTTCCTTGACCGACAGGCCTGCGTTTTCGGCCTTGCTCCACGACGCGCCGCCCTTGCGCAGGCCGACCGTCACGTTCACGCCGCTTTCCTTCAGGTTCAGCGCGTGTGCATGGCCTTGCGAGCCGTAGCCGATGATCGTGACTTGCTTGCCCTTGATGAGGGAGAGGTCAGCGTCTTTGTCGTAGAAAACGTTCATGATGGGTTCCTTCGCTAATTCAAAAATTCAACAATTCGTTCAGATGGAGTACTGCGGGCCGGGACATGACGGCGCACCCGGCGGGCCTATTTGGCATTTTCGGCATCACACCTTCAGGATGCGCTCGCCGCGTCCGATGCCGGAGCTGCCGGTGCGCACGGTCTCGAGGATCGCGCTCGCGTCCAGCCCCTGGATGAATGCGTCGAGCTTGTCGCTCGCGCCCGTCAATTCGATCGTGTAGGTCTTTTCGGTCACGTCGATGATGCGGCCGCGGAAAATGTCCGACATCCGCTTCATTTCTTCGCGCTCCTTGCCCACTGCACGTACCTTGATCAGCATCAGCTCGCGTTCGATGTGTGCACCGTCGGTCAGGTCCACCACTTTCACCACCTCGATCAGGCGGTTCAGATGCTTCGTGATCTGTTCGATCACGTCGTCGGAGCCAATGGAAACGATGGTGAGCCGCGACAGCGATTGGTCTTCGGTCGGCGCCACCGTCAAGGTTTCGATGTTGTAGCCGCGTGCGGAAAACAGGCCGACCACGCGCGACAGCGCGCCCGGTTCGTTCTCCAGCAGGACGGAAATGATGTGTCTCATGTTCGCTTCTTCCAGAATGTACCGTGTCGATTCACTCGCGCCGCGCGCCGCCGCGTGCCGCACCGCCCTTCGTGAAGGCGGCCGCATCGGGCCGGCGCGCGCGTCGCGCCGTTACAGATCTTCCGATCCGAGCAGCATCTCGGTGATGCCCTTGCCGGCCTGTACCATCGGCCAGACGTTTTCGGTCGGATCGGTCTGGAAGTCGAGAAACACGGTGCGGTCCTTCAGGCGCAGCGCTTCCTTCAGCGCCGGTTCCACATCGGAGGTCTTTTCGATCCGCATGCCGACATGGCCGTACGCTTCGGCGAGCTTCACGAAATCGGGCAGCGCATCCATGTACGAATGCGAATAGCGCTGGCTGTATTCGATCTGCTGCCACTGGCGAACCATGCCGAGGTAGCGGTTGTTCAGCGAAATGATCTTCACGGGCGTGTCGTACTGCAGGCAGGTCGACAGTTCCTGGATGCACATCTGGATCGAGCCTTCGCCCGTGATGCACAGCACGTCGTCGTCCGGGTGCGCCATCTTGACGCCCATCGCTGCCGGCAGGCCGAAGCCCATCGTGCCGAGGCCGCCGGAGTTGATCCAGCGACGCGGCTTGTTGAAACGGTAGAACTGCGCGGCCCACATCTGGTGCTGGCCGACGTCCGAGCACACGAACGCGTTGCCGTCCGTCAGCTCCCACGCCTTCTCGACCACGTACTGCGGCTTGATGATCTCGCTTTCGCGGTCGAACTTCAGGCAGTCCTTCGAGCGCCAGCCCTCGATGTCCTTCCACCACTGCGCGAGCGCTTCGGTGTCGGGGCCATGCTCGGCCGTCTGCAGTTGCTCGATCAGCTCCTTCAGCACTTCCTTCACGTCGCCGACGATCGGGATGTCGACCTTCACGCGCTTCGAGATCGACGACGGGTCGATGTCGATGTGGATGATCTTGCGCGGACGCGACGCGAAGTGCGCCGGGTCGCCGATCACGCGGTCGTCGAAGCGCGCACCGATCGCGATCAGCACGTCGCAGTGCTGCATCGCCATGTTCGCTTCGTAGGTGCCGTGCATGCCGAGCATGCCGAGGAATTTCTTGTCCGACGCGCGATAGCCGCCGAGGCCCATCAGCGTGTTCGTGACCGGGTAGCCGAGCAGGTCGGCGAACTGGTTCAGCTCACGCGACGCATCGGCGAGGATGATGCCGCCACCCGTATAGATGTAAGGACGCTTCGCCGTCAGCAGCAGCGACACGGCCTTGCGGATCTGGCCCGAATGGCCTTTCGTGACGGGGTTGTACGAACGCAGCGACACGCTCTTGACCGGCTCGTACTGGCACGGCGTCTTCGAGATGTCTTTCGGGATGTCGATCAGCACCGGGCCCGGACGGCCCGTGCGGGCGATGTAGAACGCCTTCTTGACGGTTTCCGCGAGGTCGCGCACGTCCTTCACGAGGAAGTTGTGCTTCACGCACGGACGCGTGATGCCGACCGTGTCGCATTCCTGGAATGCGTCCTGGCCGATCGCGGCAGTCGGCACCTGGCCGCTGATCACGACCATCGGGATCGAATCCATGTACGCCGTCGCGATGCCGGTCACCGCATTGGTGACACCGGGGCCGGACGTCACGAGACAGACGCCGACATTGCCGGTGGAGCGCGCATACGCATCGGCTGCGTGCACGGCCGCCTGTTCGTGGCGCACCAGCACGTGCTGAATCTTGTCCTGCTTGTAAAGCTCGTCGTAGATGTAGAGAACCGAGCCGCCGGGGTAGCCCCAGATGAATTCGACGTTTTCGTCGGCCAGTGCCTTCATGAGCACGGTGGCGCCGATGGAGTCGCTATCGGGAGGGGAAAGGGGTTCCGACGTGGAGAATTCCGCGCTGGGCATGTTCATTTTGACCTTTCGAATTTTCGGCAAAAAATTGATCGGGTGCTCTCTGCCGGGCTTGTGGCTCGGGTTCAAGCGGCGCGTCCAGTTTGAAGGGCGGGCTTCTTGGGCCAGCCTCAAATGAGACCATCACTTCATGTTGCGAATCATTGACGATAGCGGGTCATGAATGGGTCGTCAAGCAAAATATCCCGCAGCGCATCATGGGCACCGCCCGGCACCCCGCCGCCGCGGCTCGCGCGCAACGCACGGCGCCCAACCCGGTGCCACGGGGCGCGAAAATTTGTTAGCATCCGCGGGTTTTACGAAATTTTTCGACCTTTCACACGCCGCAGTCCGCAGCGCATACCTTTACGGAATGGCATCAGACAAGGAACTCGCCGACTTTCTGGCGGGCGTCGAGAGGCGCGCGTTCAAGCAGGCTGCGTACGCCGTGCGTGACGACGATTCGTCGCTCGACATCGTGCAGGACGCGATGATCAAGCTGGCGGAAAAGTACGGCGACCGGCCGGCGGCCGAGCTGCCGCTGCTTTTTCAGCGGATCCTTCAGAACGCGATCCACGACTGGTTCCGCCGGCAGAAAGTCCGCAACACCTGGGTTACGCTCTTCTCGTCGCTGAACAACACCGACGACGACGACTTCGACCCGCTCGAAACACTCGAATCCGCGGACGACAACGCGGGCGTCGAGAGCAGCGAGCACCGCCTCGAACGAGAGCAGGTTCTGGCCCTGATCGACGAAGAAATCCAGAAACTTCCGGCGCGTCAACGGGAAGCGTTCCTGATGCGTTATTGGGAAGATATGGATGTCGCCGAGACTGCCGCCGCAATGGGGTGCTCCGAGGGCAGCGTCAAGACGCACTGCTCACGAGCCACCCATACCCTGGCGCAAGCGCTCAAGGCCAAAGGAATCACGCTATGAGCTCCGCTCCCGCAAACCGAGAACACGAATTCGCGCTGAAGGTGCGCCGCGCGCTGGACGAGCGCGCGTCGGCACTTCCTGCCGCGACCACTGACCGGCTGGCCGTCGCCCGTCGGGCTGCGCTCGCGCGCAAGAAGCCCGAACCCGCGACCGCGCCGGTGTTCGTACCGGCCTTCGCGGGCGCGGGCGGCGCCTACGCGCCGGCGCCCACGAGCCGCCCGCAGGCGTCGTTCGCGCGCCGCCTGCTGCGCGCGTGGCCGCTCGCGCTGCTGCTCGCGGGGCTCGTCGGCATCGCTTACTGGGAAGACATGCAGCGCACCGCCGAACTGGCCGATATCGACGCGGCAATGCTCAGCGACGACCTGCCGCTCAACGCGTATCTTGACCACGGGTTCAACGCGTATCTTTCGCGCGCTCACTAACAGACAATAACGAGGGGATCGCACGGGTGAGTCAGAAGCGCGGCCTGGCCGTATTTTTCGGATGCGTGATCGCGATCGCCGTTTCCTACGTCGCCACGTACTCGCGATTCCACCCGCCCCCCGCGACGACCTCCGCCGCGGCCAGCAGTCCTGCCGCGCCCGCCTCGGCCGCGACCGGGCCCGCCACCGACCTCCCCGCGCTGCCCCTGCCGCTGCCGGCCGCTACCGGCCCGCTGTCGTGGGCGCGACTCACGCCGGCGCAGCGCGCGGCGCTCGCACCGTTCGCCGACCAATGGGACGGCTTCAGCGACGCCCGCAAGCGCAAATGGCTGAAGATCGCATCGCGTTTCGCGAAGTTGACGCCGGATGACCAGAAACGCCTGCAGGACAGGATGTCCGAATGGGCGCGGATGACCCCCGAGCAACGCCGCGTCGCGCGCGAGAACTACCAGAGCGCGAAGGAGCTTTCCGCACAGGCACGCGAACGCGCGTGGAAGGCCTACCAGCAACTCCCCGAAGAGCAGAAGGAACGGCTCGCAGCGGCCGAGCGCCGCCGCCGGCCGAGCGTCGTCAGCGCGCCGCCGACCGTCGCCGACCGTGACGTCCGCCGCCTCGTCAATTCGCACGAGCACGCGGCCAGCGGCACGACCGCCGCACCGGCACCCGCTTCGGCCGGCGCCGCCGCGCAACCGGTGCCCGCGTCGTCGACGTCCGGCACCGCATCCGCGCCGGCCGCCGTGGCGCCGGTGTCGCCCGCCGACGCGCCGTCGCTGTTCAAGGGCTCCTGAGCGGCCGTGGCCGACGCCCGCGCACCCGGAATTCCGGCCGCCGCGCCGTCCGTGCGGCGGCGCCTCGCCGCGCTGCTCTACGAAGGCGTGCTGCTGTTCGGCGTCGTGTTCTTCGCCGGGCTCGCATTCGGCCTCGCGACGCAGCAACGCAACGGCCTCGTCCATCACAACCTGCTCGCCGCCTGGATCGCGCTCGTCGTCGGCGCGTACTTCGTGTGGTTCTGGACGCACGGCGGCCAGACGCTGCCGATGAAGACCTGGCGGCTGCGGCTCGAATCGTCGAGCGGCCGGCCGCTGAGCGCCGGCCACGCGCTCGTCCGCTATGCGCTCGGCTGGCTGTGGTTCCTGCCGCCGCTCGCGCTGCATCCGCTCCTCGGCCTGTCGGTACCCGTCACGCTCGCGCTCGCCGCCGCGTGGATCGCCCTGTGGGCCGGCGCCGCCCGGCTGCATGCCGGCCGCCAGTTCCCGCACGACCGGATCGCACGCACGCGCGTCGTCGCCATACCGCGCTGACGCGCCGCATTCGCCAGACGAAAACCACGCGCCCAGGCCCTTTCCGCCCGGCCTGACGGCTTGCCGGACCCGCGCCGCACGTTCGGTTCGGCAGGCTACACAACGCCCCTTCATTCACTGCTAAACACCTTGCAACAGTCGTAATAAGAACGTCTCGTGACTGTCACGGCACAGTCACGCCCGCATGGCGCAATGCCGGTAATGTCAACCGGCGCGAGTCATGCATGGGCCAGAAAACGTCCGCGACCTCCCTGTTCCGTCACCCGATCGGCGCCCGCGCCGCCACTGCCTTCCTGTCCGGCTCGGCCGCAACCGATGCCCTTTCGTCAGAAGAACCGCCCGCCGAGCACGTCACGCAGCACGACGATCCGGAGCCGTCCGCCCATCGCTACCGCACCATCTGGCTGTCCGACATCCATCTCGGCTCGAGCGGCTGCCAGGCGCCGTACCTGCTCGACTTCCTGCGCCACAACGATTCGGAATACCTGTACCTCGTCGGCGACATCATCGACGGCTGGCAACTGAAGAAAGGCTGGTACTGGCCGCAGGCACACAACGACGTCGTGCAGAAGATCCTGCGCAAGGCGCGCAAGGGCACGCAGGTCGTCTACATCCCCGGCAATCACGACGAAGGCGCGCGGCAGTTCTGCGATCTCGCGTTCGGCGACATCCAGGTGCGCGGCGAGGCGTTCCACACGACGCTCGCAGGCAAACGTTTGTGGATCGTGCACGGCGACCTGTTCGACGGCGTGATCCAGCACGCGAAATGGCTCGCGTACCTCGGCGACACGCTCTACACGCTGATCCTCGTGCTGAACCGCTGGTTCAACCGGATCCGCAGCCGGCTCGGCTTCCAGTACTGGTCGCTGTCGCAGTACCTGAAGCACCAGGTGAAGAACGCGGTCAACTTCATTTCGCAGTTCGAAACCGTGATGACCGACGAGGCGCGTCGCCGCGGCTGTGACGGCGTCGTGTGCGGGCACATCCACAAGGCGGAGATCCGCGACATCGACGGCGTGCTGTATTGCAACGACGGCGACTGGGTCGAAAGCCTGTCCGCACTCGTCGAAACGATGGAAGGCGAACTGAAGATCGTCTACTGGACGGTGATGCGCAGCGCACCGTCGGAGACCACGTCGCGCAAGGCCAAGGCCACTGCCTGACATAACCCTACTTACAGGACAATGCCGCGATGAAGATCATGATCGTCACCGACGCGTGGGAACCGCAGGTCAACGGCGTCGTGCGCACGCTGAAGAGCACGTCGCGCGAACTCACGGCGCTCGGCCACCGCGTCGAGCTGCTGACGCCGCTGGAATTCCGCACGGTGCCCTGCCCGACCTACCCCGAGATCCGCCTGTCGATCCTGCCGTACCGCAAGCTGCGCGCGCGGATCGACGCGTTCGCGCCCGATGCGCTGCACATCGCGACCGAAGGCCCGCTCGGCCTCGCCGCGCGACGCTACGCACGCTCGCGCAAGCTGCCGTACACGACCGCGTATCACACGCGCTTTCCGGAATACGTGCAGGCGCGCTTCGGCATCCCGCTCGCCGCGACCTACCGCTTCCTGCACTGGTTCCACGGCCCGTCGCTCGCGGTGATGGCGCCGACGCCGGTCGTCAAGGAGGATCTCGAGAAATTCGGCTTCACGAACGTCGTGCTGTGGACCCGCGGCGTCGACCTCGACGTGTTCCGGCCGATGGAATCGAAAGTGCTCAATACCGCACGGCCGATCTTCCTGTACGTGGGCCGCGTCGCGATCGAGAAGAACGTCGAGGCCTTCCTGCGTCTCGACCTGCCCGGCTCGAAGTGGGTCGCGGGCGAAGGCCCCGCGCTCGCGGAGCTGAAGTCGCGCTATCCGGAGGCGAACTATCTCGGCGTGCTGTCACAGGCCGAGCTCGCGAAGGTGTATGCTGCGGCCGACGTGTTCGTGTTCCCGAGTCGCACCGACACGTTCGGCCTCGTGCTGCTCGAGGCGCTCGCCTGCGGCACGCCGGTTGCCGCGTATCCCGTCACGGGCCCGATCGACGTGCTCAGCGGCGGTGATGCGGGCTCGATGCACGAGGACCTGCAGGAAGCCTGCCTCGAGGCGCTGAAGATCGAACGCACGACTGCGCGCGCGTGGGCGGAACGCTTCTCGTGGCGCGCGGCATCCGAGCAGTTCGCGTCGCATCTGAAGCCGCTGCCGAAGACCGCGTACTCGCCAGCAGAAGGTGCCGCCGTTTGAAACGAGACCTGAACGACAAGACCCCGCCCCCCGCCGCGACGCCGCAACGGCACCGCCCGTTCGACGAGGAAGAGCCGCACGCCGAAGCGGACGCGCACGAACCGCTCGGCCCCGACGATCAACTGACGCCGCTGCCGCCGAACCCGTACAAGCGCCACCGCGGCATCACGCGCGCGTGGTACGCGCTCAAGCATTCGCTGAACGGCTTTCGCGTCGCGATCCGCGAGGAGAGCGCGTTTCGGCAGGAGCTCACGCTCGCCGCGCTGATGCTGCCGATCGGCGCGTTCGCGCCGGTGCCGGCCGCATCGCGCGCGCTGCTGATCGGCTCGGTGCTACTGGTGCTGATCGTCGAGCTGCTGAACTCGAGCGTCGAGGCCGCGATCGACCGCATCTCGCTCGAGCGCCACGAACTCTCCAAGCGCGCGAAAGACCTCGGCAGCGCGGCCGTGACGGTCGCGCTGTTCGCGTGCGTGACGACGTGGGGCTTCGTGCTCGGCCCGGTGGTCGCACACTGGCTCGGCTTCTAGACGGCTGCCCGACGGGCGCCCTGCACCCCGCCCGTGTGCGGCGGTGCACCATGCGCCGCGCGGGGCCGCGATCACGAAATGCGCCCGATGTGGCGAAACCCCGGTTTATAATCGTCCGCTAGACATAGAACAGCAACCCGCGCCGGACGAATCTCGCAGCATCGATTGCAGCGCCCGCCAGTCCGGCACACACAGGGCCGGACGACATGGAAGCGAAACCTCCCCGCCGCACGCGCGAACGGATTCTCGAGTTGTCGTTGAAACTCTTCAACGAGATCGGCGAGCCGAACGTCACGACCACGACGATCGCCGAGGAAATGGAAATCAGTCCAGGCAACCTGTACTACCATTTCCGCAACAAGGACGACATCATCAACAGCATCTTCGCGCAGTTCGAGCAGCAGATCGAACGGCGGCTGCGCTTCCCCGAAGATCATCGTCCCACGATCGATGAAACCTGGTCGTACCTGCAGTACATGGCCGATTTCATGTGGACCTACCGGTTCCTGTATCGCGACCTCAACGACCTGCTTGCCCGCAACCGTACGCTCGAGACGCACTTCAAGCAGATCATCAGCCACAAGGTGCGCTTCGCGCGCGAGATGTGCGAGCTGCTCGTGTCCGACGCGGAGATGGTCGCCACGCCCGCCGAGATCGAAGTCATCGCCACCAACATGGCCGTTATTTCGACGTACTGGCTGTCGTATCAGTACGTGATGCATCCGCGCAAATACAACGACCAGGACGCGATCCGCGAAGAGCTGCACCAGGTCAGCATGCACGTGATCTCCGTGATGGCCCCGTACCTGCGCGGCCGGTCGCGCCAGCTGTTCGACGATCTCGTCTCCGGCAAGCTGCCCAAGCGCCAGTTCACCGACTACCTGCCGCCGCGCGACGGTTCGCCGCGCCCCGCCGGCAGTCCGGTCGTGAGCGGGCAGGCTCCCGCGAAGGACGCGAAGCAATGAAGGCAGTCTGCGTTTACTGCGGCTCGTCGTCCGGCGTGCGGCCCGTCTATGCCGACGCCGCGCGCGCATTCGGCCGTGCGCTCGTCGATGCAGGCCTCACGCTCGTCTACGGCGGCGGCCGCGTCGGCCTGATGGGCGTGATCGCCGACGAAGTGATGGCGGCCGGCGGCCGCGCGGTCGGCGTGATCCCCGAACTGCTCGTCGACAAGGAAGTCGGCCATACGGGGCTGTCGGAACTGCACGTCGTGCCCGACATGCATCACCGCAAGAAAATGATGGCCGACCTCTCCGACGCGTTCGTCGCGATGCCCGGCGGCGCCGGCACGCTCGAGGAGCTCTTCGAGGTCTACACGTGGGCGCAGCTCGGTTATCACCGCAAGCCCGTCGCGCTCTACAACATCGATTCGTTCTACGATCCGCTGATCGCGCTCCTGCGCCATACGGTCGACGAGGGCTTCATGCGTCCGGCCTATTTCGACGCACTGTGCGTCGAGTCGGAACCCGTCGAACTGATCGAGCGGCTGCGCCGCTACCAGCCGCCCGTCCACGACAAGTGGGCGCCCGACGCGGCGAAGTAAACGTCACCAGGAAACCGCACGCGATGACCGCTCCGTCCGACCGCAAGACCGTTCTCATCACCGGCGCGAGCCGCGGCATCGGCCGCGCGACCGCCGTGCTCGCGGCCGAACGCGGCTGGGACGTCGGCATCAACTACGCGCGCGACGCGGCAGCCGCAGAACTCACCGCACAGGCCGTCCGCGACGCGGGCGGCCGTGCGTGCGTCGTCGCGGGCGATGTCGCGAACGAAGCCGACGTCGTCGCGATGTTCGACGCCGTCACGACCGCGTTCGGGCGCCTCGATGCGCTCGTGAACAATGCAGGCATCGTCGCACCGTCGATGCCGCTCGCCGACATGCCGGCCGACCGGCTGCGGCGGATGTTCGACACCAACGTGCTCGGCGCGTACCTGTGCGCGCGCGAGGCCGCACGCCGGCTGTCCACTGACCGCGGCGGCCGCGGCGGCGCGATCGTCAACGTGTCGTCGATCGCGTCCCGGCTCGGTTCGCCGAACGAATACGTCGATTACGCGGGCTCGAAAGGCGCGGTCGATTCGCTGACGATCGGCCTCGCGAAGGAACTCGGCCCGCACGGCGTGCGCGTGAATGCGGTGCGCCCGGGCCTGATCGAGACCGAAATCCACGCGAGCGGCGGCCAGCCGGGCCGTGCGGCCCGCCTCGGCGCGCAAACGCCGCTCGGCCGCGCGGGCGAAGCGCACGAGATCGCCGAAGCGATCGTCTGGCTGCTCGGCGACGCGGCGTCGTACACGACGGGCGCCCTGCTCGACGTCGGCGGCGGTCGCTAATCGCACGCGCGACGCATCCAGATCGCCGCCTGAAACAATCTGTCGTCACGACACCACAAATCTCCACAATTTCGTGACGGTTTCAGTAAACATTCGTAATAGATCCATGCTCTACTAGCGGGCATTCAGACAGGCGCCGTAAACGCCTGTTCCGCGCCGCCCTGATGTGGCCCTTATCGGTCCGACCCATGTCGCCGGACCGGCTCGATCAGACCCGAGATCTTTTCCATGCCTGGAACCGCAGCGCCCAGCCGGCGACGCACGCCCGTGCCCGCCCCGGCCGCGCACACCCGCACGACCGCTGACGCCAACCTCGCCGCGACGCTCGACGCCGCCGGCACGCCCGTGATGGCCGCGACCGCTGCGGCCACCACCGCCCGCGATCGCACGCTCCTGCTCGGCTGGCGGGCCTGGCTGCTCGTCGCGGCACTGGTCTGCGCGTATGTGCTGCCCGGCGTGCTCGGCCACGATCCGTGGAAACAGGACGAAACCTACACGTTCGGCATCATCCAGCACATGCTCGAGACCGGCGACTTCGTCGTGCCGACCAATGCCGGCCTGCCGTTCATGGAAAAGCCGCCGCTTTACGCGTGGGTCGCGACCAGCCTCGCCTGGCTGCTGCAGCGCGTGATGCCGCTGCACGACGCGGCACGGCTCGCGAGCGCGCTGTTCGCCGCGCTCGCGTTCGGCTTCATCGCACGCGCGGCGCGGGTTGCCAGCCGCGCGGACGGCTGGCTCGACCTGCGCGTGATCGGCCCGGTCGTGCTGAGCGCAGGCACGCTCATCGTCATCAAGCACATGCACGACATGATGACGGACGTCGCGCTGTTCGCCGGTACCGCGATGGGCTTCTGCGGATTGCTCGAACTCGTCACGCAGCACGTCGCGCGCGCGCAGCAGATGCGCCACGGGCTGCCGGTCCGGCCGTCGAGCCGCTGGGCCGCGCCGATCTTCGGCGCGGGCGTCGGCATCACGCTGATGACGAAAGGACTGTTCGTGCCGCTCGTGTTCGCGGCAACGCTCACGGGCACGCTGGTGCTCTACCCGGCCTGCCGCACCCGCGCGTTCGCGCGCTCGCTCGGCATCGCCGCGCTCGTGTTCGCGCCGTTCGCGCTCATCTGGCCGATCGCGCTGTTCATGCGCTCCGAGACGCTGTTCATGACGTGGTTCTGGGACAACAACGTCGGCCGCTTCTTCGGCTTCTCCGTCCCCGAACTCGGCGCGGAAAACGACAAGCCGTTCTTCATCCTGCGCGCCTTCCTGCTCGTCGGCTTCCCGGTCGCGCCGCTCGCGATCGTCGCGCTCGCGCTCGGCGCATGGCGCGACTGGCGCACGCCGCGCATCGCGCTGCCCGTGCTGTTCGCCGGCATCGGGCTCGTGGTGCTGCAAGTGTCCGCGACGTCGCGCCAGCTCTATATCCTGCCGTTCTTCGCGCCGCTCGCACTGGTCGCCGCGCAGGCGATCGAACGCCTTCCGCGCCGGCTGCATCTTGCGTGGGATTACCTGAGCCGCATCCTGTTCGGCGCGACCGTCGCGCTCGCATGGGCAATCTGGGCGGTGATGGCCGATCCGGCCGCGTCGCGCGCGGATCTCGCGCCGCTCGGCCGCTGGCTGCCGCTCGACTGGACGATGCCGATCGAGCCCGCGCTCGTGACCGGCGCGCTCGTGCTGACGATCGGCTGGCTGTCGCTGCTGCCGAAGCTGCGCACGGCCGGCCTCTGGCGCGGCGCGCTGTCGTGGGGCGCCGGCGCACTCGTCGCATGGGGGCTCATCTATACGCTGCTGCTGCCGTGGCTCGACGTTGCGAAGAGCTACCGGTCCGTGTTCGACGACCTGAACGCGCATCTCGCGCTCGAATGGAACGACGGCGACTGCATGGCGAGCCTGCACGGGCTCGGCGAATCGGAAGCGCCGATGCTGTACTACTTCTCCGGTATCCAGCACACGCCGATCGACGATGCGCGGACCACGCGCTGCACGTGGATGATCGTCCAGGGCGTGCGGGCCGTCGATCCGGCGCCCGGCAACGAATGGAAACTGTTCTGGACGGGCGCACGCCCGGGTGACAACGAGGAACTGCTGCGCGTCTACGTGCGCACGCCCGAACAGCACCTGCAGTGACGCGGGACGGCGCACCGCGCCGTCTTGCCTGCCCTCATCCGCGGCGAAGATTGACACCGGCCGCCCGCGCAGCGCGCACCCTCCGGCAATGCGCGCGGCAGCCCCCTACCCGACCGCCCATGCGCCCGCACGAATCCGCGAGCGCACCCTCTCCGCCCGTCACGCAGCGTCAGAACGACGAACCGGGCTCGCGAAGAAACGCCGTCTCCTCGTCGGTCGATACACGACCGAGAATCGTATTCCGGTGCGGAAAGCGGCCGAAACGCTCGACGACGGCCGCATGCCGTAGCGCGAAGCCGTGATAACGCTCGCACCCGGCCTCGTCGCGAATGCCCGCGCACAGGCGCACGGCCTCGCGCTGGCTTTCGGGCGACTCGTCGTGCTCGAACGGCAGATACGCGAACGCGCGGTGATGCCCGCTCGGCAGTTGCGCGTCCCAGCCGGCCGCGACGACGCGGCGCGCGAGCGCAAGCGCCTTCGGATCGGCGGCGAACGCACGCGGCGTGCCGCGGTGAATGTTGCGCGAAAACTGGTCGAGCACGACGATCAACGCAAGCGCGCCGAGCGGCGAGCCGGCCCAGTGATCGCATGCGCCGTCGCACGCGGCATCGAGCAGCGCGCCGTAGCGCGTGCGCAGAATGTCGTCGAATGCCGCACCGCCGTTGAACCAGACCTTGCGTTCCTGCCCGAGCTCGGCCGAACCGGGCTCGCCGAACCAGAAATCCAGAATCTCCCGTGCTTGCGGGTCCAGCGCCGCCGCGCCCGCGTTTCCGGTGTCGATCGTCATGCAAACTCCAGTACGAGGCGCCGTGTGCGCGCGCTCTTCTTTTCAAGTTTCGCGACGCGCAACCCGCCGATTTCCGACGTGTTGCGCACGTGCGTGCCGCCGCACGGCTGCAGGTCGACATTCTCGATGCGCAGCAGCCGCACGCGACCGAGACCCATCGGGGCTTCACGCTCATCGTGCGCACGAGTTCGGGCCGTTCGGCCATCTCGTCGTCGGTGATCCATTCGGTCGTGACCGGATGCGCGCCGACCACCAGGCCAGCGAGGCGCCGCTCGACATCGTCGCGGTCGATCGCTTCGGACGTCGCGAAATCGAGCCGCACGTAGTCGGCCGTCACGCTGCAGCCGTCGACCGCGTACGGCAGCACCGCGCACATCAGGTGCGCGGCCGTATGCAGCCGCATGTGGCGGTAGCGGCGCAGCCAGTCGATCTCCGCGACCACGCGCGTGCCGGGCATGAGCGACGCGATGCGCGCCTCCTGCCCGGGCGCCGGCACATGCACGGCGTCGTCGGGCGTCGCGCCGTCGAACTTCGCCTTGCGCGTGTCGGCGATGTCGATCGTGCTGCCGTCGGGCAGCGTCAGCGTGCCGGCATCGCCGGCCTGACCGCCGCCGAGCGGATAGAACACGGTGCGGTCGAGCCGGATGCCGTCGTCGCCGACGGCCTGAACGATCGCGTCGCATTGCGTGAGGTACGCGTCTTCGCGAAACAGCGCTTGTGTCGTCATCGGGCGAGCCTCGTATCAGTGGGGGAAACGGCCAGTGTCGCGCCGCGCGGTGCGCGCGCCCAGACGCAGATCGTCCCGCGCGCAGGCAGCGGCGTATCGGTCGATCAACCGGGCCGGTTGCGCATCCAGTCGGCCGTGTCGTAGAACGAATGCATCAGCCGCTCGCGCAGCGGTTCGGGCAGCCCGGTGTCCTCCATCGCCCACGCCATGCAGCGCAGCCACTGGTCGCGCTCCACCGACGCAATCGGGAACGGCAGGTGCCGCGCGCGCAGCCGCGGATGGCCGAACCGGCTGATGTAGTGGTCGGGCCCGCCGAGCCAGCCGCACAGGAACCAGAACAGCTTGTCGCGCGAGCCGTCGAGCGATGCCGGGTGCAGCGCGCGAATCTGCGCGAACTCGGGCTCGAGGTCCATCAGGTCGTAGAAGCGGTCCACCATTTCGCGCACGCGGGCTTCGCCGCCCACGAGCTCGAACGCCGTCGGCTGCGACGGCGCATCGTCATTCACATCGGTCATACGGATAGTCGGAAAACGGGATCTTCGGGGCCGCGGCGACGCTCATGCATCGCGCAGCGACTGCAGCGCAGGGCGCCGCAACACATTATGCAGGCTCAGCCAGCCGGCCGCACCCGCGCACGCGACGCCGGCCGCGATGCCGGCCGGCACGAGCCACGGATCGACGGCGAGCTGGAAGTCGAACACGCGCGACGCGAGCACCCAGCCGACCGCGATCGCACCCGCCGACGCCAGCGCGCCGGCGAGCGCGCCGACCACGACGAATTCCGCGCGCTGCACCGCATTGACCTGCGCGCGCGACGCGCCGAGCGCGCGCAGCAGCGCGGCCTCGCGCACGCGCTCGTCACGCGAGCCGGCAAGCGCCGTGTACAGCACGAGCACGCCGGCCGCGAGCGTGAACGCAAACAGGAACTGCACCGCGCCGACCACCTGCAGCATCATCCGCTGCAACTGCGCGAGGATCGGCGCGACGTCGATCGCGGTCAGGTTCGGGTAGCGCGCGATCAACGGATCGAGCAGCGCGGCGTTCGACGCCGGCAGGTGGAAGCTCGTCAGATAGACGGCCGGGAAATCCTTCAGCACCGGCGGCGGCATCAGCACGAAGAAGTTGACGCGGAACGAGCCCCAGTCGAGCTTGCGCACGCTCGTGATCGGCGCGTCGACCGTCAGCCCCGTCACGTCGAAGCGCAGCACGTCGCCCGGCTTCACGTTCAGCGTCTTCGCGAGGCCGGCCTCGATCGAGATCTGCGGCGTGGCCGCGGTGCCGAACCAGTCGCCTTCGACGATCCGGTTGTCGGACGGCAGCTCGGTCGTATACGACAGGTTGAACTCGCGGTCGACGAGCCGGCGCGCCTCGTCGGATGGGTACGCGTCCGGATTCACCGGCTTGCCGTTGATCGCGACGAGACGGCCGCGCACCATCGGCGCGGGCGCCGCGTCGCGCACGCCGTGCGCGGTCAGATAAGCCGCAACGTCGTCGCGCTGGTCGGGCTGGATGTCGATCAGGAACTGGTTCGGCGCATCGGGCGGCGTCGACTGCCGCCAGCCCGCGACGAGATCGTTGCGCGTGATCGCGATCAGCAGCAGGCACATCAGGCCGAGCGCGAGCGCGGTGATCTGCAGCGCGCTGGCCGTGCCGCGCCGGTGCAGCGACGCGAGCGCATAGCGCCAGCCGACGCCCGCGGCCACGCGCGCGTTGCGCACCGCGCGGGCGGCGGCGAACAGCACGAGCCGCGCGATTAACGCGAAACCGACCAGCGCGCCGGCGAACCCGCCCGAGACGATCAAGCCGAGCTTCAGGTCGCCCGCGGCCACGATCAGCAGCCCCGCGAACAGCGCGACGCCGATCGCGTACGCGGCCCACGCGGTGCGAGACGCATCGCCCCATTCGCGCCGCAGCACGCGCACCGGCGGCACGCGCGTGAGCGGTACGAGCGGCGGCAACGCGAAACCGAGCAGCAACACGAGTGCGGCCCCCACGCCGATCAGCGCCGGCCACAGCGTGGGCGGCGGCAGCACGACGTCGATCAGGCCGCCGAGCGCGGCCAGCAACGCCCAGTGGCCGCCGTAACCGAGCACCGCGCCCGCGGCGCCCGACACGATCCCGATGCCGGCGAATTCGAGCGCGAACAGCGCGCCGAGCGTGCGGCGGCTCACGCCGAGGCAGCGCATCGTCGCGCAGCCGTCCAGATGGCGCCGCATGTAGCGCTGCGCGGCCATCGCGATCGCGACCGCCGCGAGCAGCGCGGTCAGCAGCGCGACGAGCGTCAGGAAATGGCGCGCGCGATCCAGCGTCTGCCGCACCTGCGGCTGCCCTTCCTGCAGCGATTCGAGCCCGACGCCGCGCAGTTTCCCGCCGTCGACGCGCGTGTGCGCATACGCTTCGAAGCGTTCGACGGCCGGCTGGTCGCCGGCGACCAGCAACCGGTACGTGACGCGGCTGCCGTAGCCCGTGAGCCCGGTCGCGGCGAGTTCGTCCGCGCGCATCATCAGCCGCGGCGAAAAATTGACGAATGAAAAACCGCGATCGAGTTCACGGGAAATCGACGCGGCGACCGTGAACGTGCGCAGCCCGACGCGCACGGTGTCGCCCGTCTTCAGGTGCAGCGCATCGAGCAGCGCGGGATCGGCCCATACGGTGCCGGGAGCCGGAATCGCCGTCGCCTTGTGCGCGGCGGCGGCGCCGGCCGGCAGGATCTCGACCGCGCCGCGCAGCGGATATCCGGGTGACACGGCCTTCACGGCCGCGAGGCGCGAGGGCGCCGCATCGCCCGCCTGCCCGCCCGCAGCGGACGCAATCATGCTCGGGAAGATCGCGGTCGTCGCGGTACGCAGGCCGAGCGCGCGGGCCTGCAGGTCGAACGAAGGATCGACGGGACGATCGGCGCGCACGACGAAATCGGCGCCGAGCATCTGGCGTGCATCGCGCTCGAGCCCCTGGCGCAGCCGGTCGGCGAGAAAGCCGACGCTCGTCAGCGCCGCGACCGCGAGCACCAGCGCGAGCACCAGCAGCGTGAGCTCGCCCGCGCGCCAGTCGCGCGCGGTCATCCGTGCGGCCTGGCGGATCAGGTCGCGCAGGCCGAAGCGGCCGGCATGCGCGGGCGTGTCATGGCCGGGTTGCCCGGCCGGCGGCTGCGCCGCGTGTTGCTGCCCCTTCAATCCCGCTTGCCCCCGATCGAGTTGAGTCGCGACACCATGTGGTTCGCCATCCCGCGAAAACCGCCCGACACGCCGCGCCAGAGGCGCGGCAGCGCCCACGCCGACGCCGCGATGAACGCGGCGAGCAGCACGAGGAACGCGAGCGGGACGAAGAACGCGAGCACGAGCCCGCCGACCACGAGGCCATCCTCGGTCGACGACGCGACCCAGTTCGAAATCGGTTCGGGAGACAGGTTGATCAGCGCGCGCGTGCCGGCTTTCGCCACGTGCGCGGCGCCGGCGAGCGAACCGCCGGCGAGCCCCGCGACCGCCAGCACGGTCGGGTCGGCATGGCCGAGCGCGCCGGCCGCGAGCACGGCGCCGGCCGGAATGCGGATGAAGGTGTGCACGGCATCCCACAGCGAGTCGAACGCGGGGATCTTGTCGGCAAGGAATTCGGTCAGGGCAAGCACGGCCGCGGCGCCGATGACCCACGGCGACATCAGGACGGCCAGCGTGTCGGGCAGATGGAGCCAGCCGACGCGCGCCAGCAGGCCGGCGATCAGCACCGTCAGGTACAGGCGCAGCCCGCTCGCCCACGCGAGCCCCGCGCCGAGCGAAATGGCTTCGATCATGGCCCTCTCCTTGCACTTTCCGTGCGATTTGCCGATTGACCGGATCGGGTCGGTCTGGCCGGCCGCGCGGCGCGTGGCGACCGGCGCCGCATGCCGCGAACGGCACGACAGCATTCAGGCCCGAATGCGTTCCATTATAGACAGGCTATCCGGGAGGCCGACGCAATTCCGCAGTGCGGCAGCCGGGCGCATGCACGCCCGGCTGCCGTGTCGTCAGGCGGCTGACGACAGCTTGAGGCCGATCAGCCCGGCGACGATCAGCGCAGCGCTCGCGACGCGCGCGACGGTCAGCGCCTCGCCCATCATCACGATGCCGAACACGAACGCGCCGACCGCGCCGATGCCCGTCCACACCGCGTACGCGGTGCCGAGCGGCAACTGGCGCATCGCGACCGCGAGCAGGCCGAAGCTGGCCAGCGCCGTCACGATCGTAAACACCGACGGACCGAGCCTCGTGAAGCCGTCCGACGATTTCATGCCGGCCGCCCAGGCCACCTCCAGCAAACCGGCAATCAACAACAATACCCACGCCATCTCGACGTACTCCGTATCGGATGGGGTCGTCCCCGTTGAAGCGAATGACCCGGGGTCGTCCCCGGGCGGCGCCGAGTATAACAAGATGCTTACGGGCACGCCGGGTGCGGTGCATGGCCAGCGGCCGATCCGGGGCAGGATCGGCCGGGCCCGGTCAGCCCGATATCAGTTCGATACGCGCTTGGGCGCGACGCCGCCGACGCAGCGGTCGTCGCGATACAACGTCCACTCCTCGCACACACGGCCATCCTTGAACATGCACATCCCGACCTGCCCGCGCGGCAGGCTGCGGACCACGTGGCGACCGCCGAGCTTCTCGCAGTTGACCGACGCGGGATTGGCCATCGACGGCTGGGCGGACGGCTGCTGCCCCTGCGGCAGCGGTTGGGCGAACGCGCCGGGCGCAGCAAGCGCCAGCGCACAGATGACGGTCAGACGGACGGACATTGCACGCTCCTGGTTCTTGTTCGCGGAACGGTCAGCATAACGGGGAATCTGCGGCCGGTGTGCAAGGGCGACGCCAGTCGCGAGACTGTCGCGCCGCCGCAACCCTGCCGGCACGCGGCGTCACGCCGATGCGTGTCGCCGCTGCCCGGCAAAACCGGTCATGCGGCGCCGACGAGCCGGTAGCCGACCCCCGTCTCGGTGACGATGTACTCGGGTTGCGCCGGATCGCGCTCGAGCTTCTGGCGCAGGTGCGCCATGTAGATGCGCAGGTAGTGATGACTCTCGACGTGCGACGGCCCCCACACGTCGCGCAGCAGCTGGCGGTGCGTGAGCACGCGCCCCGCGTGACGCACGAGCGTCGCGAGCAGCCGGTATTCGAGCGGCGTCAGGTGCACGATCTCGCCGTCGCGCCACACCTGGCGCAGCGCGAGATCGACGGTCACGGTGCCGAAGCTCACCTTCGGCGATTCGTTCGCGCCGCCCTGGTTGCGCCGGCGCAGCTGCGCGCGAATCCGTGCGCGCAGCTCGGACACGCCGAACGGCTTGGTCAGGTAGTCGTCGGCGCCCGCGTCGAGCGCCGCGACCTTCTCTTCTTCCTGCGTGCGCGCGGACAGCACGATCACCGGCACCTCGGTCCAGCCGCGCAGTTCGCGGATCACGTCGAGGCCGTCGGTATCGGGCAGGCCGAGGTCGACGATCACGAGATCGGGCTTGCGCGTCGCCGCGTCGATCAGCCCCTGCTTGCCCGTCTCGGCCTCGAACACGGCGATGTCCTCCTCTTCGAGCGCGGCGCGCACGAAACGGCGGATCTGCTTTTCGTCCTCGATCAGGACAACGGTCAGGCTCGGTTCACTCATGGTCTGGCAATGGCTCGGATGGGGACGATGCGCCCGGCTCGTCGGTTTCGTCGTCGGGCACGGCAGGCGCGGCGGGCGGCGTCTCGACCGGCAGCGTGAACCAGAAGCGCGCGCCCGTCACGCGGCCGTCGGGCGCGGTGCGGTTGAGCGCGCCGATTCTACCGCCGTGCGCCTCGACGATCGCGCGACAGATCGCGAGGCCGAGCCCGATGCCCGGCGTCGCCGATTCCTTCTCGCCGCGCGTGAACTTGTCGAAGATCCGCGTTTCCATGCCGGCCGGCAAACCCGGGCCGTGATCGTCGATGCGCACGCGCACGAACGGCAGCCCGTCGTCGGTCACGCGCTCCGCGCCGATGTCGATCGGCGTGTCCGGCGGCGTGTACTTCGCCGCGTTCTCGAACAGGTTGGTGAAAAGCCGCTCCATCAGCACCGCGTCCATCTGCAGCAGCGGCAGGTCCGCCGGCAGCGACACGCGCGCGGGATGGCGCACGAGCACGCGCTTGCAGGCGGCGAGCGCGGCGCCGACGGTTTCCTCGAGCAGCGACCACTGGCGCTTGAGCTGCAGGCTGCCGGCCTGCAGCCGCGCCATGTCGAGCAGGTTCGTGACGATGCCGGTCATGCGCAGCGCTTCGTCGTGGATCGCGTCGACCAGCTCGCCCTCGCGCTGCGCGAATCGTTCGGCCGCGGCGTCGCCGCCCGGCGCGGTCGCGCGCCCGTTCGCGAGCATCGACGAGAAGCCGACGATCGTCGTGAGCGGCGTGCGCAGATCGTGCGAAATCGCCGACAGCAGCGAGTTGCGCAGCCGCTCCGACTCCATGTTGACGAGCGCGTCGCGCGCAATCTCGACGTAGTGCACGCGTTCGAGCGCCAGCGCGATCTGCGCGGCGAATGCGTCGAGCATCCGCTGCTGCTCGGGCACTTCCAGCTCGCGCGGCTCGCGCGACGCGACCGCGAGCACGCCGCGCGTGCGCATCGGCGCCTTCAGCGGCAGGTACAGCGCGGCCGTCGCGGGCAACGTGTCGGTGCCGCGGCCGGCCGGTTTCTGCTGGTCGTACACCCACTGGCCGACGTCGGTATCGAGATCGGCGCCCGTCAGCGTGACGGCCGCGTCGGGCTCCTCGATCTTCTGCCGCACCTTGTCCGCGCTGTCGGGCAGCAGGAACGCGACGCGCGCGCGAAACACCTCGCCCACGTGGCGGCTGCCGATCTCGACGATCTGCTCGGTGGTGAGCGCCGCGCCCAGCTCGCGCGCCATCGCGTAAATCGCGCCGGTGCGACGCTCGCGGCGCTGCGCGACGCTCGCCTGGCGCGTCAGCGTCGATGTGAGGTGGCTGATCACGAGCGACGTCAGCAACATGCCGAAGAAGGTCAGCAGATATTGCGTGTCGCTGACCGAGAACGACATGCGCGGCGGCACGAAGAAGAAATCGAACGCGGCCACCGACAGGAACGATTGCAGCACGCCCGGGCCGCGCCCGAGCCGCACGGCCGAGAACACGACGCCGAGCAGGTACAGCATCACGAGGTTCGTGAGGTCGAGCCGCGTGGACACGACGCTCGCGACGACCGTGATCGCCGCGCAGATCGCGGCCGCATACACGTAGTGACGCGGCGGTGAACGGCGCGTGCCGAACTGCGCGAACGCATCGCGCCAGTCGCGCGCCCGTGCGTCGAGCGGCACGGCGCGCACCTCGTCGCTCGCGGACGCGCGCAGCAGCATCAGGTCGACGTCGCCCGCGCGTTCGGCCAGCTTCTCGCCGAACGGCCGCGCGAAACGGCGCACGAGCCCGGCCTTCGGCGAGCCGCCCGCGACCACCTTCGACACGTTGCGCACCTTCGCATAGCCGATCAGCGCGGCGACCGCGTCGGCGCCCGCGAGCGTCGCCGTCTCCGCGCCGAGCTCGGCCGCGAGCTTCAGCGCGTCGAGCGTGCGCTGCCGCTGCGCGTCGGGCAGCCGCTGCAGGCGCGGCGTCTCGACGTACACGGCAATCCAGTCGGCCTTCAGGCTCGCGGCGAGCCGCGCGGCCGCGCGCACGAGCGTCGGCGCCTCGGGGCCGGGCCCGACGCACACGAGCAGCCGCTCGCGCGCCTGCCAGATACGCTGGATCGAGCGGTCGGCGCGGTATTCGCGCATCTGCGCATCGACGCGATCGGCCGTGCGGCGCAGCGCCAGTTCGCGCAGCGCGATCAGGTTGCCCTTGCGGAAGAAATTGCGCACCGCGCGCTCGGCCTGCTGCGCGAGATAGACCTTGCCGTCGCGCATCCGCTCGAGCAGTTCCTCGGCCGGCAGATCGACGAGCGTGACTTCGTCGGCTGCGTCGAACACGCGGTCGGGCACCGTCTCCCACACGCGGATGCCGGTGATCGCGCCGACCACGTCGTTCAGGCTTTCGAGGTGCTGGACGTTGACGGTCGTATACACGTCGATGCCCGCGTCGAGCAGCTCGTAGACGTCCTGCCAGCGCTTCAGGTGCCGCGCGCCCTGCACGTTCGAATGCGCGAGCTCGTCGACGAGGATCAGTTGCGGCTGGCGCGCCAGCGCGCCGTCGAGATCGAATTCGGCGAGCGTGCGGCCGCGATAGTCGATGCGCGCGGGCGGCAGCACGTCGAGGCCGTCGAGCAGCGCGACGGTTTCGCTGCGGCCGTGGGTCTCGACGACGCCGATGACGACGTCGACGCCGTCCTGCAGGCGCTGGCGCGCGGCCTGCAGCATCGCATAGGTCTTGCCGACGCCGGCCGATGCGCCGAAGAAGATCTTGAGCTGGCCGCGCCGTTGCTTTTCTTCGTCGCGCTGCAGCTTGTCGAGGAGTTGGTCTGGATCGGGACGGTTCATGCGTGAGGAAAGCGGAGCGCCCGGATGCGCGCGAGTACGAGCATTGTTGTTCCAAATCGCCGCAAAAGGCAAAGACGGCGCATGCGCCGTCGGGAAAAAGTGCGCGCGGCGCGGATCGAACCGCGCCGCACGCCGGTTACCTCGCGATCAGTGCGCGGCCTGCGCCGCGTCGAGCGCGAGGTTCAGCTTCAGCACGTTCACGCGCGGCTCGCCGAGCACGCCGAACTGGCGGCCCGCCGTGTTCGCGGCAACGAGCTGCGCGACCGCATCGGGCGCCAGGTTGCGCGCCTTCGCGACGCGCTCGACCTGGTACGCGGCGGCGGCCGGCGTGATCTCCGGATCGAGACCGCTCGCCGACGCCGTCACGAGGTCGACCGGCACGGGCTTCGACATGTCGGTGCCGGCGTCGTGCAGCGCGGCGATGCGCCCCTTCACCTGGTCGGCGAGCGACGGGTTCAGCGGGCCGAGGTTCGAGCCGCCGGAGCCGGTCGCGTTGTACGGCATCGGCGACGTGGCCGACAGCCGGCCCCAGAAGTATTTCGGCGCGTCGAACTGCTGGCCGATCAGCGCGGAGCCGACTGCCTTGCCGTCCTTCTCGATCAGGCTGCCGTTCGCCTGCGACGGGAACACGGCCTGGCCGAACACGGTCATCACGGCCGGGTAAGCGAGCCCCGTTACCGCGACCAGCACGGCAAAGATCACGACGAGCGGACGAATCAACGTTTTCATGATGTTTCCTTCGATACCTCAAGCCCAGCCGAGCGCGGCGAGCGTCATGTCGATCAGCTTGATGAACGGGAACGGCAGCAGCACGCCGCCGAGGCCGTACACCAGCAGGTTGCGGCGCAGTAGCGACGCGGCGCCGAGCGGCCGGTACGTGACGCCCTTCAGCGCGAGCGGGATCAGCGCGACGATGATCAGCGCGTTGAAGATCACCGCCGACAGGATCGCCGACGCCGGCGACGTCAGATGCATGATGTCGAGCACGCGCAGCTGCGGGTACGTCGTCACGAACGCGGCCGGGATGATCGCGAAGTACTTCGCGATGTCGTTCGCGATCGAGAACGTCGTCAGCGAGCCGCGCGTCATCAGCATCTGCTTGCCGATCTCGACGATCTCGATCAGCTTCGTCGGGTTCGAATCGAGGTCGACCATGTTGCCGGCTTCCTTCGCAGCCTGCGTGCCGGTGTTCATCGCGACCGCGACGTCGGCCTGCGCGAGCGCCGGCGCGTCGTTGGTGCCGTCGCCCGTCATCGCGACGAGGCGCCCCGCCGCCTGGTGCTCGCGGATCGTCGCGAGCTTGGTTTCCGGCGTCGCTTCCGCGAGGAAATCGTCGACGCCCGCTTCCGCCGCGATCGCCGCGGCCGTCAGCCGGTTGTCGCCCGTCACCATCACGGTCTTGATGCCCATCTTGCGCAGTTCCGCGAAGCGCTCCTTGATGCCGCCCTTCACGATGTCCTTCAGCTCGATCACGCCGAGCACGCGCGCCGCACCCTCATGCAGGTCGGCCACGACGAGCGGCGTGCTGCCGCGGCGCGCGACCTCGTCGACCGCGCGGCGCACTTCTTCCGGGAAGCGGCTGCCGTGCGTCTCGACGTAGCGACGGATCGCGTCGGCCGCGCCCTTGCGGATTTCTCGGCCGGGCAGATCGACGCCGCTCATCCGCGTCTGCGCGGAGAAGCCGAGGAACGTCGCGTGCAGTTGCGCCATGTCGCGCTGGCGAATGTTGAAGCGCTCCTTCGCGAGCACGACGATGCTGCGGCCTTCCGGGGTTTCGTCGGCGAGCGACGACAGTTGCGCGGCGTCGGCCAGCGCTTCCTCGGTCACACCCGGCGCGGGCACGAACGTCGATGCCTGGCGGTTGCCGAGCGTGATCGTGCCGGTCTTGTCGAGCAGCAGCACGTCGACGTCGCCGGCCGCTTCCACCGCGCGGCCCGACGTCGCGATCACGTTCGCCTGCATCATCCGGCTCATCCCCGCCACGCCGATCGCGGACAGCAGCCCGCCGATCGTCGTCGGGATCAGGCACACGAGCAGCGCGACGAGCGCGGTGATCGTCACCACGTGGCCGGCCTTCATCGCTTCCACCGAGAACATCGAGAACGGCAGCAGCGTCGCGGTGGCGAGCAGCATCACGATCGTCAGCGCGACGAGCAGGATCGTCAGCGCGATCTCGTTCGGCGTCTTCTTGCGCTTCGCGCCTTCGACCATCGCGATCATCCGGTCGAGGAACGCCTCGCCGGGGTTCGCGGTGACCTGCACGACGATCCAGTCGGACAGCACGCGCGTGCCGCCCGTCACCGACGAGAAGTCGCCGCCCGATTCACGGATCACCGGCGCGGATTCGCCGGTGATCGCCGATTCGTCGACCGATGCGACGCCGTCGATCACTTCGCCGTCGGCCGGGATCACGTCGCCGGCCTCGACGAGCACGACGTCGCCTTTGCGCAGGTCGCTCGCGGTCGTGATGCGGATCGGCGACTTCGGATGCGGCTCGTTGAGCTTCTTCGCCATCACGTCCTTCTTCGCACTGCGCAGCGATGCGGCCTGCGCCTTCGAGCGCCCTTCGGCGAGCGCCTCGGCGAAGTTCGCGAACAGCACCGTGAACCACAGCCACAGCGCGATCGCGAGGATGAAGCCCGACGGCGCCTCGGCCTGGCCGGCGAGCGCGGCGATCCACAGGATCGTGGTCAGGATGCTGCCGACGTACACGCAGAACATCACCGGGTTGCGGAACTGCGTGCGCGGCGTGAGTTTCTTGAACGAGTCCACGATCGCCGGGCGCAGCAGCGCCGGATCGAACATGGACCGTGTTGCGGAATGTTGAGTCATTGCGATCTCTTCAATCTCTTCAGTCTTTTCAATGTGTGACCGTGCGGGCGCGCATCACGCGCCCAGCCACATCATCAGGTGCTCGACGCCAGGGCCGAGCGCAAGCGCCGGCACGTAGGTCAGCGCGCCCACCAGCAGCACGGTGCCGAGCAGCAGCACGACGAACAGCGGGCCATGGGTCGGCAGCGTGCCGCTCGTCACCGCGATGCGCTTCTTCGCGGCGAGCGAGCCGGCGATCGCCAGCACCGGCACGATCGTGCCGAAGCGGCCGAACCACATCGCGATCGCGGTCATCCAGTTGTAGAACGGCGTGCCGACCGTCAGGCCCGCGAACGCGCTGCCGTTGTTGTTCGCGGCCGAGCTGAACGCGTACAGGATTTCCGAGAAGCCGTGCGGGCCCGGGTTCGCGATGCCGGCCTTGCCCGCATCGGCGAGCACGGCGATCGACGTGCCGAGCAACACGAGCAGCGGCGTGAGCAGCACGACGATCGACACCATCTTCATCTCGTACGATTCGATCTTCTTGCCGACGTATTCCGGCGTGCGGCCGATCATCAGGCCGGCGACGAACACCGCGAGCAGCGCGAACACGAGCATCCCGTAGAGGCCCGAGCCGACCCCGCCGTAGACCACCTCGCCGAGCTGCATCAGCAGCATCGGCACGAGGCCGCCGAGCGGCGTCAGCGAATCGTGCATCGTGTCGACCGCGCCGCACGACGCGGCCGTCGTCGCGACCGTGAAGATGCCGGTCTGCGCGATCCCGAAGCGCGTTTCCTTGCCTTCCATGTTGCCGCCCGGCTGCAGCGCGCTCGCCGACTGGTCGACGTGCAGCGCGGCAAGCGTCGGATTGCCGGCCTGCTCGGCGCTCACCTCGACGCCGATCGCGATCACGAACGCGACCGTCATCGCCGCGAGCACCGCAATGCCCTGCCGGCGGTCGCCGATCACGCGGCCGAACACGAGGCACAGCGCGGCCGGGATGATCAGGATCGCGAAGATCTGGATGAAGTTCGCGAACGGCGTCGGGTTCTCGTACGGATGCGCGGAGTTCGCGTTGAAGAAGCCGCCGCCGTTGGTGCCGAGCATCTTGATCGCTTCCTGCGACGCGACCGGGCCCATTGCGAGCGTCTGCTTCGTAAGCGGCGTCTGGACCGTCACCGGGTTGCCCTTGTCATCCTTCACCGGGCTGCCCTGCGCGTCGAGCTTCGGCGCCGCGTAGGTGCTCGCCTGCAGCACCGGCACGTCCTCGTACGCCTTCATGTTCTGGATCACGCCCTGGCTCATCAGCAGCGCGGCGATGATCATCGACATCGGCACGAGCACGTACATCGTCACGCGCGTGAGGTCGACCCAGAAGTTGCCGATCGTCTGCGCGGTGTGACGCGCGAAACCGCGCACCAGCGCGATCACGACGACGATGCCGGTCGCCGCCGACAGGAAGTTCTGCACGGTCAGGCCGAGCATCTGCGTCAGGTAGCTGACGGTCTGCTCGGGCGTGTAGTCCTGCCAGTTCGTGTTGGTGACGAAGCTGACGGCCGTGTTGAACGCGCCGTCGACCGTCATCGCGCCGAACTGCTGCGGGTTGCCGGGCAGCCAGCCCTGCAGGCGCAGCAGGCCATAAAGGAACAGCGCGCCGAGCGCATTGAACGCGATCGTCGCAACCGCGTACTGCTTCCAGTTCATTTCGGTGCCGGCGTCGACGCCGGCGATGCGGTACAGCGCGCGTTCGAGCGGCCCGAACACGCGCACGACGCGCGAGCTGCCGTCCATCACCGCCGTCAGGTAGCGCGCGACCGGAACGGCCGCCGCCAGCAGCACGACGATGAAGATGAGCGTCTGCAACAGGTTGTTCGCGTTCATTCGATGTCCTCCGCGCGCAGCAGCGCAAAGACGAGATACGCGAACAGCAGGGCCGTCGATGCGCCCGCCAGCCAAAGCATCCAGGTCATGCCCGCCCCCGCGGCCGTATTGCGCGAGCTTCTCGCAACCGGCAACCAAACCGAGGATCAGCGCGGTGAAGAGCACCAGTACGCCGATAAAAACCCCATCCATTTTTTGTTCTCCATCGTCGGAATCAGACGACTAGAACCTTATGGGAACGCACGTAAAGGACGGGTCAAAGGTATCGGGGCGGATATAAAAAACGCGTAAACGTGCGAACAGGCGTGGACGGGCGCAACCCGGGAGGCGGGACGGACGGCGCAGCGGCGCCGTCCGCGAAGACGCGTACCGGCATGGCGCCGGCACGACAGGCAGGGTCAGGGAACGAGGATCGTCGAGCCGGTGGTCTTGCGCGCTTCGAGATCCGCATGCGCGCGACCGACTTCGGCGAGCGGATAGCGCTGGTTGATGCTCGTCTTCACCTTGCCCGACAGGATCACGTCGAACAGCTCGGCGGCAGCCGCTTCGAGATCGGCGCGCTTCGCGATGTACGAGAACAGCGTCGGCCGCGTGAAGAACAGCGAACCGCGCGACGAGAACTCCTTCGAGTCGATCGGCGGCAGCGGGCCCGACGCATTGCCGAAGCTGATGAAGTAGCCGAGCGGCGCGAGGCTGTCGAGCGAGCCGATGTAGGTGTCCTTGCCGATCGAGTCGTAGACGACCGGCACGCCGGCGCCGTTCGTGATTTCCTTCACGCGCTGCGTGAAGTTCTCGCGCGTGTAGACGATCGGATGATCGCAGCCGTGCGCCTGCGCGAGCGCGGCCTTTTCGTCGGAGCCGACCGTGCCGATCACGGTCGCGCCGAGCGCCTTCGCCCACTGGCACACGAGCAGGCCGACGCCGCCGGCCGCCGCGTGAATCAGGATCGTGTCGCCGGCCTTCACCGGGTACGTGCGGCGCAGCAGGTAATGCGCGGTCAGGCCCTGCAGCATCACCGACGCCGCATCGTCGTAGCTGATGCCGTCCGGCAGTTTGACGAGCTTCTCGGCCGGCATCACGCGCTCCTGCGCGTAAGCGCCCGGCGGTTGCCCGACGTACGCGACGCGATCGCCGGCCTTGAGCGCGGTCACGCCGTCGCCGACCGCCGTCACCTCGCCCGCCGCTTCCATCCCGAGGCCGCCGGGCAGCGGCTGCGGATAGAGGCCCGTGCGGAAATACACGTCGATGTAGTTGAGCCCGACCGCGTGCTGCCGGATGCGGACTTCGCCCGCCTTCGGCTCGCCGACCTCGACATCGACCCACTTCATCACGTCCGGGCCGCCCGGCTGGTCGTATCGGATTGCTTTCGGCATCGTTTCGCTCCTCGTCTGTCAATCGGTCAGGAAATGGTCGTGCCGCCGATGCGCGGGCCGACCGATGCATGCGGAACCGGAAGACCGATACCGGACGGCCGGTGCGCGTCGCGACGCACGATTCTCGCGCGTGGCGCCGATCCGTGCATGGCCCTGCCACCGGCAGGGACAATCGGACGCGGCACGCGCCTAGCAGACGTCCTGCATGTTCCGCGCCAGATCGTCGAGCAGCATCCGCGCCGTCGCGACGTTGGTCGCGACCGGCACGTCGTGCACATCGCATGCGCGCACGAGCGCGGTGATGTCGGGGTCGTGCGGCTGCGCGGTCATCGGGTCGCGCAGGAACACGACGATGTCGACGCGGCCGTCGGCCAGTTCCGCGCCGATCTGCAGGTCGCCGCCGAGCGGCCCCGACAGCTTGCGCTCGACTTCCAGCCCGTGCGCGTCCGCGATGCGGCCGCCCGTCGTGCCGGTCGCGACCAGCCGGCATTGCGCGAGCGTCGCGCGGTATTCGCCCGCGAGCGCGACGATCTCGTCCTTCTTCGCGTCGTGCGCAATCAATGCGATGCGGGGTTTGCTCATCTCCAGTTCCTTCGTCGTTCGGTTGTTGTCGTGATCGTGAATCGGGGGCGTCAGAACGTGCCCGGATACGCGCCGCCGTCGAGCAGCCAGTTCTGCCCGGTGATGTAGCCGGCATGCACGCTGCACAAGAACGCGCATGCCGCGCCGAATTCGGCGCGGGTGCCGAGACGGCCGGCCGGGATGTCCTTCGTGCGCCGCCCGCGCATCTCGTCGACCGTCACGCCCTGCGCCTTCGCCGACGCGGCGAGCGTCGTCGCGATCCGGTCGGTGTCGAACAGCCCTGGCAGCAGGTTGTTGATCGTCACGCCCTGGCCGGCGACCTTGCGCGAGAGCCCCGCGACGAAGCCGGTCAGCCCCGAGCGCGCGCCGTTCGACAGCGCGAGCACGTCGATCGGCGCCTTCACGGCCGAGCTCGTGATGTTGACGACCCGGCCGAACCCGCGCGCGATCATCCCGTCGATCGTCGCGCGGATCAACTCGATCGGCGTCAGCATGTTCGACTCGAGCGCGCGGATCCAGTCGTCGTGGGAGAAATCGCGGAAGTCGCCGGGCGGCGGGCCGCCGGCATTGTTCACAAGAATGTCCGGCTGCGGGCACGCGGCGAGCGCGGCCGCGCGGCCTTCCGGCGTCGTGATGTCGCAGGCGACCGCGGTGATCGACACGTTCGACGCCGCGCGGATCTCCTCCGCGGTTTCCTCCAGCGTGTCGCGCGTGCGCGCGACGATCACGAGGTTCACGCCCTCGGCGGCCAGCGCTTCCGCGCAGCCGCGACCGAGCCCCTTGCTTGCCGCGCAGACGAGCGCGGTCTTTCCTTCGATGCCGAGATCCATCGTCGATTCCCTGGTGGCGACGCGCGCCGGCGCGGCGTCGCCCTGCCGCACCGGCGGGCGGGCGAACGGGCGTGCACGGCACGCGGATTGTCGTGAGACGTCGATAATATCCGGATCATGCGGCGCGCCTTGGTAAAATTGCGGCCATAAGCGGCGGCCGGCATGGCGCCGCCGCCCCGATCCCCTTTTGCCGCCAAGGCGCCCCCGTCATGAAACAGGACAGCCGTTTCCCGAATCTCTTCATCACCGATCACCCGCTGATCCAGCACAAGCTCACCCACATGCGCGACAAGGACACGTCGACGCGCACGTTCCGCGAGCTGCTGCGCGAGATCACTCTGCTGATGGGCTACGAGATCACCCGCAACCTGCCGATCACGACCAAGCGGGTCGAAACCCCGCTGGTGGCGGTCGACGCTCCCGTGATCGCGGGCAAGAAGCTCGCGATCGTGCCCGTGCTGCGCGCGGGCATCGGGATGTCGGACGGCCTGCTCGATCTGGTCCCGTCCGCACGCGTCGGCCACATCGGCGTGTACCGCGCCGACGACCACCGCCCGGTCGAATACCTGGTGCGCCTGCCGGACCTCGAAGACCGCATCTTCATCCTGTGCGACCCGATGGTCGCGACCGGCTATTCGGCCGTGCATGCGGTCGACGTGCTCAAGCGCCGCAACGTGCCGGCCGCGAACATCATGTTCGTCGCGCTCGTCGCCGCGCCCGAGGGCGTGCAGGTATTCCAGGACGCACACCCGGACGTCAAGCTGTTCGTCGCGTCGCTGGATTCGCACCTGAACGAGCACGCGTACATCGTGCCGGGCCTCGGCGACGCGGGCGACCGCCTGTTCGGCACCAAGAACTGACGCGCCCGGCGGCCGCCCCGGCCGTTCGGCCATGCGCGGCGGCCCCGATCCGGCGGTCGCCGCGTGATAAAATCTCGATCCACTCGACACGCGCGGCCCCGCGGCTTCATGCCCGCCGAAACGGCCGCCGATTCAACGACACATTGAAACAATCGCCCGCGCAGCGCGCCCGGGCACGGAGAAAGGTATGGCTGGTCATTCGAAATGGGCCAACATCAAGCATAAGAAGGCAGCGGCCGACGCGAAGCGCGGCAAGATCTGGACTCGCCTGATCAAGGAAATCCAGGTCGCGGCGCGCCTCGGCGGCGGCGACGTCAACTCGAACCCGCGCCTGCGTCTCGCGGTCGACAAGGCGGCCGACGCGAACATGCCGAAGGACAACGTCAAGCGCGCGATCGATCGCGGCGTCGGCGGCGCAGATGGCGCGAACTACGAAGAAATCCGTTACGAAGGCTACGGCATCAGCGGCGCGGCGATCATCGTCGACACGCTGACCGACAACCGCACCCGCACGGTCGCGGAAGTCCGCCACGCATTCTCGAAGTTCGGCGGCAACATGGGCACCGACGGCTCGGTCGCGTTCATGTTCGATCACGTCGGCCAGTTCCTGTTCGCACCCGGCACGTCGGAAGACGCGCTGATGGAAGCCGCGCTCGAAGCCGGCGCGAACGACGTGAACACGAACGACGACGGCTCGATCGAAGTGCTGTGCGACTGGCAGGCATTCTCGGCGGTGAAGGACGCGCTCGAAGCCGCGGGCTTCAAGGCCGAACTCGCCGAAGTGACGATGAAGCCGCAGAACGAAGTCGAATTCACCGGCGACGACGCGGCGAAGATGCAGAAGCTCCTGGACGCGCTCGAAAACCTCGACGACGTGCAGGACGTGTATACGAACGCCGTCATCGTCGAGGAATGAAATGCCGGCCGCCATGCGCCTGTCGCGGCGGCGGCCCGATCGATTCCGCGGCCGGCGCGCCTGAGCGTGCCGGCCGCCCTGTTTTCTAGTCTGCGGGGAATCCCATGAAACTACTCGTCGTCGGCTCCGGCGGCCGCGAACATGCGCTGGCGTGGAAGCTCGCGCAATCGCCGCGCGTCCAGATGGTCTACGTCGCGCCCGGCAATGGCGGCACGGCGCAGGACGAGCGCCTGAAGAACGTCGACATCACGTCGCTCGACGAACTCGCCGATTTCGCCGAACGCGAAGGCGTCGCGTTCACGCTCGTCGGGCCGGAAGCGCCGCTCGCGGCCGGCATCGTCAACCTGTTCCGCGCACGCGGCCTGAAGGTGTTCGGCCCGACCCGCGAAGCCGCGCAGCTCGAGAGCTCGAAGGATTTCGCGAAGGCGTTCATGAAGCGTCACGGCATCCCGACGGCCGACTACGAAACCTTCTCCGATGCCGCCGCCGCACATGCGTACATCGATGCGAAGGGCGCGCCGATCGTCGTGAAGGCCGACGGCCTCGCGGCCGGCAAGGGCGTCGTCGTCGCGATGACGCTGGAAGAAGCGCATGCGGCCGTCGACATGATGCTGTCGGGCAACAAGCTGGGTGACGCCGGCGCGCGCGTCGTGATCGAGGAATTCCTCGACGGCGAGGAAGCGAGCTTCATCGTGATGGTCGACGGCAAGCACGCGCTCGCGCTGGCTTCCAGCCAGGACCACAAGCGCCTGCTCGACGAGGACCGCGGCCCGAACACCGGCGGCATGGGCGCGTATTCGCCCGCGCCGATCGTCACGCCGCAGATGCACGCACGCGTGATGCGCGAGATCATCATGCCGACCGTGCGCGGGATGGAGAAGGACGGCATCCGCTTCACGGGCTTCCTGTACGCGGGCCTGATGATCGACAAGGAAGGCAATCCGCGCACGCTCGAGTTCAACTGCCGGATGGGCGACCCGGAAACGCAGCCGATCATGGCGCGCCTGAAGAGCGATTTCTCGAAGATCGTCGAGCAGGCGATCGCGGGCACGCTCGACACGGTCGAGCTCGACTGGGACCGCCGCACCGCGCTCGGCGTCGTGTTGGCCGCGCACGGTTATCCGGACGCGCCGCGCAAGGGCGACCGCATCAACGGCATTCCGGCCGAGACCGAACAGGCCGTCACGTTCCATGCGGGCACGACGCTCGCCGAAGGTGACAAGCTCGTCACGTCGGGCGGCCGCGTGCTGTGCGTGGTCGGCCTCGCCGATTCGGTGCGCGAAGCGCAGCAGCATGCGTACGACACGATCAACCAGATCAATTTCGAAGGCATGCAGTACCGCCGCGACATCGGCTTCCGCGCGCTCAACCGCAAGAGCGCGTGACGTTCGCTTCGGACGCACCCGCAAGGCTGCGCGCCCGCTCCTCTGCCGGGGTTCGATAGAATGCCCGGCAGATGCCTTTTTTACGGCCCCCGCTTCGGGCGGGGGCACCCAGTCCAGACATGACCGATTCGACCTACGACGTGGCACGCGTGCGCACGTACCTCCAGGGCCTTCAGGCACGCATCGCCGACGCGCTCGGCGCGCTCGACGGCACGCCGCTCGCGACCGACGCGTGGCAGCGCGGGCCGGCCGAGCGCCTGCGCGGCGGCGGCTGCACGCGGATTCTCGAAGGCGGCCGCGTGTTCGAACGCGCGGGAATCGGCTTTTCCGACGTCGCGGGCGACGCGCTGCCGCCGTCGGCGAGCGCGGCGCGCCCGCAGCTCGCGGGCCGCGGCTTCGAGGCGCTCGGCGTGTCGCTCGTGCTGCACCCGCGCAATCCGTACTGCCCGACCGTGCACATGAACGTGCGGATGCTGATCGCGACGAAACCCGGCGAGGAGCCCGTGTTCTGGTTCGGCGGCGGCATGGATCTGACACCGGTTTACGGTTTCGAGGACGACGCGCGGCATTTCCACCAGACCTGCAAGGACGCGCTCGACCCGTTCGGCGCCGAGCTCTACCCGCGCTTCAAGAAATGGTGCGACGAGTATTTCTTCCTGAAGCACCGCAACGAGATGCGCGGCATCGGCGGGATCTTCTTCGACGATTTCTCCGAGCCCGGTTTCGAACGCTCGTTTGACATGATGCAAAGTGTCGGCGATGCGTTCCTGCAGGCTTACCTGCCGATCGTCGAGCGCCGCGCCGACCTGCCGTACGGCGAACGCGAACGCGATTTCCAGGCGTATCGCCGCGGCCGCTACGTCGAATTCAACCTCGTGTTCGACCGCGGCACGCTGTTCGGCCTGCAAAGCGGCGGCCGGACCGAGTCGATCCTGATGTCGATGCCGCCGGTCGCGAACTGGCGCTACAACTGGCAGCCCGAGCCGGGCACGCCCGAAGCACGCCTGTACAGCGACTTCATCGTGCCGCGCGACTGGGTCTGAGCCCGCGCGCCCCGCTGCCACAAGAAAAGGACGCGTTTCTGGACACCACCGCCCGCCCCGCCCCGCTGCCGCGTCGTATCGGCTTGCTGGGCGGCACCTTCGACCCGATCCACGACGGCCATCTCGCGCTCGCGCGCCGGTTCGCCGAGCTGCTCGGCCTGACCGAGCTCGTGCTGCTGCCCGCCGGGCAGCCGTACCAGAAACGCGACGTGTCGGCCGCCGAGCACCGGCTCGCGATGACCCGCGCAGCCGCGGATTCGCTCGTGCTGCCGGGCGTGACCGTGACCGTCGCGACCGACGAAATCGAGCACGAAGGCCCGACCTACACGGTCGACACGCTGGCGCGCTGGCGCGAGCGGGTCGGCCCGGACGCGTCGCTGTCGCTGCTGATCGGCGCCGACCAGCTCGTGCGCCTCGACACGTGGCGCGACTGGCGCAAGCTGTTCGATTACGCGCACATCTGTGTGTCGACGCGCCCGGGCTTCGAGCTCGGCGCGGCGCCGCCGGACGTCGCGCGGGAAATCGCCGCGCGGCAGGCCGGCGCCGACGTGCTGAAGGCCACGCCGGCAGGCCACCTGCTGATCGATACGACCCTCGCGTTCGACATTGCCGCGACCGACATCCGCGCGCACCTGCGCGAATGCATCGCGCGCCATGCGCAAATGCCCGATGCGTCGGCCGAGCATGTGCCGGCCGCCGTATGGGCCTATATTCTTCAACATCGCCTCTACCACACCTGATTCCATGGATATTCGCAAACTGCAGCGCGTGATCGTCGACGCCCTCGAAGACGTCAAGGCGCAAGACATCAAGGTGTTCAACACCAGCCACCTGACCGAACTGTTCGACCGCGTGGTCGTCGCCTCGGGCACCTCCAACCGCCAGACCAAGGCCCTCGCGTCGAACGTGCGCGACAAGGTCAAGGAAGCCGGCGGCGACATCGTCAGCTCCGAGGGCGAAGACACCGGCGAATGGGTGCTCGTCGACTGCGGCGACGCGGTCGTGCACATCCTGCAGCCGGCCCTGCGCCAGTACTACAACCTCGAGGAAATCTGGGGCGACAAGCCCGTGCGGATGAAGCTCGGCGGCGGCAAGGGCCCGAACGGCTTCGCGACCGCCAGCGAAGGCGAGGACGACGAGGAAGAAGCACCGGCCCGCCCGGCGCGCAAGACGGCCGCCCGCCGCCGCTGAATCGCGACGAATCGTCCCGATGAAGCTTTTCATCCTCGCGGTCGGCCACAAGATGCCGGGCTGGATCGCATCCGGCTTCGACGAGTACACGAAGCGGATGCCGCCCGAGCTGCGTATCGAGCTGCGCGAGATCAAGCCTGAACTGCGTTCGGGCGGCCGCAGCGCCGAAAGCGTGATGGCGGCCGAGCGGCAGAAGATCGAGGCCGCGCTGCCGAAGGGCGCGCGCATCGTCGCGCTCGACGAGCGCGGCCGCGACTGGACCACGATGCAGCTCGCGCAGGCGCTGCCCGGCTGGCAGCAGGACGGCCGCGACGTCGCGTTCGTGATCGGCGGCGCCGACGGGCTCGATCCGGAGCTGAAAGCGCGCGCCGACGTGCTGCTGCGCATCTCGAGCATGACGCTGCCGCACGGGATGGTCCGCGTGTTGCTTGCCGAACAGCTTTACCGGGCGTGGAGCATCACGCAGAATCACCCCTACCACCGCGCATGACGTGTCGTCCTCGAGACGCGCGCCGCGCGCGCTCACCGAGATAACGACACCATGCCGTCCAGCACGTCCCCCGCGCTTTTCCCGACCCTTTACCTCGCTTCGCAAAGCCCGCGCCGCCAGGAGCTGCTGCAACAGATCGGCGTGCGTTTCGAACTGCTGCTGCCGCGCCCCGACGAGGATGCCGAGGCGCTGGAGGCCGAACTGCCCGGCGAAACCGCCGATACCTACGTGCAGCGCGTGACCGTCGCGAAGGCCGAAGCCGCGCGTGCGCGCCTCGTCGCGAGCGGCAAGCCGGCCGCGCCGGTGCTGGTCGCCGACACGACCGTGACGATCGACGGCGCGATCCTCGGCAAGCCGGCCGATGCCGACGACGCGCTCGCGATGCTCACGCGCCTCGCGGGCCGCGAACACGCGGTGCTGACCGCCGTCGCGGTGATCGACGCCCGCGGCGAACTGCTGCCGCCCGCGCTGTCGCGCTCATCGGTGCGCTTCGCCGCCGCGTCGCGCGACGCCTACGCACGCTACGTCGAGACGGGCGAGCCGTTCGGCAAGGCCGGCGCGTACGCGATCCAGGGGCGCGCCGCCGAATTCATCGAACGGATCGACGGTTCCCATTCGGGTATCATGGGTCTGCCCCTTTTTGAGACCGCTGCGCTGTTGCGCGCCGCGCGTGTCGCCTTCTGAATCCCACCATGAACGAAGAAATCCTGATCAACCTCACGCCGCAGGAAACGCGGGTCGCACTCGTCCAGCAAGGCTCGGTGCAGGAGCTTCACGTCGAGCGCACGCTGTCGCGCGGGCGGGTCGGCAACATCTATCTCGGCAAGGTCGTACGCGTGCTGCCGGGCATGCAATCGGCGTTCATCGACATCGGCCTCGAACGTGCAGCATTCCTGCACGTCGCCGACATCTGGCAACCGCGCCTCGCGGGCGAGCCGCAGTCGAACACGCCGCACCAGCCGATCGAGAAGACCGTGTTCGAAGGCCAGACGCTGATGGTCCAGGTGATCAAGGATCCGATCGGCACGAAGGGCGCGCGGCTGTCCACGCAGGTCAGCATCGCGGGCCGCACGCTCGTGTACCTGCCGCAGGAGCCGCACATCGGCATCTCGCAGAAGATCGAGAGCGAGGCCGAGCGTGAGGCCGTGCGTGCGCGCCTGACGGCCGTGATCCCGCCGGACGAGAAAGGCGGCTACATCGTGCGCACGATCGCCGAGGATGCGACCTCCGACGAGCTGGCCGGCGACGTCACGTACCTGCGCAAGACGTGGGCGACGATCGTCGCGCAGGCGCAGCGGCTGCCCGCGACGAGCCTGCTGTACCAGGATCTGGATCTCGCGCAGCGCGTGCTGCGCGATTTCGCGAACGACGACACGACGCGCATCCAGGTCGATTCGCGCGAGACGTACCAGCGCCTGTCGGAATTCGCGTCCGAGTTCACGCCGGCCGTGAGCCCGAAGCTGCATCACTACACGGGCGAGCGGCCGCTGTTCGACCTGTACAACATCGAGACGGAGATCCAGCGCGCGCTGTCGCGCCGCGTCGACCTGAAGTCGGGCGGCTACCTGATGATCGACCAGACCGAGGCGATGACGACGATCGACGTGAACACCGGCGGTTACGTCGGCGCGCGCAACTTCGACGATACGATCTTCAAGACCAACCTCGAGGCCGCGCACACGATCGCGCGGCAGCTGCGTCTGCGCAATCTCGGCGGGATCATCATTATCGACTTCATCGACATGGAGAACGCCGAGCATCGCGACGCGGTGCTGTCCGAGCTGAAGAAGGCGCTGTCGCGCGACCGCACGCGCGTGACGGTCAACGGCTTCTCGCAGCTCGGGCTCGTCGAGATGACGCGCAAGCGCACGCGCGAATCGCTCGCACACGTGCTCTGCGAGCCCTGCCCGACCTGCCAGGGCAAGGGCCAGGTGAAGACGTCGCGCACCGTGTGCTACGACGTCCTGCGCGAGATCCTGCGCGAATCGCGCCAGTTCAACCCGCGTGAATTCCGTGTGATCGCCGCGCAGCAGGTGATCGACCTGTTCCTCGACGAGGAGTCGCAGCATCTCGCGATGCTGATCGACTTCATCGGCAAGCCGGTGTCGCTGCAGGTCGAATCGAATCTGAGCCAGGAGCAGTACGATATCGTGCTGATGTAACGTTCCGCCCAACCGCCGCCGGCCTCGCCGTGCGGCGCCCCGACGCGGCGCCCGGGCCGCCCGCGCATCGTGCGCCAACGCCCGCCGCCGCCCTTTCACTGACCCTTTTCGTATTCATCACCCACCATGAGCCAAGGCCACAACCGCCGCCAGCGCAAGAAACTCCACATCGGCGAATTCCAGGAACTCGCGTTCAACGCGACCGCGCATTACCGCAACGAGCTGACCGACCTCGAACGCGGCCAGCTGATCGACGCGTTCATCGACTTCGTCGAAGCGAACGGCCTGCTGACCGTCGCGTCCGCGGACGAAGGCATCGGCGCCTACGTGATCTCCGGCGCGCCGCGCGGCACGACGACCGACGCCGATCGCGAGCTCGTCCGCGGATGGCTCGCCGCACGCTCCGAACTGACCAACGTTCAGGTCAGCGAATTCACCGACGCGTGGTATCCGGACGCCTGACCTTCCGGTTCTCCCTGCATCGGGCAACGCCCGCGCCTGACCGCCGTAAAGGCGGGCCAGGCGCGGTGCCTGCGTGCCCCGCCCCCCTCCGCCCCGTCCTCCCCCGTCTCCCGCCCCCCTGCGTCACCGGCAGCAACTCACACCGATCGTGCCGTGTCGACCGTGATTACCCCGATTTCGGCAGTGAATCGGACGCTTACTTCAATTTAACGATCATTAAAAGACGGCTCGCACCGGCGGACCTACTCTGATCGCCAGGAATCCGGCGTTTTCCGGTGCGATCGGCAAGCAAGACGAAAGAATGCGAGCCGCTCTCCCGACAGGTGTTCCGGATTCCCGTACGGGCGAAAACGCGACACGGCGACAGGCCAATCAGGGAGACAACAATCGATGCGCCAGCCGCTTCCCCATCGTAGCGACGACACATCGGCGCACGCGAAGGCCGCCTGACCCAACCTTCAATCGAGACGAGGACGACATGACCAAGCCGACCACCCATCAAGCAGGATTCCGAATGATTACGATCGCGGCCGGTATCGCCGTGCTGATGTCGCTGTCCGCGTGTGGCGGTTCAGGCTCGCTGAGCCAGGGCACCGGCGGCGGCGGCTCCGGATCGGGCGACACGACGGCCACGACCGGCGGCACGGGCAACGGCTCAGGTAGCGGATCAGGCAGCGGGTCGGGGAACGGCTCGACCGTCGGCAGCACGAGCGGCGGCGCCGGCGGCAGCTCGGGAACCGGCTCCTCAGGGACCGGCACGGCCGGCAGCGGCACGTCGGCGAATGCGCTCGGCCAGACGATCGATGCGTCGAGCAACATCGTGACGGCCGGCGGCGGCGCCGTGTCAGGCGTCGGTACGACGATCGCGGGCCAGTCGCTGCCCGGCACGAACGCGGCGACCACGCAGGGGCTCGGCACCGTCGCGCAGGACGCCGGCGCCGCCGTGACCACGCTCGGCAACGGCCTCGGGTCGGGACTCGGCCAGCTCGGCGCATCGTCGAATCCGGTCGGCACGACGGTCGCGAGCTCCGGCGGCGTGGTCACGAACCTCGGCAACGCGGTCGCCGCGACAGGCGGCGTCGTGTCGAGTCTCGGCGCAAGCGGTTCGGCACTGGCGCCGCTCGCGCCGGTCACGTCGCCCGTCGGCGGTGCGATCACGATGCTCGGCAATACGATCGCCGGCGGCGGCGCGACGCTCGGCACGCAGTTGTCGACCGGCCCCGTCGCGCAGATCACCGGCGCCGCCAGCTCGGCGATCACGCCGATCACGTCGACTCTCGGGTCGGTCACGCAGACCGTTGCGTCGAGCACGCCACTCGGCGCGCCGCTCACGAATCTCGTGACGACGGTCGGCAACGGTGTCGCGAACGCCGGCACGACGATCACGAAGGCCGGCGGCAACCCGGTGACGACCGGCGTCGGCAACGTCGTGACGGCAACCGGCAACACGGTGGCCACCGCCGGCACGACGCTGCTCGGCGGCGGTGGCGCCGCGACGAATCCGCTCGCGCCGGTCACGGGGCTCCTGTCGCCAGCCGCACTCGGCAGCGCGACCGGCGGTAGCAACCCGGCGGGTGCGCTCACGTCGGCGGTCGGCGCCGTAACGGGGGCCGTGTCAGGCGCGGCCGGCGGCTCGCCCGTTGCGGGGCTGACGGGCGGCAGCGGCAGCGGCAGCGGCGCGATCTCGAAGACCGGCGGTGGCTTGCTCGCGCCCGTCACGACGACGCTCGGCGCGCTGGTCAAATAAACGGCAGGCGCGGCGCCCGCATCGTCGCCGACGATCGGGCGCCGCAGCCTTGCCCGGCATCCCGCATCGCCCGCCCTTCCCCGATCCCTTCCTTTTACCGACAGTTCGCCTCCAAACGGCCATCGAAATCGGTCCTGAAAGCAAGACACGTTAAACTCTCACCTCGCGTGGTGCGCCGCCCGCACCCGCCATCCATCGCCAGCCGCGTGCCCTCGGGCCGCCCCCGACCCATGGAGTGAGTGTCAATGAGCGGCGGACTTCCGTTTCCCGCATCCCGCAAGTCGTTTCCGTCCTCGACGGTCTTCCTGTTTCTCGCCGCCGCCGCGCTGCTGTCCGGCTGCGGGCTGCTGCCGGTCCAGAACCCGCCCGCGCCGATCAGCGAGGCGCTCGTCGAGCCCGTCGAGGAGACGGCCGGCGAGCCGCTGACGATGCCGCCCGTTCCGCCGCCGGTGCGGCCGGAAGAACCGGAAGCGCCGAAGAAGCCGCACCGCGAGGTGACGCGGCCGAAGTCCGTGCAGCGCCCCGAATCGCCGACACCGCCGCCTCCGCCGCCCGCACCGCTCGTCGCGACGCGCCCGATGGACCGCACCCAGATCCATGCGCTGCTCGACAGTGAAGTCGCGCGCCGCAACGGCAAGGTGATCGGCCGCTCGGTCGACATGGTCGTCGACGCGACCGGCAAGCCGCGCGAGATGATCGTCAACCTGCAGGGCTTCATGGGCGTCGGCGACCGCAAGGTCATCTTCCCGTGGAGCGTGTTCCGCTTCACGCCGGGCGGCAAACAGGAGCCGATCGTGCTCGACGTGCCGTCGGGCGACCTGCCGCCGGCCGCACGGCCGAAGGCGGTGCCGCTGTCGGGGTCGGCCGCGGCCTCGCCCGCGACGCGGCTGCCGATGCTCGACAGCGACGTCGAGCGCCCGAACGGCACGAAGATCGGCCGCGTCGTCGACGTGCTGATCGACCGCGGCGCCCAGCCGCAGGCCGTCGTGCTCGACCTCGGCGGGCTCGTGAATACCGAGCGCCGCTCGATCGCCGCGAGCTGGGGCGCGCTGCGCTTCGTCACGCGCGACAAGGCGTTGCATCCGCAGCTCGACCTGAACGACGCGCAGATCAAGGCGTCGCCGCCGTACCTGGCCGACAAGCCGATCGTCGTGGTCTCGCCGCCCCTCGCCGCCCCCGTGCCGGCTTCGTCTGCGAGTGCCGCCCGATGACGATCAAGCATTCCGTCAGCGTTCGCAGTCTGCGCTCCCTCGACTGGCTCAACTTCTTCGTTGCAAACGTTCAAACCGGGTTCGGTCCGTTCATCGCGTCCTACCTCGCGTCGCACAAGTGGACGCAGGGCGAGATCGGCATGGTGCTGTCGATCGGCACGATCAGCGCGATGGTCAGCCAGGTGCCGGGCGGCGCGGCCGTCGATGCGCTGAAGAACAAGAAAGGCGCGGCCGCGTGGGCGATCGTGGCCATCATCCTGTCCGCGGTGCTGCTCGCGTCAAGCCCGACGATCGTGCCGGTGATCGCCGCGGAAGTCTTCCACGGGTTCGCGAGCTGCATGCTCGTGCCGGCCATGGCCGCGATCTCGTTCTCGCTGGTCGGCCGAGCCGACCTCGGCGACCGGCTCGGCCGCAACGCGCGCTGGGCGTCGATCGGCAGCGCGGTCGCGGCGGGCCTGATGGGGCTCACCGGCGAATACTTCTCCGCGCGCGCGGTGTTCTGGCTGACCGCCGTGCTGGCGCTGCCCGCGCTGTTCGCGCTCGCGATGATCCAGCCGACGCACGAGGTGATCCCGCAGTCGTCGAAGCCCGACGAACACGGCGACCATGACGAAGCCGGCGAACGCGAAACGCTGTTCGAGCTGCTGCGCGATCGCCGGATGCTGATCTTCGCGGCGTGCGTGGTGCTGTTCCACCTGTCGAACGCGGCGATGCTCAACCTCGCGGCCGGCGAAGTCACGGCCGGGATGGGCGAGAACGTGCAGCTCGTGATCGCCGCGTGCATCATCGTGCCGCAGGCGATCGTCGCGATGCTGTCGCCGTGGGTCGGCCGCTCCGCGCAACGCTGGGGGCGCCGGCCGATCCTGCTGCTCGGCTTCTCCGCGCTGCCGATACGCGCGCTGCTGTTCGCCGGCGTGAGCAGCCCGTACCTGCTCGTGCCCGTGCAGATGCTCGACGGCATCAGCGCGGCCGTGTTCGGCGTGATGCTGCCGCTGATCGCGGCCGACGTCGCGGGCGGCAAGGGCCGCTATAACCTGTGTATCGGGCTCTTCGGGCTCGCGGCCGGGATCGGCGCGACGCTCAGCACGGCCGCGGCCGGCTACGTCGCCGATCACTTCGGCAATGCGGTCAGCTTCTTCGGGCTCGCCGGCGCAGGTGCGCTCGCGGTGCTGCTGGTCTGGCTCGTGATGCCCGAAACACGCGTCGAAAACGGCGACGCAGCGGCCGACGAACCGGCCGCCGCATCACCCGGACAGGCGCACTGAGGGCGGCACACCGCCGTCATACGCTAGCTACTTGGCCGATTCACGATGGATACGATCAGGACACTCAACGAAGCCCGCCAGCAGATCCAGCAGTCGATCTTCGATCTGTTCAAGGGGCTGACCTTCGGCGAGCGGCTCACGCAAGGCGTGCTGATGGCCCTCCAGGCCGTCTGCGGCGCGTGCCTCGCCTTCACGATCGGCCGCGCGCTGCACACCGAGCAGGCCGTGTGGGCGGCGGTCACTGCAATCGCCGTCACGCAGCACAACTACTCGGACACGATGTCGCTGTCGCGCGACCAGTTCATCGGCGCGATGATCGGCGGCGTGCTCGGCTTCGCGGGCGCTGCGCTCGGCGGCGATCGCCTCGTCGCCTATGCGCTCGCGGTCGCGCTCACGATCGTCTTCTGCTGGTGCCTGAACGTCGGCAGCGCGGCACGGCTCGGCGGCGTGACCGCGACGATCGTGCTGCTGTTTCCGGGCAACGGTCCGCTGTGGGACATTCCGCTGATGCGGCTGGGTGAAGTGGCGCTCGGCACCGTGTGCGCGCTGGGCGTGTGCTGGGTGATGTCGAAAATCGAGCGGCGCTGGTTCCGGCGCGCCGAAGCAAAATGACGTGGCTGCCCGGCGCGCATCGCGGCATCGCGATACGCGCCGGGTGATCGGCAAGGTCAGTCGCCGATGCGCAGCACGATACCGGAACCGATCTGCACCAGCAGGTGATCTCCGCCGACGCCGACCCATTGATAGCCACGCGGCGGCGGGCTCAGGCGATAGCCGCGCCAGTCGTCGATCACGTACTGACGATCGCGGAACTCGGGGGGAAGCCGGTCGCCCTTGTGCCACTCGCGGCGCGGCTGGTCGGCCCAGCGCGGCGGCACGTCGTCCTCATGACGCATCTGGCCGGGCGGCATGTGTTTCGGGCCGTGGCCACGCTGCATGCCGTGGCCGCCCTGGTCGTTGTGGTTGTCGTGGTCCTGCGCCATCGCTGCCGGCGCGGCGAAACCCGCCGCGATCACTGCGGCCAGCATCATCCCGTGGATCTTCTTCATCGTGCTTTCCCTCCGTGTTGTCACGTCGAACGAAACCACTCGAACTACCCGATGAAGACTAGCACACGGCATCACGCGGCCGCATGACCGCCCGTCAGGCCGCCTGCTGCTGGTACTGGATCCGGTGCAGGTGCGCGTAGAGGCCGCCGTGGCGCAGCAGTTCGTCGTGACTGCCCTCTTCGACGATCTTGCCGGCTTCCAGCACGAGGATGCGGTCCGCGCGCTCGATCGTCGACAGCCGGTGCGCGATCACGAGCGTCGTGCGGCCTTCCATCAGCCGTTCGAGAGCAGCCTGCACGTGGCGCTCCGATTCCGAATCGAGCGCCGACGTCGCTTCGTCGAGGATCAGGATCGGCGCGTCCTTGTAGATCGCACGCGCGATCGCGAGCCGCTGGCGCTGGCCGCCGGACAGCCGCATCCCGTTGCCGCCGACGAGCGTGTCGAGCCCGTCGGGCATCGCGGCGACCGCATCGGCGAGGTTCGCGGCCTCGAGCGCGGCCTGCACGCGCGCGCGGTCGGGCGTCTGCCCGTACGCGACGTTCGCGGCGATCGTGTCGTTGAACAGCACGACGTCCTGGCTGACCATCGCCATCTGGCTGCGCAGTGCATGCAGGTCGTAGTCGGACACCGGCACGCCGTCGACCAGGATCGCGCCGCCCGTCGGATCGAAGAAGCGCGGCAGCAGGTTCACGAGCGTCGTCTTGCCGCTGCCGGACGGGCCTGCGAGCGCGATCATTTCGCCCGGCGCGACCTTGAACGAGATGCGGTCGAGCGTCGGCCGCTCGGCCGCGCCATAGTCGAACGTCACGCCGCGGAATTCGATCTCGCCGCGCGCGTGCGCCAGCGGCCGACCGCCGCCCTGCGGCTCGGCCGGCTCGTCGATCAGCCCGAAGATCAGCTCGGCGGCCGTCATCCCGCGCTGCAGCGGCTGGTTGACGTCGATCAGGTGCTTGAGCGGCGAGATCACCAGCAGCATCGAGGTGACGAACGCGACGAAGCCGCCGACCGTCGTCTGGTCGTTCGACGACTGCACGACCGCGATCGTGATCACGACCGCGAGCGCGATCGACGCGAGGAACTGCGTGAGCGGCTGCGCGAGGCCGCCCGAGATCGTCATGCGCATCGCGTAGCCGCGCAGGCGCTTGCTCATCGCGGTGAAGCGATCCATCTCGTACGTTTCGCCGTTGTGCACCTTGACGACCTTGTAGCCGGCGACCGTCTCCTCGACGATGTACGACAGCTCGTTGGTCAGCGTCTGGTGCTCGCGGTTCAGGCGGCGCAAGCGGCGGTTGATCTTGCTGACGAGCCAGCCGATGCCGGGCAGGATCACCGCGACGATCAGCGTGAGCCGCCAGTTCAGATAGAACAGGTAGCCGAGCAGGAACACCACCGTCAGCGAATCGCGCACGAGCGTGACCATCACGCCCGTCAGCACCGACAGGATCTGGTTGACCTCGAATACGATCGCGTTGATCACCGTGCTAGCGGTTTCGCGCTGGAAGAACGACGCGCTGGTGTGGAGCATCCGCTGGAACATCTCGAGCCGCAGTTGCAGCAGGATGCGGTTCGATACGTAGTTGAGCAGGTAATTCGACGCGTACTGCGATACGCCGCGCACGAGCGCGAGACCGATCACCGCGATCGGCACGTACCATTTCGCGCTGTCGCTGCCATGCGCGCCGAAGCCGTGATCGAGGAGCGGTTTGAGCAGCGCCGGAATGCCGGCTTCGGTGGCCGCGACGACGCCCATCGTCACGACGGCGAGCACCACGATGCCGATCAGCGGCCGGATGTACGGCCACAGGCGCTTGAGGACCGTGACCGGCGAAGTGCCGGTGCCGTCCATCGGTTTGCGGAGAGTGTTCTGGGTTTCCAAGGCAATCCTTCTTGAGCCGCGAAGCGGCGCCCGGCGCGTGACCGCCCGGGATGTCGCCCCCATCGGGCGGGTGCCGAAAAGGGCTCAACATTATAGCTGCACCGCCTCTTGCGGCACGGCCAGGGTCGATGCGGCCGGCAGCCGGGCCGCGGGTATACTGCCGCTCACCGTTTTCTCCGCCTTTCCGACGATTTCATGGCTGAACCCTCCCTCGGCGTCGCCCTCATCGCCCTCAACGCGTCCGCGCGGCTTGCGCAGTGTCTCGATGCGCTGTCGTTCGCCGACGATGTCGTCGTCATCGACGGCGGCAGCACCGACGATACCGTCGCGATCGCGCAGGCGCACGGCGCGCGCGTGATCGTCGAGCGCGACTGGCCGGGTTTCGGCCCGCAGAAGAACCGCGCGCTCGACGCGCTCGCCACCGACTGGATTCTGTCGATCGATACCGACGAGGTCGTCAGCCCGGCGCTCGCGCAGTCGATCCGCGATACGATCCGCGCGCCGGCCGCGCAGGTTTATGCGCTCGACCGGCTGTCGAGCTTCTGCGGCCAGTGGATCCATCACAGCGGCTGGTATCCGGACTGGGTGCCGCGGCTGTTCCGGCGCGGCGCCGCGCGTTTTTCGGACGATCTCGTGCACGAGCGCCTCGTGTTCGACACCGCCGCGCAGCGCCTGTCCGGCAAGCTGATGCACTACTCGTACGAGGACTTCGAAACCGTCGTGCGCAAGCTCGACGCGTATTCGACGGCCGGCGCGCGCCAGCGCCGCGCGGCCGGCCAGCGCGGCGGCTTCGGCAAGGCGCTCGCGCGCGGCGCATGGGCGTTCGTGCGCACCTACGTGCTGCGGCGCGGGTTTCTCGACGGCCGCGCGGGCTTCATGATCGCCGTATTCAACGCGGAAACCGTGTATTACCGCTTCCTGAAGCTCGGCCACGAACCGGCGCGCTGAACGAGCGCCCCGCGGCCGCCGGCGCGCGCCCGGCCCGGCGTTACAATGCCGGGCTGTTCGCGCCGCGCGCGCCCGCCCGAGAGGCCGCGCCCGCGCGCCGCCCGCCACGACGACCACCGAATCCGACCGCCATGTTCTCCATCATCATCCCGACCTGGAACAACCTGCCGTACCTCAAGCTCGTCGTCGACAGCCTGCGCCGCCACTCCGCGTACGATCACCAGATCATCGTGCACGTGAACGACGGCTCGGACGGCACGCTCGACTGGGTGCGCAGCGAAAACATCGAGTACACCGCGTCGCCGACCAACATCGGCATCTGCCATGCAGTGAACCTGGCCGCCGCGCGCGCGACACGCGACTACGTCGTCTACATGAACGACGACATGTACTGCTGCCCCGGCTGGGACGCGGCGCTCGTGCGCCGCATCGAACAGATGCCGACCGACCTCTTCATGCTGTCCGGCACGATGGTCGAGCCGGTCGACACGCGCAATCCGTGCGTCGTCGTCAGCAATTTCGGCCGCGACGCCGAACAGTTCGACGCCGCGGGCCTCGTCGAGGCCACCCCGCGGCTCGCGCGCGCGGACTGGCTCGGTTCGACCTGGCCGCCAACGCTCGTGCACCGCGACTGGTGGAACCGCATCGGCGGCTACAGCAGCGAGCTGTCGCCCGGCATGAGCAGCGACAACGACTTCTCGATGAAATTCTGGGATGCCGGCTGCCGGATCTTCATCGGCGTCGGCGACAGCCTCGTCTACCACTTCCAGCAGAAGAGCACCGGCAAGATCGTCAAGAACGACGGCCGCCGCCAGTTCCTGAACAAATGGGGCATGACCCAAGCCACGTTCGACCGCTACTACCTGCATCGCGGCGAGCCCGCCGGCACGCGTGTCACGCTCGATACGCCGGCCGTCGAGGGCCGCCTGAAGCGCGCGCTGCTGCGCTCGCGGATCAAACGCGCATTCAGCTGATCGAACCCCGAAAACAGCACGGAAACGCCCCCTGCTTCGCGTATACTTCGCCGTTCGTTCCGGGTCTCCCGCCGGGACGCGCGGCGCGCAGCACGGTGCGCGCGAGCCGCATTCGTCCATTCGACAGGTTCCGATGCTTTCGTTTTCCGCTCCCGCCACGCGGCGCCTGACCGCCGCCCGCGCATTCGCCGTCGCCGCACTCTGCATGGTGCCCGTCTCGACCGCGCTGACCAACGTCTTCTGCGGGCTGTTCGCCGCGGCGCTCGTCATCTCTCCCGAATTCTGGCGCGACCTGCGCTCGTTCGTCGCCGACCCGGCTTCGCTCGCGGCGCTGCTGATCCTTGCCGCGCTGGCCGCCAGCGTCACGTATACGGTCGCGCCCCACAACAAGGCGTGGAACTGGGTCGCCAAGTACGACAAGCTGTTGCTGCTGCCGTTCGCCGTGCTCGCGTTCCGCCATTCGAACTGGGCGCCGATCGTGCGGCGCTGCTGGTTCGGCACGCTGTGCGTGATCCTGCTGCTGTCGACGACCAACTATCTCGGGCTGACCGCGATCGGGCCCGCGCACGCGACCGAACTGCCGCTGTCGCGCGCGTGGGTATTCAAGAACCACATCGCCGCCGGCATGTTCGGCGCGCTGCTGTTCTACCAGGCGGCCGATCTCGCGCTCGCGGCGCGTACGGCGCTGTCCCGCTTCGCGTATGCGGCCGTCGCCGCGTGGTCGCTCGTCAACGTGTTCGTGATGCTGCAGGGTCGCACGGGACAGGTCATCGCACTGCTGCTGATCCTCGTCGTCGCCGTGCGTTTCGTGCTGTTGCTGCGCCGACAATCGGCGCTGCGCGCGGGGCTCGCCGCCGGCGTGCTCGTCCTGTCCGGCGCCGCGCTCGTGGTTGCCGCATGCACGGTTCACAACGGCCGGCTCGTGAAGGTCGTGTCGGAAGTGCAGCAATACCGGCAAAGCGATGCCGCCACGTCGACCGGGCTGCGCCTCGAGTGGTACAAGAAAGGGCTCGAACTGTATCGCCAGCGCCCCGTGATCGGCTACGGCGCGGGCGGCCTGGAGACCGAATTCGAGAAACTTACGGCCGGCAAGACGGCGGCCGAAGGCCAGCTCACGTCGAACCCGCACAATGAATACCTGCTGATGGCAGTCCAGCTCGGCACGCTCGGCGTGCTGCTGTTCATCAACCTGATCGTGCAGATCGCGCGCGGCAGCCGCGCGCTCGATCCGCGCTCGCGGCACTTGCTGCTCGCCTGGCTCGCGATCTTCACGATCGGCAGTCTCGCGAATTCGCTGCTGCTCGATTTCGCCGAAGGCCACCTGATCGTGCTGCTGGCCGGCATCCTGCTCGGTTGCGGCGAGCGCGGCGAGACGCTGCCGCGCGAAACGTCGGCGATCCGGCGCAGCGCGTAACGCACGCAAGCAGGTACGGCGGAGAATCGTCGACCGCCGGCCCGCTTCGGCGGTAACCGAGGCCGCCATCAACGCAAGCGGGCTGCGCGCCTTGCGCGCGGCTCACCGCGAAACGAACCGCCCGCGAACGAAGAACGAAGGAAAAACGCGCGTCTGCCGCGCGTCAGTCCGATCCGGCGCGATGCAGTCGCGACGTGTCGACGACGGCCTCGCCCGGGCCCGGCGGATTCAGCCCGAGCATCTCGGCCGCCGCGACCTTCACGCGCTGCGCGCCGAGGTTGACGAGGCAATCGCTGCGGCTGTCGACCTTGCGCTCGCAGCCCTCGTGCCGGCACGGCACGCAATCCCCCTCCCCCTGCAGCAGCCATACGTTCCCGTGCCGCCCCGAGCCGCGCAGCGGCCACGGATTCTCGGTCGCGGGCCAGTGCTGCGGCCACGGCCCCCAGCGCACGGGGTCGGACGGGCCGAACAGCGCGATCGTGTCGGTGCCCGTGGCGGCCGCCACGTGCGTCGCGCCGGTGTCGGGCCCGATGAAGAGCCGCGCGCGCCGCACGAGTTCCGCGCTCTCGCCGAACGTGAGGCGGCCGACCAGGTTCAGCACGTCGCCGCCCGCTTCGGCCGCGACCTGCTCCGCATACTCGCGCTCGCTATCGGCCGGGCCGCCCGACAGCGCAACCGCGAAACCGCGCTCGCGCAGCCAGCCGATCATCTCGACCCAGCCATCGAGCCGCCATTGCTTATAGCGGAACATCGGATACGGATGCAGGACGACCAGCGGCTTGCCGTCGCGGATCGCCGGCGATTCCGCGAGCCATGCGTCGAAACGCGCTCGCCGCGCGGGATCGTCGCCGATGCCGGGCGCGACGACCTCGGACACCGGTTCGATGCCGATCACGGGAGCCAGCGCGAGCGTGCTGACGACCGTATGCGCGGATTCGTGGTGATTGATCGCGATCCCGTTCAGCATCATCCGCGTGAGCCACGTGACGCGCTCGGGATCGACGAGACCGACCCGCTTGCGGCCCGCGAACCAGCTGTAGAAACGCGGCCGGTCGGAGCTCAGCGCCGCGCACGCGAGATCGTAGCGGCGCCACATCGACAGCGCGTCGCGCAGCCGCTCGCGGAACCCCGCGCGCTGCGCGACGACGATCACGCGCCGCACGTCCGGATTGTGCTCGAGCACGCCCTCGGTGCCGCGAAACACCAGCATGTCGATCTGCGCATCCGGCCAGCGGGCCTTCAGCGAGCGCACGAGCGGCGTCGTCAGCAGCACGTCGCCGATACGGCGCGGCGCGGCGACGAGGATGGTCTTGGGTGGGCGGGCAGAGGAAAACAGGGCCACGGCGATCTGTCTAGCTGGCTGAACAAGGCTGGCAATGTACAGGATTTTGCGGCAACCGGCGCGGCATGGCGAACCGGCCGCGCATGCCGTCCTGATGCAGCCCGGCTGACAGGACGTGGTGTGGCAGGTGCCCGCGCACCGGTGCTTGGCCGGGTGCGGGGCTTCCTGCGCGACTAGGCGATCGTCATGATCGCAGGCACTGCAGGCGCTGCGGGCGTCGCAGGCCACGCGCGGCTCGCGTCGGCCGCCGGCAAGTCGCGATGGCCGGCCTGCGGCAGCAGCTGACGCACCGCGCGCTCGACTGCGTCGACTTCGATCGCATCGACGGTCACGCCGGCGCGCAGGATCATGTGCGGCACGCCGAGCGGATGCCAGCGCAGGTATTTCTCGGGGCGGTCCTCGAACAGCGCGGCGACCGGCACGCGAAGCGCCGACGCGAGATGCACGGGCGCGCTGTCGGCCGAGACGATCGTATCGAGCAGGCTCGCGGCGGCCACCAGATCGGCGACCGACGACGGCGCGACATGGCGTGCGCCCACATCGCGCCACGGATCGTCCTCTGCGGGATGACGGAGGGCCGGATCGCGGAACACGATCACGTCGGCGAACGGCGCGAGCCGCTCGCCGAGATCGCGCCAGCGATCCGCGGGCCAGCGGCGCTCGGCCGCCTTGTTCGACACGAACAGCCCGACGCGCGGCTTCGTGCGTGCCCCGAGCAGGTGATGCCACGCATCCTGCAGCGTGCGGTCGGGATGCACCGACAGCGCGAGGCGATCAATGTCGGCACGGCCGAGTTCAGGCACGAGGCGGAACCCCGACAGCGCCTCGTGGCACATCGGCCGCTGCGCGACGTGCTCGGGCTTGCGATCGTCGAATTCGGTCTCGGCATCGTGCCAGCGGCAATCCTTGGCGCCGATCTGGCGCGCGAACTGCATGCTGCTGCGATGCATGCCGCCGTTCGGCACGACGACCAGATCGAACCGCAGGCGACGCAGGCGGCGAACGAGCCGCAGCCGGTCGAAGAATGCCTGCATCCGCCCGGGGCGATCGTTGCGTTCGCACTGGCGGCTGTAGACGTAAGTATGGACCGCGTGCACGACCGGGTTGCCGACCAGCGCGGCCGCGTTGTAGCGGTTCGCGACCACGTGCAGTTCCGCACCGGGCCAGCGCTCCTTCAATGCATCGAGAAATGCCGTCGTGCAAAGCATGTCGCCCAGAAAATCGATCCGGATCACGAGGATTCGCTGCGTCGGGTTCCCATTGGCCATGGTCGTGTGGTGACTGTCGGTTTTTTCTAGCCGCAACGGCCGTTCCCCGGCATCCTGCCCGGGAACGGGCCTTTCGTGCATTACCGCCTGTCGCATGGATCTGCCCCCGTCATGCGCGCAAATGCGGCTAGCGCCGGATTGTATAGCGTCCCGGTGGCCGGCCCAAGGCCCGGCGGCCCGAAATGTGAAAACGGCCCGTCGCAGCGCACGATGGCGCTGCAACGGGCCGCGTATCGCGACAGTCGTCTGGTCGGGCGATCAGTATGTAATTTCGACAATGCTGCCGTCGAATGCCGCGCGCAGTTCCGCGAGCAACATGTCGCTCGGCTTCACGCGCCACGCGTCGCCGAGACGCATTTCGCCTTGCGCCCGCGCGTTGCTGTAGTGGATCTGGACCGCGAGCCCGTTCGGCAGCGGCGCCTGCGGACGACGGCCGCCGTCGCGCCCGCCACCGCGCGGCGCGGGCGCCTCGACCGCATTCGCGGCCGCCGGATCGTCCTTCGACACGTGCGGCTCGAGCACGCGGCGCAGCGTCGATGCGTCGGCGTTACCGTTCATCGTCACTCGCACGGCCTGCGCATAGCGGCTACGCGCGCGCTCGAGATCCATCACCGTATCGGCCGTGAAGCGGAGACCGCCCGTGAATGCATCGTTGCGCGCCTGCCCTGCACGATCAGCAGTTCGTCTTCCTTGAACAGCGCCTTGTTCGCCTCGAATTGCTCGTTGAAGATCGTGATCTCGCACTGGCCCGAACCGTCGTCGAGCAATGCGATCAGCATCTTGCCGCGCTGGGTCATCTGCGTACGCAGCGACGCGATGATGCCCACGACCAGCTTGTCGCGCCCTTCCTTCAGGTCGCCGACTTTCTGCCGCACGAAACGGCGCACCTCGTCGCGATACGCGTCGAACAGGTGGCCGGACAGGTAGAAGCCGAGCGCGCCCTTCTCTTCCTGCAGGCGGCGCTTGTCGTCCCAAGCGGGTTCATCGACGAGCGCATGCGCGTGCGGCGACTCGGCGCCCATGTCGAACAGGCCGGCCTGCATCGCGTTCGCCTCGGCCTGGTCGGCCGCTTCCATCGCGAGCGGCACCGACGCGAGCATCTGCGCGCGGTTCGCGTTCAGCGAATCGAACGCGCCGGCGCGGATCAGCGCCTCGACCGTGCGGCGGTTGACGATGCGCCGGTCGATCCGCTCGCAGAAGTCGAACAGGTCGGTGAACGCCTTTTCTTCACGCGCGCGCAGGATTTCCTCGATCGCGTTCTGGCCGCTGCCCTTCACCGCGCCGAGGCCGTAGCGGATCGTGCGCGAGCGCTTGCCGTCGGCTTCGGCGACAGGCTCGAACCGGTAATGCGACTGGTTGATGTCCGGCGGCAGCACGGCGAGGTTGTTCACGACGCAGTCGTCGAACAGGATCTTCACCTTGTCGGTGTCGTCCATCGCGAGCGTCATGTTGGCCGCCATGAATTCGGCCGGATGGTGCGCCTTCAGCCACGCGGTGAAATACGCGAGCAGTGCATAGGCGGCCGCGTGCGACTTGTTGAAGCCGTAGCCCGCGAACTTCTCCATCAAGTCGAAGATCTCGTCGGACTTCTCACGCGTGAGGCCGTTCTTCGCCGCACCCTCAGCGAAGATCTCACGATGCTTGGCCATCTCCTCGGGCTTCTTCTTGCCCATCGCGCGACGCAGCAAGTCCGCGCCGCCGAGCGAGTAGCCGCCGATGATCTGCGCCATCTGCATCACCTGCTCCTGATAGACCATGATGCCGTAGGTCTCTTTCAGGACGGGTTCGACGCGCGGATCCGGATAGTCGACTTTTTCGCGGCCGTGCTTACGCGCGCAGAAGCTCGGGATCAGGTCCATCGGGCCCGGACGGTACAACGACACGAGCGCGATGATGTCCTCGAAACGGTCGGGCTGCGCATCCTTCAGCATGCCCTGCATCCCGCGGCTTTCCAGCTGGAACACCGCGACCGTGTTGGCCTTCTTCAGGATCTGGAACGAAGCCGGATCGTCGAGCGGCACCTGCGCGAGCGACCACTCGGCCTTCGACGGATCGAGGCGGCGAATGTAGCGCTCGGCCCAGTCGAGGATCGTCAGCGTCGTCAGACCCAGAAAGTCGAACTTCACGAGGCCGACGGCTTCGACGTCGTCCTTGTCGTACTGGCTGACGACGCCGCCGTCGTCGCCCTGCGTGTACAGCGGGCAGAAATCGGTCAGCTTGCCGGGCGCGATCAGCACGCCGCCCGCGTGCATCCCGACGTTACGCGTGAGGCCCTCGACGCGCTGCGCGAGATCGAGCAGTTGGTGGACTTCGTCCTCGTGGTCGTAGCGCTCCTGCAGCTGCGGCTCTTCCTTCATCGCGTCGGCGATCGTCACGTGCTTGCCCGGCTTGAACGGGATCAGCTTCGCGATGCCATCGGTGAACATGTAGCCGAGGTCGAGCACGCGGCCGATGTCGCGCACGGCCGCCTTCGCGGCCATCGTGCCGAAGGTGGCGATCTGCGACACGGCGTCCGCGCCGTACTTCTCCTTCACGTACTGGATCACGCGGTCGCGGCCGTGCTGGCAGAAGTCGATGTCGAAGTCGGGCATCGACACGCGTTCCGGGTTCAGGAAGCGCTCGAACAGCAGGTTGTAGCGCAGCGGGTCGAGGTCGGTAATGCCGAGTGCGTACGCGACCAGCGAGCCGGCGCCCGAGCCGCGGCCCGGGCCGACCGGCACGCCGTTGTTCTTCGCCCAGTTGATGAAGTCCGCAACGATCAGGAAGTAGCCGGGAAAGCCCATCTTCGTGATGGTCCCGCACTCGAATTCGAGGCGCTTGTAGTACGTGTCGCGCTGCGCTTCGCGCTCGGCTTCGGCCGGATACAGCTGCACGAGCCGGGTCTCGAGCCCTTCCTTCGACAGCTGGACCAGGTAGTCGTCGAGCGACATGCCGTCCGGCGTCGGGAACAGCGGCAGTTTCGGCTTGCCGAGCTCGAGCTTCAGGTTGCAGCGCTTCGCGATCTCGACCGTGTTCGCGACCGCGGACGGCAGGTCGGCGAACAGCGCGGCCATGTCGTCCTGCGTGCGGAAATACTGGTCGGTCGTGAAGCGCTTCTGGCGCCGCGGGTTCGCGAGGATGTCGCCTTCCGAAATGCACACGCGCGCCTCGTGCGCGGTGAAATCGTCGTCGGTCATGAACTGCGTCGGGTGCGTCGCGACGACCGGCAGCTTCAGCGACGCGGCGAGCGTCGCGGCCTGCTGGATGTACGCCTCGGCGCCCGGCTGGCCGTAACGCTGCAGCTCGATGTAGAAGCCGCCCGGAAATACCTTCGCCCAGCGCTCGGCGTGACGGCGCGCGGCTTCCTCGTTGCCCGCCGCGAGCGCAAGCCCGATATCGCCCTGCTGCGCGCCCGACAGCGCGAGCAGGCCTTGCGCGAGTTCGCCGTCGAGCCAGCTCGCATCGAGTTCCGCGCGGCCGCGATACTGGTTCGTGAGCCACGCCTTGGACAGCAGCTCGCAGAGATTCAGGTAGCCGACCTTGTCCTTCACAAGCAGCAGCAGCCGCGAAGGCTTGTCGCGATCGTCCGGATTGGTAATCCAGACGTCGCAGCCGGCGATGGGCTTGATGCCCTTGCCGCGGGCTTCCTGATAGAAACGGACGAGCCCGAATGCGTTGCCGAGATCGGTGAGCGCGAGCGCGCCCTGACCGTCTGCGGCCGCTGCCTTGACGATGTCGTCGAGACGCACGATGCCGTCGGCAATCGAGAATTCGGAGTGAACGCGAAGATGGACGAAGCGGGGATCTGACATGGGCGCTATTGTAGCCGCCCCGCCGCGCAGCCTGCCCAAAAAATCCCCGTGCTGGCCGTTCGGCCGATGTGCGCGACGACGCGTCGCGTCGCTGGCCGAACGGCCGACTGCCGATGCGCGCGCGGTTTGCGGGATAATACGGGTTTTCGAATCACCGCCAAGGCTTCGCACCCTTTTTTGCGGGCCGCCGTGCGCCCGTCGCACGGGCGCGGCCGTTTTCCCGTCGGACCATCATGACCATCGTCAACCTCGCCGCCTACCACTTCGTGTCGCTCGACACGAACGAGCAATGGCGCCCGCTCGTCACCGCCCGCTGCAACGAACTCGGCCTGCGCGGCACGATCCTGCTCGCGCCGGAAGGCATCAACCTGTTCATCGCCGGCACGCGCGAAGCGGCCGACGCGTTCGTCGACTACATCCGCCACGATCCGCTGTTCGAGGGCAAGTTCGCGACGCTGCAGTTCAAGGAAAGCCTGTCCGATTCGCAGCCGTTCCGCCGCATGCTCGTGCGCCTGAAGCGCGAGATCATCACGATGAAGAAGCCCGCGATCAAGCCCGAGCTCGGCCGCGCGCCGTTCGTCGACGCGCAGACGCTGAAGACGTGGCTCGACCGCGGCCACGACGATACGGGCCGCCCGGTCGTGATGCTCGACACGCGCAACGCGTTCGAGGTCGACGTCGGCACGTTCGACAACGCGCTCGATTACCGGATCGACAAGTTCAGCGAATTCCCGGAAGTGATCGACGCGAACCGCGCCGATCTCGACGGCAAGACGGTCGTGTCGTTCTGCACGGGCGGCATCCGCTGCGAGAAGGCCGCGATCCACATGAAGGAAATCGGCATCGAGAACGTGTACCAGCTCGAGGGCGGGATCCTGAAATACTTCGAGGAAGTCGGCGGCGCGCACTATCACGGTGACTGCTTCGTGTTCGACTACCGCACCGCGCTGAACCCGCAACTGCAGCCGACCGAGAACGTCACGTGCTTCGCATGCCGCGCGGTCGTCACGCCGGAAGCACAGCAGTCGCCGAGCTACGTGCCCGGCAAGTCTTGCCCGGCCTGCGCGCAGGCGGCCAGCGCCGCGTAACCGCGCGTCCCGCGCCCCGATGAACGGCTATCGCGGCCGCTTCGCGCCGTCACCCACCGGCCCGCTGCACTTCGGCTCGCTGGTCGGCGCACTCGCGAGCTGGCTCGACGCGCGTGCGCACGGCGGCACATGGCTCGTGCGCATCGAGGACATCGACGGGCCTCGCACCGTACCCGGCGCGGCCGACGACATCCTTGCGACGCTCGCGCATTTCGGGATGACGCCCGACGAACCGCCCGTGTGGCAAAGCACGCGCGATGCCGCCTACGCGGCCGCGCTCGAGCGGCTCGTCGCAGCCGGGCTCGTCTATCCGTGCGGCTGCACGCGCAAGGAAATCGCCGATTCGCTGCGTGCCGCGCACGAACGCCACACGACGCTCGCGTATCCGGGCACCTGCCGCAGCGGCCTGCACGGCAAGCCCGCGCGCGCATGGCGGCTGCGCGTGCCGGACGGCGACGCAGCCATCGTCTCGTTCGACGACCGCTGGCAGCACACGCAATCGCAGAACCTCGCGACCGAAGTCGGCGATTTCGTGTTGAAGCGCGCCGACGGGCAATGGGCCTATCAGCTCGCAGTCGTCGTCGACGATGCCGATGCGCGCATCACGCACGTCGTGCGCGGCGCCGACCTGCTCGATTCGACCGCGCGCCAGATCTATCTGCAACGCTGCCTCGGCGTGCAGATCCCGCGATATCTGCACGTACCCGTCGTCGTCGATACAAACGGCGAGAAGCTCAGCAAGCAGACGGGCGCGACCGCGCTCGAGCGCGACAATCCGTTGCCGGCACTACAGGCCGCGGCCGCGCACCTGGGTCTCATGCCCGATGGCGCGCCGGCGGGCATGACGCTGGATGCGTTCTACGCGGCCGCGACGGCTGCATGGGCGCGACGCTTCGGGCCGCTGGCCGGCTGACGCGCGCGGCGCGCCGGTTTCGCGCTGGTTTCGCGCTGGTTTCGCGCCGAGCGAGTACCGGTCGAGTACCGAACGAGTACCGGCTGCATCCCCCCATCCGCCCCCACCCCAGGCACGACCCCAACAAAAAACGGGCACATGCTCATCGCATGCACCCGCTTTCCGGCAGCGCTCGCGCGCCGCCCCTGCCGTGTACGCCCGGCTTACACCGACGGCTTGCGCGGCATCCCGAACCCGCCGAGCAACGCGGCGACCTGGCGCTTCGGCCCCTTCTTCTCGGGCTGGTGCGCCGGCTCGGCATCCGGCTGCTTCGCCTGCGCCGACGGCTCATACGGCTTCAGGAAGAAATCGTCGACCGGCGCTTCGCGACGATGCGGACGGCTGCCGCGCTCGGCTCCAGCCGACCGGTGCGCCGACGCACCGCGATGCTCGTCGCGATCACGCCGGCTGCCGCGTTCGCCACCCCGCTCGTTGCTGCGCTCACCACGATCGCCGCGCTCACCGCCACGCTCGTCGTGACGTTGGCGCGCCGGCTTGTCGAGCGCGAGCGTCTGCACTTCGAGCGGACGCTTGATCAGCTTCTCGATATCGGCGAGCTGCTTGCGCTCGTTCGGGCTGCACAGCGACAGCGCATCGCCTGTCGCACCTGCGCGGCCCGTCCGGCCGATCCGGTGCACGTAGTCTTCCGCGCTGAACGGCAGGTCGAAGTTGATCACGGCCGGCAGCTCGGCGATGTCGAGGCCGCGTGCGGCCACGTCGGTCGCGACCAGCGCCTCGATTTCGCCGCGCTTGAACGCGTCGAGCGCCTGCATCCGCTCGATCTGCGTCTTGTCGCCGTGGATCGCCGACGCGACCACGCCGTCGCGCTCGAGGTTGCGCGCGAGCCGGCTCGCGCCGATCTTGCTGTTGCAGAACACGATCACCTGCTTCAGGCCGCGATCGCGCAGCAATTGCACGACGGCCGCCTGCTTGTCGCCTTCGGCGACGTCGTAGACGATCTGCGTGACGTTCGCGTTCGTCGAGTTGCTGCGCGCGACTTCGATCGTCTGCGGGTTGCGCAGGTAGGTCGACGCGAGCTTCTTGATTTCCGCCGAGAAGGTGGCCGAGAACAGCAGCGTCTGGCGCTCCTTCGGCAGCAGGTTCAGGATGCGCTGCAGATCGGGCAGGAAGCCCATGTCGAGCATCCGATCGGCTTCGTCGAGCACGAGGATCTGCACCTGGCCGAGATTCGCCGTCTTTTGCTGCACGTGGTCGAGCAGGCGGCCCGGCGTCGCGATCAGGATCTCGACGCCGCGGCGCAGTTCGGCCATCTGCGGGTTCATGTCGACGCCGCCGAACACGACCGCGCTGCGCAGCGGCGTGTGCTTCGCATACGCGTGCACGTTCGCGGCGACCTGGTCGGCGAGTTCGCGGGTCGGCGTGAGGATCAGCGCACGCACGGGGTGGCGCGCCGGTGACGCGCTCGTATTGGCCTGCGGCAGCAGGCGCTGGATGATCGGCAGCGAGAAACTCGCGGTCTTGCCGGTGCCTGTTTGCGCGGCGCCCATGACGTCGCGGCCGGCGAGCACGACCGGAATGGCCTGCGCCTGGATCGGCGTCGGCGTCGTATAACCCTGCTCCGCAATGGCTTTCAGGATATCGGCGGCAAGGCCGAATTGATCGAAGGTTGCGTCGACGGGCTTGGCGACAGAATCGGACATGGTGGCGTTTCGCTCAAAAGGCGCGGCGGGGACATCGTGCGTCAGGCCAGCCGGGCCTGCGCTCATCACAATTCGGAAGTAGACGGAGCCGCGGCGCGCCGCGCGGCGCCGCTCTGGCGCTTGGGACCGGTTCAATTCGAACACCGGGCGCGAGGCCGTGCGGACTCCGTTCGGCGCGAATGCCGGCGGAAAGGGGCGTATTGTAGCACTGCGCGGCCATCTGTCCGTGACAACGCCGCGAACGGCCGCGGCGGCGCCTCGCGCGGCGGGCCGATACGGCCCCGCGCGGTCGGCGGACGGGCCGATCGGGCTATCCCGATCGGCCGATGGGCAATATCAAGGGTCGGATTGCATACCGTCTGGTCCGCTTGCCAGGCCATCAGGTCCGGCAGCCGGCGAATACCGGCGGGCACGATCGGCGATCGCGCCCCGCATTCAGCCCTTCTTCTTTTTCTTCTCGACCTGCACGCAGTCGGCGAGCAGCGGCGGCGAGCTCTGGTCGGCGATCTCGTCGCGCAGCGACGCTTCCTTGCCCTTCGTCCACCACGTATAGCGGCCGGCCTGGTAGCGCGCACCCGACGCCGACACGGTATCGACGAACAGCAGCTGCCGGCCGTTCACCGGCACGAGCGCGAAGCTCTGGCCGTTGCCCGCGAGCCAGTACGACACGCGCACGGGCTGCTTCTGGTTCGCGCACTGGTAGACGGTCTGCTGGCGCGCATCGGCGTCGATTTCTTCGACGGTCAGTTGCGCGGCATGCGCGACGGAAACGGCAGTGCCGGCCAGCGCGAGCGCGGCGAGGGTTTGGCGAATCATGCAGGTCCTCTCACGAGACGGGTGGAAGCGCGCCTTCAAGAGGCGCGTGGTTATCGTTGATTGATCGTCGGTTGTCGTTGTCAGGGATCGATGACGTCCGCGCATGCGTCGGTCGGCGCCGCCGCGACGTGGCCGACGAGCGGCACGATCTTGAGTCCGGCCGATGCCACGCGGCACGGCGCGGCCGCGAGGCCGCAACCCGCGAGACCCGCGACAAGCGCCAGCGCGGCGCCCAGCTTTCCGATACGCAGCCACATCGGCGCCATCGTCTTCTCCCAGGTTCCTCAGCGGGCCGACACGGGCCGGACGGCCGCGGCGGCGCGCTTCGCGCGTTCGCGGGCTTCGTCGACGGTCGCGCCGCTCGCCAGTGCGACGCCCATGCGCCGCTTCGCAAAACTTTCCGGCTTGCCGAACAGGCGCAGGTCGGCGCCCGGCACGGCGAGCGCTTCGCGCACGCCTTCGAACGCGATCCCGCGCTCGTCGAGCCCGCCGTAGATCACGGCCGACGCGGCCGGCGTGCCGAGCGCCGGATCGACCGGCAGCCCGAGAATCGCGCGCGCGTGCAGCTCGAATTCCGACTGGCGCTGCGACGCGAGCGTGACGAGGCCCGTATCGTGCGGCCGCGGGCTCACTTCCGAGAACCACACGTCATCGCCGCGCACGAACAGCTCGACGCCGAACAGCCCGCGCCCGCCGAGCGCCTCGGTGACCTTGTGCGCGATCTCGCGCGACTTCTCGAGCGCCACCGCGCTCATCGGCTGCGGCTGCCACGATTCGACGTAGTCGCCCGCGACCTGCACGTGGCCGACCGGCTCGCAGAAATAGGTGCGTGTGCCGAGCGTCGCCGGGTCGATCGCGCGCACGGTCAATTGCGTGATCTCGTAGTCGAAATCGATGAAGCCCTCGACGATCACGCGGCCGTGATTCACGCGGCCGCCCGCCATCGCGTAGTCCCACGCGGGTTTCACGTCGGCCTCGGTCTTCACGACCGACTGCCCCTTGCCCGACGACGACATCACGGGCTTCACGACGCACGGCATGCCGATCTTCGCGACGGCCGCGCTGAACGCGTCGAACGACTCCGCGAACGCATACGGCGACGTCGGCAGGCCGAGCTCCTCGGCCGCGAGCCGGCGAATCCCTTCGCGGTTCATCGTGAGCTGCGTCGCGCGCGCGGTCGGGATCACTTCGGCGAGGCCGGCCGCCTCGATCGCCGCGAGCGCGTCGGTCGCGATCGCCTCGATCTCGGGCACGATCAGGTGCGGGCGCTCGGCCTCGACGATCGCGCGCAGCGCGGCGGCGTCCGTCATGTCGATCACGTGCGCGCGATGCGCGACCTGGTGGCCCGGTGCGTCCGCATAACGGTCGACCGCGATGACTTCGACGCCGAGCCGCTGCAGCGCGATGATGACTTCCTTGCCGAGTTCGCCGGCGCCGAGCAGCATGACGCGCGTGGCCGAGGGTGAAAGCGGCGTACCGAGCCGCTGACCGATCTGCATGTGATTTCCCGCTTCTGGTGGAGGACGAAAACGGCTTCGATGTTAACACGCGCCACGACGCCGGTTTTGCGCGTTTCGCCGCGCCGATGCCCGGCCGCGCACGGCGCGCGGGCGGGCCGCGAACGTTTTCATGCGCGAAGTGTCGGCTCGCCTGCCGCGGGGCGGGTGCGTTACTCTTACGCCTTGATCAGAATCCGATGAGGAACGAGGCTCATGTCCCACCTGTTCGCAGCCGCACGCGCCCGCACCGGCCTGCTTCGCCCGTTGCGCGCGCCGCTCTGCGCGTTGACGCTTGCCACGCTTCTCGCCGCCTGCGCGATGCCGACCCACTCCGATTCCGCCGCCCCCGCGCCCGACCCGTACAACCCGGCCGCCGTCCAGTTGCTCGACGACACAAGCTGGGAACTCACCAGTTGGCTGAACGCCGACGGCACGCAGCGCGCAATCCCGCACGGCGACAACGGTGAGCCGATCAAGCTCGCGCTGTCGACCGAATCGGGTATCCGGCGCGCGAGCGGGTTCTCGGGCTGCAATCGCTACATGGGCACCTACGCGATCAAGAACGGCCTGCTGAGCTTCGGCCCGCTCGCCGGCACGCGGATGGCCTGCCCGAATACGCTCGGCGGCCAGCTCGAACACGCGTACCTCGACGCGCTCGCCCACGTCGAGAAGACCGGCGTGCAGATGCGCGAGCCGCAGCAATTGCAGATCGTGACCAACGCCGGCGCAACGCTGACCTTCACGCACCGGAGCCCCTGATGCACCGCGCGCGCGAAGGCCGACCGACCGCCTTCGCGTGGCGCGCCACGCGCGTGTGCCGGGCACACGCGCAGCACGGCGTGAAGCGGATTCACGCCGCGTTAGAGTCTTGTTCGCCGGCCGGTTAAACTCGGCGGGTCGCGCCCCGCGCGCCCCTCCCCACTCCTGTTTCAAAGCATGCACACGGTTGTCTTCGGCTGGTTCGGCATCTCCGCCGTCTGGTTCCTCCTTCTCTTCTGGCGTCTCGTGCAGGCGATGCTGCCCGGCGGCGGCGGGCTCGCCGGCCGCGGCTCGATCCGCCTGTGGCTCGGCTTCGCCGCGGTGTTCGTTGCAAGCTGCACGCTGACGAGCCCGCTGTCGGGCCTCGACACGAACGCGCTCGGCCATGCGTTCTCGGCAGGCTTCGCACACGTGCTCGGCCCGATCGGCACGCCGGTCGCGATGGTCGTGCTGCTCCTGGCCGGGCTGCCCTGGCTGACCGGCATCGGCTGGCGCCAGTTCGCCGCCTGGGTCGACACGTCGTTCGGCGTGAAGCTGTCGCGCGACGGCGGCGACGACGACGCGCACGGCATCGCCGACCTGCCGCGCAGCGCGCTGCATCGCGACGACGATATCGTTCAGCCAACCACCGCGCACACCGTCAACTCGATGGCGCCGCGCCAGAATGGCCGGTATTCGCGCCCGACGTTGTGGAAACCCGATCCGCAGGCGCGGCCGAAGCCGCGCAGCAAGACGCCGCCGCGTCCGCATACGGAACCCGTCGCGCCGTCGGGCTGGCTGAAGCCGACCGCGCCCCCGCGCATGCCGGTGCCGCCGCCCGCGCCGCTCCCGACCAGCGCGATGCCGCCGCCGACGACCGGCAGCACGGCCAGCCTCGCGCGCGCGGCAGCGAACGCGCAAGTAACGCGCCCCGATCCAGCCCCGCTTCCTGCCGGATTCGAACCCGTCCGGCCGCGGCCGACTGCCGCGCGACCGGCTACCGCTGCGTTGAAGCAGGCCGCGCCGCGCGCCACGGTCACGCCGCGGCCGGTCGGCACGCAGCCGCCTCGTCCGCCCGTGCGACCGGTGGCAGGAACCGGCGCAACCGGCACGACGCCGGACCCGGCGCGACGCCGCCCGCCGCCGCCAACGCCGGCGCGCGCGCCGCTCTATGCGTGGACGGAAAAACCCGCCGCGCCGATCACGCCGGCACCGAGCGTGCATGACACGCTGCGCTCGATCGAAGCCAGCACCGCGCAATGGGCCACGCTGGGCAGCGGGCAACCGAGCGATCCGACGCACGCAGCGGCAGCCGCCGCAACCGTGGCCGGTGTAGCCGCGGCGGCAGGCAGCGTCGCCGCACCGGTTTCGGCGGCCGTGTCGAACGGGTTCGTTTCCGTGGCGCACAGCGTCTCGACGCATGACGCCAGCGCCCCGGTCGAACACGCTGCGGCGTCCGCATACGACGACAACGCACCGATCGTGCTGGATGCGTTCATGCCGGCAACGTCCGGCGCGATGTCCGCTCCGGTTGCCGAGACGAGCACGACGGCATTCGACGCCGCGGCACCGCACGTGCAGCCCGATACCGGCATCGACGATCGTGCGCTTTCGTATCACGCCGACGATGTCATCCGGCATGTCGATGAAGCGCCCGCCGCGTCGGCATCCGGGATCACTTCCGCGCCGTCGTTCAGCGCGCCCATCGACCTCGCTCCGTGGGACGACCTCGCCAGCCAGCCGGTTCGCTCGTTCGACGTATCGGCCGGGAATCCGGTCGCCGCGTCGCTGGCGAACGCGCCTGAATCTGCGCCGGTCGATACCCCGCCCGCGCAACCGGAAGTCGAAGCGGCTCGCGATATCGCCGCAAGCGAACCGGCTGCGTCGGTCGATACCGGCAGCCAATACGACGCGCAACCGGCGCCTGCAATCGATCGCGCTGTATCGGCTCACGCACCGCAGCGCGGCGCCGATACGCATCGCGACGTCAAACCCGTCGTTCCGTTTGCTGCCCTCCCCTCTTCGCCGGCCGCCGAAACGTCGGCACGCGCAACTTCCAGTGCTGCGCCGTTTGCGGCAACGTCGGCATCGGAAGTCGCCAAGCCGGACGCGGCAGAACGCGTAGCACCGTCGGGCACCACGCCTGCCGCGCATTGGGCACGGCCGCCGTCGATTCCGCCGACGTCGCAACCTGCGACGACCGATCCGCTCGTCACTCCGGAATTACCGAAATCGCCGGTGGCTCAACCGTTTGCCGCCGCGCCTGCCGTTTCGGCCGCCGGTACGTCGTCGCTCGTCGGCACCGCCCTCGGTTCGGCCGGGCAAGCACCGGCATCCGCATCGAACATCGCGCCCGTCACAACGACGGCGTCACCGGCCTATGTGACCGGCACCGCATCCGCTTCGCTTTCGCAACCGGCCGCATCGGCATCAACTGTTACGTCAGCCCCGCGGGCCGCACCGGCCGGCGTCGCGGGCTCGACGTACGGTTCGTTCGCCCGCGAATCCACGCCGGCCGCAGTGGCGTCAGCCGTTGCGTCAGCCGCGCAACCATCGACCACTGGCGTGCCCGGTTCGATCACGCAAACGTCCGCACCGGTGAGCACGCCTGCGACAGCTCCCGCAACGACCTTCACGCCTGTCACGACGCCATCAACGGCCGGCACGTCAGGCTCGACATCCGGTTCAGCCACGCAAACGCCCGCACCGGCAACCACGCCCGCGGCAGTTCCCGCGACGCCGGCGAGTATCGTGTCCGGCTCGATCGCTGCCCAGCCTGCCGCACCCGCACCAACGCTTGCGGCCAACGCAGCGACTTCGTCGACGGGCGCGGCATCCGGCACGTTCGGCGCATCGGGCATCGTTGTGCCCCCACCGGCCGCGACCCTGCCTGTGCCGCCCGTCGCGTCCGTCGTGACCGCAACGCCCTCCGGCGCAGCCGCTCCGATGACTGCCGCCGCAGCAACACCTGCTCATTCGGTCGCAGGCTCGCCTGTCACCGCGAGCGGATCACCGGCGTCCATCGGCGCAACGACCATGCAGCAGGCACCGTCGACCGTGCCGACGCCTGCCGCAACCATGACGTTCACGCCCCCGCCCGCCCCTGCCGCATCGACGGCGAGCTGGACCGTGCTGAACGCGTCCGAAACTCAGGCTGGCGCAGCATCGCAGCCGGTAGCGACCATGTCCGGCGCGGGTTTGTCCATGTCGGCGCCGACCGCCGCTGCCGCCCCGACGCCCCCCGTTGTCCCGCCGCTCGGCCCGACCGCCGCCGTGGCGACCGAACCGGCCGCGCCCGCCGCAGCCGACACGCCCGCCCCCGACACCCCCGCACGCGCGCCGCGCCCGAACGCGTTCGAATTCCACGCGCCCGCGTCGTTCAACGTCGAACTGCCGACGCTCGACCTGCTCGAGCCCGCGTCCGACGACGTCGAAATGATCACCGAGGAACACCTCGCGCAAACGGCCCAGGTGATCGAGCAGCGGCTGCAGGAATTCAAGGTGCCGGTGACGGTCGTCGGCGCATCGGCCGGCCCCGTGATCACGCGCTTCGAGATCGAACCGGCGCTCGGCGTGCGCGGCAGCCAGATCGTCGGCCTGATGAAGGACCTGTCGCGCGGCCTCGGCCTCACGTCGGTCCGCGTCGTCGAGACGATTCCCGGCAAGACCTGCATGGGCCTCGAACTGCCGAACGCGAAGCGCCAGATGATCCGCCTATCGGAAATCCTGGCCTCGCGCGAGTACCAGCATTCGCCGTCGCAACTGACGATCGCAATGGGCAAGGACATCACCGGCCACCCGGTCGTCACCGATCTCGCGAAGGCGCCGCACATGCTCGTCGCGGGCACGACGGGCTCGGGCAAGTCGGTCGCGATCAACGCGATGATCCTGTCGCTGCTGTACAAGGCGACGCCCGAGGACGTGCGGCTCATCATGATCGACCCGAAGATGCTGGAGCTGTCGGTCTACGAAGGCATTCCGCACCTGCTCGCGCCGGTCGTCACCGACATGAAGCTCGCGGCGAACGCGCTGAACTGGTGCGTCGGCGAAATGGAGAAGCGCTACCGGCTGATGTCGGCCGTTGGCGTGCGCAACCTCGCGGGCTTCAACCAGAAGATCCGCGATGCGGAAGCGAAGGAAAAGAAGATCGGCAACCCGTTCTCGCTGACGCCGGAAGATCCCGAGCCGCTGTCGAAACTGCCGCTGATCGTCGTCGTGATCGACGAGCTGGCCGACCTGATGATGGTCGCCGGCAAGAAGATCGAAGAGCTGATCGCGCGCCTCGCGCAGAAGGCGCGCGCGGCCGGCATCCACCTGATCCTCGCGACCCAGCGTCCGTCGGTCGACGTGATCACCGGCCTGATCAAGGCGAACATCCCGACGCGCGTTGCGTTCCAGGTGTCGTCGAAGATCGACTCGCGCACGATTCTCGACCAGATGGGCGCCGAATCGCTGCTCGGCATGGGCGACATGCTGTTCCTGCCGCCGGGCACCGGTTATCCGCAGCGCGTGCACGGCGCGTTCGTCGCCGACGAGGAAGTGCACCGGATCGTCGAGTACCTGAAGCAGTTCGGCGAGCCGCAGTACGAGGAAGGGATTCTCGACGGCCCGGCCGCCGACGGCGCGACGCAGGACCTGTTCGGCGAAGCGCCGGATGCGGAAGCCGATCCGCTGTACGACGAAGCCGTCGCGTTCGTCGTGCGCACGCGGCGCGCGTCGATCTCGTCGGTGCAGCGGCAGTTGCGCATCGGCTACAACCGCGCCGCGCGCCTCGTCGAGCAGATGGAAGCGGCCGGGCTCGTGTCGGCGATGGGCATCAACGGCAGCCGCGAGGTGCTCGTGCCGGCCGCGGCCGACTGAGCCGACTGCTGAGCCGACCGGGCGCGGCGGCCGGCGCGGGCACACCGCGCAACCGCCCGCCCCGAAATACGAAGGGCGCTGCCTCGGCAGCGCCCTTTTTCATTTACTGCACCGGCACCAGCTTGAAGTCGACCGGCTTGCCGACCGCGACCTTCTGCGGATTCGCGCCGAGCTGCCCCGTTTCGACATCGCGGCTGAACACGTAGAACGTATCGCTGTCCTGGTTGCCGACGATCAGCCACTTGCCGGTCGGATCGATCAGGAACTCGCGCGGGGTCTTGCCGAGGCTCGACTGGCGGCCGACGTTCTTCAGCCGGCCGTCGGCCTTGTTCACCGCGTAGATCACGAGATCGTTCGCGTCGCCGCGGTTGCTCACGTACAGGAAACGGCCGTCCGGCGACAGGTGGATCGCGCCGCCGCCGACCTTGCCCTTGAAGCCCGGCGCCGTCATCGGCAGCGTCTCGACCGGCGTCAGCTTGCCGTCGTGATAGCCGAACACCTCGACCGACGCGTTGAGCTCGCTCGTCACGTACGCGAACCGGCCGTCGGCGCTGAACACCATGTGACGCGGGCCCGAACCGGCCTTCACCGGCGTGTAGCGCGTGTCGGTCGGGCTGATCAGCCCGCGGCTGCCGTCGACCGTATAGCGGTAGCCGTAGAGCTTGTCCGCGCCGAGATCCTGCACGAACAGGTAACGGCCGTCCGGCGAAAACACCGTCGAATGCACGTGCGCACCGTCCTGGCGGCCCTTCACGGGGCCCGTGCCTTCATGGTGCACGCTCAGCACGGCCTGGCCGACCGCGCCGTCGTCGCGCAACGGAAGCACCGCGAAGCTGCCGCCCGGATCGGCCGCGACCGAATAATTGGCGGTCACGAGGTACTTGCCATCCGGCGACAGCGCCAGATAGCAAGGATCGTTCCCTTCCGACGACACGCGGTCGATGAAGGTCAGCGCGCCCGTCTTCGCGTCGAAGCGGAATGCGCTGACGCCGCCGCGCTGCGTCGCCGGCCCGTCGTCGCCGGGCAGCTCGTTGACCGCGTAGACGGTGCGACCGTCGCGGCTCGGCAACAGGTACGACGGATTCACGGTCTTCGCCGACGAGACGGGCGCGACGCTGCCGTTTTTCGTATCGAAGCGGTAAACATAGATCCCGTCGCTGCCGCCGCCCGTATAGGTGCCGACGAGCAGGTTGTAGATGCCGTCGGCCGGTGCGGGCGATTGCTGCGCAAATGCGTGGGTCGCGGAAAGAGAGAGCACGATCGCGAAACCTTTCATCCAGTGAGCGAGCCTAAGCGGGAACCCTCGTGTCGAAGCGCGTGCGTCACGCTCGCGTAAACGGTTGGGCATTGAATCCTCCTTGCATCGAGTCGCTTCAAGTGTTGAGATAGGACGAAACGCCGGCCGTTCATGCGCTCCGCCGCCCGGCCGAGTATACGGGGCGCGGTGCCGGCACGTGAAGCCCGGCCGCCGCCGTCCGCATTGTGAACTCGAATATCCAAGGATCGCCTGCCCATGCCTGCCCTGATCGAAGACTACGCCCTCGTCGGCGACGGCCATACCGCCGCGCTGATCTCGAAAGACGGCTCCGTCGACTGGCTGTGCTGGCCCCGCTTCGATTCGGGCGCCTGTTTCGCGGCGCTCCTCGGCACGCCCGAGCACGGCCGCTGGCTGCTCGCGCCGGCCGCCGACGCCGCGATCACGCACACGACCCGCCGCTATCGCGGCGACACGCTGATTCTCGAAACCGATTACGAAAGCGCCGACGGCGCCGTCACCGTGATCGACTTCATGCCGCCCGGCAACGGCTGGTCCGAACTCGTGCGGATCGTCGTCGGCCGGCACGGCACGATGAAGATGCGCATGGAACTCGTGTTGCGCTTCGACTACGGTTTCTCGATTCCGTGGGTCACGCAACTGACACGCGAGGACGGCATGAAGGCGATTGCCGGCCCCGATACCGTCGTGCTGCGCACGCCCGTGCCGCTCACCGGCAAGAATCTTCATACGCTCGCGGAATTCACGGTGAGCGCCGACGAACGCGTGCCGTTCTCGCTCGGCTATGCGGCGTCGCACCTGCGGCTGCCGCCCGCGCGCGACCCGCTGTCGATGCTCGCGCGCACCGAGAATTACTGGCTCGAATGGTCGGGCCGCTGCCAGGTGCAGGGCCGCTACGCGGCCGCCGTGCGCCGCTCGCTGATCACGCTGAAGGCGCTCGCGTACGAGCCGACCGCGGCATCGTCGCCGCGCCGACCACGTCGCTGCCCGAGAAGATCGGCGGCAATCGCAACTGGGACTACCGTTATTGCTGGCTGCGCGACGCTACGATCACGCTGCTCGCGCTGATGCGCGGCGGCCACTACGACGAGGCGCGCGCGTGGCGCACGTGGCTCGGCCGCGTGATGGCCGGCTCGCCCGAGCAGATCCAGATCATGTACGGGATCGCCGGCGAGCGCCGGCTGCCGGAAATGGAGCTCGACTGGCTGCCCGGCTATCAGGACTCGAAGCCGGTACGCATCGGCAACGGCGCCGCGAACCAGCTCCAGCTCGACGTGTTCGGCGAAATAATGGCCGCACTGCACCTTGCGCGTGTGGGCGGCCTGCAGGCCGACGACACGGTCTGGTCGGTACAGTGCGCGCTGCTCGACCATCTCGAGAAGATCTGGCAGGAACCCGACGAAGGGATCTGGGAAACGCGCGGCGGCCGCCGCCATTTCACGTTCTCGAAGGTGATGGCGTGGGTCGCGTTCGACCGCGCGATCAAGTCGGCGGAAATGTTCCGTCTGCCCGGCTCGCTCGACCGCTGGCGCGCGCTGCGCGAGCAAATTCATGCAGACGTATGCGAGAACGCGTGGCACGAGGGCAAGCAGGCGTTCGCGCAGAGCTACGGCAGCGACGAGCTCGACGCGAGCGTGCTGCTGATGCCGCTGCTCGGCTTCCTGCCGCCGGAAGACCCGCGCATCGTCGGCACGGTCGACGCGATCGAGCGCGAATTGCTGCACGACGGGCTCGTGCTGCGCTACCGCACGACCGACTACGACGACGGCCTGCCGCCCGGCGAAGGCACGTTCCTCGCGTGCAGCTTCTGGCTGGTCGACAACTACGCGCTGCTCGGCCGGATCGACGACGCGCATCGGCTGTTCAGCCGGCTGCTCTCGCTGTCGAACGACCTCGGGCTGCTCGCGGAGGAATACGACCCGGTCGCGGGGCGGCTCGTCGGCAACTTCCCGCAGGCGTTCTCGCACGTGGCGCTCGTCCACACCGCGATGAACCTGATGCACCACGAAGACGCGATGGCCCGCGCAGCCGGCCAGCCCGCGCCGGCCATGGCCACGGGGCGCTGAACGGGGCGCGGGCGGCTTCTTCAGAGAACGTCAAATCACAAAAGTTTGATGAAAAATCGGGGAAATGTTGCATTGCACCACCCATCGTTGTCCGATATGATCGACGCGATTGTCCGGCCGCAGTGCAACATGGCCGGCCGCTGACCCCTACGGCACGCCGCGACGCCCCACGCCGCCCTTGCGCACCGTCCCCCACGCGGGAGTAGCCTGCATGCTTTACCAACTGCACGAATTCCAGCGGGCGATGCTGAGCCCGCTCACGGCCTGGGCCCAGGCCGCATCCAAGTCGTTCGCCAATCCTTCCAGCCCGTTCTCGCTGATGCCCGGCGCGACGCGGATGGCCGCCGCCTACGAACTGATGTACCGGCTCGGCAAGGATTACGAGAAACCCGAATTCAACATTCATCAGATCGTCAAGGACGGCCACAACATCCCGATCGTCGAACAGACGATCGTCGAGAAGCCGTTCTGCCGGCTGCTGCGTTTCAAACGCTATTCGGATGACGCCGACGCCGTCACGCAGTTGAAGGACGAGCCGGTCGTGCTGGTCTGCGCGCCGCTGTCGGGCCACCACTCGACGCTGCTGCGCGACACCGTGCGCACGCTGCTGCAGGATCACAAGGTCTACATCACCGACTGGATCGACGCGCGCATGGTGCCGGTCGAAACCGGCCCGTTCCACCTGCACGACTACATCGCGTACATCCAGGAGTTCATCCGCCACATCGGCGCGCGCAACCTGCACGTGATCTCGGTATGCCAGCCGACGGTGCCGGTGCTCGCGGCGATCTCGCTGATGGCGAGCCGCGGCGAAGATACGCCGCTCACGATGACGATGATGGGCGGCCCGATCGACGCGCGCCGCAGCCCGACGTCGGTGAACTCGCTCGCGACGCAGCACTCGACCGCGTGGTTCGAGAACAACGTGATCCATACGGTGCCGGCGAACTATCCGGGCGAAGGCCGCCAGGTGTACCCGGGCTTCCTGCAGCACACGGGCTTCGTCGCGATGAACCCGGAGCGGCACGCGCAATCGCACTGGGATTTCTACCAGAGCCTGCTGCGCGGCGACGAGGACGACGCCGAAGCACACCGCCGCTTCTACGACGAGTACAACGCGGTGCTCGACATGGCTGCCGAGTATTACCTCGAGACGATCCGCGTCGTATTCCAGGAATTCCGGCTGGCCGAAGGCACGTGGGATGTCGAAGGTGAGCGCGTGCGCCCGCAGGACATCAAGCACACCGCGCTGATGACGATCGAAGGCGAACTCGACGACATCTCGGGCAGCGGCCAGACGCACGTCGCGCACGAGCTGTGTACGGGCATCCCGCAGGACCATCGCCGCAACCTGACCGCCGAAAAGTGCGGTCACTACGGGATCTTCTCCGGCCGCCGCTGGCGCACGATCATCTACCCGCAGCTGCGCGACTTCATCCGCGAGCATGCGCCAGAGCCGAAGCACGGCGCGACGAAGGATCAGCCGGAAGCACCGGCGGCCACGACGCTCGCAGCCGTGCCGGCCGCCAGCACGCAAGCCGAAACGACGCGGACCACCGCGGCGAAACGCACGCGCGCGAAGGCGCCGGCCACGGCCGCCGCCCCTGCCAAGGCCGCTCCGGCCGCGAAGCGCGCAGGCAGCAGCCCGCGCGCCAAAACCGTTCGCGCGCGCAAGGCCGCCTGACGCGCCGCGTTCAGACGAAAAAACGCCGCCGTTGCCTGCGCACGGCGGCGTTTTTACATCCGGCGCCCGCTGGGCGGCGCATCAGCGCCGCAGCAGATACGCGAGCAGCACCTCGGTGTTCATGCGAACCATTTCCGCGCGCTCGTCGGTGTCGGTGAAGTCGCGGCCGAGCGTCGCGGCGAGCGTGAAGCGGTTCGACACGATGTAGTAGCCGAGCCCCGACAGCGTCACGTAGAAACGCAGCGGATCGATGTCGCTGCGGAACAAGCCGGCCTTCTGGCCGCGCATCAGCACGTTGCCGAGCTTCGCGACGATCGGCGACATCATCTCGCGGATCCGCGTCGACTTGTGCAGGTAGCGCGCTTCGTGCAGGTTCTCGTTGTTGATGAGCCTGAGCAGCTCCGGGTGGTCGCGGTAGTAGTCCCAAACGAAATGCGCGAGCCGCGTAACGGCTTCGACCGGCGCAACGCCATCGAGATCGAGCACGCGCTCCGCCTCGGTCAGCGCGGAGAACGCATGTTCGAGCACGGCCGTAAACAGCTGCTCCTTGCTGCCGAAGTAGTAATAGAGCATGCGCTCGTTCGTTTCGGCCCGGCGCGCGATCTGGTCGACGCGTGCGCCGAACAGCCCTCCACTCGCGAACTCTTCGGCTGCCGCCATCAGGATGCGACGGCGTGTACCTTCAGGATCTCTTTTGATTTTTGGCTGATTCATGGTGGCGTTTTGCTATGTGAGCCGCTTGATCCGGACCGGCACCCCCACCGCCTCGGCGCCGGCCGCCCTGGAACGGGCGCGCCGCGTGCGGCCGCCCTCCTGCTGAGCCCCTGCAAAAAAGCGGTTCGATTATGCGCACAGACGGCGTCCAGCGCAATGCGGGAAATCGGCGATAATCGAGCTTTGGCAAACCTTTCCGGCCGCGCATCCCCGCGCGGTCGAGAGCCATTCGGCGCCGCTGCGCCCGTTGTCACGTGACCGATTCCAATACACTCGCGGATCGCATCGAAGATCTGCTTCCCCAGACGCAATGCACGAAGTGCGGCTATAACGGCTGCCGCCCGTACGCCGAGGCGATCGCCGCCGGCGACGCGAACTACAACCAGTGCCCGCCCGGCGGCGCCGAAGGCATCGCGCGCCTCGCGGGCCTGCTCGGCAAGCCCGTGATCCCGCTGAACCCGGTCAACGGCAGCGAGCATCCGCGCGCCGTCGCATTCATCGACGAAAGCCTGTGCATCGGCTGCACGCTGTGCATGCAGGCGTGCCCGGTCGACGCGATCGTCGGCGCGCCGAAACAGATGCACACGATCATCGAGTCGTTGTGCACGGGTTGCGACCTGTGCGTGCCGCCGTGCCCCGTCGACTGCATCGCGATGCTGCCCGTGACCGGCGATCGCACGGGCTGGGACGCGTGGTCGCAGGAACAGGCCGATGCCGCGCGCGAACGCCATGACCTCCGGCTCGCCCGCCAGCGCCGCGAACGCGAGGCCGCCGAAGCGCGCGCCGCCGCACGCCGCGCGGCCAGCGCCGCGAAGCCGGCCGCGGTACAACCTGGCGCACAACCCGACGCGCAGCCCGACACGGAATCCGGCGCGCCGGCCACCGCACCGGCCGCAGACGACGCCGACGCGAAGAAACGCGCGATCATCGCCGCCGCGCTCGAACGCGCGCGCAAGAAGAAGGAAGAACTTTCCGGGCAAGGCGCCGGGCCGAAAAACACCGAAGGGGTGAGCGCGGCCGTCCAGGCGCAGATCGACGCGGCCGAGGCCCGCCGCAAACGGCTCGCCGAGCAGCAGGCGCAGCGCGACGCCGACACGGCGGCGGGCGGCGACGACAAAGACGCGGGCAACGACGACCAAGGCGGCCCGTCCGCGCCGCCCGACCAGAACGCTCCATGAACGCCAGCAAACGACGCGCGATCTACGAAACGCTGCAGAGCCTCAATCCGCACCCGACCACCGAGCTCGAATACACGACGCCGTTCGAGCTGCTGATCGCCGTGATGCTGTCCGCGCAGGCGACCGACGTGTCGGTCAACAAGGCGATGCGGAAGATGTTTCCGGTGGCGAACACCCCGCGACAAATCGTCGCGCTCGGCGAGGAAGGCGTCACCGAGTACATCAAGACGATCGGTCTCTACCGCACGAAGGCGAAAAACGTGGTCGCGACGTGCCGGATCCTGCTCGAACGCTACGACGGCGAGGTGCCGGCCGATCGCGAAGCGCTCGAAAGCCTGCCGGGTGTCGGCCGCAAGACCGCGAACGTCGTGCTGAACACCGCATTCGGCCAGCCGACGATCGCGGTCGATACGCATATCTTCCGTGTCGCGAATCGCACGGGGCTGGCGCCGGGCAAGGACGTGCGGGCCGTCGAGGCCGCACTCGAGAAGTTCACGCCGAAGGAGTTCCTGCAGGACGCGCATCACTGGCTGATCCTGCACGGGCGCTACGTGTGCAAGGCCCGCAAGCCCGAATGCTGGCACTGCGCGATCGAGCCGCTGTGCGAATTCAGGCCGAAGACGCCGCCGCCCAACGAGTAAGTTCAAGCCCGCCAGAGCCACACAGCGCCGGCCGAACCGGCCCGGCGCAGCCTGTCCGGCACGCGCCCGTCGCAACGCCCTTCCTTCCCGACTACGCGTTGGACGTCGCCGTCGCGTCGTCGGCCGCCGCGCCGCCCGCGCGCACGAGCGCCAGCACGGCTGCGAGGATCGCGACGCCGCCCGCCCACTGCAACGGCGACAGCGCTTCCCCGAACAGCAGCGCCGCGAGCGCGACCGTCACGACCGGTTCCAGCGTCGACAGCATCGACGTGCGTGCGGCGCCGAGCCGCTCGAGCCCGGCGAAGAACGCGAGCATCGCCGCGACCGTCGAGACGAGCGCGATCGCGAGCATCGACGCCCAGCCGCCGGTCGTGACCGGCCAGCGCGGCGGCGCGCCGAACGCGGCAGTCCGCACGACGGCGATCGCCACGAGCGTCGCGGTGGCCGACAGGCAGATGATCGCGGTGGTCGCGAGCGGATCGACACCGCGCGTCGCCTTCGTGCCCCCGACGATGTACAGCGAATAGATCACCGCCGCGGCCAGCGCGAGCGCGATCCCGAGCGGCTCGCCGTGCCCGCCGCCGACCATCAGCGCCGAACCCGCGACGCACAGCACGAGCGCGACGGCCTTCGCGCGCGTGAGGCGCTCGCCGAGCCACCACGCGGCCAGCAGCGTGACGAAGGCCGGATACAGGTACAGCAGCAGCGCGACGAGGCTCGCCTGCGCGTGTTGCAACGCGCTGAAATAACAGAACGACTGCCCGACGTAGCCGAGCGCGCCCATCGCCACCAGCGGCGCGAGCGCCCGCCCGCGCGGCCACGCGACGCGACGGTGCCGCGCGATCGCCGCGAGCACCGCGCCGCCGATCGCGAAGCGCACGATCAGCAGCCCGAGCACGTCGACACCGGCCGCATACGCATAACGGCCGAAGATCGCCATCGCGCCGAACGCGGCGGCGGACAGCGCGACGTAGAGCGTGCCCTGCAGGGCGGCGGACGGTGAACGGACGGTGGCGGTCATGACGAGACGGGCACAAGCGGCGTGACGACGGAAATCGTCGGAGTTTAACGGCGCGGTGGCCGCGAGCCTAGCCCGCGCTTACCCGTTGAGGCCGCCCCGGCACGGGGCGTGCCGTACCCTGGCCGTTCCCCCGCTGCAACCCACTGCAATCCACCGCACCCACCGCACCCACCGCCGCCGCATACCCGCGCCGCCGGCCCGGCCGCCACGGCGCGGCGCGCCAACCTCCCCGGGCCGCCGCCAGCACCGTCCATCAACCCGGCGTACAATGCCCGACGCGGCATGACGCCGCCCGAATCACGACGTTCCCCACCATGTTCAATCCAAGCCGCGACGAAGTGCGTCGCTTTTTCACCGAGACCTGGCGCAAGCAGCGCGCGGGCGAGATCCTGACGCCGCTCGAAGCGATGGCGGCCGACTGGATCGCCGAGCATCCCGAATACCACGCCGAACTCGACGATGCGGACGGCGCAGCCGCGCGCAACTACACGCCCGAGGAAGGCCGCACGAACCCGTTCCTGCACCTGTCGATGCACCTCGCGATCAGCGAGCAGCTGTCGATCGACCAGCCGCCCGGCATCCGCGCCGCGCACGACAAGCTGGCGGCGAAGCTCGACTCGACCCACGACGCGCAGCACGCGATCATGGAATGCCTCGGCGAGACGATCTGGGAAGCACAGCGCACGAACACGCCGCCCGATACCGACGCGTACCTGCAGCGCATCCTGCGCCGCGCGTCGCGCGACTGAGCGCCGCGGCGCCGAAACCCGCGCCGCGCCGGGCTAAGGACAAAAAAATACCCGCCTCGGCGGGGTATTTTTGCTGCGAGAAGCCCGTCAGGCCCGTCGCGCTTACTTCTTGAACACGAGGTCGGTTTCCTTCAGCGATTCGATGTAGGACGCGATGTCCTTCATGTCGCTGACTGACAGGCTCTGCACCTGCGCCTGCATGATCGCGTTGTTGCGACCGAGCAGCGGGTTCGTCAGGCCCATCTGGTACTGGCGCATCGCCCACACGAGGTAGTCGGCATGCTGACCGGCCAGACGCGGATATTCGGCGTTGATCGGCTTGTTCATCTGCGCGCCGTGGCAGGCGGCGCAGTTGTGCGATTCGACCAGTTCCTTGCCCTTCGTGGCGTCCGCCGCGTGCGCGGTACCGATCGCGAGGCCGGCCGCCAGTGCAACCGCCGCCGTCTTGAATGCGTTGTTCATGAATGCTCCTGTCCCGCCGCAGAGATCGGCGGCGCGCGCTTACTTGTAGGGATTGTCCTTCGAGTCGGCCTTCTGGGCGGCGTAGTAGGCCGCCAGATCCGCGATGTCCTGATCCGTCAGCGAACCGGCGATCGCATTCATCGACGGGAAGTGACGATCCTTCTTGCGGTAGGCCTTCAGCGCGTTCTCGAGGTATTGCTGGTTCTGGCCGCCGAGGACGGGCACCCGGTAGACCTCCGGGTACGCTGTGCGGTAGTCCTGGATGCCGTGGCAACCGATGCACATGGCGACCTTGCTCGCCCCGTCCTTCGGGTTGCCGACCACACCGGCCGCCTGCGCGCTGCCCGCGAGCGCCACGAGCGCCGCGACAACGACGTGTTTGCCGACGAATTTGTTCATAGCTCTTGTAACCTAGCTTGAGGGGAAACTGGCGCCGAAGCGGCAACGGCCCGCGCCGTATTGCTTATCGGTCGCCACGCAGGCCAAAAAAAACGGCCAGATTGTACCGCGTCGGCGGGGAACGCGTCCATAAGGCGCCCCGGTTCGCCCCGCCACAGCCCTGCAACGATACGCGGGCGCGGCCCAACCGGACAGCCCTTCTGACTTATACTGGGTTTTTTTCCCGATAAAGAAGAGCGCCGCCATGCGTTTCGAAGGGTCCTCGCACTACGTCGCCACCGACGATCTGAAGCTCGCGGTCAATGCCGCGCTAACGCTGCAACGCCCGCTGCTGATCAAGGGCGAGCCCGGCACCGGCAAGACCATGCTCGCCGAGGAAGTGGCCGCCGCGCTCGACATGCCGCTCCTGCAGTGGCACATCAAGTCGACCACGAAAGCGCAGCAGGGCCTGTACGAATACGACGCCGTATCGCGGCTGCGCGACTCGCAGCTCGGCGACGAGCGCGTGAAGGACATCTCGAACTACATCGTCAAGGGCGTGCTGTGGCAGGCGTTCGACGCCGAGCACCCGAGTGTGCTGCTGATCGACGAGATCGACAAGGCCGACATCGAATTCCCGAACGACCTGCTGCGCGAGCTCGACCGGATGGAATTCCACGTGTACGAGACGCGCGAAACCGTCCGCGCGAAGCACCGCCCGCTCGTCATCATCACGTCGAACAACGAAAAGGAGCTGCCCGACGCGTTCCTGCGCCGCTGCTTCTTCCACTACATCCAGTTTCCCGACCCGTCGACGATGCAGAAGATCGTCGCGGTCCACTTCCCCGACATCCGCGAGGAGCTGCTGCGCGCGGCGCTCGAGAGTTTCTTCGAATTGCGCGGCGTATCGGGCCTGAAGAAGAAGCCGTCGACGTCCGAACTGCTCGACTGGCTGAAGCTGCTGCTCGCCGAGAACATCCCGGCCGACGCGCTGCGCAGCGCGGACGCGAAGCAGATCGTGCCGCCGCTCGCGGGCGCGCTGCTGAAGAACGAGCAGGACCTGAGCCTGCTCGAGCGGCTCGTCTACATGAACCGGCACAACCGGTAATCCTCCCCTCACCCGCGAAGGCCCGGCCATGCTGCTCAATTTCTTCTACGCGCTGCGCGCAGCCAAGCTGCCCGTCTCGGTGAAGGAATACCTGACGCTGCTCGAATCGCTGAAGGCCGGGCTGATCTCGCCGTCGATCGACGCGTTCTACTTCCTCGCGCGGATGACGCTCGTCAAGGACGAGCAGTACTTCGACAAGTTCGACCAGGCGTTCGGCGCGTATTTCCACGGCGTGTCCGTATTGCCGTCCGAAGCGTTCGACATCCCGCTCGACTGGCTCGAGAAGCGCCTCGAGCGCGAACTGTCGCCGGAGGAGAAGGCGCAGATCGAAGCGATGGGCGGCCTCGACAAGCTGATGGAGCGTTTGAAGGAACTGCTCGACGAGCAGAAGGAGCGCCACGAGGGCGGCAACAAGTGGATCGGCACCGGCGGCACGTCGCCGTTCGGGCACGGCGGCTTCAACCCGGAAGGCGTGCGCATCGGCGGCCCGTCGAACGGCAACCGCACCGCGGTGAAGGTGTGGGAAGCGCGCGCCTATCGCGACTACGACGATTCCGTCGAGATCGGCACGCGCAACATCAAGGTCGCGCTGCGCAGGCTGCGCCGCTTCGCGCGCGAAGGCGCGGCCGAGGAGCTCGACCTGCCCGGCACGATCCGCAGCACGGCCGCGAATGCGGGCTGGCTCGATATCCGGATGGTGCCCGAGCGCCACAACAACGTGAAGGTGCTGATGCTGCTCGATGTCGGCGGCTCGATGGACGACCACATCAAGCGCACCGAAGAGCTGTTCTCGGCCGCGAAGGCCGAATTCAAGCACCTGGAATTCTTCTACTTCCACAACTGCGTGTACGACCACCTGTGGAAGAACAACCGCCGCCGCCACTCGGAGCGCACCGCGACGTGGGACGTGCTGCACAAGTTCACGCCCGACTACAAGCTGATCTTCGTCGGCGACGCGACGATGAGCCCGTACGAAGTGCTGCAGCCCGGCGGCTCGGTCGAATACAACAACCCGGAAGCCGGCGCCGTATGGCTGCGCCGTCTCGCCGATCAATTCCCCCACCATGCGTGGCTGAACCCGGAGCCCGAGCGGCTATGGGAATACCGGCAGTCGGTCGCGGTCATCCGCGACCTGCTCGGCCATCGCATGTATCCGCTCACGCTCGCGGGCCTCGAAACCGCGATGCGCGCACTCAGCAAGTAACGCACCTCACCAGCAGACACGAAGGCCGCGTCCGAGCGGCCCCTCCCGGAGATAGCATGAATCCTTCGCCCACCGCGAGCGCGGGTCGCGCCGGCGACCGCCGCTTTTTTGCCGATACGTCCGTGTCGGCGCTCGTCGCCGGCTTCGTCGCGATGATGACGGGCTACACGAGTTCGCTCGTGCTGATGTTCCAGGCCGGCCGCGCCGCCCACCTCACCGATGCGCAGATCTCGTCGTGGATCTGGGCGCTGTCGATCGGCATGGCGCTGACGACGATCGGCCTGTCGCTGCGCTTTCGCGCGCCCGTCGTCGTCGCGTGGTCGACACCCGGCGCCGCGCTGCTGATCGCGTCGCTGCCCGGCGTGCCCTATGCCGAGGCGATCGGTGCGTTCGTCGTGTGCGCGCTGCTGCTGACGGCCATCGGCGTGAGCGGCCTGTTCGACACGCTGATGCGCAAGATTCCGGCCGGCATCGCAGCCGCGTTGCTCGCGGGCATCCTGTTCGAGATCGGCATCGAGATCTTCCGCGCCGCGCAGTTCCAGACCGCGCTCGTGCTCGCGATGTTCTTCACGTACCTGATCGTCAAGCGGCTCGCGCCGCGCTATGCAATCGTGACGACGCTGATCGTCGGCACGGCGGTGGCTGGCGGGCTCGGCCTGCTCGACTTCAGCCGGTTCCACATCGCGCTGGCGAAACCCGTGTTCACGATGCCCGCGTTCTCGATCGCGTCGATCGTCAGCATCGGTATTCCGCTGTTCGTCGTCGCGATGGCGTCGCAAAACGTGCCGGGCATCGCGGTGCTGCGCGCGGACGGCTACGCGACGCCGTCGTCGCCGCTGATCGCGACGACCGGCCTCGCGTCGCTGCTGCTCGCGCCGTTCGGCTCGCACGGCGTGAACCTCGCGGCGATCACGGCCGCGATCTGCACGGGCCCCGAAGCGCACGAGGATCACGCGAAGCGCTACACGGCCGCCGTGTGGTGCGGCACGTTCTACCTGGTCGCCGGCATCTTCGGCGCAACGATCGCCGCGCTGTTCGCGGCGCTGCCGAAGGCGCTGGTGGTATCGGTCGCCGCGCTCGCGCTGTTCGGCTCGATCATGAGCGGGCTGGCGAACGCGATGCAGGACGTGAAGCAGCGCGAAGCCGCGCTCGTCACGTTCATGGTCACCGCGTCGGGCCTCACGCTGCTGTCGATCGGCTCGGCGTTCTGGGGGCTCGTCGCGGGGGTCGTCACGCAGGTGATCCTGAACGCGCGCCGCCCCGCATGACGCGGCGCGGCAGGTGCGTGCGCGGCGGATCGTACGCCAAAGCAGCACGCCAAAACGTGCCCGACACGAATCGGGCCTAAAATGATGGATCGGAAGCGGCGCCCGGCGCCGCTTCGCTTCGCCGCCGCGCTCGCGCGGCCCGTGAGAACCCGGCGCTCCGCGCCCTTCTTCCGAATCGCCATGACTACCGCACTCGACCAGCTGAAGCAGTACACGACCGTCGTCGCCGACACGGGCGATTTCCAGCAGCTTGCGCAATACCAGCCGCGGGACGCGACCACGAACCCGTCGCTGATCCTGAAGGCCGTCCAGAAGGATGCGTACAAGCCGATCCTCGAGAAAACCGTCCGCGATCACCGCAACGAAAGCACCGACTTCATCATCGACCGCCTGCTGATCGCATTCGGCACCGAGATCCTGAAGCTGATCCCGGGCCGCGTGTCGACCGAGGTCGACGCGCGCCTGTCGTTCGATACGCAGCGCTCGATCGACAAGGGCCGCGAGCTCATCAAGCTGTACGAAGCAGCCGGCATCGGCCGCGAGCGCATCCTGATCAAGCTCGCGTCGACGTGGGAAGGCATCCGCGCGGCCGAGGTGCTGCAGAAGGAAGGGATCAAGTGCAACATGACCCTGCTTTTCTCGCTCGTGCAGGCCGCCGCATGCGCGGAAGCCGGCGCGCAACTGATCTCGCCGTTCGTCGGCCGCATCTACGACTGGTACAAGAAACAGGCCGGTGCGGAATGGAATGAAGCGAAGGACGGCGGCGCGAACGATCCGGGCGTGCAGTCGGTGCGCCGCATCTACACGTACTACAAGACCTTCGGCTACAACACCGAGGTGATGGGCGCGAGCTTCCGCACGACGAGCCAGATCACCGAACTCGCCGGCTGCGACCTGCTGACCATCAGTCCCGATTTGCTGCAGAAGCTGCAGGACAGCAACGAGACGGTTTCGCGCAAGCTGTCGCCGGAAGCGCTGCAGGACAAGCCGTCCGAGCGCGTGGCGATCGACGAATCGTCGTTCCGCTTCCAGCTGAACGACGAAGCGATGGCGACCGAAAAGCTCGCCGAAGGCATCCGACTGTTCTCCGCCGATGCGGTGAAACTCGAGAAGCTGATCGACGCGCTGCGTTGAAGCGCGTTGCACGTCAGTTGCTGTCAGCGGCATGACAGGCAACGCTGACAACAGTCGTCAGCAGACATTCCACCAACGGCCGCGAACCCCGGGTTCGCGGCCGTTTTTTTCATTCCATCGTCAAGCGCGCGCACTACAATCCACGTCACGGGTACGCAGGCCGCATCCCCGCGTGCCCCGTCCCAGTCAATCTTGCATGAACCCGAGGCAGTGCCTGCCCGGCCCACAGGAGACAACAATGCAAGTTCAACCGTACCTGACGTTCTACGGTCACGCCGACGAAGCCCTTCAGTTTTACGAAAAGGCGCTCGGCGCGAAGACGCTGTTCAAGATGCACTTCCGGGATGCGCCGCCGAACCCCGAACACGCGATCACGCCCGAGATGGCCGACAAGGTGATGCATGCGAGCTTCATGATCGGCGACTCGATGATCATGTGCTCGGACGGCGACTGCAGCCAGCCGGGCGGCACGCATGCCGGCTATTCGCTGTCGCTGAACCCGGCGACGGTCGAGGAAGGCCAGAAGCTGTTCAATGCGCTCGCCGACGGCGGCGAAGTGACGATGCCGTTCGGCAAGACGTTCTGGGCGCTCGGCTTCGGGATGGCGAAGGACCGTTTCGGCGTGCACTGGATGGTCAACGTCGAAGACCTGTCGCAACGCGAGGATCTCGCGAAACGCGCGGGGCAGTAACGCACGCGCATGCCGCCCGGGCCGCCGCGCTGCCGCGGCGTTTCCGGGCGGGCCCGTTACTTGCGCAGCACCTCCGCCAGCGCCTGCTCCAGCGTGCCGTTCGAACGGCACGCAACGCGCGCGCCCTTCTGCTTGCCGGCCGCGACCACACCGGCCATGCCCGCGACGTCGATCGACACGGTCACGCCCTGCGTGGCCTCGTCGATGCGCGTCACGACCTTCAGCGTGTGCGTCACGTTCGACGTCTGCTTCAGTTCGGAACAGTCCAGGAAGTTGCCCGCGTTCGGATAATCGGCATACACGGCGGCAACGAGCCCCGCGTCGCGATCGCTGACGCGCACGGCAAGTTTGCGGTCCGCATGGAACTGCGCCACCGCCGCCCACACTTCGTCGTACTTGCGATTGCCGATCACGATGCGCGACGCATCGTCGACGCCGTGCGCGTCATCGGCCGCCTCGTGTTGCGCCGGCGGCGCATCGCGCGCCGCGTATCGTTGCCCGGGGCCGTATACGGAAATGCAGCCGGCAAGCGCCGCGCACAGCACGGCGGCCGACACTGTCGTTTTCATCGCGGCCCGCCGTCAACGGTAGTACATGTTCGCGCAGCCGGCGAGCAGGATCGGCGCGACGAGCGCCCACATCAACAGGACTCTCATGCCGTGCCTCACCGGTAGTACGCGTTCACGCAACCGGCAAGCGCGACGCAGCACATGCCCAGCACCAGCAACCAAATCTTCGTCATTGCATCCCTCATATAATCGGATCGTGTCGATATCGAATCTCCCGGCACAGGCCGGGCGGGACGCATTATTGGCAACCGGGCAACGTGCCGCCCAATCGGTCTTTCACCGATTTTCGCGACGGCGCGGCGATCCTAGAATCGCTTGAAGATCGGCGAAAACGGGCACACCGCCACACGGGGCGTTCGCGGCGCGCCATGCAAAACGCCCGCGACTTGCGTCGCGGGCGTCGTGTCGAAACTGCAACAGAAGCGGCGGCGATCAGTTCTCGACGACGTCGAAATAATCCTCCGGCCGCGTGCGATCCTCCGCATGCGCCATGCCCATCACGCGCACCAGCACGCTCACCGCCACCGACACCACCAGGTTCACGATCAGCGACCACACGGCTGCGTAGCCCGGAATTGCGAGGCCGAACAGGTGGATCGTGAAGATCGACCCGGCCAGCTTCAGCGAGATCGCCATCCACGTGCCGCACACGATGCCTGCCGCCCAGCCGGCCAGCAGGCCGCGATGGTCGAGCATGCGCGTGTACAGGCCGAGCACGATCGCCGGCAGCGTCTGGATGATCCAGATCCCGCCGAGCAACTGCAGCTGGATCGCATAGGTCAGCGGCAGCCCGAGGATGAACGCGACCGCGCCGACCTTCACGATCAGCGACACGAGCTTCGCGACGTGCGTCTCCTGCTCGTGCGTCATGTTGCGGTTCACGAACTCGCGGTGGATGTTGCGCGTGTACAGGTTCGCGGCCGCGATCGACATGATCGCCGCCGGCACCAGCGCGCCGATGCCGATCGCCGCGAACGCGACGCCGACGAACCACGACGGGAAATACTCGAGGAACAGCGCGGGCACCGCGAAGTTCGGGCCGAACGCCTTGAAGTACGGCGCGTACTGCGGCATGTCCTTCACGCCGGACGCGAGCGCCATGTAGCCGAGCAGCGCGAGCAGGCCGAGCACGAACGAGTACGCGGGCAGCATCGCCATGTTGCGGCGGATCGAGTTGCCGGACGACGACGACAGGATCGCCGTGACCGAGTGCGGATACAGGAACAGCGCGAGCGCCGAACCGATCGCGAGCGTCGCGTACGCGCTGTAGCCATTCAGGCTCGTCGCGTCGGGCGCCTTCAGCAGCAGCTTCGCGGCCGGCACGCTCGAGAAGATGTGCCCGAAGCCGCCGAGCTTCGCGGGAATCACGATGACCGCCGCAGCGATCGTGATGTAGATCAGGATGTCCTTCACGATCGCGATCATCGCGGGCGCGCGCAGCCCCGACGTGTACGTGTAGGCGGCGAGGATCGCGAACGCGATGATCAGCGGCAGGTCGCCGACGAAGCCGGTCGTATCGAAGCCGAGCGCGCCGATCACCACTTCGATGCCGACGAGCTGCAGCGCGATGTACGGCATCGTCGCGACAATGCCCGTCACCGCGATCGCGAGCGCGAGCATCCGGCTGCCGTAGCGCGCGTTGACGAAGTCGGCGGACGTCACGTAGCCGTGCCGCTTCGCGATGCTCCACAGCTTCGGGAACACGACGAACGCGAACGGATAGATCAGGATCGTGTACGGCAGCGCGAAGAAACCCATCGCGCCGGCGCCGAACACGAGCGCGGGTACCGCGACGAACGTGTACGCCGTATAAAGATCGCCGCCGAGCAGGAACCACGTGACGATCGTGCCGAAGCGGCGTCCGCCGAGGCCCCATTCGTCGAGATGCGCGAGATCGCCGCGACGCCAGTTCGCGGCCAGGAAACCGATGATCGTGACGCCGATGAAAAGCAGGACGAAGACGAAGGTTGCGCCGAGATTCATCGCGCACCTCCCTGCGGGCCGCTCGCCTTCCATGCGTTCTTGGTCTTGTAGTACACGAACGCGGTGATCACCGCGCTAATGAAGACCCAAAGCAGCTGGTACCAGTAGAAAAACGGAAAACCCAACCATTGCGGTTCGATCTTGCTGTACGACGGCACCCAGACCATCGCGATCAGCGGCAGTACCAGCAGCCAGAGCCAGCGCTTGGCAGCCCTGTTGGCGTCGGCATCGTGAGCCATGACGTCTCCTCTTCTTTCCCGGTTATCGATCTTGTTGAGCGGGTACGGCGCCGAGAGGAGCGGCAAAACGGGTAAGCTGCGGCTCCCCTGGCTTCGCGCCAGTATAGGAGCCGCGAGCACGCGGTCAAGCGGGGGCGAACCCGAGGTGATCCGCCCCTTGTCACGCGGTTGCACCGGCATGCGGCCGGTGCATGAAGCGTCAGATCGCGAACGAGGTATCGCGTGCGCCGGTCGTTTCTTTCAAAGCTTTCACCCACTTGCGCGCGGGCAGCTTGAGCGTGTCTTCGATCAGCGCGGCACGCGCGTCGAGTTGCGCGAACGGCACGTCGAGCGCGGGGCCCGAGAACGCGATCGCGATCCGGTTGCCGTCGTGCACTTCGGGCAGCGCGATCACGCGGTGATCGAACGCCGCGTTCAGGTGCTTCATGTTGCGTACGAAGCTCGGATGATCGCCGAACAGGTTGATCGTCGCGATGCCCGCATCGGCGAGGCAGCCACGCACCGCACGGTAGAACGCGACGCTGTCGAGCACGGGGCCGCGCGCGGTCGCGTCGTACAGGTCGATCTGGATCGCGCCCGTCGTGCCGCGGTTGGCTGCGTCGTTGACGAAATCCCACGCGTCGGCTTCGTGCACGACGAGGCGCGCATCGTCGGGCGGCAGCGCGAACATCGTGCGGGCCGCGACGATCACCGCCGGGTTCAGTTCGACGGCCTCGACCTTCGCTTGCGGCAGGAAGCGGTGCGAAAACTTGGTCAGCGCGCCGGTGCCGAGCCCGAGCTGGACGATCCGCTCGGGCGTTTCGAGGAACAGCAGCCACGCCATCATCTGCTGCGCGTATTCGAGTTCGATATGCAGCGGCTTCGAGATCCGCATCGCACCCTGCACCCACTCGGTACCGAAGTGCAGGAAACGCACGCCACGCTCTTCCGAGAACGTGACCGGCGCGAAACGCGGCTTGCGCGGTGCTTCGAGCACCGGCACGTCGTCGTGTTCGTCGATCTCCGGGCGGCGCTTCACGCGCGACGGCTGGAGTTTTTCGGAGCCGTTGTAGGCCGATGGCTTGTTTTGCTTGAACGCGCGCGCCTCGGCGGACGCGCGCTTGATCAGTCGGGTCATGATTGAATCTCGCTGGGTGAGGCTGGATGAGCGGACGAGAGGATAGCATTGGTGCGGGGTGGCGGCCGTGTGGACGGCAGACACGGTGCCGCTGCGCCGATTGGCCAATCAGCCGACTTGCACCCGACGACGTCGTAGACGATAATGCATCGCAATTGCGATGCAATGAGGCTCATGATGAAAACCGCTACTTTTCCGTCCGTGCGCGTCGAGCCGGAACTGCGCGACGCCGCCGAAAACGTCCTTCAGGAAGGTGAAACCCTGTCGAGCTTCGTCGAGCAATCGATCCGCGAAGGTATCGAACGCCGCCGTCTCCAAAGCGAATTTATCGCACGCGGCATCGCATCGCGCGACGAAGCCCGACGTACTGGCGAGTATGTGTCGTCATCCGAAGTGCTGGAGCGATTGGGTCGACGGCTCGACACGCTGCGTGACAGGAAGCGGCCAGCTCGATGACCTATACGGTTCGCTTCACGCTCGCGGCATCGGATGATCTGGACCGGCTCTATGAATTCGTCGTCGATCGCGACGATGCAGAGGTCGAACGCGCCGAACGTGCACTGGCGGCCATCGCATCCGGAATCGCCACGCTCGAATCGTCACCCTTCACCTGCCGTAAAGTCCATCCTTCGATGCCATTTCTACGTGAATTGATCATTCCCTTCGGCGCATCGGGCTATGTCGCACTGTTCGAGATCGATGACAGCCGGACCGTGACGATTCTCGCAGTGCGCCACCAGAGAGAAAGCGACTACCACTGACGACGAGAGATCTCATGGCCTCGAACGACAGGAAGGTCTGGTTCCCGGCGAAACGCTACGGATGGGGATGGGGGTTGCCGGTCGCGTGGCAGGGCTGGGTCGTGCTGCTGCTGTTTCTGATCGGGATCGTCGCGAGCGCGTGGCTGCTGCCGCCGAACGAGTCGCCGTTCGCGTACGGCGCATGCATCGTCGTGCTATCCGCGATATTGATCGCCGTGTGCTGGATCAAGGGCGAGAAGCCCAGGTGGAGATGGGGCAAGGACGATTGAGCGTCGGGAGCGTCGCGCTCCCCGGCAATCAGGCTTGCATCAACCGCGAATCCCCCGCCACTGCGCAAGCTTCTGCTCGAACGACAGCATCGCATTCGCCGGGCTCGACGAAGGCAGCACGAGCGTCTCGTACCCTGCCTTGCCGATCACCTCGGCAAACCGCCCCGCCGTCTTGCCGTTGAAGCACACGCGCCTCAGCAACGGCGCATGCGCCCTCAGCGAATCGAAATCGTTCGGCTCCGCGTTGCGGATCGCCGAATCGAGGCTGCCTTCGCGATGGCACGCGGCAAGCACGTCCCAGATGCCGATTCCATGAACCAGCACGCGTTCGAGCCGCGCCTCATAAGCCAGCTCGTGCAGTTGAGGCTCGCCGAGCACCGTACCAAGCAACCGCCAGAACTGATTGCGCGGATGCGCGTAATACTGCGCGGCGTCGAGCGACGCCTCGCCTGGAAAGCTGCCGAGGATCATCGTGTGCGTATTCGGCCCGACCACGGGCCCGAAGCCCTGCAACATCACGCGCCTCCGCCCGCGCCACCCGAACGCAGCCCGTCGCCGTGCACGGCGAGATGACGCCACAGCGCCGGCAGCATGCACTCGGTCACCATCAACGGTTTGCCGTGACGCTGGAACACCGAGCGCCGCGCGGCGAACGCGTGCGGCGCTCGCGCGCCCTGCAGCGCATGCGTCGCGAGCGCATACAACGGATGGCCGGCGATCACCCGCCGGCTGACCAGCGCCGAGCGCTCGACCTGCGGATCGCTGTACAGCAGCTCGGCGAGCGGCCGCGTGCGCAGCCGCCGCATCGCCTGCCACACGCCCTTGCTTGCGGCGAGCGGCGCGATGCTGTGCGCGGCGACGTACGGCACGTCGTCGACCGACAGGATCACCTCGCGCACCCACATCGGCGCACGCGGCGAACTGGCGAGCGCGTCGGGCTCGTCGAACCACGGACAATCGACGGCCTCGCGCGTCACGCGCACGTTCACGCGGCCGAGCCGCGCGAGATGCGCGGTCAGCGATCCGCCGCGCGTCAGCCAGTCGCGCTGATCGAGCGTGCAGCCAGGCCGCGGCGTCTCGCGCCAGCCGGCCTGGGCGCCGTCGAATCGCATGCGTGCGTTCACGCGGCCCGCGACAGCAGCAGCGCGTTGGTCCGCTTCACGAAGCTCGCCGGATCGTCGAGCATGCCGCCTTCGGCCAGCAGCGCCTGATCGAACAGCAGATGGCACCAGTCGCCGAAATCGGCGCTGTCGGCCTTCAGCTGCTTCACGAGCGCATGCTCCGGATTGATCTCGAGGATCGGCTGCATCGCCGGCGCGTTCTGGCCGGCCGCCTTCAGCATCCGCTGCAGGTAGCCGCTCATGTCGTTGTCGTCCGCGACGAGGCACGACGGCGAATCGGTCAGGCGGAACGTGACGCGCACTTCCTTCACCTTGTCGCCGAGCGCTTCCTTCATCTTCTCGACCACCGGCTTGATCGCTTCGCCCGCTTCTTCCTGCGCCTTCTTCTCCTCGTCGTTCAGCTCGCCGAGATCGAGATCGCCGCGCGCAACGCTCGCCAGCGGCTTGCCGTCGAATTCGTTGAGGAACGACAGCATCCATTCGTCGACGCGGTCGGTCAGCAGCAGCACCTCGACGCCCTTCTTGCGGAACACCTCGAGATGCGGGCTGTTCTTCGCGGCCAGCCACGTATCGGCCGTCACGTAGTAGATCCTGCTTTGCTCGGGCTTCATGCGCGACACGTAGTCGGCGAGCGACACGTCCTGCGCGTCGGTGTCGCCGTGCGTCGACGTGAAGCGCAGCAGCTTCGCGATGCGCTCGCGGTTCGCGTGATCTTCGCCGAGGCCTTCCTTCAGCACCTGGCCGAACGCGCCCCAGAACGTCTTGTACTTCTCCTTGCCGGCATCTTCTTCCGCGTTCGCGAGCTCTTCGAGCATCGACAGCGCGCGCTTCGTCACGCCTTCGCGGATCGCCTTCACGTCGCGGCTTTCCTGCAGGATTTCGCGCGACACGTTCAGCGGCAGGTCGGCCGAATCGACGACGCCCTTCACGAAGCGCAGGTATTGCGGCAGCAGCTGCTCGGCGTCGTCCATGATGAACACGCGCTTCACGTACAGCTTCAGGCCGCCGCGATAGTCGCGGTTCCACAGGTCGAACGGCGCGTGCGCCGGCACGAACAGCAGTTGCGTGTACTCGCTGCGGCCCTCGACGCGGTTATGCGTCCACGTGAGCGGCTCCTGGTGGTCGTGCGCGATGTGCTGATAGAACTGCGTGTACTGCTCGTCGGTGACGTCGCTCTTCGAACGCGTCCACAGCGCGCTCGCCTGGTTGACGGTCTCGTCCTCGTCCTTCAGGACCATCTCGCCCTTTTCCTGATCCCATTCTTCCTGCTGCATCAGGATCGGCAGCGCGATGTGGTCGGAGTACTTCTGGATGATCGACTTCAGGCGGTGCGACGACAGCAGCTCGTCCTCGCCTTCGCGCAGGTGCAGCGTGATCGTCGTGCCGCGCTGCGCGCGCTCGATCGCGTCGATCGTGAAATCGCCTTCGCCCGCGCTTTCCCAGCGCACGGCTTCGTTCGCCGGCAGGCCGGCGCGGCGCGTCTCGACCGTGATCCTGTCCGCGACGATGAAGCCCGAATAGAAGCCCACGCCGAACTGGCCGATCAGCGCCGCATCTTTCTGCTGGTCGCCGGACAGCTTCGTGAAGAATTCCTTGGTGCCCGAACGCGCGATCGTGCCGAGGTTCGCGATCGCCTCGTCGCGGCTCATGCCGATGCCGTTGTCGTCGATCGTGATCGTGCGCGCGGCCTTGTCGTAGCCGATGCGGATGCGCAGGTTCGGATCGCTCTCGTACAGCGCGTTGTTCGCGAGCCCTTCGAAACGCAGCTTGTCGGCCGCGTCGGACGCGTTCGACACCAGTTCGCGCAGGAAGATTTCCTTGTTGCTGTAGAGCGAATGAATCATCAGGTGGAGGAGTTGCTTGACCTCTGCCTGAAAGCTCATCGTTTCGTGTGCCATGGATGCTGTTTCCTCTTACTTGAACTTGAATGGTGTGGCGCAGGCGCCCGGCGCGCGATACCGGCAAGCCCGTGTGACGGACGACCGCCTGGCGGCGCAAGCGGTTTGCGCGCCTATCTGGGGACGGGCGGCGGGTTTTCAAGGGCCGGCGGGCCGCGCCGCGTCACGACGCCCGCCGCATCGCCGAATCGATATAGCGCGCGAGAAACCCCGGCAACGCCGGATCGCCGCAGTTCGCGACGTTAAAGCGCGTCCACGTCGACGACGACTGCTGCGGCGAAAACAGGCTGCCCGGCGTCAGCAGGAACCCCTCCTCGTGCGCGGCGGCCGCGAGCGCGTCCGAATCGACGCCCGTGTCGGCCCACAGAAACATCCCGGCCGCCGGCATCGTGAAGAGCCCGAGCCCCGTGCGCTCGAGCATCCGCGCGGTCTTGTCGCGCACGCCGTCGAGGCGCGCGCGCAGCCGTTCGACATGGCGCCGGTAATGCCCTTCGGTCAGGATCTTGTACAGCACGCGCTCGTTGAGCTCGGGCGTCGTCATCCCGACCAGCATCTTTTGATCGGTGATCGCCTTCGCGATCTCCGGCGCGCACGCGACGTAGCCGACCCGCAGGTTCGCCGCAAGCGTCTTCGAAAAGCTGCCGAGGTAGATCACGCGCTTCAGCTGATCGAGGCTCGCGAGCCGCGTGGCCGGATAGCTCGGCGGGCACAGGTCGCCATACACGTCGTCCTCGACGACGAGGAAGTCGTACGCCTCCGCGAGCTTCAGGATCCGGAACGCCTGCGCGGCCGACAGCGACGTGCCGGTCGGGTTCTGCAGCACCGAGTTGATCACGAGCATCTTCGGCCGCCACATCTGCACCAGCGTTTCGAGCGCATCGAGATCCGGGCCGTCCGGCGTGTACGGCATGCCGACGAGCTGCGCGCCTTGCGACGCGAAGCGGCCGAACATCTGGAACCACGCCGGATCGCCGACGATCACCGCGTCGCCGGGACGCACGTAGATTCGCGAGATCAGGTCGATCGCCTGCGTGATCCCCGATACCAGCACAAGCTGGTCGGGCGTCGCGCCGATCTCGACTTCCGCGAGCCGCGTCTGCAGTTGCTGGCGCAGCGGCAGGAAGCCCTGCGCGGTGCCGAAGCCGAGCATCTGTGCGCCGGACTGGCGCCCGAGCGCGCGCAGCGCGCCGGTGATCAGCTCGCCGTCGAGCCAGCGGCCCGGCAGGTAGCCGAGACCGGGCCCCTTTTCCGGGCTGACGGTGTGCAGCATGTTGCGCAGCAGCCAGACGACGTCGATCGTGTTGTGCACCGGCGCGGCTTCGGACCCGCGCGCCACGTTGTCGGCCGGCTGCGGGCCGGCCGTGCGCTCGCGCACGTAGAATCCCGAGCCGCGCCGCGAATCGAGGTAACCCTGCGCGACGAGGCGCTCGTACGCCTCGACGACGGTGAAGCGCGACACGCTCTTGTCGAGCGCGAGCTTGCGGATCGACGGCATCCGCATGCCGGGACGGAACACGCGTTCGTCGATGCGCCGCCGCGCCCACTGGACAAGCTGGTCGACGAGCGTGAGCGTGGCCGTGTCATGCGGCACGGGAATCTGGGCAAGGGGGACGGTGGACATGGGCGGCAGCTCCAACTGTACCGAAGGCTATCGCGCCGATTGTACCGTTACTGTGCCGGTATCGACGATTACAGTTGACCGGAATGGCGACCGTGCGGCCGCCGTTCCGGCCCCGCCGCACCTGGAGCCGCGCCGGCCGGCCTGCATCGCGACCCGTGCGCCGGCCGGTCCGGCAGCCGCCCGGTACATCGCCCGCCTACCATGACACTTTCGCTTTCCGACCGCCGCTCATGCCAGCCCGCTCCCTGACACTCGACCATCTCGTGATCGCCGCGCGCACGCTCGACGACGGCGTGCGCCACGTCGCCGACGCGCTCGGCATCGAACCGGCCGGCGGCGGCCGGCACCCGCTGATGCGGACCCACAATATGCTGTTCGGCGCATGGGGCGGGCTCTACCTCGAAGTGATCGCGATCGACCCCGACGCACCCGGCACCGGCGACGCCGACACGCCGCCGCGTGCGCGGCTGTTCGGGCTCGACGATCCGGCGATCCACGCCCGGCTCGCGCAGGGCCCGTTCCTCGCGCACTGGGTCGCGCGCGTCGACCGCCCGCGCCAGCTCGCGCTGTGGCAAAGCCAGTACCCGGCCCGTATTCCGCCCGTCATCGCGATGCGGCGCGGCGACCTCTCCTGGGGCCTCACGGTGCCCGACGACGGCACGTTCCCCGCCTGGCAGGGCGCGGGCGACGGCCTCTTGCCATCGCTGATCCAGTGGGACAGCGCGCAGCATCCGGCCGAATCGCTGCCGCACGACGGCGTCGCGCTGAAATCGCTCAGGGGCGTCCACCCGCGGGCGGACGCGATCCGCGAACAGCTCGACTGGCTCGGCGCCGCCCACCTGCTCGACCTCGAAACCGGCGACGGCCCGCCTGCGCTCGTCGCCGAATTCGACACGCCGCAAGGCGCGCGCACGCTGCGCTGAACACACCCTCGATTACACGAACCCTGCAATACGGAGACACCCACGACATGAATTCGCGCGAAACCCGGGGCATGCTGCTCGGCCTCATCGGCGTCATGATCTTCAGCCTGACGCTGCCGATGACGCGTATCGTCGTGTCCGAACTCAACCCGCTGCTCAACGGGCTCGGCCGCGCGCTCGCCGCCGCCGTGCCGGCCGGCCTGCTGCTGTGGTGGCGCCGCGAGGCGCTGCCGACCCGCGCGCAGCTGAAAAGCCTCGCGATCACGTCGGCCGGCGTGATCATCGCGTATCCGGTGTTCTCCGCGTGGGCGATGAAATCCGTGCCGGCCGCGCACGGCGCGGTCGTCAACGGGCTGCAGCCGCTGTTCGTCGCGCTGTACGCGGCGTGGCTGTCGCACGAGCGGCCGTCGAAGGCGTTCTGGGCCAGCGCGGTGGCCGGCAGCGCGCTCGTGATCGCGTTCGCGCTGCGCGACGGCGGCGGCACGGTGCAGGCCGGCGACGCGCTGATGCTCGTCGCGGTCGGCATCGGCGCACTCGGTTATGCGGAAGGCGCGCGCCTCGCGCGCCAGATCGGCGGCTGGCAGGTGATCTGCTGGGCGCTCGTCGTGTCCGCGCCGTTCCTCGTGCTGCCGGTCGGCTGGCTTGCGTGGATGCAGCATGCCGCGCATCCGGGCCCGCTCGCGCTGCGCACGTGGCTCGCGTTCGGCTACGTGACCCTCTTTTCGCAGTTCATCGGCTTCTTCGCGTGGTATGCCGGGCTCGCGATGGGCGGCATCGCGCGCGTCGGCCAGGTGCAGCTGCTGCAGATTTTCTTCACGATTGCATTTTCCGCGCTGCTGTTCGGCGAAACGGTGACGCCGTCGACGTGGCTGTTCGCAGCCGCCGTGATCGCCACCGTGGTGCTGGGGCGGCGCTCGGCGGTCGCCACCACCGCGCAACCGGCTCGCGCCGGCTGAACAGGTGCGCCATAATGGACGTTTTGCCTGATCGGTTTTGCCCACCCGGCCGCGAAGGCTCGATCGCGCTCGCGCACGCCCACCCGGCCGCGTCGAAGCGATCCGCCCGAACGACCTTTCTTGACTGACCACGATATCCGAACGAGGAGACTATGAATCCGAGCGACCTGCATCCGCCGCACTGGCAGCTTTCCGAACGCGCCCGCAAGCTGACGAGCTCTGCGATCCGCGAGATCCTGAAGGTCACGGAACGCCCCGAGGTCATCTCGTTCGCCGGCGGCCTGCCCGCCCCCGCGACGTTCCCGGCCGAACGCATGCGCGCCGCAGCCGACCGCGTGCTGCGCGATGCGCCCGCCGCCGCGCTCCAGTACAGCGCGACCGAAGGCTACCTGCCGCTGCGCGAGTGGATCGCCGAGCGCTACAGCGTACGCGTGTCGCAGGTGCTGATCACGACCGGCTCGCAACAGGCGCTCGACCTGCTCGGCAAGGCGCTCGTCGATCCGGGCAGCCCGATCCTCGTCGAAACCCCGACCTACCTCGGCGCGCTGCAGTCGTTCTCGCTGTACGAGCCGCGCTACGTGCAGGTGCCGACCGACGAGCAGGGCCTGCTGCCCGAAGGCCTCACGCCCGAACTGACGCAAGGCGCGCGCCTGCTGTACGCGCAGCCGAACTTCCAGAACCCGACCGGCCGCCGCCTGCCCGTCGAGCGCCGCCGCGCGCTCGCCGCGTTCGCGCAGTCGAGCCCGTTCCCGGTGCTGGAAGACGATCCGTACGGCGCACTGAACTACCGCGGCGAGCCGCTGCCGACGATGCTGTCGATGGCGCCCGACCACGTCGTGCACCTCGGCACGTTCTCGAAGGTGCTCGCGCCGGGCCTGCGGATCGGCTACATCATTGCGCCCGAGGAGCTCCACTTCAAGCTCGTGCAGGCCAAGCAGGCCACCGACCTGCACACGCCGACGCTCACCCAGCGCATCGCGCACGAAGTGATCAAGGACGGCTTCCTCGACGAGCACATCCCGACGATCCGCGAGCTGTACAGCGCGCAATGCGACGCGATGCTCGCCTCGCTCGCGCGCCACATGCCGGAAGGCGTCACGTGGAACCGCCCGGAAGGCGGGATGTTTATCTGGGTGAACCTGCCCGCGCAGATCGACAGCATGAAGCTGCTCGCCGCGGCCGTCGACAACCACGTCGCCTTCGTGCCGGGCGCGCCGTTCTTCGCGGACAACGCGCAGCAGAACACGCTGCGCCTGTCGTTCGTGACGGTGCCGCCCGAGAAGATCGAGGAAGGCGTGGCGCGCCTCGGCAAGCTGCTGCGCGAGCGTCTCTGATCCCCTTTTTCCTGTCACGACTTTCTACAAGGAACCGAACGCATGGCTAACGTCTACGACAAACTGAAGTCGCTCGGCATCGAGCTCCCGATCGCCGGCGCACCGGCCGCCGCCTACGTGATGAGCGCGCAGAGCGGCAACACGGTCTACCTGTCGGGCCACATCGCGAAGAAGGACGGCAAGGTCTGGGCCGGCAAGCTCGGCGCGGATCTGCAGACGGAAGACGGCAAGGCGGCCGCGCGCTCGATCGCGATCGACCTGCTGGCGACGCTGCACGCGCACACCGGCGACCTGAACAAGGTCACGCGCATCGTCAAGCTGATGAGCCTCGTCAACTCGACGCTCGACTTCACCGAACAGCACCTCGTGACGAACGGCGCGTCGGAACTGATCGCGGAAGTGTTCGGCGACGCGGGCAAGCACGCACGCTCGGCCTTCGGCGTCGCACAGATCCCGCTCGGCGCGTGCGTCGAGATCGAACTGATCGCCGAAGTCGCGTAACGGGCACGGCACGATGTCCGCTCGCCTCGTCCGCTTCAAGCAGGTCGACGTGTTCACGTCGGTGCCGTTCAAGGGCAACGCGCTCGCCGTGATCTTCGACGCCGATTCGCTCGGCGACGACGACATGCTCGCGATCGCCCGCTGGACGAACCTGTCGGAAACGACGTTCGTCTGCACGCCGACCGACCCGGAAGCCGACTACCGCGTGCGGATCTTCACGACGTGCGGCGAACTGCCGTTCGCCGGCCACCCGACGATCGGCACCGCGCACGCGTTCCTCGAAAGCGGCGCGCGGCCACGCACGCCGGGCCGGCTGATCCAGCAGTGCGGGGTCGGCCAGGTTGCGCTGCGCGAGCAGGCCGACGGCTGGGCGTTCGCCGCGCCGCCGGCACGCGTCACGCCGCTCGACCGCTCGGATTACGCGGCGCTGGCCGCCGCGCTGCGCAGCGATGCGATCGATATGGATGCCGAGCCGTGCGCGGTTGACAACGGCGCGCCGTGGCTCGTCGTGCGGCTGACGTCGGCCGACGCCTGTATCGGCCTGTCGCCCGATCCGGCCGCGCTGGAGGCGATCACGCGCCGCTACGGCACGGACGGCCTCGCCGTCTATGCGCCGCACGCGGAAGGCGGCCCCGCGACGTTCGAAATCCGCTGCCTGATGACGGGCGGCAACTTCGGCGTCGGTGAAGATCCCGTCACCGGCAGCGCGAATGCCGCGCTGGCCGGGCTGCTGACGCGGCAGGAACGCCGCCCCGGCCCGTCGTACACGGCCCGCCAGGGCACGGCGATCGGCCGCGACGGCCGCATCTTCGTCAGCTACGACGAAGACGGCACGACCTGGATCGGCGGCCACGCCGTCACGGTCATCGACGGCACTTTCCTGTCACCCGTCTGACATTTCGCGATGTGCGATGGCGCCGGCCCGTCCGGCGCCCCTACGATTCGCCCCAACTATCGCAAAAACCTTCCAGCCAGTAATATCGGGCCTAATCCGTTGTTTCGGAGGTCTGTCCATGGTTGCGCATCCCGCGAACGAACAGACGCCGGGGCGACCCCAACCATAGCCGGCCATCCCGACGGATGGCGCACGCGAGCAGGACGCCACCCTCTTCGATGAGCTCCGCCCGGTCCAACCCTACGCCGCCGACCCGGCCGCTGCGCGCGCCGCGCAAGTCGCGCCGGCGCGCGCTGTTCGCGATCCCGTTGCTCGGGATGCTGGCGCTCGCGCTGCTGTGGGCCGTGATCGTCGCGCGCCTGTCGGTGGAAAAGGACAGCGCGTACAAGGAGGCGGCGGCGTCCGCGGCAATCCTGTCCTCCGCGCTCGAGCAGCATACGGTCAAGGCGATCCACCAGGTCGACCAGATCACCCGTTTCGTGAAGTTCGAGTTCGAGAAGTCTCCCGCGCACTTCAACCTCGCGAGCGCCGTCGAAAAAGGCGTCGTGCCGAGCGACACGCTGATCCAGGTCTCGCTCGTCAACGCGAAGGGTATCCTGTTCGCGAACACGGCCGAGCTTCATCCGCAGCCGATCAACCTGTCCGATCGCGAACACTTCAAGGTCCACCTGTCGCACAACGACGATCGGCTGTTCATCAGCAAGCCCGTGCTCGGCCGCGTGTCGAGCCACTGGACGCTGCAGATGACGCGGCGCCTGAATAACCCGGACGGCAGCTTCGCGGGCATCGTCGTGGTGTCGGAAGACCCGAGCTATTTCACGAACGACTTCTACAACAACGCGGCGATCGGCAAGGAAGGCGTGATCGCGGTCGTGTCCGACACCGGCGCCGTGCTCGCGCGGCGCACGGGCTCGGTCAGCAACGCGCCGGGCGCGTTTTCGGCGTCGGGCGTCTACCCGATCGCCGAGCGCGTGACGGGCACGATCATCGACCCGATCGACGGCGTGACGCGCATCGTGTCGTACCGCCACCTCGACGGCTACCCGCTCGCGGTGATGGTCGGGCTGTCGCAGACCGAGGAATTCGCGGACTACTACCATACGCGCAACGTCTACCTGCTGATGACGAGCTTCATCACGCTCGCGATGCTCGCGTTCTTCGGCGTCGCGACGGGCCTGATCGGCAAGCTGCTCGGCCGCGAGCGGGAAATGACGCAACTCGCGGAATACGACCTGCTCACCGGCCTCGCGAACCGCTATGCGACGCTGCGCGGGCTGCGCAACGATGTGTCGATGCCGACGAGCCTGTCGCGGCTCGGCCTGCTGTTCATCGATCTGGACAACTTCAAGACCGTCAACGACACGCTCGGCCACAACGCCGGCGACATCGTGCTGCAGATGACCGCGTCGCGCCTGTCCGATGCGGTCGGCGACGAAGGCTCGCTCGCGCGCATCGGCGGCGACGAGTTCGTCGTCGTGATGAAGGGCGACGACGTCGAGCGGCGCGCGGTGCGGCTCGCGGAGGCGATCATCCGGATGTTCGGCGAGCCGTTCGACGTGCGCGGCAGTTCGTTCGTGCTGCACGCGAGCATCGGTATCGCGCTGCACACCGTCGCGAACGAAAGCGAGATCGACCTGCTGAAGAAAGCCGACCTCGCGATGTACAGCGCGAAGGACGCCGGCAAGAACTGCTACCAGTTCTACGCGCCGCACCTGTCGCATCGCGCCGACCACCTGATGCGCTGGGAACAGCAATTGCGCGTCGCGCTCGCCGAGGGGCAGCTGTTCCTCGCCTACCAGCCGAAGATCGACCTCACGCACCGCTATATCACCGGCTTCGAGGCGCTCGCGCGCTGGGATCACCCCGAGCACGGGATCATCTCCGCGAACGAATTCATTTCGATCGCCGAATCAACGGGCCTGATCGTGCCGATCGGCGACTTCGTGATCCGCACCGCGTGCGAGCAGATCGCACGCTGGCGCGACGAGGGCCACGACACGCTGACGCTCGCGGTCAACATCTCGCCCGTGCAGTTCTGGCGCGGCGACCTGATCGAGACGATCTCGCGCACGCTGCAGGAAACCGGCATCGACGCGAACCGGCTCGAACTCGAGATCACCGAAACCGCGATGATGGAATATCCGGAGCTCGTCTCCGAGAAGATCGTCGCGCTGAAGAAGCTCGGCATCCGGATCGCCCTCGACGATTTCGGCACCGGCTATTCGTCGCTGTCGTACCTGCACCGCTTCTCGGTCGATACGCTGAAGGTCGACCGCTCGTTCGTGCAGGCGATCCCGAACGATCGCAGCGTGTGCGTGATGGTGTCGTCGATCGTGCATCTCGCGCGCTCGCTCGGCCTGACCGTCGTCGTCGAAGGCACGGAAACCGAGGAGCAGATCACGTGGCTGGCCGCGCTCGGCGAGATCGAGGCGCAGGGCTTCCTGTTCTCGCGCCCCGTGCCGGCCAACGCGATTCCGGCACTGATCGCCCGCTTTGGCGTGCGCGGCGACCACCCGAACGTCATCGCGCACCGCGCGACGGGCAGCACGGGCGCCTGAGCCCGCCGCGGCCGCGGCGCAACGGGCGCGCCGCCGCCATTGTTTCGCGTTCCGATCCGATTGTTTAGTTCATTAACTAGCGTTTTCGCGCATGGCAGTGTCACGATGCGCGGCGGACAATCGGGAGGGCGAAACTGTCGGCCGGCCGCCGGCATGCCCACACGCGAGAGATCGGGCCCTGCCCCAACACACAATCATGACGACCGTCGAAATCGAAGCGAGTGCTCGTGTCGAACCGGCACAGGCATCCCTGTGGACCTTGTTCAAGGTCGTCGCCGGCATTTCGGCGATTTCGTGGGGCGGGCTTTCGATGATGGCGCAGCTCGAGCGCCACTATGTCGAACGGTTGCAGCGCATCGAGCCCCAGGTATTCGGCGATTTCGTCGCGCTCGCGTGGCTTGTGCCGGGCCCCGTCGGCTGCAATGTTGCGGTGCAGGTCGGCCAGACGCTGCATGGCCGCATCGGCGCATGGGTCGCCGGCATCGCGAGCGTGCTGCCATTCTTCGTATTGATGACGCTGTTCGCGATGTTCTATCGCACGCCGCTCGTGCGTTCGCTTGCCGCGCCGATGCTGATCAACCACTTCGGGATGGTGCTCGCCGCGCTGATCGGCGTCACGTGGGTCAAGCAGTTGCGCACGCTCGCGCGCACGCGGCTCGAACAGCTGATCGCCGCACTGTCGACGATTCTGCTTGCTTTCGCGCATAGTCCGGCCGCTTTCGTCGGGATTCTTTTCGCGGCGTTCGCAGCGGGCTGGCTGACGGGGCCGTCGCAACGCGACGCGGTCGATTTCACGCTGGCGCGACGCGACCGCAACCTGCTCGTGCTGCTCGGCGTGCTCGTCACGCTGTTCGCGGTGCCGCTGCCGGGCGACTACCAGGCGCAGCTGCTGTGGCCGCGCCTCGCGGGCGCCGGCATGACGCTGTTCGGCGGCGGCTTCGCCGCGCTGCCCGTGCTCAAGACGCTGTTCGTGTCGCCGGCAACGGGCATCTCCGATCACGACTTCACGCTGGCGTTCGCGCTGTCGCCCGTCTCGCCGGGGCCGCTGCTGAACGTCGTGCCGTTTCTCGGCTACCTGACCGACGGCTGGGTCGGTGCACTGCTCGCCACGGCCGCGCTGTTCATCCCGTCGGGCTGCCTCGTCGTGTTTGCGCAGAACCATCTGTCCCGGCTCAAGCGCCATGCGCGCTTCGAGCACGGAATGCGCCTGCTGCGCGCGGCGACGACGGGTTTTCTCGTCGTCGCCGTCGTGAAGATCCTGCATCGCGAGCCCGCCGACGCCGTTTACTGGCTGACGGGCGCCTTCGCCACGCTGTGTTTCGCGCGCTTCAAGGTGCCCGTCTATGCCGTCTACGGCGCGGTCGCGATTGCCTGCGGCGCGTGGCTGCTGGCGGCGGCTCACTGACGGGCGGCCGCCCCGCCCGCCTCATCCGGCCTCGACCGTCCTCAACCAGCCTGCACCGCGACCCGGCGCGCCATCCAGCGGGCGCGCAGCGCGTCGTACGCGAGGTTGAAGCAGAACGTATAGGGCAGGAAGAACAGCACGATGCCGAGGTCGAGCAGCAGCGCCTCGATGAGGCTCACGTTCAGCCACCACGCGGCAACCGGCACCACCATCACGATCAGGCCGAGCTCGAATATGGCCGCGTGCGCGATCCGCATGCCGAGCGTGCGCGACAGGCCCGCGCGCCGTTCAAAGCGGTCGAACAACGTGTTGAAGGCCATGTTCCAGGCCATCGCGATCAGCGACACCATCACCGTCAGCACGCCGACGTGCGAAACCGGCATGTCGAGCAGCCACGCGCCGATCGGCGCGCACAACGCGATCGCGACCAGTTCGAACGTCAGCGCATGCAGGAGCCGTTCCGTCACCGTTTTGTTCGTCTGTTTCATGATTCCCTCCGATTCGTATGCATCATCATGTCGGCCATTTTGATCGGCGTAACCGTATGAATCCAGTTTGATATCATCGGTTTTACCGATATATCGTGATGAGGACCGCCGCATGCGCCACGCCCCCGAAGCCCTGCTCGCCTTCGCCGAAGCCGCGCTGCTCGGCTCGTTCACGGCCGCCGCGCGCAAGCTCGGCAAGCGCCAGTCGACCGTATCGGAGGCAATCGCGAATCTCGAGATCGATCTCGGCGTGCAGCTGTTCGACCGCTCGACCCGCACGCCGACGCTGACCGATGCCGGGCGCGCGCTGCTGCCGCAGGTGCAACGCGCGCTCGAGGCGGGCGCCGCGATCGACCGCACGGCCGCACGGCTCGCGCATGGCGAGGAAGCGCGGCTGACGCTCGTCGTGTCCGACACGTACCAGTCGCAGCGTTACGAGGACACGTTGATGGCGCTCGAACGGCGCTTTCCGGCGCTCGAGCTCGAATGCCAGATCGCCGAGCACGAGGACGTGCTCGACCTGATCCAGCAGGGCCGCGCGCAGCTCGGGCTGATGGCCGCGCGTGCGACCTACCCGGCCGATATCGGCGCGGCGACGGTGGCGGAGGAATCGGAGATCGGGCTGTTCGTCGGGCGCACGCACGCGCTCGCCGCGTACGGCGACGCCGAAGTGCCGCACGCGGCGCTTCGCGATGCGCGCGAACTGCGCCTCAATACCTATGTGAAAACGGAAGGCCGCGGCGCCGACCACCGGATCGTCGTCGGCACGCAGCACTGGCTGGCGCCGAGCTACCTGATGCTGCTGGAGATGGCCGTGCTGGGGTTCGGCTGGGCCGAGCTGCCGCGCTGGATGGTCGAGCACTTCGCGCGCGATCGGCTGTGCGAGCTGCGCTCACGCGGCTGGCCGCGCCGCGTGCGGGTCGATGCCGTATGGTCGCGCAACCGGCCGCTCGGGCCGGTCGGCTCATGGCTGCTCGACGCGATGCTGGCCGCGTAGCGGCACAGACGGCGCGCGCAGGTAGGCGCCGGTGGCGCCGGCAGATCAGAAACCGCGAGAAAGTACGGCTGCGCCGACCGTGACGACACCGAGCACGAGGTTGACGACGACGAGCATGCGCACCGCATTTACCGCGCGCGCACCGTCCGGCCAGTTCTGCGCCTGCACCGCACGGCGGATGCGCGGGAACAGCGCGAACCGGATGTGCCCGAAGATCAGCATCATCACGACGCCGAGCCCGGCCATCGCATGCAGCGACCACGTTGCATGCGCGCCGCCGAATTCCACGAGCAGGAAGCCGCCGGACAGCAGGATCACGATCACGGAGCCCGCCACCCAGTTGAAGAAGCGGCCGAACACGCCTTCGATCAGCGGCAGGCGAAGCTGCGGCGACAGGTCGGACAGCGCCGGACGCAGGCAGAAATGCGCGAAGACCATCCCGCCCACCCACACGGCAACGGCCAGCAGATGAAGAAACAGCGCGACGGCAACAGCGTGGGACATGGCGACAATCCTGTGATGGGGTGGGTGCTGCGAACGGCCGCGTCGCACGCGGCATCAAGCGACGTTCGACCGGCCAGTCGCCTCGCGGTTCAGGCCCCAGGCGCGATTTCACACTATTTTGCAAGTTTCGCGTGACAGCGCCACGCTTGCTTACCCGAATCACCCTTCAAAAAGAACAGGCCGCACGCCCGCCGAAGCGGAGGTGCGGCCTTCGAGTGCGCCGGAGCGTCGTGCGTCAGCGGAGCAGCGGACGCAGTTCGTTGACGACCTTGAGCTTCGACTCCGGCGTGCGGCCCTTGCGTGCACGCTTGCCGATGTGCGGCGCGAGCCCCGCGTACGACAGCGTCTCGTCCTGCGCCTTGCCGCCGCGGCCGGTGCCGATCAGCACGACGCCCGCCGGATCGATCGCGAGCGCCTGCACGAGCGTTTCCTTGTCGTCGAGCGCCATCAGGATCACGCCGCGCCCGCCGCCGGACAGCGTCTTCATCTCGTCCATCCCGAACACGAGCAGCCGGCCGCCGCTCGACAGGCACGCGACCTGCGTTGCGTTCGGCAGCACCGGCATCGGCGCGAGCGGCACCGCGCCCGGGTCGATCGTCATGAACGACTTGCCGGCCTTCACGCGGCTCACCATGTCGCCGACCTTCGCGAGGAAGCCGAAGCCGTTGCTCGATGCGAGCAGCAGTTGCTGGTCGGCCGGCGCCGCGTAGTAGTGCATCAGGTGCGAGCCCGATTCGAGCTCGATCAGCGACGTGACCGGCACGCCGTCACCACGCCCGCCCGGCAGCACCGACACGTCGACCGAGTACACGCGGCCGCTGCTGCCCCACGCGATCAGCCGGTCCGGCGTGCGGCACTGGAACGCCGCGTACAGGTGGTCGCCGGCCTTGAACGTGAAGCCGGCCGGGTCGAGCCCGTGGCCCTTCAGCGCACGCACCCAGCCCTTCTGCGACACGACGACCGTCACCGGCTCGTCGACCACCTTCGCCTCGAACGTCGCGCGCTTTTCCTGCTGGATCAGCGTGCGGCGATCGTCGCCGTACTGCTTCGCGTCGGCCTCGATCTCCTTGATCATCAGCCGCTTCATCGCGCTTTCGTTCGCGAGCAGATCCTCGAGCTTCGCCTTTTCGTCGCGCAGCGCTTCGAGTTCCTTCTCGATCTTGATCTTCTCGAGCCGCGCGAGCTGACGCAGGCGGATTTCGAGAATGTCCTCGGCCTGCCGCTCGGAGAGGCCGAACGCGCTCATCAGCGCGGTTTTCGGCTCGTCCGATTCGCGGATGATGCGGATCACCTCGTCGATGTTCAGGAAGACGATCATCCGCCCTTCGAGGATGTGGATGCGGTCGTCGACCTTGCCGAGACGGTGGCGCGTACGCCGCGTCATCGTCAGCTGGCGGAACTTCACCCATTCGTCGAGGATCGTCAGCAGGCCCTTCTGGCCCGGCCGGCCGTCGGCGCCGATCATCACGAGGTTCAGCGTCGCGTTCGATTCGAGGCTCGTGTACGCGAGCAGCGTGTTCACGAATTCCGTCTGGTCGATCGTGCGCGACTTCGGCTCGAACACGAGCCGCACCGCCGCTTCCTTGCCCGACTCGTCGCGCACCGCGTCGAGCAGGTCGAGCATCGCCTTCTTCGTGTTGAGCTGCTCGGGCGTGAGCGTCTTCTTGCCGAGCTTGAGCTTCGGGTTGGTCAGCTCCTCGATTTCCTCGAGCACCTTCTGGCCCGACGTGCTCGGCGGCAGCTCGGTGACGACGAGCTGCCACTGGCCGCGCGCGAGATCCTCGATCTTCCAGCGCGCGCGCACCTTCAGGCTGCCGCGGCCCGTTTCGTAGGCCGCCGCGATTTCCGTGTCGCTCGAGATGATCTGGCCGCCGCCCGGGAAATCCGGGCCCGGGATCAGGTTCGTCAGCTCCGCGTGCGTGAGCTTCGGATTGCGGATCAGCGACACCGCCGCCGCCGCGACTTCGCGCAGGTTGTGCGACGGGATTTCCGTCGCGAGGCCGACCGCGATACCCGACGCGCCGTTCAGCAGCACGAACGGCATGCGGCTCGGCAGCGTCTTCGGCTCCTCGAACGAGCCGTCGTAGTTCGGCATGAAGTCGACCGTGCCCTGGTCGATCTCGTCGAGCAGCAGCTTCGCGATCGGCGTGAGGCGCGCTTCGGTGTAACGCATCGCCGCCGCGCCGTCGCCGTCGCGCGAGCCGAAGTTGCCCTGCCCGTCGATCAGCGGGTAGCGCAGCGAGAAATCCTGCGCGAGACGCACGAGCGCGTCGTACGCCGACTGGTCGCCGTGCGGGTGGTATTTACCGAGCACGTCGCCGACCACGCGCGCCGACTTCACCGGCTTCGCGTCCGGGCCGAGGCCCATTTCGTTCATCGCGTAGAGAATCCGGCGCTGCACCGGCTTCTGGCCGTCGCATACGTCGGGCAGCGCGCGGCTCTTCACGACGCTGACCGCGTAGCTGAGATACGCCTGCTCCGCGTAGTTGCCGAGCGTCAGCGCTTCAGCGTCCGGTGCATCGGACGTGGCGAAGAGATCGGAAGTGTTGTCGTCCATCTGAATTCCGTATTCGTAAGTGGCGTGAGGCCGGGCCGGGCGTCATGCCCGGCCGTGCGGAGCGTTTAGATATCCGCTTCGACGTCGTTGCCCTTTTCCTCGAGCCAGCCGCGCCGCGCGGCTGCCTCGCCCTTGCCCATCAGCATCGTCATGCGCGCGACGGTCGCCTCGTAGTCGAGCTCGCCGAGCTTGACCGGCATCAGGCGACGCGTGTCGGGGTTCATCGTCGTGTCCCACAGCTGCTCGGCGCTCATTTCGCCGAGACCCTTGAAGCGGCTGATGCTCCATTGCGTCTCGCGCACGCCGTCCTTGCGCAGCTTGTCGAGGATCGCTTCCAGTTCGCCGTCGTCGAGCGCGTAAAGCTTCTGCGCGGCCTTCTTGCCGCGCGCGGGCGCATCGACGCGGAACAGCGGCGGGCGCGCGACGCACACGTGGCCGCGTTCGATCAACTGCGGGAAATGCTTGAAGAACAGCGTGAGCAGCAGCACCTGGATGTGCGAGCCGTCGACGTCCGCGTCCGACAGGATGCAGATCTTGCCGTAGCGCAGGTTCGACAGGTCGACGGTGTCGTCCGGGCTGTGCGGATCGACGCCGATCGCGACCGAGATGTCGTGCACCTCGTTGTTCGCGAACAGGCGGTCGCGCTCGGTTTCCCACGTGTTCAGCACCTTGCCGCGCAGCGGCAGGATCGCCTGGTATTCCTTGTCGCGGCCCATCTTCGCGGAGCCGCCCGCCGAATCGCCCTCGACGAGGAACAGCTCGTTGCGCGCGATGTCCTCGGTCTCGCAATCGGTCAGCTTGCCGGGCAGCACCGCGACGCCCGAGCTCTTGCGCTTCTCGACCTTCTGGCCCGCGCGCGTGCGCGCCTGCGCCTGCTTGATCACGAGCTCGGCGAGCTTCTTGCCGTGCTCGACGTGCTGGTTCAGCCACAGTTCGAGCGCGGGGCGCGAGAACGACGACACGAGCTTCACCGCGTCGCGGCTGTTCAGCCGCTCCTTGATCTGCCCCTGGAACTGCGGATCGAGCACCTTCGCGGACAGCACGAACGACACACGCGCGAACACGTCTTCCGCGAGCAGCTTCACGCCCTTCGGCTGCAGGTTGTGCAGCTCGACGAAGCTCTTCACGGCCTGGTACAGGCCGTCGCGCAAGCCCGACTCGTGCGTGCCGCCGGCCGGCGTCGGGATCAGGTTCACGTACGACTCGCGCACGAGCGAGCCTTCCTCGCTCCATGCGACGACCCACGACGCGCCCTCGCCCTCGGCGAAGGTATCGTCGCCCGAACGCGAATCGGCGAAGCGCTCGCCTTCGAACAGCGGGATCAGCAGCTCGCTGCCGTTCATTTCGTCGAGCAGGTAGCCGCGCAGGCCGTCCTCGTATTTCCAGGTCTGGCGCTCGCCCGTCTTTTCGTTGACGAGCACGACCTCGACGCCCGGCAGCAGCACGGCCTTCGAGCGCAGCAGGCGCTGCAGCTCGCCCGTCGGCAGGTTCGGCGAATCGAAGTACTTCGGATTCGGCCACACCTGCACGCGCGTGCCGGATTTCTTCTCGCCGCGGCCCGCGCCTTGCGTCGCGAGCGGCTTCACGACATCGCCTTCGGCGAAGCCGAGCTCGGCGATCTTGCCGTCGCGCCACACCGTCACGTCGAGGCGCGTCGCGAGCGCGTTCGTCACCGACACGCCGACGCCGTGCAGGCCGCCCGAGAACGTGTACGCGCCGCCCGCGGCCTTGTCGAACTTGCCGCCCGCATGCAGGCGCGTGAACACGATCTCGACGACCGGCACGCCTTCTTCGGGGTGCATGCCGAACGGGATGCCGCGGCCGTCGTCCTCGACCGATACCGACTGATCGGCGTGCAGCGTGACCGTGATCTGCTTGCCGTAGCCGCCAAGCGCCTCGTCGGACGCGTTGTCGATGACTTCCTGGATGATGTGCAGCGGATTCTCGGTACGGGTGTACATGCCGGGCCGCTGCTTGACCGGCTCGAGACCCTTGAGCACCTTGATCGATGCTTCGCTATAGGCCGCGCTGGGTTTCTTCGTAGACATAGGCGCTGAATTTCGTCATTCATCGGGACGTTGTCCACACCTCGTGTGGATAACGTCGTGGACAAAACGTTGAGTTCCGTAAAAAAGCGAATCGAAACAACGGTGTGCTTGGACTGCTCCGAAAGCGGGCGCGCGCGACGTGCGCAGCGCTGCCCGGGACGCGCGGTATTTTACTGGTTCCGCGTGGCGCGCCAATCGCAAGATCGCCGCGCGCCGCCGCCGGCCGCGCGACGTCCTGCGCACGTCACGCCGGCTTGCGCTTCGCCTCGAGCGTTTCCCACCGTTCGAGCGCGGCGAGCAATTCGTCGTCGATCGCCGCGAACCGCTCGGTCAGGCGCGTGCCTTCCTGCGGGTCCTTCGCGAAAATCGAACCGTCCTCGAGCTGCGCATTGATCGTCTTTTGCTCCGCTTCGAGCGCGGCGATCTTCTCCGGCAGCGAATCGAGCTCGCGCTGCTCGTTGAACGACAGCTTCGCCGTGCGCTGCGCGTTGCGGCCCGCGGCGCTCTTCGCCGGTTCGTCCTTGACGGGCGCCGCTTCCTTCACCGCGCGCTTCGCGGCTTCCTGCTGCGCAAGTTGCTGCGAACGCTCGCTCTGGATCTGCCAGTCGGTGAAGCCGCCGACATACTCGCGCCACTTGCCGTCGCCCTCGGCCGCGATCACCGACGTCACGACGTTGTCGAGGAACGCGCGATCGTGGCTGACGAGCAGCACCGTGCCGTCGTAGTCGGCCAGCAGCTCTTCGAGCAGTTCGAGCGTCGGGATGTCGAGGTCGTTGGTCGGTTCGTCGAGCACCAGCACGTTGGCCGGACGCGCGAACAGGCGCGCAAGCAGCAACCGGTTGCGCTCGCCGCCCGACAGCGACTTCACCGGCGAACGCGCGCGTTCCGGCGCGAACAGGAAATCGCCGAGATAGCTCATTACGTGCTTGCGCACGCCGCCGATCTCGACCCATTCGCTGCCGGGGCTGATCGTATCCGCGAGGCTCTTCTCCTGGTCGAGCTGCGCGCGCATCTGGTCGAAATACGCGACCTGCAGGTTCGTGCCGGTGCGCACCGTGCCTTCGTCGGGCTTCAGCTCGCCGAGGATCAGCTTGAGCAGCGTGGTCTTGCCCACGCCGTTCGGGCCGACGAAGCCGATCTTGTCGCCGCGCATGACCGTCGTCGAGATGCAATCGACGACCGTACGGCCACCGTAGCGCTTCGTCACGTCGGTCAGCTCCGCGACGATCTTGCCGGACTTCTCGCCCTGCGCGACGTCGAGCTTCACGTTGCCCTGCGTGTTGCGGCGCTCCGCGCGCTCGTGACGCATCTGCTCGAGCCGCGCGATGCGGCCGACACTGCGCGTGCGGCGCGCCTCGACGCCCTTGCGGATCCACACTTCTTCCTGCGCGAGCAGCTTGTCGAACTTGTCGTTTTCCACGCGCTCGACTTCGAGCTGCTGCGCCTTGCGCGTCTGGTACGCGGAGAAATTGCCCGGGTACGACAGCAGCCGGCCGCGATCGAGCTCGACGATGCGCGTCGCGACGCGGTCGAGGAACGCGCGATCGTGGGTGATGAACAGCAGGCCCGCGCGCTGCGCGACGAGCAGCTCTTCCAGCCAGCGGATGCCGTCGAAGTCGAGGTGGTTGGTCGGCTCGTCGAGCAGCAGCACGTCGGGCTGCAGCACCAGCGCGCGCGCCAGCGCGACGCGCTTCTGCATCCCGCCCGACAGCGCGTCGACGCTCGCATCGCCATCCAGCAGGCCGATCTGCGCGAGCGTCATCGACACGCGCGTGCGCCAGTTCCATGCGTCGTGCGCGTCGAGCGACGACTGCAGCGCGTTCATCCGCGCGAGCAGCGCATCGTGCTCGGCGCCTTCCGGCGTATCCGCGAGGCGGTGCGCGATGGAATCGAATTCTTCGAGCACTTCGCGCGTATGCGCGAGCCCCGACGCGACCGCTTCGAAGACCGTCGCGCCCGGTTCAAACTCGGGCTCCTGCGGCACATAGACGGTCACGAGTTCCTGCTGACGCGTGACCAGCCCGTCGTCGGGTTTCGCGAGGCCGGCGACGATCTTCAGCAGCGACGATTTGCCCGCGCCGTTGCGGCCGATCAGGCCGACGCGCTCGCCGGCTTCCAGCGAGAAATCCGCGTGATCGAGCAACGCGACGTGACCGAACGCGAGCTGCGCGCCGGTAATGGAATAGAGCGACATGGGGAGGAGACGGCGAAGAGAGAAATCGGAAGCGCCCATTGTACCGGTCGCGGACGGCAGCGCCGGCATGGCCGGACGGACTAGACTCGAGGGCGGTGCGATGCAGCGCTTGCGGCCGGTTCCGGCATCGGATACCAAACGCACGCTGCGCACGGCCGGATGGACGGGCGCGGACCGGCCGGATGCCGCTGGCCGACCGGTCGGCTATCCCGCGCCGGCGCACCGGGCGCCCACGCGGGATGTGCGGTTACTTCACGTTCACCGTGATCGTCGAGCTCATTTCGGGACCGTACGAACGGTGAGCACCGTCGCCGAGCTGCAGCGTCAGCGTGTGCTGGCCGGGCGGCAGCTTCACGTCGGTTTCGGTCTGGCCCTTGCCGAAATGCAGCGAATGGTCGGTCGCCGGGATCACGTCGCCCTTCGGCACCGGCTTGCCGTCGATCAGCAGGTGATGGTGGCCCGTATTCGGCGTCATGTCGCCGGCCGGTTTGAGATCCATGCCTTCGAGGCCGAACTTCACATGCACCGGGCTCGACACCGTCGCGCCGTCCTGCGGCTCGACGAAGAACACACGCGCTTCGGCGCGCGCGAGCGTCGACACGGCCAGCGCCGCGACACAAACTGCACCCGCGATCCACTTTCTATTGAGCATCGTTTTCCTCCTTCAGATTGACAGGCCCACGAAGCATACACCGCATGTCTGCCGTACGCGACGGCGCTCGTTGTTCGCGATGCGTACGTTTAAAACGACGTTGCGGAGACGTTCAGCGAAATTCCGGTACCATTGCGCCTTTCGTCCGCCGGCCAGGCCGCGGAGCATCACCGAATTTCCATTATCCCGAGCGTCACATGAGCGAAGTAACCGAATACCAGAGCTGGGTCTGCCTGATTTGCGGGTGGGTCTACAACGAAGCGGAAGGGCTGCCCGACGAGGGCATCGCGGCCGGCACCCGTTTCGCCGACATTCCCGCCGACTGGCGGTGCCCGCTGTGCGACGTGGGCAAGGAAGATTTCGTCGTCGTCGATTTCTGATTTCCTGATCGCGACCGATCGCGCGACGCGCACGACGGCGCGGATTCTGCCCGCCGACGCGCCGCGCGTTTGTTATACTCTGCGCGCTGTCCACACCGCCGTCCGGTTCGTGCTTTTTCGCGCGTTCACCCGGACATGGCTCTCCCCGTAGTTCAGGGGATGGAATGATGATCTCAAGGCTTACCCAGCAAGGCTCCCGCCCCTTACTGTAGCAAATTCGTAGCACAAAAAAAGCCCGCTCGCTGCGGGCTTTCGTATTCTTGAACCTGCCAAATCGCTCCGTCAAGCTGCTACGTGGGACGTAGCGACCTTGTTCCTCCCGGTTAACTTCGCGTAATACAGCGCCTCGTCTGCCTCCTTGATCAGCGCGCTTGGCTCACCGTCTTGATCCGGCGTCCACGTCGCCAAACCAATACTGGCCGTCACGCGCCCATATTCGCTACCGGCGTGCTCAAGTGCCAGATCGTCGATCGCCGCACGAATCCGTTCGGCGATCTGCGCAGCTCCGGTCTGCGGCGTGTCTGGGAGCAGCACGACGAATTCCTCCCCGCCATAGCGAGCCGCAGTATCGACCGGGCGTCGGATGCTCTCGCCGATACAACGGGCGACCGCAGCCAGCGCATCATCCCCTGCCTGATGGCCGTAAGTATCGTTGTAAGCCTTAAAGCGGTCGACGTCGACGAACAGCAGCGAGAAGACGGAATGCGCGCGCCTGGCGCGACGCCACTCCCGGTCCAACACCTCCCCGAAGCTGCGGCGATTGTTCAGGCCGGTGAGCCCGTCGGTGCGTGCAAGCAGCACCAGCTCGGACTCAGCAAGCATGCGACGCCGCAGTTGCCCACTGAGCAAGATCGACAGCGCGATGAAAGCAGCGCCGAAGGTGGCTACTAATGCGCCGATTGTTACGGCGCGGTGCCGCCACGCGGCATAGATGTCCTGCTCGGCTTCCGCCACCATGATGATCAGCGGCAACTTGGGCAGATGCTTGAAGTAGTAGAGCCGGCGCACGCCGTCGATTGAGGCCGTCTCCGAGAACACCCCTTCTGGTGCGGACTTGAACCGCAGGAAAGTCGCGGCCTTGCTGATGTCGCGGCCGACGATACCGTCCTTGTACGGCTGACGCATCACCATGATGCCGTCCGTGCCGATCAGCGAAATCGAACCGTGCTGCCCGAGCGACAGGCCAGAGAACAGTTGGTGGAAGTACTCAAGGTTGAGGCCGATCAGCGCGATGCCGGCAAACGAGCCATCCGGGTTCGAGATGCGCCGCGATAGTGCAATGCTCGGCGTACCGCCGCGCAGGCGCGACGCGAACGGATCGCTGACATAAAGACCAACGTCTGGGTTATCGCGATGGACAGTGAAGTATTTACGATCGGCGAAATTTCCCTTGCGCGGCACGTCGTTGGCCGAATCCAGGATGATGTCGCCCCGGGCATCGAGCACCAGCATCGAACCGATGAAGTTGGCACTCATTGCGCGGTCGAAAAGCACGCCTCGTCGCACCGCGAGCGCTGCCGCCATTACGTCGGGCTGCTGCAGGCCATGAATCGCTGCCTGCAAGGATAGGTCGTAAAGTTCGAAGTTACGCTCAATGTCACGCTCGGCCAGCAGACCGAGATTGCGCGAGGTTTCGCTAGCTCGCTCCAGGGCGTCGTGGCGGCTCTGGAATAGCTGTAGCACGCACAGGCCCATCAGCGCGCAGGCGATCACAATACCGACTGCCACAATGGCGTAAGGGGCTGCCTTCCCGGGATGCATGGATCTCCTCGCCGCAAAAGTGTGCGCGCGCCGGCGCATGGTTTCCGCATACTAAATCGGATAAGCACATTTGCAAGCGCAGAGCGAAATTGACCGAAAGGCGAACATCGCGCAAGGGAGATAGAGCTATCGGTAAACCCCAGTGGCTAAAGTAACTTTATGTCCGATCCATGACAAGACGTCACCCGATTCAATTGGCAGGGATTGACGGACCTTAGCTGCCCTCAGATCTCGGTAAGAAGCGGCAGTAGATCCATAGAAATGAGTCGCGCCTCGATATTGTGCGCCACGGCAAGGTGCTCCTCATTGTCGGCCGAGAACACCTCACCCTTGATGCTGACAAGGATCGTCCCGAGCCGCCTCTTCCCATCTTCCGACAACACGGGAATGATCTCCTGCGCTTCGGGGATCTGCTGCACGGTCAGTTCCACCGGCAGATAGATCATCCAACCGACACCAGGACGATCCTGAAACGCCTGCTTCTCCGAATAACCGTCAGGCGCGGCCGAGATCACGGCCGGCAAAAACTCCTGTGCAGTCTTGACCACAATATTCGCCACAGTATCTTTGTGCTCGATGAACGCCCCGCGAGCGCCGAGCGAGACCGTGTCAGGGAAATGCCCACCGCACGCGAAGACCTCGACCGATGCGCCGATGGAATCGTCCGCGCTACCGTCCCATATCCCGAGCGACGACGTTTCCTCGCCTCGGTATTCATTCTCCAGCGCCGCGACCGCCGTGCTACTGGGCTGGCCATCGGCCGCGTACACCTCGCCCGTCTGCGCCTCTTCGAGCGTATCGCCCTGCATTCGCCAATTCGGACGCGACAGTTCCGGAGCCGCTGCCGCCATTACATCAACAATCGCACCGACCTTCGCGAGTGTTTGCGAGAAAGCGAACACCTCGATCCCGCCGGCCTTGATGAAGGAATCAATTTTCATGATGGTAGGAATTTACGGAAGATATTCCGACTCGATCGACATGGTCTTAAACCATACCGACATCCGCCTATAGGTCAACGGCCCTTGGAAATAGTACCGTAGCCGCGTAGGCGGATTCGCCTTGACCCGCATCGCGCGCTTGATCGCCTGATCGCGCATATGGCGAAAGCCCTTGAAGAACTGTTCGGACTTCGGAATAGATCCATCAAGGAACTGGTCATAGTTCCCCTTGGCCTCTTGCAGCAAGCACTCTTGCGGCTTGAACCCGTCAAAATCGATTCCAAGCCACTCCCACTCGTCGCTCCACTGGCAGCTCTCCGTATCGAACGCAAAGCCGGTTACGCGCGCCTGATATCGGTACGCCGGCCAGTTAGCGCCGTGTCGGCTCCGCACAAGCCTGCCCGTCTGTTCAGGTGGGCACTTCTTGCAAGGCGCAGTGGAATCGGACATTGTCCGCGATTCGGTTTTTCCCTTCGCCTGCTCGTCCATCTTGCTGACGTCCCCCCGAAGGCTACCGATCCCCGCTACTGCCACGCCCCCCAATAAAGCGCTTCCAATAGCCGACAATACCGGCCCCGCTTCCGCTGCTGCGGCCGTCACTAGAGGGATTAACGGTGCCGCCATGCGGAACTCCTTTCAAGCTATCGGGATGTTGTGATCGCCAAGTGATCTCTTGGACGTAGACGTGAAAACGCTCATCGGCGCTACGGCCGGGTTTCGTCAGCCATGCCTTCGCAGCCGGCTTCTCGTAAAAGTGCGGCGAATACGCCTCGATTTTCAAGAACTGAACCAGATGCTCGCTATCCTGAATCCCGAGAGATCGAGCGGCGCGATATGCATCCCAGAGCCGGTTATGAAGATCGATATCCTGCGTCAAAGCAGGATCTGCCTTGAGCAGATCACGGCGCACGCCGTCAACGAAATTGCGAGCCTCGCCCTCGGCGAGTGCAGACACGTGGGCGGGAGTAAGGTTAAGCGGCATGGGGATGCGCCCTGAAGAGCTGCCCGTCGATCTCGATCAACCAGTCGAAGGTCGGGGAGAAAAATGTCGTCCGCTCGGCCGGACTAAGGGCAGGTGCGAAATGCCGCATCACACGGGCGTCGTAATAGCGAAGCATTACCGACCGGCCATCCGGCAATATTCCGTCAAGCCGCTCGCGAAGTTCTGCCGCGAGCTGGTGCGGTTGATACGCGCTGATAATCCAGCTCACCCCATATTCACCCTGCGCTAACTGCCCGAGCACACGCCGGCAATCGCCGTCGACAGCCGCGAAGTCGAATAGCCACGGGCCGGCATCCGCGAGCGAGGCGTCTGGTGTTGCATCAAGCAGCGCAATTGCCGCGTCACGCGCCCGGCGCGGCTCGGAACCGCTCTGCTCCGAATACAACAGCCCATCCACAAGCGCAAACAGACGAACCGGAAGGCTCGCCCGCTCTTGCATCGCTGAATAGATATCTTGAATGCTCATCGACGCTCACCCGCGAACGACCATCGCAGCCGCGTTCTTGGCAGCAGCAACCATGCATGAGAGACAGAATCCCTGGGATGGCTTCGGGGCAGCGAGTTCGAGCGCGACCGGACCTCCTGTCGCGGAAAAACCCATTTTGACGAGTGCATCCGACTCGAAGGACTGAAACATCTCTGACTGCGATGCAATCATGGTTGGGAGCGGACTGCACCCGCAAGCGACCTTATCGCCTTCCAGCGCAGCTTCGTGCCCCATCAAGTTACCCGGCCAACGCGGCCCCTCTGCAACGATGACACCGACACGCTTGCACGCTGGACAAGTTACTTTGGCACCTACGTAGGTGAGTCCAACCCCGTCGCAACTCATTGTCGGGATAGCGTCGACGACCACCCCGCCGCTGGTCGATTGGTCTCCGACTCGGAGATAGTTCCGCTTCACATGCAGGCCCTCTCGGTTTCTAATGATCCGACTATTCCCGAGCAAGAGACCGATGTCGAGAGTCGGAAGGCGACTTGACCAAATGTGACATTTAACCAACTCGCCCCCGCGCTCAAAACCCCGCAAAATTGCCGGGTATGCCGCAGGAGCTGTCCTGCGGGCGAGCCATCCGCTAGAACAGACCAACCGGCTGCGACGCGTCATCCCAACTGAAAATGATCAGCTCGTTACGGTCGACGGCCTCAACACCAACCGTGTACTGGATCGGCACGGTTTCGATGTAAAACCCCTCGAACACGCGTCGAATGTCCGGGTGATCGTTGAGACTCACAATCGCGCGACCTTTGAGACGGCGCAGCCGCTCGGCCATCTTTTCGTACTCCGCAAACGGGAACGGCACGCCATACCCCTGCGTCTCGTAATACGGCGGATCGAGATAGAACAGCGTGTGCGGCCGATCGTATCGATCAATGCACGCAGCCCAATCCAAGCGCTCGATGAAGGCGTTCGCCAACCGCTGATGCGCGACGGATAGCTCCTCCTTCAGTCGAATGGGATTCAATCCCGGCGCAGCCAGCGTCTTCGATCCGAAAGTCTGCCCTTCGAGCTTCCCACCAAAGCAACTTTTCTGCAGGTAGTAGAAGCGTGCAGCACGCTGGATATCGGTGAGCGTTTCCGGGATCGTATGCTTCAACCAACCGAACAGCTCGCGACTCGTAAACGCCCAATTGAACTGCCGCACGAACTCGTCGACGTGATGCTGCACGACACGATACAAATTGATCAGTTCACCGTTGATGTCGTTGACCACCTCGACCTTCGCCGGCGGACGCATGAAGTACAACGCAGCCCCGCCCGCGAACACTTCGACATAGCAGTCGTGCGCCGGGAAACGCGGAATAAGATGGTCTGCAAGACGGCGCTTACCGCCGATCCAAGGAATGATGGGATTTGCCATTGTGAAAGCCGTTTTTAAACTTGGTGTAGAATCCGGCCCGCCTACCGGTAGGTAGCAGGGCCTTGGCCGATTCACTGGCTCAGACAGTGGAAAGGCGACCGGGAGACGTGTTGCTGCACGTCCTCCGGTCGCCCTGTTTCTTTCGAGGCCACCCGGCCTCGATCGCCGCGCTACTGCGGCAAGTTGCTTTGCGCGTCGCCGATCAACGCGTCATAACTGCGCTCGCATTGCCGACCGGCGACTCCTCGCTCGTCAGCGATCTTTGCCAGCTCTCCCGCGCGCTCGTCAGCCCGGCCGAACACGTCGGCAAGCAGATCGAGGGCGTCGCCGGTTGCCGGGCTTCCGGCCGCAGCGCCGGCACGCCGGACGTCGCCGACGAGTGCGGCGACTTGCCTGCGCAGCCCGTCAGCAGCAGCGCCGGCAACAGCAGCATCAGCGGCTGCCTGATCACGTTCTTTCGCAGCATCGGTTGCGATCTCCTGTTGTGCCGCCAACCGGCGGCGATATTCGTTACGTTCGTTCGTCAGGTCATCGATCTGCCGCGCCTGATCCACCACCTTCGCGGATTGGTCGGCATCACGATGTCCCTCAAAGTAGCCGCAGGCAGCGCCGGCAATGACGCCAGCAACGACGAGCAGCCAAATGCGCGGGTCGATCCACGTCATGCGATCACCTCCCCGCCGGCCGCGCGATACGCCGCCAGCAATTCCTCGATGTCGTTTTCGTGCTGGCCGTATCCCGCCCCCGGCAGACTGGCCCATACGTTCGACACCTTGGCGATGGCTTCGCGAAACCGGCCTGCATCGATCAACGGCAATGCGCCGTGCTCGCGCAACTGCTGCAGCGCGTACCGATCCTGCGACACCGGCCCGAAGTCGGGCAGCTTCATCTGCGCCTGATAGATACGCCACCAGCGCGTGAGGATCTGGTAACGACCAGCCGCTGTCGACGGCACGCGGATCTGGCGATTGAGCACGTTCGGATGTGCGGCATAGCTCGCAAACAGCAGCGGGCGCGATGCCGTCGCACCGACCAGGACGTTGTAACCGTCGTCCGACTTCGCGAGCAACGGCGAGCCGATCTCGCTTACCGCGATGGTGTCGAGAAACGCCACCCGGTTCTTTCCGCCCGCAGCGGTCACACTGATTCGCGCCATCGTCACTTCCCTCCAAACACACGTTTTGCATTCCGGCGCAGCAGCACTTCGAGGTACTGCGACCCCACAATGCCGAGCGCACTCCCCAGACCGAGCAGCGCGATCGGCGGCAGATCCGGAATCTGCAGCAGCGCGAGCCCGGCCACCATCGACGTTGCTGATCCCAATACGGCCCGGCCGACAACCAGCCGAAACGACAACGGCTCGCTACCAACCAACACCTTCGCGATGCCGATCAATCCGCCCATGACGATCAGCTCCAGAATCGTTTTTTCGTGGTCTTGCATCGGTTCCCCTTGCCCGATAAAAAGAAAGGCCGCCCCGGTTGCCCGTGAGCGGCCTGCAAATTCAGTGCGTGACGCGTTACTGCGGCGCCGGCACCACCAGAGTGATTTTCTTGCCCGACTTCTTCTTGTGCCCGACCTTCGCTTTCCCCTTGTTCCCTCCGTTCAAAGTCACGACCGTGATCCACCCGCGCGATGCGAACGTGTGCTCGACCGACTCGACCAGAAACTCACCGTCTACTCCGGTCTTGAACCCCTTCAGCGCGATCGTCTTTTCCGCCGACAGATCTGCGCGGCCGCGCATCGTCAGCCGGCTCGTCGACGTGTGCCGGTTGAGCGTCGCCATTCGCGATGTCGCGCCCGCTTTCGCGGCTTCCGGACTCGCGAACGCATGGCGCTCGGTATGCACCGCGGACGCACCTGGCGGTGCATCCGGGTTCGGGATCGTCAGATCGATCTTCTTCCCGGACTTGCGGTCATGCACCTTCGTGCGCACGGCCGCGAAGCTCGCTCGGTCCGGGAAATTGATGTCGTAATCGAGCAGGTCGCCCGGCGTGAGAGTGACGATCGGCAGCGGCTTGCCGCTCGCGCTCTTGCCGCCGCCGCGCGGCAAGACGATCAGCTTGCCGGCCTTGACCGTCGCCGTCGCACCGTACTGGCGAGCCACGCGCGTGATGAAGTGCAGATCGCTTTCGCCGAACTGGTCGATACGTGGCACGACGACGTCGACGTCACACGCGGCCGCCCATTTGTTACGACGCGCGACGTCGCCGACGATGTCGGCCAGCTTCGCGTTCGACCAGCTCCCGTATCGCTGCGTTTTCGACGTCGCGCGCATGTTCGCAGGCTTGCCCCGGATCACGACGCTGGCCGGCGGCCCGCGCAATCCAACCTCGTCGACGGCGTACTCGCCGAGCATCGACAGCCCCTGTCCCTCCCACCCGATCGACACCTTCAACGTCGCGCCTTTCGGCGGAAACTCGATGCGGCCGTCGCGATCGTCGAGCGTGATCGTGCACTCGTCCGCGTCTAGACCGGGTTTGTCCATCGACCGGATCTCAAGCACTCGGTCCTGAATGACCTTGGTTACGTCGGCCCCGTTCGCGACGATCTGAAAAATCGCTTCCATCGCACCTCACTATGTCCAGAGCTGGACTGACTCGGCACGTGGCGCATCGAGATCCGGCATCAGGATCTCGATGCCGGCCGGGAACGGCTGCGACCGATTCGCCAGCCCCGGATTCGCCTCGTACACGGCCTCGACCGTTCCCTGCAGCGCTCCGTAAAAGCGATAGCAAAGCGTGTCGAGCACGTCACCGTCAGACGTTCTTAAAGTCTTCGCCATAGCGTCCGAACTCCACCGAGAATGTTTGCTTGCGCGGCAAGCCGTCCGCGAGCAGCGCGTCCTGCTCCTCCTCGATCGCCTGCAACAGCCAGCGGCCGAGCACTTCGCCATCGCCCGTCGTGAGCTGCACGGGCTTCATCCTGCCGCCGATGGCACGCAGCCGGTTGATCTGCTTCGTACCGGCCCCAAGCGACGGGAACACGACGCCCGACAGCGTGATCGTCTCGCCCCCTTCGCTGACCGGTTGCAGCGCCTCCTGGCGATTCAAGCGCTCCTGAGACGCCACGCGATATCGCGTCGCTCGTCGCAACTTGTCGTGAGCAGCCGTCGACAGGTTGAAATGGAATGCGTCGCCGGCATCCGTCGTCATCGACATCAGGTGCGGCGTGCTCGACGACGCACCGTCGATCAGACCCGACAGCATCGAGCCGACGCCCGTCGACTTGATCACGTCCATCACCGCCGAGTCCTTCAGACCCACCGCCGCGTTGAACTGATTCCACGCCCCGCCCAATGCAGACTTGACGCTGTCGGCGGCAGCCCGCACAAGGGGGAAATTCGATCCGTCGACGGCTTTCAGAATCGAGCCGATCGACGCCTGCGTCGCGTTGAAGCTACGCACGACAGCGCCGACCTGCGGAAACAGGTCCGACGCCACCGACAGCGCGCTTGTCGCGCCTGTCAGCAGCTCGGCCGCGCTGCTCAGATTGCCGGTTGCGAGACGTTGCAGCATGTCGACCGTCGCCATGCTCGCCGCGCGGTTTCGATCGAATATGCGAACCATCTGCCGCACGCGCTCCGTCGCGATCCCCGCCTGCGTTGCTGCTCCCGAGATCTGTCGAAACACATCCATAGCGCCTCCCTTACATATGCGGCGCGTCGAACATTGCGGTTCGACTGTTCGCCTTGCGCTGCTGCTCCTCCATCATCCGCGTCAGCTGCGGACTGACCTGTTGGAGAAACTTGTTAGCCATGTCGGTATCGCTCGCCTCGATCTTCACGTTGAAGACCGGCGCGAACGTGTTCGTCTGGTCGATACGCGGCCCGAACCGGGCATCTGCCGCCGGACTTTCCGCTGCCTTCGCTGCCTTGGCGACCGCCTCGGCATTCGCGGGCGTCTCGTCGGGCTTCTGGCCCAAGAACTTGCTCGCGATGCCGCTCAGTGCCTTGTCGCCAACGAACGTCCCGAGTGCCCCGCCAAGCACGCCGACGACAGCCGATCCGATCGGCCCGCCGAGCGCTCCGATCGTCGCCCCGACCTTCGCGCCGATCACGCCACCCGCGAGACTGCCGGCGATGCCAGCGAACCGTGTGGCCTTCCGATCGTTCGTATCGGTGCTCGACGCGACGGCGTATGCTTCGCGAGCCGCAAGGCCGAACTTCAGGACGGTCCCCGCGACGGCCAGCTTTCCTGCCCACGGCGCAACCCGACCGAAGAGCGCACGTCCCGCGTTGACGACCCGCCCGATCCTCCCGAGCCGCCCCGCCCGAGCTGCCGCGCGACGCGCGGCGCGTCCTGCACGCCCACCGCCCATCAGATCGCCAAGCCCACCCGCATCGACGCCCCCACCGGGCATGTTCACGACAAACACGCGCTGGACGCCACTAGCGGCGCTCGCAGCCCCACCGACTGCATCCAGTGCGCGCCCGACGACGCCACCCGCACCACCGGCACGCCCTGCAACCCCTCGACCACCACGCGCCAGCACCGTCCCGCGCGCGATATCGAACAAGCCGCGACCGATGCCCCAAAGTGCCTTTGCTCCGCGCACTGCGAGCACCGTGCCGGCGATGCCGACGACAGCGGCTGTCGCCTTCGGAGCGCTGTCTGCTGCGGACTGGATACCGCTCCCGCCCCCCTTTGCCGCCTCGCCAACGCGATCCGTGATCGGCCGCAGGGCGTCGCCAATGCTGCGCATCGCGTCGTCCCATCGCTGCCCGACCTCGCTCCAGATCTGTTTGGATGTCTCGCGACGCGCCTCCAGATCCTTCTGAATCTCGCCGCTCGCCTGCTGCGCGTTGCGCTTCAGGTTCGAATACAGCTCCGCGTTCTGCATGTATGCCGTCAGCGCCGCCTTGACCTGCATGTCGTTGAACAGGTCGCCGGTCTTCATCGTCTCGGCGAACGCGGCCATCTGAGCCTGACGCTTGGCGGGGTCCATCTCCGAATTGAACTGCTTCGCCGCAGCTGCGAGCTGCTTTGCCTTGGCCGGATCGACACGCTCGATGTACGCGCGGGCGAGCACGAAAGACGCCTCCAGCGTCGACCAGCCCTTGCCGATCGCCTCGCGCATCTTGGCCTGATAATCGACACCGGCCTTCGCGTAATTGCGTTCGGTCTCACCCGAACCGATCTTCGAAAACCAGTTTTTCAGGTTGTTCGCCGCCTCGTCCGAACTGCCGGCGGTCTTCATCTGCACCTGGAGCATTGCCCCGAGCTGCGTCACCGAGTCCTGCCCCGTGATGCCGATCTTCTTCATCTCGGCGAGTAGCACCGGGAACCAACGCGCCATGTCGACCGACTCGAACGACCCTTCTTTGCCGAGATACGCGATCGCTTCGAGCGCCTTCGACATCTGCTTCGGATCGACGATCTCCGCGTTCTGCTGCAGCGCTTGGATCATCTTCGCGGTTTCGACCGTCGTCGCGCCTTGGCCGATGGAGAACTTCGCGACCAGCGGCGCGAAGTTGAGCGCGCGATCCAGATCCATACCGCCCGCGACCATCTGGTTGACGGCGTCCGCCAGCTCGTTGCGGCCGATACCGTTCGCCCCGGCGTCACGCCTGATCCGCGTCGCCATCGCGGCCTCTTCCTGCGTGCGCGCAATGCCGGCCTTGATCGCAATGTCGCGAATGATCGCCTGATAGTTCGCCGAAATCGTCGCCGGCACCGCGACCGCTGCCGTCAGCTTCATCGCATCGCCGATCACGCCACGACCAGCCTCTTGGCCAGCCGCGAGCCGCTCGCGGCCTGCCACCTTCAGATCCAGCCCGCGAGCGGTTCGTCCGAGCTGTGCATACGCACGATCGAGCCGGCCAACCTCGATGCCGGCATCTCGCAGCGATTTCAAATTGCTGTCGAGCTTGCGGCGAATGCCGTCCGCCGCGCTGTCGCCCGCCAAATGAAGGCGACGGAACTCGTCCTGCAGGCGCATCGTCTCGCCGATCTGGCGCTGCCAGAGCCGCGAGTCGTTCGCCCGCTTCTTCATCGCGTCAATCTTCGACGACGTGTCGGTGATCGCCTTGCCGAACGTCGCCGAGACGGCGCCGCCGATCACGATGCCAAGTGCTAAGTCTTTCGCCATCCCGGCCCTCTCAATCCGTCAACCACCAGAGCATGTCGTCGACCGTCATCTCATCGATCGACGTCGGCGACATGCCGTATTCACGCACCAACCGATTTGCCAGCGCCTTGAGCGTCTTTCGGTCCAGCTTCGCGTACGGATCGAAAGGAGTAGTAGGCGTCCTGCACGCGCTCGTAGTCGGCCATGTCCATCTCTTCGATGTCGTCCGGGCCGACATCTGCGAGCGTCGCGAACAGGATCAGCTCTTGCTGCTCGGCATCGTTCGGCGCGAGCTTCTGCGCACCACGCATGTCGCGCACCTTCGGCCGGCGCAGCGTGAAGCTGTCGCACTCGACGCCGTTGAGCTTGATCGGATAGTTGAGCTTGACCGTGACCTTTTCCATTGCGGTTCCTGAAATGAAAAATGGCGAGCCGTCGGCTCGCCATTGATTGAACAAAGTAGCTTTGCTGCGTGTCCGTCGAATGACACCGACGTGGGAACTACATGCCAAGACCCTTGCGGACCTCGGCGAGCTGATCAACACCGTTGATCACCCGCTTGGACGCGAAGACATCGATCTCGTGCACAATCGCACCGGCGATCTCCAGCTTGTAGTAGTCGCACGACACGGAGTATTTCGCCTCGTACTTGTCGCCCGGTTTCCAGTCGCCCGGATCGACTTCGTGCAGCATCCCACGCAGATACACGGCGACGTTTTTCGTCTTACCGCTGCGATCCATGAACACTGCGCGAAATACACCGTTGAACGCGCCCTGATCGACCAGACCGAAGAAGCGCAGCACCTCGTATTCCATCGTCGACATCGAGAACGATGCATCGAGAGCTTCCATGCCTTGATCGACCTTGACCGTCGCGTCCATCCCGCCCGCGCGGAAGTCATCCGTCTTGATCTTCAGCTTCGGTGGCGTCATGCTCGTCGCGCGGCCAGCGTATCCGCGGCCGTCGATATGAGCGTTGCAGTTGTACAGAGTTTCCGGAATCATCGTTCCTCCCTTAGATCTGGTTATCCAGCACTTCGGTCAGCCACTGGTTCGTGACCTCGAAGCGGAAAATCGGGTTTTCGGCCGGCGGGACGTCCGTGAATCGGATGTTCCAGTACACCTTGCCGTCTTCGAGCTGGCTCGCCGTGTTCAGCAACGGGTCCGGATAGACCTCGAAGTTGATCACTGCGCCCTGACGCTTCAGATCACGCATGAACGCGTGCAGCCCTTCGGTCACGTCGCTGACGTACGTCGCAGTAATGCCGCGATCGACCGCCCACTTGTGACCCGCCTGCACGGCATCCATGACGATGTCGAGCGTGCGCACGCGCGTGACAAACTTCCATTTCGGATCGGCCGACAGCGTACGGTTCCCCCAGAGGCGATACCCGCCGTCGCGAATGATCGTCGTGATGTTCGCGTTGTTGAGCAGGTTCGCGCGGCACGTCTCGTCGCCGTCGAGGTATTCGATCGGCCTGCCCGTCCCCGTGATCTCGACGATTTCCTTGTTCGACGGCGACGCCCAGAAACCGATCTTCGCGTCGGTCTGACAGAACAGCCCCGCCGCGTACGTCGACGCGGGCAGCGAGATCTCGCCGTTCGTCGCGTTGTTCCATGCCTTCGCGCCGGGGTCGACCATGTACAGGCGCTTGCTGCCGAAGTTCTTCGCGTACGCGATCGCTGCCTCGTCGTCGACGTTCGGGCCATCGATCACGGCCATCGCGCGCAGCTTGCCGGCGAGCGAGTCGGCAGCCGTCGCGACCGGCTGCTTGGACGTATGCCCAGGTGCGACCAGCAAACGCGGTTGTGCGTTGAAGCGCGACTTCGCGTCGAGCAGCGCCTGCATGCCCGTGCGTGCGCCCCCGGCCGACACACCACCGATGATCGCCGATGTGAGCTGCGCCGCGTCGGCCGCTGCCGGCACCCCCACGGCGATCACAATCGCGCTGCTCTGCGCGTAGATCGCGCGAGCTGCCCGCGCGATCGCGCTGTTCTCGCCGAACGCACGCACCGCCTCGCCGTAGCTCGTCAGTTGCATCGGGACGTTCGGCTGCGCCAGATCGGGGCCGGGCGTGTACGTGTCGGTCATACCGACCACCGACGACGACGGCACCGCAATCGTGCGAGGACCGCTGTCGACGATCGTCGTCGTGATGCCGTGAAAAAAGGAAGTCGCTGCCATGCGGATCTCCGGAAATAAAAAAGCCGCTCATCGGAGCGGCTTGAAACGAAACGACGCCGGCAACACATGCGGCGTCGGCAAAGTTACTTTTTGACGGACGTATCGGACGCCTTCGGTTGCTCCGGCTCGGGGGAGGCGTCGGTTGTTGCCGCCGCCTCCGCTCGACGCTGCATTTCCGCCTCGGCCGCAGCGCGATCCTCTTCGGCCTGCTTCTCAGCAGCCGCCCACTGCGCAGCCTCCTCCGCTTCGCGCTTCGCTTTCGCTGCGCGTTCGGCCTCAACCTTCGCGAGAATCGCGGCCGGATCAGGTTCGGCAGGCCACGCAATCCGCGCCGGGAACGTCGGTGACTCGACAACATTCACCAGCGCGACCTGATAATCGGCCCATGCGTCGAACATCGCCTCTTCGAGATCCGACAGTCGCCCCGTCATCCGAGCATCCGCCTTGCCGCGATTCTGCTGACGAGCCTTTTCCAGCCGCGAGAAGAAGTCATTCATCGCTGACTCGCGCGCCCGGTCCGCGACGATCTTCTCGTCGACAACCCACGCCCCTTCCCGCCATACGTGCGAATCGGATGGGCGCGGCTCTTCAGTCAGGCCCGCGTCGTCCGGCGTCACACCTGCCACGGTAATTTCCGCCGCGAGACCGGACTCGGTTCGATAGAGGCGCACGCCGCGATAGTCGGGCAGCATCTCCCATTTGTCGGCACGCCAGAACGGCCAGGTACGTGGTCCACGTTCGGGCAGCGGCTCGAGCGTGCAGAACGCGGGAACCAGATAGCGGCTCGAATTCATCGGATCGACATCGGCAAGAAAGCTCACGATGTACTGCCCGGTCAAACTGTCGTATTGATTGCAAAGCATGTTCTACCTCACGAATTAATATGCGCGGATCATGGCAAGCACTGCGATGTTGCGCATGCGCGCTTCGGTGCCCCCGTCAGCGGCAATGCTGATTGCATGCGAGTGACCACCAACACCGCCGATACCGACTGCGTGCGTATGCTGTCCATTTCCGTCGATGCCGATAGGGATCGTTGCACCATCCGTTCCCAAGTTGTTCGCACGGCCGTTGTCCATGCCGTACCCGCGCCCGGTGCTCGTCGAATACGCGCCGTTCGACCCCAGACCAAACCCGTGCGAGTGAGGCTGCTGCGTAATGTTGTGTCCGTGCCAGCCGGCCGCATCAGTCCAAGCGGTATGTGTGTGATCTCCAGCGGCACCTGACGAGGCGCCGTGCGAGTGGGAGCGGTTTTGGCTGTCCTGCCACGAACCGACACCGCGACCAGAATCAACACCCCGCCCGCCGTCAGCACACCGGACACCTTCGCCGCGAAACTCGGGGATGCGGAACGTCGTCTCCCCGTCGCCGATCGAGAAGCACCCCCACCAACCAGCGGCCCAGTCCTTCTCCGTTGCGAGCGCACCGCTTGCCTGAGCGTACGCCCAGAGCTGCGGATAATCGGCTCGCTTGAGTAACGCTCCGTCCAGCTTCAGGCAGCCTGCCCGCACACTGCTTCGCACCTCGAAAATGATCTGGCCGATCGACGCCGACGCGATCGCATCGACGACAAACGCCGTCGACGCGACACTTCCCGACTTATCTCCAGCGGCTGGCGTAGGCACCTGCACAGGTCGATCAAAGATCGTGCCCTTGTCGGCAGTGAATCGCGCTGTGACGATCCCGTTACACGTGACGCCGAAAGCGCCGTCACCGATGTGATAAAGACCAGTATCCGGAGTACCGTCCTTGTCGAAAGTCAACGACGGATTCTGCGGCGTGCCTTCCGAGAGGAAAACCCGAGCGCCGGCAGCAAGCCAGAGCGCACCTTTAAGCGTCCCGCCGTTGTTCAGGTCGAGCGGCGTCAGATTGCCCGTGTGGTAGACCGGTTTTCCATCGATACAAAATGTTCGACTGCCGAAGAAATACTGAAACGAGCCTTTCGTTGCCGAATACCACCCGACGTTGTCGGCATTCGCATAGAAATAGCCGTCAACCGCGCCAAAGCGAAGCCGGCCTTCGCCCCACGAAGGCTTCAACGTAAGGTCTCCACGCATTTCGACCGACCCGCCGATTGACGTTCCGCGTCCTGTGTCGTCGAGCCGCAAAAAGCCGCTTTCGAGATTCCACAAGATCGGCCGGTAATCGTTCCATGGTCCGAGCGGATCGCCTTTCTTGGTCTGAAGCAAGTAGCAGTCTCGGTCGTCGTTGCGCAGCATGACACCGTAGTTCGCCGACGTCGCTCGGTACTGCCCCCCGAGTGTGTCGTCAAGGTCCATCCCGCTAGAACGGACGCCATTCGCAAACGACGTCCGATACGCGACTTGAAAGCCTTCACGCCCGTTGTCAGCTGTCGTCCCCAAAAGCACGCGCCCCTCGCGAGTGATACGCATCCGCTCGGCACCGCCCGCGATCAGCGCAAGCCAACCACTCGCGGCGGCCGGCCCAACAAAGCAGTTATTGCCCTGAATCTCCAGGTGCGAAACACCTTGTGCGCCGATCTGAAGGTATCCGTCGCTCGGCGAAAACATGCCCGTGTCAGGATCGTTCTCGAATCCGAATCCAGCGTTGTTTGCGTTGTTCGGCGTGATTGCGCCGACCTTCCCTCGAAGCACACCCTTCAACGTGCCGCCCGTGTACGGCAGCTTGTCGTTACCGAGTGCGTCGGTTCGCTTGCCGAGCGCTTCGACCTGCGCACTGACTTCGCCGACCCGCTTGTCGTTGCCGTCCGCCCGGTCTTTGAGGTGACGCGTCCGATTCGCAAGTTGCTTTGTCGGCACGTTGTCGATCCCATCAGGTCCACCTTGTACGGGGTCCGACGTTTCGAACTGGTAGACCCCTTCCTCCCACTTACTTTCTTCTTTCAGATTGGCCATGTACCGATCACCCCTCGCGTATATTGACCATTGCGCGTCGCGGCACCGTTGTGCCGGATTGCAACCTCAGAAAAATCGAGCCACGCGAGCCGGCTACGAGCCGGCGCGTAACGCTCGATCGCCCGCTTCAAGTTCTCGCCCTGATCTCGCGTCACCGGCCGCCGCAGCTTCACGATGTACTCGGCCCATGCAGTCGATCCGCCGTGCAGATATCGACCGTCGCGCTTCGCCGAACCGTCTCGCCGCTTGATCTGCCGCCCCTCCTGAATGTCGATCTCGCCGAACCCGAGACGACGAACGATCTCGCGGATCGCCCACGGCGTGCCCTTCTTTTGATAGATCGCCAGAGACGACTTGATCAGCGCGCGTCGCGCCTCTTCGGACTCCGCCAGCTCCCATCCGTCGACTGCGAGCGACCACGCGAGCCACGGCAGGAAAGCGGCCGGGCAGCGATCCGCATCCCAGAGCGTGCGGATCACGTTCGGATCGACAGACGGCCGCATCACCTGCGCGAGCGCCGCCTCTAGACTCGTCTGGTTCGTCGGCAGTAGTGCTTCAGTCGTCATCGTTCACCTTCGGATTCAGCACGATCGATGTACACCGGGCGAACTGATCGATCGCACACACCACGTCAGCCATAGGGGCCTTCAGATCGACACGCACGACACCCGACGCTTTGGGATGCAGCGCCCCGGTTACGGCCGAGCGAGGCATGCCAACCCGTAGCGCTTCGCCCGCAGCGACTGCGATATCGAGATCCTGCCGTCGCGCAGCAAGCACGACGCCCGGATCTGGCCCGCGCCCGATGTACACGTCGGCGACGATCGAGTATTCGACCGGCCGGGCCGGCACAACGAGCAGCGTGTCATTGAGCGGCCGACGATCTTCGGGAGAGAGCGCTCGGCGGACCGTGTCGAGCAGCGCAGCACTGGCAACGCCACCGTTCGAGTACGACTTCACCACGACGCGAACGACACCGCCCTCCGGTCGATCGACGCGCACATCGGCGACATCCGGCGATGCATCCATCGCCATCGACCGATATGCACCGAATGGCCCCGCCGTTGACGAACGCTCGATACCCATCTGCGTACGCAATCGCAGCCGCTCGTCGCGCTCGACTGTCGCGGGGACAGGCGGATGCGCTTCCGGATCACCGGTATCGACTGTCTCCCGCTGCAAATTCCAGAGCACCGCGAGGTGTTCAAGATCCGCGCCCGTCGAGTACGCCAGCAACACGGCTCGGGCTGCATCGTTGACACGCGCCCGAAACCGTATGTCGTCGTACGCCGCCAGCTCGATCAACTTGACGACCGGATCGGATTCCAGCGCAGCCGTCCAATCCGGATAGATGCTCTTGAAGTGTTCGAGCTTGCGCTGGTACACCTCCTCGAAGTCGAGCGTTTCGACGAGATCCGGTGGATCAAGCGCCGACAGATCGATCACTGTCATATCGTCACCTCGAATACAACATCGTCGCCGTTGTATTGGCCGGCGATCCTAAAAGTTACTTTGCCGTCCACGACAGAGAGCGCTTTCACGCTATCCAGCGCAATTCGCGGCTCCCATCGACCGATCGCGCGCGCGGCTTCCGCCTGCGCGGCCGAGATCCATCCGCGCGTGACGGGCAGGTCAACCATCGCAGGGAGATCCGAGCCGTAATCGGGTCGCTCGCGGCGGGTTCCCTTGCGCGTGCTGAGAATGTCCGCGATGCTCTGCACAAGATGATCCAGACCGCCGATCAGTCGGCCCGTACGGCGACACATACCGACCAGCGCGACCATCACTGCGCCTTCGTCGGGATGCGCTTGAAGCACTCGCGCGATTCGAGATAGGCGATATGCTCAGGCTCCGTCACTTCCGTTTTGCCGGCCAGCACGGCAACGTGCGAGCCGTCCGGAAACACGATCACGCGGCTGCGGAACTCGGTATCGATGAATGTCACGGGTACCACCGCCCCGCCTTGCTGTGCGTCTTTCGCCATCACCACCCCCACAAACGAAAAACCCCGCACGGGCGGGGTCAAAAGTTACTTTGCTGTGCTCACACTGGCGGACCGACCAGCTCGCCGTCGCCCTGCTCACGGTGCCTGTGCTTCGTGAGCGACTTACCTCCCGCCGTAACGTCACCTGTATAGTCCGCACTGCCAGCGATCTTCATCGCGACACCCCCGCCCTCGCCCGGCTTGCCCTGCATGCCACCGTTGAACGTGAGCATTTTCTCGGTCGTCGTGTTACCCGTGAACCTCGAATCCGGAACGTCCGCCAGCAGCTTCGCACTGCGCAGCGTCGCGCCGTCCGCCTTCAGCTCGAACTCAGTCCCGCCAATGCGGAACACGATCCGACCACCGGCAGGCACTGACAGCACGTATTCATGGCTCGCATGGTTGTACTGCTCGTACGCACCGTCCGGGTAATCGATCGCCGTCTCGTCGGGACTCGACCGTCCAGACCCGCCGTGCTGCTCTGTGTAGTAGCCGGGCGCGACGAACGCACCCGCGAGATCGCCGGACGGTGCCCACAGGGCAACCTCCTCGTCAACGGACGGCGGACGCCAATGCCGAACCTTGCCGGCGGCACCGGCCTGCCATTTGAGCCAGTCGCTGACCCAATCGCCGACACGCACTTTCACGCGCGGCGGATCGTACGTGATCGCCTCCACGACCGCAGACTGCGTCAGGCACGCCATGCGGCGATCCATCTCGCCAAGCTCGAAGTCGCTCACACGTCACCCCGCTCCCTGCTCCACCGGATTCCAGTAATGGTCTTCGTGCCCCGGCCCCGTCTCCGGATCGACACCCCACAACACCGCACGCCCCGTCGTCGGCGGTTCGTACGCGTCGCCCAGGTCAAATTCGTGCACCCACTCGACGAGCCAAACGAGATACGTATCCAGTTCGGGCCGGAACGGATCTTCGCCCGCCGACCCGACCTGTTTGCCGGGCGTCATCGGCAGCCCCCACGTCGCCCCGTGCACCGTTTGCAGCACGCGCGCGGACAACTCGCGCACCTGGACCTCGGCATCCTCCACCAGCGGGTCGACGATCACGCGGGCCTGCATGCGCGCGATCAGCGGCACCCGGCCCGTTCCGTCGTCGTGCCCCGGCTCCAGCTCCGCCAGCTCGACCGCGACGAACGGCGTTTCGATTGACTTGCCGATCTTCGGGTACGCGTGGATACGTTCGAGATCGGGCAAGCGCGCACGCAGGCCGGCCTCGATGCCGTCGTGAAGTTGTTTCAAGTTATCGAGCACGATTCGCCGCCTTCTGGATTTCGTAGTTGACCTCTTGCCGCAGCACCGTCATCAGCCGCGCCTCGCACTCACGCGCAGCGCGTCGAAATGCCGGATCGCCCGTCTGCGACCATTCGACCGTCACCACTTCGAACGGCGTTCGCGCCTTTCCGGTGCGACGGTAGATCGCGCCGTCCGGCTGCGCCTTGGTCTTGCGCCACGCGCCCTCGAACAGCGATTTGCCGGCGCGCATCCCCTTCTTCGTGCGCCGAACCGCACCGAGCCGATGCGCCTCGAGCGGGTTCAACCCGAGCCACACCTTGCCCGTGTCGAGCGAGCGCATGAAGAAGTACATCCGCTGCCGCAGCAGCTTCTGCTGAATGCCCGTCGCGCCGCTGACCTCTTTCGCCGTCTGACTCCGAATCCACGCGCCTGTCTTGCGCAGCGTCCGACGCCATGCCGCCTGCATTGCTGCAGGCGGCATGCCCGCGAGCGCTTCGAGCGCTCCCCGTACGTCGATCTCGACCTTCAGCAGATCCATCATCACCTCAGAATCAGGATTGTCCAGCCCGTGCCGGTCGGGTGAATCTCGAAGACACGGAACCGCTCGCCACCCGCTTCGACGATGCTGCCCTCACGCACGCGTGCCGCGTCGTCGTCCGTGATGTCGAGGATCGGCGCAACGAGCTGCGTGCGTTGCGTTCCGAGATCAGGACCGAGCCACGGCGCCTTGAACATGCCTTGCAGCGGCTTGCCATCGATCTTGACCTCGTCCGACAGGTCTCGCTTCACGGCCGTATCGACGTCGACCATCAGATCCCGGAACGCCATGTCACGCCTTGAGCTTGATCAACGCCTTCGGGCGCGTGCACATGTGGACCGGGTTCGACTGCGCCTCGATCTCGATACCCTTGCCGAACTGCATCAGCTCCTGCTTCGCGTAGTACGGAATGCCCGTCGTGTTGACCGACTCGACGTAATCGGCCGGCGCGAAGCGCGAAATGAAGAGATCCGGAACACCTTCCGGAATTGCGTGCGCCTCGTCGTCGGCCACATAGCCAACGTCACCGACGCGGCCACGATAGCGCTCGAACGTGATCCCACCGAAGTCGAACGCGTCGCGCGCGTCGCCCCGCAGTTGCGCCGCCATCACGGACGCCAGGTACGTTTCCTTGACCGACTTCGCACTGATCAGCTTGTTCCAGAACGAGCGGCCACAGAGCGCACGCACGCCCGTATACGTCGTTGCGCCGAGCGCATCTTCGATCGCGTCCTGCACGTCGAGACACTTCGTGCGCAGTTCCGTATCGGCCTTGCCCAGCTCGAACGGAATCACCGTCTGTTCGATGTCGAAGTACTTCCACAGGTCGACCAGCACACGCTTTCCGTCCGCATCCAGCACCGCGCCCTTGATCGCCCCGATGCGATGGAATTCGTGCGTCGCGTCGAGCTGACGGCGCATCTTCGCGAGCCGGCGATTCACGACGGTTTGCAGCGCTTCCAGCTCGGTCTCGGAACCGAACGCGCGCAGATTCTGGATCTCGTCCGCCTTGATCACCGCACGCTGCGGCAGGTGCACGGCGTTGATCGGAATCATGCCGCGCTGGCTGCCGCCCACAACGGCAGCTGGCGAACCACGTTCGCCGGCCGCAACGAGTGCGAGCGTGTCGCCGTCGCGCTCGATCTGGATCGTCGTCGTCGTGATGCCGTCCTCTTCGAACAGGCCGAGCGTGCCGATACGGCCAGGAACATACGGTTGCTCGTTGATCGCAGCACTCAGGGACGAAAGCGAGAACGCATCGTCTTGAAACAGGGCGATATCCGCCATACAACCTCCGACATGAAAATGGATACAAAAAAGGCCACGCGGTCGGCGTGGCCTTGAATGGGGTGTGTCGCGATCAGCGGACGATCACGTGTCGCTCGGCGAGATCGCCACGACCGGCGGCATCGAGCCCCGTGAGCAGCCCGCCCGCGACTTCCGCGAGCCGGACGATCCCCGTAGCCCGACGCGACGCGTCGGACGCCGCCAGCGGCGCATAGAGCACGGCTGCTGCGACTTCGGAACCGTCGTTCGCGGCGTTGTCGTACGGCGCGTATTCGCCGGTACTGGTTACGCCGAGCACCTGCCCGGCCGGCAGTGCAGCGCCTGCCTTCACGACGATCCGTTCGCGCGAGATCTGGCCGTTGCCCTCCGACACGAGAAATTCCGCCGTCAGAGCGGCCTGTACCTTCCAGTTCGACATGAGTTTTCCCCTCCTCGGGTTACGTCAAAGTTACTTGCCGCTCTTGCGAGCCGCGTAGATGGACGCCGCACGCGGCGCATTCGCGACCACGGGCGCGTCTTGCGACGCAACCGGGGCAGCACGATGGTTGATCGGCTTCTGGGAAGCCGTGACGCGCTCGAACAGGCGCGCACGCACCTGATCCGCCGTCAGCCCGTCCGCAACGAAGCCGGCCGTCAGCTCGGTCAGGCTCGCGGCCAGACAGATACCGGCGATGTCCTGCGCACTGCGGATCGCCGCGTCGACGGTCGCCCGATCGCGCAGGCCGGTCGCCAGCACGATGCCCTCGGCGCAGTGCTCGATGCGAGCGTCGCGACACGTCGCGTACACATGCGCCGCCAGCGCCGTGACGTCCGGTGTTGCCGGCGGCTGCGATGAAGGATCAGCCGGCGGATTGACCGGCGGCACCTCGCCGTCGCCCTCCAGCACCGCCACGATTTCGGCCGGCACCGCCGCGTAGCGCGCGGCGAGCCGCGCAGCGCCCGCGTATGCGGCGATGCGGATCGGGTCTACGATCGCATCGCAGAAGCCTTGCTCCTTCGCTTGCGCGGCCGTGAGCCAAGTCTCGGCGTCCATGATCGCGCGGACCTCCTCTTCGGTCCGGCCGCTGCGCTCGACGTAGGCCGCCAACATGCTGTCCGACATGCTTTCCAGCAGATCAGCGAGCTTGCGCAGATCGCCCGCCTCGCCGGCCGCGACCGTGTGCGGGTTGTGAATCATCAGCCGCGCGTTCGACGGCATCTCGATCGTGTCGCAAGCCATCAGGATCAACGACGCTGCCGACGCGGCGACGCCGTCGACGCGCCCCTTCACCTTGCCGGCATACCGACGCACCGCGTTATAGATAGCGAACGCGTCGAACACGTCGCCACCCATCGAGTTGATCGCGACGACGATCGATGTCGCGGTTGCCGCCACCTCGTCGAGCTTCGCGGCAAACAGATCGGCGTCCGTGCCCCAGAACCCGATGTCGCCGTAAATCCGGATCTCGACCTCATTCCCGCCCGCCGCATTCGCTTGCGCGCGGATGTCCCACCACCGCTTCTTCCCTTTCATTCGCCATCCCCATTAGAAAGATCGCCCACCCCGTCGACCGGATCGAGCGTGTCATATCGAATCCCGAGCCGGCGCTCACGCCCGAGATCGTCCGCGTTCTCTTGGTCGACCTGCTCCGGATCATCACCACGCGAGAGGACCGCACCCGTCCGGCTCGCCAGCCCGGAGCGGATCTCCATCCGCTTCGCCGTGACGTCCTGCACCGGATGGATGTACGGCCAGCCCTGCGGCACCCACCGCACCCGCAGATACTCGCGACGGCGTCGGTAGTAGTCCTCCATCGGCATCGCACCGGATAGTGCGCAGGCATCGACCCACCAGCGCCAGACCTTCCGGCAGAACTGGTGAATGAACACGTTCCACTGGAACTGCTCGATCGATCGCCGGAACTCGTTCAAGATCACCCGCAACACACGATCGCTGACGTCGCGCAGATCGCCGGTCAAGACTTCGTACGGCATGCCGACCGAAGCCGCAGCCGCCATCAGTTGCTGACGCATGAACGGCCCGTAGTCGGTCCCCGCGCCCGGCGGCTCCGCAAACTTGACGTCCTCTCCGGGGGCCAGCTCCTGCATGCTCCCCGGTTCGAGCGATATGACCGGCGAAAAACCGTCGACGTCATACTGCATTTCCCCGCCCGTGACGGGATCTCCCGGAAAGCCCGGCTCGGCGGGCGGCTTCGTGATGAAGCCGGCAAAGAGGTTGCTGACCTCCTGCCGGAACAGCACTGCATCGTCGAAGTTGTCCAGCGACTTGAGCCGCAGGAGCACGGTCGACAGCTCGGGAACGCCGCGCACCTGGCCGGGCCGCAAGGCGAGGAACACGTGTGCGATCTCGTCGGCCGGCACGCGCACGGTCTGCATGTTGGCCGTCGATACACGCCCGTACTCGCCGGGATGACGCTGCAGCAGGTGATACGCAACGCGTCGACCATCCGCATTGAACTCGACGCCGTTGACGATTTCGCCCCCACCCGGCACGACCTCGTTCTTCTCCATCGGCAGCAGATCGCCTTCGAGAAGCCGGATCTGCATGGGGACCGCTAAACCGTCGCTCGGGCTGCGGAACTGGCGACGAACCAGTACCTCGCCGTCACTGAAAAACGCGCGAGCGGCAAGCGTCTGCACGCCCGCCATGTCGAACAGCTCGTCCGCGTCAATCTCCTCGCAGCTATCCTCCCAAAGTTGCTTTTGCATCTTGCGCACCGCAGCGTTCGGATGCTTCGGGTGTGCTTGGATGCCGTTCCCGATCGTGTTCGACACGAGTCGGGCAATCGCCGTCTTCGCCCACGGGTCGTTTCGGATCGCATCGCGAGCGCGCGAGCGCAGTAGCGGCAGGTTTTGCACCGCCGCCGCATTCGGTCCCGCGCTCGACGTCCGCCACGACTTCGCCCGTGCGCCCGTCGTGCTCGCCGACTCGTAGGCCGCCGCCTTGAGCCGCGTCGGCACCACGAATCCGCGCCGCGCGAGTGACGGAAAGCCGCCCTTCATCGCACCCCCTTACCGGCGTGGCGAATCCGGACAATCGACGAACGCCCGGCCGCGCCGTTCAGGTCGCGAATGATCTCGGTGCGCGCCTCGCGCAGCTCGCCGATCGAGCGATATTTCACGCGCCGGTCGGCATACTGGACTTCCAGCTCGCCCTTCGCGATTGCAGACTGGATGTTCTGCAGATCCTGTTTTGTGTATGCCATGCCATTCCCTCGTTTAGCGCCGCTTCAGGTACGTCGAGCGACCAACACGACGCCCCTGAATGCGCGAAACCCCGCTCGGGGGCGGGGTTTCGGTGGGTTTTGCTACCTGCGGCGACGGCCGCGGAGTCTCTGTAACGGCCTCTTCGATCGGCGGATCGGAAAGCACCTCGGCAGGCAGCGCCGATGGCAACGCCTCCAGTACCGGGACCGCATCGAATAGCGAGACCTGCGATGCGCGATGCTGCTCGACCTGCCAGTGCGCCTCGGTCATCAGGTGCACTTTCACGCTGCGGGCCGCGTGCAGCGCGTAGCCTTCGCAGTCCAGCGCCTCGTTGCGCGGGCTGATCTTCTTCCACACGCGCTTGCCGCCGCGCGGCCCCGGCACCTTCACCTCTGCCGTGAGCTGCGATAGGTAGTCGCTGCGCACGCCGCTATACCAGTGCATGCGGCCCGGCCCGTCGCCCTCGAGCTTCAGCCGGTTTTCGAGGATCAGATCCTTCGCGCGGCTCACGCCAACCATGTACGGGCGCAGCCCGTACTTCGCTGCCTTGCTGTTGTTGCGCGTTGAGTCGATCGACGCCTTCGGCACGCTGAAGATCTCCGCGTCGACGTTGCTGCTGCCCTTGACGGCCATGACGTTGTAACCGGCGTGCTGCGCAGCGCGCACATACTTGTATACCGCGTCCGACGTAGCGCCGTCTGACGAGTCGATCGACGTTGCACGTACACGCAGCAGCCAGCCGTTCTCATGCCGGTATGCGTGCGATAACAGCATCGTCAACGCGCCCCATACGCCGCCCGTCATCGGGTCTTGCTGTTGCTCCGTCACATTGCCGTAGATCTCGCCCCATGCGACGAGCCAGCTTTCCTCGCCGCGCCCCCATGCACGCAGGACGATTGCGAGCCGGTCGTGTTGCACGTCGACGCCGAGCGTCAACACCAGACCTCCGAGCGGCACCGTCAGCTCCGCGTATGGCAGCGCACGTTGCGCGAGCACGTCCAGCTCGGGCAGATCGGTCTTGTACTTGTACGCCCGGCCCTGCGAGTTGTTCACGAACGAACGCATCTTCGTATCGTCCCCCTCGCGCAGCGCCTTGTCGGCCGTCAGCCACTTCTTGACCAGCTCGGCCATGTTCGAGCCGGGGAACGGCGACACCAGCTCGTTGATGCGGAAGCCGGCAACGCCGTGAAACGGTGCCGTCGCAACCCATCGCCCGCGACGCACCGCGCGAATGCGCGTCGCATCGTCCCACAACGAGCCGCAATGCGGGCAGGTGTAACGGGCCGTCTCCGGTTGTGCACGGCCGTAGACCTCATGTACGACTTCGGCGCCCTCGCTCCACGTGACGTTTTCCCACGCCAGCTCATGCTCCTCGTCACAATCAGGGCACGGCACCAGATACACGCGCTGATCCGATGCCGCGTAAGCCTGCTGGATGCGCGACAGGCCGTCGATGGTCGGCGTGCCGCCTAAGATCATCTTGCGTCGCCGAGCCGAATAGCTTTTGTTCCGCTCCTCCAGCAGCGTGATCGAATCGCCCTGCTCGCGAACGTTCGTGTTCGCGTCGTCCGGCTCCTCGACCGCGACGACCGGGGCCGGCGTCGACTTCACCTCGTCCGGCGCGTTCGACGTGATGAACTTCAGGAAGCCGCGTGCGAACGTCTTGTGATCCCACAAGTTGTTTTTGTCGCGAGCAGCGTGAACCGGCAATTTCGCCGAGAGGCGAGGCGTCACCTCGACCATCGGCTCGAACTTCTCCAGGTTGAACTTCTTCGCCGTCTTCTCTTTCGGGAACATGACGATCATCGGGCACGGGTCAACGTCGATCCGCTTGCCGATGTAGTTCAGCAGCACGCCATCCGTCCACGCGACCTGCGCCGACTTCATGCACACGATCTTTTGCACCGTCGGATCGTCCAGCGCTTCGTGCATGCCAAACACCCACGGCGTGATGTTCGGGTTATACCGGCCGGGGCTGGCCGAACCCTTCGCGCTCAACCGACGATGTTTGCGTGCCCAGTCCGTCGTCCCAATCCGCTCCGGCGGACGCAGCATCGTCGCGATCCGGCGAATCACCGCGTGGACTGTCTGGGTCGTATTCAGAAAGCTGCTCAAGGCATCCATATATGTGCTCGTTCAACCATTCGACGTCCACCTCGACGCCGTATAGCGTGCGCAGCTCCTGCACCAGCTTGTCGGACAGCGACAGCAGCTCCGTTTGAAATGCGCCGACCATCAGGCCGTACGCCTGTTCGAGCTGCGCCGCATTGACGAGCTGCCCCTTCTTCTCGGCCAGCGTTAGCAGTTTGATCTCGCGATCGACGATCTCGGTCTTCGCCCGTTCGGCGACGAGATCGATGCCCGTACCGCTCGATCGGCCGGCCGCGACCTCGCGCAAATGCCGGATGTACGCGACGCGGATCTCGTCGATCGACACCACTCGGTAATCGAGCTGGACCTTGTCGACGAACCGCGAAACGGCCGACTGATCAAGGTCGAGATGGTCAGCGATCTGCTGCTGAGTCGGCATGAATATGACCCCCTATGGAGACTCGCCAGTAGAGAAAAAACGCGGGTGCGAGCCCCCGCGTGTGGCGATGCCCAGAGGGTCCCCGCCTGCTCAAAAAGTAGGCAGACCCGCACCGATCGCGACATCGGAGGTCATGCCGTCGCCTGCTCGGTCCATCGCCCACACGACACGGTCCATCGCGTCGTCAAACACGAAGCACCGCGCGGTAACGCGCCCCATGCTTCGATCTTCATCCCACGTCGACCAGACCTCGCTCGGCCCGGCGCTCGTCGACTCGATTCGCATTTCAGCGCCTCAATGCAAAAAGCCCTGAGGGCTTGCGCGCTCAGGGCTCGATATTTTTCATACGATTCACTGGCGCAGTCGCGCCAACTAATGTACGAACTAGATGATGCTTCTTACTGCTTTTCGTTCCGCGGGAAGTCGTCAAACGTCTCGAGCAATGTATCTACGAGATCGTCACTGTGCATGAATCTTTCGACGTAGCCGTCCATGAATTCTCTTTTACCCGATTGCAGCAACAAGGTATATCCGAGATAGAAGGTTGCTATCCCGCGCGTCATTCCCACCCTCGCCCAATCTTCAACCGTGACTCCGGGCGTATCGCGGCTCAACCACCGCTCGGCGACTTCAGCTATCAGTTTCTCGTTCGCTAGTAGTGAATTTCTGATGTCTCCGATAGTAGCTAGCCCCAGATATCTCATCATCGCTACCCGGTCACCTATCTCGTTCGGGGCACTATCATTCAACCTCGTATCTACAATGCCGGCAATCAGGGAGTCAATCCGACGAGCAACCTTATCAGTGTTCACAAACGCAACATACGATTCTGCGTCGATAGGAACGTCAACGGAACTATCCGCCAAGCGCTCAGGAAGTTCTCGTTCGTAGGCCGCAAGTTCGTCGCGGATCGTCATAAACTCCTCGTCCGCAAGCTCAAGAAGTCCGGCAAGACGCGAAAATCTTCTCTTCACAAGCAGCGGCACGTCCTCGACCGATTTGTAGCCCAGGTCGTGTTCGATCTCTGCCCATGCATGCTGCAGGATTGATCGGACTTGAATTTCGATCTTCATGCCCGCGAACCGTGAGTATTCGCTCAGCTTAACGCGAGCACGCCGATGGCCGACCACGTAATGCACTGAACGATATCCAAACCGATCCGGGTCTACAGGCGTCGATTTGTCGATCGAGTTCTTTCGATCAACCTCGAACTCGCGCTCTATGATTTCCGAAACGCGCCGTACGTCCCCTTCGAGGTATGTGATCACGCGAGCGCCACAGATATCAGTGATGTCCGACAACTGCTTGTAGCGCCCTTCCCCTTTGCGCGAGATTTTGCCTTCAAGGCTCACGCGCTCCTTGACCCGAGACACAACGTCCACAAACTGTATCTCGTTGGAGATCAAGAAATCACGAATCAAGCGCTCAACGGATGACGAAAAATCCGCATAAACACCCTTCATCGCGTCGTATGTATCCATGATCATCGGCGCGTTACCGTCTGCCATATCGTCCCCGTCAGCGTAACCAATTCATCGCCAAGACAATATAACAGCTATCTCAAGCGGGAATGCCAACGGCAACCCAAGAGCAAGAAAAGCCAAAGCCCTGAGAGCTTTCGCACTCAGGGCTTCGATATTCATTTCGTAAGGGCGAACGCCCTCCCAACAGATCCCGACAGACAGTTATCGTTGTTGGTCGCGGCGCTCCCGCGATTCAGTACGCCTGTCGGGCGAAGGTTGCGACACGAGTATGCGGTCGCTCATTTATCCAGTGACGCGGTAAAGGATGTGCAGATTTTAAGCGATCCGCTCTTGAAATGGAATACGTTTCATCCTCGCAATTGTCGACGCAATGTGTCGTACACCGATCCATCGACCGTATCCAGCAGTGCAAGCATGTCGTGAAAGCGCCACGACCAGTTCTTCCGATACTCGTCGAGCGATACGCCGAGCGCATGCGCCCGGCCAGCGTCGTCGACCTGCCGCTTGCCGGAACCGGAACAGCAGGGGCATATATGCCGGCCCTTCGAATCCGAAGCCGGCGACGCCGCGATCCGCCCCATCCCGCCGCAGTCGTCGCACGGTTCGTATTCCCGAAAGACCAGCGGCCCATTGCGCCCCTCGAAAAACGGGATACGCTCCTCTGACACACACACCTTCCCGCTGCCTCCGCACACATCGCACGCGTGCGTTGACGTCGTGACGGCACGCGCGCGACGCACGACGCCTCGCCCTTCACACTCGGCACACTGGTCGTTCACCCACTCGTCCAGCAACCGCAGCGCGAACCGCTCGATGATGTCGGCCTTCGAACGCTCTACTGCATGCCCCGCACGTTGATCGCGACGCTCGTCGCGCGACAGGCCCGTGAACCGCGCACGCTTGAATCGGCCCGACGTCCGGATCATCTGCGCCAACAGCAAGGTTGCACGTCGAACCATCGCAGGCGTCGGCAGCGGCCCGGCCTTGATTCGAGCCAGCAAGCTCCCGAGATCGTTCGCAAAGGCGAGCGCGCCCAAAGTAACTTTAGGATCGGCAATCGGGTCGGTGAACTGACCACGAACGCTCATCGCAACGCCCACCCGCTCTTTCAAATCGATCATCACTCTCTCCTACTCGTCCTAATGTCTCAATGTCCCAAGGGAAAAGGCTTGCAGGGGTGCGCGCCTGCGACATGCGCGACATGCGCCGCTCACGTCGCGCATGTCGCGCCCCCGCACCCGCGCCCGAGACCGCGCCTTGGGACATTGGGACATGGGACGTCCGCAGCGCGCCAAGACGGGGCCAGTGGCGCGCTTGCCGTGAAGGCACGGCGCGCCACGCGATCACAACGGACTGTCGTCATCACCCGCTGCGACCAGTTCGCGCTCCGCTTCCGGCTCTTGCTCTTCCTTCACGTAGTACCAACCGCGCGATCCGGTCGACTCGCGCTTGCGCACCCAGCCGAGCGACTTCAACGCCTTGCCGATGCGGCGCTGCTCGGCCAGCGTCCATTTCGACGTATCGAGCTTCAGGATGTCCGCGAGGATTTCTTCCATCGTCGTGCGCGAGACGAATTCCAGGGCTTTGGCGATCTTGTCCTCGTACACGTCGCCTTCGTAGCGCTCCGCCTGCTCGATCTCGAACAGCGGGCGCTCATGCTCTTCGACGTGCCACACGACGCCCGAGCGATACAGGTGCACGGCTTCCGCCCAGAGCTGATCACGAACGGCCACAATGCCGTCGATGTCGACCAGCCCGCCGACACGCAGCGGCCAGTAACGCCGGTTGCCCGATTCGTCTTTCAGGTACGTGTCGAAGTTGACCGAGCCAGCGAACACGCACTGACGCGGGACGTCCGTCGCCCGCTTGCCGTAGAAGTTGCGGAACCGGTCGACGGCCGTCGCGAAGAAGCTCTTCACCGCCGAGGAGTCGGCCTTGTTCAACGAGTCCAGCTCAGCAAGCTCGATCACCCACTTCCCGGCCAGCACCGCGTACGTGTCCTTGTTGCCGATCTGGATCGGCGTATCGGTGAACCACGGAGCGCCGGCCAGCACCTTCAGCGCCGTCGATTTGCGATGCCCCTGCTTGCCTTCGAGGATCAGGACGTTGTCGACCTTGCAGCCCGGCTCCATCACGCGCGCGACGGCGGCGATCATCCACTTCATGAACGCGAGCTGCACATACTCGCTGTCGGCAACGCGCAGGTATGTCGACGGCATCGTGCGCACACGCGGCACGCCGTCCCATGTCAGCCCTTCGAGGTATTCGCGCACGTCATGGAAGTGCTTCTCGTCCGCCACCAACAGAACCGCGTTCATCACGATATCGGTGCGCACCGAGAGGCCGTAGCGCTGCGACAACCAAAGCGCGCAGCGCTGATCGTCCATGTCGGTCCACTCGCCCTTCACGCCTTGCCGGAACGGCGGTGCCTTGCGCTTCATCACGCGGCCACCGAAGTCGTCCTGCTCGATGACGCCCTGCCACGCTTTGTGATTCGCCAAGATCATGTGCACGTTGCCGAGCGTCGGCAGCAGCGTGCCCTTGTCCGAACGCGCGAGATCCTGCTCCCATGTGTGCGCGCCGTTCTCTGCCTCGCGGCCATCCCATTCCGGCTGTTTTGCGGCAGCGGACGTCGCGGCGGATTTCGTCGGCGTATCGTCCGCGGTCGCCACCGCAATCGTCGCCGGCCGGATCTCTTCGTTCGCTGGCGCGATGACGCGCAGGATTGCCGCCTGCACTTGCGCTTCGACTGCCTCGACGCCCTCTTCGACGTGCAGGTCGTTGAAGTCGGTCAGCTTGCGCTCGCCGCGCTTGGCGAATGCCGGATAGACGACGCTGACGTCGTCGACCGTCGCTGCCGCCTCGTACGCGCGCTTCAGGCCCGTGTTCTCGAAGCGCTTACGGCGCAACGGCATCACGTCGTTTCCGTAGCTCACCTCGACATACGGCACGCCATTGTCGTCACGACGGCGTGACACGGCGACCATGTACCACGTGTTCTTCGCCTCGATCCGCACCGGGTCGGCACCAAACACCAGTTCCCCCCGGAACGCGAACTCGTCGGCGAGCCAGTCGCGCATGCGCTGCTCGATCTTCCAGTCATCGTCGGCGCAGACAAGCACGTGCACGTCCGGATACGCTGCACGCAAATACCGAACGGCGGGAAGAATCCCGCCCGCATCGAAGCAGACTCTGACGGCGAACGCCTCGTCGACCGCCATGCGGATCGATCGTGCGGTCGCGTACCCTTCGGCGACCAGCACGATCTGGTCGTCTGCACCGACGTCGCCGAGCAGATACGACGCACCCTTCTTTTCCATGCCCTTGTTGAAGCGCTTCGCACCGTCCGGGGTGATCTTCTGCAGGCCGACGAGCCGAGTATCGTCGCCGTACTGATACATCGGCACGAACATTGTGCCGTCCGCGTCGAAACGTACGCCTTCGGCCGTGATGCGCTTGCGTTCAAGATAGGCGGACTCGCCATGCTCTGCCGCACGCCCCCACTGATCGCGCGCGCGGTTCGCGGCGAGCTTCGCCTGACGCGCATCACGCTCGGCCTGCTCGCGCTCGGCGGCCTCCTGCCGGCGACGCGTCTCCGCGAGCACTTCGTCACTCAGCGGTGCACCGCTCCACTCGAATCGCTCTGTGCCCGGATCGTCGCCGGAGAAATGACCGAACGTGCCGCCATAGCCAATGACGGCACCCTTGCTGATGATCTCGCGAAGCTGATACCAGTATTTCTTGCGCGGCCCATACCGATGATGCTTACCGTCCGCGACCGGATGGCCGGCAGGCAGGTCGGGATGACCCGCAGCGCGCAATTGCTGAATGATCTGGTCCAGTGTCGCCATACAAAAATTCCCTCGATCAAAGTTACTTTGGCCGCATGTCGCGGCCAGATCACAATTCGTTGAATGGTTCCGTGCTAACTCGCACGCCGAGCGGTCTCCAGCTCGATGAGACGGCGGTCGCGTTCGACCTTGTGAGAAAAACTTCGCCATACGGCACGCCCCGCCGCATAGCACTGCCGCCCGCTCGGCGAGCGGCTGTACTGCGATGTGCTGCGTCGCAACGCGCTACTGATCCCGTTCACGTTCACATGTGTCTCCCGTTATTTGCCGCGCAGTCGACGCCATTCCGCCGACATGAGATCGTCGAACGCGGCAAGGTCCAGCGCGCAGAGACGATCGGTAAGCTGGTCGCGGAACGCGTGACGTTCCGCCTTGGTCGCGAGCGCGGCGCATGCGCGCGCAGCTCGCTCGATGAACAGGCGCACGCGCCCGGCTGCGTTCGCTTCCGCAAGAATCGGAGCGAGGCGATCGGGGAACGTGGCGATCAATTCGGACAGCAAGCGCCCCGTTTCGGCGGGGGCATACTCGAATCGGGATGCGAGCGTCGTGACAGCGCACGCCGATTGCTGCTCAGGCGAGCAGCAAAGGCCGATGTGCTCGCGGTCGGGCCGGCAACAACCCATTCCGGGCTTAAACCGTTCCATGACGACGACGGCGACGTGCAGCGAGGTTGCGGGCAGCATGGATCAAGCGCTGGAACAGACGCTGGCCCTTGCGGCCAGTCGCGATGATCTTCTCCGCGTCGTGATCGTCGATCCGCTGATCCGCCAGCGCGCGTGTCACGTCGTCAGCCACAAGACCGACATGCGCCTGCAGGTGCAGCGCCGTCGATACAAGACGCAGCGTGCCGGGTTCGCTGACGTCGTCAGCGGCGTGATCGTCGACGTGCTCAGCCACCAAACCGAATCGCGAATTCAACGCATGAAGCGCGTCGAGCGCGTACGCCTCGCCGTCTGCCTTTTCCTGCATCCACTCGATCAGCAGCTCGAACATTTCCATCGACAAGCGACTGTCGCCAACACCACGCAGGCGAAGGCGAAGCGATTCCGGTGTGATGTTCTTACCGCGCCGAATTGTGAGGTGGTTCGCCGCGTCGGCGACGCCGCCGGGCGTGTTGCGAACGGACGTATAGAGGACGTCCAGCCATTCGGTACTGTCGTATCGGCAGGTCATAACGTTTGAGATCGGAGCGTTTCATCCTGTCGCGACGCACGAAACGTCACTAGGATTCGAGATGTGCGATCGAAACCGCACCGTTAGCTGTTGCAGACATGCGTTGCGCTTGGCGATGGCCCCGATTGGCGGACGAAGGCCCAATCGACCCGACTGTTCAGCTCCTCACATCGCACGGCACCGTGGCAAAGCTGCTCAATTGGAGGGCAGTGTTCAGCCGGCACCCGCCGGCCCGCCTGCTTCCATTGCTGGACCGCCGCGCGAGTCACGCCAAGGTGATCTGCAAGCGACTGCATAGTCAGCCCGGCCGCTTTGGCGGCCCGATCCAAGGGGTGTTCAACGATGTTGTCCATGAGCTTCCATCATCAGCACAATGATAGAAATTCTAACATTCAAAAGATAGAAAATATAGCCATGCGTGCGCAAGATTTTCTTACCATTGAGCGTATGGACATCGGTGAATGGATAAAGGCGAGCCGCGAAGCTGCCAGCCTCAAGCAAGATGAACTCGCGGAGCGATTGGGGAAGACGCGCGGCAACGTGTCAGCGTGGGAGAACGGCCGTCACGAGCCAAGCTTCGGCCAGATTCTTGAGATCGCACGTATTACCAAGCATGCAATCCCCATCCCCGGCGTTGCGGGTACGCCCATTGGGAACGTTGTCCCGGCGAATGTCGGCACGCGTCGCATACCGCTGATCAGCAGCGTGCAAGCCGGCCTGATGAGCGAGGCAATCACTCCGTTTCCACCTGGTGGTGCGTTCGAGTACCTGCTAACCGATCTAGAGCTATCGGACCATGCGTTCGCCCTTGAGGTAGAGGGGGAATCGATGGCACCGGAGTTTATGCCCGGCGATAGAATCATCGTTGAGCCAGCCATTGCACCTAGGCCGGGCGACTATGTCGTCGCAAAGAACGGCAAAGAAGAAGCCACATTCAAGAAGTACAGGCTTCGTGGCGTGAGTACGACTGGCGCGGAAGTGTTTGAGCTGGTCCCCCTGAATTCCGACTATCCAACGATAAATAGCGAACACGAACCCGTTCGGATTATTGGCGTGATGGTTGAACACCGTCGATATCGCCGGCGATAACCCGCTCCCCCGCAGTCCCGCTTCGGCGGGATTTTTTTTGCGCACCCACCCCTGACTATTGCCTGCTCGATCTCAATAGATAGATTTTCTACCCACGAAGGATAGTTTTTCTTGCGTATCACTGGATAGAAAATCTATCATCCTCACGTCACAACCTATCGTGAGGAACTGATGAATCGCGAACTTCCTGAACTGCACGCCTCGCAACCCGCCGCTCATCACTGTCAAGCGAGCTGCCTGATCGATTGCCAGTTCTACGACCGTCAAGAATGGCTCCGCGACGAGCAAACACCCCGCATTACCCCGTCCGAGCCGGCACGCCAAAGCAACTTTGAAAAATCGAAGATCTTCCGCTGGACGGTCGTCGCCGTCCTGCTGTTTGTCGTCGTGAACGTGTTCCAGGACGATCCGGTAGTCGCTCCGACAACCGCTTATCACGTCAGCGTTTAAGCCGCCCCGACCTGCCGGGGCGTATGGCCCCGGCGTCATGGAGACCACCATGCCGCGAATCAAATCCCCAACCTTCCCCCTCGTCGACATCGAGCGTCGCGACACCCTCTCAATTCGCACCATCACGCGTTACGACCGGAACGCACGCCGTCCGTCGACCCCGATCCTCGTCGGCAAGTACATCGTCGGTCGTCGCCCCATGGCCGATAGCGTGCATACCGAGTACCTGATCCTTGACGGCACCGAAATCGCCCACAAACAGATCTCGATCCCGAGCGAAGGCGACTGCGCCGATGCGATCAAGCGCCTGCGAGACGCAAAGCGTGCGGCGGGCATAGCGGCATCGAACGCGATCGATAAAGCGAAGAACGCCGGCAAGCCGCGTGCCACCGCAGCACCGGAGGTTGCGTAATGGACGACCGCACGCAACAGCTCGACCTGACCGCGCCGATCCCGACCGGGAGCGCGAAGGCAGCAGCGGCCGCTGCGGGCGCAACGTCAGCGGACCTGTGGATGGTCCCGTACGGCCAACTTCATTACGACCCGTCCGACAACATCCGCCCCGTTGATCCCGAATGGGTGACGCACCTTACTGCCCTCATCATCGAGAACGGATACGACAAGGGTTCGCCGCTTCATTGCTACGCGCGGAAGGTCGCAGGCAAGGATCTGCTGTTTGTATACAAGGGGCAGCACCGCTACCTTGCGGCCGGCAAGGCGATCGAAGCAGGCAAGGACATCGGCAAGATCCCGGTCGTCGTCCGTGACGCCAAGACAGTCAACCGCGCCGAAATGGTGATCGACGGCTATCTCAGCAACAACGGCAAGCAGTCGTCGCCGCTTGATCTGGCCGCTGCCGTCGCCGAGCTGCGCGACATTCATGGCATGACGCTTGCCGCCATCTGCAAGCGCTTGAACGTCACCGATCAAACGATCCGCGACGTCGGTCTACTCGAACGGGCACCAGCCGAACTGCATCAGCTCGTACGGAATGGCCAATGCACCGGCACATTGGCCATCGAGCAGATCCGCCTGCACGGCGGCGACAAGGCGCTCGAACGGATCGCGTCGGGCCTTGCGAAAGCGAAGGAAGTCGGCAAAAGCAAGGTCACGAAGAAGCATCTGGCCTGTGACACAAAGCCTGCTAAGCAGGCCGCAGCAAAAGCAACGAAGATCAGCGATGCCACTGCAAAGCAACTTTTGCAGGCGTTACAAGCGGTCCTGCACGACCCGGTTTTTGGCAAGCTTTCGCCCGGAACGATTCGAGCCGTCCATACGGCACTCTCGCCGCTCACCGATCTCCTCGATACTCCGCAAAAAGCACGGATCTACCCCGTGACGGCACCGGATCAAGACGGTCGCTGCGTCGCGGCAGATACCCTTCGCTCGCCCAACAGCAAGCGGACGAAAAAGCCGATCGCGGAGATCTACGTAGCCCAACCGAAAGCAGATCAGTGGATTTGCGCGGCTATGTACAACTTCGGGGACAGCTTCGCATCGACGCCACTGAAGTTCGGCGCAGGCACCACGACCTACGCGACGCGAATGCAAGCGGCACAGGAAGGTGCTCGATGGCTTAAAAAAGTTCTCGGCCACGAGAACATCAAGCGCCAGAAAGACCTTCCGATCGTCCTGCAATGGCTCGATGACATTCTGCAGTCTCCCGATCCCGACTGGACGCCGGATATGGCGCAGGAGGTAGCGAAATGATCTCGCGCCCGGCCCTTTCTACCCCACGTCCGCTGCCGCGAAAGCGGGAACACGCGAAGAAACGCCCTGCGCTCGCACTGGCGAGCGTCGACGGTACTTCGATGCAGTCGAACAGCAGCGGGCGAACGCCCGCAACATCGATCCAGAACGACGATGCGCCGCTTACGCGGCGAAAAACAATCCAGAGGAACAAAGCCTTGGCGGACACCCGCCAAGGCAGGCTCACGCGCCTCGATTCCCTTCGCATCGAGATCCGCGGGTTGATCACCGAGATCTCGCACGCGGCCGACGTCGAGCTGCTGGACCTGATGGCCGATGAGATCGGATCGTTCGCTCGCCACAAAGCCGCGCCGGACGCGCGCACCTGGGCCGCAACCGCCGGCATCACGCTCGAAACCGGCCTCATGCAGCTCGCACGCGCGCTCCCCAATTCCATCACACCGGGAACTCAACATGACTGATCAAGCTCTCTATGCCGCACACGTCGCCAAAGCTCGCGAGATCGTGGTTGCGTCCGTGAAGCGCCTGCGTGCCGCTCACGTCGACTGCACCGAACTGATGGAGCAGGCAGAGCGATACCTTCATGCGACACGGGCAATCGACCACTTCCACGCCGTCTACGATGCTGACCTAGCCTTCGAGCCGAATGATCAGCGGACGATCGCAGGTCTCGCGAACGTCGGCAGCGCGCTTTTCGAGTTGCTGTCGCCGGCGATCCCGTCGCACACCCCAGACGAGGCGCTGGCTGAAGCCATCAACCACCTAATCAACATGCGCGCCGAAGCGCGACTTTTTCCCGCACATAACCAGATGAACGGGAGGGCGCTGTGAGCCTGCTGACCCGCGCTTACATCCTTGAGAAGTACGGCCCCCGCATGACGTTGGCGCAGCTCGCGCGGCTCCTGCTGATGTCGGAGGGAACCATTCGCAATCAGATCAGTGCCGAGACATTTCCGATAGCTACATACAAAGAAGGAGGCGCGCGCTTTGCGCCGTACGACGCTATCGCGGACTACCTCGACACCATGTCGGAACGAGCGCGACAGCGCGCAGGCTAACGTTGTTCGGGCGGCTATGGCGCGCCAACGAGATATGATATATACCGTCACGACTAAAAACCACGTTTCCGGGGCAAACATGGCGGCAAAATCCCACTGGACCACAGCAGAGATCGATCCAAGAACGATCCAACTTGACCTTCAAAATCCACGCATCGAGCTGAACAGCGACGCAGACCAAGCGGAGATCCGCCTCAAGCTCCTGAAGCTTGAGGGCGTTCTAGAATTGGCTCGCGGGATTGCAAAGAACGGCGGGCTCTTTCCCGGAGAGCGCGTCATCACTGTAGAACAGGACGGCAAGCACATTGTGCTTGAAGGCAACCGTCGGATCGCTGCTTGCCAAATGCTTCTTCGCCCTTCATGGGTTCCTGCGGAGTATGCCGACCGCTTCCCCGTTGCTAGTGCTGCGCTCAAAGCTGCTTTGCGGTCCATTAGCGTTGATGTCGCCCCGACCCGCGAAGCCGCCGATCCGATCCTGCAAAAGCGCCATACGGAGCAAGGTGCAAAGCCGTGGTCTCCCGTCGCAAAGATGCGCCGTGCGGTACGCATGCTCGAACGCGCGTCTATCGAAGACGTCGCAACCGCGCTCGGAACGACGCCAAGTGCAATCCGAAAGCTGGTGAAGCCCTATCGCCTACTCCAGTACGCGCTTAACCTAGATGTATGGACGGCCGATGAGCTGGCAGTTCTCGAGAACGAAAAGCTCGTAACAAACCCGTACACGCGCTTCTTCACGCTCAAAGATACCCTGCGCATCTTGCGCCTCTCTTTCGATGCTGACCAAAACCCCGTGAGCCAACTGCCGCCAGAGGTCTTTCGTGAACAGATGATCGCGATTGCGCGCGACTTCTTGCTCCCCGACCCTGTCCGGGGACGTCCACGTTACGACACGCGCACGCAACCTCTCGCCTACTTCGAACGATTCCTGAAAACGCCGGCTGGCAAGGCGGCAATGGACGTTCCGGCCGCACCGAAAGGAGCTGCTGCTCCGGCCGACACGCCTGCGGCTCCGCCGACAGCGAACAGGCCGAATGCACAGCCGACCCCGCCAGTTGCGCCTTCTCCTACACCGGCGGCCGGAGCGGCGAGACCGAAGACACCGAAAGCATCCGTGTTCTTTGAGAACCTGGAATGCCACGTTCTCGATGACAATCTTATAAAGCTCACTCAAGAGATCAAGAGGATTGATCACGCGAAGCTGCCCATCGCTGCGTCGCTGATGATGCGCGCGCTGTTTGAGTGCGCGCTGGTGTTCAAGATCAAACAAGTAAAAAAGTGGGGCGAACTCATTAAACAAGCCCCGAAGCCCGGTTGGGATCCCGGGCTCGGCGATCTCATTAATTTTGCGAAGAATTTTAATAACGGCGTCTTCACCGAGAACAACATCTGCAAAGTTCTCGGGAGCCATCACACACAGCAGGCAAAAAGTTACCTCGACGCGATGACGCATATCAAATATCAAGGCATTGATGTCAATGCTTTAGAGACATATGCAAACCATCTGCGCGGCACGATCAAATATATCTTGGAAGGCAACTGACGATGGCTAAAAGGAATAGCCCCCTCCCTCGGCACGAGCCAATGAGTCCACTACGCTACCCCGGTGGGAAAGCACGGCTGGCCGCTTACATTAGTGGCGTAATCGAGGAGAACTACCTTAACGGATGCACATTTTACGAACCATTTGCCGGCGGAGCATCAGTTTCGCTGGAGCTGCTTCGACTTGGGTTCGTGAGTGAAGCCGTCCTTATCGAGAAAGACCCTTTGGTCTTTGCATTTTGGTGGTGCGTCTTCAACCAAACTGATGCTCTCTGTGCCGCCATCGATGCGTGCCCAGTGTCGATGGAAACATGGCTCCAATTGCAGCCTATCCGGGACGTTACTGACCCGAACGATGGCCGCTACACACTGCTGCAACTTGGAACTGCCGGACTGTTCTTTAACCGAACCAACTTTTCTGGCATCATCGGTGCGGGACCAATTGGCGGTGAAAAGCAGGCTTCAGACTACAAGATCGACTGTCGCTTCAATAAAGAAAAGATAATTCGGCAAATTCGAGCAGCGGCTGCGTTCTCCGACCTCGTGAATGTCAATTGGGGTGACGCGATATCGTTCATGCAGGCCAATGCCGAGCAGCTTACCACGGGCTTCACGTTCGTCTACGTTGACCCGCCTTACTATCAACAAGGGCGTAAGCTCTATCGTCATCACTATGATGATGCAAATCACGCGGAGCTCGCTGCGTTTCTTCAAAACCAAGGCTATCCGTGGCTGCTAAGCTACGATGACCACCCCCGTATTCGAGAGCTTTATGCGAACAACACGGTCCAGCCGATTTACCTTGATTACAACGTCAAGTCGAGCCGAACCGCTCAAGAGCTCGCGATTTCGAACCTCGTAATTCCTATTCCGGTATACGAAGGGTCTCCACAATTGTCCGAAGCCGAAGTCGACGCGTAAGCCGGACCATTGGGTCACCCGCCGTTCGCGAGCTTCAGCTGCCCCTTCTTAGCAACCTGATCCGGCCGCAGATTCGTGTAGCGCTTCAGGTTGCGCCAATCCTTGTGGCCTGTCACGGCCGCGACCTCCGGAATATCCCACCCGCCCTCGAAGAGCGCACTCGTCGCTTCGTGCCGCAGATCGTGCAGCCGAAGGTCGACGATGCCTTTGTCGACGCAGGCCAGCTTGAAGTACTTGCTCGCGGTGCTCTTGTCGAACCGAAAGATGTACTCGTTCGGATGCGGCTCGATCTTCGGGTCCGCCTTCCGCTTCGCCTCGTATGCAGGCGGCACCGGATATCGCGCCTGACGCAGCAGCACTTCGAGCGAGTCGCCGATCAACGGCACCCACTCGTCGTTGCCCTTCTTCTGTCGCGGATGTTTGCGATCGCGGACGAGCGCGAGCCGGCGCTCAACGTCGAGATCCGACCACGTCAACCGAAATAGCTCGCCACGCCGGAATGCGCTTTTCATCGCAACGCGGATAACATCCGGCACCGCCTGTTCGCGCTCCGGATGCTCGGCAAACCACTCGAAGATCTTCACGATCTCTTCACGCGTCGGCCGCCGATCGCGATGCTTCCCCGGCCCGATGAGCTGCAGGTGATCAAGGGTCGGCCGCGCAATGCTCGGAGCGTGCGGCAACCGCAGGTCGAGCAGCGAGGCCATGTGTTTGTACACCGTCCCGAGCTTGGATATGTCCATGTCGATCGTGTACTGCCCCGCACCCTCTTTCTTTCGCTCCTGGGCAAACTTGACCAGGCGCTTGGTCGATAGCTTCGCCGCCACCTCATCATCAAAGTGACTTTGCAGCCGCTTGAGCATGTAGTCTTCGTTCGACTTCTCGGCGACCGGCCGGCCGGAATCGTTGCGAGCGTTTCGATACAAGCGCACCAACTCGCCGACCGTGATCGTCTGTTCATCGACGGCGGCCTGCCCCTTGTCGATACCGCCCTCGATTTCTCGCGCCCATGCTTCGGCCGCGCCCTTAGTTCGAAACGTCTTTGCTATACTCTGTCCCCGCCGGCGGACTTGAGCACGCCAGCGGTCGCCGATCTTGAGGATCGAAGCCATGAAACACCCCGTTTGTGGACTGTAGCAATGCGTCATCCACATACGCTGCTACAGGGTCGATTTGTAGCAGAATTGTAGCAGGCGGGGCGTTAAACTATGCTTCACAACCCGTCATTTCGCGTCATACGTGGAAAGACGGAAATCCCGGAAAGGCACACGGGACAAGGATAAGAGCCTGATTCACAAAGGTTCAGTCCATCCCGCTCAAACTATCCGCTCCCCGTAGTTCAATGGATAGAACAAGCGCCTCCTAAGCGCTAGATACAGGTTCGATTCCTGTCGGGGGGACCAAAGAGCCTCCATGGTTTCATCCCCTCCCCCGCAAAAACTGCGTCACGCCTGACTGGTTGTTTCCGGAGCGCCGCAAAGCTCCAAAACGATCGCCCCTCCTGTTCCCGAGTTCTCAATTACGCACGCGGAACACGAACGCCAGCTTCTCATGTACCGCGCCGACAGCAAGAAGAAGCGCCTGGTGTCGAAGCGATCGCTGAACGGAAACACTCGACACACGCCTACAATCGCCCCATCGACTCCGATGAACCGCCTGCTCCGTTCAACGCGAATCAACGATCGATTGACTCTCCACACCAGTGCAAGTACACTTCGCGCCGCGGGGTGGAGCAGTCTGGCAGCTCGTCGGGCTCATAACCCGAAGGTCGTAGGTTCAAATCCTACCCCCGCAACCAACATCGAAGCCCGCTCTGCGAAAGCAAGCGGGCTTTCTACTTTGCGCGCTCGCATCATGCGGCCTCGCAAGCAAGCCATCACCAAACAGCCCCTTCACTGCATCAGCCCCGTCCTGACCTGCGGCATCAAGCTCGCGTTTGCACCGGTCACGGTAAACGTCCCCGCCGCCGACGCCCCTGCTGGCAACGCCAACGCGACGCCATCCGCCAGCGCATTCGTATTGACGACGATCTGGCTCGCCGCGCAACCGCTCGTCAGCAACGACACCGGCGTCCCGGCAATCGACGAGAACGTGTTGCCGGTCACATCGAACTGACACACGTTCCGGTACGCACGAAAGCCCGCATAGCCCGACCCCGATACACGGTTGCCCGTGACCGCGACATACGAGACCGTCCCCGACCACGTATCCAGTTCGATCGCGCCCTGCTGCGTCGGCTGCAGTCCGTTGTTCACATTCGAATTCTGGATGTTGGTCACGACGTTGCCGCTGATGACGACGTTCGTCGCACCGTACGTGTTCGCGGGGTCCTCCTGCGCGACGAGGATGCCCGCCGCCTTCTGCACGCCGTCGACCGTGTTGTTCGAAATCGTCACGGCCTGTCCGCCGACCACGGAAATGCCGCGCCCCCAGTAGTTGCCCGACACCGAGTTGTGGTCGATCAGCACGTTGCCGCTGATGTGGCCGTCGGCCAGGTAGCTGACGACGGCGATCAGGTCGTCGCCGGTGCCCGTCACCGTGTTCTGCTGCACGAGCACGTTGGTCGAACCGTAGGTCGCATGGATGCCGTCGGCCAGCGTCGCGCTCACGGTGTTGCCCACGATCGCGACATCGCTACCGCCGAACACGAAAATCCCCGCGCCAGCGCCGCCCTGGATCGTCACGCCGAGCACCTGGACGTCCGTGCCCGTCACCTCCACCTTGGTCGACCCGGGTGTCGTCAGCCGCGTCGTGCCCGTGCCGACCAGCGTCACGCCCACGAGCGTCGAACCGGCACCGCTCATCACGATCGTCTGGTCGGCGGGATTCGTCGCGACCAGCGTCGCGCCGTAGCCGGAAATCACCGCCCCGCGCATATTCACCGTGAGCGTATGCCCGACGACATAGCGGCCAGGCGAGATGACCAGACGCTGGCCCGCTTTCAGGCTGTCGAATGCCTTCTGCAGCGCGTCGGCCTGATCGCTGCCGTCGGTGGCCGGATAGACCGTCACGTCGGCGACGAGGGCAGGCTTTGCCGGATTCATCGGCGCAACCGACGCGCCGGCAGTGCCGGGCGTCGATGCGGAATTCCCTGCGCTCGAAGATGAAGAAGGTGTGCCGGGCGTCGCGCCGACAGTACCAGTCGTCGATGCAGAATTACCTGCCCCCGGAGATGAAGAAGATGCGCCGGGCGTCGGACTGGCAGGATTGGTCGTCGAAGACGAGGTACCGGATGTCGCGTTACCCGAATTGCTTGCCGATCCAGGCGTAATTACAACGGTTTGCGCGGCAGACGACGCACCGCCATCCCCTCCGCCGCACGCGGCGACACACAGGCAAAGCGCAGTCATCATGGTTCGATCGATCGTACGCATGCCAATTTGTCAGAGTCCGAATTGGCGTCATCGTAAGTAGCGTCAAACCGTTTGTAAATGAATTCCTGCGACAGATTATTTCGCACTCCATGCAGGCACTGGACGTGACGCGAAACCAGTGCGAAATCTCCATCACGGTGTCATCGACGCGTGCGCTGCATGGGTCTGGATGCCCCGGATGGACGCCCCCCCACGCCGACGCAACACACGAAAAAACGCTGCCAGTGCACCGGCACTTCGATTGCCGAAACCCGCTCTCCCCGCGTCGATTCGGCCGACGCCCCACATGCAGCATGCGATCGAATCGGCCCGGATGTGAACATTGCGTAGAATCCCGAAGCTTCACACGCTCGCGGATTCCAGAAATGATTCGAACGATCGCGGCACTGGTCTCGCTATCGGCCATTGCCCTTGACGCAAATGCCACCGAACCAGACATCACGTCAGCCACCGCCCTACAGCGATTCGTGAGCCCCGGCATCGCGAACGTCACGGGCGCGGCGAAACCTCGACCGGAGAGCGCTTCACCCGACGACCGCTGCAAGGAACTGACTGCCGGCATCGACGCCACGATTCACACACCCGACCGCGGCCAGAAAGTCGTGCGCGGCATCGGCCCGGACGGGCAACCGCGCAACGAACTGCGCGCCTACGACAAACGCGCCGATCTCGAAGCCGCGCAGCGGCAGCTCGGCTGCCGGTAACCGAAGGCGAGAACGACCACGACGACACCCTGCTTGCCGCGTCGCGGTCGCTTCTCTTCAACGGCTTCCCGCTGCACCGAAGGCCGCGTCATCATCTGCATGACATCGCCACGCGGACCACATCACCGGACACCCGCACTCACGCATTCGCGCCGCCATCGATCGTCAACCCGGTCCCGTTGATCGACCGCCCTTCCGGCCCAACCACGAATGCAACGAGCGCCGCGACGTCATCGGCCTTGCCGTACTGCGGAATCGCCATCCGCGAACGCTGCGCGCTCGCATGCTCCCCGTCGGCCGGATTCATGTCGGTATCGGTCGAGCCCGGATGCACGATATTGACCGTGATGCCGCGCGAGCCGAGATCGCGCGCGAGCCCCTGCGTCCAGCCGATCAGCGCGGCCTTGCTCGCCGCATAGAGGCTCATCCCCGCATCGGGCACGCGCGTCGCGAGACAACTGCCGGTCGACACGATGCGCCCGCCCTCCCCGAGATGCCGGGCCGCCGCCTGCGACGCGACGATCACCGCGCGCACGTTCACGTTCAGCGTCGCGTCGATATCGTCGAGCGTCATCGTGTCCAGCGTCCCTGCCCGGAAGATCCCCGCGTTGTTGACCAGGATGTCGAGCCCGCCGAGCGTCTCGGCGGCACGATCGACCGCATCGCGCACGGCGACCGGATCGGCGCTGTCCGCCTGGATCGCGACGGCCCGGCCGCCCAGCGCCTCGATGCCGGCGACGACGGCCTGCGCCCGCTCCGCGGATTTTTCGTAAGTGATCGCGACGTCCGCGCCATCGGCCGCCAGCCGTTTCGCGATGGCCGCACCGATACCGCGGCTGCCGCCCGTGACGAGTGCACGTTTGCCCTGAAGTCGGTTCATATCCGTTCCTTTCTCCATTTATGTAACAGTCGACACAGAATGTGGCAAGTTGCGCGGCGCTGTCAATTGAATTATTTTATCGATCGACACAGAAATAACCGAAGGAACGGACGCAATGGCTGAACGAGGCCGACCGAGAAGCTTCGACAAGGAAGCGGCGCTGGATCGCGCGATGGAGGTGTTCTGGCGCCTCGGCTACGAGGGTGCGTCGATGGCGGACCTGACGGCCGCGATGGGCATCGCGTCGCCCAGCTTGTATGCGGCGTTCGGCAGCAAGGAAACGTTGTTCCGGCAGGCGCTCGAGCACTACAGCGCGACGGAGGGACGGGAAATCTGGAACGGTGTCGAGCACGCCGGCAGCGCGCACGACGCCGTGCGGAACTACCTGATGGACACCGCGCGCGTGTTCACGCGGCGCTCGAAGCCGGCCGGCTGCCTGATCGTGTTGTCGGCGCTGCACCCGGCCGAGCGTTCCGATACGGTCCGGCAAACGCTGATCGCGATGCGCGAGCGCACGGTCGATGCGCTGCGGGAGCGCCTCAGGGAAGGTGTCGCAACCGGCGAGATCACCGTGCATGCGAACCTCGACGCAATCGCGCGGTACTACGTGACGGTTCAGCAGGGCATGTCGATCCAGGCGCGCGACGGCGCGAACCGGCGCGACCTGGAGTCTATCGCGCAAGCCGCGCTCGCCGCGTGGCCAGCGCTGGTCGGCGCAAGCGGCGCGTAGCGGCAGGACGCCACTGCGCGCAACCGCGCCGGCTCGTTATTGCTTCGCTGCGTGCTGCACGTCCTTCGACGCATGCCACACGCGATAGCGCACCTCGAAGCCGTCCGGCACGTAGACGACGAGCGGCAGGCGGCTGTTGTAACGCAGTAGCTGGCCGTCGCCGCGCACCTGCACGAAGCGTTGCTGCGGCGCCTGGCCCGGGCACGCCATCAGCGTCGACGCCGGCCCCTTCACGTCGGCCAGCCGGTAGTACGTATAGCCCCAGCCCTTCACGTCCTCGGCGGTCAGCTCGCCGCCGAACCACTGCTGGTTGCAGTCGGTCTGCAGCGTCTTGCCGATCATCAGCTCGACGCGCGCATCGCCCTCGTCCTCGAGCGCGGGCAACGCGATCACGACGCGCTGCTGGCCGGCCGCTGCCTGCGGAAACATCTTGATCGACTCGGCCGGCACGACGGGCGCGGACGCCGGCCCGGCCGCGCACGCGGCGGCGGCAGTCGTCACGCAGAAGGCGGCCAGCACGGCCCGGATCGCGAATTTCATCGATGTGCTCCTGAAAAACAAATGAGCCCCGGATGCTAACACTTTCGTCGCAAGACCTTACGGCGCTGTAATTTCACGACACAATTGCAAACAGCCGGCAATCCCCTTGCACGGTACTTATAGGGGAACTCATGGAGAACATCATGCTGAAGCTCATTGCTGCGGCCGGCGTCGCGACCCTGCTGGCCGGCTGCGTCGTCGCTCCGGACGCCGGATACGGCTACGGGCAGCCCTACTATTCCGATCCCGGCTACGCGTACAGCCCGTCTCCCGTGTACGGCACGGTCAACATCTGGGGCGGTGGCGGCGGACGCGACTGGGATCGCGGCCGGCGCGACTACCATCGCTGGGACGGCGATCGCGGCAACCGGGGCAACGGCTGGGGGCGCGGCGGCGGACGCCGCGGCGACTGGAACGACGGCGGCGGCGGCGGGCGCGGTCATGGCGATGGCGGCCATCGCCACTGACGTGCAATTGCAACCGTTTGTATCCACGCCCGGCCCGCCGACGGCCCGGGTGTCATGCAACCGAACGAACGGCGGCGCAAAAAACCAAGGCCCTCGCATGAAGCGAGGGCCTTTTGTCGTCCGGTCCGGCGAAGCGATTTTCAGGTGACGCCGACGAACCGGCGCCGCCCCCGTTCGCGCGTCGCCCGCCCGCCTTACCAGCCTGCCGGTTGCGCGTAGCCGCGCGACACGGGCGCGCCGCACACATACGCGCGCTGGTAGCGGTCGTAGCAATAGTTCGGGCCGTCGTCCTGATACTGCGCCTGCTGATAGGTCGGATACGCAGGCTGCTGGTACGCAGGCGCCTGGTAGTACGTCGGCGGCTGATAGGCCGGCGCCTGGTACACGGGCGCCTGATACGCGACGGGCGGATTCAACGCGGACGTCACGATCGCGCCCAGCACCGCGCCGCCGATCAATGCGCCGATGACGGCGCCGCCGTCGCGGCCATGCGCGGACGCCGGGCCCGCCACGGCGAGCGAACCGGCGAGGACACACACTGCGGCAATCTTTTTCATGATGGACTCCCACGCGAAGTGGTACTGGATGCGATGGATTGTGGCTGCACGCGGCCGTAATAGATGCAGCAAGTGGTAACGCGCCATTACGCGTGTCACGCATACCGAAACGCGTCACCGCCGTGCTACGATTTTCGGCACACAGGAGACGCCTTCATGCAGCCCGAAACCGCCCGCCGTTTCGATACCGAATTCGCGCCGCGCATCGCGCAGGCGATCGCCGCCTTCTTCGCCGATCACGTGCAAGCCGACGTCGTCCCGTACGGCGGGCACGGGCAACCGACGCGCGTACAGATCCGCAGCGCGGCGCACGAGCACGTGAGCGGCTTCGTGCATCCGCTGAACCTCGAACTGACCTGGGACACCGACGAAATCGAGCGGCTGATGGAGCCGGACGGCCCGCAGCGCTTCGAGCACTACCTGGCCGCGCTGCCGAGGAAGCTGGGCGCATGGCAGAGCGCGCGCGACATCGATCTCGCGTCGCGCACGCAGGCCGCCCCGCTCGTGCGGCTCGGCGGCCTCGATTTCGAGGGCTGAATGCTCGCGCCGGCCGGCAGCCGCGCGCGCCCGCATCGCGCCATGCGGCCCGGTGATACACTCGATCGGCCCCGATCCGGCGCAGCCGCACCGGCCGGGCCGTCCATCGCCGCCTCCACCTGCGAGCATGGTTGCGCACGCAACCGGCAACCGGGCGCGCGGACAACCACGCTCTCGCTCCCGTCATGAACGCCGATACCGGCCTGCCGCTACCGCAACGCTACTGGGCGATCGTCTGCGTCGCACTGGGCATCACGCTCGCCGTGCTCGACGGCGCCATCGCAAACGTCGCGCTACCGACCATCGCGCGCGACCTCCACGCGTCCGACGCCGCGTCGATCTGGATCGTCAACGCGTACCAGCTCGCGGTCACGATCACGCTGCTGCCGCTCGCGTCGCTCGGCGAACGGATCGGCTATCGCCGCATCTACATCGGCGGGCTCGCGCTGTTCACCGCCGCGTCGCTCGGCTGCGCGCTTGCCGGTTCGCTGCCGATGCTGGCCGTGATGCGCGTGATCCAGGGGTTCGGCGCGGCCGGCATCATGAGCGTCAACGCGGCGCTCGTGCGGATGATCTACCCGTCGTCGATGCTCGGGCGCGGGCTGTCGATCAACGCAATGGTGGTGGCGTTGTCGTCGGCGATCGGGCCGACGGTCGCATCGGCGATTCTCTCGTTCGCGTCGTGGCCGTGGCTGTTCGCGGTCAACGTGCCGATCGGCATCGCCGCGGTACTCGGCAGCGTGCGCGCGCTGCCGGCCAACCCGCTGCACGACGCGCCATACGATGTCCCGAGCGCGCTGATGAACGCGTGCGTGTTCGGCCTGCTGATCATGGCCGTCGACGGGCTCGGTCATGGCGAAGGCCACGCGTATGTCGCGGCCGAGCTGATCGTCGCATTCGTCGTCGGCTACTTCTTCGTGAAACGCCAGTTGTCACAGCCGGCGCCGCTGCTGCCCGTCGACCTGATGCGCATCCCGATGTTCGCGCTGTCGATCTATACGTCGATGGCGTCGTTCACGTCGCAGATGCTCGCGTTCGTCGCGCTGCCGTTCTGGCTGCAGAACTCGTTGGGCTTCTCGCAGGTCGAGACGGGCCTCTACATGACGCCGTGGCCGCTCGTGATCGTGTTCGCCGCGCCGCTCGCGGGCGTGCTGTCGGACCGCTATTCGGCCGGCATCCTCGGCGGAATCGGGCTCGCGCTGTTCGCGGCCGGGCTGCTGTCGCTCGCGACGATCGGTGCGCACCCAGGCACCGTCGACATCGTGTGGCGCATGGCGCTGTGCGGCGCGGGCTTCGGGCTGTTCCAGTCGCCGAACAACCGCGCGATGCTGTCGTCCGCGCCGCGTGAGCGCAGCGGCGGCGCCGGCGGCATGCTGAGCACCGCGCGACTGACGGGCCAGACACTCGGCGCGGCGCTCGTCGCACTGATTTTCGGGCTCGCGCCCGATCACGGGCCGACGATCGCACTCTATGTCGCCACGGCATTCGCGGCGATAGCCGCGGTCGTGAGCATGCTGCGCATCGCGTCGCCGCAGCCCGACACAGCAACGTGACGCCGGCGCACGCGCATCAGGCCGCGTCGAGCGCGTCCAGCACGAAACGCACGCGCGCCTTCACGCTCACGCGCGGCAACTCGATCAGCCGGTAGCCATACGCCGTGTAGCACTCGACCATCGCGTCGTAAGTGCGCACGGCTTCCGCGAAATCCTGCCGGCGCTCGGTGTCCTGCGCGTAGATGTCGGGCCACGGCGGCGCGATGAAGACGCGCCGGTGGTAACGGAAACGACGCGCCGCGGCTTCCGCGTGCGCGGGCACCGCCAGCCCCGTCAAGCGCAGGTAGCCAACCACGTCCGGCACGCCGCGGTCGAAGAACACGGGGCCGCGCGCGTGCTGCGCGAGATGGTACGAACGCATCTCCCAGCTCAGCATCAATTCGGCGAACGCGGCCGGGTCCCGCCACGGCAGCGCGTGGCCGTCGACGGCCATCTGGTCGCGAATCACGCCGCGCCCGGCCTCCTGGGAACGCGCGAAACCGGCGCGCTCGAGCGCATCGAGCAACGTGCTCTTGCCCGAGCCCGGGCCGCCCGTCACGATGAAGAAACGGCCGGTTGCATCGTCGGTCGCGTCCTCCCCGGCCCCGGCACCCGCTCGCTGCGCAAACTCACACATGCGCAATCCGCCGGCCCGCACGCCGCGTCACCGACGCGGCCGCCGCGACGCTGCGCAAGTCGGCGACGAACGTATCGCGCCAGACCGACAGGTCGTTCTCGCGCAGCCGCGCGAGGTTCTCCTCGTGACGCGCCTGCCGCTCCGCGAGCGGCATCGACAGCGCCCGCTCGAGCGCCTCGGCCATCTGCGACAGGTCATACGGATTGACGAGGAGCGCGCCGGTCAGCTCGGCCGCCGCACCCGCGAACTCCGACAGCACGAGCACGCCCGGATCGGCCGGATCCTGCGACGCGACGTACTCCTTCGCGACGAGATTCATCCCGTCACGCAGCGGCGTCACGTAGCCGACCTGCGACATCCGGAAGAACGCCATCAGCAGGTTGCGCTCGTATTTGCGGTTCAGGTACTGGATCGGCGTCCAGTCGAGCTGCGAAAAGCGGCCGTTGATGCGGCCGGCCTCGCCTTCGAGCGTTTCGCGAATGTCCTGGTAGGTCTTCACGTCGGCACGCGTCGGCGGCGCGATCTGCACGAGCGACACGCGCCCCTGCCACCCCGGCGCATTCGTGAGCATCCGCTCGAACGACTGGAAGCGCTCGACGAGGCCCTTCGAGTAATCGAGGCGATCGACGCTCATCACGAGCTTGCGGCCGTCGAGCGCCTCGCGCAGCATCTTCACCGGCTTGCGCGAACCGTACTGGACGGCCACCTGCGCGATCGCGTCGGGATGCACGTCGATCGGATAGGCGGCGACCTTCACGACACGGCCGTGCGCATGCAGCATCCCGTCGTCGCTCGCCGCGCCGATTCCGCGCCGCTCGATGTAGTCGGTGAACGCCTGCTTGTCGGCATCGGTCTGGAAACCAGCAACGTCGTATGCGCACATGAACTTCACGAGCTCCTCGTGCGGCGGCACGAGGCGCAGCATGTCGGGCGACGGAAACGGGATGTGCAGGAAGAAGCCGATCGGGTTCTTCACGCCGAGCTCGCGCAGGAAATGCGCAAACGGCAGCAGGTGGTAGTCGTGCACCCAGATCAGGTCGTCGGGCCGCAGCAGCGCGGCGAGCTGCTTCGCGAGCATCGCGTTCACGCGCAGATAACCCGCGTACTCCTGCCGGTCGAAGCGCGCGAGATCGCCGCGGTAATGAAACACCGGCCACAGCGTCGCATTCGAGAAACCGCGGTAGTACTGGTCGTAGTCGCGCCGGGTCAGCCCGACCGTCGCATAGGTGACGTTGCCGTCCCGTTGGATCGCGGGCTCGGCGTCCGGCGCACCGACGATCTCGCCGTTCCAGCCGAACCAGACGCCGCCGGTTTCCTTCAGCGCGTCCATCACGCCGACGGCGAGGCCGCCCGCGCTCGGGCGCGTGTCCTCGCCGGCAGCGACACGGTTCGATACCACGATCAATCTGCTCATGCGGCTTCCCCTCCTCGATTCGATTGGCTGGCGCGCGGCGCGCGCCACGACGGGCGCGGCGGCCCGAAGGCGGCCGCGCGGCGATTCAGATCCGAGAAATGCAATGAAATACGGCGATGGAATGCAACGACGACGAGATCAAGCGTCCTGCTCCTGACCGAGGTCGCGTTGATAGTCGAGCCCTTCCGGGCGGGCGCCGCCCTGGTTGTGATCGCCGTCGGACGGCGTCTCGCCGGGCGCGCCGGCGGGCGGTGCCGGCGGCGCGTCGGTCGGCGGACGCGAACGATCGGCCTGAGCATCGGGCGGCCGGGGCGAAAACCGTTTCGAACGACGCATGGCTGGGTGTCTCATATGCGGCGCGGCTCGAAGCCGTCGGAGAAACATTCCATAACAAAACAGTCTAGGTCGGTTCCTCGCATGCCAAGGTAACAATTACCTTCAATTTGTAACGTTTCGACCCTTCGTCAATCATCTGTTCGACAATTGCGCCGCGCGCACGCGCGGCATGCCGTTTGGCGATTTGTCAAAGCTTTGCATTTTTCCTATGACAATTGCGAAACAATGACGCGACATGGGGCGCGCATGCGTCACCGCTCACCCAGACAGGACTTGCATTCAGGGATGAACATTCGTTTTGAATCGCCGCGCCGGGCCATGCCGGCGCGCGTCGTGCTGGCCGCGATTGCCACGGCCGCACTGCTGTCCGGCTGCAACTCGCTGTACAGCGAAGGCGCGACAGCCGGCGCCGGTATCGCGGGTGCCGCGATCGCTTCCAAGGTCACCAACAACGCGGCCGTCGCGACGGGCATCGGCCTCGGCGCCGTCGCCGGCGCGCGCGCGGGCGTCCAGTACACGCAGCGCGTCGCGCACCGCTACACGCAGGAGCAGATCGCGAAGGCGGCCGGCCCGCTCGACGTGGGCGGCGTCGCGCCATGGTCGACGCACCACTCGTCCCCGATCGAGGACGACGAGCAGGGCCGCGTGACGGTCAGCCGGATGATCAGCATCGGTCCGCTCGACTGCAAGGAAATCGTGTTCGCGGTCGACACGCCTGCGAAGGCCGACAAGGCCGCGCAATCGGCGTTTTACGTGGCCACGATCTGCCGCGACGGCCCCGCGTGGAAATGGGCGTCGGCCGAACCGGCAACCGAACGCTGGGGCGCGCTGCAATGAGCGTCGCGATCCGTATCGCGGCGATCGGCGCGCTCTGCGCGGCGACGGCCGCACTGTCGGGCTGCGGGTCGGTCGGCGCGGCGAGCGGCGCACTGGCCGGCGCGGCGACGGGCCTCGTCACCGCGAACCCGGCAGTCGGCGTCGGCGTCGGGATTGCCGTGCAGGCCGCGACCGACGAGGCCGTCAACCGCACGATGAAGCAGCTCCATCAGAACCAGCAGGACGCGATCGCGAAGACGGCCGGCAGCCTGGCCGTCGGCGAAGTGAAGCCGTGGAAGGTGAAGAACACGCTGCCGCTGGAAAACGGCGAAGGCGAAGTGCGCGTCACGCGCGCGTATTCGTCGGCGCTCGCGCTGTGCAAGGAATTCGCGTTCTCGGTGAAGGACGGCGACAAGGCCGACTGGTATTTCGCGAATGCGTGCCAGCAAGGCACGCACTGGAAGTGGGCATCGGCCGAACCGGCGGTCGACCGCTGGGGCAACCTGCAGTAACGCCGCGGATGGCGCACGCGGATGCCGGGCCGTGCGGCCCGGCGCCTTCGATCAGGACTCGACGTCCTCGAGGCTGAAGATCTCGGTCTGGTCGTTGTACGAGAAGATCTCGCCGTAACGGCCCCAGTCGATCACTGCGTCGAGCGTTTCCTCGGCCGCGCCGTCCGACAGAAAATCCTCCAGCTCCTGCTCGAAGCGCACGCGCGGCGCGCGGTGGCCCGGGCGTTCGTTCAGCACCTTCTTGATCCGCGCGGCGAGCGGCACGTGCTTCAGCAGGTGATCCGCGAACATCAGCTTGCGTTCCTGCGTGCCGAATTCCGCGAACACGCGCCCCGGCGGCGTCAGGAACACGTCGCCTTCCCGCACGTCCGCGAAACCGAGGTACTGCAGCACTTCGGCGATCGGGAACAGGTCGTCGACCTCCAGATGCAGCGTGCGCGCGATTTCCGGCATGTCCGCGCGGCCGTGGTACGGCGCCATCGCGAGCGTTTCGATCAGGCCGGCCATCAGGTTGGTCGACACCTGCGGCAGCCAGCTGCCGAGCTCGAGCCCCTTCTTCGTCGCCTCGTTGGTCTGGCGGGCCGTCATCTTCGCGTAGATGTCGTCGACGAGCTTGCGGAACGCCGGGTCGAGCCGGTTGCGCGGATGCTTGAACGGCACCTTGATCTCGGCGATCACGCGGCCCGGGTTCGACGACAGCACGAGAATCCGGTCGCACATGAACACCGCTTCCTCGATGTTGTGCGTGACGATCAGCACCGACTTGATCGGCATCCGGCCTTGCGTCCACAGGTCGAGCAGGTCGGTACGCAGCGTTTCGGCCGTCAGCACGTCGAGCGCCGAGAACGGCTCGTCCATCAGCAGGATCGTCGGATCGACGACGAGCGCGCGCGCAAAGCCCACGCGCTGGCGCATGCCGCCCGACAACTCACGCGGATACGCGTTTTCGAAGCCGTCGAGACCGATCAGGTCGATCGCGGCGAGCGCGCGCTCGCGCCGCTCGCGCGCACCGACGCCCAGGGCTTCGAGGCCGGCTTCCACGTTCTGCAGCACCGTGAGCCACGGAAACAGCGCGAAGGTCTGGAACACCATCGCGACGCCTTCGGCCGGGCCGTTCAGCGGCTTGCCGAGATAGGTCACTTCCCCGCCGGTCGGCTCGATCAGGCCGGCGATGATGCGCAGCAGCGTCGACTTGCCCGAGCCGGAACGGCCGAGCAGCCCGACGATCTCGCCTTCGCGCAGCGACAGGTTCGCGTCGTCGAGCACCAGCAGCTCGCCTTGCGTCTTGTTGAAACCTCGGCAGACGTGATCGACGCGCAGGATTTCTTCACCGAGGCGCGGCGGCTGGGACGTCTGGACGGGGGCGTTTACAGCATTCGGATTGTGCATCGCGTTTCGCTCTCAATCAGTCTCAGTCGAGCCGCAGCTTCGCTTCGGCGAAGGTATACAGCGGGCGCCACAGCAGGCGGTTGAACAGGGTGACGAACAGGGACATCACGGCGATGCCCAGGATGATCTTCGGGAAGTCGCCGGCGGCGGTGGTCTGTGCGATGTACGCGCCGAGGCCGTGCGCCTCGATCTTCGTGTTGCCCCACTGTACGGCTTCCGACACGATGCTCGCGTTCCACGCGCCGCCCGATGCGGTGATCGCGCCGGTCACGTAGTACGGGAAGATGCCGGGCAGGATCGCCTGCCGCCACCACTGCCAGCCGCGAATGCGGAAGTTCGTCGCCGCCTCGCGATAGTCGTTCGGGTAGGACGTTGCACCGGCGATCACGTTGAACAGGATATACCACTGCGTACCGAGCACGATCAGCGGCGACAGCCAGATGTCGGGGTTCAGGTGGAAGCCCGCGATCACGATCACGAACACCGGGAACAGCAGGTTCGCCGGAAACGCTGCGAGGAACTGCGCGAGCGGCTGCAGCTTCTCGGCCAGCCTCGGGCGCAGCCCGACCCACACGCCGATCGGCACCCAGATCACGGAGGCGATCGCGATCAGCACGACCACGCGCAGCAGCGTGATGAGCCCGAGCACGAGCACGTGGCCGACTTCGGCCATCGTCACGCCGGTCGACACGAAGCTGACGACGCGCCACACGATATAGGCCGTACCGATCAGCACGAGGGTCGCCCACGCGATGTCGACCGTGCGCGACGCCTTCTTCTCGACGCGCGGCAGCGTGAAACGCATCGCGCCCGACAGCGGCAGGCGCAGCGGAATCCGCGCCGCCTTGGCGAAGAACCAGCCGGCCGGCACGAGCAGTTGATGGATCAGGCGCGTGCGGCGCACGAGGTCGAGCAGCCACGACTCCGGCGCGTTGCCCGAGCTCGTGTTCTCCATCCGGAACTTGTCGGCCCACGCGACGAGCGGGCGGAACAGGAACTGGTCATAGGCCAGGATCACGACCGTCATCGTCAGGATCACCCAGCCGATCGCGCCGAGGTTCTTGTCCGAAATCGCCTGCGCGAGATACGCGCCGATCCCCGGCAGCGTGATCGTCTGGTTGCCGACGGTGATCGCCTCCGACGCGACGACGAAGAACCAGCCGCCCGACATCGACATCATCATGTTCCAGATCAGCCCCGGCATCGAGAACGGCACCTCGAGCTTCCAGAAGCGCTGCCAGGATGTCAGGTGGAAGCTCCGCGCCACTTCGTCGAGATCGCGCGGCACCGTGCGCAGCGACTGGTAGAAGCTGAACGTCATGTTCCACGCCTGGCTCGTGAAGATCGCGAAGATCGCCGCGAGCTCGGCGCCGAGCACGCGGCTCGGGAACAGCGCGAGGAAGAACGTGACGGTAAACGAGATGAAGCCGAGCACCGGCACCGACTGCAGGATGTCGAGGATCGGGATCAACACCATGCCCGCGCGGCGGCTTTTCGCCGCGAGCGTGCCGTAGATCAGCGTGAACGCGAGCGACGCGACCATCGCGGCGAGCATCCGCAGCGTGGTGCGCAACGCGTATTCGGGCAGGTTCGACGGATCGAGCGAGATCTTCTGCGTCTGCAGCACGCCGATCGGCGCCATCGTTTCATGGAAACCGACGACCGCCATCGCGAGCAGGCAGATGATCAGCGGAAACGCGATGAAATCCCACCGGTTCGGCAGGACGCGCCAAGCGGACGCGTTGGCGGTCCGGTTCGGATTGAAGAATCCGACGTCCATCAGGCGCTCTCCCCGGTAAGGCCGAACGAAGCCGGCAGTCGATGTTGATTCATGGCAAAGCGCACGGGCGCGGTAATTCGATTGACTGACGGTCTCACGCCGGCGCGTTGCGCCGTGCGTGCATGCGCTGCCGCGCGGCCCCGGTCGAGTCGGTCCGCGACGGCACGACACTACACCAACCTGTATTTCAGGTACAACCGTCCGGGAACGGCGCCGGCGGCGCACGGATCGTGCCCGACGCTCGGGCGGACGGCGGTGCGCGGTACGGAGCGGCCTGGCCGCTGCCCTACGACCGGCATGCAGGCCCGAATTATGCCGTGATCCGGCCCGGCCGTGAACCCGCCAGCCGCACGCGGGCGCAAACCGTGTCGGGCATCATCGGCCCGATACGGTGAACCGGGTATGATCGGGGCTGGCCCCCTTGGGGATCGATCGACGTGCGGGAGGAAGGGAATGGCAGGAAACTTGGTGATCGTCTGCCGCGATCAGGATGCCGACGCGTTCTATGAGCTGATGCAGGAGTACGGGTCGTTCCAGACGCGGCTGTCGTCGACGGCATGGTACCTGAACATGAACGTCGTGCCGGAATCGTTGCAGGAAGAAATCCTGGAGCGCCTCGGCCGGTATACGACCGTCTACATCTTCGAGGCCACCACCGTGACCTACAACACCATCGACAGCAACGCCGCCGAGACGCTCGGCACGCTGTTCGGCGAATGACGCCGCGCGGCGGCTTCCCGGCCGGGCAGCCGCCGCATGTGCCGCTTACGCGGCCTGGGCGTGGGGTTCGTCCTTCGGCACGACCTCGAACGGGAACGTCATCGCGACGCGCAGGCCGCCTTCGGGGCGGTTGCCGATGTCGCATGCCCCGCCCAGCCTGAGCACGAGCCGCTCGACGATCGCCAGCCCGAGCCCGCTGTGGCCGTTCCCGCCGCGCGCGGGGTCGAGCCGCACGAACGGCCGCGTGGCGGCCGCGAGGTCGCGCGGCGCAATCCCGCCGCCGCTGTCGCTGACCGACAGCACGTAGCCGGCCGGCGTGCGCGCCGTCTCGATGAACACCGGCGGCGCACCGTACGCATGCGCATTGTCCAGCAGGTTCGACAGGATCCGGTCGAGCGTCGCCGTCGGCAGCCGGAAGCCCGGATCGGCATCGAGCCGCGTCTGGACCGTCGGCGCGTTCGGCGCGACCGCGCGATAGCTGCGCGCGATCCGCTCGCAGGCCTGATCGACCGGCACCGGCTCGCTGCGGTCGGACCCGCCGTGCGCAAACACCAGAAACTGGTCGACGATGTGCGACATCGAATCGACGTCGCGCACGACACCATCGCGCAAACGCGCGTCGTCCATCATTTCCGCGCGCAGGCGCATCCGCGCGAGCGGCGTGCGCAGGTCGTGCGCGACGCCCGCCAGCATCACCGCACGGTCGTTCTCGGCCTGCGACACCTGTTCCACCATCTGGTTGAAACCATGCGTGAGCTGGCGCAGCTCGCGCGGGCCGCGCTCGCGCAACGGCGGCACCGGCTGCCCGCGACCGAAGCGTGCGACCGCGCGCGCCAGCGAGCGCAGCGGCTGCTGCAGCTGCCAGGCCGCGAACAGCGCGGCGATCACGCCAGCCGAGAAGATCGTGCCGAGCCACAGCAGCATCCGGTCGAGGGAGCGCGGCGGCCGCAGCGGCTGCACGGGCACCACGATCCAGTTGCGGTCGGTCGGCTCCTTGACCCACAGCACGGGCGGATGACCCGGCGCGCCAACCTCGACGCGCGTGCCGGGCGGCATCCGCTCGCTCACGTCGTCGCGGAAGCGCTTGAGCGCGGCCGGCAGGTGCGACGGATCGCCATTCGGCACATCGGCGCTGTCGGGCGTCACCAGCCGCACGCGCGACGGCAACGGCTGGTCGGGCGTGCGCTCGACGTGCTGGCGCACCGCGTCGACCAGGAACGCGGCCTCCTCGACCGCATAACGCGTCTGCATCTGGTTGCGCTCGAGCCGCATCGCGAAAAACCACGCGAAGTGCGACAGGAGCAGGACACCGACGACAAGCAGCGCGAGCCGCCCGAACAGTGAATCAATGGGTTTGCGCATGAGCCTCGCCGTCGGGCACGAACACGTAGCCGCGCCCGCGCACCGTCTGGATGAAGCGCGGCGTCGACGGATCCGTCTCGAGAATGCGACGCAGGCGCCACACCTGGACGTCGATGCCGCGGTCGGTGCCGTCGTACTCGGGCCCGTGCAGCAGCTCGAGCAGCCGCTCGCGCGTGAGCGTGCGCAGCGCGTGGTTCACGAAGATCTTCAGCAGCGCGAATTCGCTGCTCGACAGCGTGGCCGGCTTGCCGTCGACCGACAGCGTGCGCGCCTGGAAGTCGAGCAAGAAGCGGCCGAACGCGAACGGCTCGCGCTGTTCGGGCGCGGCCGCCGACGGCGTCGCGCGGCGGCGGCGCAGCACGGCCTGCACGCGCGCGAGCAGCTCGCGCGGGTTGAACGGCTTGCCGAGGTAGTCGTCCGCGCCGAGCTCGAGCCCGACGATGCGGTCGACGTCGTCCGCCCGCGCGGTCAGCATGATCACGGGGATGTCGTCGCCGGCCGCGCGCAACTGGCGCAGCGCGGTCAGGCCGTCCACGCCCGGCATCATCAGGTCCAGCACGATCAGGTCGGGCCGCTCGCGCTCCAGGCGCTTCTCGAGCGTCGCCGCATCGTGCAGCACGGACACTTCCATCCCCTGGCGCACGAGATAGTCGCGCAGCAGGTCTCGGAGTTCTTGGTCGTCGTCGACGATGAGGATCTGGGTAGTCATGGCTCGAAGTTTACCGCGCAAGGGTGGAGTCGAAGAACGAAACAAAGGGACGAAAGGGTTACTGCGGGTTACCGCGCAAGGGAACTGTAATGCACGGTAACCCGGCCGACGCCCCGCGTAACACCGGCAGACGCTTGCATCGCTAACCTGCGTCTTACCGGATGCGGCACACGGGTTGCCCCGCGGCCGCATCGCCGGACCCTTTGGATACAAGGAGTTTCTGAAATGTATAAGAAGACTTCCCGCGTGGCCATCGCGGCCGCTACCGTGCTCGCTCTCGCATTCGGCACCGCGCATGCCGCGCAGCCCAACGACATGCCGCCGCAGGGCGGCCCCGGCATGCACCAGATGCACGGGCACGAAGGCGGCCCGTTCGGCGCGATCATGAAACTGCATGACCAGCTGAAGCTCAACGCGTCGCAGGAACAGCAATGGCAGACGGCCGTCAACACGATGAAGCAGAGCCGTGACGCGATGCGCAAGAACCACGAACAGATGCGCGAGCAGTTCAAGGCGCAGCAGAACCAGCCGATTCTCGACCTGAGCGCAATGCACGCCGCACGCCAGCAGGCCGAGCAGCAGAACGCACAACTGCGCGAACAGACGTCCGCCGCGTGGCTCGCGTTCTACAACGGGCTGAACGACCAGCAGAAGACCACGGTCAGCACGGCGCTCAAGCAGCAGTTCGCGAAGATGGAGCAGCGCCACGAGAAGATGAAGGAACGCTGGCAGCAGCATCGCGCGGCCAAGGCCGCGTCGGCGCCGGCGCAGTAAGCCGGCAAGCCTCCCCCCGGGGTGGCGCCGAAGGGGACGCAGGCACCCGCCCGCGTCCCCTTTTTTCATGTCAGGCGACGTCGAACAGCAGCACCTCGGCCGCCCGGCCTCGCGCGAACGTGACCGCGTCCACGCCGCCGATGCCCGCGCCGTCGCCCGCCGCCAGCGGGCGGCCGTTGATCTCCACCTCGCCGCGCGCCACGTGCGCGTAGACACGGCGGCCGGCCGGCACGTCGAATGCCGCCCGTTCGTCCCCGTCGATCCATCCCGCGAAGATCCGCGCATCCGCCTGTACCGGCAGCGAGCCGTCGCCGCCGTCCGGCGACGCGACGAGCCGCAGCCGGCCGCGCCGGTCGTCGTCGGCGAAGCGCGTGTGTGCATAGCCGGGCCGGCCGCCCGCCCCGGCCGGCGCAAGCCAGATCCGCAACAGGCGCAGCGGCTGGTCGCGCGACGCATTGGTTTCGCTGAGCATGATCCCCGTGCCGGCGCTCGTGCGCTGCACGCCGCCCGCGCGGACGATCGCGCCGCTGCCGAGGCTGTCGCGGTACGCCAGCGCGCCGTCGAGCACATAGGTGACGATTTCCGCATCGCGGTACGGACGCATGCCGAAGCCGCGGGTCGGCGCGATGCACTCCTCGTTCAGTTCGCGCAGCGCGCCGAACGCCGGCGCGCCGCCACGCCCGGCGGCGCAGGGAAAGCTGTGATGGGACTCGTGCCAGCCATGGCTGCGCTGGTCGCGGTCGGCGGCACGACGGATCTGGAACATGGGAGCACTCCGTGAGACGCGTTGTTTCTGGTGTGCCCCAACTGTAAGGTTGCACCGACCCCGCCACAATCCGTCGACCGCGCACCGGATCGCTGCATTCACGACTGCAATTGACGCAATACCCGTTGCGAATGCGGTGATTGCCGCAACAGCCGAATCGAAGAATCGATCGATCGCGCCGGATTGCCGTTTTGCGGGTATCGCGTTCGGGTAGAATACCGCCCTTTTGGCGTTCGCCCTTCCGGCGCCGCCATCGCCAGAGCGCCGATCGGCGAATTTTGGCCGTCTAGAATACGCCGCGGCGCCCGGTCCGACCGGCCGCGAGCGCCCCCGGAAAGTCAGCAACAGAAGGATGGAAATGAAGAAGGCCGCCCTGTGCGCCGCCCTCGCCCTCGTGGCGGGCAGCGCCTTCGCGAAGGAGTGGAAGACCGTGCGGATCGGCGTCGATGCCAGCTACCCGCCGTTCGAGTCGACCGCCCCGAGCGGCGAGATCGTCGGTTTCGACGTCGATCTCACCAAGGAGATCTGCAAGCGGATCAACGTGAAATGCGTGTGGGTGGCGCAGGATCTCGACGGGATCATCCCGGCGCTGAAGGCGAAGAAGTACGACGTCATCGTGTCGTCGCTGACCGTCACGGACAAGCGCCGCGAGCAGATCGACTTCTCCGACAAGGTGTACGACGCGCCGGCGCGGATGATCGCAAAGGCCGGCTCGCCGCTGCTGCCGACGGTCGCGTCGCTCAAGGGCAAGCGCGTCGGCGTCGAGCAGGGCTCCACGCAGGAAACCTACGCGAAGGCGTACTGGGAACCGCAGGGCGTGACGATCATTCCTTACCAGAACCAGGACCAGGTCTACGCCGATCTCGGCTCGGGCCGCCTCGACGCGACGCTGCAGGACGAACTGCAGGCCGACTACGGTTTCCTGCGCACGCCGCGCGGCAAGGGCTTCGCGTTCGCCGGGCCGGAAGTGAAGGATCCGAAGACGATCGGCGACGGCACCGCGATCGGCCTGCGCAAGGACGATACGGACCTGAAGCTCAAGATCAACAAGGCGCTGGCCGACATGCACAAGGACGGCACCTACGACCGGCTGTCGCACAAGTACTTCTCGTTCAGCGTCTACTCGGCTCGCTGAGCGCCGACAAGAAGAAGCAACGGACGCGGGGGCGGCCCCGCATCCGGGCAGTACAGCAGTCAACCACGCGCCGCCCGCCCCTCGGCCCGCCGCTTGCGACGGGCCGGCCCGGCACCCATGCCGGGGCGGACGGTCATGATACGCACGGGGCGTTCCGCGCAGCTTGGCGGGCGCGTCTTTCGCGGCGCACCGCGTGCGCCGTCAAGGACCACATATGTTTCTACAAGGTTACGGCCCGCTGATCCTCGCAGGCACCTGGCAAACCGTCAAACTGGCGGTGCTTTCGCTTGCGCTGTCGTTCCTGCTGGGCCTGCTCGGCGCGGGCGCGAAGCTGTCGCGCAACCGCGTGACGAACGGCGTCGGCACCGTCTACACGACGCTGATCCGCGGCGTGCCCGACCTCGTGCTGATGCTGCTGCTGTTCTACAGCCTGCAGATCTGGCTGAACATGGCGACCGACGCGCTCGGCTGGGACCAGATCGACATCGACCCGTTCCTCGCCGGCGTGCTCGTGCTGGGCTTCATCTACGGCGCGTACTTCACCGAGACGTTCCGCGGCGCGTTCCTGTCGGTGCCGCGCGGCCAGCTCGAGGCCGGCAGCGCATACGGGATGACGAACTGGCAGGTGTTCACGCGGATCATGTTCCCGCAGATGATGCGCTTCGCGCTGCCGGGCATCGGCAACAACTGGCAGGTGCTCGTGAAGTCCACCGCGCTCGTGTCGATCATCGGCCTGGCCGACGTCGTGAAAGCGTCGCAGGACGCCGGCAAGGGCACGCTGCGGTTCTTCTTCTTCACGCTGATCGCGGGAGCGGTCTACCTCGCCATCACGACGATCTCGAACTTCGTGCTGATGTGGCTCGAAAAGCGCTACTCGACCGGTGTCCGCAAGGCTGACCTATGATCGAACTCATCCAAGAATACTGGCGCAACTACCTCTACACCGACGGCTACCGCATCACCGGCGTCGCGATCACGCTGTGGCTGCTCGTCGTGTCGATCGGCCTCGGCTTCTGCCTGTCGATACCGCTCGCGGTCGCGCGCGTGTCGAAGCGGAAGTGGCTGTCGAGCGCCGTGTGGCTCTACACGTACGTGTTCCGCGGCACGCCGCTCTACGTGCAGCTGCTGCTTTGCTACACGGGCCTCTACAGCCTGCAGGCCGTGCGCGGCACGCCGATGCTCGACGCGTTCTTCCGCGACGGGATGCACTGCACGCTGCTCGCGTTCACGCTGAACACCTGCGCGTACACCACCGAGATCTTCGCGGGCGCGATCAAGGCGACCTCGTACGGCGAGATCGAAGCCGCGCGCGCGTACGGGATGACGCCGTTCACGATGTATCGCCGCGTGATCCTGCCGTCGGCGCTGCGCCGCGCGCTGCCGCTGTACAGCAACGAAGTGATCCTGATGCTGCACGCGACGACGGTGGCCTTCACCGCGACCGTGCCGGACATCCTGAAGATCGCCCGCGACGTGAACTCGGCGACCTACATGTCGTTCCACGCGTTCGGCATCGCCGCCCTGCTCTATCTCGCGATCTCGTTCACGCTCGTGTGGCTGTTCCGCCAGGCCGAGCGCCGCTGGCTCGCGTATCTGCGCCCGCAAGGCAAGTAAGTTTTCGCAGGACTATTGATGAATTCCCAGAACCAGAAGCTTTTCGTCGACGATCTCCACAAGCGGTACGGCGACAACGAGGTGCTCAAGGGCGTGTCGCTGAAGGCGAACTCGGGCGACGTGATCAGCGTGATCGGCTCGTCGGGCTCCGGCAAGAGCACGATGCTCCGCTGCATCAACTTCCTCGAACAGCCCAACGCGGGCCGCATCTTCGTCGACGGCGAGGAAGTACGCACCGCGCTCGACAAGACGGGCGCGCTGCGCGCGGCCGACACGAAGCAGCTGCAGCGCGTGCGCACCAAGCTGTCGATGGTGTTCCAGCACTTCAACCTCTGGTCGCATATGAACGTGCTCGAGAACGTGATGGAAGCGCCCGTGAACGTGCTCGGCATCCCGAAGAAGGAAGCCGAGGATCGTGCGCGCGAGTATCTCGAGAAGGTCGGCCTCGCGCCGCGCGTCGAGAAGCAGTATCCGTCGCATCTTTCCGGCGGCCAGCAGCAGCGTGTCGCGATTGCGCGCGCGCTCGCGATGCATCCGGACGTGATGCTGTTCGACGAGCCGACGTCGGCGCTCGACCCGGAGCTGGTGGGCGAAGTGCTGAAGGTGATGCAGAAGCTGGCCGAGGAAGGCCGCACGATGATCGTCGTCACGCACGAGATGGGCTTTGCGCGCAATGTGTCGAACCACGTGATGTTCCTGCATCAGGGCCGCGTCGAGGAAGAAGGCGTGCCGGCCGAGGTGTTTGCCAATCCGAAGAGCGAACGCCTGCGCGGGTTCCTGTCGGGCAGCCTCAAGTAACGCAAGCCCTCACGAACGGGCGCCCCGCGGTTCACCGCGCGGCGCCCGTTTTGCGTTTACCGTCGTGTTTATCCGGCGCTCACCGGCGTGCTGTCGGCGAACGCGCGCAACGCGTCGCCTGCAAGCCGGTAACGCACCCATTCGCTCTGCGGCGCCGCACCGACGCTCTCGTAGAAGCGGATCGCCGGCTCGTTCCAGTCGAGCACACTCCACTCGAAACGCCCGCAGCCCGACTCGACCGCGATCCGCGCGAGCGCCTTCAGCAGCCGCAGCCCCGCGCCCGCGCCGCGAAAGCGCGGCGACACGTACAGATCCTCGAGATACAGCCCCTGCCGCGCGAGCCACGTCGAATACGAGAAGAAATACACGGCGAAGCCGGCCGGCTCGCCGTCGACCTCGCAGATCAGCGCGCGCGCCGGCGACCCTTCGCCGAACAGGCTGCGCTCGAGCGACGCAGGCGTCGCGACCACTTCGTGTTCCGCCTTCTCGTAGACGGCCAGCTCGGTGATGAAACGCAGGATCAGCGGCACGTCGGCGACGGTAGCGGAACGGATATCGATTGGCACGGTATGAGCCCTCCTGCGGCCCGGATCTGAAAAGGGAAGCAGCGCCGCGCAACCGCGCTGGCGCCAGTCAGATCGTCATGCTACGTTCATGCGGTTACTGCAGGAAGTGCAGTTTCTTCATTCTGACCTGAACATGATGCATCCCGATCTGCGCCGCCTCGACCTGAACCTGCTGCTCGTGTTCGACGCGCTGTACCGCCACCGGTCGGTCGCCGCGGCCGCCCACGAGCTCGCCATGAGCCCGTCCGCGCTGAGCCACGCGCTCGCGCGGCTGCGCGACGCGATCGGCGACGCCCTGTTCGTGCGCCTCGGCAACGAGATGCAGCCGACCGTCCGCGCCGACGACATCGCCGCGTGGGCCGGCGGCGCGCTCGACGCGATGTCGAAGGGGCTCGCCCGTGCGCGCCGCTTCGATCCCGCGCAAAGCGACCGCACGTTCGTGTTCGCCGCGACCGACTACACGGCGTTCGCCGTCCTGCCGGCGTTCCTTGCACGCATCCAGCACGTCGCGCCGCAGTTGCGGATTCGCGTCGTCCATTCCGACCGCAAGATTTCCGTCGACGCGCTCGCCGCCGGCCGCATCGACTTCGCGCTCGGCTATCACGAGGAATCGGCGGCCGACGCGCCGGGCATCGAGGATTTCGACTGGTTCTCCGACGACTACGTCGTGATCGCGAGCGCCGCGCATCCGGACATCCGCCGGCGGCTGACGCTCGACCAGTACCTCGCGGCGCGCCACGTGGTCGTCACGCCGTGGAACGAATCGCGCGGCGTGGTCGATTACGTGCTCGACCGGCTCGGCCTCGCGCGGCAGGTCGCCGTACAGTTGCCGAGCGTGCTCGCCGCACCGTTCGTGATCGCGGAATCCGCACTCCTGATGACCGTGCCGAACCGCGCTGCGCAGGCACTGCGACACGCCGCGCCGATCCGCATCTTCCCCGCGCCGTTCGAGATTCCGCGCTATACGGTGAAGGTCTATTCGCACGCGAAGCATGCGCGTACCGATGCGCACCGCTGGATTCGCGCGCAGTTGCTCGACGCCCGTCCGGACCCGGGCTGAGCGGCGCGCACCGGGGCGCCAGGCCATGCGCGGCGGGCTTCGCACAGCGCTGGCCGCCAGCCTCTAATTCATTACGAAATACTTACCAATTTCGCATCTTTCGCGCTTACGCCCACGTTATTGCAACGTCAATAGTGGCAATCCTTGACCCATGTCCGTAGGAATCGTGTCTCCCTTGCGGGACAAGGGTTTTCCGGTAATCGACAACCCTCGGTACACCCGTTGCGCACTGTGTTGCATGGCAATTTGGCGACACGTGTTAGTCAAACAACGATTTCCATCGCCACAAAATTGTATTTTTGCTAAATTAGTAACCAAAGTAGCAAAACGAAGTTCGTGAAATGTAGTTTAGCTTCACGACACTACAAGGAGACCCCGCAGGCCGACCCGGCTGTGCGCGGGACCGCTCAACGGTATTTTCGTCCGCTTGCCCGCGTGCTGTGCTTACCGGCCCTGCACGAGGTCTCCCTGGTTATCCCGCTTTTGCCCGGCGCTCGTCGCTCCGGGCATCTCGTGCAGTTCTGGGTTGACTTTTTGACAGGGTATGGAGGAGACGATGAAGAAAGCTTTGGTCGCGGCCGCGCTGATGGCTGCTGGGGTGGTTACGGCGCACGCGCAGAGCAGCGTCACGCTGTATGGCCGTCTGGATGCAGGCATCGAGTACATGAACGGCCTGCAAAACGGCCACCAAGTGCGCGCGGAAAGCGGCGACTGGGGCACGAGCCTGTGGGGCTTGAAGGGTAGCGAGGACATCGGCGGCGGCAACAAGGTCCTGTTCCACCTCGAAGGCGCGTTCAACACGATGACCGGCGGCTTCAGCGGCTCGATCTGGGATCGTTATGCGACGGTCGGCATTTCGAACGATCGCTACGGTACGCTGCTGTTGGGTCGTGAGCTCGCGATCGCCAACGGCGTGTGGGACTTCGACCCGTTCGGCCAGTCGGCCTGGTCGACCGCATCGCTCGTACGCGGCCGCAACTGGAACAAGACCAGCAACAACGTTTCGTACCAGTCGCCGCAGTTCTACGGCCTCGACTTCTACGGCCAGTTCTCGTTCTCGAACTCGACCAGCTTCAACGGCAACACGACGGCCGGCCAGCCGGGCCGTGCAGCCGGTGCGCAGGTCACGTACACGAACTCGCTGTTCCAGTTGCGCGGCATCTACGACGAAACGCGCGACAGCAGCGGCCGCTTCTCGGACGTGTTCAACTATTCGCGTGAATACTTCGCGGGCGTGAACGTGTTCCTCGGCCAGTTCAAGCTGCAGGCCGCCTACCAGGCATCGCGCGCGGACGGCAGCGGCGGCCCGGCCGTGAACGCCGGCGTGACCGGCACCCAGCAGGTCTGGGGCGGCGTGACGTGGCAAGCGACGCCGGCAGCGGCGCTGATCGCAGCCGTGTATCACGTGAACGCGAACCACGGCGGCGGCAACGCGAACATCTATACGGTCGGCGGTTCGTACAACATCTCGAAGCGCACGCTGTTCGACCTGCAGGTCGCGACGGTGCGCAACAGCTCGTCGGCCAACTTCGGCCTGAACGCGAACGGCGCCGGCACGGCCGTTTCGACGGGCAACCCGAACCCGGGCGGCAGCCAGACCGGCGTCTACGCCGGCATCCAGCACCTGTTCTGATCGGGCGCTGCCGGAGAACGATTCGACAACACTTTCCACGCTGCTGCGAGAGGCGCGTATCGGTGCGGTACCCACCCGGGTATCGCACCGTTTTTTATTGGGCGGGCCGGCTTTGCGCGGCCTTTGCCGGAAGCGGCGCTCAGACGGCCGCTTCGTTCTCTTCGCCGGTGCGGATGCGGATCACGCGCTCGACGTCCGACACGAAGATCTTGCCGTCGCCGATCTTGCCGGTGCGCGCCGCGCCGATCACCGCGTCGATCACCTGGTCGACCTGCGCTTCCGCGACGACCACCTCGATCTTCATCTTGGGCAGGAAGTCGACGACGTATTCGGCGCCGCGATACAGCTCCGTGTGCCCCTTCTGGCGACCGAAGCCCTTCACTTCCGTCACGGTCAGGCCCGTGAGACCCACTTCGGCGAGCGCTTCGCGGACTTCGTCCAGCTTGAACGGCTTGATGATGGCGGTGATGCGTTTCATGATGGTTGTCCCTCAATGCTCGTTTGGATGAAAAATCGCGATCCCGATTGTAAGCCGTGCGCGGCTCAGTCGAGACGTTCGGTAAAACGTGACGTGATCGGGTAGCGCCAGTCGCGCCCGAATGCGCGATGCGTGACGCGGATGCCGATCGGCGCCTGGCGGCGCTTGTATTCGTTGATCTTGATGAGCCGCGTCACGCGCTCGACGTCGGCCTGCGCGTAACCGGCCGCGACGATTTCAGCGAGCGGCCGGTCTTCCTCCATGTACATCCGCATGATCGCGTCGAGCACGTCGTACGGCGGCAGGCTGTCCTGATCGGTCTGGTTCTCGCGCAACTCGGCCGACGGCGCGCGCGTCAGGATCCGCTCGGGGATCACGTCGCGCAGCGCGTAGTCGGACGTCTCGTTGCGATAGCGGCAAAGCCGGTACACGAGCGTCTTCGCGATGTCCTTGATCACCGCGAAACCGCCGGCCATGTCGCCGTACAGCGTGCAGTAGCCGACCGCCATTTCGCTCTTGTTGCCGGTCGTCAGCACGATCGAGCCGAACTTGTTCGACAGCGCCATCAGCAGCGTGCCGCGGATGCGCGCCTGGATGTTCTCCTCCGTCGCGTCTTCCGCGCGGCCCGCGAACTCGCCCGCGAGCGATGCGCGGAACGCGTCGAACATCGGCGCGATCGCGATCTCGTCGTAGCGCACGCCGACGCGCCGCGCCATCTCCGCCGCGTCGGTGGTCGAGATGTCGGCCGTGAAGCGCGACGGCATCATCACCGCGCGCACGCGCTCGGGGCCGAGCGCATCGCACGCGAGCGCCAGCACCAGCGCCGAATCGACACCGCCCGACAGCCCGATCAGCACGCCGGGAAAACCGTTCTTGCCGATGTAGTCGCGCACGCCCGTCACGAGCGCGCGGTACACCTGCGCATCCGTCGACAGCTCGGGCGCGATCGCGCCGGGCAGCGGCCGCGCGCCGTCGAATTCGACGATCGCGTGCCCTTCGTCGAACTGCGGCAGCTTCGCGACGAGCGTACCCTGCACGTCGAGCACGAACGAGCCGCCGTCGAATACGAGTTCGTCCTGCCCGCCGACGAGGTTCACGTACACCATCGGCAGCCCGGTTTCGCGGATCCGCGCACGCAGGATGTCGATGCGCACCGCTTCCTTGTTCATGTGATACGGCGAGCCGTTCGGGATCAGCAGCACCTGCGCGCCGGCCGCCTTCGCGATCTGCGCGGCCGATGCGTGCCACGCGTCCTCGCAAATGATCACGCCGTATTTCACGCCGTTCAGCTCGAACACGAGCGGCTCGGCGTCCGTCGCGAAATAACGCTTCTCGTCGAATACCTCGGCGTTGGGGAGATCCTGCTTGCGGTAGGTGCCGACGATCTCGCCGCCGACGATCAGCGACACCGCGTTGAAGGTGTCGGTGGGCGGCACGCCGCGCTCGATCGGGCGGTTTGCATTACCATCGACGGCTGGCGCGCGCGGATCGCTGCCCGACGCGCCTTCGCCCGCGCCGCGCAACGGATGGCCGACCAGCACCGCGAGCCCGTCGAACGCCTTCAGCGCATCGGCGAGCGCGTCGAGCGCGGCCGCCGCCGCCGCGTAGAACGCGGGCCGCAGCAGCAGGTCTTCCGGCGGATAGCCGGACAGCGCGAGTTCGGGCGCGACCATCAGCTGCGCACCATCGTTGTGCGCGGCGCGCGCGGCCGCGACGATCCGCGCGACGTTGCCGGCGAAATCGCCGACGGTGACGTTGATCTGGGCGAGAGCGAGTCGGGTCTTCATGACGGGATCGGCGCAGCCCGGCGGCGCGCCCTGAACGGCTGACGAAATCGTCCCGGGCGCGGGCCACGGCGGCACGCGTCCGGCAACATCCAACGGTACGGATTCACGCTTGAAACACGAACGCATCGATTATCGCACGGGCATCCTGTCGTCCCCCGCCGAGGTGCCGGCCGACGAATGGAACGCGCTGCTCGCGCGCGACGCGCAGCCGACGCCGTTCCTGCGCCACGAATTCCTCGACGCGCTGCACGTCGCGCGCTGCGCGGTCGACGATACCGGCTGGTCGCCGCACTTCGTCACGCTGACCGACGCGCGCACGGGCCGCCTCGCGGCCGCCGCGCCCGTCTATGCGAAGCAGCATTCGTACGGCGAATACGTGTTCGACTGGGCATGGGCCGACGCATACCAGCGCAACGACATCCCCTACTACCCGAAGCTGCTGTGCGCGGTGCCGTTCACGCCCGTGCAGGGCACGCGCCTGCTCGCGGCCGACGACGACGCGCGCCGCCGGCTCGCGGCCACGCTGCTCGCGTTCGCCGAACAGAGCGACGTGTCGTCGCTGCACGTGCTGTTCCCGACCGGCGACGAAGCGCGCCTCCTCGAATCGATGGGGATGATGCTGCGCGAAGGCGTGCAGTTCCACTGGATCAACGACGGCTACCGCCACTTCGACGATTTCCTCGGCACGCTCGAGCAGAAGAAGCGCAAGAACATCCGCGCCGAGCGGCGCAAGGTGCACGATGCGGGCGTGACGTTCAGGCGGCTCACCGGCGACCGGATCACCGACGCCGACTGGCGCTTCTTCTCGCGCTGCTACCGGCAGACCTACCGCGAACACTTTTCGAGCCCGTACCTGAACCTCGACTTCTTCCGCGCGATCGGCGCGACGATGCCCGAGAACCTGCTGCTCGTGATCGCGGAAGCCGACGGCCGGCCGATCGCGAGCGCGCTCGCCGTCTACCGGCGCGGCGAGCATGGCGGCGGCACGCTGTACGGGCGCTACTGGGGCGCAATCGAGCACGTGCCCTGCCTGCATTTCGAAACGGCCTACTACCAGTTGCTCGAATTCTGCATCGAGGCCGGGCTCGACACGTTCGAAGGCGGCGCGCAAGGCGAGCACAAGCTCGCGCGCGGCTTCCTGCCGACCGTCACGCACTCCGCGCACTGGCTCGCGCACCCGGCGTTCTCGGATGCGGTCGCACGCTTTCTCGAACGCGAGACCGACCATATCCACGCGTACGTCGACGAATTGCGCGAACACGATCCGTTCCGGCGCGGCACGGAATAGCGGCAGCGCGCCGCCCTGCCATGTCCTGGTTTCTGTATCTGATCGAATGCGCCGACGACAGCGTCTATACGGGCATCACGACCGATGTCGCCGCACGCTTCGACGAGCACGCGGCCGGCAAGGGCGCGCGCTACACGCGCTCGCGCAAGCCGCGCGCGGTGCTCGCGTCGTTCCCGCTGCCCGACCGGTCGAGCGCGTCACGCGCCGAATACTGGGTGAAGCGGCTCACGGCCGCGCAGAAGCGCGAGCTGGCGGCCGGGTCACGGACGCTGGAATCGGTGTTGCCGACAGTGATGACGGTCGATGAAAATGGCGACGCGGCCGGTTCGCACGCGGGTGCGCGCGGGCGGAAGAAGGCGAAGGCGGGGAACGTCGACGACGTGACGAAGAAGGCGGGAACGGAGAAGGCGGCGAGGAAGACGGCGAAAGCCGGAAAAGCCGGAAAAGCCGAGAAAGCCGAGAAAGCCGAGAAAGCCGAGAAAGCCGAGAAAGCCGAGAAAGCCGAGAAAGCCGTCAAGTCTGCAAAGACCGCGAAGACAAAGCAAGCCGCCAACGCGCCGAAGGCGGCAAAGGCCGCACCGGTCGCGAAACGCGCGAAACCCGACGGCGATGCGGCGGCGAAAAAAGCCTCGTCTCGCGGTGCACCCGCAAAGCAGGACAAACCGTCCGCGCGCCCATCGTCGAAACGGAAAACGCCGGCTGTCGCGAGCCAACCCGTCACGAACGAACACGACGCCGCTGCTCCGGCCCGCCGCCGCCCGTCGATCACGAAAACCGCCGAAGCCGCTGCGGCCTCCGCCGCCCCTCGCCGCGCCGATCGCAAGCAGCGCACGAAAGACGCACCGGACAGCTCCACACCCGCACGCAAGAAAACCGCGCACGCAAAACAAAACCGCGCGGCCTCCTGACGAGACACGCGCGGTTTGCATTCACACGAACCGGCCGCCGGCCGGTACGCCGCTTACTTCTTGTAGTTCGCGGCGCCGTCGGTGATTTCCTTGTGCGCCGCTTCGATGCCGGCCCAGCCTTCGACCTTCACCCACTTGCCCTTCTCGAGCGCCTTGTATTGCTCGAAGAAGTGCTTGATCTGGTCCTTCAGGTACTCGGGCACGTCGTCGATCGACTTCAGGTTCGCCGTCATCGGGCAGACCTTGTCGTGCGGCACCGCGACCAGCTTCGCGTCGACGCCCGACTCATCGGTCATCTGCAGCATGCCGAGCACGCGCGAACGCACGATCGAGCCGGCCAGCAGCGGGAACGGCGTGATCACCAGCACGTCGACCGGATCGCCGTCGCCCGACAGCGTCTGCGGGATGTAGCCGTAGTTCACCGGATAGCGCATGCCCGTGCCGATGAAGCGGTCGACGACGAGGAGGCCCAGCTCCTTGTCCGCCTCGTACTTCACCGGATCGCTTTGCGCGGGAATCTCGATGATCACGTTGAAATCTTGCGGCAGGTCCTTGCCGGCCGGAACATGATTGAAGCTCATGAGCGCTCTCTGTAGGTCGATGGGAATTCGGGACAGGGCGCCGCGGCCGATGCACCGCCGCAGACGCCCCTCAACGGAATGCGCCATTATAGCCAATCGACCGGTGGCGTCCGGATGACGATCGGCGCGATAATCGTTCCGGATGTCCGGCCGCCGAACGACAGGCGGCGTTGCACGGGATCGGTGTCGACGCTGAAGCGCCGGCGCGGGTCGATCGCGAAGTCTGGGCCGGCCATGGGTAAGCAAGCACCAACGCGGGCCGACCGCAAAGCATGGGACCCGCGTAAGCGCTGAAGCGCTAACGCGGGTCGACAGGAGCACGCATGGAAGAGGCGAAGCACTTCATCGCGGGTGAATGGACGTTGCCCGCGCAACTGGAAACCATCGCGGTCGTCGATCCGTCCGACGGCCAGCCGTTCGCGGCGATCGCGCGCGGCACCGCCCCCGACATCGAGCGCGCGGTCGCCGCCGCCCGCGACGCCTTCGCAGGCGCGTGGGGCGCCAAAAGCGCCGCCGAGCGCGGCCGTGTGCTAATGCGGCTGTCGGCGCGCGTGACCGATTCCATCGAGGAACTCGCCACGATCGAGGCGCGCGATACCGGCAAGCCGCTCAAGCAGGCGCGCGCCGACGCGGCCGCGCTCGCGCGCTACTTCGAGTTCTATGCGGGCGCCGCCGACAAACTGCACGGCGAAACCCTCCCCTATCAGGCCGGCTACACGGTGCTGACGGTGCGCGAGCCGCACGGCGTCACGGGCCACATCGTGCCGTGGAACTACCCGATGCAGATCTTCGGGCGCAGCGTCGGCGCGGCGCTCGCGGCCGGCAACGCATGTGTCGTCAAGCCGGCCGAGGATGCGTGCCTGTCGCTGCTGCGCGTCGCCGAACTGGCCGCCGAAGCCGGGCTGCCGGCCGGCGCACTCAACATCGTCACCGGCTACGGCCATGAGGCCGGCGCCGCGCTCGCGCGCCATCCGGGCATCGACCACATCTCGTTCACGGGCTCGCCCGCCACCGGCAAGCTGGTCACGCAGATGGCGGCCGAAAACCACGTGCCCGTCACGCTCGAACTCGGCGGCAAGTCGCCACAGATCGTATTCGCCGACGCCGATCTCGAAGCGGCGCTGCCCGTACTCGTGTCGGCGATCGTGCAGAACGGCGGGCAGACCTGCTCGGCCGGCAGCCGCGTGCTGATCGAGCGCGCGGTCTACGAGCCGCTCGTCGAACGGCTCGCCACCGCATTCAACGGGTTGCGGGTCGGCCCGAGCCGCGCCGATCTCGACTGCGGCCCGCTCATCAACGCGAAACAACAGCAGCGCGTGTGGGATTTCCTGTCCGACGCGCAGCACGACGGCATTCCGATGGCCGCGCACGGGCAGGTCGTCGCCGACGCGCCCGAAAGCGGCTTCTACCAGGCGCCCGCGCTGTTGCGCGACGTACCGCCGTCGCACCGGCTCGCGCAGGAGGAAGTGTTCGGCCCCGTGCTCGCCGCGATGCGTTTCGTCGACGAGGACGAAGCCGTGGCGCTCGCAAACGGCACGCCGTACGGGCTCGTCGCGGGTATCTGGACACGCGACGGCGCGCGCCAGATGCGTCTCGCACGGCGCCTGCGAGCGGGCCAGGTGTTCATCAACAACTATGGTGCGGGCGGCGGCGTCGAGCTGCCGTTCGGCGGCGTCGGCCACTCGGGCCATGGCCGGGAAAAAGGTTTCGAGGCACTGTACGGCTTCACCGCGCTGAAGACGATCGCGATCCGGCACGGCTGAACGCGCGGCGCGCGAAATGCGGCCGGCAGCGGCCGGCCGCATCGCACAACACGACGACTCTCATGACCAGCACAGGAGACACACCATGCGGTTGAGCGGCAAGACGGCCATCGTCACGGGCGGCGGCTCGGGCTTCGGCGAAGGCATCGCGAAGACCTACGCGCGCGAAGGCGCGAACGTCGTCGTCAACGATCTGAACGGCGCGGCGGCCGAGCGCGTCGCGAGCGAGATCGCGCTCGCGGGCGGCAAGGCGATCGCGGTGGCCGGCGACGTGTCGAAGGACGACGACTGGCGCGCGCTGCTGCAGGCCGCGCTCGACGATTTCCATTCGGTGCAGATCGTCGTGAACAACGCGGGCACCACGCACCGTAACAAGCCGGTGCTCGACGTGACGGAGGCCGAGTTCGACCGCGTGTACGCCGTCAACATGAAGAGCCTGTTCTGGTGCGTGCAGACCTTCGTTCCGTACTTCCGCGCACAGGGCGGCGGCGTGTTCGTGAACGTCGCGTCGACGGCCGGCGTGCGCCCGCGCCCGGGCCTCGTCTGGTACAACAGCACGAAGGGCGCGATGATCACCGCGAGCAAATCGCTCGCGGCCGAACTCGGCGCCGACCGCATCCGCGTGAACTGCATCAACCCCGTGCTCGGCGAAACGGCGCTGATGACCGAGTTCATGGGCTGCGAGGACACGCCCGAGAACCGCCGCCGCTTCCTCGCGACGATCCCGCTCGGCCGCTTCTCGACGCCGCAGGACATCGCGAACGCGGCGCTGTACCTCGCATCCGACGAGGCCGAGTTCATCACCGGCGTCTGCCTCGAAGTCGACGGCGGACGCTGCATCTAGCCGCACCCGTCGCGCCGCGCCCGGGCTTGCGGGCCGGCACGACATCCACGCATTGCTTCGCACGAAACCGGATCGGCCACCGATGCGCCGCTTCCGGCGAACAACAAAACCAGGAGACAACATGGCAACATCGACGCAGTCGCTGCCGGGTTCGTCCGGCGCATTCGAGGAAGCAACCTACCGCAAGGTGTCGTGGCGGCTCACGCCGCTCCTGCTGCTGTGCTACGTGGTCGCGTATCTCGACCGCGTGAACGTCGGGTTCGCGAAGCTGCAGATGGCGAGCGACCTGAATCTCAGCGACACCGTCTACGGGCTCGGCGCCGGCATCTTCTTCTTCGGCTATTTCCTCTTCGAAGTCCCGAGCAACATCATCCTGCACAAGGTCGGCGCGCGCGTGTGGATCGCCCGCATCATGGCGACGTGGGGCGTGATCTCGATCCTGACGATGTTCGTCACGACGCCCGCGATGTTCTACGTGATGCGCTTCCTGCTCGGCGTCGCCGAAGCGGGCTTCTTCCCCGGCGTGATCCTCTATCTCACCTACTGGTATCCCGCGCACCGGCGCGGCCGGATGACGACGTTCTTCATGACGGCCGTCGCACTGTCCGGCGTGATCGGCGGGCCGCTCTCGGGCTTCATCCTGAAGGCGTTCGACGGCGCGAGCGGCTGGCATGGCTGGCAATGGCTGTTCCTGCTCGAAGGCATTCCGTCGGTGCTGGTCGGCGTGGTCGTGTTTCTCAAGCTCGACGACCGGATCTCGAGCGCGACCTGGCTCACCGACGACGAAAAAGCGCTGCTCGCGCGCAACGTCGACGCGGAAGAAGCGACGAAGCAAGACCTGCCGCTCGGCGCCGTGCTGGCAAGCCCGCGCGTGTTGCTGATGGCGCTGATCTATTTCTCGTTCGTGATGGGGCTCTACGGCGTCGGCTTCTGGCTGCCGACCATCATCAAGGCGACGGGCGTGACCGACACGGTCGCGATCGGCCTGCTGTCGGCGATTCCGTATGCGGCCGCGGTGGTCGCGATGATCCTGATCGCGCGCAGCGCGGACAAGCGCCGCGAGCGCCGCTGGCACCTCGCGATTCCGGCCGCGATCGGCGCGCTCGGGCTCGTGCTGTCGGTGATCTGGGCACACCAGACGGCGCTCGCGATGCTCGGCCTCACGCTCGCGACGATCGGCATCCTCACCACGCTGCCGCTGTTCTGGAGCCTGCCGACCGCGTTCCTCGGCGGCACGGCAGCCGCGGCCGGCATCGCGATGATCAACTCGATCGGCAACCTCGCGGGCTTCCTGAGCCCGTACCTGATGGGCTGGCTCAAGCAGGCGACCGGCGCCAACGACGCGGGCATGTACATGCTCGCGGGGTTCCTCGTGCTCGGCGGGCTGCTCGCGCTGTCGGTGCCGAAGCGGCTCGTCGACAAGTGACGCGGGGCGACTGACACAGGACACCTGACGACGCACAGGGCGCACCGGGCGCACAACCCACGCCGGCCGATGGCCGGTTCACCGAACGCCCCGATGGCTGGAACTGCTCCGGTCATCGGGGCGTTTTCGCTTCCGTGCCGGCTCGGCGGCGACGTTTTTGCACCGTCAGATTATTCCCTAATGCTCCTTCATATATGGAACAATAAAGAGCATTCAAGCACTCATCCGCCGATCATGTTCCATACCGTCGAAGACACCGCCGGACGCCTGCGCATCCACCCGAAGACCGTCCTGCGGTTCATTCGCGAAGGCAAGCTGCGCGCGACGCGGGTCGGACGCGCGTACCGCATCCTCGACGCCGATCTCGCCGCGTTCACGCAAACGACGCCCGCTGCGCCCGTGCCGCGCACGGTGCGCGTCACCAGCATCGTCGACATTCCCGACGCGTCGCAGTCGCTGCACCAGTATCTGTCGCGGTCGCTGCAAGCACTGGTGTCCAGCCGCGCGTCGTACGTCGACCCCGTGCGGATCGACGTCACGTTCGATCCGGCCACGAGCCAGGTCAAGATCATCGTGGCCGCGACGCCGGCCGATACGGCCGCGCTGATGTCGTCGCTCGACGCGCTGTTGCGGCAAGACGCGACATGAGCGGGATCTTCAGGTCGCCGTGCCACGCACGCGCGATTCGCACCGCTTATGCGGCCGCACTGTCGCACTGGCCGGACGGGCATCGGCGCGTCACCGTCCAGACGCGTCACGGCGCCACACACGTGATCGTCTGCGGGCCGGAACACGCGCCGCCGGTCGTACTGATCCACGGCGCACAGACGACGGCAGCGAGCTGGCAGCACTACGCGGTCGAGTGGTCGAAGCACTTCCGGCTCCATGCGATCGACGTCATCGGCGAAGCAGGGCCGAGTGCGCCGTCGCGGCCGCCACTCGCAGGCGACGCGCACGCGCAATGGCTCGACGACGTGCTCGACGGCCTGCAGGTGCCACGTGCCGCGTTCGTCGGCATCTCGCTCGGCGCGCGAACGGCGCTCGACTTCGCGTTGCGTCGGCCGGCACGCGTCGCGCGGCTTGCGCTGCTCTGCCCGTCCGGCATCGGCAGGCAGAAACCGTTTCTGTGGTGGGCATTGCCGCTGCTGTTGCTCGGCGACGTCGGGCGCGCGTGCGTGCGGCGGCGCGTGCTCGGCCGCCTGCCGCCCGCGCAAACACCGGCCGAGCGCGACGCGATCGCGCTGATGCGTGCAGTGGATCGCGGGTTTCGCCCGCGCATCGACACGATCCCGGTATTCGCCGACGACGCGCTGCGCACGTTGTCCGCGCCGGTGCTCGCGATCGTCGGCGGCCGCGACGTGATGCTCGATTCGTGCGACACGCGCGATCGCCTGACGCGTCTCGTGCCGCACGCGCATGTGCGGTTCCTTCCAGATCAACGCCATTTCATCCGCGGGCAGCGCGACAGCGTGCTCGCCTTTCTCATGTCGACGGAGTCAACCCGCATGCATCATCGAATCGTTCAGGCAGCCGGCAGCCGTGTGCTGGTCCGCGATCCTTCCGCCGGCCTCGTGCAGCGGGAGAGCGACGCGCTCGACCTCGTCGCGCTCGCGCACGAGCATGAAGCCGACTGGGTCGCGATGCCTGCCGATGCGTTGCACGACGACTTCTACCGGCTCGACAGCGGGCTGGCCGGCGCCGTGCTGCAGAAGCTCGTCAACTACGGCGTGCGGCTCGGCGTGGTCGGCGACATCGACCATTGGCTCACGCGCAGCGAAGCGCTGCGCGCGCTGGTTCGCGAGTCCAATCGCGGCACGTCGGTGTGGTTCGTCGCAAGCGAGGACGACCTGCTGCGCAGGCTCGGCACGTAGCAGACAAAAAAATGCCCCGAAGGCCGGGCGGCGTTCGGGGCATGTTGCGCAGCGCTGCTGCGCGCGTCAGACCACGGTGATCGCGAGCGCGCTTTCGCGGTAGTGCTTCGCGGCCTTGTCGGTTTCGCCGAGATGCTCGAACAGGCGCGCGAGCGCACGATGCGCCCGCACCTTCAGCGCCTCGTTGTCGGCCAGCTTCAGCGCCGATTCGAGGAACGACTGCGCCTTGCCCCACAGCTGCTGCTGCTGGCAGAGACGGCCGAGCGCGAACAGCAGGTCGGCATCCTCCGGGTGATCCTTCTTCCACCCTTCGGCCTTCTGGATCAGCGGCAGCGCATCGGCGCCGGCGGTGTCCGGGTAACGGCGCAGCAGGCGCGCGTCCCAGTTGTGCGCGAGCGCGTCCTCGACGATGCGGCGCGCTTCGGTGCGGCGCTCGAGCGACACGAGCAGGTCGGCCGCGAGATCGGCGAGACGCGGCGACTGGCGCTCGACCGGCGACAGCGACTGCCACACCTCGAGCAGCGCATCCGGGTCGTGCCGGCGCTCGCGCAGCAGGTTCTCCGCGGCCTGCTGGCGCAGCCGCACGGCCGCGGCCGGATGCAGCGCCTCGCGCTTCTCGAGCGCCTTCGCGAGCTTCAGCACCTCGGCCCAGTTCTTCAACTGCTGCTGCGCGCGCAGCGCGACCTGTTGCGCATGGATGCGCTTGCCGCCCGCCTGCATGTCGGCCAGCGCGGCGAGCGCGCCGTCGGCATCGCGCGCGTCCGCGCGCATGTCGGCCGCGGCAAGCAGCCGCGCATCCTGCCATTCGGGCGCGTCGACCTTCGACAACCAGTCGTCGCGGCGCGTGTACTCGTGCATCCGGTGCGCGGCGGTGGCCGCGACGAGACTCGCCGCGCCCAGGTTCGCGTCGACCGACATCGCTTCACGCGCGGCCTTCTCGGCGCGCGAGAAGCGGCCCGCGTACAGGTTCGAGATTGCATCGCGCAACGACGCCTGCGCCTTCTCGTTGCGCGAACGCGCGCGATACGCGGCGACCCGCTGCGGCATGCGCCAGATGTTGCGCACGATGCGCAGCAGCGCATACACGACGATGAACAGCACGACGATGGCGATCACGAACAGGTTCAGCGACACGTCGATCCGGTACGGCGGATAGACGAGCAGCACCTGCCCCGCGTCGAAACGGCCGACGGTGGCGAGCGCCGCGGCGATCGCGAACAGGACCGCGAGCCAGACGATTCCTCGAAGCGTCATCGTTACCCCCGGCTCTTGAACTGCTGAACGGCGTTCAGGCTCGTGTTCAGGTTCGGCACCGCAACCGTCAGCGATGCGCCGTCAACCTGCTTGAGCAGATCCTCGACGGTCTGCGTGTCCTTCGACGCCTGATCGAAATACTTCCCGAGCGACGCTTGCGCGGCGTGCAGGTCGGCCTTCATCGCGCTGTCGTTGCGCGCGAGCAACGACAAGCGCGCGGTGAGCAGGCGCAGCTTCACGTTCTCGCGCACGAAGTAGCCCTGGTCAGGCGACGCGAGCATCGCGTCCGCGTTGTCGATCCGGCGCACCTGCACGAGGCCCTTCAGTTGCTGGCCGAGACCCGCCGAGAATTCGTGCCACCACACCTTCCAGCGCGACTCGCCGGCCACGGCCGTCGATGCGGCGTCGGCCAGTGCAGCCTTCGGCGCCACGTGCGGCACGATCGCCTCGCCGGAGAGCGGCAGCGCGTCGATCTTGCCGATCGCGTCGTCGAGCTTGATCGCGAGGCCCGTGAGATCGGCCACCGGCGCGGCCTTCAGCTTCTCGATGTCCAGCGCGAGCGCCTTGCGCACCGTGACGGCCTGCGCGCTCTGCGACGTCGCGAGCCGCGCGTCGGCGTTCTGCAGCGCGATCAGCGCGAGCTGCGTGTTGCCCGTCAGCTGAAGCTGCTGGCTCGCACTCGACAGCATCTGGTCGACTTCCTCGAGCATCCATGCGTCGCGGTTGCGCGACAGGTCCTGGTACTGCTGCTGCAGCGCCTGCTGCGCGCTCTGCGCATCGGCGAGCTTGCCGTCGAGCTGCGCGAGCTGCGTGTCGACCTGGTGCGTGCTCGCGAGCGCCTGCTCGGTCTTCGTGCGCGTCTCGGCCGTTTGCGCGTCGAGCGCTTTCTGGCGCGTCGCGAACGTGTCGTCGAGCCGGTCGATCTTGCGGTTCAGCGCATAGCCGCCGACACCCGCCGCACAGCCGAGCACGACGACGACGAACCACAGCACCGCGCTGCCGCCGCGGCGCGCGTGCGGCTCGGGCGCGAGATAAGGGGGACGGGGCGGCGGTGCGGATGCAGCGGCCGGCTGGGAAGCGACGCTTTTGGAATCGTTGGTATCTGTCATGCGTTTAGTCACCGGTGCGGCTGTCGCCGGTTGGACGGCCTCGTCGGCCATCGTTCGAAACGCGCGGACGATGCGCTCATCGCCCGCGCCGGTCAGCGTAATCCTATCAAAACCCAATGCACGCGCGGTCTGCTCGATCCGCGGGTGCGGCGTGACGAGCGGCGCGTGCTTCAGCGCGTCGATCTCGGCGTCGTTCAGGTGCGTGCGCGCGAGTTCGTGCAGGTTGCGCACGCCTTCCGAGCTCGTGACGAGCCACGCATGCGGTGCGCCGCCGAGCAGCGCGTGCACGCGCTCCCACGTGCCGATGCGCGGTTCGGGCACGACGCGCCGGTACGCGGCGACGAGCGTGACGTCCGCACCGGCTTCGCGCAGCCGGTCGGCGAGCCATTCGCGCCCGCCGTCGCCGCGCACGATCAGCACGCGCTTGGCCGCCAACGCGTGCGCGCCGCCGAACGCGGCCTCTATGGACGCGAACAGGCTTTCGGAATCGTAATGGGGCACGCCGCCGTCGGCCGGCGCCTGCGGCGCGACCACGCGATGCGCGGGCGCCGCGATGCCGTGACGCTCGAGCGCCGCGACGCTGCCGGGCCCGACCACGCCGACCGGCAGCGCGTTCGGCCAGATTGCGCCGTACTGCGCGAGCGCGCGGTCGATCGCGTTCGGCGACACGAAAATCACGAGCGCGTAATCGGCGAGCGCCGCGAACGCGGCGTCGAGCGGCGCCGGATCGTCGACCGGCGCGATATCGATCAGCGGGAATTCGAGTACGTCGCAACCAGCCTCGGCCAGTTGCGACGCGAGCGCGCCGGACTGGCCGTCCGGGCGCGTGATGACAGCAGTGAACGCGCGCGCGCCGCCCGCCATCAGGCGTCGCCCTTGCCGGCCTGCGAGCCCGCGAGCAGCGCCTGGACGATGTCGAGCGCGCCTTGCGCCTCGAGCTCGTCGGACACCGCGCGGCCGAGCGCGAGCGCATCGGCGACGGTCATGACGGCCCCGCACTCCTCGGCCGTCAGCACGCGCTTGCCGTCGGTCGTCGACACGCGGCCTGTCAGGTACAGCTCGCCCGCGCGCCACACCGCGTGCGCGGCGAGCGGCACCTCGCAGCTGCCGCCGAGCGCGCGCGACACCATCCGCTCGGCCTCGACCGCGAGCGCGGTCTTCGGATCATGCAGCGGGGCGAGCCAGGCGGCGACGTCGTCGCGCTGCGAAGCGATCTCGATGCCGAGCGCGCCCTGGCCGGCCGCGGGCGGGCTGGACTCGACGTCGATCACCGAGCGAATCCGCGCTTCGAGACCGAGCCGCTTCAGGCCGGCGGCCGCGAGGATGATCGCGGCATAGTCGCCGCGGTCGAGCTTCGACAGGCGCGTGTCGAGATTGCCGCGCAGCGGCAGCACGTCGAGATGCGGATAGCGCGCGCGCAGCATTGCTTCGCGGCGCAGGCTCGACGTTCCGACGACCGCGCCGGCCGGCAGCGCGTCGAGCGACGCATAGTCGTTCGACACGAACGCGTCGCGCGGATCTTCGCGCTCCATGATCGCGGCGAGCGAGAAGCCGTCGGGCAGCGCCATCGGCACGTCCTTCAGCGAATGCACGGCGAGATCGGCGCGGCCGTCGGCCAGCGCGTTCTCCAGCTCCTTCACGAACAGGCCCTTGCCGCCGACCTTCGACAGCGTGCGATCGAGAATCTGGTCGCCGCGGGTCGTCATCCCGAGGATTTTCACGTCACAAGCTGGATATAATTTGCGCAGCGCATCACGCACATGTTCGGCTTGCCACATCGCCAGGCGGCTCTCGCGCGAAGCAATCGTCAACGTCGCGGGCGGCTGTGCCTGTTGCGGCCCGGCCGCAGGGGTCTCGGAATTCATTGCTGGAACATCGAAGGACGGGATTGAAGATCGAACAATGGTAGCACGCACGCCCCGGCCCGCCCGGGCCCGGAGCCTGCGCCCGACCGGCCCCTGCGCGGGTCGCGGCGCCGATGTGCGGATGTGCCGCACTTAGCTGGTTGCTTGACCGCAGTTCCCGCAGTTTCCGCAGTTCCTTTTGACTCGAGCTTTCCCAAGGAAACCCATCGTGAAGTCTTCCGGATCGGCGCGTACGGCGCGCCGCAATGCTGCCCTGTCCTCCTCCGACGCCACGACGGACGCCGTCGCCACCGCCGCGAACGTCCGTGCGAAAACGGCAACGAAACCGAAAGACCCGATACGTCAGACAAAACGCGCGACGAAAGCCGCCGGCCCGGCCGCCCGCAAGGCCGGCGCGCCGAAGTCCGGCACGCGTACGCGCGACGACAAGGACGGCCCGCTGTTCGAGGACATCCGCTTCCTCGGCCGCCTGCTCGGCGACGTCGTGCGCGAGCAGGAAGGCGACACCGTGTTCGACGTCGTCGAGACGATCCGCCAGACCGCGGTCAAGTTCCGCCGCGAGGACGACAGCGAAGCCGCGCAGACGCTCGAGAAGAAGCTGCGCAAGCTGACGCCGGAGCAGACGGTAAGCGTCGTGCGTGCGTTCAGCTATTTCTCGCATCTCGCGAACATCGCGGAAGACCGCCACCACAACCGCCGCCGCCGCATCCACGCGCTGGCCGGCTCCGCGCCGCAGCCCGGCACGGTCGCATACGCGCTCGAACAGCTGAAAACGACCGGCAACGCGTCGAAGCGCCTGCTGCAGCGCTTCTTCGACGATGCGCTGATCGTGCCGGTGCTGACCGCGCACCCGACCGAAGTGCAGCGCAAGAGCATTCTCGACGCGCAGCACGACATCGCGCGCCTGCTCGCCGAGCGCGACCAGGAGCTGACCGCGCGCGAGCGCCAGCACAACGAAGCGATGCTGCGCGCGCGCGTGACCGCGCTGTGGCAGACGCGCATGCTGCGCGATTCGCGCCTGACGGTCGGCGACGAGATCGAGAACGCGCTGTCGTACTACCGCGCGACGTTCCTCGACGAGCTGCCCGCGCTGTACGGCGACATCGAAGCCGCGCTCGCCGAGCACGGCCTGCCCGCGCGCGTGCCCGCGTTCTTCCAGATGGGCAGCTGGATCGGCGGCGACCGCGACGGCAACCCGAACGTGACGGCGCCGACGCTCGACGAAGCGATCAACCGCCAGGCCGCGGTGATCCTCGAACACTATCTGGAGCAGGTGCACAAGCTCGGCGCCGAGCTGTCGGTGTCGAACCTGCTCGTCGGCGCAAACGACGCGGTGAAGGCGCTCGCTGCGGCATCGCCCGACCAGTCGCCGCACCGCGTCGACGAACCGTATCGCCGCGCGCTGATCGGCATCTACACGCGGCTCGCCGCGAGCGCGCGCGTGCGCCTGGGCGAAGGCACGGTGCCGGTGCGCAGCGCCGGCCGCGGTGCGCCGCCGGTGCGCGCGGTGCCTTATGCGGATTCCGAAGCGTTCGTCGCCGACCTGAAGGTGCTGACCGCATCGCTCGACGAACACCACGGCACGTCGCTCGCCGCGCCGCGCCTCGCGCCGCTCGTGCGCGCGGCCGAAGTGTTCGGCTTCCACCTCGCGAGCATCGACCTGCGCCAGAGCTCCGACATCCATGAAGCCGTGGTCGCCGAGCTGTTCGCGCGCGCGGGCGTCGAGGCCGACTACGCGGCGCTCGCCGAGGAAGACAAGCTGCGCGTGCTGCTCGCCGCGCTCGCCGATCCGCGTCCGCTGCGCTCGCCGTACATCGAATACTCGGCGCTCGCGCAGAGCGAGCTCGGCGTGTTCGAGAAGGCGCGCGAGGTGCGCGCGCAATTCGGCGCGCGTGCAGTGCGCAACTACATCATTTCGCATACGGAAACCGTCAGCGATCTCGTCGAGGTACTGCTGCTGCAGAAGGAGACGGGGCTGCTCGAAGGCGCGCTCGGCGTACCCGGCGACGACGCGAAGAACAGCCTGATGGTGATTCCGCTGTTCGAGACGATCCCCGACCTGCGCGACGCGTCGCGCATCATGCGCGAATACTTCGCGCTGCCGGGCGTCGAAGCGCTGATCGCACACCAGGGGGCCGAGCAGGAAGTGATGCTCGGCTATTCGGACAGCAACAAGGACGGCGGTTTCCTCACGTCGAACTGGGAGCTGTATCGCGCGGAGCTCGCGCTCGTCGACCTGTTCCGCGACCGCAAGATCACGCTGCGGCTGTTCCACGGCCGCGGCGGCACGGTCGGCCGCGGCGGCGGCCCGACCTACCAGGCGATCCTGTCGCAGCCGCCGGGCACCGTGAACGGCCAGATCCGCCTGACCGAACAGGGTGAGGTAATCGCGAGCAAGTTCGCGAACCCCGAGATCGGCCGGCGCAACCTCGAGACGGTCGTCGCCGCAACGCTCGAAGCATCGCTGCTGCCGCAGTCGAACGCGCCCGCGCAACTGCCTGCATTCGAGGCGGCAATGCAGACGCTGTCCGATTCGGCGATGGCCGCGTACCGCGCGCTCGTCTACGAAACGCCCGGCTTCACCGATTACTTCTTCTCGTCGACACCGATCACCGAGATCGCCGAGCTGAACATCGGCAGCCGCCCGGCTTCGCGCAAGCTGCAGGACCCGAAGCAGCGCAAGATCGAGGACCTGCGCGCGATTCCGTGGGGCTTCTCGTGGGGCCAGTGCCGCCTGCTGCTGACGGGCTGGTACGGCTTCGGCAGCGCGGTGAGCGCGTATCTCGACGGCGCAGCCGACGACGCCGAGCGCACCAAGCGCGTCACGCTGCTCAAGAAGATGAACAAGACCTGGCCGTTCTTCGCGAACCTGCTGTCGAACATGGACATGGTGCTCGCGAAGACCGATCTCGCGGTCGCATCGCGCTACGCGCAGCTCGTCGCCGATCGCAAGCTGCGCAAGCACGTGTTCGAGCGGATCGTCGCCGAATGGGAGCGCACGTCGAACGCGCTGGCGGAAATCACGGGGCACGAAGGCCGCCTCGCGACCAACCCGCTGCTCGCGCGATCGATCAAGAACCGCTTCCCGTATCTCGATCCGCTGAACCACCTGCAGGTCGAGCTGATCAAGCGCCACCGCGCGGGTGATACCAACGCGCGGCTGCGCCGCGGGATTCACCTGACGATCAACGGGATCGCGGCCGGCCTGCGCAACACGGGCTGACCGACATGCGGCGCGGGCCCGTTCCGCGCCGGCCGGCATCGCACAAGCCGCGATACGCCACCGCGGCCACGGAGCCCATGGTGCGTATCGCGGCTTTTTTCATCGGGCGGCGAAACGGCATCAACGTGCCATGCCGCGCGGTCAGCGCGCGTCGATCAGCAGCGCGTCGTGCTCGAACGAACCGTCGGGTTGCACTGCGTAGTAACCGCGCACCTCGTCGGGTGCATGCGCCCACAGCGCGCGGATGCCGGTGACGCTGTCGGCCGGCGTGCGGATGCGCGCGACCCACGTGTCGAAATCGATCGGCAGCCGCCAGCGGCTGTGCACCTGTGCATCGAAGCCGGCTTCGCGGAACATCGCGAGCCATTCGTCGGCGCGGTAATCGCGTACGTGCGACGCGTCGCGCAGCACTTCCGCGGCCTGCAGGTACGTGTCGAGGAGCGGATGGTCGTTGCCCGCGATATCGATCATCAACACGCGGCCGCCCGGCTTCAGCACGCGGCGCACCTCGGCGAGCGCCGCACGCATGTCGTGCCAGTGATGCGCGCTCATCCGGCTCACGACCCAGTCGAACGTCGCCGTGTCGAACGGCAGCCGCTCCGCCGGCCCCTGCTGCGTGCGGATGTTCGCGAGCCCGCGCTCGCTCGCGGCCGCATCGACGGTCGCGAGCATCTGCGCGGCGAGATCGTACGCGACGACCTCGCGCACGTGCGGCGCGACCGCGAAGCTCGCGTGGCCCGCGCCGCAGCCGAGATCGAGCACCGCGGCATCGGGCGTCACGCGCACCGCGTCGGCGAGCGTCTGCAGATCGGCGCCCGTCGCGTGCACCGTGCTCGTCAGATACGCGGCGGCCGTCGTGCCGAATGCGTCGGCGACCTGGTCGTGGTGTTTCATCGTTCGCTCCTGTATTTGACCGGATTGGCGCGTCGGCGCGTGCTCCGGCCCCATGCTTTGCGCGGCCGGCCGGCAGTCGCTCCAGCCCCGTGCAACGCGTTTTGTGGGACGCCCGCTGCCTGTCAGCGCGCGAGCCGCTACAATAGGCCTGCGTTTGTACCAGTACAAGTTAAGCAGTTATTCTGGTATTCGATACACCTGTCTGATCGTTGCCGCATCCCCGCTTCCATTTCGCCGTTTCCGCATGAACCACCCGTCCTCCGCTCCCACCCCGCCGCTCGACGCCACGCCCGCCCGCGCGCTCGGCGAATTCATCCGCGCCCACCGCGAGCGGCTGTCCCCGCAGGCCGTCGGCCTGCCGCCCGGCCCGCGCCGCCGCACGCCGGGGCTGCGGCGCGAAGAAGTCGCGCAGCTGTGCGGCGTCAGCCCGACCTGGTACACGTGGATCGAACAGGGCCGCCCCGTGTCGGCGTCGGCCGACGCACTCGCGCGGATCGCCGTCGCACTGCAACTGTCGAAGGCCGAGCGCGCGTACCTGTTCGAGCTGGCCGCGCAGCGCGACCCGGCCGAGCCCGATGTTGCCGGCGGCGACCTGCCGCCGACGCTCGCCGCGACCGTCGCGGCAATCGCGACGCCCGCCTACGTGCTCGATCGCCAATGGAACGCGCTCGCATGGAACGCGCCGGCCGCCGCGCTTTTCTCCGGCTGGCTCGACGGCGAGCACGACCGCAACCTGCTGCGCTTCACGTTCATGTCGCCGGCCGCGCGCACGCTGATCGTCGACTGGGAAACCCGCGGGCGGCGGCTCGCGGCCGAATTCCGCGCCGATTCGATCCGCCACCTGGCCGATGCGCCGACGCGCGCGCTGATCGACGCGCTGACCGCCGGCAGCGACGCCTTTGCGCAGTACTGGGCGTCGCAGGACGTGTTCGAGCGCGAAGGCGGCCTGCGCGAATTCGACCATCCGGCCGACGGCCGGCTCGTGTACCAGCAGATCACGCTGAAGCCCGCGCATCGCGAAGACCTGAAGCTGGTCGTGCTCGTGCGCGACTGAAGCAGCCCGGCCCGCGCCGGCAACGGCCGGCGGGCCGCCGCGACCGGCTGCGCGGCGCGGCGGGCAGGCCCGCGAATGTTAGAATCGCGGGATTCCCTCGGCGGCGCACGCCGCCCAACTCCCCTTCGAAGAATCGCCATGACGTCCCAACTGCACAAAAAGGGCGAGGCCTGGTCGGCCCGCTTCTCGGAACCGATGTCGGAGCTGGTCAAGCGCTACACGTCGTCGGTGTTTTTCGACAAGCGCCTCGCGCTCGTCGACATCGCCGGCTCGCTCGCGCACGCGAACATGCTCGCCGCGCAGAAGATCATCAGCGCCGACGATCTGGCCGCGATCGAACGCGGGATGGCGCAGATCAAGGGCGAGATCGAGCGCGGCGAATTCGAATGGCAGCTCGACCTCGAGGACGTCCACCTGAACATCGAGGCGCGCCTGACCGCGCTGATCGGCGATGCCGGCAAGCGCCTGCACACGGGCCGCTCGCGCAACGACCAGGTCGCGACCGACATCCGCCTGTGGCTGCGCGGCGAGATCGACCGCATCGGCGGCCTGCTGAACGACCTGCGCGGCGCGCTGCTCGACCTCGCGGAACAGAACGCCGGCACGATCATGCCCGGCTTCACGCACCTGCAGGTCGCGCAGCCCGTCACGTTCGGCCATCACCTGCTCGCGTACGTCGAGATGTTCTCGCGCGACGCGGAGCGCATGCGCGACTGCCGCACGCGCGTGAACCGCCTGCCGCTCGGCGCGGCCGCGCTCGCGGGCACGAGCTACCCGATCGATCGCCACGCGGTCGCGAAGACGCTCGGCTTCGACGGCATCTGCGCGAACTCGCTCGACGCGGTGTCCGATCGCGACTTCGCGATCGAATTCACGGCCGCGTCCGCGCTCGTGATGACGCACGTGTCGCGCTTCTCCGAAGAACTCGTGCTGTGGATGAGCCCGCGCGTCGGCTTCATCGACATCGCCGACCGCTTCTGCACCGGCAGCTCGATCATGCCGCAGAAGAAGAACCCGGACGTGCCCGAGCTCGCGCGCGGCAAGACCGGCCGCGTGAACGGCCACCTGATGGCGCTGCTCACGCTGATGAAGGGCCAGCCGCTCGCGTACAACAAGGACAACCAGGAAGACAAGGAACCGCTGTTCGACACGGTTGACACCGTTGCCGACACGCTGCGGATCTTCGCGGAAATGGTCGCGGGCATCACCGTGAAGCCGGATGCGATGCGCGCAGCCGCGCTGCAGGGCTTCTCGACCGCCACCGACCTCGCCGACTACCTCGTGAAGCGCGGGCTGCCGTTCCGCGACGCGCACGAAGCCGTCGCGCACGCGGTGAAGATCTGCGACGACCGCGGCATCGACCTGGCCGACCTCACGCTCGACCAAATGAAGCAGGATCTGCCGAACGTCGCGCACCTGCTCGGCGACGACGTGTTCGGCTACCTGACGCTCGAAGGCTCGGTCGCGAGCCGCAATCACCCGGGCGGCACCGCACCCGACCAGGTGCGCGCGGCGGTCAAGGCTGCCCGCGCCGCGCTCGGCCAATAAGCCCGCTGTCACGGACGGACGCCTTCGGCGTCCGTTTTTCATTCGGGCGGCCGTCGCGCCGCCCATCGCCCTCCCCGCTTCCCGGATGCCGCCGATGACCTTCTCCGCCGCGCTCTTCGACATGGACGGCCTGCTCGTCGATTCCGAGCGGACCATCATGAACACGTGGATCGACGTGTCGAATGCACACGGCGTCACGCTGACCGTCGCCGACTACCTGCAGATCGTCGGCCGCTCGTTCGCCGAAGGCCAGGTGATCCTGGCGCGGCTGATCGGCGACACCGTCACGTTCGACGCCGTGCGCACCCGCGTGCGCGAGCAGCTCGCGGCGCCCGAACCTCATCCGAAATTTCCGCTGAAACCCGGCGCGTTCGCGCTGCTCGACGCGCTCGCGCAGGCCGGCATTCCATGCGCGGTCGCGTCGTCGTCCGCGCGCGACGTGATCCGCGCGCGGCTCGATGCAGTCGGCGTGCTGCCGTTCTTCCACGCGATTGCGGGCGGCGACGAAGTTGCACGCGGCAAACCCGATCCGGCCGTCTACCGGCTCGCCGCCGAACGCCTCGGCGTACCCGCACAGGCGTGCGTCGCGTTCGAAGACAGCGACTTCGGCGCGCAATCGGCTGCCGGCGCCGGTGCATCGGTCGTCACCGTGCCCGACCTCAAGGCACCGACGCCGGAAATCATCGCGCTGAGCCTGCACGTACTCGCGTCGCTCGACGACGCGGTCGCGCTCGTGCCGTCGTGGTTCGGCCGGCACGGCACGCAGCGGCCTGCATAGATCGCGCCGACTCGCAAAACGACGCGCGGCACACCCGCCGCCAAATGAAAAAGGGCACCCGTGGGTGCCCTTTTGCTTGATCGCCGAACGACCGGTGTCGCGACGCCTACTTGTTGCCGGCCGTCTCCGACAGCCGCTTCATCGTCGCGATGCGCGCGCCGATCAGGTCGACGCGTCCGTCCTCGCCGACGAGCGGCGCCGTCGCATCGCGGAACGCGACCCACGCGCGCTGCGCGCGCACGAGCGTCGCGGCCGAATGCGCGGGCATCTTGCGACGCAGCTTCTGGTAATACCGGTTCAGGTCGAACAGCGCGTGCTCACATGCAGCGTCCTGTTCGCACGGCCGCACGCGGCGCACGGCCGGATCGCGCGGCACGCTCGCCTGCTTGCCGTTCGGCGCGGCCGCACCCTGCGGCGCGCTCCCGCCGCTCGTGGCGGCTACAGGCACGGCGGCCGGCGGCGGCGCAAAGCGATCGGCCGCGCCGCGCATCGCCAGCGCACGATCGCGCACCGGCTGCAGCTGCATGTCGGCGCTCGCCATCGCGTACGCGGTGCCGCGCGTCGTGTCGTACACGGCCTTCAACAGATGCACTTCGTCCTTGCGCCACGTGACCCAGCGGCGCTGGCTGTCCTGCCAGCCGCGCTTCGCGTCGGCCGGCGCATCCTTCGACAGGCGCTGGTACGCGCCGTCCATCACTGCCTGCCACTGCTGCTGCGCTTCGCCCATGCACTGGATCTGGCCGGCCGTCGACGACCGGTCGCGCCGCGCGAGGCATTGCCGCATCGCGACGTCGATCGGGTCGGCCGCAGCCACTTCCGCGTGCGCGACACCGGGCGCCGCCGACCCTGCCGCCCAGACGACGAGCGCGGCCAGCGCCGCGCGCATCGCCCGGATTCGTCCATGCGTCGCCATCAGTCGCGCACGCAATCGACGAAGTACTCGACGCGCCCGTTCACCTCTTCCGCGACGAGGCCGTGGATGTCGGTGTGGAAGCCCGGGAAACGCTCGTTGAAGTCGCGCGCGAACCGCAGGTAGTTCACGATCGTCTTGTTGAAGCGCTCGCCCGGGATCAGCAGCGGGATGCCCGGCGGGTACGGCGTGAGCAGGATGCTCGTCACGCGGCCTTCGAGCTCGTCGAGCGGCACGCGGTCGATCTTGCGGTGCGCGAGCTTCGCGAACGCGTCCGACGGCTTCATCGCCGGCTCCATGTCCGACAGGTACATCTCCGTCGTCAGGCGGGCGATGTCGTTCGCGCGGTACACGTCGTGAATCTGCGTGCACAGGTCGCGCAGGCCGACGCGCTCGTAGCGCGGGTGCTGCGCGACGAATTCCGGCAGCACGCGCCACAGCGGCTGGTTGTTGTCGTAGTCGTCCTTGAACTGCTGCAGCTCGGTCACCATCGAGTTCCAGCGGCCCTTCGTGATGCCGATCGTGAACATGATGAAGAACGAGTACAGGCCGGTCTTCTCAACGATGATCCCGTGCTCGGCCAGGTACTTCGTGACGATCGCGGCCGGAATGCCCGTCTCGCCGAACTCGCCGTCGACGTCGAGCCCCGGCGTGATGATCGTCGCCTTGATCGGGTCGAGCATGTTGAAGCCTTCCGCGAGCGGGCCGAAGCCGTGCCAGTGGTCGTTCGGCTTCAGCATCCAGTCTTCGCGCGAACCGATGCCTTCTTCCGACAGGTTGTCGGGGCCCCACACGCTGAAGAACCAGTCGTCGCCGTATTCGGCGTCGACCTTGCGCATCGCGCGGCGGAAGTCGATCGCCTCGGCGATCGATTCCTCGACGAGCGCGGTGCCGCCCGGCGGCTCCATCATCGCGGCCGCGACGTCGCACGACGCGATGATCGCGTACTGCGGGCTCGTCGACGTGTGCATCAGGTACGCCTCGTTGAAGCGGTGCTTGTCGAACGTGCGGTTCTCCGAATCCTGCACGACGATCTGCGACGCCTGCGAGATACCGGCGAGCAGCTTGTGCGTCGAGTGCGTCGCGAACACGAGCGCGCCCGTGCGCGGACGGCCGTCGCCGATCGCGTGCATGTCGCGGTAGAAATCGTGGAACGTCGCGTGCGGCAGCCACGCTTCGTCGAAGTGCAGCGTGTCGAGCAGATCGCCGAGCAGGTCCTTGATCATCTCGACGTTGTAGACGACGCCGTCGTACGTGCTCTGCGTGATCGTCAGGATGCGCGGCTTCATGTCCGGGTTCTCGCGCAGCGCCTCGCGCGCGAACGGGTTCGCCTCGATCTTCTTGCGGATGTTCTCCGGCTTGAATTCGTCGCGCGGGATCGGCCCGATGATGCCGAAATGGTTGCGCGTCGGCGTGAGGAACACGGGGATCGCGCCCGTCATCGTGATCGCGTGCAGGATCGACTTGTGGCAGTTGCGGTCGACCAGCACGATGTCGCCGGGGGCGACCGTCGCATGCCAGACGATCTTGTTCGACGTCGACGTGCCGTTGGTCACGAAGAACAGGTGATCGGCGCTGAAGATGCGCGCCGCGTTGCGCTCCGATGCGGCGACCGGGCCGGTGTGGTCGAGCAGCTGGCCGAGTTCGTCCACCGCGTTGCAGACGTCGGCGCGCAGCATGTTCTCGCCGAAGAACTGGTGGAACATCTGGCCGAGCGGGTTCTTCAGGAACGCGACGCCGCCCGAGTGGCCCGGGCAGTGCCACGAGTACGAGCCTTCGTCCGCATACTTGACGAGTTCCTTGAAGAACGGCGGCGCGAGCGAGTCGAGATAGACCTTCGCCTCGCGGATGATGTGGCGCGCGACGAACTCCGGCGTGTCCTCGAACATGTGGATGAAGCCGTGCAGCTCGCGCAGGATGTCGTTCGGCAAATGGCGCGACGTGCGCGTTTCGCCGTACAGGAAGATCGGGATGTCCGCGTTGCGGCGGCGCACTTCGGTGACGAACGCGCGCAGCTCGATGATCGCGGTCGCCAGCTCCGGCAGCTCGCCGTCCTGGCCGGTTTCGCCGAGCATGAGTTCGTCGTCGTCGATCGACAGGATGAAGCACGATGCGCGGCTCGACTGCTGCGCGAACGACGTCAGATCGCCGTAGCTCGTGAGGCCGAGGACTTCGACGCCCTCTTTCTCGATCGCTTCGGCCAGCGCCCGGATGCCGGAGCCCGAGATGTTCTCGGAGCGGAAATCTTCGTCGATGATGACGACGGGGAAACGAAACTTCATGGGCGATTCTCCAAAAAGAACGACCGCGGCGCGTCACGCGCAGCGGTCACCCGAAAACTGGTGAGACGTTATGCAACCAGATCAGGTTTTCGGCAGCGTGACACCGCGCTGACCCTGATACTTGCCGCCGCGATCGGCGTACGACACTTCGCACACTTCGTCGCTCTCGAAGAAGAGCACCTGGGCGACGCCTTCGTTCGCGTAGATCTTCGCGGGCAGCGGCGTGGTGTTCGAGAATTCCAGCGTGACGTAGCCTTCCCACTCGGGTTCGAACGGCGTCACGTTGACGATGATCCCGCAGCGCGCATAGGTCGATTTGCCGAGGCAGACCGTCAGCACGGTGCGCGGGATGCGGAAATATTCGACGGTACGGGCCAGCGCGAACGAGTTCGGCGGGATGATGCACACGTCGCCCTTGAAATCGACAAACGAACCCTCGTCGAAGTTCTTCGGGTCGACGATCGTCGAGTTGATGTTCGTGAAGATCTTGAATTCGTCTGCGCAGCGGATGTCGTAGCCGTAGCTCGACGTGCCGTAGCTGACGATCCGGCGGCCGTCCTCGGACGCGCGAACCTGATCGGGCACGAACGGCTCGATCATCTTGTGCTCTTCGGCCATGCGCCGAATCCACTTGTCGGACTTGATGCTCATAAGGGGGCGCCAGGAAACGCTGCGTGACGGGAAACGAAGGCCGCCGGTTCAGGGCGGCGGCCGGGAAAGGCGCACATTTTACGCGATCATCGGCCCGCGCATGCGGCAGCCGTCACCGGATCACGCCGCAGGCCAGCGCAGCCCCCGCGCCATGCTGCGGAAACGCCGGGTCGCTCGGTTCGCGATGCACCAGCGCCGCGCGGTTCATCGCCGAGCGCACGCCATCGAGGGCCAGATCGGGAGCGACGATGAAGCCGGTCGCGACGCCGTTCGCATCCGCATGGATGTTGCCGAGATCGCCGGCCACCCGCGCGCCCGCGCGCAGGCGGTCGGCGGCCGGCGCGAACACCGGGCCGGCGCTCGAGCCGTCGCCCGCGTTGCAGTCGCCGCGCTCGTGCACCTGCAGCGCGTGATCGCTGTTCGGCGGCAGGCCGACCAGGTTGTAGGTGACCTGGACGCCGTCCGGGCGCTCGACGAACGTCACCGCGCCGCGCGCCTGCGCACCGACCGTCGGCTGCAGTTGCGCATCGGCCCGTTTTTCGTGCGACGAGGAAAAGGAGGTACAGCCGGCCAGCAGGCCCAGCGCGGCGGCGGCCAGCAGCGCGCGCCGCGCGCGGCCGGCGCGCACGCCGTGATGTCGTTGTTTCATTCGATCCTCATGCCGGCTGGCGGCCGTTTGACACGACGGCCGCGCCGGGCGGGTAAAGGGACCCGGGAAAAGTCGCCATGATACCGCGCCTCGCGGCGCCGTAAACAGCGTGAGGCCCCGCCCCGCAAGGGTTTTACGTATTTTGAACAACGATCGACGGGAACTTCGACGTCATGTCGCGCGAACGCTCGGCAATCGCCAGCGCCACTCCGCGCGCGATATCGCGGTAACGACGCGCCAGCGCGCCGTCCGGATCGGCCGCGACCGTCGGGGTGCCGCTGTCGGCCCGCTCGCGGATCGCGATGTCGAGCGGCAGGCTGCCGAGCACGTTCACGTCGTAGTCCTTCGCCATCCGCTCGGCCCCGCCGGCGCCGAAGATGTGCTCTTCGTGGCCGCAGTTCGAGCACACGTGGATGCTCATGTTCTCGACGATGCCGAGAATCGGAATCCCGACCTTCTCGAACATCTTCAAGCCCTTCTTCGCATCGAGCAGCGCGATGTCCTGCGGCGTCGTGACGATCACCGCGCCCGTCACCGGCACGCGCTGCGCGAGCGTGAGCTGAATGTCGCCCGTGCCGGGCGGCATGTCGACGATCAGGTAGTCGAGCTCGCGCCAGTTGGTCTGGCGCAGCAGTTGCTCGAGCGCGGAGGTCGCCATCGGGCCGCGCCACACCATCGGGTTGTCTTCCTCGATCAGGAAGCCGATCGAGTTCGCCTGCAGCCCGTGGCCGACGAGCGGGTTCATCGACTGGTTGTCGGGCGACTCGGGGCGCTGGCCGTGGATGCCGAGCATCGTCGGCAGCGACGGGCCGTAGATGTCGGCGTCGAGGATGCCGACCGATGCGCCTTCCGCGGCGAGCGCGAGCGCGAGGTTCACGGCCGTCGTGCTCTTGCCGACACCGCCCTTGCCCGACGCGACCGCAACGATGTTCTTCACGTTCGGCAGCAGCTTCACGCCGCGCTGCACCGTGTGCGCGACGATCTCCTGCGACACGGCGACGCGCGCCTCGCGCACGCCCGGCACGGCCTGGAGCGCCGCCGCGACGCGCGCGCGCACGTCGTCGTGCTGGCTGCGCGCGGGATAACCGAGCACCACGTCGAGCGTCACGACGTCGCCGTCGATCGCGACGTTGCGCACGCCCTTGTTGGCCGCGTACGGACGGTCGGTATTGGGGTCGACGACTGCCGCCAGTGCGGCGTCGACGTGTGCCCGGTCAATGCTCATCGAAACTCCGTGAAAACGTTTTTTTCGCGCGCAAACGTCAAAAAATATCAAATTACGCTGCGAAAATCGGGAAAAGTGAAAGAATCTGTTGCATGCCATTGCGCGAACGCGCGACCCGGCGCAATCTTCGCGTGCGGCACGCTATGGGGCCAAATCGGCCACTAACCGCCTATATTGTAGAGGCTGACGCGTCGCACTGTCCGAACAGCCACGCTGACGGACTGGGCATGCGGCCGCCTCGGCGGCTGCCGCGAGCGCCAGGCACGCCCTCCTTTTTCGGGCGGCCTGTGCGGGGAGCCGTAACTGTTGTTGTCGTTGTCGACTCGTTCAACCAAGAGAGGAATCCAAGATGAACATGAAAATCGCGACTCGCCTGTCCGTCTTCGCCCTGGCCGGTGCAGTGCTGGCAGGCTGCGCATCGCCGCAAGGCACGAACACGGCCGTCGGCACGGGCACGGGTGCAGCACTCGGCGCGGGCATCGGCGCGCTGGCGGGCGGCGGCAAGGGTGCGGCGATCGGCGCAGGTGTCGGCGCCCTGGTCGGCGGCGTGACGGGTTACAACTGGCAGGCGATCAAGAACAAGCTCGCGCCGTCGGCCGCGAAGACGGGTACGCAAGTGACCGAGCAGCCGGACGGCTCGCTGAAGCTGAACGTGCCGAGCGCGGTGACGTTCGCGACGAACCAGTACGCGATCACGCCGGCCTTCACGCCGCTGCTGAACGACCTGGCGACGACGCTGAACCAGAACCCGCAAGTGACGGCATCGATCGTCGGCTACACGGACAGCACGGGCTCGGCGCAGCTGAACCAGACGCTGTCGCAGAACCGCGCGCAAAGCGTCGTGAACGCGCTCGCGCAGCGCGGCGTGAACGGCGGCCGCCTGTCGGCGCAAGGCATGGGCGCGTCGAACCCGATCGCGGACAACGCGACCGAAGCCGGCCGCGCGCAGAACCGCCGCGTCGAAATCTACCTGCGCGCAGCGCAGGCGCAGTAAGCGCACGACGAGGGGAATGCGCGGGTGCGCTGCCCGCGCAGCCCCGCCGGGCAAGGCTTTCGGCGGGGCCGGTAACAAATCGAAAAAAATTTCGAACTTCCGTCGCAGGCCGTGGTCAGTATTTACGGTACGCGGCTGGTGTTGCCGGCGCGTCACCATTCTCCTCTTGTCGTTGTTGCTCCGGGGCCGTATCCGCCCCGGTTTTTTTTGCCCGCAGCATTCGCATTTCGCCGCAGTCTGTCGCCATCGTGCACGCCGCCTGCGCGGCCCCGCTCCTTCCGCGCCCGGTCCACGGCGCCTGCCCGCGTCGCTGACGCGCACCCCTGCTAGAATCGCAGTTTCCCGTAGTTTCTCCGCTGTTCTTCACCAGACCCTATGTCCGCATCCGACCTCACTTCCGTGCAGGCTGCGGCGCCGCAAGGCGACCGCCAGATCCTCGTTACGTCCGCACTGCCCTATGCCAACGGGCAGATCCACATCGGCCACCTGGTCGAGTACATCCAGACCGACATCTGGGTGCGGACGCAGCGAATGCACGGCAACGAGGTCTACTACATCGGCGCCGACGACACGCACGGCACGCCGGTCATGCTGCGGGCGGAGAAAGAAGGCCTGAGCCCGAAGCAGCTGATCGACCGCGTCTGGACCGAGCACAAGCGCGACTTCGACAGCTTCGGCGTGTCGTTCGACAACTTCTACTCGACCGACTCGGAAGAAAACCGCGTGCTCAGCGAGAAGATCTACCTCGCGCTGAAGGAAAACGGCCTGATCGCCGAGCGCGAGATCGAGCAGGCGTACGACCCCGTCAAGGAAATGTTCCTGCCGGACCGCTTCATCAAGGGCGAGTGCCCGAAGTGCCACGCGAAGGACCAGTACGGCGACAACTGCGAGGTGTGCGGTTCGACCTACCTGCCGACCGAGCTGCTGAACCCGTATTCGGTCGTGTCGGGCGCGACGCCGGTACGCAAGACGTCGAAGCACTACTTCTTCCGCCTGTCCGACCCGCGCTGCGAGACGTTCCTGCGCGAATGGGTGAGCGGCCTCGCGCAGCCCGAAGCGACCAACAAGATGCGCGAATGGCTCGGCGACGCCGGCGAAGCCAAGCTCGCCGACTGGGACATCTCGCGCGACGCGCCGTACTTCGGCTTCGAGATTCCGGGCGCGCCCGGCAAGTACTTCTACGTGTGGCTCGACGCGCCGGTCGGCTACTACGCGAGCTTCAAGAACCTGTGCGATCGCAACGGCATCGACTTCGATGCATGGATCCGCCCGGGCTCGAAGGCCGAGCAGTACCACTTCATCGGCAAGGACATCCTTTACTTCCACACGCTGTTCTGGCCCGCGATGCTCGAGTTCTCGGGCCACCGCACGCCGACCAACGTGTTCGCGCACGGCTTCCTGACGGTCGACGGCGCGAAGATGTCGAAGTCGCGCGGCACGTTCATCACCGCGCAGAGCTACATCGACACGGGCCTGAACCCCGAATGGCTGCGCTACTACTTCGCCGCGAAGCTGAACGCGACGATGGAAGACATCGACTTGAACCTCGACGATTTCCAGGCGCGCGTGAACAGCGACCTCGTCGGCAAGTACGTGAACATCGCGAGCCGCGCAGCCGGCTTCCTGCTCAAGCGCTTCGAAGGCCGCGTGCAGGACAGCGCGATGAACCACCCGCTCGTCGCGACGCTGCGCGATGCGATCCCGCAGATCGCCGCGCACTACGAAGCGCGCGAATACAGCCGCGCGCTGCGCCAGACGATGGAACTCGCCGATGAAGTGAACGCGTACGTCGACGGTGCAAAGCCGTGGGAGCTCGCGAAGGACCCGGCCAACGCGGCCGCGCTGCACGAAACCTGCAGCGTGAGCCTCGAGGCGTTCCGCCTGCTGTCGCTCGCGCTGAAGCCGGTGATGCCGCGTGTCGCCGAATCCGTCGAGGCATTCTTCGGGATCGCGCCGCTCGCATGGGCCGATGCCGCGAAGCCGCTGTCGTCGGAGCAGCCGATCAAGGCTTACCAGCACCTGATGACGCGCGTCGACGTCAAGCAGATCGACGCGCTGCTCGCCGCGAACCGCGATTCGCTGCAGGCCGAGGCAACCGGCGCGGCCGCTGCAGGCGCGAACGCCGCGAAGGATGCGAAAAACGCGAAAGCGAACGCGAAACCGGCCGCCGTGAACGGCGCCGACGACGCGCCCATCTCGATCGACGATTTCGCGAAGATCGACCTGCGCATCGCGAAGATCGTCGCATGCCAGGCCGTCGAAGGCTCGGACAAGCTGCTGCAGCTCACGCTCGACGTCGGCGAGGAAAAGACCCGCAACGTGTTCTCGGGCATCAAGTCCGCGTACCAGCCCGAGCAGCTCGTCGGCAAGCTGACGGTGATGGTCGCGAACCTCGCGCCGCGCAAGATGAAGTTCGGCCTGTCCGAAGGGATGGTGCTCGCCGCGTCGGCCACCGACGAGAAGGCCGAGCCGGGCCTCTACATCCTCGAGCCGCACAGCGGCGCGAAGCCCGGCATGCGCGTGAAGTAACGCGAGCGCACCGCCGCTGTCGCAAAAAAGCCCCGCACGATCCGTGCGGGGCTTTTTTTCATGGCTGCTCGGCGTGCCGCGCCCGCCCGCCGTCGCTGCCGAACCAGCGATCGAAGCGCCGCGTGTAATTCAGGTCGACGCCCTGGAACGTGCCGCCATACGCGGACACCGACCAGAAGCGCGTCAGGTTGATCGTCGCCTTGAACGCGTTGGCCGCCGATTGCAGCCCCTGCTCGAAGCCGAGCACGAAACGCTCGTTGATCGCCTTCGACACCAGCACGACCTGCGGATCGGTCAGGCCGACCTCGCTGCGGCCGACCGAGACCTCGTCGAGACCGAAAGTCTGCGCGACGCGCTTGCCGGTCACGCTGCCGAGCAGCCCGAGCGCCGCCGTCATCGCACCCTGCTGGCCGACGTTGTTGCCCTGGTCGGTGCCGTGCCCGAACAGCAGCCACGACAGCTTTTCGTTGTCCGTGACGTTCGGCTCCGACACGAGCTTGACCGTCAGCGACTGGATCGTGCCCGTCACCTGCACGCCGGCCTCGACCTCCTGGTTGCGCCGCATCGCGAGGATGTTGACGCCCGGGTTCGACACCGGGCCGTTGAACGTGAAGAAGCCGTTCTCGATCGCGAGCTTGCGGCCGAACGACGTATACGTCGAGCCTTCGGTCACGCGCACGTTGCCGACCGCGCGCAGCGGCACGCCCGGCGCGCTCATCACGGTGATCGTGCCGCGCAGCCCCAGATCCGCGCCGTGGCCCTTGAAGCGGAAGTTGTTGCCGAGGCCGATGTCGATGTTCGCGCGCGGCGCAAGCGACGGCGCCGGCTTGTCCTCGACCGGCTTCGGCTTCGCGACCGCCGTGCCGGTCGGCGTCTCGCCGCGCACCGTGCCGTCCGGCTGCACGATCACGACGTCGTCGGACAGGTGCGGCGCCGATTGCTCGGGCAGGTCGAACAGCGCGCGGTCGACGACGAACTTGCCGTCGATCGACAGCGCACCGCGCGGCCCGTCGTTCGCGACGGTTGCCTTGCCCGACAGCGACAGCTTGCGGTCCGGCGCCGCGAACAGTTCGAGCTTGTCCGCGACGATGCTCGCGGTCAGGTCGGGCGCCTCGCCATCCAGGCGCACGCGGCCGAGCGCGCGCAGCGTGCCGTCGCCGCCGTGAAACTCGACCTGCTGGAATTCGACGAGGTTGTCGGACAGCTTCACGCGCACGATGCCGTCCTTCAGCTGCACGCCCTGGTCGATGAGCGTCGCGGACAGATCGTCGCCCGTCAGCATCCCCGACAGGTTCGGCTTCGCCGGCGTGCCCGCGACCGTCAGCTTCAGCGCCGCGCGCCCGCCGAGCAGGTAGCTCGGCCCGAACAGGTTGCCGGTCGTCTTCAGCGCGGGGATGTCGGCGTCGATGCGGCCCGACAGCGGGCCGTCGTCGACGACGCCGAACATCCCGTCGCGCAGCGCGAACGGCACCGTGACGTTCGCATCGAGCGTGCCGATCCGGTTCGCCTTCGCGAGCGCCGTCACGTTGAGCCGGTTGCCGGGCGCGAAGCTTGCACGCGCGGACAGGTCGGTCAGCCCGAGCGACGCGATGCCGCGCCCGCTCTCGATCGTCACGTCGCCGCCGCGGCGCTTCACCTGCACATGGCCCGTCGCGTTGGCGCCGAGCGAGAAATCCCAGTCGGCGTCGAGCACGACGTCGGTGCGTACCGGCGGCCGCTGGCCCGTCAGCTCCTGGCGCACCTCGAGGAAACGGGCGACCGACGCGCCGCTCACGGAGCCCGCCGAACGCATCTGGCCATGATCGAACACGAACGATTTCAGGTCGATCGCCGCGCCTTCGAGCGTGAGCCGCGTCGCGCCGAGCGTCACGCGGCCGGCGCCGGCCGACACGGTCAGCGGCGACTGCAGCGCGACGGCCGGCGTGCCGCGGTTCGCGAGCCGCGTGACGGTGCCGTCCCAACGCATCCCGTCGCGGTTCTCGACCACGCCGCCGTTCGCCGCGAGCGTCACGTCGATCACGCGGCCGCCGGCCATTCCAAGCGCCGACGCATCGAGCGTGTGCTTCGCGCGCGTGCCGTCGAGGTTCGCGCGCAGCGATTTCAGCTTCAGCGAGCCGAGCGCGATGTCGCTTGCGTCGGCGGTAAATACGAGTGCGCCGTGCGCGCCGTCGCGGATGTCCGCACGGCCCTGCGCGGCGCCGATCCGGTTCGATCCGACCACGACGCGCTCGGCCTTGTAGGTGGCCGTCACGTTCGGGTGCGCGAAGCTGCCCGTCAGGTCGCCCTGCGCCTGCACGAGCCCTTCCACGCCGAAGCCGAGGCGGTCGAGCTGCGGCGCGTCGACGACGAAGCGCAGCCGGTCGCCGGGCGCACCGAAGCTGCCGCGCAGGTCGACGTGGTTGCCTGCGATCGACAGGTTCGCGTTGCTCGGCAGGATTCGCGAGCCCGCCAGTTGCACGACGCCGGCGCCGGTCAGCGGCACGCCGTCGTACAGGCTGTCGCCGAGCTTGAAGGTCGCCTTCGTCGACACCTGCGGTGCAAACGCGCCCGACGCCGTCAGCGTGCCCGACACGCGCGTCTCGCCGCGTTTGGCCGGCGCCGCTGCCTTCGCCGCCTTGCCGCTGCCCGCTTTCGGCGCGCTCATCGCGGCGAGCAGCAGCGGATCGAATGCCGTCAGCGTCGCCTTCGCGTCATAGCTCGAATGCGCGTCGTGGCGGAACACGCCCGTCAGGTCGATACGGCCCTTGCCTGCGCTCACGCGCGCGTCGGTCAACACGGTCTGCTGCGGCGTCAGCGCAACCTTCGCGCGCGCGCCAAGCGCGAGCTTCGGGTCGTTCAGGTTGAAATCGACGGTCGTCACGCCGCTCGCGAGCGTCACGCCGAGCGGGCCGCCGAGGCGCATCGGCCGCAGCTCGGCGACGAACGCGTTCAGGTCGAGGTTCGCGGCCTTCAGGTCGAAGCGGCCCTTGCCGCCCGCCAGCGTGCCGCCGCCCGTCACGCTGCCGTCGCGGATCAGTTTCAGCGCGAGATCGTCGATCCGCTGCGCGTGCGCGTCGAGATGCACGGTCGCATGCGCGTCGATCACCGGCAGCAGATGATCGCCGAGCGTGCCGGGCTTCGCGTTGACGATCGACACCGGCCCCGTCACCGCGAAACCCTTCGCGGGCGCGGAGCCGGCCGGCGCGGTCACGGGCGCGAGTTGCGCGCGCACGGCGAGATCGGCGGCCGGCGCGCCGGGTGCGAGCGCCTGCGGGTTCACGTGATCGAATGCGAGCGACGCGCGCGTGAGCGGCACGTCGCCGAACGGCGCGGCCTCGACGTGCGCGCGCCCGTTCAGCTTCATCCCGCTCGCGTCGACGTCGGCGACCAGCGCCTCGAGCGAGCCCGACACGCGGGCCCGCGCATCGACCGGCTCGTCGGACAGCTTGCCCGCGTAGGTCGCCTCGCCCGTCAGCGCAAACGGCTTCACGCCGTCGAGCTTCGCGCGCGCGGTCAACGCGCCGTACGGCGTGTCGATGCCGTCGAGCACGAGCTCATGGTGACGGCCGTCGCTGCGGCCGTTCAGCGCGATGTGGTCGAGCTGCGTCGTCGAACCGCCGTCGTGAATGGCCAGGTGATCGACACGCAGGTCGTCGATCCGCAACTGCAGCGGCAGGCTCAGGTCCTGCGGCGTCGCGCTCGGCGTCGACGGCCCCGGTGCGATCCGCACGTCGATCGTGCCCGCGCGCAGATACGCGATGGACAGCCGCCACGGTGCGCGGGTCAGTGCCCAGCGGCCGGCGATCCGGTCGATGCGCACTTCCGTGCCCGCGCCGCCGGGGCTCGTCCACGCGAAATCGCGCAGCCGCACGCCGGTCGCGAGCGAGCCGCCCTCGAGCGTGCCGGCGAGCTGCCCGCCGAGCACACGCACGGCCGCCTGCCACGCGAGCCGCGTGCCGCGCTCGGTCGTCGCCGCGGCAAATACCAGCCCCACCGCCAGCACGACGAGCAGCACGACCGTCGCAAGCGTCCACGCGACGACGCGCACCGCGCGCCCGCGGCGCGGCGCGCGCGGCGGCGCGTCGGGCGCGCCGTCGGGCGAGTCCGGATCGTGAGGCGGCGGCGTGTCGTTCGGGTCCTTCGTCATGCGGTTGGTCGTGGATGAAGCAATACGTTCAGAATGCGATGCCGAGCGTCAGGTACGGGCGCACGCTATGGTTGCGCAACCCGTACGCGACGTCGACGTTGATCGGGCCGACCGGGCTGCGCCAGCGCGCGCCGATGCCGACGCCCGGGTAGAACACCCGCTCGCCCCACGCATCGGTCGCGGTGCCGATGTCGAAGAACGTCGCGGCGCCCCAGTCTCGGTTGAACCAGTGCTGGTATTCGGCGGTGCCGGTCATCAGGTACTTGGTCGGCAGCACGGAGCCGTCGACGCTGTTGCCGATGCTCTGGTAGCCATAACCGCGTACCGAGTTCGACCCGCCCGCGCGGAACAGCAGCGACGCGGGCACGCCCGTCGAGCTGCCGCTCGTGAACACGCCGCCGAGCTCCGCGCGGAACACGAACAGGTCGCGCTTGCCGATCGGCAGGTATTGCTGGCCGCGCGCGTAGCCGCGGACGAAGCTCTGGTCGGTCAGCACGCCCTTGACCGCAAAGCCCGCCTCCGCGTGAATCAGGTTGCCCGAGCGCGGGAACAGCGGATCGTCGACGTTGCGGCGCGTCCATGCCCATTGCGGCACGAGCGCGCGGCTGGTGGTCGGCCCCGCGCCGTTCTGGTCGAGCCGGTCCTGATAGAACATCAGCGAATACGAATAGTCGATGAACTGTCCGGTGCGCGTGCGCTGCACGCCGACCCGTGCGCTGTAGATGCGCGTGTCCGACACGTTGGTGTTCGTGTACGACGCGAGCACGCTGTTGGTCCACCCTTTCTCGCCCGGCGGCATCGACAGCTGCACCTGCCCGTACTGCTGGATCTGGTCGAGCCGGCCCGATACGGTCAGCGGCCACGCGGCGCCGAACGTATCGAGATACGTATAGGAGCCCTGCACGTGCGGGCCCGTGTCGGTTGCAAAGCCGACGCCGCCGCGGATGTTGTTGTACGGGAACTCGCTGACCTTCACGTGCACGGGCGTGTGCTCGGGTTTCGTCGTATCGTCGCCGACGTCGATCGCGACGCTCGCGTAGTACGGCGTGTTCTGCAACTGGCGCTGCAATTCGGTGATGCGCTGCACGTCGTAGATCTCGCCTTCCGACAGCGGATTGACGTTCGTGACGATCTTCTCCGGATAGCGGCGCACGCCGTCGACGTCGACCTTGCCGATCGTGAACGTAGGGCCGCTTTCGAACGTGACCGCGAGCGTCGCGCGCTGCGTGCGCGGGTCGATGCGTGCCTCGGACGACGCGATCTTCGCGCCGAGATAACGGCGCGACTGCAACTGCCTGAGCGCCGCGCCCTTCGCGTCGTCCCAGTCGGACTGCGTGAACGGGTCGCCCGGTTTCATCGAGAACGCGAAACGGGTGGCCGCCTCCTGTTTCGGATCCTCGGTGTCGATGGGCCCCTTGAACGTCAGGTCGACCGTCGACACGACGGTCTGCGGCCCCGGATCGACGGCGATGCGCACGTCGCGCTTGCCGTCGCGCGTGCGCACGTCGGTGCGCACGACCGGCGAGAAATAGCCGGCCGTCGCGGTCAGGTCGCGCACCTGTTGCGGCGTGGCGGTAACCAGGAAGTCGAACTGGTCGTCGCTGATGTCATCGCGCTTCGCGAAACGCGCAATATCGAGATGCGATTTGAGGAGCTTGCGGATCGAGCGCGGCGCGTCGATGTCGACGTCGTACTTCGCGTGGGCCGGCAACGCGAAAAACGCGGCAAGGCAACCAACGACGGCCGCCCGCGCGGCGCGAGCCGCGGTACCGGCGCGATGACATTGCGCGCGCGGGCCCGCGTCATGCGCCGTATGTGCTTGCTGGTTCGACTGCCCCGCCAAATATGACCTCGCCGTCCTGGATTGTTACGGTTTCGTGGAAAACCCTGTATTTGACCACAGGGTGCCGGCGTCAAAGCCAAACGATTGTGAAAGAGTGGCAAGCCCGGCACGACCGCCGCGCAATGCGCGCCGACGCTGTCCCGCGGATTCGACGCGCGATTGGCGCCGGCTGTTCCCCGCGATGCGGTAAAATCCCGCCATCGCGAATCCGGCGCATCGTGCGCCGCCCGAAACGGAAAATCCAGCCATGCCGTACCAGTCCGACGTCACGCAGTTCCTGAACCAGCTCAAGCAGCAGAAGCCGACGCTCGAGGCAGAGCAGCGCCAGGGCCGTTCCCTGCTGTGGGACAAGCAGCCGATCGACCTCGACGAGCGCGACGAGCAGCAGGAATCGCGCGTGAAGCAAACGTCGTACGTCTACTACCAGAACTTCTGACGACGTGAGCGCCGCCGACGAGGCCAGCGCCGCCCGGCAGGACGACGCGATCGCCGCGCCCGCGGGCGCCGATTCGACGCCCGACACGGTCGACGGTGTCGCGGCGTTCGCTCGCCTGTACGGCGAGCCGCTCTTCAAGCTGCCGCAGGATCTCTACATCCCGCCCGATGCGCTCGAGATCTTCCTCGAGACGTTCGAAGGCCCGCTCGACCTGCTGCTGTACCTGATCCGCAAGCAGAACTTCAACGTGCTCGACATCCCGATGGCGCAGGTCACCGCGCAATATCTGGGCTATGTCGACCAGATCCGCACGTCGAACCTCGAGCTCGCGGCCGAGTATCTGCTGATGGCCGCGATGCTGATCGAGATCAAGTCGCGGATGCTGCTGCCGGTCAAGAAGGCCGACACCGGCGAGGAAGCCGAGGATCCGCGCGCCGAACTCGTGCGCCGCCTGCTCGAATACGAGCAGATGAAGCTCGCGGCACAGCGTATCGACCGGTTGCCGCAGCTCGGCCGCGACTTCCTGCGCGCCGATGTCTACATCGAGCAGAGCATCACGCCGCGCTTCCCCGACGTGAACTCCGACGACCTGCGCGCCGCGTGGGCCGACGTGCTCAAGCGCGCGAAGCTCGTCCAGCATCACAAGATCTCCCGCGAGGAGCTGTCGGTGCGCGAACACATGAGCCTGATCCTGCGCCGGCTGCAGAACGCGCGCTTCATGGAGTTCGCCGACCTGTTCGACACGTCGCGCGGCGTGCCGGTCGTGGTCGTGAATTTCATCGCGATGCTCGAGCTCGCTCGCGAATCGCTCGTCGAGATCACGCAGGCCGAGCCGTTCGCGCCGATCTACGTGCGCCTCGCGTACCTGCCCGCGTAAGCAGGCCCCCTCCCGCTCTCCCGATTCGTCCCGATGCCCGCCGCTTCGCCCTGACGGGCGGCCGTACGGCCGGTTCCGGCACACCCCGCTAAAAAGTGAACGATCGTTCTCTTTTCGATGCGTTTGGCGGCCAAATCCTCTACAATCCGCCGACGCCCGATGCGCCGCCCGCGCGCCGGCGTTCTCCGCTTCGACCCCGACGCCGCTGCTGCGGCGCCAACGCGCGCATGCGCGAGGAACCCGCTACCCGATCATGAAAGTCATCAGCTCGATCCATGAACTGCGCGACCAGTTGCGCGGACAGAACCGCACGGCGTTCGTGCCGACGATGGGCAACCTGCACGAAGGGCACCTGTCGCTGATGCGCCTCGCGCGCCAGCACGGCGACCCGGTCGTGGCGAGCATCTTCGTCAATCGGCTGCAATTCGGCCCGAACGAGGATTTCGACAAGTATCCGCGCACGCTGCAGGACGATATCGAGAAGCTGCAGAGGGAAAACGTCTACGTGCTGTTCGCGCCGACCGAGCGCGACATGTACCCGGAGCCGCAGGAATACCGCGTGCTGCCGCCGGACGATCTCGGCGGGATCCTCGAGGGTGAATTCCGGCCCGGCTTCTTCACCGGCGTGTGCACGGTCGTCGCGAAGCTGATGGCCTGCGTGCAGCCGCGCGTCGCCGTGTTCGGCAAGAAGGACTACCAGCAGCTGATGATCGTGCGCCGCATGTGCCAGCAGCTCGCGCTGCCGGTCGACATCATCGCCGCCGAAACCGTGCGCGACGAGGACGGCCTCGCGCTGTCGTCGCGCAACCGCTACCTGTCGACCGACGAGCGTCAGGAGGCGCCCGAACTCGCGAGAACGCTGCAGCGCATGCGCGAAAGCGTGCTCGGCGGCGAGCGCGACCTCGCCAAGGTCGAACAACAGGCACGCACGCACCTCGCCGATCGCGGCTGGGCGCCCGACTACCTGTCGATCCGCCGCCGCGCGAACCTGATTGCGCCGAGCGCCGCCGAACTCGAAGCCGGCGAGCCGCTCGTCGTGCTCGCGGCCGCGAAGCTCGGCGCGACGCGCCTCATCGACAACCTGGAAATCTGACGGGCCGCCCGCCCGCGCCTCTCACGACGCATCACGGAGACACCATGCAGCGCCACATGCTCAAATCGAAGATCCACCGCGTAGCCGTCACGCACTGCGAGCTGCACTACGAAGGCTCGTGCGCGATCGACGAAGACCTGCTCGAAGCCTCGAACATCGTCGAAAACGAACGGATCGACATCTGGAACATCAACAACGGCGAGCGTTTCTCGACGTACGCGATCAAGGGCGAGCGCGGCAGCGGGATGATCTCGCTGAACGGCTCGGCCGCGCGCCGTGCGCAGCTCGGCGACCTCGTGATCATCGCGGCGTTCGCGATGGTCGACGAAGCCGAACTGCAGGCCGGCTGGAAGCCGAAGCTCGTATTCATCGACGACGGCAACAAGATCAAGGGCCACCGCGATCACGTGCCGACGCAGAACTGGACGTAACCTGAGCGGCCTGCCGCGCGCGCTGGCGCGCGGGCCGGCTGCGCCGCCTGCGGCTGAAGGGCCGGTCCCGTGCGACACGGGATCCGGCCCTTTCTCATTTCATCGCGCGCCGGCCTCGTGCCGGCGCGTCCGGATCAGGACGCCTTGGCGACCTTCTCCGCCTTCGGCGCACCGCGTTCTGCCCATTCGACGATCGGCCGCCACTGTTCGAGATCCTTGTCGACGCGGCTCTTCGCGACGTCCCACAGCGTGAGGCCGTGCGCGGCGATCTGCACGTAGTTCTGCGTGTCGCGCACGTAGCCGAGCACCGGCAGGCCGAGCCCTTCGACGAACCGGTGCAGCTGGTCGGACGAGCGCGTGCGCGCATCGACCCGCATCCCGACGATGCCGACCTCGACGCTGCCCTTGCGCACGGCCTTTTCGCCGGCGAGGCGCTCCAGAAACTGCTGGGTCGCGAGAATATCGAACATCGACGGCTGCAGCGGCACGATCACCTTGTCGGCGAGTTGCAGCGCGACGTTGAGCCGGTTGCCGTGCAGGCCGGCCGGCGTATCGATCACCGCGTATTCGAGGCCGCGCGGCGGCTTCGTCGGCGCGTCCGGATCGAGATCCCACGCCTCGATCGCCGGCAAGCCGGCCGGCCGCAGGTCGAGCCACGCATGCGCGGACTGCTGCCGGTCCAGGTCGGCGAGCGCGACCCATGCGCCCTGCGCCGCGAAATAGCCGGCAAGATTGGTGGACAACGTGCTCTTCCCCACGCCGCCCTTCGGATTCGCCACCACGATCACCGTCATGAATTCCCCCGAAAAAGCCACGCGGCGCCGGCCGCATGGCTGGCGCCGCTCGATTGCGGATACAGGGAGCGATGATATCGGCAAACAGGGTGTCACCGAAACGGGTTGCGCCGGCCGGCGCGCCGTTTACCCGCCCTCATGCACGCTGAACCGCGGCCTCCCGCGCGCCGATCGCGAACGCGCCGCCGCCCAGCAGCGCCTGCACGGCAAGGGTGACGGCCCAGAACGCCGGGTATTCCCAGCCACCGTTCGGCGACGCGAAGCTCCAGCCGTTCGGCAGATGCGCGGCGGTCGCGCCGAGCATGAACGGCAGCAGCACGAGCGCGGCGACGCGCACGCGGAACCCCGCGAGCAGCGCCAGGCCGCCCGCCAGTTCGACGAACGCCGTCAGGTACGCGAGCCAGCCCGGCAGGCCGATCGATGCGAAGAACTGCGCGGTGCCGGGCAGCGTGAAGACGAACACCTTCTGTGCGACGTGGGCGAGATACAACACACCGAGCGCGACGCGCAGCAGCGTCGCGGCGAAATCGTTCAGGCGATTGGAGTTCATGGCGGATTCCTTCGTGAGTGGATGAGAATGGATCGCACTCTATTCGAATCAATTTCGCCGATAAACACGCAAATTCGCTTTAACTGATTCCCAAAAGGAATGAATAAGGGCAAAAAAAGGGCATGACCGATCATGCCCTGATGCGAATCTCAGTAACCGCTCTTGCCTTGTGACGAGTCGGCACCGGACGGGCTGCCGCCGGCGCCATACGAATCGCACGCGTGCGCATAGGCCGATACGCCCAGCAGCGCTGCCAGCAGCACGCTCCACCACCATCGAACCTTCATCGCCGCACTCCTCCGGACGGACTGCCGCCCTTCTGTGTTGTACGCGATCCGGCGGAAAATGCGAGGCCTGTTGCATCCGGTCCCGGCCGGCGCGTCAGCGGAATTCCGCGTACAGCGCGTCGAGATCGAGGTGTTCGGCGAACGTGTCGGCCAGCCGCTCGAGCGATGCCTCGCGCAGCGCCGGATAGTCGATGCGTTCCGCGCCGTCCAGCCCGGCCCACGCGAGCAGCGCCGCGCATGCGTCGGGCGAGTCGAACAGCCCGTGCACGTAGGTCGCGAGGATCTGGCCGTCGGCGGACACCGCGCCGTCCGGGCGCGCGGCGCCCTGCGCGGCGTCGCCCGCCAGCGCCAGCGCGGGCGCCGAAAGCGCGGGCCCGCGCGTGTCGCCCATGTGAATCTCGTAGCCGCGCACGACGGCCCCGCCCGGCAGCGCAAGATGCCCGGCGACGTTCTTCAGCGTCTTGTCCGGCTGCAGCGTCGTGTCGAAATCGAGCAGCGCGAGGCCCGGCACGCTGCCGGGCGCGCCTTCGAGGCCGAGCGGATCGTCGAGCGTGCGGCCGAGCATCTGCATCCCGCCGCAGATGCCGATCACCTTGCCGCCGTAGCGCAGATGGCGACGGATCACCGCATCCCAGCCCGCGTCGCGCAGCCAGTCGAGGTCGCGCTGCACGCTCTTCGATCCGGGCAGGATCAGCAGGTCGGCGTCCGGCACGGGGCCGCTCTTCCAGTACGTGAACTCGACCTGCGGATGCGCGCGCAGCGGATCGAAATCGGTGTGGTTGCTGATGCGCGGCAGCGCGGGCACGACGACGCGCAGCACGCCGGCGTCGCCGCGTGCCGCGGCGCTGCGCGCCTGCGCGGGCAGCATGTCCTCGGCGTCGAGCATCAGCCCGTGCAGGTACGGCAGCACGCCGAACACCGGCTTGCCCGTCTGCGCGCGCAGCCAGTCGAGCCCCGGTTCGAGCAGCTTGAAGTCGCCGCGAAAGCGGTTGATCACGAAGCCGCGCACGCGCGCGCGCTCGCTGTCCGACAGGCACGCGAGCGTGCCGACCAGGTGCGCGAACACGCCGCCGCGATCGATGTCGGCGACGAGCACGACCGGGCAGTCGACGCGCTCGGCAAACCCCATGTTCGCGATGTCACCTTCGCGCAGGTTGATCTCGGCCGGGCTGCCCGCGCCTTCGACGATCACGGTGTCGTAACCGGCGCGCAGGCGCGCGTACGATTCGAGCACCGCGTCGAACGCGACCGGCTTGTAGTCGTGATACGCCCGCGCGTTGAGGTTCATGCGCGCCTTGCCGTGAATGATCACCTGCGCGCCGCGATCGCTCGTCGGCTTCAGCAGCACGGGGTTGAAATCGGTATGCGGCGCGACGCCCGCGGCCAGCGCCTGCAGCGCCTGCGCGCGGCCGATCTCGCCGCCGTCGGCCGTCACCGCGCTGTTGAGCGCCATGTTCTGCGGCTTGAACGGCGCCACGCGCGCGCCGGCGCGGCGCGCGAGGCGGCACAGGCCCGCGACGAGCGTGCTCTTGCCCGCGTCGGACGTCGTGCCCTGGATCATCAGCGTGCCGCGCGGCCGCGGCTCGGGTGCATTCATCGTGTCAAAGTCGTGGCGAAGCAAAGCCCGCATTATCGCCCGCGCCGGTACGCCCGCGCCGTTACAATCACGCGATGATTCCGCACGACCTCACCTTCGTCCTCGGCGGCGCGCGCTCGGGCAAGAGCGCGCATGCCGAGCGGCTCGCCGCCGACAGCGGCCGCCCCGTCACCTACATCGCGACCGCCGCCGCGACCGCCGACGATGCCGAATTCGCGCAGCGTATCGCGCATCATCGCGCGCGCCGGCCGGCCGACTGGGGGTTCGCCGACGCAAGCGTCGATCTCGCCGGCACGCTCGCGCGGCTCGACGATCCGCACGCATGCCTGCTCGTCGATTGCCTCACGCTGTGGCTCACGACCCTGCTGTGCCCGGCCGAAGGCGACCCGCTCGACGATGCGCAATACGCGGCGCAGGTCGAACGACTCGAACACGCGCTGCGCGGCGCGCGCGCGAAGGTGATCGTCGTCAGCAACGAGATCGGCCTCGGCGTCGTGCCGCTCGGGTCGGTCACGCGCCGCTACGTCGACGAGCTCGGGCGCCTGAACCAGCGCATCGCCGCGCTCGCGACGCGCGTGACGCTGGTCGTCGCCGGGTTGCCGCTCGACATCAAGGCAGGAGCGCCGTCATGCTGATGCTGTCGCTGCCCGTCGTCGCGATGCTCGCGGTCGCGGCCGCGATCGTCGACCGCGTGATCGGCGAACCCGCCGGCTGGCATCCGCTCGTCGCGTTCGGCCGGCTCGCCGCACGCATCGAAGGCGCATTGAACACGGGCCGGCGGGGCCGCGTGATCGGCGTCGCCGCGTGGGCCGCGGCGGTCGTGCCGCCGGTGGCCGTCGCGGCCTGGCTCGCGGCCGTGCTGCCGTGGCCGCTCGCGGCCGCGCTGCACGTCGCGCTGCTGTGGTTCGCGCTCGGCGCGAAAAGCCTCGCCGACCATATCGTGCCGATCGCTGCGGCGCTGCTGCGGCATGACCTCGACGCCGCCCGCACGCTGACCGCGCGCATCGTGTCGCGCGACACCAGCGACGCCGACGAAGGCGCGTTGTCGCGCGCGGCCGTCGAATCGGCGCTGGAAAACGGCAACGACGCGATCTTCGGCGCGCTCTTCTGGTTCGTCGTCGCGGGCGGCCCCGGCGCACTGCTGTTCCGCCTCGCGAACACGCTCGACGCGATGTGGGGCTACCGCACGCCGCGCTTCCTCACGTTCGGCTGGGCCGCCGCGCGCATCGACGACGCGCTGAACTGGATTCCCGCGCGCCTCACCGCCGCGAGCTACGCGCTGCTCGGCGACACGGCCGCCGCGTGGCGCTGCTGGCGCACGCAGGCGCGCCACTGGGACAGCCCGAACGCGGGCCCCGTGATGGCCGCGGGCGCCGGCAGCCTGAACGTGCAGCTCGGCGGCCCGGCCGTCTATCACGGCGAGATCGAGGATCGCCCGGCGCTCGGCACCGGTGCAACGGCGAGCGCCGTCCACGTCGTCGCCGCGCTGTCGCTCGTCACGCGCACGCTTGCCCTGTGGCTCGCGCTGCTGGTCGCGAGCGGCGCACTCGCCATGGCCACCCATCATGTCTGACACACCCATTACGCACGGCGGCAACCTGCACGAAGCCGCACGCCGCCACGGCATTCCGTACGACGCGTGGCTCGACCTGTCGACCGGCATCAATCCGGTCGGTTATCCGGTGCCGCCCGTCCCGGCCGACGCGTGGCGCCGGCTGCCCGACGACGGCGACAGCCTCGCGGCCTGCGCCGCGCTGTACTACGACGCGCCCGATCCCGCGCACGTGCTGCCGGTCGCCGGCAGCCAGGCCGCGATCCGCGCATTGCCCGCGTTGCTGCCGCCGGGCGACGCCGGTGTCGCGGCGCTCGCCTACGGCGAGTACGCGCCTGCATTCGCGCGTCAGGGTCATGGTGTCGTTTCGCTCGACATCGGCTCGGACACGCTGCCCGCAACGCTGCGCCACGTCATCGTCGGGAATCCGAACAACCCGACCGCCGAATGCGTGCCGGCCGAGCGCCTGCTCGGCTGGCATGCGCAACTGGCCGCACGCGGCGGCACGCTGATCGTCGACGAGGCGTTCGCCGATACGGGCGCGACGCAGTCACTCGCACAGCACGTCGGCCACGCCGGGCTCGTCGTGTTGCGCTCCGTCGGCAAGTTCTTCGGTCTCGCCGGCATCCGCGCGGGCTTCGTGCTCGCGTGCCCCGAACGGATCGTCGCGCTGCGCGACATGCTGGGCGCGTGGACGGTCAGCGGTCCCGCGCGCCACGCGGTCGCCGCGGCGTTCGCCGATCGCGCATGGCAGGCAGCCGCACGCGAACGGCTCACCGCCGACGGCGCGCGACTGGCCGCGCTGCTGCGCGCGCACGGCTTTACGGTTCACGCGACGCCGCTCTTCAGCTGGACCGACGACCCGCGCGCCGCGGCGCTGCATGCGGCGCTCGCGGCACGCGGAATCTGGACGCGGCACTTCGCGACGAAGTCGAGCGTGCGCGTCGGGCTGCCGGGCAGCGAAGCCGAATGGCAGCGCCTCGGCGATGCGCTCGCGCAGTGCGTGCCGACGCTTCAACAGGCACCCGCATGATCCCGCGCCTGTTCCGCCGGCTGGCGCCGGCCGCGACGCTGGCCGCACTCGCTCACGCGCCGCTCGTCCACGCCGACGTCACGACGCGCGACGATGCCGGCAATACGGTGACGCTGCCCGCACCCGCGCAGCGCGTGATCAGCCTCGCGCCGCACGCGACCGAGCTGGTCTACGCGGCCGGCGGCGGCGCGAAGCTCGTCGGCACCGTCACGTACAGCGACTATCCGCCGGCCGCGCAAGCGGTGCCGCGCGTGGGCGACAACAAGGCGCTCGACCTCGAACGGATCGCCGCGCTGAAGCCCGACCTGATCGTCGTCTGGCGGCACGGCAACGCCGAGCGGCAAACCGACGCGCTGCGCGCGCTGCACATTCCACTGTTCTTCAGTGAACCGAAGCATCTCGACGATGTGTCGTCGTCGCTGCGCCGGCTCGGCACGCTGCTCGGCACGCAGCCGACCGCCGATGCGGCCGCGGCTTCTTTCACGCGCGACATCGCGGCGCTGCGCACACGCTATGCCACGCGCGCACCGGTCACGATGTTCTTCCAGGTCTGGGACCGTCCGCTCACGACGCTCAACGGCACGCATTTGATCAACGACGTGATCGCGCTGTGCGGCGGACGCAACGTGTTCGCGTCGCTCAAGCCGCTCGCGCCGAGCGTCACCGACGAAGCCGTGCTCGCGGCGAATCCGGAAGCGATCGTGACGACGAGCGCCGGCGCGACGCGTTCGGACGAACCGCTGCCGAGCCTCGCGCGCTGGCGGGCGTGGCCGGCGTTGACGGCCGTGGCGCGCAACAACCTGTTCGCGATCGACGGCGATCTGCTGACGCGGCCGTCGCCGCGGATCGCGCAGGGCGCAGCCGCGCTGTGCGAGGATCTGGATGCCGCGCGGGCGCGGCGGCCGGCGCGCTGATTGCCGGCGGCTCGCGCGTTATGCCTGAAGGTGCGTTGCCCGAGTCGGTTTGGCTGCACGTTGTGCCGCTCGCATGTAGACGCGAGCGAACCTATTCATCCCAGTGCACGACTTCCCATGCTCGCGCCGCGTCATGCGAGCACAGCCAGACGACTCCCCCCGTCGGCACCGGCCGCGACAGCATCGTTTCGATCGGCACATGCAACACATGGGACGCGAACGCGCGGATCACACCCGCATGCGTGACCGCCCATTGCGGCCCGTCGAATTGCGCCACCGCATCGGCCCGCTGCACGACACGCGCGGCGAACTGCACAACGCTTTCGCCGCCATGCGCGCATGCATGCATCAGGTCGGCCGCCCACGCATCGAGCGCCGCGCGGTCGATATCGTCCCAGCGCTGCATTTCCCACGCGCCGAAATCCATTTCCTGCCAGCCTGCGTCGCGACGCAGCGGCACGTCGAACGCTCTTGCGAGCCGCTCGGCGACCGACGCGCATCGCGTCAGCGGGCTCGTCCACAATTGTTCGGGCGGCGGCGCACCGAGCGCCGACAGATGCGCATGCACGGCATCCGCGCCGGCATCGGCCGTTGCGGCGAGCGGCACGTCGCTGCGCCCATAGCAAACGCCCGGCTCGACGCCCACGGCCGGATGACGGATCAGGACGATGTCCATCCGAGCACCACGAGATAGATCGCCAGTTCACTCAGTTGCTGCGCGAAGCCGAGACAGTCGCCCGTATAACCGCCGATCCGCTTCACGAAATAGCGTGCCGCCCACGCGCGCACGAGCACGAGCGCGACGCATGCAGCGATGCCCGCGCGCCAGTCGGGCCAGAACAGCCACGGCAATCCGAACAGCGCCGCGACACACGCCGCGCGCGCGCCCATTCGTTGCGCGACCGGCTTCGCCTTGCCTTCGGGCCGCACATAGTCGAGCGACATCAGCAGGCTCACGGCCGCCGCGCGGCTCGCCGCGTGCGCGGCAATCATCGTCCATGCGGCGCGCAGCGGCGGCATCGCCGCGAGCGCCTGCCACTTCAGGCCGAGCGCGATCACGAGCGCGACCGCGCCGAACGTGCCGATCCGCGAGTCGTGCATGATGCGCAGCACGTCGTCGCGCGTGTAGGCGCCGCCGAACGCATCGCAACTGTCGGCAAGACCGTCTTCGTGGAATGCGCCGGTCGCGAGCAGCGTCGCGGCCATCGACAGCCCGACCGCGATCGACGCGGGCAGCACGCGCAACGCGGCGAGATAGACGAGCGCGCCCCACGCGCCGACGCACGCCCCGACGAGCGGGAAATAGCGCGCGGCCTGGTCGAGATCGCCGGCCGCGTAGCCGATCGCACGCGGCACGGGCACACGTGTGAAATAACCGAGCGCGACGAAGAAGTAGCGCAGCTCGGCACGCACGCCGCGCGCGCGATCAGGCGTCACGATTGTCGACGCCGGCGGACTCGAAGCTCGCCATCTCGCTGAGGAACGCAGCCGCCGCGCGCACGAGCGGCAGCGCGAGCGCCGCGCCCGTGCCTTCGCCGAGCCGCAGGTCGAGCGCGAGCAGCGGCTTCGCGCCGAAATGCTCGAGCATGCGCCGGTGCCCGGCCTCGTGCGACGTATGCGAGAACACGCAGTAGTCGCGCACGCCGGGCGCGATGCGCTCGGCGACGAGCAGTGCGGCCGTCGCGATGAAGCCGTCGACGAGGATCGTCATCCGCTCGCTCGCGGCCGCGAGATACGCACCCGTCATCATCGCGATCTCGAAGCCGCCGAACGTCGCGAGCACGTCGAGCGGCGCGATCGCGTGCGAATGCTTGACGAGCGCGCGGCCGAGCACCGCGCGCTTGTGCGCGAGGCCCTGGTCGTCGAGGCCCGTGCCGCGCCCGACGCAGGCGTCGACCGGCACGCTGAGCAGGCGGCTCATCAGGCACGCGGCCGACGACGTGTTCGCGATCCCCATCTCGCCGAAACCGATCACGTTCGTGCCGAGCGATGCGTGCAGGCGCACGCGCGCCGCGCCGGCCGCAAGCGCCGTCATCGCTTCGTCGCGCGTCATCGCCGGCTCCGCCGCGAAGTTGCGCGTGCCGCGCGCGACCGGCAGCGATACCAGCCGGTCGGACAGCGGCAGCGGCGACGCGACGCCCGCATCGACGATCTCGAGCACGCTCTGCGCGACGCCCGCGAACGCGTTGATCGCCGCGCCGCCGGCCAGGAAGTTCGCGACCATCTGCGCGGTCACGGCTTGCGGATAAGGACTCACGCCCTCGGCCGCGATCCCGTGATCGCCGGCGAACACGATCATCACGGGACGCTGCACGACGGGCTGCTCGGTGTGCTGGATCAGGCCGATCTGCAACGCGACCGCCTCGAGCTGGCCGAGGCTGCCGGGCGGCTTGGTCTTGTGGTCGATCACGTGCTGCAGGCGCTTGCGCAGCGCTTCGTCGAGCGGCGCGATCGCGGGCGGGAAGTGGGTCGGAGTCGTCATCGGGAAGCCGTGTCGTGGGCGCGGCGTGTGCCGCGCATCGGAAAGGGAAAGGTCATTGTCGCTCGGGCCACGCGGGCAGCAGCGCGTCGCGGCCGTTTTCGCGGATCAGCACCAGCGGATAACCGAACGCGTCGCTCGCGCGCTCGGGTGTCAATACGTCGTGCACGGGGCCGGCCCACGCTTGGCCGCGGCCGTCGAGCAACAGCGCGTGCGTCGCGAAACGCCGCGCGAGATTCAGGTCGTGGCACGAGAACAGCACGGTGCGCGGTCCGGCGTCGAGCCATGCGGCCAGCGCGGTCAGGCAATCGATCTGGTGATGCAGGTCGAGATGCGCGAGCGGCTCGTCGAGCAGCATCAGCGGCGCGTCCTGGCACAGCGTCGCGGCCAGCGCGACGCGCTGCCGCTCGCCGCCCGACAGCGACAGCACGTCGCGCGACGCGAGCGCGGTCAGGCCGAACGTCGCGAGCGCATCGCGCGCGGCCGCGCGATCGCCGTCGCGCTCCCAGCCCCAGCCACCGAGATACGGAAAGCGGTTGAGCAGCACCGTGTCGAATACGGTCGCGCTGAACGCGTCGTGCAGTTGCTGCGGCATCAGCGCGCGGCGCTGCGCGAGCGGCGCGGGCAACCATGCGCCGAGCGGCCGGCCGTCGATCTCGACCCGGCCGCCGGCCGGCGGCTGCAGCCCCGCGAGCGTCGCGAGCAGCGTCGTCTTGCCCGCACCGTTCGGCCCCGCGACGCACCAGATCTCGCCGGGGCGGAACGCGTGCGTAAAACCGTCGAGCAGCGTGCGTTCGCCGGCCTTCAGCGTCAGGTCGACGGTCGCGTAGATCATGTCGCCGTCGGTGGCGTGCCGTGCGGCATCCGTCATCGCATCGGCCTCCTCAACAACATCCACAGGAACACCGGCACGCCGATCAACGCCGTCATCACGCCGACCGGCAGTTGCGCGGGGGCGATCGCGGTGCGCGCAAGCAGGTCGGCCGCCATCACGCCACCGCCGCCCGCGAGCATCGCGGCCGGCAGCAGCATCCGCTGGTCGTTGCCGAATGCGAGCCGCAACGCGTGCGGCACGACGAGACCGACGAAGCCGATCGTGCCGGCCGTCGTCACCGCAGCCGCGGCAGCCAGCGACGCGACGAGATAGATCCGCACGCGCAGGCGCGCGACGGGTACGCCGAGCGCAAGTGCCGTCGCATCGCCGCGCAGCAGCACGTTCAGTTGCGGCGCGGCCGGCAGCGCGATGCATGCGGCCAGCAGCAGCGCCCCCCATGCGAACCATGGCGCGGTCACGCCGTTCAGGTCGCCGGTCAGCCAGAAGATGATCCCGCGCAGCCGCGCATCGGGCGCGAGCGACAGCAGTAGCGTGACGAGCGCCCCCCCACCCCGCGGCGATCACGACGCCGGTGAGCAGCAGCCGCGGTGACGCGTCGCGCGACTCGCCACGCCACAGCTCGCGGCGCGCGAGGCCGAGCACGAGCGCGACCGACACGAGCGAACCGGCGAACGCCGATGCGTCGACGAGCCACCATGCGCCGCCCGCGATCATCGCGACGAGCGCGAAGCCGGCCGCGCCGCCTGACACGCCGAGCACGTACGGATCGGCGAGCGGATTGCGCAGCAACACCTGCAGCAACGCGCCGGCCAGCGCGAGCAGCGCGCCGCACGCGAAGCCTGCGAGCGCGCGCGGCAGGCGCAGCGTACGAACGATATCGGCGAACAGCGCGTCGCCGCCATGCGGCACGAGCGATGCGAGCGCCTGCCACGGCGACATCGGCACGCTGCCGATCGACAACGACGCGACGAACAGTAACGCGACCACGGCGGCCAGCGCGGCCCAGATCGCGGCGGCGCGCGCGGCGCTCATGCTGCCCTCCGCCGGGTGGGCGACGCGCCGCGCACCGGCCGGCTACAGCGGCCGGCCGGGCGCGACATCGGCGCGGTGCGGCGTGTCGTAGGCATAACCAAGCTCGTGGTCCTTGTCGGTCAGAGGGTCGATGGGCGCGTCAACCGTCCGGCGGTCGCCCGGTTCGAGCGCATCACCAAGATGGCAGAAATCGGCGCCGCCGACGATTGGGGTCAGCATCGAAGAAGATCCCGTGAAGCACTGCGCACCCCGCTTCCCCGCAGGCCACGCGTCACGAAGCCCGTGCGGGCTCCCCGCCTCGGCCGGTATCCGGGCTGGCGGCGTACCGGCTCGCCTTCCCGCGCTAAAAACGCGCAGTGGCCCGTGCCCGCCTGCAAGACCTGCACGCGGAGCACGCCTGAGCCGGCCTGCGTCATGCGACGCGGCCGCTTACCGTTGCGGGGGCAGCGCAGGTTGGCGGCCTTCTGGCGAAGCCCGCGCCCTGCTTCCCGTTTAACCGCGCGTTCCACGCGCGAGCACCGAGGCGGCGCCAGTTTAGGAGCCGGTCGCGCGAGCGTCAAGGAAGCGCCCGGACACGCACGGGACGCGTCCATTCGCGGCAAGAAGCAGGGGTGTTACGACTGGAAACGTTACAGATGTCGGATTGCGCGTTATTCCGCGCTAAAATGCTGGGTCTTTAGAGGACGCAGCAAATGCTCAACGAACTCGAAACCTTATCTCAAAATATTGGCCGTCTGATTTCGCTGAACAAGCGCTATCACTCGGAACGGCTCGCGCTCGAGGAGCAGGTCGCGCAATTGCGCGCGGAAGCGGACACGGTCCGCGCGGAACTCGCGGAACTGCGCGACGAACGCAATGCGCTCGCAGCCGAGCGCGACACGCTGTCGGCGAAAATCGACGACGCACAGGTGAAACTGAACGCGATTCTCGAAAAGCTTCCACGCTCGAAAAGCGCGGAGCAAGCCGACAACCAGCTCGACCTGCTGGACGGGCAGGCGCGTACGGATGGCGATGACGCGGCCAGCCACGGAGAACATGCATGAGCACCAAGCAGATCGAAGTCTCGATTCTCGGTCAGCCCTATCGTCTCGCCTGTTCGGCCGAGACCGAAGCGGCGCTGCTCGAAGCGGTCGCGCGCGTCGATGCCGAGATGTCGAAAATCCGCTCGAACAGCTCGGTACGCGGCACCGATCGCATCGCGGTCATGGCAGCGCTGTCGCTCGCATCGGAATTGCTGCGGCTGCAAACGAGCGTGCGGCACGGTGAAGCATTTCCGGCGGAGGAAATCCGTCGTACAATGCACCAGATGAACGAACAGCTCGGCGCGGTGCTCGCACAGCACGAGACGCAGTAACGTTTGATCGATGCGTCGATTCCCCTTGATCTCGGCGATCAACGGTGGTCAAATTGGCGCATCGAAATACAGTTCAGTCAGCTTCCCTGCCTGGTTCGCCAAGGTCATATATTCCTTGAACCAATGCCATGTGCACGGTTGCGGAAATTTGTAGCACGGGCGCGCGCGTCACTCTGTCTGATGTACCCGAAGTGCTGCTAACTGCGACCAATTCTGAACCTCAGGTTCAGGATGCCGGCCTAGCGGCCAAGGCGGGGGCCTATCCAACGGCATCGGGCACGTCCCGATGCCGTTTCCTTTTGTAGCAGCCTCTTTCTGCGTCGATCACGATCCATGCAATACTGGCTGATGAAGTCCGAACCGGACGAAGCAAGCATCGACGATCTCGCCAACGCACCGCAGCGCTCGCTGCCGTGGACTGGCGTGCGGAACTATCAGGCGCGCAATTTCATGCGCGACACGATGAAGATCGGCGACGGCGTGCTGTTCTATCACTCGAGCTGCCCCGAGCCGGGCATCGCGGGCCTCGCCGAAGTATCGTCTACGCCCTACCCCGATCCCACGCAGTTCGATCCGAAAAGCCCCTATTACGACCCGAAATCGACGCAGGAAACGCCGCGCTGGCTGCTCGTCGACGTGCGCTTCGTGAAAAAGGCGCCGCTCGTGCCGCTCGCCGCACTGCGCGAACACGACGAACTCGCCGACATGCGCGTGCTCGCACGCGGCAACCGGCTGTCGATCACGCCCGTGACGCGCGCCGAATGGCGGTTCATCACCGAAAAGCTGATGAAGTAAGCACGCGCCAAAGGTCAAATCTGGTCAGCAGGCGCCGCACGCACGGAACTCAAGGGTCTTTCACGTGGCCTAAGCAACCGCTGTCGGCCGATCGGGCCGGCTGTCGTTTTTTTGTCGCGCGGTACGCCCGCGTCGCGCACGCGTGATCCGCGTGTGCGCCCTCGCACAAGGAGTCCAACAATGACCAAGAAATCCGCACTCGCGCTGTCGCTTGCACTCGCCGCCGCCGTTCCCGTCGCGCTGACGCTTGCGTCGCCCGCCGCGCACGCGCAGACTGCAAACCCGCACTTTCCGGAGCCGGCCGGCGTACTGTCGCTTTCGTCGCAGGCCAGCGCCGACGTGCCGCAGGACATCATCCACATCACGCTGTTCTACGAGCAACAGGCAAAGGACCCGGGCAGCCTGACGTCCGCGTTGAACCAGCGCGCCGATGCGGCACTGTCGCAGGCGAAGGGCGTATCGGGCGTCACCGCGCACACGGGTGCGTTCTCCGTGTATCCGAGCACCGATCGCGACGGGAAGATCTCCGCATGGCGCGGCCGCACCGAGGTCGCGCTCGAATCGCGCGATTTCGCCGCGGCATCGAAGCTGGCGGGCCAGTTGTCGAACCTGATGCAGGTTGCCAACGTCGAGTTCTCGCTGTCGCCCGAAGCACAGCGCACGGCCGAGCAGAAGCTCACCACCGAGGCGATCAAGTCGTTCCGCGCGCGCGCGGACGAAGCGGCGAAAGCATTCGGCTACAGCAGCTACACGATCCGCGACGTGAACGTCGGCAGCGGCCGCAACGTGCAGCCGTACACGCGCATGATGGCGATGGCCGCGGCGCCGATGGACAGCGCGAAGATGAGCGCGCCGATCGCCGTCGAAGGCGGCAAGGCCACCGTGTCGGTCACGGTCAACGGTTCGGTGCAGATGAAGTAACGCGCATCGCGCGGCAGTCGAATACGAAAACGCCGGCCCTCGGGCCGGCGTTTTTCATTTGCTTGCGTGTTGCCGATGCGCGCGCATCGGCATCGCATCATGCAGCCGCATTCGCGTTCGTCGCGCGGCGGCGATACGCCCACACCATCAGCGCAACGCCCGCGAGGATCATCGGCAGCGACAGCCACTGCCCCATCGACAGGCCGAGCGCGAGCAGGCCGAGGAAATCGTCGGGTTCACGCGCGAACTCGACCGTGAAGCGCGCGAGGCCGTAGCCGATCAGGAACAGTGCTGACACAGCGCCCATCGGCCGCGACTTGCGCGAGAAGAAGAACAGCGTGAAGAACAGCGCGATGCCTTCGAGCGCAATTTCGTAGAGCTGCGAAGGATGGCGCGGCAGCATCTGGTATTGCATGAACACGTCGGCGAGATGCCACTTCTCGACGAGCTCCGGATGCTTCGGCAGCCATGCCGCATCGTCGCGCATCGCGCCCGGGAACAGCATCGCCCACGGTGCGCCCGGATCGGTCACGCGGCCCCACAGCTCGCCGTTGATGAAATTGCCGAGCCGTCCGGCCGCCAGCCCCGTCGGCACCATCGGCGCGACGAAATCGGTGACTTGCAGCCAATGACGCTTGCGCTGCCATGCGAACAGCATCATCGCGAGCGTCACGCCGAGAAAGCCGCCGTGAAACGACATGCCGCCCTCCCACACCTTGAACACGTCGAGCGGATGCGAGAAATAGAAATCGGCCTTGTAGAACAGCACGTAGCCGAGGCGGCCGCCGAGCACCGTGCCGAGCACGCCGTAGAACATCATGTCGTCGATGTCCTTCGCGGTCCAGCCCTGCGCCGCGACGTGCGGCAGTTTCAGGCGGATTCGGCCGACGACGATCGCCGCGATGAAGCCGACGAGATACATGAGGCCGTACCAGCGCACGGCCAGCGGCCCGAGATGGATCGCAACGGGGTCGAAATTCGGGTGAATGATCATGGGTTAGCGAAGAAGTTTTCGAATGCGGTACGGCCGTCGCAAACGCGCAGCACCGCGCTTTGGACGGCGCCGGCGCGCCATCGTTCACGTCACGGCGCAACGCCCTGCGCGCGCACCACGTCGATGAAACCGGCGAGCACGGGGCTCACGTCGCCCGTGCGCCACACGAGGCCCGTCTCGACGACCGGCGCTTGACCGGCGAGCGGCCGGTAGACCACGCCGGTGCGCCGCAGGTTACGCAGCGATTGCGGCACCAGTGCGACGCCCATGCCGGCCGACACGAGGCTGACGATCGTCTGCATCTGGATCGCCTCCTGGCCGATGCGCGGAGTTTCCCCCGCCGCGCCGTAGCAGCCCGTAATGATGTCATAAAAGCCGGGCGCCAAACGACGCGGAAAGATCACGAGCGGCAGCGCGGCGACATCGGCGAGACGCACGGGCTCGTCCTCGGGCGCGTCCGATGCCGCCGCCGGCATCGCGACCACCAGCGGCTCGCGCACGACGCTCAGGTACGACAGCCCGGCCGCATGACGCGGCGGTACGGGCGGAATGACGAGCCCCGCGTCGATGCGGCCGGCGACGAGCTCGTCGATCTGCACGTCGCTCGTCGCCTCGGCGAGCTGCAGGCGCACCTGCGGATAGCGCGCGCCGAACGCACGCAGCAGCGACGGCAGCAGCCCGTAATCGGCGGTCGACACGAACGCGAGCGACAACGAGCCGGCCTCGCCGCGCGCAAGCCGCCGCGCGAGCGGCGGCAGCGCATCGGCCGACGCAAGCAGCCGGCGCACGTCGGGCAACAGCGCCGCGCCGACCGCCGTCAGCGCCACCGACCGTTTCGTACGGACGAACAGCGCGACGCCGAGCGCATCCTCGAGCGCGCGGATCGCCTGCGACAGCGGCGGCTGCGTCATCGACAGGCGTTCGGCCGCACGGCCGAAATGGCGCTCGTCGGCAACGGTTGCGAAATAGCGCCACTGGCGCAGGTCGGGCGTCGGATCTGCCATGCGTCACTCATTCGCGAAACGACTTAATAAGCGACAAATAATATATTGGACATCCCAATCCGGAAACTCCATTCTTGTTTGATCCAACCCGGCACGCCGCTCACGGGCGTTGCCCAGACAACGATGGAGTCCCCCATGTCGTACAACCGTCGCTCGAAGCACATCACGCAAGGCGTGGCCCGTTCGCCGAACCGCTCGATGTATTACGCACTCGGCTACCAGAAGGAGGATTTCGACAAACCGATGGTCGGCATCGCCAACGGCCACTCGACGATCACGCCCTGCAATTCCGGCCTGCAGCGCCTGTCGGACGCGGCCGTCGAGGCCGTGAAGGCGTCCGGCGCGAACCCGCAGATCTTCGGCACGCCAACGATTTCGGACGGCATGTCGATGGGCACCGAAGGCATGAAGTACTCGCTCGTGTCGCGCGAGGTGATCGCCGACTGCATCGAAACCTGCGTGCAGGGCCAGTGGATGGACGGCGTGGTGGTCGTCGGCGGCTGCGACAAGAACATGCCCGGCGGCATGATCGCGCTCGCGCGCCTGAACGTGCCGGGCATCTATGTGTACGGCGGCACGATCCGCCCCGGCCACTGGAAGGGCCGCGACCTGACGATCGTGTCGTCGTTCGAGGCCGTCGGCGAATTCACCGCGGGCCGGATGTCGCAGGAGGATTTCGACGGGGTCGAGCAGAACGCGTGCCCCACGTCGGGCTCGTGCGGCGGCATGTACACCGCGAACACGATGAGCTCGTCGTTCGAGGCGCTCGGGATGTCGCTGCTGTATTCGTCGACGATGGCGAATCCCGACCAGGAGAAGGTCGATTCGGCCGCCGAATCGGCGCGCGTGCTCGTCGAGGCCGTGAAGCGCGACCTGAAGCCGCGCGACATCATCACGAAGGAAGCGATCGAGAACGCGGTGTCGGTCATCATGGCGACGGGCGGCTCGACCAATGCGGTGCTGCACTATCTCGCGATCGCGCACGCGGCCGAGGTCGAGTGGTCGATCGACGATTTCGAGCGCATCCGCAAGCGCGTGCCCGTGATCTGCGACCTGAAGCCGTCGGGCCGCTACGTCGCGACCGACCTGCACAAGGCCGGCGGAATTCCGCAGGTGCTGAAGATCCTGCTCGATGCGGGGCTGCTGCACGGCGACTGCATGACGATCACCGGCCGCACGATCGCCGAGGAACTGAAGGACGTGCCGGGCGTGCCGCGCGCGGACCAGGACGTGATCTTCCCGATCGATCGCGCGCTGTACAAGGAAGGCCACCTGGCGATCCTGAAGGGCAATCTCGCCGAAGACGGCGCGGTCGCGAAGATCACCGGCCTGAAGAACCCGGTGATCACGGGCCCGGCGCGCGTATTCGACGACGAGCAGAGTGCGATGGATGCGATCCTCGGCGACCGGATCCGCGCGGGCGACATACTCGTGCTGCGCTATCTCGGCCCGCAAGGCGGCCCCGGCATGCCGGAAATGCTCGCGCCGACGTCCGCGATCATCGGCAAGGGGCTCGGCGAATCGGTCGGCTTTATCACCGACGGCCGCTTCTCGGGCGGCACCTGGGGCATGGTGGTCGGCCACGTCGCACCTGAAGCGTTCGTCGGGGGCACGATCGCGCTCGTGCAGGAAGGCGACTCGATCACGATCGATGCGCACCGGCTGCTGCTGCAACTGAACGTCGACGATGCCGAGCTCGCGCGCCGCCGCGCCGCGTGGCAACAGCCGGCGCCGCGCTACACGCGCGGCGTGCTCGCGAAGTTCGCGGCGCTCGCCCGCCCGGCGAACAAGGGCGCGGTCACGGGTTGACGACGTTTCGTCACAGCATGCGACCCCGATAAAAATGGCCGCCGGGGGAACGCGCAAAACGCGCTTTCCCTTTGCTTTTATAATGCGCGGACCATGAAGCCGGCCGTCCCCGCCGGCGGAGAACCGCATGAAACAGACGATATTGCGCGCGCTGCTCGTGACGCTGCTGGCCGGCGGCGCGGCGGCCGCGCGCGCCGACCAGGCCGACGGGCTCGCGCTTGCGCAGCGCAAGAACTGCATGGCCTGCCACGCGGTCAGCAAGCCGCTGATGGGTCCGTCGTTCCGCGACATCGCCGGCAAGTATGCGGCGCGCGGCGACGCCGTCGATTACCTGGCCCAGTCGATCGTGAAAGGCAACGTCGGGGTATGGGGCAGCGTGCCGATGCCCGCAAATACGCAACTGACGAGCGCCGAAGCCCATACGCTCGCGCAATGGGTGTTGTCGCTGCACTGAACCGGACACCCCGGACGGGGATCGCCGTTATTGTGCCCGGCGCCGCCGGCTGGCGGGCCTGCATCGGCTGACCGGCACCGCGCCGGCAGCATTGCCGGCGCCTGCTCGAACCGCACCCCGTTTTCTGTCGCCGAAACGACCGTCCGTTCAGCCTGAATGGCCGGTACGGCGCCGCGCGATCTCTTCATCGACCGCGTCGCGCACCCAGTCCATCACCTCGGTTTCGAGCGCCAGCGCCACCTCGCGCGTAATCTGCCCGACGAGCCAGGCCGAATGCTCGTGCAGCGCGTCGCGGCAGCGGGCCTCGATGGCCTCGCGCCCTTCTCCGGTCAGATAGTTCGTCAGACGATTGCGCAGGCGCTCGGCAATGTGTTGCGCATCTTCCGGCGTCAGCCCTGCAGCCGCTTGCGGCGCTGTGGCCGCCACGACCGCCTCCGGCATCGCCGTTTCGGCTGGTTGCCCGAGCGCTTCGTGCGCAACCGCGGCGAACGCGTGCTGCGGCAGGTCGCCGCCGGCCAGCGACGACAGCAGCGGCGCATTCATCGCCGCCGCATCTTCAGCCACCACGTGCCCGGCAGCGCCGGGCTCGGCCGGCGCATCGGTCTCGCCCATCGCCGCCGCGGCAGCCGCCGCCACGTCGCCCGGCAACTCGACCGCCGGCACATGCGGCGTCGGCACCGGTTCGATCACGACGGATTCGGGGTCGGCTACATGTTTCGCGGACGTGTCCGGCTCGACCACGTCGGTCAGTACCGGAATCGCCGGGCTATCGTGCGACAGACGCGCATCGGGCGCGGGCGAGCGCGCCGGCACCGGCTTGCCCGGCACCAGCACGTCGGTGAGCGTCGGGATCGAGGATGAATCGGCTTGTGTCACGGGAACACTCCGTCGACGGTTGCGGCTAGCTGCCCTGCTTGTAATTGTTCAGCGCGTATCCGCGGTCGCGATAGAAGCGGTAGCGGTCGCGGCCCGCGGCCAGCTCGTCCGGCGCGTTGCCGACCACCTCGAGCAGGCGCTCGAAGCGGGCGAACTGCGCGGGTACGGCCGCACCGAGGTTCAGCAGCACGTGATGATGCGGCGCGCGGTCGAGATCGGCGGCCAGCACGATCGGCGTGCCGGCTGCGTGCTCGCTGTCGACGCCGCAATGCGGGATGAAATCGAGCGGCGAGAACGTCCAGAGCCGCTCGTCGAGCGCGCGCAGGCGCGCGGGCTCGGCGAGCACGACGACCGGCTGCCCGGCCTGGTAGGCCTTGCGCAGCAGCCGGCACGCGTACGCGAGCGAATCGCCGACGTTCGAGTGGAAATCGATCCGCGTCATTGCCCGCGTACCCGCATCGTCGTCAGCACCGCCATCATTGGCCGGCGCGGTCGATCAGGAACTGCGCGAGCAACGGCACCGGACGCCCCGTCGCACCCTTCGCGGCGCCGCCCTTCCATGCGGTGCCCGCGATGTCGAGGTGGGCCCACGGATAGCTCTCGGTGAAGCGCGACAGGAAGCACGCGGCCGTCACGGCGCCGGCCGGACGCCCGCCGATGTTCGCGAGATCCGCGAAATTCGACTTCAGCTGGTCCTGGTACTCGTCGTCGAGCGGCATGCGCCACGCCGGGTCGTTCGCTTCGCGCGACGCGTCGAGCAGTTCGCCCGCGAGCGCGTCGTTGGTCGAGAACAGGCCGCTGTTGTGGCCGCCCAGCGCGATCACGCATGCGCCCGTCAGCGTCGCGACGTCGATCACGGCAGCCGGCTTGAAGCGCTCGGCATACGTGAGCGCGTCGCACAGGATCAGGCGGCCTTCGGCGTCGGTGTTCAGCACCTCGATCGTCAGGCCCTTCATGCTGGTGACGATGTCGCCCGGCTTCGTCGCGTTGCCGCCCGGCATGTTCTCGCAGGTGGGCACGATCGCGACGACGTTGATCTTCAGGCCCATCTCGGCGACCGCGCGGATCGTGCCGAGCACGGAGCCGGCACCGCACATGTCGTACTTCATCTCGTCCATGCCCTCGCCCGGCTTCAGCGAGATGCCGCCCGTGTCGAACGTGATGCCCTTGCCGACCAGCACGACCGGCGCGGCCTTCGCGGCGGCGCCCTGGTAGTGCAGCACGATGAATTGCGGCGGCTCGACCGACGCGCGTGCGACCGACAGGAACGAGCCCATCTTCAGCGCCTGGATCTGCTTGAGCCCGAGGACTTCAGCCTTCAGGCCCCAATCCTTCGCGATCTTCTTCGCGGTGTTGCCGAGGTAGGTCGGCGTGCAGACGTTGCCGGGCAGGTTGCCGAGATCGCGGGTGAGATCCATCCCGTTCGCGAGCGCGACGGCCTGCTTGACCGCGACCTTCGCGGCCTTTTCGTCGGACGGATCGACGCTGAACACGACGCGCTTGAGCGTGTGCGACGCCGGTTCCGGCTTGCTCTTCATCTGCGTGAAGCGGTAGGTCTCGTTGCGCAGCGCGAGAATCGCCGCGCGCACGCCCCAGTCGGAGCTGCGCTCGTCGACCGGCAGCTGCGCGAGCGTGAACGTGACCTGGACGACCTTGGTCGCCAGCAGCGCGCGCCAGGCGGCCGTAACGGCGTCGTTATAGGCTTTCTGGTTGAAAGCGTCCTGCTTGCCGAGGCCGACGAGCAGCACGCGCGACGCGCCGATGCCCGATACTTCGTGCAGGAACAGCGTCTTGCCGCGCTTGCCGTCCATGTCGCCGGCCTTCACCACGCGCGAAATCAGTCCCTTTGTGGCCGTGTCGATGTCGAGCGCCGCGCCCGAAAGCGTCTGCGCCTCGAAGATGCCGAGCACGATGCAGTCGGATTTCCCGGTCAGGAACCCCTTGGCCTCGCCTTTGCTCCAATCACAGCCTTTTATGCTAAAGTCCATCGCGCTTGTCCTCGGATAAAATCTGGGCTAAGGATGAAAGCCGCAATTATCCGCTATTTTTCCCGTGGCGGCGCGAGCGCTCCACCACGCGTGCGCAGCCTCCCGCCCTCTTCTCATCAAGAATGATCTTCGAACGCTCCCTCCAGCGCGAGCTTGCGTATACGGCTGGCGCCGTGTTCATGGTGCTGCTCACGATCATGCTCACGACGATGATGATCCGCATCGTCGGCTACGCCGCGTCCGGTGAAATCGATCCGCGGGACGTGCTCGTGCTGATCGGCCTGACCGTGATCGGCTACCTCGCCGTGATGCTCGTCGTCACGCTGTTCGTATCGATCCTGTTCGTGCTGACCCGGTGGTACCGGGACTCCGAAATGGTGGTGTGGCTCGCGTCGGGCGTGAGCCTCACGCGCCTCATCAAGCCGATCGGCGTGTTCGCCACGCCGATCATCCTGCTGATCGCCTTCTTCGCGTTCGTCGGCTGGCCGTGGTCGAACCAGCAAAGCAAGATGATCAAGGCGCGCTTCCAGCAGCGCGACGAAATTTCGCTGCTCGCGCCGGGCCAGTTCCGCGAATCGGCCGCGAACCACCGCGTGTTCTTCATCGAGAAGATGACGCCCGACCAGAGCAAGGTGCAGAACGTATTCGTGACGTCGACCGAGAACGGCAAGGTCAACGTCGTCGTGTCGCAGACGGGGCACACCGAGACGCGGGACGGCAGCCGTTTTGTCGTCCTGGAAGACGGCCGCCGCTACGACGGCACGCCGGGCCAGCCGAACTTCAAGATCATGGAGTTCGAGCGCTACGGCGTGAAGATCACGAGCACGCCGGTCACCAACGTGCCGACCACCAACAGCACGCCGACACCCGACCTGCTGCGCAACCCGACGCGCGACAACCTCGCGGAATTCGCGTGGCGCGCGGGGCTGCCGCTGATCGCGATCAACCTGATGGTGCTCGGCATTCCGCTGTCCTACCAGAACCCGCGCCGCAGCCGCACGATCAACCTCGTGATGGCCGTGCTGATCTACCTGACGTACTCGAACCTGCTGAACGTCGTGCAGGCGCAGATCGAGCAGGGCAAGATGTCGTTCGGCGTCGGCCTCGTCGGCCTGCACCTGGTGGTCGCGGCGATCGTCGCGTTCATCTTCTGGTTGCGCGTGCGCAATCGTCCGCTGTTTACACGCGCGCTGTTCGGCCGCTCGGGAGCATGATCGATGCGGCTCTATGAAAAGTACTTCGCGCGACAGATCTACGTCACGTTCGTCTTCATCCTGTTCGCGTTCTCGGGCCTGTTCTTCTTCTTCGACCTGATCAGCGAACTGAACTCGGTCGGACACGGCAACTACAAGTTCGGCTACGCGGTGCTGCGCGTCGCGCTGCAAACGCCGTCGCGCTTCTACGAGATCATTCCGGTCGCCGCGCTGATCAGCGCGATCTACGTGTTCGCGCAGATGGCCGCGAACTCCGAATTCACGATCTTCCGCGTGTCGGGCCTCGCGACCAACCAGGCGTTGCGCTCGCTGCTGAAGATCGGCGTGCCGCTCGTGATCATCACCTACCTGATCGGCGAATTCGTCGGCCCGTACGCCGACCAGCTGTCCGAACGCGTGCGGCTGCAGGCGCTCGGCGCGTCGGTGTCGTCGAACTTCCAGTCGGGCGTGTGGGTGAAGGACACGCTCGCGGCCCGCGAAAACGGCGAGCAGGTCACGCGCTTCGTCAACGTCGGCAGCCTGTCGCCCGACTCGACGATCAGCAACGTGCGCATCTACGAGTTCGACTCGAAATTCCAGCTGCAGAACGTGCGGATCGCGCAGACGGGCCGCTACGAGCCGCCCGGCCACTGGCTGCTGAAGGGCGTCACCGAGACCGAACTGACGCCGATCAAGCCGATCAGCGGCCAGCCGCCCGACGCGCTGAACCCCGTGTACCGGTCGCAGCAGGTATCGCTGCCCGAATACCGGCTGCGCTCGGACCTGACGCCGCAGATCCTGTCGGTGCTGCTCGTGTCGCCGGAACGCATGTCAATCTTCAACCTGTTCCGCTACATCCAGCACTTGCGAGAAAACCAGCAGGACACGCAGCGCTACGACATCGCGCTGTGGCGCAAGCTGCTGTATCCGTTCGCGGTGTTCGTGATGCTCGTGCTGTCGCTGCCGTTCGCGTATCTGCACACGCGCGCGGGCGTGGTCGGCGTGAAGGTGTTCGGCGGCATCATGCTCGGCATGAGCTTCCAGCTGCTCAACACGCTGTTCTCGCACATCGGCACGCTGAACACGTGGCCCGCGCCGCTGACGGCCGCGACGCCGGGCCTCATCTATCTCGCGCTCGGCCTGTTCGCGCTGAAGTGGGTCGACCGGCACTGAGCGCCGCGTCACGACGGAGGTTTCGACATGCATTCGCACGGCATCGTCCTGTTCGGCCACGGCGCCCGCGACCCGCGCTGGGCCGAGCCGTTCGAGCGGCTCGCCGCGCGGCTGCGCGGTGCCGCCTCCCCCGCATCGCACGTGTCGCTCGCGTTCCTCGAATTGATGACGCCGTCGCTCGGTGAAGCCGTCGCCGCGCAGGTTGCCGCCGGCTGCGCGCGCATCACCGTGGTGCCCGTGTTCTTCGGCCAGGGCGGCCATGTGCGCCGCGACCTGCCGCAGCTCGTCGACGCGTGCCGCGCCGCGCATCCCGGCGTCGAGATCCGCTGTGCCACGGCCGTCGGCGAAGACGACGGCGTGCTCGACGCGATCGCGCGTTATTGCATCGACCAGATCGGCGGCGACGCATAAGCGAAACGGCGTCCCCAAATGAAAAAAGCGCTGGCTTCCGCCAGCGCTTTTTTTTCGAACGACGGTCGAGCCCCGCTCAGGCAGCATCCCGCAACGAATCGCCCGCCTTCGCCTGTGCTGCGCGCTCGGCGAACGCGTCGCCGATCATCAACAGGCTCGGTTCCGCCGGATCGAGCCACGCCTGCGCGTCGCCCGCCGCCATCTGCGCGAGCGTCAATGTCAGCGAGCGTTCGCGCGCGGTGCTGCACGCCTCGACGATCGCCACCGGCGTCGCCGGCGCACGGCCGGCGTCGATCAGTTCCTGCGCGATGCCGGGCGCGCTGTCGCGGCCCATGTAGTAGACGATCGAATCGGCGCGCGCGGCTTCGCGGATCTCGTCGCTGCCCGGCGCGCGGCTGTGCGTCGCGAACGCGACGCTGCGCGACACGCCGCGCAACGTCAGCGAGCGCTTCAGCGTCGCCGCGCCGGCCAGCGCCGCCGTGATGCCCGGCACGACCTCGTAGTCGATACCGGCCGCCTCGAGCGCGCGCATTTCCTCTTCCGCGCGGCCGAACAGCATCGGGTCGCCGCCCTTCAGCCGCACGACGCACGCGTGCTCGCGCGCCGCATCGACGATCTGCTTGTTGATGAAGTGCTGCGCCGTGGAGCGCTGCCCGCAGCGCTTGCCGACCGCGATCCGGCGCGCGTTCGGCGCGTAGTCGAGCATCGCGGGCTCGACGAGCGCGTCGTGCAGCACGACGTCGGCCTTGCCGAGCAGCCGCGCGCCGCGCACCGTGATGAGGTCCGCCGCGCCCGGCCCTGCTCCGATCAGATACACCTTGCCCATGTTTGTCGCTTCGCTTGTCCTGCGGACGGCGGCGCCACGCGCCGCCGCGCAGTTGACCGGATTACGCCGAAAACGCGCGGATCATGCCCGCGGCGACCGTGTGGTGCGTCGCCTCGTCGATCAGCACGAACGCGCCCGTGCCCGGATGCGCATCGTACGTGTCGCAGACGATCGGCTTCTGCAGCGTCAGCGCGACGCGGCCGATGTCGTTCATCTTCAGGTCGTGACGGTCGGTCGCGTGCGACAGCGTGTGCACGTCGAGCACCTGCTTGACCGCGCCGATCTTCGCGAACACCGTGCTCGTGGTCTGCTTCAGCAGGTACTTGCGTTGCGGCGACAGCGGCGTTTCGTCGAACCAGCACAGGTCGGCCTCGAGCTTCTTGGCCGGCTCGACGGGCTCGGCGGTCGTGACGAACATGTCGCCGCGCGACACGTCGACATCTTCCGCGAGACGGATCGTCACCGTCTGGCCCGCGAACGCTTGCGCGACCGATGCGGTGCCGCCCGTCACCGGCGCGACGATCTCGGCGACCGTCGCGGTGCGGTTCGACGGCAGCACGACGATCTCGTCGCCGACCTTCACCTCGCCCGACTCGATGCGGCCCATGTAGCCGCGGAAATCATCAGCCGAGCTGCCGTCCTGGCGCGCGACCCACTGCACCGGGAAGCGCAGCGCGTCATGCGCCTGCGTCTCGACCGGCAGCGATTCGAGCACGTCGAGCAGCGGCTCGCCCGCGTACCAAGGCATGCGCTCGCTCGCGCCGACGATGTTGTCGCCCTTCAGCGCCGACACCGGCACGAAGCGCACGTCGTTCAGGCCGAGCTGCTTCGCGAGCGTGACGTACGCGTCGCGGATTTCGTTGAAGCGCGCTTCGCTGTAGTCGACGAGGTCCATCTTGTTGATCGCGACGATCACGTGCTGCAGCGCGAGCAGCTTGACGATCGCGCTGTGGCGCTTGGTCTGCGGCAGCAGTTCCGCAACGCCGTTCTCGACCGTCACGCGCGTCGCGTCGACCAGGATGATCGCCGCGTGCGCGGTCGACGCGCCCGTCACCATGTTGCGCGTGTACTGCTCGTGGCCCGGCGTGTCGGCAATGATGAACTTGCGCTTCGCGGTCGCGAAGTAGCGGTATGCGACGTCGATCGTGATGCCCTGCTCGCGCTCGGCTTCGAGGCCGTCGGTCAGCAGCGCGAGGTCGAGCTCGTCGCCGACCGTGCGCTTGTTCTTCGCGCGCGACAGCGCGGACAGCTGGTCGGACAGCACGGCCTTGCTGTCGTACAGCAGGCGGCCGATCAGCGTGCTCTTGCCGTCGTCGACGCTGCCTGCGGTAATGAAGCGCAGCACGCCGAGGTCTTCGTGATTTTCGATGATGCTCATGATGTGAATGTCCTCGTGTGCTTCAGAAATAACCTTGCTTCTTGCGCTGTTCCATCGCGGCTTCGGATGCCTGATCGTCCATCCGGGTCGCGCCGCGCTCGGTGATCTCGGTCACCGCCGTCTCGGCGATGATCTTTTCCACGTCGTCCGCGTCGCTCTCGACCGGGCACGTGCAGCTGATGTCGCCGACCGTGCGGAAGCGCACCTGCGCAAGCTCGCTCGTCTCGCCCTCGCGCATCGGCGTGAGCGGCGTGACCGGCACGAGCAGCCCGTTGCGGCGCACGATCTCGCGCTCGTGCGCGTAGTAGATCGACGGCAGCTCGAGGTTCTCGCGCGCGATGTACTGCCACACGTCGAGTTCGGTCCAGTTCGAGATCGGGAACACGCGCAGGTGTTCGCCCTTGTGCAGACGCGCGTTGTACAGGCTCCACAGTTCCGGGCGCTGCGCCTTCGGGTCCCACTGGCCGAATTCGTCGCGGAACGAGAAGATGCGCTCCTTCGCGCGCGCCTTCTCTTCGTCGCGGCGCGCGCCGCCGATCAGCGCGGTGTAGCCGTACTGTTCGATCGTCTCGAGCAGCGTGACGGCCTGCGCGGCGTTGCGCGAATCGGTTTCGCGGCGCAGCACGACCGTGCCGCGCTTGATCGAATCCTCGACGTGGCCGACGACCAGCTCGGCGCCGAGCTCTTGCGCGCGGCGGTCGCGGAAGTCGATCACTTCCTCGTAGTTGTGGCCCGTATCGATGTGCACGAGCGGGAACGGCAGCGTCGTCTTGCGGTTCGCGCCGAGGCCGAACGCCTTCAGTGCGAGGTGCAGCACGACGACCGAATCCTTGCCGCCCGAGAACAACAGCGCCGGCTTGCTGCACTCGGCGACCAGTTCGCGCAGGATGTGGATCGACTCGGCTTCGAGCCAGTCGAGGTGGCCCATGCGGCTGTCGGCGCCGGTGGGCGGGGCAAAGGCGGATTGCTCGAGCGTCGTGCTCATGATTTCAGTCCTTCTCTTCTGGGTTCGTGCCGACCGCTGTCGCGGCCGGCCCAATATTCAGTTTCTTGTAGGGTATTCAGTGCGCGGCGCCGGCTTCGGCAGTCGCGGGAATCGGCGTGATCGTGATGTGCAGCCCGCATTCCTTCGTGTCGCGCGACTCCCACCACCAGCGGCCCGCCCGGCTGTCCTCGCCGGGGCGGATCGCGCGCGTACACGGCTCGCAACCGATGCTCGGGTAGCCGCGCGCGTGCAGCGGATTCACCGGCACGTCGAATGCCTCGAGGTACGCCCAGACGTCGGCTTCCGTCCAGTCGGCGAGCGGATTGTACTTCGCGATCCCGCGCGCTTCGTCCTGCTCTTCCTCGTGCAGCTCGGCACGCGTGACCGACTGCTCGCGGCGCTGGCCCGTGACCCATGCGCCGACGTCGGCCAGCGCGCGGTTCAGCGGCTCGACCTTGCGGATGTGGCAGCACGACTTGCGCAGCTCGACGCTCTCGTAGAACGCGTTCAGCCCGTGCTCGGCAACATATTGATCGACCGCGTCCTGCTGCGGATGGAACTGCTCGATCTCGTAGCCGTAGCGCTCGCGCACGCGGTCGATCATGCCGAGCGTTTCCGCGTGCAGGCGGCCCGTGTTCAGCGAGAAGATGCCGATCGACACGCCTTTCGACAGGATCGCGTGCGTCAGCAGCATGTCTTCCGCCGCGAGGCTGCTCGCGAACTTCACCTTCTCGTGACGTGCGCCGATCTGCGCGAGCAGCGCGTCGAGACGCTCGACCTTCGCGGCGAGCTCCGGCGTCAGCGCGGTGGCGGTCGCGGTGCTCATGCGCTCACCTTCGCGTCAGCCGCGGCCGCACGGCGGCGAAACAGCGGCGCCGGCTCGTCGAACGCGCCCTGGTAACGCTGCGTGAATTCCGTGAAGGCATTCAGCGCGTCGTGGATGTCCTTGTCGGCACGCACCGCGAACGCGTCGAAGCCGCAACGCGACATGTACAGCAGTTGATCGCGCAGCACGTCGCCGATCGCGCGCAGTTCGCCCGTCCAGCCGTAACGCTCGCGCAGCAGGCGGCCGATGCTGTAGCCGCGGCCATCCGCGAAACGCGGGAAATCGACGGCGATCAGCGAAATCGCACCGAAATCGGCGGCGAGATCGGCCGGCTCGCTGTCCGGCGCGAGCCACACGCCGAGTTCGTCTTTCGTCTTCGCGGCGACGAGCGCTGCGCGCTCGGCCTGCCACAACGCGAACGGCACCAGCACCTTGCCGGCCGGCAATGCGTCGACCGCGGGCAGCGCACCGTCTTCCGCCGCGCGCACGACCTGCCATGCGTCGTCGGTCACTGCGCGGTTCTTGATAATCGAAGCCATCTGCAAATTCCTTCTACCCGGTTGGTTACGCGTTCACTGCCTGGCGCGCCGCATACACGCGCTCCTTGAACGGCGCGATGCCGATGCGGTCGTACGTGTCGACGAAGCGCTCGCCGTCGATGCGCGCTTCGACGAACGTGTCGATCAGCTTCGCGATGACGTCCGGCACTTCTTCCGCCGAGAACGACGGCCCGATCACGCGGCCGAGGCGCGCGCCGTTCTGGCCCGTGCCCTGCTCGCCGCCGAGCGACACCTGGTACCACTCGGCGCCGTCCTTGTCGACGCCGAGGATGCCGATGTTGCCGACGTGGTGGTGACCGCACGAGTTCATGCAACCGGAAATGTTCAGCGACAGGTCGCCGAGATCGTACACATAGTCGAGATCGTCGAAGCGCTGCTGGATCGCCAGCGCGATCGGGATCGACTTCGCATTCGCGAGCGAGCAGAAATCGCCGCCCGGGCACGCGATGATGTCGGTCAGCAGGCCGATGTTCGGCGTCGCGAAACTGGCAGCCTTCGCCTTTTCCCACACCGCGAACAGGTCGCGCTTCTTCACGTTCGCGAGAATCAGGTTCTGCTCGTGCGACACGCGCAGCTCGCCGAGCGAGTATTCGTCGGCCCAGTCGGCGACCAGCTCCATCTGCTGGTCGGTCGCGTCGCCCGGCGCCACGCGGTGATCCTTCAGCGACAGCGTGACGGCGGCGTAGCCCGGCACCTTGTGCGGCGCGACGTTGCGCTCGACCCAGCGCGCGAACGCCTTGTTCTCGAGCAGGTGCTGTTCGAACGATGCGTCGGTATCGGCCAGCTTCTCGTAGACGGGGGGCTGGAAATACTGCGACACGCGGTCGACTTCAGCCTGCGTGAGCGTCGACGGGCCGTCCTTCAGGTGCTGCCACTCTTCCTCGACCTGCTGCGCGAATTTCGCGGGCGACAGCGCCTTCACGAGAATCTTGATGCGCGCCTTGTACAGGTTGTCGCGGCGGCCGAAGCGGTTGTACACGCGCAGCACGGCTTCGCAGTACGTGAGCAGGTGCTGCCACGGCAGGTCTTCCTTGATCACCGCGCCGATGATCGGCGTACGGCCGAGGCCGCCGCCCGCGAGGATGCTCGCGACCACCTCGCCCTGCGCGTTCTTCTTCAGGTACACGCCGAGGTCGTGGATCTGCACGGCCGCGCGGTCGTGCTTCGAGCCCGACACCGCGATCTTGAACTTGCGCGGCAGCCACGCGAATTCGGGATGGAACGTCGACCATTGACGCAGGATTTCCGACCACGGACGCGGATCGATCTCTTCGTCCTGCGCAACGCCCGCGAACTGGTCCGCCGTGATGTTGCGGATGCAGTTGCCCGAGGTCTGGATGCCGTGCATCTGCACCGACGCGAGCTTCGCGAGGATCTCGGGCGTGTCTTCGAGCTGGATCCAGTTGAACTGGATGTTCGAGCGGGTCGAGAAATGGCCGTAGCCGCGGTCGTGTTCGCGGGCGATGCGCGCCAGCATCCGGAGCTGGTCGCTGCGCAGGTTGCCGTACGGAATCGCGATCCGGTGCATGTACGCGTGACGCTGCATGTACAGGCCGTTCTGCAGACGCAGCGGGCGGAATTCTTCTTCGCTCAACTCGCCCGACAGGCGGCGGCGCACCTGATCGCGGTACTGCGCGACACGTTCGTCGACGATCGTCTGGTCGTATTGGTCGTACTGATACATTCGGGGACCCCAGGGGTTTTCGTGGTGACCGCGCGACGTCCTAGCCACGTCGCGCCCGAATCTCCGTTGCATCGTCACCGCCGCCATCCGCTGCCGGGTGGATTGCTAATGACGAAAACAGATATCCATATTTGAAAAACTCCGGTGAATCGTAATAAACTCGCCTTATATTTCAAACGACTAAAAAATTCTGTTGATATGCGGAAGGGTTATAAATGAACCTGCACCAATTTCGCTTCGTGCGCGAGGCCGTCCGGCAGAATTTCAACCTCACCGAGGCCGCCAAGGCGCTCTACACGTCGCAACCGGGGTATCGAAGGCGATCATCGAGCTCGAGGACGAGCTGGGCGTGGAGATCTTCACGCGGCACGGCAAGCGCGTGCGCTCGCTCACCGAGCCGGGCAGGATCATCCTCGCGTCGGTCGAGAAGATTCTGCAGGAGGTTGAAAGCCTTAAAAGGGTCGGGAAGGATTACGCAGCGCAGGACCAGGGCAACCTGACCATCGCGGCGACCCACACGCAGGCCCGCTACTCGCTGCCGGCCGCGATCGCCGAATTCAAGAAGCGCTTCCCGAAGGTGCACCTGTCGATCCTGCAAGGCAGCCCGACGCAGGTGGCCGAGATGGTGATCCACGACCAGGCCGATCTCGCGATCGCGACCGAGGCGATCGCCGACTACAAGGAGCTCGTGTCGCTGCCCTGCTTCCAGTGGCACCACGCGGCCGTCGTGCCGGCCGATCACCCGCTGCTTGAACGCAAGCCGCCGTCGCTCGACGATCTCGCGCAATACCCGCTGATCACCTACGACGACGCGTTCGCGGGCCGCAAGAAGATCAACCAGGCGTTCGCGCTGCGCGGGCTGTCGCCGGACATCGTCCTCGAGGCGATCGACGCCGACGTGATCAAGACCTACGTCGAGCTCGGCCTCGGCGTCGGGATCATGGCCGACATCGCGTTCAACCCCGAGCGCGACCGCAACCTGCGGCTGATCCCGGTCGGCCACCTGTTCGGCAGCAACGTGACGCGCGTCGCGCTCAAGCAGGGCGCCTACCTGCGCAGCTATGTGTATACGCTCGTCGAGCTGCTGTCGCCGACGCTGAACCGCAAGCTGATCGAACAGGCGCTCAAGGGCGAATCCGAATCGTACGAGCTTTGAGCCGCGTGTATAAACAGGGGGCGCACATCGCGCCCCTTTTTGCTGCCCGACGGAGATTCCCGCATGACGCTTCCCGCCCTGTTGCGCCGCGCCGCCGGCACAGCCCTCGCGCTCGCTTGCGCGGCCGCGCATGCCGACCTGAAGGTCGGCGTCGATCTGTCGTCGACCGGCCCCGCCGCCGCGATCGGCATCACGAGCAAGAACGCGATCCTGATGTGGCCTAAGACGATTGCCGGTCAGCCCCTGCAGGTGACGGTGCTCGACGATGCGTCCGACCCGGGCGCGGCCGTGCGCAACATCCGCAAGCTGGTCGACGAGGATCACGTCGACGTCGTGGTCGGGCCGAACATCACGCCGGCCGCGCTCGCGGCACTCGACGCGGTGGCCGCCGGACAGACGCCGATGGTCACGCTGGTCGGCTCGGGCGCGATCGTCGAGCCGCAGGAAGGCGCGCGCACCTGGGCGTTCAAGATGGCGCAGAGCGACCGCGCGATGGCCGACGTGATGACACGCTACATGGCGAACCACGGCGTGAAGACGGTCGGCTTCATCGGTTTCGCGGACAGCTACGGCGACAGCTGGCTGAACGAGTTCACGCGCTTTGCCGACCTGCGCAAGATCCGCGTCGTCGCGGCCGAGCGCTTCAACCGCACCGACGCGAGCGTCACGGGCCAGGCGCTGAAGCTGATCGCGGCGAAGCCCGACGCGATCCTGATCGCGGGTTCGGGCACGCCGGCCGTGCTGCCGCAGCGCACGCTGATCGAACGCGGCTACAAGGGCGCGATCTACCAGACGCACGGGATCGCAACGCCGGAATTCATCAAGCTCGGCGGCAAGGACGTCGACGGGACGCTGTTCCCGACCCAGCCGGTGGTGGTCGCGCGCACTTTGCCGGCCGACCATCCGGCCCGCAAGGCCGCGCTCGCGTTCGTCGACGCGTACGAGGCGAAGTACGGCGCTGGCACGGTCACGCAGTTCGCGGGCGACGCGGCGGGCGTCTATCCGCGTCTGGCCGATGCGGTCGGCCGCGCGCTGAAAGCCGCGCAGCCCGGCACACCCGCGTTCCGCGCGGCGCTGCGGCGCGAGCTCGAGCACGCGCACGAGCTCGTCGTGCCGAACGGCGTCGTCAATACGAGCGACAAGGATCATGTGGGACTCGACCAGCGCGCGAGCGTGATGGGGATCGTCAAGCAGGGCCGGTTCGTCTACCTGAGCCAGTAACGCGCGGCCCGGAGGCCGGGTGGCTTGCCCGGGCCTCCGTTTTCAGACATAATCCGCGTTTCGCCGCGTACGACCCTATGCGCGGCCAGGATCAAGCCCAGGTGGTGAAATTGGTAGACGCAGGGGACTCAAAATCCCCCGCCGCAAGGCGTGCCGGTTCGATTCCGGCCCTGGGCACCAGTATTTCGCAGCGCCACACGCTGCCCTCTCGAAACCCGCGCAAGCCCATCGCTTCGCGGGTTTTTTGTTTTTCGCCGCGCTCGCCGCAACACGGGTCCCGCCCGGCAGTCCAAGCAGCAGGGATGCCGAGCACGGAGGCCGCCCATGTCCAGACGCACGATTTCCTGCCCGATCCGCCTCGGCGTGCTCGCCGCGGTTCTGTTACTCGTGCTGGGCGGATGCGACGTACTGAGCGCCCCGCCCGTGCCCGACTGGCCGGGGCCGCATGCGCCCTATCCGTTCCCGGACAACATTCCGCACCGCACCGAATGACCGGCCCGACCGACCACGCCGTGGCGCGAGCCGCGTGTTCAGCCGATCTCGCAGAACCGGAGAACGGCCTCCGCGACCGCCGCCGGCGCCTCGCGCTGCGGAAAATGCCCGACGCCGTCCAGCACCACACGCTCGTAGCGGCCCGCGAAGAAACGCTCGCGCGCCGCGGAGGTTTCCGCGGCGGTGCAGGTGTCCGCTGCGCCGTGCAGCACGAGCGTCGGCACTGACAGCACGGGCGCGGGCGTCAGTTGCGCATCGTCCTCCGCATACGCGGCACCGCCATCGACGAATCCCCAGCGGTAACGGTAGGAGTGCAGCACCACGTCGATCCAGTCGGGTCCGTCGAACGCGGTAGCCGCTGCGTCGAAGTCGCGTTCGTCGTACCAGCCGGCCGGCGACCACGTGTCCCACATCAGGCGCGCGAACGCGCGGCGGTCGTCGCGCAACGCACGCTCGCCGCGCGGCGTCGCCATGAACCAGTGGTACCAGTAATTGCGCGCCTGCGGCAGCGACAGCGGTTGCGTCGGGTCGTTCGTGCCGTAACCCACCGACAGCATCACCAGGTGCGAGGCCACGGCCTCGCGCAATCCGCACGCGTTCGCGACGGCGCGCGCCCCCCAGTCGTGCCCGACCAGCACCGGCCGCACGAATCCGAGCGCATCGATGAATTCGAGCAAGTCACGGCCCAGCGCCGCGAGCCGTCCGCTGCGGGGCGTGGCGGAATCGCGAAAACGCGTCGGCGCAAAACCGCGCAGCGCAGGCGCGAGCACGCGGTAGCCGCGCGCGGCGAGCGCCGCCGCCACCGCGTCCCAGCCGACCGGGCTGTCCGGCCAGCCGTGCAGCAACACGGCCACGCGTTCGCCGCGCGGGTTCCATTCGAGATAGGCGATATCGAGCGACGCGGTCGTCGCATGTGCATAGGGCGTCATCGTGTACTCCGTCGGGTCAGTCTGAGCGCACGATGGTAGGCCGGCCTTTCATCACGATTCACGGAGTATCATGATTCATTCTTCGAGTATCACGTTGAATTGACCGATGGAACCGCTGACCGATCCCGCGTCGAGCTCGCTCGACATCGCGCTGCTGCGCACCTTCCTCGAAGTCGTCGACAGCCGCGGTTTCGCGCCGGCCGCGGAGCGCCTCGCGCTGACGCCGTCTGCCGTCAGCGGCCACATCAAGCGACTCGAACAGGCGGCCGGCACGGTGCTGCTCGCGCGCACGACGCGCCGGATCGCGCTCACGCCGGCCGGCGACACGCTCTACGCGTACGCGCGCAACATCGTCGACATGGAGCGCGAAGTGCGCGCGAGGCTGCGCGGCGCGCCGGCGCACGGGCGGCTGCGCGTCGGCGCATCGGAGGATTTCGCGGGGGCGTGGCTGCCGCACGTGCTGCGCACGTTCCGCGACCTCGACCCGCGCACGTCGATCGAGCTGAAGGTCGGGATCACCGCGTCGCTGCTGCGCGAGCAGGCGCTCGGCCGGCTCGACGTCGTATTCGGCAAGCAGTGCCGGCAGGTCGACACGCCAGGCGAACTGCTGTGGGAGGAACCGCTCGTATGGGCATTTGCGTCGGACCGCGCGCTCGACGCCGACGGCGAAGTGCCGCTCGCGCTGTTCCCTGAGCCGTGCGTCTATCGGGAAGCCGCCGTTTCGGCGCTCGCCGCCGCGCTTCGGCCCTTCCGCGTGCTGTTCGAGAGCAGCAGCATGGCCGGTTGCGTGTCGGCCGCGCTCGCGGGCTTCGCGGTCACCGCGCTGGCGCGCAGCCAGCTGCGCGGCGGTCTGCGCGAATGCGGCGCACCGGACGGGCTGCCGGCGCTGCCGGCCGCACGCTTCTATGCGTTCGCGGCGAAGCCGGACGGCGCCGGCGCAGCGTTGATCGATGCGGTGCGGGAAACCGGGCGCGGGCAGCAGTTCGCCGCGGTCAGTCCCCCTCCTCGCTCGCGTCAGGCTTCGTCAGTGCATCCACCATCAGCTCGCCGAACCACTCGATGAACGCATTGAGCCGGCGCGACCGGTGCCGGCGGTGCGGATACACGGCCGACACGTCCATCGGCGCGGCCCGGTAGCCGGGCATCACGTCGACGAGTGCGCCACTGGCGAGCAGATGCTCGACATCGAAGCGCGGAATCTGGATCAGCCCCATTCCCGCGATGCAGCCGGCGATATAGGTTTCGGCGTTGTTGACGATCAACCGGCTCGGCAGCGCGAGCGTATGCCGTTCGCCGTCCGCGCAGTACTCCCAGCCGAGCTCGCGGCCCGTCGTCGGCGACGCATAGCCGATCGCCCAGTGCCCGTGCGCAAGCGCGTCCGGATGCTCGGGCATGCCGCATTCGCGCAGGTAATCGGGGCTCGCGCAGTTGATCAGCGTGAACTGGCCGAGCGGCCGCACGACGAGGCTGCTGTCCGCGAGCCGCCCGACGCGGATCGCGCAGTCGACGCCTTCCTGCACCAGGTCGATCGAGCGGTCCGTCGAACCGAGCGACAGTTGCAGCCTCGGGTAGCGACGAAGCAGCGACGGCAGCGCAGGCGCGATCACGCGGCGCGCGATCCGGCTCGGCACGTCGACGTTCAGCCGCCCGATCACGTCGCTGTCGCGGCGAAACAGGCGGTCGAGTTCGTCGGCCTCCGCAAGCAGGCGCCGGCCGTGTTCGACCAGCAGCGCGCCGTCGGCGGTCAGCTGCACCTGCCGCGTCGTGCGGTGCAACAGGCGCGTGCCGAGCGCCGTCTCGAGCTGCTGGACGGCCGCCGACACGGTCGCGCGCGGCACGTCGAGCGCATGGGCGGCCTTGATGAAGCTGCCCATCTCGGCAACCTGCAGGAAGATTCTGACCTGATCCAGCTTGTCCATCGGCGGGGAACGTGGGTGCGAACGAGCGCCGCCGGCAGCCGCCACGCGTCGCGGCCGGGTTCGGCGGCACGGAAAAAACGGGCGCGCGGCCTTGCGGCTGCGCGCCCGTCCATTGTCCACGTAATCGGCCCATTGCGGTGCGTCGCGCGGCCGCGACGGCCGTCGGCGCGCCCCGTCACCGGGCCGGTTACCGGGGCGATTGCTTGGTCGCTTACTTGGTGGTATAGCCGCCGTTGATCAGGATCGTCTGCCCCGTGATCCACCATCCGTCGGTCACCAGGTGACGGATGAACGGCACGACGTCCTCGATGTCGGTCAGGCCCGTCTTGCTGAACGGCGACAGCGCAGCCGCGGTCTTGTGATACGCGACCGCATCGGCGCCTTCGGCCGGGTAGAAGAACGGCGTGTCCATCGGGCCCGGCCCGACGGCCGTCACCGAGATCCCGCGCGCGCCGTACTCCTTCGACGCGGCGCGCGTGAAGTGCTCGACCGGCGCCTTCGACCCTTCGTACGCCGCATAGAACGGCGTGAACGCGCCGAGCAGCGACGTCACGAGCGTGACGAGCTTGCCGTGATCCTCGAGGTGCCGCCCCGCTTCCTTGATGAAGAAGAACGCCGACTTGCTGTTGACCGCGAACATCTCGTCGTACTCGGCCTCGCTGATTTCGGTGAACGGCTTCTTCAGCACCTTGCCGACCGTGTTGATCGCGATGTCGATCTTGCCGAAGCGCTTTTTCGCGTCGTCGAACAGCTTCTCGACCGCGGCGGCCGTCGTCAGGTCGGCCTGGAACGTCGCGGCTTCGGCGCCGGCTGCACGCACCGCGGCGGCCGTTTCCTCGGCTTGCGCCTGCGACGCCGCGCTGTTGTAGTGAATCGCCACCGCCTTCGCGCCGTGGCCCGCCAGGTCCCGCGCGATCAGGCCGCCAAGATTCTTCGCGCCGCCTGCGATCAGGACGACCTTGTCTGCGAGTGTGTGAGTTGCCACGGTTGACTCCCTGTTTCGTTGAACGAAGCTAGGAGTGTAGGCACGCGCGACGCGCCGGTCAGCCCGTCGCGGCTGGATGGATTATCCAGAAAACCCGTCCAATCGAATCGGCCCGATGTGGCCTGCCGCACCGACAACCGCGCCGGAATCTGCGTCGGACTGCGCCCGACCGGCGGGCTCAGCGCGCGTACAGCGCCGCGTCGATCTTGCCGAGCAGCCACTGCATGCCGGCCAGATGCTGCTGGTCGTGGCTGCACAGGTAATGAACGAGCCCGCGCACGGTCAGCGAACCGTAGCCGTCGAATTCGCCGGTGCGCTCGAACTGTTCGGGCGTGAGACGCGACACGAGGTCGAGCGTCTCGCGCCGCGCATCGCGGATCGCCGCGAGCACGTCGGACGCATACGCATCGTTGTAGCGGCGCTCGATCGCGAGCGCGTCGCCGTCGATCGACACGAGCAGCGGCCGGTCCTCGTCGAGCATCCGCCGCAGCCGCACCTGATAGCCGTCGATCTCGATGTCGCGCACGTGGCAGAGCTGCCCGAGCGGCGAGAAGTGCTCGCTCGGAATCCCGGCCCAGTCGTCGGGTGTCCATCGTGCATAACCATCGGGCACGGCCGCGAAATGGGCTTCGAGCAGACGGGGAAAATCGGCGAGTGCGTCGAGCGTCGACGGATTCATGCGGGAAACTCCCTGTCGGATAAGGGCGGCGGCAGCCCTGGCACGGGCCTGCCGCCGCCGTTGCGTCACTTCACGCTGAAGCCGTACGCGCCCTGCGTGCGATGCCCGTCGGTCGCGACGGCCACCCATTTCACCGTATAGGCGCCTGTGCCGACCGCCATGAGCGGTACCGTCATCCGCTTGCGGTTCGACGCGTCGATGCGCGCCTTGCCGTCCGACACCGTCTTGCCGCCAACATCGACGACGACGATCGAGCTGAACGCCGGCTCCAGCGGCTCGGTGAAGTCGATCGTGACGGCGGCCGGGGCGGCGGCCACCGCCGCGCCTGCTGCCGGATCGCTTTTCGCGAGATGCGCATGCGCGAACGCGGCCGACGAAACGGTCGCGGCAAGCACGACGGCGGCAGCCTTGCGGCCGAACGGGAACGAATCGAAATGCATGGACTATCCGTGAAGAATGAACGGGCGCCGCGTCATGCGCGGCGTTCCGGCAGCTTACCAGCGCGGGCGCGTTCATGCCGGTCGCGCGCCGCTTGATAGAATGCGCGCGCTATGGACCTCGAAAGCATTCTCTACACCCAGGGCTTCGGCTCGCGCCGCCAGTGTCGCGGCCTGATCGAAGCGGGCCGCGTCGCCGTCGCGGGCGCCGGCACGACCGACCCCGACGCCACGTTCGACACCGACGGCCTCGTGTTCTCGGTCGACGATACCGCGTGGCCGTTCCACGCGCGCGCGTATCTCGCGCTCAACAAGCCGGCCGGCTACGAGTGTTCGCGCGATCCGCAACACCATGCGAGCGTGTTCAGCCTGCTGCCCGCGCCGCTCGTCGCGCGCGGCGTGCAGTGCGTCGGACGCCTCGACCAGGACACGACGGGCCTGCTGCTGCTGTCCGACGACGGCCAGTTCGTGCATGCGTACACGTCGCCGAAGCGCAAGGTGCCGAAGACCTACGTGGCAACCGTGCGACACCCGCTCGACGATACGCAACTGGAAGCGCTGCGCACCGGCGTCCAGCTTCATGGCGAGCCGAAACCGATCGCGGCGGTCGCCGCCGCCGCGCGCGACACGCACGCGCTCGCGCTGACCGTCCTCGAAGGCAAATATCACCAGGTCAAACGGATGGTCGCTGCGGTGAGCAATCGTGTCGAGTTGCTGCACCGCGAAAGCATCGGCGGCTTCGCACTGCCGGACGATCTCGAACCGGGCGCATGGCGCTGGCTCGACGACGCCGACCTTTCAGCACTGCGCAATTCCGTCAAAACCCTGTAAGGGAAAATCCGCACGACCGTTCGGTGTCCGGCCGCATCTCGGCCGCACGATCCCCCGCTATACTCGAATCACAAGCTGTACGAGCAGCGACGCAGGGGAGACATCATGAACATCAACCATTCTTTCGAACTGTCGTACGTGACGATCGCATTCGCGCTCGTCGGTGTCATCGTGATCGGCGGGCTGCTGGCCGCGATGCACATGAAGCACAAATATCATCCGAACCTGATTGGCGCGCTGATCGGCGCGCTGCTGTGCTTCCTGCTGATCGAGGCGTTACCGGCGCTGACCTGACGCGCTGCCCGGCGCGAGCGTTTGAAGGAAATCGTCTACGGTCGGATATCGCAACGTCACGCACAATTCGGCCTTGAGCCGTGCGTTGGACAGGCGCCGCGACTCGCGCATGAACGACAGCAGCGTCGGTTCGAGCTGGCGCTCGGCGTCCGCGCGGCTGATGCGCGGCGGCTTCGGCAGGCCGAGTGCCTGCGCGACCCGGTCGAAATACTCTCCCATCCGCAGTTCGCTGTCGTCCGACGCGTGCACGGCGCGCGCCGGCTTGCCGCGCTCGGCCGCGCGGCGCAGGATGGCCGCGAGATCGTCCGCGTGGATGTGGTTCGTGTAGACATCGTCGGCCGGTTCGAGCGCCGGCGTGCCGCGCTCGAGCCGCGCGACTGGCAGACGGTTCGCCGCGTAGATGCCGGGAATACGCACGATGCGCGCGGACAGCACACCGCGCACCGTCGCCGCACGCAGTTGCCGCTCGGCCGATACGCGCCGGAATGCGCGCGGATTGGCCGGCCGCAACGGGTGCGTTTCGTCGATGCGCGCGCCGCCGCAATCGCCGTAAACACCCGTCGTGCTGGCGTAGACGAGCCTCGGCGCGCGAAGACCGTCGGGTACAATACGCGCTGCCCGAACGGGCGCGCCGGCCTGTCGGGCAGCGGTGCGCAACGTTCGAAGCCGGCCGACCGCCGGTGCCGGCGGTACGGGCGGACGCCGCGCAGGCACGGTCGTTGCGGCAATCAGCGCACGTGTGCGCCGGTCGTCGCGGCCGTCGGACTGCGGCGGTGCAAGATGCAGGATCGTGCGGGCGAGGCCCGCGAGGCGGCCGAGCGTCGCCCGGCGATCGAGGTCGCCGACGATCGGTGTCGCGCCCGCGGCACGCAGTTCGTCGCGGCGGGCCGGGTGGCTCGTCAGCGCGAAGATCCGCAGGTTGCGGCGCGTGTCGCGCCATTGCGCGACGCAGCGCATGCCGACGTCGCCGCAGCCGACGATCAGGGCGCGCGGCCGGCGCAGGATTCGTGTCGCGATCATGTTGGTTGCGAAATCAGTAGCCACCGCTGCGCGACGCGCAACGGGTTTGCATTGTAGCTGCCGTGCTCGACATGCACGGTCCCCACATTTTGTTCTAGTTTGGTTCTATGGCATTCAACGTCACTCTCAAGCAAAGCGGCCGGCAATTCCAGGTCGAGTCGGACGAAACCGTGCTGGCGGCTGCGCTGCGCCAGAACGTCCATTTGCCGTACGGCTGCAAGAACGGCGCGTGCGGCTCCTGCAAGGGCCAGATCGTGTCGGGCCAGATCGAACAGGGCCCGCACGCCGCGTCGGCGCTGTCCAACGACGAGCGCACGCGCGGCCTCGCGCTGCTGTGCTGCTCGAAAGCGCAGTGCGATCTCGAGATCGACGTGCGCGAGATCGCCGGCGTCGACGGCGTGCAGGTCAAGAAGCTGCCGTGCCGGATCGCCGCGCTCGAGCGCAAGGCCGACGACGTGATGGTCGTGAAGCTGCAGTTGCCCGCCAACGAACGCCTGCAGTATCTCGCGGGCCAGTATGTCGAGTTCATCCTGAAGGACGGCTCGCGTCGCAGCTACTCGATGGCGAACGCGCCGCACGAGGAAGGCCCGATCGAGCTGCACATCCGCCACATGCCGGGCGGCAAGTTCACCGATCACGTGTTCGGCCCGATGAAGGAGCGCGACATCCTGCGCTTCGAAGGCCCGCTCGGCACGTTCTTCCTGCGCGAGGATTCCGACAAGCCGATCGTGCTGCTCGCATCGGGCACGGGCTTCGCGCCGATCAAGGCGATCATCGAGCACGTGAAGCACACGGGCATCACGCGCCCGATGACGCTCTACTGGGGCGCACGCCGCAAGAAGGACATCTACCTCGGCGAACTCGCCGAGCAGTGGGCGCGCGAGATCCCGAACTTCAAGTACGTGCCGGTGCTCTCCGAGCCGGACGACACCGACCAGTGGACCGGCCGCACCGGCTTCGTCCATCGCGCGGTGATCGAGGATCTGCCCGATCTGTCGGGTCACCAGGTGTACGCATGCGGTGCGCCGGTGATGGTCGAATCCGCGCAGCGCGACTTCACGCAGCACCACGCGCTGCCGGCCGACGAGTTCTACGCGGACTCGTTCACGAGCGCCGCCGATCTCGCGCATCCGGTCTGAGACCTGCACGCCCGCGTCCCGCGCGGCACGCCGTGATGTCACATCGGTGGCATCGCAGCGGTTTACAGTGGGGCGCGGGATGCCTTATGCTTGCGCACATGAACTGCTTCCTGTCCGCTCTCCGACGTCGCCGCTCGCCGCTCCTCCCGGATGCCGCCGGCTCGTCACGGACTCGCGCGTAACCCCCGCTTCGCTTCACCGGTTACGCACAAGCTGTTCGAACCCACCAGCCACGGCCTTCCGTGGCTTTTTTATTGCCCGTTTCCCTTTCAACGTCCGCTGGAGTCTGCTGCCATGCCCCTGAACGATTATCCGATCGACTCGCTGATGTACATCACGAACCGCCCCGACATCGTGTTTACGCACGGCAAGGGTTCGTGGCTCTACGATCACACGGGCAAGCGCTATCTCGACTTCATCCAGGGCTGGGCCGTCAACAGTCTCGGCCACTGCAACGACGGCGTCGTCGAAGCGCTGAAGAAGCAGGCGGAAACGCTGCTGAACCCGTCCCCGGCGTTCTACAACGAGCCGATGGCGAAGCTCGCCGGCCTGCTCACGCAGCACAGCGTGTTCGACAAGGTGTTCTTCACGAACAGCGGCGCCGAGGCGAACGAAGGCGCGATCAAGCTCGCGCGCAAGTGGGGCCGCAAGTTCCGCAACGGCGCGTACGAGATCATCACGTTCGACCACAGCTTCCACGGCCGCACGCTCGCGACGATGTCGGCGAGCGGCAAGCCGGGCTGGGACACGATCTACGCGCCGCAGGTGCCGGGCTTCCCGAAGGCCGAGCTCAACAACATCAACTCGGTCGAGAAGCTGATCACCGACAAGACCGTCGCCGTGATGCTCGAACCGATCCAGGGTGAAGGCGGCGTGATTCCGGCCACGCGCGAATTCATGCGCGAGCTGCGCGCGCTGACGAAGCAACACAACCTGCTGCTGATCGTCGACGAAGTGCAGAGCGGCTGCGGTCGCGCGGGCACGCTGTTCGCATACGAACTCGCCGACATCGAGCCGGACGTGATGACGCTCGGCAAGGGCATCGGCAGCGGCGTGCCGCTGGCGGCGCTGCTGTCGAAGGCCGACGTCGCGGTGTTCGAGGCCGGCGACCAGGGCGGCACGTACAACGGCAACCCGCTGATGACGGCGGCCGGCTATTCGGTGATCTCGCAGCTCGTGGCGCCCGGCTTCCTCGAAGGCGTGCGCGAGCGCGGCGAATACCTGAAGCGCAAGCTGCTCGAGCTGTCGGAAGAGCGCGGCTTCGAGGGCGAGCGCGGTGAAGGCCTGCTGCGCGCGCTGCTGCTCGGCAAGGACATCGGCCCGCAGATCGTCGAGAAGGCGCGCGACATGCAGCCGGACGGCCTGCTGCTGAACGCCGCGCGGCCGAACCTGCTGCGCTTCATGCCCGCGCTGAACGTGACGACCGACGAGATCGACCAGATGATGGCGATGCTGCGGTCGATCCTCGATACGCTCTAAGGAGACCGCCCCGATGGATGCCGCCGCCGATGCTGTCGCTATCCGCCCGTTCGAACGCGCCGACACCGATGCCGTGCTCGCGGTATGGCGCGACGCGTTCCCGCAGTACGAAGAAACCGACGCGCCGCCGCACCGCGATCCGCTGCGATCGATCGAGCTGAAGCTCGCGACGCAGCCGGAGCTGTTCTTCGTCGCGACCAGCGGCGCGCGCGTCGTCGGCACGCTGATGGCGGGTTTCGACGGGCATCGCGGCTGGCTCTATTCGTTCGGCGTCGCGAACGACGCGCGGCGGCTCGGCGTCGGCCGCGCGCTGATCGCACACGCGGAAAGCGCGCTCGCCGCGCGCGGCTGCCTGAAGATCAACCTGCAGGTGCTGCCGGGCAACGACGATGCGTGCCGCTTCTATGCGGCGCTCGGCTATCGCGTCGAGGAGCGCATCTCGTTCGGCAAGACGCTGCCGGCCGCGTGATGCCGCCGCCGGCAGCGGCCGGCGTCAGCGCGTGATCGGCCCCGCGCCCGGCAGTGGATTGCCGAGCGCGTCGGTCGGCACGGCCTGCTGCTCGAATGCCGCGAAATACGCGGCCCACTGCGTCTCGCTCACGCGCACGATCAGCGCGCCGTCCTGCCACACGTCGTTGTGATCGTTATGGTCATCGCCCGCGCGATGCAGGTAGTTCGGGCCCGTCGAGCCCTGGTTCATGTGCGTGTCGTGGATCCCGTTGCCTTCCGTGTACGTGCGGCCGAATACGACGACGTCGAGGCCCTGCGACTGCGCGGCGCTCACGAGCCGCAGCAGCGACGGAATCGGCTCCGGATTCTCGGTGCCGTCCATCACCGCGCTCGCGCGCCACGCGCCCGTCTCGTTCAGGATGTCGCTGCGCAGGTAATCGAGCGCGGGCAGCGCGGCCTGCCCCGTGAGGTCGGTGTAGCCTTCGGCAGCGGCCGCGAGCGTCTGCGTGACCGGGTGATGGAAATCGTAGACGAGCTTGTAGTTCAACAGGTCGTCCGCATCGCTGGTGCCGACGTTGATCGCGACATCCCAGTCGCCTGCCGGCAACGCCAGCGTCAGGTGGATGTGATACTGGATCTCGCTGCCATGCGGCGAGCCCTTCAGCTTCGCCACCGATGTCACCTTCGCCTTCACGAAACCGTAGTCCAGACTCATGCGTGTTCTCCGTGCGCCGATAGGCCGCCCATGCTACGCGGCCCGGATGTCGGTTTGGCGGCGACCGGCCAGGGCGATCGGTCGTGTCCCGCCGTTCCCGCGCCGTATCTCGGGCGCGATTGTCGAATGGAGTCGCATCTGCGCGCACAGTTTCGGCATCGGCCGCCCGACACGAAAAAAAGGCCGTCACGGTTTCCCGTGACAGCCTTTCGACAGCCCTGGCACGACGCGCGCGGCATCTGCCGCCGCGCGTCACCGGGCTCGCTCACGCATTCGCTTACTCGCCCAGATACGCGGCACGCACCTTCGGATCGTCGAGCATCTGCTTCGCGTCGCCTTCCATCGTGACCACGCCCGAGTCCATCACGTAGCCGCGGTCCGCCGCCTGCAACGCGAGGCGCGCGTTCTGCTCGACGAGCAGCACCGTGATGCCCTCCTTCGAAATTTCGCGCACCACTTCGAAGATCTTCTCGACCATGATCGGCGACAGCCCCATCGACGGCTCGTCGAGCAGCAGCAGCTTCGGCTTGGACAGGATCGCGCGCGACATCGCCAGCATCTGCTGCTCGCCGCCCGACAGCGTGCCCGCGAGCTGCGTCGCACGCTCCTTCAGGCGCGGGAAGAAGCCGAACATCCGCTCGACGTCCTTCTTGATCTGGTCGTTGTCGTTGCGCAGGTACGCGCCCATCTGCATGTTCTCGATGATCGACATCCGCGCGAAGATCCCGCGGCCTTCCGGCACCATCGCGAGGCCGCGCTTGAGCAGTTCGTGCGACGGCACGCCCTTGATCGACTTGCCGTCGTACTCGATGTCGCCCGCCGAATACGGCTTGAGACCCGTGATCGCCTTCATCGTCGTGGTCTTGCCTGCACCGTTCGCGCCGATCAGCGTCACGAGCTCGCCCTGACGGACTTCCATGTCAACGCCCTTGACGGCCTGGATGCCGCCGTAGTTGACCTGCAAGCCCTTGATTTTCAACATTGCCGCTGCCATCAGTGCACCCCTGCGCCGAGATATGCCTCAATCACCTTCGGATTCTTCTGCACGTCCTGCGGCAGACCCTCGGCGATCACCTTGCCGTAATCGAGCACCGTCATCCGGTTGCACAGCCCCATCACGAGCTTCACGTCGTGCTCGATCAGCAGAATCGTGCGGCCGTCCGAACGGATCTTGTCGAGCAGGCGCGTGAGCTCGACCTTCTCGGTCGCATTCATCCCGGCCGCCGGCTCGTCGAGCGCGAGCAGCTTCGGGTCGGTGGCCAGTGCGCGCGCGATCTCGAGACGGCGCTGGTGACCGTACGACAGGTTGCGCGACGTGTAGTCCGCGTACTGCAGCACGCCCACGTATTCGAGCAGCTCGATCGCGCGTTCCTTGATCTCGCGCTCTTCCTGGCGTTCGGCCGGCGTCTGGAACACCGCGCCGAGCAGGCCGTGCTTGGTCCGCACGTGGCGGCCCACCATCACGTTCTCGAGCGCCGTCATCCCGCCGAACAGGCGGATGTTCTGGAACGTGCGCGCGATGCCGGCCTTCGCCACCTGGTGCACGGCCGTCGGCGTGTAGTTCTGCCCGTCGAGCTTGAAATCGCCGGAATCCGGCGTGTACAGGCCCGTGATCACGTTGAAGAACGTCGTCTTGCCGGCGCCGTTCGGGCCGATCAGGCCGTAGATCTCGCCTTCCTTGATCTGCAGGCCGACGTCGGACAATGCCTGCAGGCCGCCGAAGCGTTTGTTCACGCCCTGCACGGACAGTCGGATTTGCTTGTCGCTCATGTGTGTATCCCCTGTGTCCGTCGATTAAGCGCGCACCGGCTTCTTGCTGTTGCGCTTCGCCAGTTTCGCGATCTTGTCCTCATGCTTCGGCGCGGGCCACAGGCCTTCCGAGCGATACAGCATGATGATCACCATCGCGAGGCCGTACAGCGCCTGACGGATCACTTCCGTATCGACGATGTCATGACCGAACAGCGCATGCTGCAGCGGGCTCATCGTCGAGCGGAGGAATTCCGGGAAGATCGCGAGCAGCACCGCACCCAGGATCACGCCCGGGATGTGGCCCATGCCGCCCAGCACCACGCACGCCAGCACCACGATCGATTCCCAGAACGTGAACGATTCCGGCGACACGAAGCCCTGGAACGAGCCGAACATCGCGCCCGACAGGCCGCCGAACGATGCGCCCATCGCAAACGCGAGCAGCTTCACGTTGCGGGTGTTGATGCCCATCGCCTTCGCGGCGATTTCGTCTTCGCGGATGGCCGCCCATGCGCGACCGATACGCGAGTGCTGCAGGCGCGTACAGACCCAGATCACCAGCAGCGAACACAGCACGAACAGGTAGTAGTACATGTACACCGACGGCAGCTGCAGGCCGAACAGCGAGTGCGTCTGCGACAGGTTGAAGCCGCCGACATGCACCGGATCGATCCCCGTGATCCCCTTCGGGCCGTTGGTGATGTTCACCGGACGGTCGAGGTTGTTCATGAAGATCCGGACGATTTCACCGAAACCGAGCGTGACGATCGCCAGGTAGTCGCCACGCAGGCGCAGCGTCGGCGCACCGAGCAGGATCCCGAAGGTCGCCGCCAGCGCCATCGCGATCGGCACGATGATCAGGAACGGCACGTGCAGGCCGTTCGGCGCGAGCGCCGCGATCCACTCGAACTGCGAGGTCAGGTGCGGCGAGCTCAGCAACGCCGCCGTGTACGCGCCCACCGCGTAGAACGCGATGTAGCCCAGGTCGAGCAGACCGGCGAAGCCGACCACCACGTTCAGGCCCAGCGCGAGCATCACGTACAGCATCGCGAAGTCGAGCACACGGACCCAGTAGTTGCCGCCGGCCGAGCCGATGATGATCGGCGCCGCGATCACGAGGACAGCGGTCAGGAGGCCGATGACGACGGTCTTGGCGGTGTTGCGCTCTTCGACGAGCGACGTCGAGGATTCGATCGGTTGAATGGATGTCATGTTGTTTGCTCCCTTCCGTTACGCGCGATCCGCGACACGTTCGCCCAGCAGGCCCGACGGACGGAACACCAGCACGATGATCAGCACGATGAAGGCGAACACGTCCTGGTAGTTACTGCCGAATACGCCGCCCGTGAGGTTGCCGATGTAGCCGGCACCGAGCTGCTCGATCAGGCCGAGCAGCACGCCGCCGACCATCGCGCCGCCGAGGTTGCCGATCCCGCCGAGCACCGCGGCCGTGAACGCCTTCATGCCGGGGATGAAGCCCATGTAGAAGTGCACGTTGCCGTATTCGGACGCGATCATCACGCCGGCCAGTGCGGCGAGCGCGGAGCCGATCATGAACGTCGCCGAAATCACGAAGTTCGGGTTCACACCCATCAGGCTCGCGGTGTTCGGGCTTTCGGCGATCGCGCGCATCGCGCGGCCGAGCTTGGTCTTGTGCACGAGCAGCAGCAGGCCGCCCATCACGATGAACGCCACCGCGATGATCACGATTTCGGTCACCGAGATCACGGCGCCGGGCGTCGTGTCGGTTGCCTTGATCACGTTGATCGGGTCGGTCGGCAGCAATTGCGGGAACGGCAGCGGGTTGCGCGACCAGATGATCATCGCAGCCGTCTGCAGCAGGATCGACACGCCGATCGCGGTGATCAGCGGCGCGAGGCGCGGTGCGCGGCGCAGCGGCCGGTATGCGACGCGTTCGATCGTGAAGCCGACGAACGCACAGACGACCGCAGCAATGCCCAGGCCGATCGTCAGCGTCGCGACGTTGCCGAGTCCGGGGAAATGGTTCTGCAGCACGGTAATGGCTGACAGGGCGACCATCGCGCCAATCATCAGCACGTCGCCGTGCGCGAAGTTGATGATGCCGAGAATGCCGTACACCATCGTGTAACCCAACGCGATGATGGCGTACACACTGCCGAGCACCAGCCCGTTGAGAACCTGCTGGACGAAAATATCCATTTAAAGCTCCTTGGCCCGTGCTGCCGGAGGACGTTGCGCCCCGCGGGTAAGCGAGGAATCGCGCCTTCTCGGCGACACTGCGGGTACTAGTCGATACCGGTAAGGGTGGATCGTCCCGGCGCGCGCCGCCCGGCCTGTACGGCCGGACCTGCCGCCGGAGCGGATACAAAAACGGCACCGCACTGTTCCGGTGCCGTCATGAGTCCTGTCGCTAAATCGTCACGACATCGAGGACGGTGGTCGTGGCCTCCTTGAAGTCGTAGGGCAGCATGCCGAATCGGCCGTCGTCCGGTTGCCCGGCGTCCGAACCTTTTCCCGTCCGAAGCGAAGCAAGCCCCGCACCCGGGCAGATCGGGTTGCGCGCCGTGACACGATCGGTCGCGGCGCCACGCTGTGTCGTCGAATTGAAATGAAGGGGCGACGCCGACATCTGCGCATAGCCCGACGCCGGCATCCGCCGCGCGGCACACATGGCCGCCGTCACGTCACGACCAGCCGTTTGCCGCGATGCAGCCTGCGCACCCGCGGTCCGGCCGATCGTCAGGCCAAGCGCGTTGATGTCCTCTATCGTCAAACGTGCCCCGTTATCCTTGTCCTTGCCCAATTGCGCGATACGGCGCACCGAGGGCGCCGCACGACCGGTTCCGGCGACGCGCACGCCGCTGGCCGGCGGTGCCGCGAACACCGCAGCTTTCCTGCCCGCCCCGTCGTCGCTCTTTTTGCTGCACCCGGCAAGCATTGCAACCGGTGCGGCGACGGACACGGCGTAAGCCAACTTCACATGCATTGAATGGTCTCCCGCGCCTTGCCAAAATCCGATTTCAAAGCCATTCCGGCCTGAAAACGGGCGCATTGTAACTCCATTTATAGGACGCCAATAATCCTGATTCGATGGGGTTTTCCTGCATTGCAACCAATTTTGAGAGACAGTCTGAAACGATTGGAGCAACCCGGTTGCACCGTAATGACGAATAATGGTTGCTATCGCGGTTTCCACACACGAAAAAAAAGCGCGCCGGGAGGCGCGCTTCGGTGTTCCGCGGGTGCGATGCGGCAATCAGGCGGCGGGCGGCAGGTTCAACCCGCGCGGCAGCGGAAACGACACGTTTTCCTCGATGCCGTCGAGCGCGCGGACATTGCGCACGCCGAGCTCGCGCAGCCGCGCGATCACGGCCTGGGCGAGCACTTCGGGCGCCGACGCGCCGGCCGTCACGCCGATGCGGCGCTTGCCGGCAACCCATGCCGGATCGATCTGGTCGGGTGCATCGACCATGTACGCGGCCACGCCGCGCTTCTCGGCCACTTCGCGCAGGCGGCTCGAATTCGAGCTGTTCGGGCTTCCGACGACGATCACGACATCGCACTGCGGCGCCATGAACTTCACCGCGTCCTGGCGGTTCTGCGTCGCGTAGCAGATGTCCTGCTTCTTCGGCTCGCGGATCTTCGGATACTTCGACTTCAGCGCCGCGATGATCTCGGCCGCGTCGTCGACGGACAGCGTGGTCTGCGTGACGAGCGCGATGCGCTCGGGATCGGCGAGTTCGAGCTTCTGCACGTCCTCGACGCTCTCGACGAGATGCATGCCGCGCTCCACCTGCCCCATCGTGCCTTCGACTTCCGGGTGACCCTTGTGCCCGATCATGACGATGTCGACGCCGTCCTGGCGCATCTTCGCCACTTCGACGTGCACCTTCGTGACGAGCGGGCAGGTTGCGTCGTAAATGCGCAGCCCGCGCACGTCGGCCTCGTCGCGCACGGCCTTCGACACGCCGTGCGCGCTGAAGATCACGGTGTTGCCGGCCGGCACTTCCTCGAGTTCCTCGACGAAAATCGCGCCCTTCTTCTTCAGATCCTCGACCACGTACTTGTTGTGGACGATTTCGTGACGGACGTAGATCGGCGCACCGTGCATCGCGATCGCGCGCTCGACGATCTCGATCGCGCGGTCGACACCCGCGCAGAAGCCTCGCGGTTGGGCAAGCAGGATTTCGGCATCCGCGGCGACGGTCTGCCCGGACAGCGTATCGGTGGTGCTCATGATTACAGGATTCCGATGATTTTCACTTCGAACGTGAGCGCCTGGCCCGCGAGCGGATGATTGAAATCGAACAGCGCCGAGGTTTCGCTGACTTCCTTCAGCACCCCCGCGTACCGTCCGCCGTCCGGCGCGTTGAACTCGATCAGCTCGCCCGGCGTGAAATCGTCGCCGACCATCCCGTTCTCGCGCAGCGTCGACAGCGTCACGCGCTGGAGCATGTCGGGATTGCGGGGACCGAACCCCTGTTCCGGCGTTAGCTGATAAGTCGAGTGGTCGCCGACCCTGAGCCCGATCAAAATCTGTTCCAGCGAGGGCGCCAGTTGCCCCGCGCCGAGCAGCAGCGTGGCCGGCTTGTCGGAGAAGGTGTTGACGATGTCGGCGCCGTCGGCCAGTGCCAGCCGGTAATGCAACGTGACGTGGGAACCGGGCTTCACTTCGGATAGATCGATGAGGCTCATGAATTACTCGTTCAGTCGGCGCGCGAAACGGCCGAAAGGCCCGGCGCAAAGCCAATATTGTAAGTCACCTGAGCGCGCAAGGCGGAAAGTGCGACGACGTCGCGCACACCGCCCGCCGCCAATGGAGTTTCGACGATGCTGTCACCCTGCCTCATCCTGCCGCCCGCCGAATGCCGCGATGCCGCCGATGCGCCGGCCGACCCGGCCCGCCGCGCCCGCACGAACCGGCTGCGCAAGCGCCGTCCGCGGAACTGGCACCCCGACCTGCCGCGCGAACGGCTGCTGGAGCGTGGAGCCGCGGCCCTGACCGACGCTGAACTGATCGCGCTGCTGCTCGGCTCGGGCCAGCGCGGGCACAGCGTATTCGACAGCGCCGACGCCCTGCTGGCCCGGTTCGAGACGCTGCGCGGCCTGATCGAGGCCACGGCCGACGAATTCCAGGCGCATCCCGGCATCGGCCCCGCGCGCTCCGCGCGGCTGGTCGCGGTCACCGAGATCGCGCGGCGCATGCTGGAGCAGAAAGCGCGCGAGCGGTTGCCGATCGACTCGCCCGGCGCGGTGGAGGATTGCCTGCGGCTGAAGATCGGTACGCGCCCGCACGAAGTGTTCGTCACGGTGTATCTCGACGCCCGCAACAGGCTGATCGAGATGGAGGAAAGCACGCGCGGCTCGCTCACGCGCATGGCGGTCTACCCGCGCGAGATCGTGCGCCGCGCGATGTCGCACAACGCCGCGGCGCTGATCGTCGCGCACAACCATCCGTCGGGCGCGGTACAGCCGAGCGCGGAAGACCGCCGCCTGACCCGCGTGCTGCAAGATGCGCTCACGCTCGTCGACGTGAGGCTGCTCGACCACATCGTCATCGGCACCAACGATACTTTCTCGTTCGCACGGGCCGGTTGGCTGTAGACTGCGGCCTCGGCAGCCCGCCCCCGGGGCGCCGCAACGACGAAGCGAAATTAGGTTTGATTTTCCTGAACTTTTTCTGCTAGAATCGTCGTCTGTATTTTTTCCAACCAGTTCTAGCCATCGAAGGGCCTTGTCTGCAAGGGCTACGGCGTTCTGAGTGCAGCCATGGATCACGTGGCGGTACGATGGAACCTTCACCGGCGATCGAACCCCGAATTTAGCGTATTAGGAGTGCTCTCATGGCACGCGTATGCCAAGTAACTGGGAAAGCGCCGATGAGCGGCAACAACGTTTCCCACGCCAACAACAAGACCAAGCGTCGCTTCCTGCCGAACCTGCAAAACCGCCGGTTCTGGGTAGAGAGCGAAAACCGCTGGGTGCGCCTGCGCGTTTCGAACGCCGGCCTGCGCCTGATCGACAAGAACGGCATCGATTCCGTGCTCGCTGACCTGCGCGCACGCGGCGAAGCCTAAGCCCAAGGAGCACAATCATGGCAAAAGGCGCCCGCGACAAGATCAAGCTTGAGTCGACCGCTGGTACGGGTCACTTCTACACGACCACGAAGAACAAGCGCAACATGCCGGAAAAGATGGCGATCAAGAAGTTCGATCCCGTCGTCCGCAAGCATGTGGAATACAAAGAAACCAAGATCAAGTAATCTCCGGTTTCTGCCAGCCTGACGGCGACCAAAAAGCCCCGCACATGCGGGGCTTTTTGTTTTGCGCGCACGCTCGGGCCCGACGCGGTATGCTCTCCCCTTTCCGCGGCCATGGCCGCCGGAACGCACAAGATCAAAAGCGTAACGATGGAGATGCAGCATGAAATTCGACGTGGCGATCGTCGGCAGCGGCCTGGCAGGGCTGTCGGTCGCTCTCAACCTGGCCAGCACGCGACGCGTCGCGCTGATTGCGAAACGTTCGATGATGGAGGGGGCCAGCGATAACGCGCAGGGCGGCATCGCGGCCGTTCTCGATTCGGCGGACAGCATCGAGAACCACGTCGACGACACGCTGGTCGCCGGTGGCGGCCTGTGCGACGAAGGCGCGACGCGCTACATCGTCGAGCACGGCCGCGAAGCGATCGAATGGCTGATCTCGCAAGGCGTGCCGTTCACGAAGGACGACGCAGCCGAGCTCGGCTTCCACCTGACGCGCGAAGGTGGCCACAGCCACCGCCGCATCATCCACGCGGCCGACGCGACCGGCCATGCGGTGCTCGCAACGCTGTCGGAGCGTGCGCGCCAGCATCCGAACATCACGTTCTTCGAAAACCATCACGCGATCGACCTGATCACGTCGTCCCGGCTCGGCCTGCCCGGCCGCCGCTGTCACGGCCTGTATGTGCTCGACGTCGACAACGACCGCACGATCACGATCGAGGCGCCGCATACGGTGCTCGCAACGGGCGGCGCCGGCAAGGTCTACCTGTATACGACGAACCCCGACACGGCAACCGGCGACGGCATCGCGATGGCGTGGCGCGCGGGCTGTCGCGTATCGAACATGGAATTCATCCAGTTCCACCCGACCTGCCTGTTCCATCCGTATGCGAAATCGTTCCTGATTTCGGAGGCCGTGCGCGGCGAAGGCGGCCTGCTGAAACTGCCTGACGGCACGCGCTTCATGCCCGCGCACGATCCGCGCGCCGAACTCGCGCCGCGCGACATCGTCGCGCGCGCGATCGACTTCGAGATCAAGAAGCGCGGGATCGACTGCGTGTATCTCGACATCAGCCATCAGCCGGAAGCATTCCTGCGCGAGCACTTCCCGACGATCCACGCGCGTTGCCTCGAATTCGGCATCGACATCGCGAAAGAACCGATTCCCGTCGTACCGGCCGCGCACTACACCTGCGGCGGCGTCGTGACCGATCTCGCCGGGCGCACCGATCTTGCAGGCCTGTATGCGGTCGGCGAAACCTCGTACACGGGGTTGCACGGCGCGAACCGGCTCGCGAGCAACTCGCTGCTCGAATGCCTCGTGATCGGCCGCGCAGCGGCCGAGGCGATCGAGGCGGCCGGCTTCGACGCCGAAACGCCGGCCACACTGCCTGCGTGGGACGAAAGCCGCGTGTCGGATGCGGACGAGGAAGTCGTCGTTGCGCACAACTGGGATGAACTGCGCCGCCTGATGTGGAACTACGTCGGGATCGTGCGCACCGACAAGCGTCTCGAACGCGCGAAGCACCGGCTGTCTCTTCTGCGCGACGAGATCCACGAGTACTACGCGAACTTCCGCGTGACGCGCGACCTGCTCGAACTGCGCAACCTCGTCGACGTCGCGACGCTGATCGTGAAAAGCGCGCACTCGCGCCGCGAAAGCCGCGGGCTGCACTACAGCCGCGACTGGCCGCACACGCTGCCCAAAGCGCTGCCGAGCGTGCTCACGCCGCGCGCGCGTCGCTGAGCGGCGCGCCCTTCCCGGCTGCAGTCACACAAGAAAAAAGCCGTTGGCGTTTGCGCGCCAACGGCTTTTTTGTCTGATCGAACGATGTACGGTCAGTCGACGATCCGCATCGAATAGTCGGTCGCACGCACGTCCTTCGTCAGCGCGCCGATCGAGATGCGATCGACACCCGTCTCCGCGAACGCGCGCACCGTGTCGAAATTGACGCCACCCGACACTTCGAGCACGGCCTTGCCATCTGCCACGCGCACTGCTTCGCGCATCATGTCGAGCGTGAAGTTGTCGAGCAGCACCGATTGCGCGCGATGCGCGAGCGCCGTGTCGAGTTGTGCGAGCGTCTCGACTTCGATCTGCACCGGCACGCCCGAATTCAGCGCGAACGCCGCCTCGAGCGCCTCGCCGACGCCGCCCGCCGCCGCGATGTGGTTCTCCTTGATCAGGATGCCGTCGTACAGCGCGAGACGCTGGTTCTCGCCACCGCCGACGCGCACCGCGTATTTCTGCGCGAGCCGCAGGCCCGGCAGCGTCTTGCGCGTATCGAGGATCTTCGCGCGCGTGCCTTCGACGCGATCGACGTAGCGGCGCGTCGCGGTCGCGACGCCCGACAGCAACTGCAGGAAGTTCAGCCCGTTGCGCTCGGCCGTCAGCAGCGCGCGCGCCGGCCCTTCGAGCTCGCAGACGATCGAATCGGGCGTCATCCGGTCGCCTTCGCGATAGCGCCATTGCACGGTGATCGACGGATCGATACGGCCGATCACGGCCTCGAACCACGGCACACCGCACAGCATGGCTTCCTCGCGCACGATGATGCGCGCGCGGCGGCACCCGCCGGCCGGCACGAGCCGTCCGGTCTGGTCGCCAGTGCCGACGTCTTCCGCGAGCGCATCGGCGACGTTGCGCGCGATCGCGTCGTCGAATGCCGCACCGTATTGCTCGCGGACGATGTCGAACAACGGCGATACGGCGCTCGTCGCGCCGCCTTCAGCCGGGGCTGCGCCTTCGGGGGCCAGCGACCGGATCTGAGCGTGAGAGCCGTTCATCATGCCGCCCCCACGTTCGCAAACAGTTGCTGGTCGCGCTGCAGATCGCCGCTCGCCTGCACGCGCTTCTTGTGTGCGGCTGCGAAATCGAGCATCCGGTCGATAGGCAAGCGTGCGCGTTCACCGATCGCGGGATCGACGAAGATCTCGTTGTGACCGCGTTCGAGCACGTCGGCGAGGTTCGCGAGGCCGTTCATCGCCATCCACGGACAGTGCGCGCAGCTCTTGCAGGTTGCGCTGTTGCCGGCCGTCGGTGCGGCGATGAAGGTCTTGCCGGGCGCCGCGAGCTGCATCTTGTGCAGGATGCCGAGATCGGTCGCGACGATGAAGCGCTTCGCGTCGAACTTGACCGCCGCGTCGATCAGTTGCGTGGTCGAACCGACGACATCGGCCTGCGCGACGACGTTTTCCGGCGACTCGGGATGCACGAGCACCTTCGCGTCCGGATATTCCGCGCGCAGCAGGTCGAGCTCGATACCTTTGAACTCGTCGTGCACGAGGCACGAACCCTGCCAAAGCAGCATGTCCGCGCCGGTTTTCTTCTGAATATAACTGCCGAGATGGCGATCGGGCGCCCAGATGATCTTCTCGCCGCGCGCGTGCAGATCGGCAACGATCTCGAGGCCGATCGACGACGTGACCATCCAGTCCGCGCGCGCCTTCACGGCCGCGCTGGTGTTTGCGTAGACGACGACGGTACGGTCGGGATGCGCATCGCAGAATGCCGAGAATTCGTCGACCGGACAGCCGAGGTCGAGCGAGCAGGTCGCATCGAGATCGGGCATCAGGATCCGCTTGTTCGGGCTCAGGATCTTCGCGGTTTCGCCCATGAAGCGCACGCCGGCGACGATGAGCGTTTGCGCGTCGTGATCGCGGCCGAAGCGGGCCATTTCGAGCGAATCGGCGACGCAGCCGCCTGTTTCGTCGGCCAGTTCCTGCAATTCGGCATCGACGTAGTAGTGTGCGACCAGCACGGCCTTTTCACGTACGAGCAATGCCTTGATGCGTGCCTTCAGCGCGGCGCGCTCCTCCGGGGACGGCGTATCGGGTACTTTTGCCCATGCCTGTCCGACACCGCAGACCGCGCCTGCCGCGACCGGACGGTCGTACTCGACGGGTTTGATCGTCGATTGCATCTCCATATCTCCTGTCGACCCAAGTTAGCGCTTTAGCGCTTACTTGGGTCCCATGCTTTGCGGTCGGCCCAAGTTGGCGCTTTAGCGCTTACTTGGGTCCCATGCTTTGCGGTCGACCCAAGTTAGCGCTTTAGCGCTTGCCTGAGCCCCATGCTTTGCAGTCGACCCAAATTCGCGCTTCAGCGCTTGCCTGGACCCCATGCTTTGCGGTCGATCCGAGTTGGCGCGCAGCGCCTGGCTCAAATCCCATGCAAGGCGCAGCCCTGCGGATCGTCTGATCGCCCCCTCGAAAACGGGCGGCCCAAATGAAAAAACCCCGCCAACGCGGGGTTTGTGACGTCCTCAGATTCTAATCGATTTCGAATCAGGCGTAGCGACGCAGGCGTGTCGCGAATTCCTGCAGCGCCTTGATGCCGCTTTGTTCTGCGCGATGGCACCAATCCTGCAATTGCGCGAGAAGCTGTTCGCGCGATGCGGTCGAGCGATCCCAGATCGCGGCGAGATCCTGGCGCAGCTGGAAGTACGTATGCAGCTTCTGGCTGTTCGCGAAGATTTCCGGCAGCAGCTTCTTCTGCGGCTCGTCGAGGCCGTCGGCGTCCTTGTGGAACCACTTGCGCGCGCCGCGCATCAGCTGGTACTTCTCGCTCGAACCGAGCTCCTTCAGGTGCGCGAGCTCCTGGGCGTACGCACGCTTCACGGCCTTGCCGTAGCGCGCCATCACTTCGTAGCGGTTCGACAGCACGGCCTGCAGCGTTTCCTGGTCGAGCACCATCTTCGGCTTGTTCAGGCGCGGCGTCGGCGCGACCTTCTTCACCTTCGCGAGGCCGAACGCCGACATGATGCGGATGTACATCCAGCCGATGTCGAACTCGTACCACTTGTTCGACAGCTTCGCCGATGTCGCGAACGTGTGGTGGTTGTTGTGCAGCTCTTCGCCGCCGATCACGATGCCCCACGGGAACAGGTTCGTGCTCGCGTCGGCCGAGTTGAAGTTGCGATAGCCCCAGAAGTGACCGAAGCCGTTGACGACGCCAGCCGCCCAGAACGGGATCCAGACCATCTGCACGGCCCACACGGTCAGACCGAGCACGCCGAACAGCGCGACGTCGATCACCATCATGATGCTGATGCCGAGGATCGGGTACTTCGAATAGAGATTGCGTTCGATCCAGTCGCTCGGCGTGCCGTGCCCGAACTTGCACATCGTCTCTTCATTCTTCGCTTCCGCGCGATAGAGCTCGGCGCCCTCGAGGAACACCTTCCAGATGCCGCGCGTCTGCGGGCTGTGCGGATCTTCCTCGGTCTCGCACTTCGCGTGGTGCTTGCGGTGAATCGCGGCCCACTGCCCCGTCAGCATGCCGGTCGTCATCCACAGCCAGAGGCGGAAGAAGTGGCTCGCGATCGGATGCAGCTCCAGCGCGCGGTGCGCCTGGCAGCGGTGCAGGTAGACCGTCACGCCGATGATCGTGACGTGCGTGACGGCGAGCGCGAACAGCGCGACCTGCCACCACGAAAAGCGCAGGAGCCCGTGGGAAAGAAAATCGAGCAGGGAATTCAACAAGGCAGTTACCTGTGATGAGAGAGCGACGCCGGCTCACGCAGACGTCAGAAAAATGAAAGCATACCGCGTGTAGACCAGAATTTTACTTCAACCGTTCCAAGTCTTTGTAAAAAATGAACATTTTCTTGCCCTGGCGCAACGCAAGCAGTCCAGAGGCGGACTTGGAGACGCCCGCGATCCGGTTCCGGCCGCGGGGTCAACCCACTTGACGGCCGACGCGCGCTACGCTGCCGGCGCGCGCCCGTCTGCCGCGCCGTCGCCGGCCGTGGCATTCGTGGCGGGAAAGCCGTCCGGCAACCCGACGACACGCACTTCGCGTTGCGGAAACGGGATCGAGATCCCGTGCTCGCTGAACAGCCGCCAGATGTTGCGGTTCACGGCCGAACGCACGCCCGACGTGCCTTTCGCCGAATCCTCGATCCAGAAGCCGAGCTCCAGGTCGATCCCGTCCGCGCCGAAGCTGACGAGATACGGGGTCGGCGCGGGCTCGGTCAGCACGCGCGGCACGCCCTTCGCGGCGTCGGCGAGCAACGCGAGCGCGTGCTCGACGTCGCTCGTGTACGCGACCTGCACGGCGACCTTCGCATAACCGCGCGTCAGGTACGACGACTGGTTCTGCACGACGTCGGTGATCAGCTTCTCGTTCGGGATCAGCGTCTCGTTGCCGTCGAGGCCGCGCACGACCGTATAGCGCGTGCGGATCTGCGTGACGACGCCCTGCAGCCCGCCGACGCTGATCGCGTCGCCGAGCCGCAGCGAGCGGTCGAGCAGGATGATGAAGCCCGACACGTAGTTGCTCGCGATCTTCTGCAACCCGAAGCCGAGGCCCACGCCCACTGCCCCGCCGAACACGCCGAGCACCGTCACGTCGATGCCGACGAGCGACAGCCCGATCAGGACCGCCGCGAACACGAGCAGCGCGCGGCCGACCCGCGACAGCACCACCTTCAGATTCGCGTCGAGCGTGCTCGCCCGTGCGAGGCGCTCCTCGAGCACCGAGCCGAGCCACATCGCGACCATCAGCGTCACGCACACCCACAGCGCGCCGGAAATCAGCGACATCAGCGTGAGGTGCGCATTCGCGACGCGGAACTGCACGCTGTCGAGCCACGCGATCACGTCGCGCTGGATGCCGAGCACCGTCAGCACCATCGCGGCCCACACGACGGTCGACACGATCTTCTCGACGATCGACAGCCACGCATGCGTGTGCCCGTCGCGCGCGAACACGCGCCGCGCGAAGAAGAACAGCACGTAGATCAGCCCGATGCCGAACAACGGAACGAGCGCGAGCGACAGCAGCGACGTCGACATGAACGGGTCGAACGCGAGCTGCGCAGCGCCCACGAAGATGCCGCCGAACAACGGGAACAACGCGCGCTTCAGGCTCTGCGCGCCCGCGCCGGGCGCACGTCCGGCCGCCCGGCGGCGCGCGTCGATCCGGCCGTGCACGAAGCGCGCGGCCACCCAAGCGAAACACAGCGCGCCGACGAGAATCGCCGCCTGCCAGATCATCACCGGCTGGTGAAAGTCGCGAATCACCGAAGCCAGCCGGTGCGACAGCAGGCGGTTCTGCAGGTTCTCCATCGTCCGTCCGGGCTGCCGTTACTGCGCGCGCCGCTCGAGCACGGCGGCAAAGAAGCCGTCGGTCGCGTGACGATGCGGCCACAGCGACAGATAGTCGCCGGTCTCGATCTCGATGCGCTGGTCGGCCAGCACCTTCTGCGCGGGCACCAGCACGAACTCCGGATGGTCGGCCAGGAACTGCTCGACGATGCGCTCGTTCTCGGCGTCGAGCACGCTGCAGGTCGCGTAGACGAGCCGGCCGCCCTTCTTCACGAGGCGCGCGGCGCTCGCGAGGATCGACGCCTGCTTCGGCACCAGTTCGTCGATCGCCGTGCGCGACTGGCGCCACTTCAGGTCCGGATTGCGGCGCAGCGTGCCGAGGCCACTGCACGGCGCGTCGACCAGCACGCGGTCGATCTTGCCGGCGAGACGCTTGATCTTCGCGTCGTGCTCGCTGTCGATCAGCACCGGGTTCACGTTCGACAGCCCGCTGCGCGCAAGGCGCGGCTTCAGCTTCGCGAGACGCTTTTCCGACACGTCGAACGCATAGAGGCGCCCGGTCGAGCGCATCATCGCGCCCAGCGCCAGCGTCTTGCCGCCCGCACCTGCGCAGAAATCGACGACCATCTCGCCGCGGCGCGGCGCGACGAGCGAGCACAGCAGCTGGCTGCCCTCGTCCTGCACCTCGATCTGGCCTTCCTCGAACAGCTTCAGGCGCGTCAGCGCCGGCTTGCCGTTGACGCGCACGCCGAACGGCGCGAACGGCGTCGCCCCCGCATCGATGCCGTTCGCGCGCAGCGCGTCGATCACCTGGTCGCGGGTTGCCTTCTGCGCGTTGGCGCGCAGGTCGAGCGGCGCCGGGTAGTTCAGCGCGGCGGCGAGCTGCGCGAGCTCCTCGGCGTCGAAACGGGCCGACAACGCCTGGTGGATCCAGTCGGGCAGGTTCGTGCGCACGCGCACGGGCAGGCTCGCCGGATCGATCTTCGACACGTGCTCGAGCCATGCGGACTCGGTGTCGGACAAAAACGGCCTCAGCGCGTTGCGGCCTGCCGTCTGCATCAGGCCAAGCAGCGTGAGACGCCGCGCGGGCGTGCCCGTGCCGCTCTCGGCCAGGTGCGAAAACTCCATCTTCCGGCGCAGCACCGCGAACACGGCCTCGGCGATCACGCCGCGCTCGGCATGCCCGAGCTTCGGGTGCGCGCGGAAGAACCGGCTCGTGGTCGCATCGGCGGGGCCGGCGAATTTCAGCACCTCAGCGAGCAAGGTCTCGGTCTGGCCAATCAGGAATCCGTGCAGCTTCATACGCCCTCACTCGTTTCGGTTTGCGGTTGATCCGCGAAAATCCAGCGCGCCTCTTCCGGCGCCACCACTGCCCGGCCGTTCTCGAGGCGCAAACGCCCCTCGACGAACCAGCGCACCGCACGCGGATACAGCACATGCTCGACCGACAGCACGCGCTGCGCGAGCGCGGCCGCATCGTCACCCGCGCGCACGGGCACGGCGCCCTGTGCGACGATCGCGCCGCTGTCGAGCTCGGGGATGACGAAGTGCACGGTCGCGCCGTGCAGCGCAACGCCCGCGTCGAGCGCCTGCTGGTGCGTGTGGATGCCCTTGAAGCTCGGCAGCAGCGACGGGTGGACGTTCAGCAGCCTGCCTTCGTATCGTCTGACGAATGCCGGCGTGAGGATGCGCATGAAGCCCGCGAGGACCACGAGATCGGGGGCAAAGCGGTCGATTTCGGCGGCGAGCGCCGCGTCGAAGCTGTCGCGGCCGTCGAACGACCGGTGGTCGACCACCGCGGTCGCCACCCCGTGCGACGCAGCAAAAGCCAGGCCGGCCGCATCGGGCCGGTTGGCGATCACGGCCGCAACTTCGGCTGGCCAGCGTTCCTGCGCGCACGCGCGGACGATGGCCTCCATGTTGCTGCCGCGACCGGAAATCAGGATCACGAGTTTTTTCATCCGCGAATTTTACCATTCGCCCCCGCGTTTCCCGCCTTCTCGGCCGCCGGCCCGCCCGAACGTTTATAATCTTCTGCTTTGCGGCATCCCACCGCCCATTCCCCGACGCTGCATCCGCTATCGTGAAAGTCTTCCGCGGCCTGCCCAACGCCGAGAGCCGCGCCCCGTGCGCGCTGACGATCGGCAACTTCGACGGTGTCCATCGCGGCCACCAGGCCCTGCTCGCGCGCGTGCGCGCGGCAGCGGACGCGCGCGGCCTGCCCGTGTGCGTGATGACTTTCGAGCCGCATCCGCGCGAATTCTTCAACCCGGCCGGCGCGCCGCCGCGCATCGCGATGCTGCGCGACAAGCTCGAGGCGCTGCGCGAGCACGGCGTCGACCGCGTGGTCGTCGAGCACTTCAACCACACGTTCGCGAGCCAGTCGCCGCAGGCATTCGTCGAGCGTACGCTCGTCGGCGGGCTGCATACGCGCTGGATGATGGTCGGCGACGATTTCTGCTACGGCGCGAAGCGCGCGGGCACCTTCGATACGCTGAAGGCGGCCGGCGAGCAATACGGCTTCGAGGTCGAGCAAATGGGCACGGTGGCCGGCAGCGACGGCACGCGCATCTCCAGCTCCGGCGTGCGCGCCGCGCTCGCGGCCGGCGATCTCGACGCGGCCGCGCAGGCGCACGGCCACGGTTACGCGATCAGCGGCCACGTCGCGCACGGGCTGAAGCTCGGCCGCGACCTCGGCTTCCCGACGCTGAACCTGCCGATCGCGCACAAGCGGCCGGCGCTCGCGGGCATCTTCGTCGTGCAGGTGCACGGTCTCGGCCCCGCGCCGCTGCCGGGCGTCGCGAGCCTCGGGCTGCGCCCGACCGTCGACGATTCGGGCCGCGTGCTGCTCGAAGTCCACCTGCTCGACTGGCACGGCGACGCGTACGGCAAGCTCATCCGCGTCGAATTCCTGAAGAAGCTGCGCGACGAGGCGAAGTTCGACGATCTCGAAGCGCTGTCGCGCGCGATCGCACTCGACGTCGCGAATGCGCGCGCATATTTCATCGAGCGCGACCGTGCGCCGGGCAGCCGCGCAACGGGCTTCTCGACGTCGGCCACCGACCGAATTAGCTGATCCGGCCAGCGGCGCCCCGCGCCGCAACCCGCGCGCCGCCGACGCGCGCGCACCCTCGATTCACGACGCACGAGCGTCCCCCGATTTGATAGCGATCCCATCATGAGCAACAAGAAAGCCGATTCGAAACCGCAGGCCAAGTATCCGGTCAACCTGCTCGACACGCCGTTCCCGATGCGCGGCGACCTGCCCAAGCGCGAGCCGCAGTGGGTCAAGGAATGGGAAGAGCGCGGCCTCTACGAGAAGATCCGCGCGGCCAGCCAGGGCCGGCCGAAGTTCATCCTGCACGACGGCCCGCCGTATGCGAACGGCGACATCCACCTCGGCCACGCGGTCAACAAGATCCTGAAGGACATCGTCGTCAAGTCGCGCAACATGGCCGGCTTCGACGCGCCGTACGTGCCGGGCTGGGATTGCCACGGCATGCCGATCGAAATCCAGATCGAGAAGCAGTTCGGCAAGTCGCTGCCGGCAGCCGAAGTGATGAGCAAGGCGCGCGCGTACGCGACCGAGCAGATCGAGAAGCAGAAGGTCGGCTTCAAGCGCCTCGGCGTGCTCGGCGACTGGGCCAACCCGTACAAGACGATGAACTTCGTCAACGAGGCGGAAGAGCTCCGCGCGCTCGGCAAGATCATCGAGAAGGGCTACGTGTATCGCGGGCTGAAGCCGGTGAACTGGTGCTTCGACTGCGGCTCGGCGCTCGCCGAGGCGGAAGTCGAGTACAAGGACCGCACCGACCCGACGATCGACGTGATGTTCGCGTTCGCGGAACCGGAAAAGACCGCGCAGGCGTTCGGCCTGCCGGCGCTGCCGCGCGCCGAAGGCGGCATCGTGATCTGGACCACCACGCCGTGGACGATTCCCGCGAACCAGGCGCTGAACCTGCATCCGGAAATCGTCTACGCGCTGGTCGACACCGAGCGCGGGCTGCTGATCATCGCGGAAGAGCGCGTCGCCGCGTGCATGGAAGAGTTCAAGCTGACCGGCCGCGTGGTCGCGACCGCTCCCGGCGTGAAGCTCGCGAACCTGCGCTTCCACCACCCGCTCGCATCGGCCCACCCCGGCTACAAGCGCACCGCGCCCGTCTACCTCGGCGACTACGTGACGACCGACACGGGCACCGGCGTCGTGCACTCGTCGCCCGCGTACGGCATCGAGGACTTCATGTCCTGCAAGGCACACGGGATGACCGACTCGGACTTCATCAACCCGGTGATGGGCGACGGTCGTTATATCGAATCGCTGCCGCTGTTCGGCGGCCTGTCGATCTGGGATGCGAACCCGAAGATCGTCGAGGCGCTGAACGCGGCCGGCTCGCTGCTGCGCAGCGAGAAGTACACGCACAGCTACATGCACTGCTGGCGCCACAAGACGCCGATCATCTACCGCGCGACGTCGCAGTGGTTCGCCGGCATGGACGTCACGCCGCGCGACGGCGGCAAGACGCTGCGCGAAACGGCGCTCGAAGGCGTCGACGCGACCGCGTTCTACCCGTCGTGGGGCAAGCAGCGGCTGTTCAGCATGATCGCGAACCGTCCCGACTGGACGCTGTCGCGCCAGCGTCAATGGGGCGTGCCGATGGCGTTCTTCGTGCACAAGGAAACCGGCGAGCTGCACCCGCGCACGCTCGAGCTGCTCGAGGAAGTCGCGAAGCGCGTCGAGCAGTCGGGCATCGAGGCATGGCAGACGCTCGACCCGCGCGAGCTGATCGGCGACGACGCAAACCTGTACGAAAAGAACCGCGACACGCTCGACGTGTGGTTCGACTCGGGCACGACGCACTGGCACGTGCTGCGCGGCTCGCACAAGGATCAGCTGCAGTTCCCGGCCGACCTGTACCTCGAAGGTTCGGACCAGCATCGCGGCTGGTTCCACTCGTCGCTGCTGACCGCGTCGATGATCGACGGCCGCGCGCCGTACAAGGGCCTGCTCACGCACGGCTTCACGGTCGACGGCGAAGGCCGCAAGATGAGCAAGTCGCTCGGCAACGGCATCGACCCGCATGAGGTCGCAAACCGTCTCGGCGCGGAAATCATCCGCCTGTGGATCGCATCGACCGACTATTCGGGCGAGCTCGCGATCTCGGAAGAAATCCTGAAGCGCGTGACCGAAGGCTATCGCCGCATCCGCAACACGCTGCGCTTCCTGCTCGCGAACCTGTCGGACTTCGACTACGCGCAGCACGCGGTGCCCGTCGGCGAATGGCTCGAGATCGACCGTTACGCGGTCGCGTTCTCGGAGCAGCTGCAGGCGGAACTGCTCGGCCACTACGAGAAGTACGAATTCCACCCGGTCGTCGCGAAGCTGCAGACGTACTGCTCGGAAGATCTCGGCGGCTTCTACCTCGACGTGCTGAAGGACCGCCTGTACACGAGCGCGGCTGATTCGCGCGCGCGCCGCTCCGCGCAAACTGCGCTGTACCACCTGACGCACGGCCTGCTGCGCGTGCTCGCGCCGTTCCTGTCGTTCACGGCGGAAGAGGCATGGAAGGTGTTCCAGCCGGCCAGCGAGACGATCTTCACGGAAACCTACTACGCGTATCCGGAAGTGGCCGGCTCGGCCGCGCTGATCGAGAAGTGGGCGCTGCTGCGCGAAGTGCGCGGCAACGTGACGAAGGCGCTCGAGGAAGCGCGTACCGCGAACCGCATCGGTTCGTCGCTGCAGGCCGAAGTGGCCGTGCATGCGAGCGGCGCGCGCTACGACGCGCTCACGAGCCTCGGCGACGATCTCAAGTTCGTGCTGATCACGTCGGCCGCGACGGTCGTCAAGGTCGACGACGAAGCGCAGGAAAGCGTCGACGTGGCCGCGTCGAAGTACCAGAAGTGCGAACGCTGCTGGCACTACCGCGAGGACGTCGGCGCGCACGCCGATCATCCGACGCTGTGCGGCCGCTGCTTCTCGAACCTGTTTGAAAACGGCGAAATCCGGAGCGCTGCTTAACTATGGCGAAAACCCTGTCGAAACCGGCCAGCGGCGCGCTTGCGCCCTGGCTCGGTATTTCGCTGATCGTGATCCTGTTCGATCAACTGTCGAAGATCGCGATCCTGAAAACGTTCGCGTATGGCGCGCAGCATGCGCTGACGTCGTTCTTCAACCTCGTGCTGGTGTACAACCGCGGCGCCGCGTTCGGCTTCCTGTCGACCGCGAGCGGCTGGCAGCGCTGGGCGTTCACCGCGCTCGGGATCGGCGCGACGCTCGTGATCTGCTTCCTGCTGAAGCGCCACGGCCACCAGCGGCTGTTCAGCGTGTCGCTCGCGCTGATCCTCGGTGGCGCGCTCGGCAACGTGATCGACCGGCTCGTGTACGGTCACGTGATCGACTTCCTCGATTTCCACCTCGGCGCCTGGCACTTCCCGGCGTTCAACCTCGCCGATTCCGCGATCACGGTCGGCGCGGTGCTGCTGATCTACGACGAACTGCGTCGCGTGCGCGGCTCGCGCTAAACGCGCATACTCGGCGTCGACGGCCGGCCTCGCACCGGCCGCCGGCCGTCCCGTTCGACCCTTGGAGGCCTGAGTTGGCACACGCAGAACTCGCAGGAAAACACCTCGTTCTCGGCCTGACGGGCGGTATCGCCTGCTACAAGATCGCCGAGCTCACGCGGCTCCTCACGAAGGCAGGCGCGACCGTGCAGGTCGCGATGACCGAAGCCGCCACGCAATTCATCACGCCCGTCACGATGCAGGCGCTGTCCGGCCGGCCCGTCTATACGAGCCAGTGGGACGCGCGCATCGACAACAACATGGCGCACATCGACCTGTCGCGCGAAGCCGACGCGATCGTGATCGCGCCCGCGTCGACGGATTTCCTCGCGAAGCTCGCGCACGGGTTCGCCGACGACCTTCTGTCGACGCTGTGCGTCGCGCGCGACTGTCCGCTGCTCGTCGTCCCCGCGATGAACCGCCAGATGTGGCAGAACCCGGCCACGCAGCGCAACGCCGCGCAACTGCGCGCGGACGGCGTGTCGGTGCTCGGCCCGGATTCGGGCGCGCAGGCGTGCGGCGAAGTCGGCGATGGCCGCATGCTCGAGCCCGAGGCGATCTATGAAGCGATCGTGTCGCACTTCGCGCCGAAGGTGCTCGCGCACCGGCGCGTGCTGATCACGGCCGGGCCGACCTTCGAGCCGCTCGACCCCGTGCGCGGCCTCACTAATCGTTCGAGCGGCAAGATGGGCTTCGCGCTCGCGCGCGCCGCGCAGCAGGCCGGTGCCGACGTGCACCTCGTCGCGGGGCCGGTGGCGCTCGACACGCCGTGGGGCGTCTACCGCCAGGATGTGCAGACCGCGCAGCAGATGTACGACGCGGTGATGCACGCCGTGAACGACGCCGACATCTTCATCGCGGTGGCCGCGGTCGCCGACTGGCGCGTCGACCAGCCGGCCGAACACAAGATGAAGAAATCGGCCGACCGCAAGATGCCGGCGCTCGCGTTCGTCGAGAATCCCGACATCCTCGCGTCGGTCGCGGCACTGCCCGACCCGCCGTTCTGCGTCGGGTTCGCGGCCGAAAGCGGCGACCTCGACGTGCACGGCGACGAGAAGCGCAAGCGCAAGAACGTGCCGCTGCTCGTCGGCAACCTCGGCCCGCTGACGTTCGGCCGCGACGACAACGAAGTCGTGCTGTTCGAGGCGGCCGGCCTCACGCGCCTGCCGCGCGCACCGAAGGACGAACTCGCGCATGCGCTCGTCGCGGAAATCGCGAAGCGCCTGCCCGACAACCGCCTGATCTGATCTCCCGCGCGGCGGCCATCGCTGCCGCGCCCTTCCCGACCGATTCGACGACCGCATGAAACTCGACCTGAAGATTCTCGACGCGCGCATGCGCGACTACCTGCCCGCCTACGCCACCACCGGCAGCGCGGGCCTCGACCTGCGCGCGTGCCTCGACGCGCCGGTCACGCTGCAGCCGGGCGAAACGACGCTCGTGCCGACGGGCCTCGCGATCCACCTCGCCGATCCCGGCTTTGCGGCGCTGATCCTGCCGCGCTCGGGCCTCGGCCACAAGCACGGGATCGTGCTCGGCAACCTCGTCGGCCTGATCGACTCCGATTACCAGGGCCAGTTGATGATCTCGACGTGGAACCGCGGCCAGACCGAGTTCGTGCTGAATCCGTTCGAACGGCTCGCGCAGCTCGTGATCGTGCCGGTCGTGCAGGCGCAGTTCAACATCGTCGACGACTTCGCGGAAAGCGATCGCGGCGAAGGCGGCTTCGGCAGCACCGGCCGCCACTGAACGGCGCAACACCATGAAAAAAGGGGCCTCGCGGCCCCTTTTTTCGTTCGCCGTCATTCACTGACCGGCTGCGCGATCCGCGCAGGTACCAGGTCGCGTCGCCGCGCCTGCGCGATGCTCGCGTAGATCACCATCGCGACCAGCACGCCGAGCAGCACGGCCGACGAGCCGACCGTGCCGAGCGCGAGGCCGCCCTTCGCGACCGGCTTCGTCAGCAGGTCGCCGACCGTCGCGCCGAACGGACGCGTGAGCACGAACGCAGCCCAGAACAGCAGCACACCGTAGATGCGCGTGAAATAGTGCGCGAGCACAATCACCGCCAGCAGAGCGCCGATCAGCAGCGCGCCGCCGCCGAAACCGAGCCCCGAGCTGTCCGCGAGGAAATCGCCGAGCGCGGTGCCGAGCGTGTTCGAAAACAGGATCGCGATCCAGTACAGCAGCTCGACCTTGCGCGTGCGAATCAGGTCGACCGACAGCGATTCGCCGCTGAACCGCCAGACCGCGAAGATCGCCAGCAGGATCGCGACGAGGATCGACGAGCCGGCTGCGTAGCCGAGGCCCAACGTGCGGTCCATGAAATCGGACATCGTCGTGCCGGCCGTGCTGGTCGCGACGATCACGGCCCAGTAGATCGCCGGGCGGTAGCGCGTCGTCTTGAGCTGCGCGCCCAGCGTCACGAGGAAGAAGCCGAACAGCAGGATCGAGCTCACCGCATAACCGACGTTCAGCGTCATCGACAGCAGGTCGCCGCCGGTCTCGCCGAGCGTCGTCGCGCAGATCTTCATGATCCAGAACGCGAGCGTGATTTCGGGAAGTTTGTTCATTCGAACCCCTTTTTGCAGGAAAGCAGCGGGCCGGCACATGCCGGGCCGCCTTGCAGACAGGATCGAATGTAGTCGCCGCCGGGTTAACGGAACCTTAGCGAATGTGAAGAACGGCGTGGCCGGCCGACGCGGCCGCACCGGCACCGTCAGCGCGCGTGTTCGTGCCGGTAGTGCAGCGCATACGCGAGCGTCAGCAGCACGACGAACACGACGCCAACCACCATCGTCATCCGGAACTCGCGCGTGAACGCAGTCGTGAACAGGATCGCCGCGACGAGCCCGGCGCCGAGCAGGCTGCCGAACGGGTGCCCCCACATCCGGAACGCGAGTGCGGGGCCGCTATATCGCGAACGGAAGCGCAGGTGCGTGACGAAGATCATCAGCCACGTGAACAGCGCGCCGAACATCGCGATCGCCATCATCACGGTGAACGCCGTATCGGGCGCCAGCGCGACCAGCACGGCCGCCACCGCGACGCCGCTCGTCGAGATCCACAGCGCCGCGCGCGGCACGCCGTTCGTGCCGAGCCGGCCGAACACCGCCGGCGCGAGCCGCGCACGCGACAGGCTGAACATCATCCGCGTCGTCACGTAGAGCTGGCTGTTCATCGCCGACAGCGCCGCGATCAGCAGCACGAAGTTGATCACGCCCGCCGCATACGGCACGTGCGTCGCGGCCATCACCTTCACGAACGGGCTTTCGTCGGTGCCGGCCTGCGTCCACGGCACGATTGCGAGCATCAGCGACAGCGTCAGCAGGTAGAACAGCACGAGGCGGAACACCGTCGAGCGGAACGCGCGCGTGACGGCATGCTGCGGATCGCGCGCCTCGCCGGCCGCGATCGCGACGGCCTCGATGCTCATGTAGCTGAAGATCGCGACGATCACCGCGACCCAGGTGCCCCACGGCCCCTTCGGCATGAAGCCGCCGTGGGCGGTGTAGTTCGTGAAGCCGATGCCCGATGCGGCCGGCGCCGACCACACGAGATACGCGCCGAGCACGATGAACACGATGATCGCCGCGATCTTCAGCAGCGAGAACGCGTATTCGACCGAGCCGTACAGCGTGACGCTCGCGAGATTCACGGCGATCAGCAGCGCGGAGAAGCCGATCACCCAGTACCAGCCGGGCACGGCTGGAAACCAGTACTTCATGAACACCGCGATCGCGCTGATCTCGGTGCCGATCGCGAACACGACCGCGAACCAGTACGCATAGCGCACGAGAAAGCCCGCGAGCGGGCCGACGTAGTGCTCGGCATACGCGCCGAACGAGCCGGCCGTCGGATGCGCCACCGTCATTTCCGCGAGCGCGCCCATCAGCAGCAGCGCGATCAGCGCGCCGATCGCATACGAAACCAGCACGCTCGGGCCGGCGAGCCCGATCGCGAACCCGCTGCCGAGGAACAGCCCCGTGCCGATCGCGCCGCCGATCGCGATCATCGCCATCTGCCCCGACGTCAGCGCGTGGCGCAACCCTTGTTCTCGCGCGACGATGCTGTCGAACGACCGTTGTTGTTGTGTCACTGCCTTACCACTCCCCTGCACCACCATTGCGCCGCCGGCGCCGGATAAAACGAAACGGCGCGGAAAACTTCCCGCGCCGTTCGCATGAACAACGAATTATCGCTTACTCGACTTCGACCGTCTCTTCGTTCGGCTTGTGCGGCGGATTCGCCAGCTTGTCGAACGACAACTGCACCTTGTCGTTTTCGTCGACGTCGACCGTCACGTGACCGCCGTTGACGAGCTTGCCGAACAGCAGTTCGTCAGCCAGCGCGCGGCGGATCGTGTCCTGGATCAGCCGCTGCATCGGCCGCGCGCCCATCAGCGGGTCGAAGCCGTGCTTCGCGAGATGCTTGCGCAACGCGTCGGTGAAGAGCGCGTCGACCTTCTTCTCGTGCAGCTGTTCCTCGAGCTGGATCAGGAACTTGTCGACCACGCGCATGATGATTTCCTCATCGAGCGAGCGGAAGCTGATGATCGAATCCAGGCGGTTGCGGAACTCCGGCGTGAACAGGCGCTTGATGTCGGTCATCTCGTCGCCCGTTTCGCGGCGCGTCGTGAAACCGATCGTCGCCTTCTGCATCGACTCGGCGCCCGCGTTCGTCGTCATGATGATGATGACGTTGCGGAAATCCGCCTTGCGGCCGTTGTTGTCGGTCAGCGTGCCGTGGTCCATCACCTGCAGCAGCACGTTGTAGATATCCGGATGCGCCTTCTCGATTTCGTCGAGCAACAGCACGCAATGCGGCTTCTTCGTGACGGCTTCGGTCAGCAGGCCGCCCTGGTCGAACCCGACGTAGCCCGGCGGCGCGCCGATCAGGCGGCTCACCGCGTGACGCTCCATGTACTCCGACATGTCGAAGCGGATCAGCTCGATGCCGAGCGTGAACGCGAGCTGGCGCGCCACTTCGGTCTTGCCGACGCCCGTCGGGCCGGAGAACAGGAATGCGCCGATCGGCTTGTCCATCTTGCCGAGGCCTGCGCGCGCCATCTTGATCGATGCCGCCAGCGCGTCGATCGCCGGATCCTGGCCGAACACGACGCTCTTCAGGTCGCGGTCGAGCGTCTGCAGCTTGCTGCGATCGTCCTGCGACACGCTTTGCGCCGGCACGCGCGCGATCTTCGAGATGATTTCCTCGATCTCGCTCTTGCCGATCGTTTTCTTCTGCTTCGACTTCGGCAGGATGCGCTGCGCCGCGCCCGCTTCGTCGATCACGTCGATCGCCTTGTCCGGCAGGTGACGGTCGGTGATGAAACGTGCCGACAGTTCAGCCGCGGCCGACAGCGCGCCCGACGAATACTTGACGCCGTGGTGCTCCTCGAAACGCGACTTCAGCCCGCGCAGGATCGCGACCGTCTGCTCGACAGTCGGCTCGCTCACGTCGACCTTCTGGAAGCGCCGCGACAGCGCCGCATCCTTCTCGAAGATGCCGCGATACTCGGTGAACGTCGTCGCGCCGATGCACTTGAGCGTGCCCGACGACAGCGCCGGCTTCAGCAGGTTCGACGCATCGAGCGTGCCGCCCGACGCGGCGCCCGCGCCGATCAGCGTATGGATTTCGTCGATGAACAGGATCGCGTGCGGACGCTCCTTGAGCTCCTTCAGCACCGTCTTCAGACGTTGCTCGAAATCGCCGCGATACTTGGTGCCCGCGAGCAACGCGCCCATGTCGAGCGAGTAGACCTGCGCGTTCGCGAGGATATCGGGCACTTCGCCGCGCGTGATGCGATAGGCGAGCCCTTCCGCGATCGCGGTCTTGCCCACGCCGGCTTCGCCGACGAGCAGCGGATTGTTCTTGCGGCGACGGCACAGCACCTGCACGACGCGCTCGACTTCGGGCTCGCGGCCGATCAGCGGATCGATCCGGCCATCCTTCGCCATCTGGTTCAGGTTCTGCGTGAACTGCGCGAGCGGCGTTTCCTTCTGCGCATTCGCGTCTTCGCTTTCCGCGTTCGCGTCGGTCGACTTCGCGGCTTCGCCGTTGTTCGTCTTCGCGATGCCGTGCGAAATGAAGTTCACGACGTCGAGGCGCGTCACGCCCTGCTGCTGCAGGTAGTACACGGCGTGCGAATCCTTCTCGCCGAAGATCGCGACCAGCACGTTCGCGCCGGTGACTTCCTTCTTGCCGTTCGACGTCGACTGGACGTGCATGATCGCGCGCTGGATCACGCGCTGGAAACCGAGCGTCGGCTGGGTATCGACATCGTCGGTACCCGGGACGGTAGGTGTGTTGTCGTGGATGAAATTGCGCAGGTTCTGACGCAAGTCCTCGATGTTCGCCGCACAAGCGCGCAACACCTCGGCTGCCGTCGGATTATCCAGCAGGGCCAGCAGCAGATGCTCGACCGTAATGAACTCATGGCGCGCCTGGCGTGCTTCCATGAACGCCATGTGCAGGCTGACTTCCAATTCCTGGGCAATCATGCTTCCTCCATCACGCACTGCAGCGGATGCCCGGCCTGCCGCGCATGGGTAACGACTTGCTCAACCTTGGTCGACGCGATGTCCCGCGTATAGACCCCACAAACCCCTCGCCCTTCGCGATGGACCTTCAGCATGATCTGCGTGGCCGTCTCGCGATCCTTCTTGAAATACTCCTGGACCACCATCACGACGAATTCCATCGGCGTGAAGTCGTCGTTCAGCAGCACCACCTTGTACATCGAAGGCGGCTTGAGCTTCTGCTGCTTGCGTTCCAGGACGGTACTGTCCTGCTTGTCCGGGATAATCGCCATACACCCATTCTAAACAACTCGGACAGGCCCGCAATCCTGCCATTACCCGACCGACCGGCCGGCGCCCTCCCCGGTATCCCGGAACACGCGATCGTCTTCGCGCCATACGAAAGCCGGCTGCGGTGCCGGCTTTCACGCGTGGCGCGGAACACGAACCGTCAGGGGGAACCGCACCGGACCATCGTATCCGCATCCAGTATCCCACAAGCCGGGACGACTCGAACGCGTGTCACTCGAGCCTGGTATATGAGCCGATTATGCGGCTTTTCAAGTCCTCGCGCTTGGCCGCATGCTGCGAAGCAAAGCCGGAGAAACCCTGAAAATGGGTTCTTTACAACGTCCCTCTATACGTCTAAAAATTCCTCTTGACACTCCAATAAAGAGCGCCAACAATCAAGCTGGCACTTTTTTCAATTCGCCGGTTGGGGGAATGAAAGAGGCCGAGGTGAGCTTGTGAGGGGGGAACGGCTGCATTTTCCGGTCGTTTAGCTTTTCGAGCGTGCTCGTGGTAAGTAGCAGCGACTGTGTGACAGGGGAAGTAGGTATGGCAACTGGTATCGTTAAGTGGTTCAACGACGCGAAGGGCTTCGGTTTCATCACTCCCGATGAGGGCGGTGAGGATCTGTTTGCGCACTTCTCGGCTATCACCATGAATGGCTTCAAGACGTTGAAGGAAGGCCAGAAGGTGAGCTTTGACGTCGTTCAAGGACCGAAGGGCAAGCAAGCGTCGAACATCCAGGCCGCATAAAGGCATCGGATATCGGACGAAGAAACCCGGCGCAATGCGCCGGGTTTCTTTTTTTGAAGCCGGTCAATCGATAATCGATTGACCGGCTTTTTCGTTCAATCCCGATAATTGAACATGCATTGTGTTGTCACGCATGCAGATCAAGCACCCATCCGGCACGTGAAACACTTTCGCCACTTCGTTACACGACCTTCAGCGTACCCATCATGCCGAGATCCTCGTGTTCGAGAATGTGGCAATGAAACATGCGCTCGCCGGGCATGTCTTGCGTGACGAGAATCGTCACGGTTTCGCCGCTGCGCACGTTCACGGTATCGCGCCACGCGCGGAACGGTTCGCGCGTGCGCGAGCCGTCCGATTCACGTTCGATCACCTGGAACTGCGTGCCGTGCAGGTGGAACGGGTGATCCATGTCGGTGGCATTGCGGATGGCCCAGCGCTCGATGTCGCCGCGGCGGCTCGTCAGCGTCGCGCGGTGCGGCGAATAGGTTTCGCCGTTGATCGTGAAGCGCATGCCCGCCGGGCGGCCGTGCGCGGCGTCCTTCATCATCGCGTCCATGTCCATCTCTTCGCCGAACGCCACTTCCTTGTGCGCGACGGGTTCGCCGAGCGCCGGCACCGCGCGTAGCGTTGCCGGCAGCGCGCGCGCGGCGGCGGGCGCGAACGTCACGTCGGCCAGGGCCAGCGCCGGATCGGGCGGCAGGCTGCCGTGACCGTCGTCGTGCGACATCGCCATCTTGCGGCGGTCGTATTCGGCCGCCTGCAGCACCGCGCGCGATGCGCGATCTCCGGCGCGCACCAGCAGCTCGGCGCGCTCGCCCGGGGCGATCAGCAGCGACGTCACGCGACGCGGTGCGTCGAACAGCCCGCCGTCGGTGCCCGCGTGCTCGAACGCACGGCCGTCATCGAACGCGACGCGCAAGTAGCGCGCGCTGCATGCATTCCACACGCGCCAGCGTTCGTCGCCCGCAACGTCGATGCGCGGCCGGCGCGCGCCGTTGACCAGCACGAACTGGCCCTCGCGGCCGTTCATCCAGTCCATCATGTCGTTCGGGGCGATCGTGCCGTCGCGCGCGAGCTTCAGGTCCGACACGAACAGGTTGCGCTCGGGCCAGCCCGCAAGCGGATCGTCGGCGGCTCGCACGACGAACGGGCCGGCCAGCCCGCGAAAGACCTGCTCGGCCGTCATCATGTGCGGATGCGGGTGGTACCAGTAGGTGCCGGCGCTCCCCTTCGGCAGCGTGAAGCGGTACACACGCGATGCGCCGGGTGCGACGGGGTCGGACGGATTGCCGTCCTGGTCGGGCGGCACGGGCAGGCCGTGCCAATGGATCGTCGACGGTTGCGGCAGCTTGTTCACGAACTTGATCTCGACCGTGTCGCCCTCGCGCACGTCGATCAGCGGACCGACGACCGGGCCTTGCGTACCCGCGCCGAACTGCCAGAAGGTGGTCGGCCGCGCGCCGCGCAGCATCGGACGCGCCACCGGCTGCGCCACCAGCGTGGCCCGGAACGTACCGGGCTCGCGGCTTTCGTTCGCGAGCGTACGCAACGCCGCGAGCGGCGCGCCGGCCGGCAGCGCATCGGCGGCAGCGAGGGCTGCCGGCGCAGGCTTGCCGTGCTGCCCATGACCCGACATGCCCGACATGCCCGACATGCCGGGCATGTCGTCCATCTGGTCCATGCCGGCCATGCCCGCATGACCGGCATGCTGCGCCCATGCGGTGCGCGCGAACAGCGACGCGGCTGCCGCACCGATGGCGCGCGACAGGAAGGTTCTCCGTATCATCAATCGTTCCTCGTTATCCATGCTGCGTCGCGCGACAGCCGCGACGCCCGCGCCGGCCGGCTCGAATGCCGATGCGCGGCGCGAAACCTGATGCCCGCGTCATCATAACCTCGGGGCCGTATTGAAAAGCGGCCCAGCCGATCGGGCGGCGATACGTCGCAGCACATGGTGCTGCCGCCCGGATTCGACACGCGTCGGACGGCGTCGGCGATCAGGAATGCGCGCCTCATCTCCGGCGACCTCAGCCAACTCGCCCCCCCCTTTTTCAGTCTCCGGACGACCGCTCCACGATCGCCTGTCGGCCGCACCCGGGCGCGCGTCGTATCGTCGATCCGCGAATCCGCCAATATTTCACGATGCGGAACAAGTCCCTGCGTTGTAAAAATTCGTGGTGCAGGGCACAAATTTCCCGTTTCGCGATGCCAAAAAACGTTCCGCAATACAAAACGACAGAAATAACACCATGTTTTTAAACATGATTTTTTATTTCGATAAGACATTCTATGCGCACCATCCGAGCGGGTCGCGGACGTAGACTTTGTTCCATGCACTGACGCTTCGCCACGACGTTCGATACGGAACCCGGCGCAAGCAGCCAGTCGGGCCACAGCCGGCCGAGCCGGCGGGCGGCACAACAGAATCGCTTGTGATCAGAAAGGGAGAACGGAAATGAAGGGATTTCGCTTTGGTTCAGCGCTCGGGTCGTTCTACATCCTGCCGGGTAACGGCGGCTGGGAAGCGACGTTCGGCAACGCCCTGCTCGGCGCATTCTCGTGCCCCGAAGTGGCCGCCGACCACATCTCCCGCGGCGACTGCCCGCAACTGTCCGAAATGGACACGGCCACGCTCGAAGTGCCGCACGAAATCGCCGAGTGGGAAATCGTTCACGTCTGAATGGCAAGCCTGCAACGAAAAACGCCCCGGGCGTCCGGGGCGTTTTTCTTTTGCATCGGTCGGCTGGCAGTCATGCCCTCCGCGCCGACACGCGCATGGGCTCGCGCGATTGCGCAGCCGACGTCAGGCGACCGCGTCGACGATCCCGTTCAGCGTCGCGCTCGGGCGCATCGCCTGGCTCGTCAGATCGACGTTCGGGCGATAGTAGCCGCCAATCGCCTGCGGCTTGCCTTGTGCGCCAGCCAGTTCTTCCAGGATGCGCGCTTCGCTGTCGGACAGCGCCTTCGCCACGCCTTCGAACTGCGCCTTCAGCGCGGCGTCCTCGGTCTGCTCGGCAAGCGCCTGCGCCCAGTACAGGCACAGGTAGAAGTGGCTGCCGCGGTTGTCGAGGCCGCCGACCTTGCGCGCCGGCGACTTGTTCTCGTCCAGGAACTTGCCGGTCGCCTGGTCGAGCGTCTTCGCGAGCACGACCGCCTTCGGGTTCTGGTATGCGTGACCGAGGTGCTCGAGCGACGCTGCCAGCGCAAGGAATTCGCCGAGCGAATCCCAACGCAGGAAGCCTTCCTCGACGAACTGCTGCACGTGCTTCGGCGCCGAACCGCCCGCGCCCGTTTCGAACATCCCGCCACCGGCCATCAACGGCACGATCGACAACATCTTCGCGCTGGTGCCGAGTTCCATGATCGGGAACAGGTCGGTCAGGTAGTCGCGCAGCACGTTGCCGGTGACCGAGATCGTGTCCTTGCCCGCACGGATGCGCTCGAGCGAGAAACGCGTTGCGTCGACCGGCGTCAGGATGCGGATGTCGAGGCCGTTCGTGTCGTGATCCTTCAGGTAGCGTTCGACCTTCGCGATGATCTGCGCATCGTGCGCACGCGCCGGATCGAGCCAGAACACGGCCGGTGCGCCGGTCGCGCGGGCGCGGTTGACCGCGAGCTTGACCCAGTCCTGCACCGGCGCGTCCTTCGTCTGGCACATGCGCCAGATGTCGCCCGACTCGACCGCGTGCTCGAGCAGCACGTTGCCGGCTTCATCGGTCACGCGCACGACGCCGTCCGCCGGGATCTGGAACGTCTTGTCGTGCGAACCGTATTCTTCGGCCGCCTGCGCCATCAGGCCGACGTTCGGCACGCTGCCCATCGTGACCGGATCGAATGCGCCGTGCTGCTTGCAATCCTCGATCACGGCCTGGTACACGCCCGCATAGCAGCGGTCCGGAATCACGGCCTTCGCGTCGTACAGTTGGCCGTCCGGGCCCCACATGCCGCCGGAATCGCGGATCATCGCCGGCATCGATGCGTCGACGATCACGTCGCTCGGCACGTGCAGGTTCGTGATGCCCTTGTCCGAGTTGACCATCGCGAGGCGCGGGCGCACCGCGTATTCGGCCTTGACGTCGGCTTCGATCGCTTCGCGCGTGTCGGCCGGCAGGTCCTTCAGGCGCGCGTACAGGTCGCCGATCCCGTTGTTCGGGTTGAAACCGGCCTGCGCCAACACGTCCGCGTGCTTCGCGAGCGCGTCGCGGTAGAACACCGACACGAAATGGCCGAACAGGATCGGGTCGGAGACCTTCATCATGGTCGCCTTCAGGTGCACCGAGAACAGCACGTCCTGCGCCTTCGCATCGGCGATCTGCGCTTCGATGAAGCTGCGCAGCGCCTTGCGGCTCATCACCGACGCGTCGATGATTTCACCGGCCTTCACGGCCGTCTTTTCCTTCAGGACCTTCTTCACGCCGTCGGCCGTCGTGAGTTCGATCTTCACGCTGCCGGCATCGGCGATCAGCGCCGACTTCTCGCTGCCGTAGAAGTCGCCTTCGCTCATGTGCGCGACGTGCGCCTTCGAGGTCGCCTTCCAGGCGCCCATCTTGTGCGGATGCTTGCGTGCGTAGTTCTTGACCGACAGCGGCGCGCGGCGATCGGAGTTGCCTTCGCGCAGCACCGGGTTCACCGCGCTGCCCTTGATCTTGTCGTAGCGGGCCTTGACCGCCTTTTCCTCGTCGGTCGACGGATCTTCCGGATAGGCCGGCAGCTTGTAGCCTTGCGCCTGCAGTTCGACGATCGCGGCCTTCAGCTGCGGCACCGAGGCGCTGATGTTCGGCAGCTTGATGATGTTCGCTTCCGGCTTCAGCGTGAGCTGGCCCAGCTCGGCCAGATCGTCGGAACCCTTCTGCTCCGACGGCAGGACGTCTGCGAATGCCGCGATGATGCGGCCGGCGAGCGAGATGTCGCGCGTTTCGACGGCGACGCCCGACGAGCGCGTGAAGGCCTTGACGATCGGCAGCAGCGAATAGGTCGCGAGCGCGGGCGCTTCGTCGGTGAGGGTGTAGATGATCTTGGGCGAAGTGGACATGGTCAATGCGTTGCTACGTGAAAGTGGGACTGGGGAGCGCCGGCGGGTAACCGGCGGGGAGCGACCGGGTCGGTCGCGAAAGGGGGCGCCGGCTCAGCCGGGCGGTGGTGTTGCGAGGGCCGTCATGTTCTACCTTGCAGGGCATCCGGGCCGCATCGCGGCGCCGCGGCCCGCATGCCGGACCGCCCTGCCAACAAACCTGCCATCCACGAAACGCCCCGGCGCCGGCAGTAGGCGCCGGGGCGGCCGGAAACGCGCCGGCCCACCCCGGAAGGGGTCTTACATATTCTCGATCAGCACTTCGCCGAAGCCCGAGCACGACACCTGCGTCGCGCCTTCCATCAGGCGCGCGAAGTCGTACGTGACGCGCTTCTGCAGGATCGACTTCTCCATCGCGGCGATGATCGTGTCGGCCGCTTCCGTCCAGCCGAGATGGCGCAGCATCATTTCCGCCGACAGGATCTCGGAACCCGGGTTCACGTAATCCTTGCCCGCGTACTTCGGCGCCGTGCCGTGCGTGGCCTCGAACATCGCGACCGAATCCGACAGGTTCGCGCCCGGTGCGATCCCGATGCCGCCGACCTGCGCGGCCAGTGCGTCGGAGATGTAGTCGCCGTTCAGGTTCAGCGTCGCGATCACGTCGTATTCGGCCGGGCGCAGCAGGATCTGCTGCAGGAACGCATCGGCGATCGAATCCTTGATGACGATCTCGTTGCCCGTCTTCGGGTTCTTCACGCGCATCCACGGGCCGCCGTCGATCAGCTCGCCGCCGAATTCCTTCTGCGCCAGCGCGTAGCCGGCGTCACGGAACAGGCCTTCCGTGAACTTCATGATGTTGCCCTTGTGCACCAGCGTGACCGACTTGCGATCGTTGTCGATCGCGTACTGGATCGCCTTGCGCACGAGACGCTCGGTGCCTTCGGTCGACACGGGCTTGACGCCGATCCCCGAGGTTTCCGGGAAGCGGATCTTCTTCACGCCCATCTCGTCCTGCAGGAACTTGATGACCTTCTTCGCCTGCTCGGAGCCCGCGGCCCATTCGATGCCCGCGTAGATATCTTCCGAGTTCTCGCGGAAGATCACCATGTCGATCTTTTGCGGCTCGCGCACCGGCGACGGCACGCCCTTGAAGTACTGGACCGGGCGCAGACACACGTACAGGTCGAGTTCCTGGCGCAGCGCGACGTTCAGCGAACGGATGCCGCCGCCGACCGGGGTCGTGAGCGGCCCCTTGATCGACACCACGTATTCCTTCAGCACCTGCAGCGTTTCGTCCGGGAGCCACACGTCCGGACCGTACACCTTCGTCGCCTTCTCGCCCGCGAAGATCTCCATCCAGTGGATCTTGCGCTTGCCCTTGTAGGCATGCGCGACCGCCGCGTCGACGACCTTGATCATGACCGGCGTGATATCGAAGCCAGTACCGTCGCCTTCGATATAGGGAATGATCGGCTGATCGGAAACGTTGAGCGAGAAGTCCTTGTTGACGGTGATCTTGTCACCGCCCTCCGGAACCTTGATGTGCTGATACGGCATGATCGACTCCAGTGACGTGGCTGAGCAGGTGATGCTGGTCGAAGCTGGCGCGCGGCGGGGCGGCCTTGCCACCCCGTGACGGCAACAGCGAGCCGCTATTCTAGCGCCCCAACCGGGCACTTCGGCATGAACCGCGGCACTGCGTATCAAGACCCCACTTATGTCTTATATAAGACAGAGGACTTGCCGTTCCGTATTATGCATTAAGATTCCGCCATTTGCCATAGACCGCCCGCCCCGCTTCCTGCGGCGCCGGTGGACGCCCCGCCATGAACCTGATCGCCCTCAACAAGCCGTTCGGCACGATTTGCCAGTTTTCCGCGCACGAGACGCGGCCGTCTCTCGGCGACTGGGTAAAAACGCCCGGCGTCTATGCGGCCGGCCGGCTGGACGCGGACAGCGAGGGGCTGCTGCTGCTCACCGACGACGGCGCGCTGCAGGCGCGCATCGCGGAGCCGCGCCACAAGCTCGTCAAGCGCTACTGGGCGCAGGTGGACGGCGCGCCCGGCCCGGCCGACCTGAAGGCGCTCGCACGCGGCGTCGATCTCGGCGACTACGTGACGCGCCCGTGCCGCGCCGAATTCATCGAGCCGCCCGACGCGCTGTGGCCGCGCAACCCGCCGATCCGCTACCGCGCCGCGATCCCGACGACGTGGATCGAGCTCGCGATCACCGAAGGCAAGAACCGGCAGGTGCGTCGGATGACGGCGGCCGTCGGCTTTCCGACCTTGCGCCTCGTACGCGTCGGTATCGGCGCGCTCGATATATTCGCGCTCGGCATTGCACCGGGAGAAACAATCGCGCTGCCGCCGCGCGCGCCGTGGGAGGGTTTCGCGCGCGCCGAATGACCGCGCCGGCCCATGCGATTTTTTTGTCATCTTTTTCGTCAACCGCCTGCGAAGATCGCGCGTTAAATCACGCAGATGCCAACCTGAGCTATCCGGCATTGGCAGCCGAACCCGTGTTTGCGTCACAAAAGCGACGTTTTATTCGAATACGATTCGGCGCCCGCAGCGCAAAGAGAAATTTCTTGGAGCGTCTGTCAACCGAAAGGTGGATGGCACCGTTAGACGTCATGACTCCTATGCCGGGTCATTTGGTTAATTAACTAAAGCTGAGGAACACAACATGAACAAACTGATCGCTGCTCTGGTCGCTGGTCTCTTCGCAACGGCTGCTTTCGCACAAGCTTCGGCTCCGGAAGCTGCTCCGGCAGAAGCCGCTTCGGCACCGGCGAAGAAGGCAACGCACAAGAAGCACCACGCTGCCAAGAAGCACGCTTCGAAGAAGGCTGCTGCTAGCGCCGCTGAAGCTCCGGCAGCTGCTTCGAACTAAGCAAGCTTGCTGTAATAACGCAGTCAAGAACACGCAGTTTTGCCGTTCTTACGGCGTTGAAAGGCAGATCACCGCAAGGCGATCTGCCTTTTTCTTTTTTGTGCCCGCCTGCGCGCATCGCGTACCATGCGGGTCTCGTTTTCCAGATAGGAGCCTTGCTGTGCAATTCTCCCTGCGCTCGTCGCTCGGCCGCCTTGCGCGCGCCGCCGTGTTTCCCGCCGCGCTCGCCGTCCTCGCGCTCGGCATGCAGGCCGCCAGCGCGCAGATGCCGCCCGGCGCCAAGCAGCCGAGCGAGTTCCCGCGCGTGAAGCTGCGCGCCGGCATGTACGTGATCGACGCGGCCGTCGCCGCGAACGACGCCGACCGCGAACAGGGGCTGATGTACCGTTCGCAGCTCGCACCGAACGAAGGCATGCTGTTCGTGTTCAACGAGAATGCCGTGCACTGCTTCTGGATGAAGAACACGCTGATCCCGCTGTCGATCGCGTTCATCCGCGCGGACGGCACGATCACCGACATCGACGAGATGAAGGCCGAGACGACCGACAACCACTGCCCGCGCAACAACGGCGTCTATGCGCTCGAAATGAGCAAGGGCTGGTTCGCGGCGAAGGGCATCAAGCCCGGCATGAAGCTCGACGGCCTGCCGAAGGCCCAGTAACGGCCATTGCCGCGGCCTTGCGCCGCGCACCGACCGAAGCCGGCCGCCCGTTCGCGCCGGCTTTTTTTTCGCCCGCCGCCGGCACCCGCCTTGATTCGACCGGCGCCGGCCGCATCTGCAAAAGCCACGCGCAAGCGCTATGCTTTAAGTCTCGCTTGTTCCAGTCCGGGCCGGCCCAGCCGTCCCGCTTAAGATCCGAACCACCAGGAGGTTCACGTGCCCCGCAAAACCCCCATCGAGCGCTATCGCAATATCGGGATCAGCGCTCACATCGATGCCGGCAAGACCACGACGACCGAGCGCATCCTGTTTTACACCGGTGTGAGCCACAAGATCGGTGAAGTGCACGACGGCGCGGCCACGATGGACTGGATGGAGCAGGAGCAGGAACGCGGCATCACGATCACGTCGGCGGCGACCACGGCCTTCTGGAAAGGCATGGCCGGCAACTATCCGGAACACCGCATCAACATCATCGACACGCCCGGGCACGTCGACTTCACGATCGAAGTCGAACGCTCGATGCGCGTGCTCGACGGCGCGTGCATGGTCTACGACTCGGTCGGCGGCGTGCAGCCGCAGTCCGAAACCGTGTGGCGCCAGGCGAACAAGTACAAGGTGCCGCGCATCGCGTTCGTCAACAAGATGGACCGCGTCGGCGCCGATTTCTTCCGCGTGCAGCGGCAGATCGGCGACCGCCTGAAGGGCGTCGCCGTGCCGATCCAGATCCCGATCGGCGCGGAAGATCATTTCCAGGGCGTCGTCGATCTCGTGAAGATGAAGGCGATCGTCTGGGACGACGAAAGCCAGGGCGTGAAGTTCACGTACGAGGACATCCCGGCGAATCTCGTCGAGCTCGCGCACGAGTGGCGCGAGAAGATGGTCGAGGCCGCGGCGGAAGCGAGCGAGGAACTGCTCGAGAAGTACCTGCACGACCATGAATCGCTGACCGAGGACGAGATCAAGGCCGCGCTGCGCCAGCGCACGATCGCCAACGAGATCGTGCCGATGCTGTGCGGCAGCGCGTTCAAGAACAAGGGCGTGCAGGCGATGCTCGACGCGGTGATCGACTACCTGCCGTCGCCGGCCGACGTGCCCGCGATTCTCGGCCACGACCTGCACGACAAGGAAGCGGAGCGTCATCCGAACGACGAAGATCCGTTCTCGTCGCTCGCGTTCAAGATCATGACCGACCCGTTCGTCGGCCAGTTGATCTTCTTCCGCGTGTATTCGGGTGTGGTCGAATCCGGCGACACGGTGCTCAACGCGACGAAGGACAAGAAGGAACGGCTCGGCCGGATCCTGCAGATGCACGCGAACGAGCGCAAGGAAATCAAGGAAGTGCGCGCGGGCGACATCGCGGCGGCCGTCGGCCTGAAGGAAGCGACCACCGGCGACACGCTGTGCGATCCGGCGCATCCGATCGTGCTCGAGCGGATGATTTTCCCCGAGCCGGTGATTTCGCAGGCCGTCGAGCCGAAGACGAAGGCCGACCAGGAAAAGATGGGGCTGGCGCTGAACCGTCTGGCCCAGGAAGATCCGTCGTTCCGCGTGCAGACCGACGAAGAGTCCGGTCAGACGATCATTTCGGGGATGGGTGAGCTCCACCTCGAAATCCTGGTCGACCGGATGAAGCGCGAGTTCGGCGTGGAGGCGACCGTCGGCAAGCCGCAGGTCGCGTATCGCGAAACGGTGCGCACGAAGGCGGCGGACGTCGAGGGCAAGTTCGTCAAGCAATCGGGCGGCCGCGGCCAGTATGGTCATGCGGTGATCACGCTCGAGCCGAACCCCGGCAAGGGCTACGAATTCGTCGACGCGATCAAGGGCGGCGTGATCCCGCGCGAATACATTCCGTCGGTCGACAAGGGGATCCAGGAAACGCTGAAGAGCGGCGTGCTGGCGGGTTATCCGGTCGTCGACGTGAAGGTCACGCTGACGTTCGGTTCGTACCACGACGTCGACTCGAACGAAAACGCGTTCCGGATGGCCGGCTCGATGGCGTTCAAGGAAGCGATGCGCCGTGCGAAGCCCGTGCTGCTCGAGCCGATGATGGCGGTCGAAGTCGAAACGCCCGAGGATTTCATGGGCAACGTGATGGGCGACCTGTCGAGCCGGCGCGGCATCGTGCAGGGGATGGACGACATCGCGGGCGGCGGCGGCAAGCTGGTGCGCGCCGAGGTTCCGCTCGCCGAAATGTTCGGCTATTCGACGTCGCTGCGCTCGGCCACGCAAGGTCGCGCGACGTACACGATGGAGTTCAAGCACTACGCTGAAACGCCGGCGAACGTGTCGGAAGGCGTGATCAGCGCGAAGGCGAAGTAAGCGCGCAAGCGCCGCGCGATCCGCGCTGTCGCATGCAAGGCCCGTCCGGTTCCGGACGGGCCTTTTTTCATCCGGCGCGCTTCGCGTGCAGCTTTTTTGATCGGCACGCCAGGCGTTTTTTTCGCGTGCCACAATGCCTCGCGATTCGTCAGATGGAACCCGCCCGATGCCGCCCACCCCTGCCCTGCGCCGCCTGCTGACCCTCTATGCCGGCCTGATCGCCGCGAACGTCGCCGTCTGGTTGTGGGCGCTCGCGGTGCTGCGCGATCACCCGCTGCTGCTCGGCACCGCGGCGATCGCGTACGGGCTCGGGTTGCGTCATGCGGTCGACGCCGATCACATCGCCGCGATCGACGTCGCGACGCGCAAGCTGATGCAGGAAGGCCAGCGCCCGGTGAGCGTCGGGCTGTTCTTCTCGCTCGGCCATTCGACGATCGTGATCGCCGCGACGCTCGGCATCGCGCTGACCGCGTTCGCGCTACGCGACCGGTTCGATGCGTTCCGCGAGATCGGCGGCACGATCGGCACCGCGGTGTCCGCCACCTTCCTGCTCGTGCTCGCGTGCGTGAACCTGGTGATCCTGCGCGACGTCTGGCGGCGCTATCGCGGCACGCCGGCGCACGCGCACGACGCCGCGCATGCGCACCGCCCGGCCGGACTCGTGTCGCGGCTGCTGCGCCCGCTGTTCCGCTTCGTGTCGAAGAGCTGGCACATGTATCCGGTCGGCGTGCTGTTCGGGCTCGGCTTCGATACCGCGACCGAAATCGGCCTGCTCGCGATTGCCGCCGCGCAGGCGAGCCAGGGCCTGCCGATCTATACCGTCATGCTGTTTCCCGCGCTGTTCACGGCCGGCATGACGCTGATCGATTCGACCGACAACGTGCTGATGATTCATGCGTACGGGTGGGCGATGGACGACCCGCAGCGCAAGCTGCTCTACAACGCGAGCATCACGTTCGTGTCGGCGGCCGTCGCGCTCGCGATCGGCGGGATCGAGGCTGCCGGCCTGCTCGCCGACAAGCTGTCGCTGACGGGCCCCGTGCGCGACGCGCTCGATGCGCTCGGCGAACGCTTCGGCTCGATCGGCTACGGGATCGTCGCGCTGTTTCTCGTCTGCTGGATCGCGTCGATCCTGTTCCACCGCTGGCAGCGCGCGGCCGACGCGCCGGCGCGCTGATCCGCGCGTAGCGTCGCGCGTCGCAGCGCGACGGACGGCGCACCGTTCAGAGCATTTCGAGCGCGCGCTTGCTGCGCGGCGGGCGGAAGTACGCGTCGAGCTGCGCGTGCTCGTCGTCGGTCAGTACGAGATCGAGCGCCGCGCGATTGTCGCGCACGTGTTCGATTCTCGACGCCTTCGGGATCGCGAACACGCCCGGCCGCGCGAGCACCCACGCCAGCGCGACGCGCATCACCGACACACCGCGCTGCCGCGCGATCTCGTCGAGCGGCGAGCGCTTCGGCAGCCGCCCGTGATCGACCGGGCTGTACGCCATCGCCGGCATCCGGTGTTCGGTGAGCCACGGCAGCAGGTCGAATTCCGCGCCGCGCCGCGCGATGTTGTAGAGGATCTGGTTGGTTGCGCACGCGCCGCCGCCCGCCTCGTCGACGAGCTCGGCCATGTCGGCCGTATCGAAGTTGCTGACGCCCCAGTGGCGGATCTTGCCCGCGCGCCGCAGCGCCTCGAAGCCCTCGACCGTCTCCTCGAGCGGCACCGAGCCGCGCCAGTGCAGCAGGTACAGGTCGAGGCGATCGGTGCGCAGGCGCTTGAGACTCGCGTCGCATGCGGCGACGACGCCGCGCCGGCTCGCATGGTGCGGATAAACCTTGCTGACGAGGAACACGTCGTCGCGCAGGCCCTGCAGCGCTTCGCCGACGAGTGCTTCGGTCGCGCCTTCGCCATACATCTCGGCCGTATCGACCAGCGTCATCCCGAGCGCGACGCCCTCGCGCAGCGCGGCGATCTCGTCCGCGCGGCGGGCCGCCCGCTCGCCCATTTCCCAGGTGCCCAGGCCAAGCTTCGGAATCGTCTCGCCGTCAGGCAGGACGACCGTCGCGATCGTGTCTGTCATGCGTTCCTCGTTGCGGATTCATGGCCGCGCGGCGCGCGCCCAAGCATGGAATACGTCGCATCAGTGTAGTCAATCGGCGCGCAGGCAGCCTATTGCATGGCAAAAACCGGCTATAACGGCGCCGCGTGATGACTTAGAATGGCCGCAACCTGATCGATACCCATTCCATGAAGGCACCCACGGACGACCGCTGGCAGGACTTGCGCCCCGACCCCGACAACGACACGCCGCTCTACCTGCAGCTCGCCCGCAAGCTCGGCGACGCGATCCACGACAACCGCTGGACGGCTGGCGAGGCGCTGCCGTCGGAGCGCGTGCTGTCCGACGCGCTCGGCGTGTCGCGCATCACCGCGCGCAAGGCGATCGCGCTGCTCGTCGAGCAAGGGCTGATCCGCCGCACGCAGGGCGCGGGCAACTTCATTCAGCCGCGCTACGAGGACCCGCTGTCGCGGCTGTCGAGCTTCAGCGAAATGCTCGAGCGCCGCGGCTTCAAGCCGAGCTCGCAATGGATCGCGCGCGAGATCCAGCCTGCCAACCGCGACGAAGTGATCCAGCTCGGGCTGTCGCCGGCCGCATCGGTCACGCGCCTGAAGCGGCTGCGCCTCGCGGACGGCATCGTGATGGCCGTCGAGAACTCGACGTTCCCCGCGACGCTGATTCCCGATCCGCAGGCGATCGGCGGTTCGCTGTACAGCTATCTCGAAGCGCGCGGCACGCCGATCGTGCGCGCGCTACAGCATTTCCGCGCGGTCAACGCGACCGACGAGATCGCCGAACAGATGGGCATCGCGCCGCACGACGCGCTGCTGCTGATCACGCGGATCGGCTATACGTCGGACCAGCGCGCGATCGAACTCACCGATACCTACTGCCGCAACGACTACTACGACTTCGTCGTCGAGCTGCGCAAGTAACGCGGCAAGTCACGCACGCCGCACCGCCGGCGCTCACAGCCAGCGCGCCTCGTCGGTGCCGAGCGGCGCGGGCGGCCGCGCGAACGACGGCGGCGTCGCCGACAACCGCTCGGCCGGACGCACGGCGTCGATCGCGCCGAACGGCGACACCGTGCGGTCGATCCGGTCGCGCACGTCGGCGGGCGCGAGATCGGGCGCGCGCAAACCGTCCGGCACCGCACCGAACGACTGCAGCCAGCGCCCCGTCTGCGCGAGCGACAGCCGCACGTGCCAGCTTCCCCCTTCACGCGCGCGCCGCGCGAGCGCGATCATCGCGCCGAACGCCGCGAGATAACCCGTTGCATGATCGAGCGCCTGGCACGGCAGATGGCGCGGCCCGTCCGCGTGCGCGGCCTGCTGCTCCTGCCACGCGATCCCGCTCGCCGACTGCACGAGACTGTCGAAGCCGCGCCGCTTCGCCCACGGCCCCGCATGCCCGTACGCGGACACCGACACGCAGACGATGCCAGGCCGCAGCTCCGCCAGCGCCTGTGGCGCGAAACCGCGCGCCGCGAGTGCGCCGGGCCGGTACGACTGCAGGAACACATCCGCATCGCGCGCGAGCGTACGCAGCGTATCGATGCCCGCCGCGTCGCGCAGGTCGATCCACGTCGAACGCTTGCCGCGCCCGTTGTCGATCACGAGCGGCGCGATGTTCGGCAAATGCGGGCCGTTGACGAGCAGCGTCTGCGCGCCATGCGACGCCAGCGTGCGGCCCGCGACCGGCCCCGCGATGATGCGCGTGAGATCGAGCACGCGCACGCCGGAGAGCGGCTGACTCGCTTCGCCGCGGCCGATCGGCTCGACCGGCGCGTCGCCGATCCGCTCGATCTCGAACAGCGGCAGCGATGCAATCGCGCGCGCCTGTTCGTGTGCCGCCCATTCGTCAGGCATTCTGATCAATGCCGCGCACAGGCCGGCCTCGGCCAGCGCGGTATCGAGCGCCGCGCCGTCCCACGTGCGGATCGCCGCGGCGACATCGGCCGGCTGCGCGCCGCACCCGAGCACGTCGAGGATCCCGTGCAGGTGATGCGGAAAGTTCGCGTGCAGCTGAATCCAGCGGCCGTCGCCCGTCTCGAAGAAACCCGTCACCGGATGACGCAGCTCCGGCGGCGGGCCGTCGTCCACGCGCAGGTAGCGTTCGCTGCGAAACGCGACGAGCGCATCGCGCACCGATACGTCGACTGTCTGTGCCCTGCCCGTGCGAAGCCGGTCGCATTCGGCCGCCGCGAGGCCGGCTGCCGCGATCGTCGCCGCGGCGAGCGTGCCGACATGCAACGTCGACGGCAGCGTCGGGTCCTGCCCGGTCACGGTCGCGCGGGCCAGCGCGTCGGCGTCGCCGTCGGCGAGTTGCCACACATGCATCAATGCGAGTTCGGGTGTCATGGTGAAGTGGGTGCGGTAGAGGAGACGGAATCGAGTCTAGAATTCGCGACAGGCACGATCAATCTTGATTGCGCGAATCAATACATAACGAATAGTTGTAGCGGGGCCGCGCTTCATGCACCCCGCCAGGAGCGATCGGCATGACATCCCTCAGCGCGCAGGAAGCCGCCGGCGTCCTCGGTGTTAGCGTGAGCACGCTTTATGCGTACGTGAGCCGCGGCCTGCTGCGCTCGCTGCCCGACGGCGCGAGCAAGCGCCGCCGCTACGACGCGGACGAAGTGCGCTTGCTCGCCCGCCGCCGCGCCGACGCGAAACGCGCGGGCGGTGTCGCCGAACGCTCGCTCGACTGGGGCGTGCCGGTGCTCGAATCGCGGATCACGCAGATCGCCGGCGGCCGCCTGCGCTACCGCGGCGCCGATGCGATCGCGCTGGCCGACGCCGCGACGCTCGAAGAGACGGCCGCAAAACTCTGGGACTGTCCGCCCGCGCGGCTTGCCGCCGCGTCGCTCGCGTCGACCGGTTTCGACGCCGCGCAATGGAACGAATGGGCGCAGCGCTGGGCGCATCTCGCGCCGCTCGAGCGCACGCTGGTGCTGCTGCCTGCCGCAGCCGCGTCGCTGCCGCGCCTTTGGGCGCAGGGGCGCGACGCGCAGCTCGACTCGGCCGCGCTGCTGTTGCGCGTCGCGACGGCCGGGCTCGCCGGCGTCGGGCCGGGCGATGCGCCCGTGCACCGGCAGCTCGCGGCCACGTGGCGCGTGCGGCGGCGCGACGAAGCGGACCTGCTGCGCCGCGCGCTCGTGCTGTGCGCCGATCACGAACTGAATCCTTCGACTTTCGCGGTGCGCTGCATCGCGTCGACCGGCACCCACCTGTTCGGCGCGATCGCGGGCGGGCTCGCGGCGCTGTCGGGCCCGCGTCACGGCGGCGAGACGTTCCGCGCGGGCACGCTGCTCGACGAAGCAGCCCGCGCCGCCGATCTCGATCGCTACCTGGCATTGCGGCTCGCGCACGACGAACGCGCGGACGGCGGCCGCACGGCGCTATCCGGCTTCGGGCACCCGCTCTACCCCGACGGCGACCCGCGCGCGAAGGCTCTGCTCGACGCGCTGCACGCGGCGTCGCCCGACCGGCCGGCGCTGCACGCGGCTCATGCGCTCATCGTACGCGTCGAAGCGGCGACGGGCCTGCGGCCGGCGATCGATTTCGCGCTCGCGGTGCTGGAGCGCGCGCTCGCGCTGCCGGACGGCGCGGCGTTCACACTGTTCGCGGCCGGCCGTACGGCCGGCTGGATCGCGCATGCGCTCGAACAGCATGCGGACGGGAAGCTGATCCGGCCCCGCGCACGCTACGTCGGCAGCGACGCGGCCGTGTGACGCCGGCCGTCGCGCCACGCGACGAGCAGCTGCCACCACGCGTGCGCGGCACGCGCGGCCGGCGCCGCGAGCGGACCGAACGTGAAAATCGAGCCGTCCGATCCCGCGCTGACCCACGCGCGCGTGCCGGGCAGAAGCGTCAACGAATCGCCGGCGCCGAGCCAGTGATCGTCGGCCTGTCCCTCGACGGTCACCCAGACGTTGCCTTCGGCCACCTCGAGGACGGTGCGATCGACGATGCGCCACCGCCCGGCCGGCTCGTTGCCGTCCATCAAATAGAGTCGCAGTTCGCGCATGGCAGCCTCCTGGTCACACGGGTTCGATGTCACCAGTATTTCGGACAGTGACAGCACAGGGACAGATACGCCTGCAGACACTTTTGACCGAACTGTACTGGTCAGTGGACGGAGACGGACTGCGCGCCGAACCTGCACCGCGTGGCGGCTTTCCCTACAATGTCGGCTGTCCCGCGCCACCGCCCGCCTTCATGTTCCAACGCCCGCCCGCCGCCGCTCCCGGCGAAAAGAATCTCACCGTGATGCTCTGGCTCGTCGCGACGGGCTTTTTCATGCAGACGCTCGATTCCACGATCGTCAACACGGCGCTGCCGTCGATGGCCGCGAGCCTCGGCGAATCGCCGCTGCGGATGCAGTCGGTCGTGATCGCGTACTCGCTGACGATGGCGGTGATGATCCCGGTGTCCGGCTGGCTCGCGGATACGTTCGGCACGCGGCGCGTCTTCTTCAGCGCGATCCTGGTGTTCTCGCTCGGCTCGCTGCTGTGCGCGAACGCGCATACGCTGACGCAGCTCGTCGTGTTCCGCATCGTGCAGGGGGTCGGCGGCGCGATGCTGCTGCCGGTCGGGCGGCTCGCGGTGCTGCGCACCTTCCCGGCCGAACGCTACCTGTCCGCGCTGTCGTTCGTCGCGATTCCCGGCCTGATCGGCCCGCTGATCGGGCCGACGCTCGGCGGCTGGCTCGTGAAGATCGCGTCGTGGCACTGGATCTTCCTGATCAACGTGCCGGTCGGCGTCGCGGGCTGCGTCGCGACCTTCTACTCGATGCCCGACTCGCGCAATCCGGCAGTCGGCCGCTTCGACCTGAAGGGCTATCTGCTGCTGACGATCGGCATGATCGCGATCTCGCTGTCGCTCGACGGGCTCGCCGATCTCGGCATGCAGCACGCCGCCGTGCTGGTGCTGCTGATCCTGAGCCTCGCGTGCTTCGTCGCGTACGGGCTGTATGCGGTGCGCGCGCCGCAGCCGATCTTCTCGCTCGAACTGTTCAGGATCCACACGTTCAGCGTCGGGCTGCTCGGCAACCTGTTCGCGCGGATCGGCAGCGGCGCGATGCCGTACCTGATCCCACTGCTGCTGCAGGTGAGCCTCGGCTACTCGGCGTTCGAGGCCGGGCTGATGATGCTGCCGGTGGCGGCGGCCGGGATGTTCTCGAAGCGGATCATCACGCGCCTGATCACGCGGCACGGCTACCGCAAGGTGCTGCTCGCGAACACGATCATGGTCGGCGTGATGATGGCGAGCTTCGCGCTGATGCACGACACGGTGCCCGTCTGGGTGAAGGTCGTGCATCTCGCGCTGTTCGGCGGCTTCAACTCGATGCAGTTCACCGCGATGAACACGCTGACGCTGAAGGATCTCGGCACGGGCGGCGCGAGCAGCGGCAACAGCCTGTTCTCGCTCGTGCAGATGCTGTCGATGAGCCTCGGCGTGACGGTCGCCGGCGCGCTGCTCGCGACGTTCACCGGCATGCTGCGCACCGTGACGCCGAGCAACACGCTGCCCGCGTTCCATGCGACGTTCATCTGCGTCGGGATCATCACGGCCGCGTCCGCGTGGATCTTCGCGCAGCTCGCGCCCGAGATTCGCAGCACCGCGCGCAAGACCGACCCGTCCGAGCGCGCGTGATGCGCGGGGCGCGCCATTTCGCGCCCCGCCCCGGCACGACACGCACCATTGCGGTGCAGCGCGGCCCCGTCGTGCGCGTGCCGTGCGCCGCGTACGAGCCGCGACGGGCCACCGCACGGGGCACGATGCCGTGCATGCTTCTTGCTCGCCTATTCTCTAGGTAAACTGGCAGTCTTCCTTCGGCCGACATCATGAGCATGATCGACATCGATCCCCCCGGCTTTCAGCCGCCCCGCCCCGTCGCCGGCGACGACGGGAACCGGCGCACCGTGCTGTACGGCGCCTACACCGTGTTCAGCGTGTTCCAGCCCGTTTTCTCGGTGTCGCACCGCCGCGCGATCGGTTATCACGCGTCGCTGCGCGCGCACGACGAGGAAAGCCGCCAGGTGGCGTCGCACGAAGTGTTCACGCAGGCGGCGCGGCGCGGCGACCTGCTCGAACTCGGCCGGCTCGCCGAATCGCTGCATCTCGGCAACTTCCACGCGTTCGACAGTCACGACGAATGGCTCTTCCTGAGCCTGCATCCGGCCGCGCTGATGGACACCGTGTACGGCGACGCGCTGCTCGCGAACCTGAAGGCCCTCGGATTGCCGCCGCACCGCGTGGTGCTCGAGGTACCCGAGCAGGCGGGCGGCGAGACGCCGCGCTACGCGGCGATCATCGACGGGCTGCGCAAGGCCGGCTTCCTGATCGCGCTCGTCGGTTTCGGCGCGAAGCATTCGAACATCGACCGCGTGTGGCACCTGCATCCCGATATCGTCACGCTCGATCGCGGCATCCTCGCGCAGGCGAGCGAGCACTCACATCTCGAACGCGTGCTGCCGGGGCTCGTGTCGCTGCTGCACGAATCCGGCCAGCTCGTGCTGATGGGCGGGCTGTCCACCGAGCGCGACGCGCTGATCGCGCTCGAATGCGACGTCGATTTCGTGCAGGGCCAGTACTTCGCGGGGCCGAGCGTCGACCCCGTCCAGCCGCAGGCCGCCGCGGGCTGCATGGATACGCTGTCGGCCGCGCTGCGGCTGCGCGTCGCCGAGCGCGAGCGCACCCAGGCGGAACGGCTGGCGCCGTATGTCGCCTCGCTCGAGGAAGCGAGCCAGAAGCTCGGCGCGGGCGAATCGCTCACCGATGCGGCCGTGGCCGTGCTCGGGCTGCCCGAAACGGCACGCTGCTTCCTGCTCGACGCATCGGGGCGCCAGATCGGCGACAACGTGCTCGCGCGCGGCAGCGTGTCCCAGCGCGCGAAGCGCTTCCGGCCGCTGCTGCATTCGGAAGGCGCGAGCTGGGAACGCCGCCCGTACTTCATCGACGCGATGCGCGCGCCGGGCCGCGTGCACCTGACGCCGCCGTACCTGTCGATCAACGAGGCGCACCTGTGCGTGACCGCGTCGATCGCCGCGCCCGTTGCGACCGGCATGCAGGTGCTCTGCGTCGACATCAACTGGGAAGCGGCGCTCAACCGCGAGTAAGCGCCGCCCGACGCCGCGGCGCGCCGCTTTCACGCGGCGTCGGCCGCCTTGCGCACGATCAGCCGGTGCACGCGCTTGCCCGACGACGCGCTGACGACCTCATGCTCGTCGATCACGTGCGTGCCGGCGCCGAGCGCCGCACGCATCCGCGCCGAGTCGAGCGGCGTATAGAGGCGGCCGCGTTCGTCTCGCAACGCGCCGTTTCCGGCCACCCGCCAGCTCATGTACAACGTGCCGCCCGGCATCAGCAGATCGGCCAGCCGCGTGGCGGCCGCCGCTGCATCCGCCGGCTCGAGGTGCATAACGACCGTTTCGCACAGCACGTTGCGAAACGCGCCGGACGGCACGCCGGCCAGCGCCGGCAGCGCGGCAAGTTCGAAAGTCAGGTCTGGATGACGTCGTCGCGCCTCGTCGAGCAGCGCGGCGCTCGCATCGTAGCCGCGCACGTCGAATCCGCGCGATGCGAGCCAGGCCGTGTCGCGCCCCGCGCCACAGCCGACGTCCGCGGTCGGCCCCGGCGAGAAATGCTGTTCGAGCAGCGAATACATGTCGTCGGGCGCGGCCTGGTCGAGCCAGTCCTGCGCGTATTGCGCGGCATGGGCGTCGTAGGCATCGAGAGTCGGGCGATCCACCATGGCGATTGCTCCGCATAGGCGTCGAATGACGCACTCCGCATCTTAGCCGTTGCTCGGCGGAGGTGACGTCGTGCAACGGCCCGAGCGGCGGCCGGCAAAGCAGCGCCTATGCGGCCCGCACGTCGCCCGCGCGCGGCGCCTGCGCGGTCAGCTCGGCCCACAGCGCATCGCCGCGCCAGGCCGGGCGCGCCGCCGCGCTTTCCGCATCGTGGACGAGCGCGCACAGTCGCGCATTGACGGGCGCCTGCGCGCCGAAGCGTGCGGCCAGCCGCACGACCTCGCCATTGATCCACTCGACTTCCGTCGCACGGCGCGCCGCGAGATCGTCGGACATCGACGAACGCGCGAGCGGATCGATCGCCAGCATCCGGCCGCCGAGCACGCGGAATGCCGCGTCGGGAAGATCGAGCACGGCGGGAATCCATGCGGCCGGCAGCGGCGTCAGCCGTGCGGGCCGGATCGCGGCGCGCGCCAGCCAGTGCAACGCTTCGCGCTGCGCGAGCGCGACACAGCGCCGGTAAGCGCGTTGCGCGAGTTCGTCGCGCAGCGGCAGGTTCGCGAGCGCGTTGACCGCGTTGTTCAGGTTGAGCAGCAGCTTCGCCCACTGCACGGCCCGCATGTCGCGATGCCGCGCGAGCGGCAACCCGGCGCGCGCAAATGCGTCGACGAACGGCTGCAGCGCGGGCGACGCATCGGCCGCGAGCACGCCGGCGGAACCCTGGTGAAACGCGCCGGGCTCGCGCTCGATCACGTTGAACGGCACCATGCCGGCCAGCACGGTCGCTTGCGGCAGCGCGTCGCGCAGCACGTCGGCGTTGTGCAGGCCGTTCTGGAAGCTGATCACGATCGTGCCGGGCCGCAGCACGCCGGCGAGCTGCGCCGCGGCGTCGCGCGTCGCGGCCGACTTCACCGCGACGAGCACGAGCCGCGCACCGGCCGCGGCAGCCGGGTCGGTCGAAAACGCGACATCGGCCGGCGCGAGCGGCGCACGATAGCCGCGCTGGTCAGTCAGTCTGAGCCCGTGCAGGCGAATCGCTTCGCCGATTCGCGCGCGGCCGACGAACGTCACGTTCGCGCCGGCCGCCGCGAGCCGGCCGCCGAGATAGCAGCCGATGGCGCCCGCGCCGAACACGCAGACCGGTGCATCAGACATGCGAATGCGCGCCGCCGTGCACGGGGCCGGCCCGCCGCTCAACTTCCCGTCGGACGTCGCCGCGCAGCCCCGCGAAGAACGCGACTTCGGCGACGACGAACAGCGGCCCGACCATCAGGCCGACCAGATCGTCGACGAACGCGGGCTTGCGCCCTTCGAACCAGTGCCCGACGAACTGCACGATCCAGCCGACGACGAACGCGCCGACGCCGATCGCGAGCCATTGCGCGGTCGGCAGCAACGCGAGCGCCTGCGCGGCCCACAGGCCGAGCGCGAACAGCGCGGTCATCACGATCCCGAAGCGCAGGTCCAGACGCAGGTAGAACACCACGAACGCGACGGCGAGCAGCAGCGCCGGCGACAGCGCGACACCGGCCAGCATCCCGATCGCCGGCCGCGACAGCAGCACCTCGGCCGCGAACACGATCATCGGAATGCCGACCAGATGCGTCGCGATGTTGCGCGCGTCGCGATGGTAGGCCGCATACTGGGAAAGATGATCTTCGAGCGTTTTCATGGCGTCTCCTGGCCGGTCGTTGGGCGCTATGATGCGCGTCACGACCGAGAACCTCTGTCAGCTACCCGACATCGCATGCCCATGCCCTCGTCGCTTGCCCCATACCTGCCTCAGATCGGCGCGAACCCGTGGTTCGCCGCGCTGCCGCCTGCGTTGCGCGCGGATCTGCTCGCGCAGTCGGCGCTGCGCCGCCTGCCGGCCGGCCAGGCGCTGTTCCGGCGCGGCGACCCGCCGTGCGGGCTGTACGCGGTACTGGCCGGTTCACTCACGATAGGTGCGGTCGATCCGCAGGGCAAGGAAGCGCTGCTGACGGTCGCCGAGCCCGTCACCTGGTTCGGCGAAATCGCGCTGTTCGACGGCCAGCCGCGCACGCACGACGCGATCGCGCTCGACGACGCGTTGCTGCTGCACGTCCCGCAGGCCGCGCTGCTCGCGCTTCTCGACGCAACGCCGCAATACTGGCGGCAATTCGCGCTGCTGATGGCGCAAAAGCTGCGCCTGAGCTTCCTGACCGTCGAATCGATGAGCGTGATGCCGGCCGCGCAGCGGCTCGCCGCACGCCTGCTGATGATCGCCAACGGCTACGGCGGCATCAGTGCCGGACGCACGCACATCCGGCTGTCGCAGGAAACGCTCGCGTCGATGCTGTCGCTGACGCGGCAGACCACGAACCAGCTGCTGAAGGCGCTGCAGGCCGCCGGTGTCGTGCGGCTGCATGTCGGCGAGATCGAGCTCGTCGACATCGACGCGTTGCGCCGCGCGAGCGGGTTGGGCGACGCCGTGCGCTGAACCCCGGCACCGCCATCGCACGGCCCCCCCCGGTCACCGCGTTGCGCTATCGTGGCGACTCGTCCGTTCATCCGCCCGCAACCGCCTTGAGCCCCTCGACCGCCTCCGCCCCCTCCCGCCATCCCTGGCCGGTGTTCATCGCATTCCTGCGGCTCGGCCTCACATCGTTCGGTGGCCCGGTTGCGCATCTCGGCTACTTCCGCACCGAGTTCGTCACGCGGCGCGCGTGGCTCACCGAGCGCACTTACGCGGATCTCGTCGGCCTGTGCCAGTTCCTGCCGGGGCCAGCGAGCAGCCAGGTCGGGATGGCGATCGGCCTCGCGCGCGCCGGCTACCCGGGAATGTTCGCCGCGTGGCTCGGCTTCACGCTGCCGTCGGCGTTGCTGATGATGCTGTTCTCGCTCGGCGTGCACGCGAGCGGCGCGCCGATCGAAGCCGGCGCGTTGCACGGGTTGCGCATCGTGTCGGTCGCCGTCATCGCACAGGCCGTTTGGGGTATGGCGCGCACACTGTGCCCGGATGCACGCCGCGTCACGCTGATGGCCGCGGCCGCCTGCGTCGCATTGCTCGCGCCTGCCGCATGGGCGCAGGTTGCAGTGATCGTCGCGGCCGGATTGGCCGGCCTCGTGCTGCTGCCACAGCCGGCGCGCGACGCCCACGACCCGTTGCCGCTGCACGTATCGCCCCGTGCGGCCGTGCTGTGGCTCGCGCTGTTCGCGGCACTCCTCGTCGTACTGCCGTTCGCGGCCGGTGCGCTGCGCTCCGATACCCTCGCCGTGGTCGATGCGTTCTTCCGTACGGGCGCGCTCGTGTTCGGCGGCGGGCATGTGGTGCTGCCGCTGCTGCAGGCGGCCGTGGTCGCGCCCGGCTGGGTCGGTGATGCTGCGTTCCTGGCCGGTTACGGTGTCGCGCAGGCCATGCCGGGGCCGTTGTTCACGTTCTCGACGTTCCTCGGCGCGTCGCTGCGCAACGCGCCGAACGGCTGGCTCGGCGGCACGATCGCGTTGGTGTCGATCTTCGCGCCATCGTTCCTGCTGGTGGCCGGCACCGCGCCGTTCTGGGAGCGCCTGCGCCGCAGCACGCGGATGCAGGCCGCGCTCGCGGGCGTGAACGCGGCCGTCGTCGGGCTGCTGCTCGCCGCGCTCTATCATCCGGTCTGGACCGACACGATCATGGCGCCGCGCGATCTGGCCGCCGCGCTCGTCGCCTTCGTCGCGCTGGTGTTCTGGCGTGTGCCGCCGTGGGCCGTCGTGATCGCGAGTGCGGCGCTCGGCTGGGGGCTCGGCCGCCTAGCCTGAGCGCGCACTCGCCGCACGTTCCATCGCGACAAAAACAAAAAGCCCTCGAGACGAGGGCTTTTTGCGGGGTGCCGCGTGCCGTAGCGGCACGCAAGCGCCGGACCTTAAGCGAAGTTCTTCGCTGCGAAGTCCCAGTTCACGATGTTCCAGAACGCTTCGACGAACTTCGGACGTGCGTTGCGGTAGTCGATGTAGTACGCGTGTTCCCACACGTCGATCGTCAGCAGTGCCTTGTCGGCGGTCGTCAGCGGCGTTGCTGCGTTGCTCGTCGACACGATGTCGAGCGAACCGTCAGCCTTCTTCACGAGCCATGCCCAACCCGAACCGAACGTGCCGACTGCGGCCTTCGTGAACGCTTCCTTGAATGCGTCGTACGAACCCCACTTCGCGTTGATCGCGTCGCCCAGCGCGCCGGTCGGTGCGCCGCCGCCGTTCGGCGACAGGCTGTTCCAGAAGAACGTGTGGTTCCAGATTTGCGCGGCGTTGTTGAAGATGCCGCCCGACGACTTCTTCACGATCTCTTCCAGCGACAGGTTTTCGAATTCCGTGCCCGGGATCAGATTGTTCAGGTTCGTCACATAAGCCTGATGGTGCTTGCCATAGTGGTACTGGATCGTCTCGAGCGAGATGGTCGGCGCGAGTGCGTCTTCAGCGTACGGGAGCGGCGGGAGCGTATGAGCCATGGCGATTCCTTCGTTGAGTATGTAGGGGGGCTTGTGTTGAATGCTGCCGAGCGTCCGATTGTAGGCGAGACCGGATAACCCCGCAAACTCGCGGGCCATTTATCCGCGGTATGCGGAAAAGCGATGTTGACGCAACGTCCGGCAGGACGAGCCGACGATGCGCAGCATCCGTTCCCGCACGCCGCGCGTCGATCGCAGAACCTTCGTTTCGCTTGCTTCGCCGATGCCGGCCGGCTCAGATCGTATCGGTCAGGCGCGGCTGCACGTCGGCGAGCGACACGTCGGCCGAGCCTTCGGCGAGATGCACGGTCAGGCGGCGCTGTGGCTTCAGCGCGCCCGGCGCACGCACCGCGCGGCCCGTCTGCGTATCGATGAGCGCCGCATAACCGCGCTCGAGCGTGCGCTGCGGGCTCAGCACCTCGAGCCGCGCCGCACAGGCTGACACACGCGCCGTGTCGCGTTCGTGACGGCGCTGCAAGGCCAGCACAAGACGCTGCGACAACCCCGCGAGCGCCTGGCGCGCCTGCGATGGATCGGGCCGCGCGCGCTGCCAGCGCAGTTGCGCGAGTGCGAAACGCGCGCGTGCGTCGCGCACGGGCCGCGAAGCCGCAGACGCGAGCCGCACCGCAAGCTGCTCGACGTGCGTGCGCTGCCGCTGCAGCCGCTCGGCCGGGCTCACGAGCCGGCGCGCGAGCCAGTCGAGCTGCTGCGCGCGCTGTTCGAGCCTGCGTTCCATGCCGCGCGCGAGCGCGCGCTGGCGGTCACCGACCTCGCGCAGCAGCAGCGCGCGCTGCGGGCTCGCAAGCTCGGCCGCGCCGGTCGGCGTCGGCGCGCGCACGTCGGCCGCGAAGTCCGCGATCGTGAAATCGGTTTCGTGCCCGACGCCGCTCACCACCGGCACTTCGCTCGCCGCGATCGCACGCGCGAGCGCCTCGTCGTTGAACGACCACAGATCCTCGATCGAACCGCCGCCGCGACAGACCAGCAATACGTCGACCTCGCGCCGCGCATTCGCAGCCTCGACCGCCGCGACGAGCTTCTCGGCGGAACCGGCCCCCTGCACGGGCGCCGGGTAGACGATCACCGGAATGTGCGGCGCGCGGCGCGCGAGCGTGGTCAGCACGTCGCGCAGCGCGGCCGCCTGCAGCGACGTGACGATGCCGATCGCGCGCGGATGGGCCGGCAACGGCCGCTTGCGCTCGGGCGCGAACAGCCCCTCGCCCTCGAGCTGCGCCTTCAGCCGCAGGAACGCCTCGTAGAGCCGCCCCTGCCCGGTACGCCGCACGGCCTCGACGTTCAGTTGCACTTCGCCGCGCGGCTCGTACATCGTGACGACCGCGCGCACTTCGATCCGGTCGCCTTCGCGCGGCGTGAATTCGGCGTATTGCGCGCGACCGCGGAACATCACGCAGCGCATCTGCGCCTGCTGGTCCTTGATCGAGAAATACCAGTGGCCGCTCGCGGCGCGCGTGAAATTCGACACTTCGCCCGAGATCCACAACAGCGGAAACGAGCGCTCGAGCATCGTCGAAATCGCGCGATTGAGCGCCGAAACGGGAATCACTTCGTCGCCGCCGCGGGTCGCGCCGGGTGAGGAAAAAGGGGAATCGGAGGGCATGGAAGGTCAGTTGAATGCTGGCGGCGACACGATAGTCCGACACGCGCGCGACGTCCAGCGCCGACCGCATTCGCCGCGATGCGCGGAAGGTGTCCACACTTTGGCAATCGTCGGTGTAAAACGCGCGGAAACCGCGGAAAAATCCAGACAATTCCACGTAACACGTTGATTTTTATAAAGTTTTAAATCTTTCTAAATGATTCTCATCCGATTCGAGGCCCGCCCGGCGGGCGTTTGACGCAATCGAACCGGGAGTTTTTCACAGAGTTGTCCACAGGCCGCCGCGATCCGGCCCCGCATGCTGCGTCGGTCGGTCGCGCTTGCCGCGCCCGCGTGCGGCGCGCTAGAGTGCCGCCTTCCGCAGACCCCGCGGCATGTGCCGCCCAACGGAGAATCCGCCTTGACGAATCCGTCCCACGCCGCGGCGCACGACGCGCCGTGCCCGGCCCGATGAGCACGCCCGGCGGCCCGCTCGCCCGGCTCGAGGCGCGCCTGACACGCGAATGGCAGCGCCGTGGCGCGCTCGCGTGGGCGCTCACGCCGTTCTCGGCCGTGTTCGGCCTGTGCGCGGCGCTGCGGCGCACCGCTTACGCGCAGGGCTGGAAGAAGCCGGTCGACGTCGGCGTGCCGGTCGTCGTGGTCGGCAACGTGACCGTCGGCGGCACCGGCAAGACGCCGACCGTGATCGCGCTCGTCGACGCGCTGCGGGCGGCCGGCTTCACGCCCGGCGTCGTGTCGCGCGGCTACGGCGCGAACGTGAAGGCGCCGACCGCCGTCACGCCCGCGTCGCGCGCGGGCGCGGCCGGCGACGAGCCGCTGCTGATCGCGCGTCGCACCGGCGCGCCGGTGTGGGTGTGCCCCGACCGCGTCGCGGCCGCGCAGGCGCTGCGCGCCGCGCATCCGGACGTCGACGTGATCGTCAGCGACGACGGCCTTCAGCACTACCGCCTCGCACGCACGGTCGAGCTCGTCGTGTTCGACCACCGGCTCGGCGGCAACGGCTTCCTGCTGCCGGCCGGCCCGCTGCGCGAGCCGCTGTCGCGGCACCGCGACGCCACGCTCGTCAACGATCCATACAGCGGCGCACTGCCGCCGTGGCCCGACACCTACGCGCTCGCGCTCACGCCGGGCGCCGCATGGCATCTCGACCAGCCCGCGTTGCGCCGCCCGCTGTCGCAGTTCGCGAACGAGCGCGTGCTCGCCGCGGCCGGCATCGGCGCGCCGGAACGCTTCTTCGCGACGCTGCGCGCGGCCGGTCTCGCGCCGGCGACGCGCGCGCTGCCCGACCATTACGCGTTCGCCGACAATCCGTTCGTCGACGATGCCGTCGACGCGATCCTGATCACCGAGAAGGATGCAGTAAAATTGGGCGCTTCCTGGCGCGACGCTCGACTCTGGGTCGTCCCTGTCGAAGCCGCGCTCGACCCTCGCCTCATTGCCCTCGTTGTGGAGAAACTCCGTGGACGCTCGCCTGCTTGAAATCCTTGTGTGCCCTATCTGCAAAGGCCCGCTCCACTATGACCGCGCCGCGCAGGAGCTGATCTGCAACGCGGACAAGCTCGCCTACCCGATCCGCGACGGCATCCCCGTGATGCTCGTCGACGAAGCGCGCCAGACCGTCGAAGGCACGCCGGTCGATCCGGCCGGCCGTTAAATCCCGGCCGTCAAACCGGTAAGCCGGCAGGTCAACCGACCGCCCAGCCGGCAACACGGCCCGAAGGCGGCCCGGCCTCGGCCGGGCCACCGGATGCCGCCGGGCGACCGGCCCGGACCGACGCCCGCCCCGTCCTCCTCACCGCTGAACCCCGATGACTCACCCGCAACCCTTCATCGCCGTCATTCCCGCGCGGCTCGCGTCGACGCGACTCCCGAACAAGCCGCTCGCCGATCTCGGCGGCAAGCCGATGGTCGTGCGCGTCGCCGAGCGCGCGCGCAAAGCGGGCGCGCAGCAGGTGCTCGTCGCATCCGACGCGCAGAGCGTGCTCGATGCGGCGCGCGATCACGGCTTCGAAGCGGTGCTGACGCGCGCCGACCATCCGTCCGGCACCGATCGCCTCGCCGAAGTCGCGGCGACGTTCGGGTGGAGCGACGACACCGTCGTCGTCAACGTGCAGGGCGACGAACCGCTGATCGACCCCGTGCTCGTGCGCGACGTGGCGTCGCACCTGGCCGCGCATCCGGCCTGCGCGATCGCGACCGCCGCCCACCCGATCCACGACGCGGCCGACGTGTTCAACCCGAACGTCGTGAAGGTCGCGCTCGACGCGCAGAGCGTCGCGCTGTACTTCTCGCGCGCACCGATCCCGTGGAGCCGCGACGCATACCAGCCGCACTGGCCCGACGTCGCGGCGATGCCGGCCCCTGCATTTCCGGTCTATCGGCACATCGGCCTTTACGCATACCGCGCGCGTTTCCTGCGCACGTATCCGACGCTCGCGCAGGCGCCGATCGAACAGGCCGAGCAGCTCGAACAGCTGCGCGCGCTCTGGCACGGCGAGCGCATCGCAGTGATGATCACCGAGCGCGCGCCCGAAGCCGGCATCGACACGCCGGCCGATCTCGCACGCGTGCAGGCCCTTTTTCAGCCGGGTTCAAAATAACCCGTGGCATAATCAGGCGATTGTGCGAGCCGTCCGCGACCAGCGCGTCCTCGCTTGACCCCGCCCGCGGCCCTGCCGGCAGCCGCGCGTCGCCGAAGCCGACGCGCCGCATCAGACCGGCCCTCCGCGCGCCAGGCAAGCCCCGCGCCCACTGTCGCCGACGCTTTTGCGTCTCGCCACACGAATCTACATACTTGGAGATATCACCATGCGTTTGATCCTGTTGGGCGCGCCCGGCGCGGGAAAGGGCACCCAGGCAAACTTCATCAAGGAAAAGTTCGGCATCCCGCAAATCTCGACGGGCGACATGCTGCGCGCGGCCGTGAAGGCCGGCACGCCGCTCGGCATCGAAGCGAAGCGCTTCATGGATGAAGGCAAGCTCGTGACGGACGACCTGATCATCGGTCTCGTCAAGGAGCGGCTGAAGGAATCCGATTGCGCGAACGGCTATCTGTTCGACGGCTTCCCGCGCACGATCGCGCAGGCCGATGCAATGAAGGACGCCGGCGTCGCGATCGACTACGTGCTCGAAATCGACGTACCGTTCTCGGAAATCATCGAGCGCATGAGCGGCCGCCGCACGCACCCGGCATCGGGCCGTACGTACCACGTCAAGTTCAACCCGCCGAAGGTCGAGGGCAAGGACGACGTGACGGGCGAACCGCTGATCCAGCGCGACGACGACAAGGAAGAAACCGTCAAGAAGCGTCTCGAAGTGTACGAAGCTCAGACCAAGCCGCTGATCAAGTATTACGGCGACTGGGCGCAGCGCGGTGAGGAAAACGGCCTGAAGGCGCCGCAGTATCGCAAGATCTCGGGCCTCGGCAGCGTCGAGGAAATCCGCGAGCGCGCGTTCGACGCGCTGAAGTAAGCACGGCATCGCGCACCCAAAGCCGCCCTTTCCGGGCGGCTTTTTTTCGTCCGATCAAGATTCGCACGATCGTTCTTGTCTCACCTCCGCGCGATGACGCCTCGTACAATCGGCCAATCGTCCGACATCGGACAGAACAACCGGGCCGCCCGAAGCGTTAAAGCGCCAAGGCGGTCGACCGCTTATGCATGGGACCGCCCTAAGCGTTAAAGCGCCAAGGGCGGTCGACAAAGGAGACAGTCATGGATATTCGCGGCAACGTCTTTCTGATCACGGGCGGCGCATCGGGCCTCGGCGCCGGCACGGCCCGGATGCTCGCGCAGGCCGGCGGCAAGGTCGTGCTCGCCGACCTGAACGAGGCGGCAGGCACGGCGCTCGCAACCGAGCTGGGCGGCGTCTTCGTGCGGTGCGACGTGTCGACCGAGGCCGACGCGCAGGCGGCCGTCGACGCAGCGACGCGCGCGGGCACGTTGCGCGGCCTCGTGAATTGCGCGGGCATCGCGCCCGCCGCGAAAACCGTCGGCAAGGATGGCGCGCATCCGCTCGACGTGTTCGCGAAGACGATCAACGTGAACCTCGTCGGCACGTTCAACATGATCCGGCTCGCGGCCGCCGCGATGGCGGCCACCGCGCCGACCGCGGACGGCGAGCGCGGCGTGATCGTCAGCACCGCGTCGGTCGCCGCATTCGACGGGCAGATCGGCCAGGCTGCCTATGCGGCATCGAAAGCCGGCGTCGCGGGCATGACGCTGCCGATCGCGCGCGACCTGTCGCGCAGCGGCATTCGTGTGATGACGATCGCGCCCGGCCTGTTCGAGACCCCGATGCTGCTCGGCATGCCGAAGGACGTACAGGACGCGCTCGGCGCGATGGTGCCGTTCCCGCCGCGGCTCGGCAAGCCGGCCGAATACGCGATGCTGGTCCGCCAGATCGTCGAGAACCCGATGCTCAACGGCGAAGTGATCCGCCTCGACGGCGCGATCCGGATGCAGCCGAAGTAGGCGCACATGAAAAACGCCCGCGATGCGGGCGTTTTTCAGGTTCCGGCAGTTGCACGGCGGCGGCTCAGTCCTCGCCGTCGCGCTGCATCCGCTGCCGCAATTCGGTCACCTGCGACTCGACGACGGTCGCGTCGTCGGCCTCCGGCCGCTCGCCGAGATATTGCTCGAGATCCTCGAGCGCGGGGCGCAGGTAGTCGAGCCGCGCATACGCGAAACCGCGGTCGCGCACTTCGTCGAGCTGTTCGGGCAACAGGATCACGAGCCGCTGCTGTACCGCGAGCAGCCGCTGCCAGCGTTCCGTCTGCAGATAGATCGTCTTCAGGTTGCGCAGCATCCGCGCGATGATCTCGCGGCTCGTCGCCGGCTGCAGCAGCGCGCGCAACGCGCTGTCGACCGCGCCGGCCGCGCGCGCGACGTACGGCTCGAGCATCTCGACCATCTCGGCCTCGGACAGCGAATGGCCGTTGGTCGGATCGATGATCAGGTCGCCGTCCGGCAGCGTGACGCGCAGCAGGAAATGGCCGGGGAACGATACGCCCCGCGCCGGCACGCCGACCTGCTCGGCCAGCTCCAGATACAGCACCGACAGCGAGATCGGAATCCCACGCCGCCGCTTCAGCACCGCGTTCAGATGGCTGTTATCGGGGTCGTAGTAATCGTTGTGATTGCACGCGAAGCCGAGCTCGCGGAAGAAGAAATCGTTCAGCGCGGCGACGCGGCCCTTCAGGTCCGCATCGTCGGTGAACCGCCGGCGCAACCGCGCCGCCAGCATGTCGAGTTCGGCCAGCGTGCCCTGCAGGTCGAGGTCGGGATACGCATCCTGGGCCAGCGACAGCGCGGTTTCCGTGACGGGCAGGCTGTCGTCGTCCGCCACGAGCGTGCTGAAGTAGTCGAGGACGCGGGTCATTGCGGTCGTCACTTGGCGCGCCTTCTGAAGTAAGCGTATTTGAAGCCCATCACCCACAACATACCGAAATATAGTGCAGCGAACAGCACGAGGCACGCACCCATCAACGCAATGCGGTCGAGCGGCTGCGCACGCATCCCGGTCCAGTCGAAGCTGATCGAGAACCAGTGCATCAGGCCCGCGAGCACGAGCGTCGCGCCGATCAGCTGCACGAAGAAGCGCAGCCAGCCCGGCGACGGCTGGTAAATGCCGCGCCGGCGCAGCCCGATGAACAGCAGCAGCGAGTTCAGGCACGCGCCGACGCCGATGCTCAGCGTGAGGCCCGCATGGCCGATCAGCGGTACGAACACGTAGTTCGAGATCTGCGTGACGATCAGCACGCCGATCGCGATCTTCACGGGCGTCTTGATGTCCTGCTTCGCATAGAAGCCCGGCGCGAGGATCTTGATCAGGATGATGCCGACGAGGCCGATCCCGTAGGTCGCGAGCGCACGCGCGACCATCGTGACGGTATGCGCGTCGAACTTGCCGTAGTTGAAGAGCGTCGCGGTGAGCGGCGTCGCGAAGAAGAACAGCGCGAGCGCGCTCGGCGCGGCAAGCAGGAACGTGACGCGCAGCCCCCAGTCGAGCAGCGCCGAATATTCTTGCGAATCGGCATCGACGTGCGCCTTCGACAGGCTCGGCAGCAGGATCGTGCCGAGCGCGACGCCGAGCAGCGCCGTCGGGAATTCCATCAGGCGGTCGGCGTAGTTGATCCACGACACGGCGCCCTGCCCGAGCCGCGACGCGATGTTGGTGTTGATGATCAGCGACAGTTGCGCGACCGACACCGCGAACGTCGCGGGCACCATTTTGGCGAGCACGCGCTTCACGCCCGGGTGCCGCAGCGCGCGCAGCGGATTGAGGCCGATCAGCGGCACCATGTCGATCTTCTTCAGGCCCGGCAGCTGCACGAGGAACTGCAGCACGCCGCCCACGATCACGGCCCACGCGAGCGCGAACACCGGCACCTTCAGGTGCGGCGCGACGAACACGGCCGCGGCGATGAACGCGACGTTGAGCAGCACCGGCGCGAACGCGGGCAGCGAGAAGCTCTTGTACGTGTTGAGCACGCCGGACGCGAGCGTCGTCAGCGAAATGAACACGATGTACGGGAACATGATCTGCGTCATCGTGACGGCGAGCGGGAACGCCTGCCCGTCGGTGTGCAGACCGGACGCGACCGCGAACACGACCCACGACGCGCCGGCGATCCCGAGGACCGACAGCACGGCAAGCGCCCACGCGAGCACGGTGGACATCGCATCGACGAGCGCCTTCGTCGCATCGTGCCCCTGCTGGTTCTTGAACTCGGCGAGGATCGGCACGAACGCCTGCGAGAACGCGCCTTCGGCGGACAGGCGGCGCAGCAGGTTCGGAATGCGGAACGCGACGTAGAACGCGTCGGTATATTGACTGGCACCGAACGCACGGGCGATCAGCGTCTCGCGGGCCAGTCCGGTCACGCGCGACAGCAGCGTGAAGCCGCTGACCGTCAGCAGGGCTCGGAATAGATTCATGGGGCGCTTATTATACGGACGTTGCGTGGCCCGGCCAGCGCCCGATGCCGAAAAGCACGCACGCCGCCGGCGCCCCGTCCGGCGGGCGTCACGTCGAACTTGCCACTCGCTTGATTTTGTTGCTATAATCGCCCGTTTCTGGGCTCGTACATGCACGGCAATTGCCGTTTTCATGTCCCGGCCTCGGTTAAAATCACCGTTTTTAATGCGCCCCTGGGCAATCGCTCTCAGGGGACGGATCGAAAAGCAGCGCTTGGCCGTCTAGGCTCCAAGCTCTGGAAACAGGACAGGATAAGGAACCGTCATGGCTAACTCCGCACAAGCACGCAAGCGCGCCCGCCAAGCCGCGAAGGCAAACTCGCACAACTCGGCGCTGCGCTCGAAATTCCGCACCGCGATCAAGTCGGTTCGCAAGGCTGTTGAAGCCGGCGACCACGCAAAGGCTGCCGATCTGTTCAAGGCTGCCGTGAAGACGATCGACACGATCGCCGACAAGAAGATCGTTCACAAGAACAAGGCCGCTCGCAGCAAGAGCCGCCTGGCCGCAGCCGTCAAGGGCCTGCAGGCAGCAGCGTAAATCCGGTGCGCCCGCTCACACGGGCGCTCCTGTTTCCTGCGATCGCAAAAAAGCCCGCCTAGGCGGGCTTTTTTGTTGCCTGTCGTCCGGCAATCGGGCCGGCAGGGCAGCCGGGACGGGCGCAGCAGGCGCCCTCGCCCGTCGGCATCACTTCGTCACTTCTTCGCGCTGTAGTCCGGCAGTTCGCACGCTTCGGTGACGACAAGGTTGTTGTCCTTCGCGAAATTCAGCACGAAATCGAAAGCCATCGGTTCGATGTCGCGCAGCCGCGAATCGAGGATCACGCATTTCAGGTCGCCGAGCATCGTCGGGCGCACGTACAGCGAATACTTGAGACGCGCATTCGGCCCGCTCGCCCCCGGCCCGAAGCAGGCCATCACACCGGCCAGACGTTCCGACCAGTCGCTCGGGCGAAACTTTTTCCCGTCTTTCGTGATGCCCTGGATGAAAAATTCGGTCGGAGGGGTTTCAGCCATGTGGTTACCCAAGTGACGGCCCGGCGATGCCCAGGCGACGGCGCCTGGATACGCGAACACAAAGCTGGAATGGACGGCGGCACAAGCATTTCGATATCCCGAAAACGGGGCGTCGATGCGCGCCGCCGGTGTGCTGCACCGGTTTGTGCAGCGCACGGCTTGTGTCCGGCAGAGCGCGAAGAGGCTTGCCTGCCGGGCTGGAGAAAACTTTTGGATTATACCGCAGCGCGCCATCCAGCGTCGCCTCGAAGGGCCGCTTCCCGCGCTGCCGGCCGCACGCAATGATCGCGTCCCGCTTCCGTCCGCGGCTCGTCAAAGCACAGAAAATCCTTTATGCTGCTTTGAGTTATCCACACCCGACGGCGGCGCCGTCCGGCCTCGCGGCCGGGTGCAACCCGCCGTATTTCGTTTCATGACCGCCAAAACCATTCGTCACTACCTGCAGTTCAAGGATTTCTCGCTGGAAGACTACGAGTACGTGCTCGAACGCACGGGTATCCTGAAACGCAAGTTCAAGAACTACGAGACCTATCACCCGCTGCACGACCGCACGCTCGCGATGATCTTCGAGAAGAGCTCGACGCGCACGCGGCTGTCGTTCGAGGCCGGCATCTTCCAGCTCGGCGGCCATGCCGTCTTCATGAGCACGCGCGACACGCAGCTCGGCCGCGGCGAGCCCGTCGAGGATTCCGCGCAGGTCATTTCGCGGATGGTCGACATCATCATGATCCGTACCTTCGAGCAGGAAGTGATCCAGCGCTTCGCGGAAAACTCCCGCGTGCCGGTGATCAACGGCCTGACGAACGAATACCACCCGTGCCAGGTGCTCGCCGACATCTTCACGTACTACGAGCACCGCGGCCCGATCGCCGGCAAGACCGTCGCATGGGTCGGCGACGCGAACAACATGCTCTATACGTGGATCGAAGCCGCGCAGATCCTCGGCTTCAAGCTGCGCCTGTCCACGCCGCCCGGCTACGCGCTCGACATGAAGCTCGTGTCGCCCGACAGCACGCCGTTCTACGAGGTGTTCGACGACCCGAACGAAGCATGCAAGGGCGCCGATCTCGTGACGACCGACGTGTGGACGAGCATGGGCTTCGAGGCCGAGAACGAGGTGCGCATGAAGGCGTTCGCCGACTGGTGCGTCGACGAGGAAATGATGGGGCACGCAAACCCGGACGCGCTCTTCATGCACTGCCTGCCCGCGCACCGCGGCGAGGAAGTGACGGCCGGCGTGATCGACGGCCCGCAGAGCGTCGTGTGGGACGAGGCGGAAAACCGCCTGCACGTGCAAAAGGCGCTGATGGAGTTTCTGCTGCTTGGCCGTCTCAAGCACTGACGCGCCGCCGGAATCCAGCCGCAGACGAAAAAAGAGCCGATCGACGATCGGCTCTTTTTGTTCGGGCGCGCGAAAAACGCTGCAGGACCTGCGTTACAGGCAGACTGGTTCGGCCTCGAGTTCAACGCCGAACTGCTCGCGCACGTCATGCTGGATCGCCCGCGCAAGCGCGAGCACGTCGGCCCCCGTCGCGCCGCCGCGGTTGACGAGCACGAGCGCCTGGCGGTCGTGCACGGCCGCCGCCCCCAGCGCGCGCCCCTTCCAGCCGCAGCGGTCGATCAGCCAGCCGGCCGCGAGCTTGACCTGCCCGTCCGGCTGCGGATACGACACGACGTCGGGCGCGCGAGCGCGCAGCGCGTCGAACTGCGCGGCATCGATAACCGGATTCTTGAAGAAACTACCCGCGTTGCCGACCACGAGCGGATCGGGCAGCTTCGCGCGGCGGATCGCGACGACCGCATCGAACACGTCGCGCGGCGTCGCCGCGTCGGGCGCGATGCCGCGCGCGTCGAGCTCACGCGTGACATCCGCATAGCCGAGCCGCGGCGCCCACTGCCTGGGCAGCCGGAACGTCACCGACACGATCGCGAACCGGCCACGCCCTTCCCGCTTGAAGAAACTGTCCCGATAACCGAACGCGCAGCGCGCGGCGTCGAAGCGCTCGCTGCGCCCCGTCGCCAGCTCGACCGCGACCAGCGAGTCGAAATACGCCTTCATCTCGAGGCCGTACGCGCCGATGTTCTGGATCGGCGCGGCGCCGACGGTGCCCGGGATCAGCGCGAGATTCTCGAGGCCCGGCATCCCGTGTTCGAGCGTCCACGCGACAAACGCATGCCAGTTCTCGCCGCCGCCGGCCTCGACGTACCACGCGTCGTCGTCCTCGCGCACGACGCGGCGGCCCGCGATCTCGTCGAGCAGCACGACACCGTCGAAATCGCGCGTGAACACGACATTGCTGCCGCCGCCGAGCACGAGCTGCGGCAGATTCGCGACGCGCGGGTCGCGATGCAGCGCCTCGAACTGCGACGCATGCGTGATGCGCGCGGCAAAGCGCGCGTTCGCGGCAATGCCGAACGTGTTGTGCGCGGCGAGCGGATGGTCGGGAAGCAGCGACAGGGCGGAATCGTCAGGAGGCATCGGCTTTCGCGGTCACGTCCGCCCGGTGCGGCGAATGGCCGGTCTTGGGCAAACGGAGGGGCATCGGTAAAATGGCAGACAGTCCGCAATTATAGCGAGTGCCCGCGCGCGAGCCGGGTGCCCGCATCTCAAGGGAGAATGCCATGCCATCGTTCGACGTCGTTTCCGAAGCGAACATGATCGAAGTGAAGAACGCCATCGAGCAGTCGAACAAGGAAATTTCGACGCGCTTCGACTTCAAGGGCTCCGACGCGCGCGTCGAGCAGAAGGAACGCGAGCTGACGCTGTTCGCCGACGACGATTTCAAGCTCGGCCAGGTCAAGGACGTGCTGATCGGCAAGCTGGCCAAGCGCAACGTCGACGTGCGCTTCCTCGACTACGGCAAGGTCGAGAAGATCGGCGGCGACAAGGTCAAGCAGATCGTCACCGTGAAGAAAGGCGTGACGGGTGATCTCGCGAAGAAGATCGTGCGGCTCGTGAAGGACAGCAAGATCAAGGTGCAGGCGAGCATCCAGGGCGACGCGGTGCGCATCTCGGGCACCAAGCGCGACGACCTGCAGAGCACGATCGCGATGCTGCGCAAGGACGTGACCGACACGCCGCTCGATTTCAACAACTTCCGCGACTGATCGGCCACCGATCCATCGCGTCATGACGCCGGGCCCCGCATACGCGGCGCGCCCGGCACGCGGCGCACCGCCGCGTCAGGCTTTCCCGCCGTCCTGCGCGCTGCTGTCCGCGGCCGCCTTCTTCTTGTCGCCGATCCGGCTTTCCTGCCCCGCGAGCAGCTTCGAAATGTTGCTGCGGTGACGCCACACGAGCAGCACGCTCATCGCGAGCACGGCCCACGCGACCGGGTTATGGCCCGTGCCGAACAGGAACACGTCGAACACCGGTGCGAACACGGCCGCCACCAGCGCCGCGAGCGACGAATAGCGGAAGAAGAACGCGACGATCAGCCAGGTCAGCGCGGTCGCGAGCCCGAGCACCGGGTGCACGGCGAGCAGCACGCCGGCCGCGGTCGCCACGCCCTTGCCACCCTGGAAGCGGAAGAACACCGGATACAGGTGGCCGATGAACACGGCGATCGCGACCCACGCGACCGCGACATCGGGCAGGCCGAAGCGCCGCGCGAGCCAGACGGCAATCCAGCCCTTGAACGCATCGCCGACGAGCGTCAGGATCGCGGCCTTCTTGTTGCCGCTGCGCAGCACGTTGGTCGCGCCGGGATTCTTCGACCCGTACGAGCGGGGGTCGGCCAGGCCCATCGCGGCGCTGACGACGACGGCGAACGACACCGAACCGATCAGGTAGGCAACGAGGGCGGCGAGCAGGATCTGCATGCGGAGGACTCTTCTTTCAACGTATCGGTAAAGGGACGGCTATGCGCGGCAAGCCGAAACGGCGCCCATTCTACCGAACGAGTGCGGCCTGCCACGAAGGTGAAACCCTCAGTCGACGCTCGCGCACTGCACGGGCTGCGCGCCGAGCAGCGACGTGAGCACCGCCGGCTCGAGGCTGACGAGGTAGCCGCGCCGCCCGCCGTTCAGGTAGATCGTCGGTAATTCGAGGATCGTCGCCTCGACGTAGACGGGCATCGTCTTGCGCGTGCCGAACGGCGACGTGCCGCCGACGAGATAGCCCGAATGGCGGTTCGCAACGTCGGGCTTGCACGGCTCGACGCGCTTCGCGCCGATCTGCCGCGCGAGGTTCTTCGTCGACACGGTGCGGTCGCCGTGCATCAGCACGATCAGCGGCTTCGCATGCTCGTCTTCCATCACGAGCGTCTTCACGACGCTGTGCTCGTCGACGCCGAGCTGGCGCGCCGACTCGCCGGTGCCGCCATGCTCGACGTATTCGTACGGATGCTCGCCGAACGCAACGCCGTGGCGGCGCAACAGCTGAGTCGCGGGAGTTTCGGACACGTGTCTGGATTTGCTCATGGCGGCATTTTAATGGTGAACGACCGGCAGGCGCGCAATGGCGCGCCCGCGCCGGCGGTATACTCGCGGCCCGTTTTCGGCCGGGCAGCCTGCGGCGGCGCCGCAACGATTCCGATCATCATCATTGCGGACATCGCGAAGCGCTATTGCCCGAATGGCCGATTGTGGCGTGCGCGCCGTCATGGCACGATCGTTCGCAAACATCGTCACGCGGCCCCCGCCCCTTTTCTGGAGACGCCATGCTCTCGCCCATCCGTTCCTCCGAGTCGCTCGACGTCGATGCGCTGCTCGCCGCGCTGCCCGGCCGCATCGCCGACGTCCCCGCGCGCTGGGCCGCGCAGTCGCCCGCGCACCCGGCACTGATCGAGGACGCGCGCCGACTGTCGTACGGCGACCTGGCCCAGGCCGTCGATGCGGCGGCCGCGATGCTTGCCAGCCTCGGCGTGCAAGGCGGCGACCGCGTGATGATCGTCGCGGAAAACTGCGTCGCGCAGATCGTGCTGCTGTTCGCGGCCGCCCGCGTCGAGGCGTGGGCACTCGTGTCGAACGCGCGGCTGTCGGCCGGCGAACTCGACGCGATCGCCGCGCACGCGCGCCCGAAGCTGATCGCGTTCACGACGGACGCGTCGCCCGACGCGCGCGCGCATGCCGCCCGATACGATGCAACGCCGGCCGGCGCGCTGCCGGTCGACATCGGCGCGTGGTCGTATCGCGTCGACGCGAGCGCGCCGGGCGAACCGGTGGCCGCCGACGGCGCCGCGCAATGCGCGGCGCTGATCTACACGACCGGCACCACGGGCGCGCCGAAAGGCGTGATGCTGTCGCACCGCAACCTGCTGTTCATCGCGGCGACGTCCAGCACGCTGCGCCGCGTGTCGCCCGACGACGTCGTCTACACGGTATTGCCGGTGTCGCACGTGTACGGGCTCGCGTCGGTGTGCCTCGGCAGCCTGTACGCGGGGGCGACGCTGCGGCTCGCACCGCGCTTTGCGCCGGAAGCCGTGCGCGTCGCGCTCGCCGACGAAGGCGTCACGATCTTCCAGGGCGTGCCCGCGATGCACGCGAAGCTGCTCGAACACCTGCACACGCACGGCCACGCGTGGCGCGCGCCGCGCCTGCGCTTCGCGTACTCGGGCGGCTCGCCGCTCGACGCGAACCTGAAGGCGCGCGTCGAGCACACGTACGGCGTGCCGCTGCACAACGGCTACGGGATGACCGAAAGCAGCCCGACAATCACGCAGACACCGCTCGACGCGCCGCGCGCCGACAGCTCGGTCGGCGTGCCTATTCCGGGCGTCGACGTGCGAATCGTCGCGCCGGACGGCACCGACGTGTCTCAAGGCGAAGTCGGCGAAATCCGCGTGCGCGGACCGAACGTGATGCTCGGTTACTACCGCAACGCGGAAGCGACGCGCGCGGCCGTGTCGCCGGACGGCTGGCTGAGCACCGGCGATCTCGCGCGGCAGGAAGCGGACGGCGCAGTGACGATCGCGGGCCGCAGCAAGGAACTGATCATCCGGTCGGGCTTCAACGTGTATCCGGTCGAAGTCGAGCAGGTGCTGAACGCACATCCGGACGTCGTGCAGGCGGCCGTCATCGGCCGCGCGGTCGAAGGCAACGAGGAAGTGCTCGCGTTCGTCGAGCTGGTGCCCGGCGCGGCGGCAGACGAAACCGCGTTGAACGCCTGGTGCGCGGAACGGCTCGCGCCTTACAAACGTCCTGCGCGCATCCGCGTGCTCGATGCACTGCCGGCCGCATCGACGGGCAAGGTGCTGAAGCACAAGCTGCGCGAGCTGGCCTGACACCCGTCACCGCCGGAAGCCGCACGCGCATCAGCCGATGCGCGCGCCGGGGCAGCACCGCCCCGCGCTAGCCGCGCGGGTGGTGTTGCGCGTGCAGCGTCTTCAGCCGCTCGCGCGCGACGTGCGTGTAGATCTGCGTGGTCGAGATGTCACTGTGGCCGAGCAGCATCTGCACGACGCGCAAGTCCGCGCCGTGATTCAGCAGGTGTGTCGCGAACGCGTGCCGCAGCGTGTGCGGCGACAGGTGCGCGCGCACGTCGGCCTGCTGCGCGTGGCGCTTGATGATGTTCCAGAACTGCTGGCGCGTCATCCCGTCGCCGCGCGCGGTCACGAACAGCGCGTCGGCCGCGCGCGCGCCGAGCAGCGCCGGCCGCGCGTCGCGCAGATAGCGCTCGATCCAGTCGTGCGCGACTTCGCCGAACGGCACGAGCCGCTCCTTCGAGCCTTTGCCCATCACGCGCACGACGCCCTCGTTGAGCCCGACCTCGACGGTCTTCAGCGTCACGAGCTCGCTCACGCGCAACCCGCTCGCATACATCAGCTCGAGCATCGTGCGATCGCGCAAGCCGAGCGGCGTCGCGATGTCGGGCGCGCCGAGCAGCGCCTCGACCTGCGCCTCCGACAGCGTCGACGGGAACCGCGCCGCCTGTTTCGCGGACGTGATCCGCAGCGTCGGGTCGGCGCTCGCGCGATGCTCGCGCACGGCCCAGCCGTAATAGCGACGGAACACCGACAGCCGCCGGTTCGACGACGTCGCCTTGCCGTCGCTGCGCGCGGCGATATAGCCCGTCACCAGCGCTTCGTCGGCGGAATCGAGCGGCGCGTCGTGCGTCGCGGCCAGCCATTGGGAAAACAGCACCAGATCGCGCCGGTAGGCGTCGAGCGTGTTGCGCGCGAGCCCGTGTTCGAGCCACAGCGCATCGCAGAACACGTCGATCGATGCGCGGCTCGCGAGCAGCGCGGGCGATGCCGCGGCTGCGTCGTCGGTTTCAGGGGAAATCAGCGGTTCGCTCATCAGTACGGCACGCCCTCGTGCGCCAGCAGCCAGCGCTTCACTTTCTGGTAATACCCGTTGTCGTCGTGGTTCGCGAAGCCGCCGAGGCCGCCCGCCGCGACGACGCGATGGCACGGAATCACGAGCGGGAAGTAGTTCGCGCCACACGCCTGGCCGACCGCGCGCGGCGCGCTGCCGATCCGCTTCGCGACCTGCCCGTAGGTCAGCACGGTGCCCGGCGGGATATCGCTGATCACGTCCCACACGCGGTGCTGGAATGCGCTGCCGACTTCGGCGAGCGGCAGGTCGAAGCGCGCCGACGCACGCTCGAAATAACGTTCGATCTGCTTGACTGCGCGCTTCGCGAGCGGCGAATCCGGATCGACCGACTTCACCGACTCGGGCAGATAGACGATCTCGCGCACCACGGCGGCGTCCGTGCGGATGCCGACCTTGCCGAACGGCGCGTCGATGACTGCATTGAACATGGCCCTCTCCTGACCGATGAAAGCGAGCGGTACCGCCGCGCGCCGACGACACTTTACGCCGCCTTCACGCGGCGCGCAGCGCCCATTCGACATGCTCGCGCACGACCGGCGACGGATCGTCGGCCCGCGCGCGCAACGCGGCGACGATCGCCTCGCGCGCCTGCGGCGACAGCCGCTCCGTGCTCGCGCGCAGCGCATTGCCGAGCCCGACCGCGAGATTACGCAGCCAGCTTTCGTAGCCGATGCGCCGGATCGCGCTGCCCTGCATCCGCGTATCGAACGCGTCGGCGTCCCACGCGAACAGCTCGACGAGCGTCGCGCGGTCGAGGCCGTGCCGCACGTCGAAATCGGCGACGGGCGCGGCCTGCGCGAACTTGTTCCACGGGCACACGAGCTGGCAGTCGTCGCAACCGTACACGCGATTGCCGATCATCGGCCGCAGCGGCTCGGGGATGCTGCCTTTCAGTTCGATCGTCAGGTACGAGATGCAGCGGCGCGCATCGACGCGGTACGGCTCGACGATCGCGCCGGTCGGGCACGCGTCGATGCAGCGCGTGCAGCTGCCGCAGTGTGCGCCGGGCGTCTCGGGCGCGGTATCGGGCGACGTGTGCGCGTCGGTCGGCAACGGAATGTCGACGTAGATCTCGCCGAGGAAGAACAACGAGCCGGCATCGCGTTGCAGCAGCAGCGTGTGCTTGCCGCGCCAGCCGACACCGGCCTTCTGCGCGAGCTCGACCTCGAGCACGGGCGCCGAATCGGTGAACACGCGGTAGCCGAACGCGCCGATCTCGAGCTCGATGCGCTCCGCGAGCGTCTGCAGCCGGTTGCGCAGCACCTTGTGATAGTCGCGGCCACGCGCATAGATCGACACGACGGCGGCCTGCGGATCGTCGAGCCGCGCCCGTTCGCGCGCACGCCAGTCGTGCAGCGCGAGCGCGCCCGGCTCGCCGTCGGGCGCGCTGGGGGCAAGCGTTTCGGCCGGCAGATAGGCGAGCCGCACGGAAATCACGCGTCGCGTACCGGCCACAAGTTCGGCCGGCCGCGCGCGTTTCATCCCATGTTTCGCCATATAATCCATTTCGCCGTGGTAACCGGCTTCCAGCCAGGCGGCGAGGCCTGCTTCGGCATCCGAGAGATCGGTGTCGCTGATGCCGATCGCCCCGAAACCCAATTCGCGCCCCCACGCCCTGATGCGAGCGGCGAGCGCAGTCAAGGCCGCATCATCGAGCGCGCACGGCGCCGCGCCTTCGGCATGAGTCGAAGGCCTGTCGGATGCGGCGAGTTCCGGTAATCGGTTCATCGCACTATTTTACGAGAATGCCAGCCACGTCCCATACGCCTCATGCCGCCACGCTGCCTGCCCCGCTCGCGGAGCGCGTGATCGCACTCGCCGACGAAGCGGCGACCGAGGCCTTCGGCACCCGCTTCGCACACGCGCTCGATGCGGCGCGCGTCGATCTCGTCCGCGCGCACGCGTTCGACGGGCTGCAGATCCAGCTGGTCGGCGATCTCGGCGCGGGCAAGACGTCCCTCGTGCGCGCGATCCTGCGCGGCCTCGGCCACCCGGGGCGCGTGCGCAGCCCGACCTACACGCTGGTCGAGCCGTACGCGCTCGAACGCGACGATGGGGAACTCGAGGTCTATCACTTCGATCTGTATCGATTCAACGATCCGGCCGAATGGTCCGATGCAGGCTTTCGCGAATATTTCAATTCCAGCGCGATCTGCCTCGTCGAATGGCCGCAACAGGCGGGCGCCCTGCTCGGCGTGCCCGATCTGGTTTTCTCGCTCGACGTGGATGGCGACGGCCGCGCCCTCACCGTCCGGGCGTACAGCGCTTCAGGAAAGGCATGTCTCGAAAGATGTTGATCAAACCGTTCCGCTCGATCGAATCGGCGGCCACCGCGACGCACAACTGGCGCCGCCGCCAGATCCTGCGCGCCGGCGCGTCGACGCTGGTGCTCGGTCTCGTCGCCCCGCGGCTCGCGCACGCATCGTCGGTGCTCGGCGTGCGCGTGTGGCCCGCGCGCGATTACACGCGCGTCACGATCGAATCCGACCAGCCGCTGCAGAATAGCCAACAGCTGCTGCAGGGTCCCGACCGTCTCGTCGTCGATCTGAGCGGCCTCGATCTCGACCAGGCGCTGCGCGACCTCGTGTCGAAGATCGCGCCGAACGATCCGCAGATCCAGTCGGTGCGCGTCGGCCAGTACCAGCCGCACGTCGTGCGGATGGTGTTCGACCTGAAAGGCTCGGTGAAGCCGCAGGTGTTCACGCTGCCGCCGGTCGGCACCTACAAGTACCGGCTCGTGTTCGACCTGTACCCGGCCGTCGCGCCCGATCCGCTGTCCGACCTGATCGCACAGACGGAACGCAAGGAACAGGCGCTCAACGACACCGCGCGCGCGCAGCAGATGCAGCCGCCGTCCACGCTGGCCGGCCCGGGCACGCCGCCGCCCGGCTCGGGCGACAACAGCGATGCGTTCTTCCAGCGTTTCGCGCAGAACACGCCGGCCACGCCGCATACGCCGCCCGCCGCGGCCACGCCGTCGACGCCCGCGAAGCCGGCCGTCAAGCCGCCGCCCGTCATCGCGCGCCGCGACGACAGCGACGACGACGGCGACACCTACAAGTTCACCGCGCCGAAATCCGGCAAGGGCGGCACCGTGCGCCTGCTGACGGTCGCGATCGATCCGGGCCACGGCGGCGAGGATCCAGGCGCGATCGGCGGCGGCGGCACGTACGAGAAGCACATCGCGCTCGACATCGCGAAGAAGCTGCGCGCGAAGATCGACGGCGCGCCGAACATGCGCGCGATGATGACGCGCGACGCCGACTTCTTCGTGCCGCTGAACGTGCGCGTGCAGAAGGCGCGCCGCGTGGGCGCCGATCTGTTCGTGTCGATCCACGCGGATGCGTTCACGACGCCGTCCGCGCGCGGCTCGTCGGTGTTCGCGCTGTCCGACCACGGCGCGACGAGCGCCGCGGCGCGCTGGATGGCGAACAAGGAAAACTCGTCCGACCTGATCGGCGGCATCAACATCAAGACGGCGGATGCGGCCGTGAACCGCGCGCTGTTCGACATGTCGACGACCGCGCAGATCCGCGATTCGCTGCGCTACGGCAACTACGTGCTGAAGGAAGTCGGCGGCATCAACAAACTGCACAAGGGCTCGGTCGAGCAGGCCGGGTTCGCGGTGCTGAAGGCGCCCGACATTCCGTCGATCCTCGTCGAGACCGCGTTCATCAGCAACCCGGACGAAGAGCGCCGGCTCAACGACGACAGCTATCGCGACGAGATGGCCGACGCGATCTTCCGCGGCATCAAGCGTTATTTCGCCGCGAACCCGCCGCTCGCGAAGAACCGGATGGCCTGACGGCCGCTTCTCCCCCGCCGCCGGCACGCAGCGCGTGCCGGCGCGTCACGACGCCGCGAAGCGGCGCATCAGTTTCCCGCCGAACACGTTCACCGCGAGCCCGCCCATCACGAGCGCCGTGCCGATCAGTTGCGTGCGCGTCAGGTGTTCGTCGAGCAGCAGCGCCGACGACGCGAGCCCGACGATCGGCACCAACAGCGAGAACTGCGCGACCTGCGCGGCCGGATAGCGCGACAGCAGGCGGCTCCACAACCCGTAGCCGAGCAGCGTCGCGACGAACGCGAGATAGACGACCGCGAAGATCGATGCGCCGTTGAGCCCGGAGAGCGCGGTCGCGATCCGCTGCGGCCCTTCGAACCACAGCGACAGCAGGAAGAACGGCACGGGCGGCACGAGGCTCGCCCACACGACGAGCGACACGAGGTTCGCACGGCCGACCTTCTTCGTGACGATGTTGCCGAACGCCCACATCGCGGCCGAGCAGATCGTCAGCAGGAAGCCCGCGAGCGTCATCGCGCGGCCGCCTTGCGCGGCGATCACGACGAGCCCGCCCGCGGCGATCGCGAGCCCGATCAGGTTCTGCACGCGCAGCCGCTCGCCGAGGAACAGCATCGCGAACACCAGCGTGAAGAACGCCTGCGACTGCAGCACGAGCGACGCGAGACCGGCCGGCATGCCGACGTACATACCGGTGAACAGGAACACGAACTGGCCGAGCTGGATGGTCGCGCCGTACAGCACCAGCAGGCGCCACGAAATCTGCGGGCGACGCACGAAGAACACGGCGGGCACCGCCGCGAGCGTGAAGCGCAGCGCGCCGAGCAGCATCGGCGGCATGCCGTGCAGGCCGACCTTGATCACGACGAAGTTCACGCCCCACGCCAGGATCACGACCAACGCGAGCAGCAAGTCCTTCGGGGCCATCATCTGCGTCTCCTCGATTGTCTAATCGTTGTGCAAAGTGCCCCCGGCCCGGTCGCGTCGCGCCAGCCCCCTTTCGAGCGGGCATCCCGCAAGGGGACGTCCTTCGGGGCGGAAAACCCGGGACGACCCGGCGTTTTCCTGGGAAGCCGGTCAGTCTACCGGGTTTCACCACGCCGCCCGATACCCGCGCGGCGCGCATGGAATCGCCGGCGGGCGGCTATACAATGACCGGCATCCCCGCCGCCCCACAGGAACCGCCATGAACGATCCGATCAAAGCCCTGCTGAAGCCGCACGTGCGCGACATCGGCAACCTGCAGGTGCGCCGCACGCTGCCCGCGCTCGCCGCGCGCCTCGTCGGCCCGTTCATCTTCTTCGATCACATGGGGCCCGCCACGCTGCCGGCCGGCACCGGGCTCGACGTGCGCCCGCATCCGCATATCGGCCTCGCTACCGTCACCTACCTGTTCGACGGCGCGATCCTGCACCGCGACAGCCTCGGCTCGCTGCAGGAAATCGTGCCGGGCGACGTGAACTGGATGACGGCCGGCCGCGGGATCGTCCATTCCGAGCGCACGCCCGACGCACAGCGCGCAAACGGCCACACCGTGCACGGCATCCAGACCTGGGTTGCGCTGCCGCGCGCGCACGAAACCACCGAGCCGTCGTTCGAGCACCATGCGGCCGATACGCTGCCCAAGCGCAACGAAGACGGCGTGTCGCTGACGGTGATCGCCGGCGATGCGTTCAGGCTGCGCTCGCCGGTCACGACGTTCTCGCGCACGCTGTACGTCGCGGCCGAATTCGCGGCCGGCGGCCGCATCGAACTCGACGCGTCGCACGAGGAGCGTGCGGTCTACGTGGTCGACGGCGATCTCGCGATCGACGGCACGCCGGTCCCGGCCGAACAGATGGCCGTGCTCGCGCCGGGCGCGACGGTCACGCTGACGAGCACCGACGGCGCGCGCGCGATGCTGCTCGGCGGCGACAAGATCGACGGCGAGCGCTTCATCGAATGGAATTTCGTCGCGAGCAGCCGCGACGCGATCGCGCGCGCGAAGGAAGCCTGGACGCGCCAGGAAATGGGCAAGGTGCCGGGCGAGACCGAGTGGATTCCGCTGCCCGAAGCGAAGCCGCGTTGAAAAACGGGCGCGCCGCCCCCATCCTGACGACATTCGAACGAAAGAGAACGACATGGACACCACGCTTGCCACATTCGAGAAAGACGTCATCGAGGCGTCGCTGGACACGCCCGTGCTGGTCGACTTCTGGGCCCCGTGGTGCGGCCCCTGCAAGACGCTCGGCCCGCTGCTGGAAAAGCTCGAAGGCGACTACGAAGGCCGCTGGAAGCTCGTGAAGGTCAACGTCGACGAGAACCAGGAACTCGCCGCGCACTTCCAGACGCGCAGCATCCCGCACGTGATCGCGTTCGCCGATGGCCGCCCCGTCGACCAGTTCGTCGGCGTGCTGCCCGAAGGCCAGTTGCGCGCGTTCCTCGACCGGTTGCTGCCAGCGCCCGAGGAAGCCGAACGCCGCGCCGCACAGTACGCGATGGCCGAATCGCGCTTCGACGACGCGCTCACGCACCTCGAAGCGGCGCTCGCGCTGAACCCGGGCTTCGACGACGCACGGCTCGACCTGATCGAACTGCTGCTCGCGAACAACCAGGTCGACGCTGCGCAGGCCGAGACCGAGCGGCTGTCGCCGCAGACGGTGCAAGGCGGCGACCCGCGCTACCAGGCGATCAAGACCCGTTTCGACGCGCTCGAGGCAACAGCCGACCTGCCGCCGACCGACGCGCTCGAAGCCCGCATCGCGGCGAACCCGGGCGACCTCGACGCGCGCTTCGACCTCGCGCAGAGCCTGATCGCGCGGCGTGCGTATGAAGGTGCGCTGGAACAGTTGCTGGAAATCGTGACGCGCGATCGCACGTACGGCGACGATCTCGGCCGCCGCACGATGATCTCGGTGTTCGAGCTGGCGGGCGACCGCCCCGACCTCGTCGCCGGATGGCGACGCAAGCTGAGCATGGCGCTCAACTGACGTGCTTCACGCCGGGCCGCAACGGCCCGGCCTGATCGTCGTAGCGCAAGCGGCGCGCGTCCCGCGCCGCAGCATCGATCGATGCCGGCGCTGCGCGGATCAGTCGGCGGCCTGCGCCGCGATCGCGCGCAGCACGTGCGCGGCGGCCGCGAAGCCGAAGCTCGCGGTCACGCACACGCTCGAACCGAATCCTGCGCAATTGAGCCCCGCGACATGCGCGGCCGTGGACGGCTCGGCGCCGTCCTCGATATCGCAGGCGGCCGCTTCCGGATAGATCAGCGGCTCGTCCGAATACACGGCGCTGACCTTGAAACGCGCCTTCGGCCCGCGCGGAAAACCATGCTGCTTGCGCAGCTGCGCGCGCACCTTCGACAGCAGCGGGTCCTGGATCGTCAATGCGAGATCGTCGATGCGGATGCGCGTCGGGTCGAGCTGCCCGCCCGCGCCGCCGACCGTGATCAGCGGCTGCCGCTTCTCGACGCACCATGCGATCAGCGCGACTTTCGTGCGCACGCTGTCGATCGCGTCGATCACGTAGTCGAAGCCGCCGCCAAGCAACGCATCGAAGTTGTCGGGCTCTGCGAAATCCTCGATCCGGTTCACGCGGCACGCGGGATCGATCAGCGCGATCCGCTCGGCCATCGCGTCGACCTTCGGCTTGCCGTAATTGCCGTCCAGCGCATGGATCTGCCGGTTCGTATTACTTTCGGCGACGTTGTCGAGATCGACCAGCGTCAGCGAGCCGATCGCGCTACGCGCGAGCGCCTCGGCCACCCACGACCCCACACCGCCGATGCCGATCACCGCGACATGCGCGCGCTCGAAAGCGGCCAGCGCCGGCGCGCCGTACAGCCGCGCGATGCCGCCGAAACGCCGCTCTCGATCCACGTCAAGCTGGATTGTCGGGCTCGGGGTAAGATCAGAAGAACTGGGCGGGGCAGTATCGGCGGCAGACATGGCAGCAAGGAAAACGTAAGTCGAGCAGCCCTCTATTTTGCCTGAACTCCCCGCTCGCACGCGCCACTGTGCACGCACGATTCTCGCGCGTTCGCTATACTGGCCCCAGATTGAAGCGTTTGCATAACATGACGACTCTCGCCGATCTCCGCATCAATTATTCACGTGCTTCGCTCGACGAAGCCGATGCCGCCCACGACCCCTTCGCCCAGTTCGACCGCTGGTTCAAGGAGGCGCTCGCCGCCAAACTGCCCGAGCCGAACACGATGACGCTCGCGACCGTCGGCGACGACGGCCGGCCGTCGGCCCGGATCGTACTCATCAAGGGCGTCGACGAACGCGGGTTCGTCTTCTTCACCAATTACGAAAGCCGCAAGGGGCGCGATCTCGCTGCCCATCCGCACGCGGCGCTGCTGTTCTACTGGATCGAGCTCGAGCGCCAGGTGCGCATCGAAGGCCGGATCGAGAAAACCAGTGCCGAAGAAAGCGACCGCTATTTCGCGTCGCGCCCGCTCGGCTCGCGCATCGGCGCATGGGCGTCGGAGCAGAGCGCCGTGATCGACAGCCGCGCGACGCTCGAAGCGCGCGAAAAGGCCGTCAGCGAACGTTACGGCGACACGCCGCCGCGCCCGCCGCACTGGGGTGGCTACCGCCTCGTGCCCGACGCGATCGAGTTCTGGCAGGGGCGCCCGTCGCGGCTGCACGACCGTCTGCTCTATACGCGCGACGCCAACGCGGCGCCGGGCTGGACGATCTCGCGCCTGTCGCCGTAAGCGCGGCGCCGGCGCTCGCCGGTCGTGTCTCGTGTTGCATCCGGGCGCCCGCCTCGCAAGCGGCGGGCGCCGGTCAAGATACTTGGCTGTATTCGATTCAACGAACAAACGGAGAATCCAAATGTTCTGGGAAAAGAAGCTGGCACAGTGGGCGGACGAAGTACGGGCGAAAGCGAACATACCGGCGCGCCTCGTGCTGTGGAACGGCGAACAACTCGATTTCGGCACCTTCAGCGCGCCGCAGGTCACGCTGAAAGTGAACAGCGCGTCGGCGTTGCCGCTTCTGCTCGAACCGAGCCTCGACAATCTCGGCGAGGCGTACGTGAAGGGCAAGATCGACATCGAAGGCAAGCTGTCGGACATCATCAACATCGGCTACTCGCTCGCTCGCAGCACGGTGACGAGCGCGAGCAAGCTCGCGCGCGTGAAACGCTACTTCAATCACTCGAAGAGCACCGACAGGAAGGCGATCCAGTACCACTACGACGTCTCGAACGAGTTCTACAGGCTGTGGCTCGACGAGAACATGGTGTACTCGTGCGCGTACTTCGAGAACGGCGACGAGGATCTCGCGACCGCGCAGATCAAGAAGATCGATCACATCCTGACGAAGATCCAGTTGCAGCCGGGCCAGCGCCTGCTCGACATCGGCTGCGGCTGGGGCGCGCTCGTGCTGCGCGCCGCGCAGAAGTTCGGCGCGACGTGCCTCGGCGTGACGCTGTCGCAGAACCAGTTCGATCTCGCGACCGCGCGCGTGAAGGCCGCGGGGCTGGAGGACAGGATCGAGATTCGTCTGCAGGATTACCGCGAGATCGACGGCCAGTTCGACCGCATCACGAGCGTCGGGATGTTCGAGCACGTCGGCCGCAAGAACCTGCCGCTCTATTTCTCGCGGGTCCGTGAGCTGCTGGCCGACGACGGCATCGCGATGAACCACGGGATCACGTCGACCGACGCGGAAAGCGGCGAAACGGCGCTCGGCGGCGGCGAGTTCATCGATCGCTACGTGTTCCCGGACGGCGAGCTGCCGCACATCAGCCTCGCGCTCGAAGCCGCGCAGCGCGGCGGGCTGGAAGCGGTTGACGTCGAAAGCCTGCGGCGGCACTATGCGCGCACGCTCGACATCTGGACGGAGAACTTCGAGGCGAAGGCCGAAGAAGCGCGCAAACTCGTCGACGACGAAAAATTCCGCATCTGGCGCGTGTATCTCGCCGGCTGCGCGTATGCGTTCGAGCACGACGACGTGTCGATCTTCCAGATCGTGTGCCGCAAGGCCGGACGCAGCGCGAAAACGCTGCCGTGGTCGCGGCGCTATATGTACGAAAACGCGCTGCCGCGCTAGGCAGCACTTCACGCTGGGCATGCATGGGTGACGGCAGGACGCGGCGCAAGGCGCCGCCTGAACAGCAGCACGACGACGCCAACGGGTCGCACGCCGACGGACAATTCGACCTGTTCGGCGCGCCGCCCGACGACGCACGCGCGTCGCCGCCCGCCGACGACGTTCCCCTTGCAAGCACCGATGACCGCATGACGCCCGCCGCGCGCGACGATGCGCGACCCGCGCCGCCCGCCCGCGCAGCCTCCCGCCCTGCCGACGAAACACCGCCCGCGTCCTCCGGGCTGCTGTGGGACGAGCCGTCCCTGCCGGCCGCGCCGCCGAAGCAAGGCCGGCGCCGGCGCGGCGTGCCGCCCGCACCGATCGCGGCGGACGTGGCCGATGCGGCAGCCGGCCTGCCGCCGAACGTGCGGCTCGGCACGTCGTCGTGGTACTTCCCCGGCTGGAACGGCATCGTCTACGACGGCGACTTCGCGCAGACGAAGCTGTCGCGCGAAGGGCTCGAAGCGTACGGCGCGCATCCGCTCCTGAGGAGCGTAAGCCTCGACCGGTCGTTCTACGGCCCGCTGACGGTCGCCGACTACCTGCGCTACGCGCAGCAGGTGCCCGACGACTTCCGCTTCGTCGTGAAAGCACCGGCCTCGGTGACCGACGCGGTCGTGCGCGGCCGGCGCGGCGAGCCGTCGGGACTGAACCCGACCTTCCTCGACGCGCAGCTCGCCACCCGCGAATTCGTGCAGCCGTGCCTCGAAGGGCTCGGCCGGAAAGCCGGCGTGCTCGTGTTCCAGTTCTCGCCGTTGCCCGACCAATTGCTCGCCGATCCGGCTACGCTGATCGACCGGCTGGCCGCGTTCTTCGCGGCGCTGCCGCCGTTGCCGCCGTTGCCGCCGGAAGTCGACAGCCCGCGCTACGCGATCGAGATCCGCGACGCGAGCCTGCTCACACCGCGCTTCATCCGCGCGCTCGCGTCGCTCGGCGTGCGCTATTGCGTCGGCCTGCATGCGCGGATGCCCGACCCGCTGCGCCAGGCCGCCGCGCTCGCGCTGCTCGACGGCGACGCGCCGGGCCCGCTGATCGTGCGCTGGAGCCTGCACGGCGGCTTCAAGTACGAGCAGGCGAAAGCGAAGTACGAGCCGTTCGACAAGCTCGTCGACGAGGATCCGGCCACGCGTTCGGCGCTCGCCGAACTGGCCGCGCGCTACGCGCTGGCCGGCCAGCCGGTGATCATCACGATCAACAACAAGGCGGAAGGCTCCGCGCCGCTGTCGTGCATCGCGCTCGCGCGCGAGATCGCCGCCGCGTGCGCGCGGTGGCGCGGCGAGGCGGCGTAACGCAAGGTCCTGCCGCTTACACGCTCACGTGCCGCGCAGCGACTTCAGCCGGTGCGAGAACTTCTGCCGGAATTTCGCGAGTTTCGGGCCGATCACGACCGAGCAGTAGCCCTGCCCCGGGTTACGCGCGTAGTAGTTCTGGTGATAATCCTCGGCCGGCCAGTAGTTGCCGTCGAGCGGCACGACCTGCGTGACGATCGGCTGCCCGAACACCTGGTCGCGCTCCAGCTCGCGGATCACGTCGAGCGCGGTGTCGCGCTGCGCGTCCGAATGCGTGAACACGACCGAACGATACTGCGTGCCGACGTCGTTGCCCTGCCGGTTCAGCTGGGTCGGATCGTGCGTCGCGAAGAAGATCTCGAGGATCTCGCGATAACCGATGCGCGCCGGATCGAACGTCACGTTGACGACTTCCGCGTGGCCGGTATCGCCTTCGCATATGTCGCGATAGCCCGGATTGCGCGTATGGCCGCCCGCGTAACCCGACTGCACGGCCGTCACGCCGTCGACGTCGAGGAACACGGCCTCCGTGCACCAGAAACATCCGCCTCCCAAAGTCGCGGTTTCAAGCATGTCGTTCCCCATGAAATCAGACCCTCGTTGATGACAGCGGCCGGCACGCATGCGCCGGCGCCGCCGCTTCGTCCCGCCATCCGTGCGTCGCGCGGGCCGCAGCGGCACTTCGGCAAGTATCTCACTCGCGCGCGGCGCTGGCAGATTGCATCGGTGCCGCGCGCGACCGGCCGCACGTTTCTCGACTACACTTAGGCACGCGTGAGGACGGCACACCGTCCCGCCACGCAAAGCGTCCGATGCACGCCCGCCCCTGATGTACCCATCATCTGCCGGAACATCGATATGCACGTCTTGACAGACATCGCCCGCGCCGCAGGCCCGGCCGCCGCCACGCCGCGAGCCGGCGCTTCACCCGCACCATCGCGATTTCGCGCCCCCGCGTCGCCCCGCACGCGGCGATCCGGCGCATCGCCTTCACCCGCTTTCACGATCTGATGCACGGCGCCGCGCGTCTCGCCGACGCGTGCATTCGCCTGCCGATCGCGCCCGCCGGCATGCATCGCGCCGCGCGGCCACTCCGACCCGCACGCCCGCAGCGCTCGGCCGTGCGTCCATGATCCGATACCACCGAGAGGGCACTACCATGAGCATGCGGCCTGACCCGACGTTTCACGCTTCGCCCGAGCTTGCGATGCAGGCGCCGGCGGAAACATTCGCCTATACGTTGTTGCTGAGCCCCGATTTTTCCAGACCCGACGCGCTCGCCGTGATCGACGTGAAACCCGGCTCGCCGACCTACGGAAAAATCGTGCATACGGTGACGATGCCGAACACCGGCGACGAGTTTCACCACTTCGGCTGGAATGCGTGTTCGTCGTCGCTGTCGCCGCTGACCGGCCATGCGTTCCTCGAACGCCGCTTCCTGATCATCCCGGGCCTGCGCTCGTCGCGCATCTACGTGATCGACACGAAGCCGCACCCGACGCAGGCGCGCATCCACAAGATCATCGAACCCGACGAGATCTTCGCGAAGACCGGCTATTCGCGGCCGCACACCGTTCACTGCGGCCCCGAGGGCATCTACGTGAGCACGCTCGGCGGCGCGGGCAAGGACGGCACCGACGGCGCGCCCGGCATCTTCATCATGGACTGCGAAAGCTTCGACGTGCTCGGCCGCTGGGAGATCGACCGCGGCCCGCAGGACAAGCACTACGACTTCTGGTGGAACCTGCCGCGCGACTACATGGTGTCGAGCGAATGGGCGCTGCCGCCGCAATTCGAGAACGGCATCGTGCCCGAGGACCTGCTCGCGAACAAATACGGGCACCGGCTGCATTTCTGGGATCTGCGCGCGCGGCGCAACGTGCAGACGATCGATCTCGGCGCGCATCACCAGATGGCGCTCGAGGTGCGGCCCGCGCACGATCCGGCGCGCGAATACGGGTTCGTCGGCGTCGTGGTCGACACGACCAATCTCGAAGGCTCGATCTGGACCTGGTGGCGCGAAGGCGGCAAGTTCCATGTAAAGAAAACCGCGACGATTCCCGCCGAACCAGCCGCGGCCGACGAACTGCCGCCGCTGCTGAAAGGGTTCGGCGCGGTGCCGCCGCTCGTGACGGACATCGACCTGTCGCTCGACGACCGCTTCCTCTACGTATCGTGCTGGGGCACCGGCGAGATGCGCCAGTACGACGTGTCGGACCCGCACCATCCGGTGCTCGCGGGGTCGGTGCGCATCGGCGGCATCGTGCGCCGCGCACCGCATTCGAATGGCCGCGCGTTCGCGGGCGGCCCGCAGATGGTCGAGATCAGCCGCGACGGCCGGCGCGTGTACTGGACCAACTCGCTCTATTCGACGTGGGACGACCAGTTCTATCCGGACGGCGTGCCGGCCGCGCAGGTGCTCGCGCATGCGGGGCCGGACGGCGGCCTGACCCTCGCCGACGATTACTGGGTCGAGTTCCCCGACGGCTATCGCGCGCACCAGATCCGGCTCGAAGGCGGCGACTGCTCGACCGACTCGTTCTGCTATCCGTCGGTCAAGCGTTGAGCACCGGCCTGCATGCGCAGTTCGCTCTGTGGGCGGCCGTGCTCGCGAGCGGCGTCTATCACGGGCTCAATCCCGCGATGGGCTGGCCGCTCGCGGTGTCGAACGCGCTGATGACGCGCCGCGGCGGCGCGCTCGTCGCGGCGCTCGGTTATCTCGCGCTCGGCCACGTGCTTGCGGTATTCGCGGTGATGCTGCCGTTCGGGCTGCTCGCCGCGCTGCTCGCATGGCAATCGGCGATCCGGATCGGCGCGAGCGCACTCGTGATCGGCTTCGGCGCCGTGCTGCTGATCCGGCGCCGGCATCCGCGCGCGCTCGCGCGGATCCCGCCCGCGCGGCTCGGCCTGTGGTCGTTCGCGGTCGCGATCGCGCACGGCGCGGGGCTGATGCTGGTGCCGATCTATCTCGGGCTCTGCGGACTGGACCGAGACGCCGGCCATCGCGCGGCGGCCACGCTCGTCGATACTCATCTCGGGATGGCGCTCGTCGTCGCGGCCGTGCACGCCGCCGCGATGATCGCCGCCGGCGGCGGGCTCGCGTGGCTCGTGTACCGCTATCTCGGGCTGAAGTTCGTAGCGCGGAGCTGGTTCAATCTCGATGCGGTCTGGGCGTCGAGCCTGATCGTGACGGGTGCGCTGTCGCTGGGGTTGGCGGCGGCGCGATAGCGCGGGAGTCGGTGGTCGACCGGCGACTTGGCGACTTGGCGACTTGGCGGCTGAAGGTGGAGTTGGAGAACCAGACTGATCGACGGAAGGACAACCCGGCTGCGCCGCACAAAACCGCGACAGAACAGCCGCCCCGATCCGCCCGCCATCGCGAATCGGGCAGCCTGCAGCAGTGTTCGCTACCTCACGCTATCCTCGCAATACGCCGTCCGGCCGGGCCCGGCGGCCCCGATTCCGCTAAAATCGGGCGATGCGCACCACTTCCCAATCGACCGCCTTGTCGCCTTTCGTCCGCCGCGCCCGTCACACCCGCGTCGCGCCGCGCCCGCCCGTTTCGTTCCGGATGGCCGCCCGATGAGCCACGCCAATCCGCCGGATTTCGACTCGGCCGCCTTCCGCCAGGCGCTCGGCCAGTTCGCGACGGGCGTGACGGTGATCACGACGCGCGCGCCGTCCGGGCAACTGATCGGCATCACCGCCAGCTCGTTCAACTCGGTATCGCTCGATCCGCCGCTCGTGCTGTGGAGCCTCGCGCACAAATCGGCGTCGACGCCGGTGTTCCGCGGCAACAGCCATTACGTGGTGAACGTGCTCGCGGCGTCGCAGCTCGACCTGTGCAAGCGTTTCTCGACGTACAAGGGTGATCGCTTCGAAGGGATCGCGCACGTGGCCGGCAACTCGGGAATGCCCGTGCTCGACGGCGCGCTCGCATGGTTCGAATGCCACAACCGCAGCCGCTATGACGAAGGCGACCACGTGATCTTCGTCGGCGAAGTGGAGCGCTGCGGCGTGCGCGCAGCCACGGACGACACGCCGCCGCTCGTGTTCCACGGCGGCGGCTTCCACGGCCTCACACGGCTTTGATCGCGCCCGTGCGCGCCAGCCCGACCGGCGCGCCGGCTTCATCCTTCAGCGTCTGCAGCACGATGTTCGAACGGATGTCCATCACGCCCGGCGCCTTGTAGAGCCGGTTCAGCACGAAATCCGAATAGTGCTTGAGGTTGTGCGCGAGCACGCGCAGCAGGTAGTGGCTCTCGCCGGTCACGACGAACGCGCCGACCACCTCCGGCCATTCGCGCAGCGCTTCCGCGAAGCGCTCGTGCCATTGATTCTCTTCGTTGCGCATCGACACCTGTACGAACGCCTCGAGCTCGAAGCCGAGCTTCTCGCGGCTCAGGCAGGCGCGATAGTGCTCGATCACGCCCTGCTCCTCGAGCAGGCGCATGCGGCGCAGGCAGGCGGACGGCGAAAGCGAGATGCGTTCCGCCAGGTCGAGATTGCTGATTCTGCCCTCCTCCTGCAGTACCGCCAGAATCCGGCAGTCGGTGGCATCGAGCGTGATCGCGTGCATTTATGGTCCCCGTTTTCCCTCTGAGTCGAATTATCTGCCAATCCGGCGGATTGTCCATGTTTATTTCGCAAGCACTTTCTGCGAGCGTCCACCTATCATTCGAAGGATCGACTCACCGATTCGTCATGCCATGGACACACTCTGGGACATCTCGCCGCCCGTCAGCCCCGCCACCCCCGTGTGGCCGGGCGATACGCCGGTTTCCGTCGAACGCGTATGGCGGATGGAGGCCGGCTCGCCAGTCAACGTCGCGCGCCTGACGCTGTCGCCGCACACCGGCGCGCACTGCGACGCGCCGCTGCACTACGACGCCGATGGCGCGCCGATCGGCGCCGTGCCGCTCGACACCTACCTCGGCCCGTGCCGCGTGATCCATTGCATCGGCGCATCGCCGGTCGTGCGGCCGGACGACGTCGCGGCCGCGCTCGACGGCGTGCCGCCGCGCGTGCTGCTGCGCACCTGCGCGCAGGCGCCGGTCGCGCAATGGGACCCCGGCTTCTGCGCGGTCGCCCCTGAAACGATCGACCTGCTCGCCGCGCGCGGCGTGAAGCTGATCGGCATCGATACGCCGTCGCTCGACCCGCAGGAATCGAAGACGATGGACGCGCATCTCCGTATCCGCGCGCATCGGATGGCGATCCTCGAAGGCATCGTGCTCGACGACGTGCCGCCCGGCGACTACGAACTGATCGCCCTCCCGCTGAAATTCTCGACGCTCGACGCGAGCCCCGTGCGCGCCGTGCTGCGCGCGCTGCCCGCCCGCGCCAGCTGATTCATCCGACCTACGACCCGACATCATGATCAAGACCCGTGAAGACGCGCTCGCGCTCGACCGCGACGACCCGCTTGCCCCGCTGCGCGACCAGTTCTCCCTGCCCGACGGCGTGATCTACCTCGACGGCAACTCGCTCGGCGCGCAGCCGCGCGCGTCGGCCGCCCGCGCGCTGCAGGTGATCGACGCCGAATGGGGCGAAGGCCTGATCCGCAGCTGGAATACCGCCGGCTGGTTCGCGCTGCCGCGCCGCCTCGGCGACAAGCTCGCGACGCTGATCGGCGGCGCACCCGGCGAAACGGTCGTGACCGACACCATCTCGATCAACCTGTTCAAGCTGCTGTCGGCGATGGTGCGCCACCAGGCCGAACGCGCGCCCGAGCGCCGCGTGATCGTGTCGGAGCGGTCGAACTTCCCGACCGACCTGTATATCGCGCAGGGGCTCATCGAACAGCTCGGCGGCGACTACGAACTGCGCCTGATCGACGATCCGGCCGACCTGCCTGCCGCGCTCGGTGCGGACACGGCCGTCGCGATGATCACGCACGTGAACTACCGCACCGGCTACATGCACGACATGCCGGCCGTCACGCAGCTCGTGCACGACGCGGGCGCGCTGATGCTGTGGGATCTCGCGCACTCGGCCGGCGCGGTGCCGGTCGACCTGAACGGCGCGCGCGCGGACGGCGCGGTCGGCTGCACGTACAAGTACCTGAACGGCGGCCCCGGTTCGCCGGCGTTCGTCTGGGTGCCGCAGCGCCATCACGCGCATTTCTCGCAGCCGCTGTCCGGCTGGTGGGGCCACCGCGCGCCGTTCGCGATGCAGCCGGGTTTCGCGCCCGATCCGGGCATCGCGCGCTTCCTGTGCGGCACGCAGCCGATCGTGTCGATGTCGATGGTCGAATGCGGGCTCGACGTGTTCCTGCAGACCGACATGCAGGCGATCCGCCGCAAGTCGCTCGCGCTGACCGACGCGTTCATCGCGCTCGTCGAAGCGCGCTGCGCGGGCCTGTCGCTGAAGCTCGTCACGCCGCGCGCGCATCACCAGCGCGGCTCGCAGGCGAGCTTCGAGCATCCGCACGGCTACGAAGTGATGCAGGCGCTGATCGCGCGCGGCGTGATCGGCGACTACCGCGAGCCGTACGTGCTGCGTTTCGGCTTCACGCCGCTCTACGTGCGCTTCGTCGACGTGTGGGATGCCGTCGAGACGCTGCGCGACATCCTGGCGACCGACGCGTGGAAGGCGCCCGAGTTCGCCGAACGCGGCGCGGTGACCTGACCGGCCTCGCCCGGCGCGCACCGAACGCGCGCCGCGCCACTGTCATTCAAATCTGGAGAAAGTCGTGAATTCTGGTCATATGCAGCCACCCGGCAGCGACGCGCCGGCGGGCTGCCCGTTCTCGGGCGCACGCGCCGCGCAACCGGCGCAACACGCGGCGCACGAAGCGCCGCACGTGCCCGGTGACGCCGCCGATCAAGCCGGCTGGCACAACGCGCAGCTCGATTTCTCGAAGTCGATGAGCTACGGCGACTACCTGTCGCTAAATTCGATCCTCGATGCGCAGCATCCGCTGTCGCCCGATCACAACGAGATGCTGTTCATCATCCAGCATCAGACGAGCGAGCTGTGGATGAAGCTCGCGCTGTTCGAGCTGCGCGGCGCGCTCGACGCGGTTCGCAGCGATGCGCTGCCGCCCGCGTTCAAGATGCTCGCGCGCGTGTCGCGCATCCTCGAGCAGCTCGTGCAGGCGTGGAGCGTGCTGTCGACGATGACGCCATCCGAGTATTCGGCGATGCGCCCGTATCTCGGGCAGTCGTCGGGCTTCCAGTCGTACCAGTATCGCCAGCTCGAATTCCTGCTCGGCAACAAGAACGTACAGATGCTGCAGCCGCATGCGCACCGCCCTGACATCCTCGAACAGGTGCGCGCGACGCTCGAAGCGCCGTCGTTCTACGACGAGGTCGTGCGTCTGCTCGCGCGGCGCGGTTTCCCGATCGCGCAGGCGCGGCTCGAGCGCGACTGGACGCAGCCGACGCTGCACGACGAAACGGTCGAAGCCGCGTGGCTCGAGGTCTACCGTCATCCGCAGCAGCACTGGGAGCTCTACGAGATGGCCGAGGAGCTCGTCGATCTCGAGGACGCATTCCGCCAGTGGCGCTTCCGTCACGTGACGACCGTCGAGCGCATCATCGGCTTCAAGCAGGGCACCGGCGGCACGAGCGGCGCGCCGTATCTGCGCAAGATGCTCGACGTCGTGCTGTTCCCCGAGCTCTGGCACGTGCGCACCACGCTGTAACGCACGTCATGCGCCCGCCGTCACGACGACGTGCGGGCCAGCTCCTCCCCTTCGTGCGGCAGCGCCTGCGCGCGCGACAGCCGCGGAATGTGCCGCCGCACCGCGAGCAACGCGACGCACACGACGCCCATCGCAATAGCCAGCATCGTCAGGTACGCGCCTGCCCCGCCCGCCGTAATCACGATCGCGCCCGCGAACGCGCTGAGGATCGCGCCGAGACGGCCGAACGCGAGCGCGCTCGCGGTGCCCGTCGCGCGCACCGCCGTCGGGTAGATGTACGCGCAGAGCGCATACATCGTCGACTGCACCGCGTTGACGAACAGCCCGTGCATGCCGAGCCCGACGATCAGCCAGCCCGTGTGACGGCTCGCATCGACACCCATCAGCCACACCGCGCTCGCCGCGCCGCCGATGCTGCACAACGCGAGCGGCCAGCGCGAGCCCGCATGCGTGATCGCCCATGCACACAGCAGCGCGCCGATCACGCCGCCGAGGTTGTATGCCGTGAGCCCCGCGCCCGCGACCGACACGCTCAGCCCGCTCGCCGCGAGCATCGTCGGCAGCCAGCTGAACGCCGCATACACGGCCAGCAGGCACATGAAGAACGCGCACCACAGCGCGATCGTGTCGCGCGCCTGGCCGCGCTCGAACAGCGCGCCGAAGCCGCCGCGGGCGCCGGGCGCACGCGCGTCTTTCGCATCGGTGAACGTCGTGCCCGGCGCGACCGGCCGCTGCATCCGCGCGAGCAGCGCGCCGAGCTCCGGCCAGCGCGCCGGGCGCCGCGCGAGGTAACGCGGCGATTCGGGCAGCGCACGCACGAGCAGGAAACCGAGCACGAGCGGCAGCGCGCCGCCCGCGAAGAACAGCCCGCGCCAGCCGTAGCGCGGCAGCACCTCGTGCGCGAACAGGCCGGCGAGCATCCCGCCGAGCGGCACGCAGACGATCGTCGCCGTCACCATCATCGTACGGCGCCGCGCGGGCGTGTATTCGGCCGTCATCGTCGTGGCCGTCGGCAGCGCGCCGCCGATCCCGAGCCCCGCGCAAAACCGCAGTATCGCGATCGTCGCGACGTCGGGCGCGAAACCGATCGCGCAGGTCGCGACGCCGAACAGGAACACGCTGCCGATCACGGCCTGGCGGCGGCCGAAGCGATCCGCGACGATCCCCGCGCACGCGCTGCCGATGCCCATCCCGATCAGCCCGGCCGCGACGGCCGGCGCGAACGCGCCGCGCGTGATGCCCCATTCGCGGATCAGCACCGGAATCGCGAAGCCGATCAGCTGGCCATCGAAGCCATCCAGCACGATCGCGAGCGCGGCGAGCAACACCACGCAACGCTGCATCGTCGTGAACGGCCCGTCGTCGAGCGTCGCGCCGATGTCGACCGGCGGCGGCAATCCGTCGCGCGTGCTCATGCGACCTCCCGTGCGCCGCGCAGCGGCGGCAACGCGCGCGAACGGCGCGCGGCAAGACAACGGCATTCGATGGTTTTCATGACGTCTCCAGTTGCCCGGGCTGGCGCATCGGCGCGTGCCCGGATCTCTTGCTGCGCGGCCGGCGTCAACGCACCGCGCCGGTATCGTGTCCAACCTGTTTCAATCCCGCGCCTGCGCGCGGCGCACGGCGGCTCGTTGCGTGATGTAGCGCAAGCCGGCCGCCGGCCTGACGCTCAGTCGATCCGCGCGTCGATCAGCCGGACGAGCGCGAGCAGCGTCTCGGTATGCGGCACCGCGACGCCCGTTTCACGCGCAGCGGCAACGACCTTGCCGCTGATTGCGTCGATCTCCGTGCGGCGGCCCGCGAGCACGTCCTGCAGCATCGACGGGCGATGGCCGCGATGTTCGCGGATCGCATGCCCGACGTTGCGCGCGATGCGTTCGCCATCGACGGCGATGCCTTTCGCACGGGCGACGGCGGCCGTCTCGGCCGCGATCGCGAGCGCGAGCCGCGGCCCGTCGTGATGGTTGCCGAGCTGGTCGACCGTGCAACCGGTCGCCGCGCACAGCGTGTTGAGCGCCGCGTTGAACGCGACCTTCTCCCAGATCGCGGCCCACACGTCGGCATCGAGCGTGCACGCGAGCCCCGCGCGCGACAGCGCGTCGGCCACCGTCGCCGCGAACGGGCGCGCCGCGCCGTCGGCCGTCATCATGCGGATCGTGCCGGCACCGTGCGAGCGAACGTGCGCGGGCCCCGCGGCATCGGCCGGCCACGTCGTCACACCGACCAGGATGCGTTCGAGCGGCACGAACGCGTTCAGCGTCTCGACGTTGCCGAGCCCGTTCTGCAGCGTCAGCACGAACGTATGCGGGCCCAGCAGTGCGCGCACGCCGTCAAGCGCGCTACGCGTATGCAGCGATTTCGTGAAAACGATCAGCAGGTCGAACGACGCATCGGGCGAGGCGACGGCGTCCGCCTGCGCGGCTTCGGGCCGCACCGCCTGCAATGCGCGGATGCGCCGTTCGCCGCGATCGTCGTCGATGCGCAGCCCGTCGCGGCGAATCGCGTCGAGATGCGCGTCGTTCACGTCGATCAGCGTGACGGCCTCGCCGCTTTCCGCCAGCAGCCCACCGAACAGCGAGCCCATCGCGCCGGCGCCCAGAATCGCGATCTTCATCGTCGGCGGCCTCGTCAGAACGGATAGTGGCGCGGCGCGGTCTGCACGGTGATCCAGCGCAGGTCCGTGAATGCCGCGATGCCGGCCTTGCCGCCGAAGTGGCCGAAGCCGCTGTCCTTCACGCCGCCGAACGGCATTTGCGCTTCGTCGTGCACGGTCGGGCCGTTCACGTGGCAGATCCCCGATTCGATGCGCGCGGCGACGCGCATCGCCCGCGCGACATCGCGGCTGAACACCGCCGACGACAGCCCGAACGCGTTGTCGTTCGCGCAGCGGATCGCGGCGTCCTCGCCGTCGACGCGCACGATGCCCTTCACCGGGCCGAACGATTCCTCGGCGTAGATACGCATCGCCGGCGTCACGCGATCGAGCAGCGTGGCCGGAAACAGCGTGCTGTCAGACTTGCCGCCGCACAGCAGCGTCGCGCCGTGCGCGAGCGCGTCGTCGATCAGCGCGTTGCAGCGCTCGACGGCCTTCATGTCGATCAGCGAGCCGAGCACGACGGGCCCGTTGCGCGGGTCGCCGAGCGGCAGCGACGCGGCCTTGTCGGCGAGCTTCGCGACGAATGCATCGGCGATCGACGCGTCGACGATGATGCGCTCCGTCGACATGCAGATCTGCCCGGAATTCGCGAATGCGCCGAACGCGGCGGCGGCGACGGCCGCGTCGATATCGGCATCGTCGAGCACGACGAACGGCGCCTTGCCGCCGAGCTCCAGCACCGACGGCTTCAGGTGGCGCGCGCACGCTTCGGCGACGATCCGCCCGACCCGCGTCGAGCCCGTGAAATTCACGCGGCGCACGGCCGGATGCGCGATCAACGCATCGACGACGGCGCCCGCATCCTCGGGCGCATTCGTCACGAAGTTGACGACACCCGGCGGCAGCCCGGCCTCCTGCAACGCCTCGACGATCAGCCCGTGCGTGACGGGGCACAGCTCCGAGCCCTTCAGCACGACCGTGTTGCCGCATGCGAGCGGCAGCGCGAGCGCACGCGTCGCGAGGATCACCGGCGCATTCCACGGCGCGATGCCGAGCACGACGCCGGCCGGCTGGCGCACGCCCATCGCGAGCGAACCGGGCACGTCGGACGGGATCAGCTCGCCGCCGATCTGCGTGGTCAGCGACGCGGCCTCGACGAGCCCGCTCGCGGCGAGGTGCACGTTGAAGCCGGCCCACAGCGCGGACGCGCCCGTCTCGGCCGCCATCGCGGCGACGAACTGCTCGTGCTTCGCTTCGAGCGCGGCGGCCGCCTTCAGCAGCAGCGCGCGGCGCGCGCCGGGGCCGAGCGCGGCCCATTCGGGAAACGCCGCAGCCGCCGCGTCGGCCGCCGCGCGCGCATCGTCGACGGTGCACGCGGGCGCGGCGGACGCGACTTCGCCGTCGAGCGGGTTGCGGCGCACGAAGGTCGCGCCGCTGGACGAATGGCGGCGTTCGCCGCCGATCAGCATCGATACGGTTTGCATGAATTCTCCGGAAAGACGCGCACTGCGCGTCAGGCAATCTCGACTTCGACGACGACCGGCGTCGCGGCACGCAGCGCGTCGGCCAGCGTCTCGCGCAGGCACGCCGCATCCGCGACGCGCACGCCGCGGCAGCCCATCCCCTGCGCAAGCGCGACGAAATCCAGGTCGGGCAGATCGGTGCCCTGCACGGGGTCGTCGGGACCGAAGCCGAACACGGGCGCGAAATCCTGTAACGCGGCGTAGCGCCGGTTGTTCAGGATCACGAACGTGATCGGCAGCTTCAGTTGCGCGGCACTCCACAATGCCTGGATCGAATACAGGCTCGACCCGTCGCCGATCAAGCCGATCACGCGCCGGCCCGGCTGCGCGAGCGCGACCCCGACCGCGGCCGGCATCCCGTAGCCGAGCCCGCCGCTGTCCATCGTGTAGAACGTGCCGCTGCGCGTGAACGGCAGGTGTTCCTGCATCACGGGCCGCGCGCTCGGGGCTTCCTCGACGACGATGTCGTGCGCGTCGCGCACGTCGGCGAGCGTCTGCAGCGCGAACGCGGCCGACATGCGCTCGCCGGCGGCCGGCGCATCGATGCGCGCGCGCGGCGGACGCGGCGCGGGCATCGGCCGCTCGGGTGGCGCCGGGCGCGCCAGCAGATCGTGCGCCGCGAGCCGCAGGTTGCCGACGACCGCGTCGCCCGCCGGCGTCCACGCGGCGACGCCCGGATCGTCGACGAGCTGCACGAGCGCGGCGCCGGGCGGCACGTGCGGGCCGAAGCCCTCGATGTGATACGTGAACGCGGGCGCGCCGAATGCGAACACGAGGTCGTGCCCGTCGAGCCGCGCGACGATCTTCTCGCGGATCGCGGGCAGGAAGCCGGCGAACAGCGGATGATCCTCGGGGAAGCTGCAGCGCCCCGACATCGGCGCGACGTACACGCGCGCACGATGCCGTTCGGCGAGCCGCACGACGTCGTCCCATGCACCCGCGCGATCAACGGCCGCGCCGACCACGAACGCGGGACGCCGCGCGGCGTCGAGCGCGTCGCCAAGCCGCGCGAGCGCGTCGGGATCGGGCCGCACGACGCTGCTGACCTCGCGCCGCGGCAACAGCTCGGCCGGCTGATCCCAGTCGTCGACCGGGATCGACACGAACACGGGGCCGCGCGGCTCCTGCATCGCGATGCGATAGGCGCGCGCGATCGCGGCGGGCACGTCCTGCGCGCGCGCGGGCTCGATGCTCCATTTCACGTACGGCTTCGGCAGCTCGGCGGCCTGCGCCGCGCCGAGGAACGGATCGAACGGCAGGATCGCGCGCGCCTGCTGGCCCGCGGTGACGATCATCGGCGTGCGGTTCTTGAACGCGGTGAACAGATTGCCCATCGCGTTGCCGACGCCCGCCGCCGAATGCAGGTTGACGACCGCCGCATTGCCCGTGGCCTGCGCATGGCCGTCGGCCATCCCGACCACGACGGCCTCGTGCAGGCCGAGCACGTAGCGGAAATCAGCGGGGAAATCGCGAAACATCGGCAGCTCGGTCGAGCCGGGATTGCCGAACACGCGGTCGATGCCGAACTGGCGAAACAGGTCGATGACCGCATCGCGAACGGTGACCGGTGCGGCGGATGGGGGCGGATGGCCGGACATGCTCGGGTGTCTCCTCGATGACTGGGCGGTTTCCACAGTATCGAAGTGCAAGCCATTCTCGGATACTGTATTTTTTGCGAAAAGCCATTACGTTTCGACATGACTTTCGATCTCCGACAATTGCGCGCCTTCACGACGATCGTCGCGTGCGGCAGCCTCGGCCGCGCGGCCGATGCGCTGCATGTGACGCAGCCGGCGCTGAGCCGGATCCTGAAGCGGCTCGAGGACCAGGTCGGCGCGCCGCTGTTCGAGCGCCATTCGAAGGGTGTGCAGCTCACCGCGTTCGGCGAGGCGCTGCTGCCGCACGCGACGTTGCTGCAGCACGAGGCCGAGCATGCGCGCGAAGAGCTCGACGCGATGCGCGGCTTCGCGAAGGGCACGATCAAGGTCGGCACGGTGGGCAGCATCGCGAGCCTCGTGCTGCCGGTCGCGGTCGGCCGCGTGCTCGATCGCTGGCCGAACCTGCGCGTCGAGATCCTCGAAGGCGTGTGGGACCGGCTCGCCGACGGGCTGAACAAGCACGAGATCGATCTCGCGCTGTCCGCGCACGCGCCCGACACCGACGAAATCGTCGCGATTCCCGAATGCCGCTGGGAAGACCGCAGCCACATCGTCGCGGCGCCGAACCATCCGCTGCGCGCGCTCGGCCGCGCGCCGACGCTCGCCGATACGCTGCACGCGCGCTGGGCGATCCCGCCGCGCGGCACCGCGCCGTTCGACCACATGCGCGCGACCTTCGACGCGCACGGGCTCGCGCTGCCCGACATCGCGGTCGAGACGCGCTCGGTCACGACGCTGAAGAGCCTCGTCGCGCATGCCGGCTTCCTGAGCTGGATGGCCGAGCCGATGTACGGCGCCGAGCAGCGCGCCGGCACGATCGACACGCTGCCGGTGCGCGAAGTCGTCGCGGTGCGCACGCTCACCGCGTTCCGGCGTCGTCACGGCATCCTGCCGGGGCCGGCCGGCAAGCTGCTCGACGAACTCGTCGCGCTCACACGCGAATGGCGCTGACGGCGCTTCCCCGCCGGCCGCCCGTTCCCGCCCGTTCCCGCCCGTTCCCGCCCGTTCCCGCCCGTTCCCGCTCGTTCCCGCTCGTTCCCGCTCGTTCCCGCTCGTCCCGCGCACCGCCGCAGCGCACCATCGAAATGCCGTTTCCCCGCCTTGACTTTCGCTCGCCCGAATACGATCATTCGCTCACACAAAGAGCAAATGATCGAATCCTCAGGAAAGACTGGCACGAACAGGAGACACCGGATGAGCGAATCGCCCACCGCCCGCGCACCCGTGCTGCTGCACATCGGCGCGGGCTCGTTTCACCGCGCGCACCAGGCGTGGTATCTGCATCGCGTGAACGCGGCCGTGCCGGCCGGCGAACGCTGGTCGCTGACCGTCGGCAACATCCGCGACGACATGCGCACGACGATGGACGCGCTCGCCGCGCAGCACGGCGCATACACGCTCGAAACCGTCACGCCGCAAGGCGAACGCGCGTACGAGACGATCCGCGCGATCACCCGCGTGCTGCCGTGGTCGATCGACCTCGCCGCGCTGATCGACGCCGGCGCCGACCCGGCCTGCCGGATCGTGTCGTTCACCGTCACCGAAGGCGGCTACTACCTCGACGAACACAACCGGCTCGACGTCGCGAACGCCGATCTCGCGGCCGACCTGCAGGGCGCGCGTACGACGCTGTACGGCGCGCTCGCGGCACTGCTCGCCGAACGCGTGAAGCGCGGCGCGGGCCCGCTCACGCTGCAGAGCTGCGACAACCTGCGCAACAACGGCGCGCGCTTTCGCGCAGGGATGCGCGAATTTCTCGAACGGCGCGGCGCGGCCGACCTGCTCGCGTGGTTCGACGCGCACGTCGCCACGCCGAGCGCAATGGTCGACCGCATCACGCCGCGCCCGACCGCCGACGTGCGCGAGCGCGTGCTGGCGGCGACCGGCATCGACGACGCCTGCCCGGTGATGGGCGAATCGTTCATCCAGTGGGTGATCGAGGACCGCTTCGCGGCCGGCCGGCCGCGCTGGGAGCTGGCCGGCGCGGAACTCGTCGACGACGTGCACCCGTACGAAGAAGCGAAGATCCGCATCCTCAACGCGACGCACAGCTGCATCGCGTGGGCCGGCACGCTCGCCGGGTACACGTATATCCACGAAGGCACGCACGACGCGGCGATCCGCCGTTTCGCGCACGACTACGTGACGCAGGACGTGATCCCGTGCCTCACGCCGAGCCCGCTCGACCTCGCGCGCTACCGCGACGTCGTGCTCGAGCGCTTCGGCAACCCGTACGTGCTCGATACGAACCAGCGCGTCGCGGCCGACGGCTTCTCGAAGATCCCCGGCTTCATCGCGCCGACGCTCGCCGAATCGTTCGCGCGCGGCGCGGCGCCGGTCGCCACCGCCGTGCTGCCCGCGCTGTTCCTGCGCTTTCTCGAACGCTGGGCGCGCGGCACGCTGCCGTACGCGTACCAGGACGGCGTGATGGACGACAGCGCCGCGCGCGCGATCGTCGACGCCGACGACCCCGTCGTCGCGCTGTGCGCGAGCCGCCCGCTGTGGGGCTCGCTCGCCGGCAACGCGGCGCTGTTCGAGGCGCTGCGCGCCGGGCTGGCACGCGTCGACGCATGGCTCGCGCAGCGCTGACGCGCGAGCGCCGGCGCCCGGCCGCGCGGCCGGGCGAACCTGCTTGGCACAGGGCGTGCAGCACGGCTAAAGTAGCGGCTCCTCTCTGACGGAACGGATCGCTCATGTATCTCGGCATCGACCTCGGCACCTCGGAAGTGAAGGTGCTGCTGCTCGCCCCGGACGGCGCGGTCGTCGGCACCGCCGGCTCGCCGTTCACCGTGTCGCGGCCGCATCCGCGCTGGGCCGAACAGCATCCCGAAGACTGGTGGCAAGGCACGCTCGCCGCGCTCGCGGCGCTGCGCGCGCGGCATCCGCGTGAATTCGCGCAGGTGCGCGGCATCGGCCTGTCCGGCCAGATGCACGGCGCCGTGCTGCTCGGCCGCGACGACCGCGTGCTGCGCCCCGCGATCCTGTGGAACGACATGCGCAGCGCCGACGAATGCGCGCTGCTCACCGAGCGCGCGCCCGATCTCCACGCGCTCGCCGGCAATCTCGCGATGCCGGGCTTCACTGCACCGAAACTGCTGTGGGCCGCGAAGCACGAACCCGACGTATTCGCGGCGACCGCGTGCGTGCTGATGCCGAAGGACTACCTGCGGTTCCGAATGACCGGTGCGAAGGTGTCCGACCCGTCGGACGCGGCCGGCACGCTGTGGCTCGACGTCGCGCGCCGCGACTGGTCCGACGCGCTGCTCGCCGCGTGCGGCATGACGCGCGAGCAGATGCCGCGCATCGTCGAGGGCAATGCGCCGTCCGGCACGCTGCGCGCGGACGTCGCACGCGAACTCGGTCTGTCGGAAGCCGTCGTGGTGGCCGGCGGCGGCGGCGACAACGCGACCAGCGCGCTCGGCATCGGTGCGATCCACGCGGGCGACGGCTTCGTGTCGCTCGGCACGTCGGGCGTGCTGAGCGTGGTCGGCGACCGCTTCATGCCGAATCCCGCATCGGCCGTGCATGCGTTCTGCCATGCGATTCCCGATCGCTGGCAACTGATGAGCGTCGTGCTGTCCGCCGCGAGCTGCCTGCGCTGGGTCTGCAAGCTGACGGGCACCGACGAGCCCGCGCTGCTCGCCGAAGTCGAGGCGCTCGACGCCGACGCGCTCGCCACTGCCCCGCTGTTCCTGCCTTACCTGTCCGGCGAACGCACGCCACACAACGATCCGTACGCACAGGGCGTGTTCTTCGGGATGACGCATGCCACCGACCGCGCGCATCTCGGCTACGCGGCGCTCGAAGGCGTGACGCTCGGCCTCGCCGACGGCCTCGACGCGCTACATGCGGCCGGCGTCGAAACCGACCAGCTTTCGCTGATCGGCGGCGGCGCGCGCAGCGCGTTCTGGGCGCAACTGATCGCCGATGCGCTGAACGTGCGCACGCGCCAGATCGGCGGCGGCGAAACGGGGGCGGCGCTCGGCGCGGCCCGGCTCGGCTGGCTGGCCGTCGGCGGCGATCCGCACGCGGTGCTGACCAAGCCGCCGGTGCGCGCCGAATACGCACCGGACGCGGCCCGCCACGCGCGGCTGCGCGAACGCCTCGACGCGTTCCGCACGCTGTACCGCCACGTGCGGCCGCTGTACGAACCGTCGCGCACACGGCTCGCCTGAGCGCCGTCGCCGCGCGCGCACCGGCCAACGGCCGCGCGCACGACATGCGTTACAGTGGATGCCGTCGTGCGGCCCGCCGGCCGGTCCGCGGGCGGCCCCCAGCTCCGAACCGAATCGCTATCGTGTCCAAGTCCTCAGAAAAACTCGATCTCGCCACGCGCGCCGCGTGGCTCTACTACGTCGCGGGCGACACGCAGAACGAAATCGCCGAAAAGCTGCAGGTGTCGCGCCCCGTCGCGCAGCGCCTCGTCGCGTTCGCGGTCGAAAAGAACCTGATCCGCGTGCGCGTCGACCATCAGCTCGCCGACTGTCTCGATCTCGGCGCGCAGCTGTCGAAACGCTACGGCCTGGCGATGTGCGAAGTCGTGCCCGTCGATGCCGACGCGCCCGACGCGATCGACCGCAAGCTCGCGGTCGCCGGCGCGCAGGTGATGGAGCGCTACCTGGGCGAGACGCGGCCGATGGTGATCGCCGTCAGCAGCGGCCGGACGCTGAAGGCCGCCGTCGCGCAGATCGCGCAGATCGACCGCCCGCAGCACCGGCTCGTGTCGATGGTCGGCGCGATCGCGGCCGACGGCTCGTCGAACCGCTACGACGTCGCGCAATACATCTCCGAGAAAACCGGCAGCAAGCACTTCCTGCTGCCCGCGCCGCTGTTCGCCGACAGCGGCGCCGAGCGCGCGCAGTGGTGCAACCACCGGCTGTACCGGATCGTCGAGGCGCTGTCGGGCAAGGCCGATGTCGCGTTCGTCGGAATCGGCAACATCGGCCCGCACTGCCCGCTCTACGAAGACGGCTTCATCACCGAACAGGAGCGCGACGAGATGACCGCGCTCGGCGCAGTGGCCGAATTGCTCGGCATGCCGATCGACGCGCAGGGCAAGCTGATCGACGTGTCGACCGGCCCGCGCGTGACGAGCGTGTCGCTCGCCACGCCGCCGAAACGCCCGACGATCGCCTTCGCCGGCGGCCCGAAGAAACGCGACGCGGTGATCGCCGCGCTGCGCGGCGGCTGGGTGTCGGGGCTCGTCACCGACGAAACCTGCGCGCGCGCCGCGCTCGACGCGAAGGCGGACTGACACCGCAACCGCGCGCTCAGGCCGCACGCGGCGCCGGAAACGCATGCCGGCGCGCGCGCCACGCGCCGACCCACGCGGCCGCCAGCAGCACGACCAGCACCCACGGAATCGCGCTGGCGCCCGTCGCGCCGAGCAGCATCCCGCCCGCGATGCCGCCGCCCGCGATCGCGAGGTTCCACACCGTCACGAGCATCGACTGCGCGACGTCGGCCGACTCCCCCGCCGCGTTCGCGGTGGCCGTCTGGAACAGCGTCGGCGCGCCGCCGAACGCGAGCCCCCACAGCACGACGCCCGCATAGACGATCGTCATCCCGGAGCCTGCGCCGAGCAGCGCCGCCGCGAGCGCGAACAGCGCGATGCTGGCGAGCGTCAGGCGCCGTTGCGCGGCGCCGATCCACGCACCCGTCAGCGCGATGCCGACCAGCGACGCCACGCCGAACACGAACAGCACCACATCGACCTGCGTGCCCATCCTCACGCCCGCGAGGAACGGCGCGACGTACGTGTACAGCATGTTGTGCGCGAGCACGTACGCGAACATCACGGTCAGTACCGGCCGCACGCCGGGCAGCGTCATCACGCCGAGCACCGGTTCGCGCGTGCCGGCCTGCTGCCCCGGGTAATCGGGCACGCGCAAGCGAATCCAGCCGATCAGCGCGAGCGCCGCCAGCGTGATCAGCGCGAATGCGACGCGCCAGCCGAGCGCCGCGCCCAGCGCGGTGCCGGCCGGAATGCCGATCGACATCGCGACCGGCGCGCCGAGCATTGCGACCGCGATCGCGCGCCCGCGCAGCGATGCGCCGACCATCCGGCTCGCGTAGCCGGCCAGCAGCGCCCACAACAGCCCGGCCGACATGCCGGCGACGAAACGCGCGGCGAGCGTGAGCGCGTAGTACGGCGAGACGGCCGTCAGCGCATTCGACACGACGAAACCGGCCAGCGCCGCGAGCAGCAGCCGGCGCCGGCGCATCGCACGCGTCGCGGCCACGAGCGGGATCGCCGCGACGATCGAGCCGAGCGCATAGACGGTCACGAGCTGGCCGATCAGCGCCTCGGTCACGTGCAGGTCGGCGCTCATCAGCGGCAGCAGGCCGGCCGGCAACGCCTCGGTGAGAATCGTGATGAAGGCGGCCGTCGCGAGCGCGAGCAGGTTCGCGACCGGCAAGCGCCACGCGCGTGCCCGGCCTGGACGGCAACGTCGTCGTCGATCGATGTGCAGTCGCTCATGCCGCGCTCCCGGCATCGACGCCATAGACCGCATCGCGCACGTCGGTCACGATGCGCCCGTGCATGCCCTCGTACAACGTGTTGGTCAGCGCAACGACCGTGAGGCCGGCGGCGCGATCGACGAACCACGCATGTCCGTACGCGCCGCCCCAGCGCCACGTGCCGACCGACTCCGGCGACTGCGCGGCCGCCGGATCGTGCAGCACCGAAAACCCGAGCCCGAAACCGAAACCCGGCGCGTCCTGCAGTGCGTGCGCGCCCGGCTGGATGCGCGCCATCTCGTCGATCCACGTGCGTTCGAGCCAGCCGTCGCGGCCCGTGCGCAGCGCGTCGAGCAGCGTCACGCAATCGCGCGCACTGCCGACCATGCCCGCGCCACCCGACGGCCACGCATCGCGGTCGAACACGCGCGCCGGTTCGAAACGGATGCCGACCGTGCCGTCGAACACCGGCACGAGATCGGTGTCCGCCATCCGGCGCGGCACGCCCGGCGTGCTCACGTAGGGCGTCGCCAATCGCGCGGCGTCGTGCGCGACGAACGCGGTGTCGGTCATTCCGAGCGGCGTCGTGACGAGCGCGGCCACCGCCTCGGCGAGCGGCCGGCCGTCGACCGCCTCGACCAGCGCGCCGACCACGTCCATCGCAAGCGAATAGTCCCAGGCCGTGCCGGGCGCGAACTTCAGCGGCACGCTGGCGATGCGCCGCACGTTCTCCGCGAGCGAAATGCCCGCGCGATCCATCCCGTCGGATACGCCGGCTCGCGCATACGGGCCGTCGGCGTCGGCTTCGAGGAAGCGATAGCCGAGCCCGGCCGTATGCGACAGCAGATGACGCAACGTGATATCGGCCGGCGCGCCGTCGGGCAGCGCGGGCCGGAACGCGGGCAGCCAGCGCGCGACCGGCTCGTCGAGCGCGATGCGCCCCGCCGCGACCAGCCGCATCGCGGCGGCCGCGACGATCGGCTTCGTGACCGACGCGAGCCGGAACAGCGTGTCCTCCCGCATCGGCGTGCCGGCCTCGCGATCGGCTAGCCCGGCGGCGCGCGCATAACGCAGCTCGCCATCGCGCGCGACCAGCACGACCGCGCCGACCATGCGCGCATCGGCGAGCGCGCGCTCGAGCGTGCCGTCGAGCCGGCGGCGCAGCGCGGCGTCCGGTTCGGCGCGGAAAGCGGTGACAGGCAGGGATGACATGGGGCGACCTCGAACAGTGAAGGAACGCCCATCGTAAGGAGCCGGCGAAAGAAGAAAAACCGGGTTAGAGTTCCGGACACTCCGGACGCACGCGTCCGCAATCGGGAGCTCGCATGGAAAATCTGGGCGGTTTCGTCGTGTTCGTTCAGGTCGCCGAAACGCGCAGCTTCGTCGCGGCCGGCCGCGCGCTCGGGCTGTCGGCGTCGGCGATCGGCAAGCGCATCGCGCGGCTCGAGGCGCGCCTGAACGTGCGGCTCTTTCACCGCAGCACGCGCAGCATCACGCTGACGGCGGAAGGCACGCGCTTTCTCGAACGATGCCGGCGCGTGATCGCCGAGATCGATGCGGCCGAGCAGGAACTGACGCACAGCGCCGAAGCGCCGCGCGGACGCCTGCGCGTGAGCCTGCCGATGGTCGGCACGCTCTTGCTGCCCGTGCTCGCCGATTTCATGGCCGCGTATCCGGAGATCGAACTCGATATCGATTTCAACGACCGGCTCGTCGACGTCGTCGACGAAGGTTTCGACGCGGTGCTGCGTACCGGCCGGCCGTCGGATTCACGGCTGTCATCGCGGCTGCTCGGCCATTTCCGCCAGCACCTCGTCGCGTCGCCCGACTATCTCGACCGGCACGGCACACCGCGCACACCGGCCGACCTCGCGCTGCACCGCTGCCTGCACTACCGCTTCCCGAGCAGCGGCAAGCTCGAAACCTGGCCGCTGCGCGTGCCGCGCTCGGGCACGTCGCCCGAGGTGCCGGTATCAATGGTCAGCAACAACGCGGAGGCGCGCCTGTGCTTCGTGTTGCGCGGGCTCGGCATCGCGTGCCTGCCGGAGTTTTTCGTGCACGACGCGCTCGACGGCGGCGCGCTGCGCACGGTGCTCGACGAACACATCGAGAGCCGCACGCCGATTTCCGTGCTGTGGCCGTCAGGCCGGCATCCGACGCCGAAGCTGCGCGCGTTCGTCGATTACATGGCCGATCACCTGCGCCTGTAACCGGCGCCGGCCGTCACGCGGCCTTCGCGTGCGCGCTCAGCCGGCGCAACGCCTGGCCGTGCTCGTCGAACAGGTGGCAATGTCCGGCCTCCGCGCTCACGTGCAGCGCCTCGCCGGTGCGATAGGTATCGAGCGGCGGAATCCGCGCGATCAGCCCGTCAGGCGCTGCGGCCGACTCCGCATACAGATACGCGGAATCGCCGAGCGATTCGACGGCCATGGTCCGCGCGGCGACGCCCGTCTCCGCGGCACCCACCTTCAGATGCTCGGGCCGCACGCCGACCGTCACCGCCGCGCCGCGCTGCAGCCCCGCCGCGTCCACCGCGACGCGCTGCGTCTCGCCGCTGTCGAAGCGCACCTGCACGCCGAGCGCGTCGACCGATTCGACCGTGCCCTTCAGGAAGTTCATCTTCGGCGAGCCGATGAAGCCCGCGACGAACTGGTTCGCCGGTGCGTGGTAAAGCGCGTTCGGCGTGCCGACCTGCTGCACCGCGCCGCCCGACAGCACGACGATCTTGTCCGCGAGCGTCATCGCCTCGACCTGGTCGTGCGTCACGTAGATCATCGTCGTCTTCAGCTCGTCGTGCAGCCGCGCGAACTCCAGCCGCATCTTCACGCGCAGCGCGGCGTCGAGATTCGACAACGGCTCGTCGAACAGGAACACCTTCGGCTTGCGCGTGATCGCGCGGCCGATCGCGACGCGCTGCCGCTGGCCGCCCGACAACTGCTTCGGCTTGCGGTCGAGCAGGTGGTCGATGTGCAGGATCTTCGCGGCGTTCTTCACCGCCTGGTCGATCTCGGGCTTCTTCGCGCCCGCGAGCTTCAGGCCGAACGCCATGTTGTCGTACAGCGTCATGTGCGGGTACAGCGCATACGACTGGAACACCATCGCGATGCCGCGCTTCGCGCTCGGCACGTCGTTGACCTTCGCGCCGTCGATCAGCAGGTCGCCGCTGGAAATATCCTCGAGGCCCGCGATCATCCGCATCAGCGTGGATTTGCCGCAGCCGCTCGGGCCGACGAACACGACGAATTCGCCGTCGGCGATGTCGAGGTTCACGTTGCGCAGCACTTCCGTTTCGTCGTAGCGCTTCGCGATGTTGCGCAGGAGCACGCTTGCCATGATCTGTCTCCGTTCGTTCGTGATGCGCCGCCTTCGGGCGGCGCGCAATCGTTGCTAGTTCGGCAGCACCGCGCCCGTCGCCTGCCAGCGCGCGACGTAACCGGGCAACTCGTGCATGTCGTCGAATACGTGACGCGCGCCGATCCCGCGCAGCGCGTCGATCTGCGCGGCCGACGCATGCCCGCCGCCGACGAAGCCGAGCACGGTCATGCCGGCCGCGGCTGCGGCGGTGATGCCGGTCACGCTGTCCTCGACCACGAGGCAGTGCGCGGGCGCGACGCCGAGCGTGCGCGCGGCCGCGAGATAGACGTCGGGCGCCGGCTTCGGCCGCGCGACCGAATCCGCGCAGAACAGCCGGTCGCCGAAGAAGCGCGCGAGGCCCGTGCGCGCGAGCGCGGCTTCGACGTACGCGCGATAGCTGTTGCTCGCGCAGGCTGTCGTCAGCTGGATCGCGTCGAGCGCCGCGTCGATGCCTTCGACCATCGGCGCGTTCACGGCCGCCGCCTCGACCGCGCGGCGGATCGCGTCGACGTCGCCGGCCGACAGCGTGCGGCCAACCGCCTCGCCTGCACCGGCCAGCACGCGCTCGATGCGCAACCCGAGCAGCGGCATCACGGCCGGCCGCACATCGACGCCCGGCCAGCGCGCGTCGAGCTCGCGCACGATCACGTCGGCAGCGACGGCTTCGCTGTCGATCAGCACGCCGTCGCAATCGCAAATCAACGCACTTCCGCCTTCGCCGGCCGCGCTCATTTGACCGCCCCGAACGTGAGCCCGCGCACGAGCTGCTTCTGCGACAGCCAGCCGACGATCAGGATCGGCGCGACCGCGAGCAACGAAGCGGCGGACAGCTTCGCCCAGAACAATCCTTCGGGGCTCGAGTACGACGCGATGAACACGGTGAGCGGCGCGGCATTCGAGCTCGACAGGTTGATGCTCCAGAACGCCTCGTTCCACGACAGGATCACGAGCAGCAGCGCGGTGGACGCGAGCCCCGGCAGCGCCATCGGCATCAGCAGGTAGACGATCTCCTGCCACGTCGACGCGCCGTCGATGCGGCCGGCTTCGAGGATGTCCTTCGGGATCTCGTTGAAGTACGTGAAGGTCATCCACACCGCGATCGGCAGGTTGATCAGCGTGTAGACGATCACGAGGCCCGACACGGTGTCGAGCAGCCCCGCGTTCTTCCACAGCAGGTAGATCGGCACGAGCACGCCGACCGACGGCATCATCTTCGTCGACAGCATCCACAGCAGCACCTTCTGCGTGCGGTGGTTCGGGAAGAACGCCATCGCGTACGCGGCCGGCACCGCGAACAGCAGCGAGATCACCGTGACGCCCGCCGAGATCAGCACCGAATTCCATGCGAACGCGAAGTAGTTGCTGCGCGCGAATACCTCGCGGAAACTGTCGAGCGTCGGCATGAAGAACAGCGTCGATGCGTACGCCTGCTGCTCGGTCTTGAACGCGGTGATCGCCATCCAGAAGATCGGGAAGAACAGCAAGAGCGCGATCAGCCACGCGAGCGTGCCGGGCAGCGCACGCCGCACGAGGTCGAACACGGCCGGCACGCGCCGGCCTTCGAAGGTCAGGTCGCTCATTTTTCGTACTCTCCCTTCAGGTTGCGCGCGAGCATCCGCACGAGGAAGAACGACACGACGTTCGCGACCACGACGGCGATGATGCCGCCCGCGGAGGCGAGGCCGACGTCGAACTGCTGCAGGCCGAGCGCGTAGATCAGGTACGACAGGTTGGTCGTCGCGTCGCCGGGGCCGCCGCCGGTCGTCGTGTAGATCTCCGCGAAGATCGACAGCAGGAAAATCGTCTCCATCATCAAGACCACGGCGATCGCGCGCTTCAGGTGCGGCAGCGTGATGTAGAAGAACATCGCGATCGGGCCGGCGCCGTCGATGCGCGCCGCTTCCTTCTGTTCCTGGTCGAGCGACTGGATCGCGGTGAACAGGATCAGGAACGCGAACGGCAGCCACTGCCACGCGACGATGATGATCACGGCCGTGAGCGGGTAATCGGCGAACCAGTCGATCGGCGTCATCCCGAGCGCGCGCATCGCGTTCGCGACGAGCCCGTACACCGGGTGCAGGATCATGTTCTTCCAGATCAGCGCAGACACCGTCGGCATCACGAAGAACGGCGCGATCGCGAGCAGGCGTGCGATGCCCTGCCCGTAGAACTTGCGGTCGAACAGCACGGCCATCAGCACGCCGCCGACCACGGTGATCGCGAGCACCGCGCCGATCAGCACGAGCGTGTGCCAGATCGCGGGCAGGAACGACGGATCGGTCGCGAGGAAGCGGTAGTTGTCGAGCCCCGCGAAACCCTTCACGTCGGGGTTCAGCAGGTTGTAGCGCGAGAACGAATACCAGATCGTCATCGCGAGCGGAATCGACATCCACAGCAGCAGCACCGCGACGGACGGCGACACGAGCCAGCTCGCGCCGCCGCGCGCACGGCGCGGCGCGCCCGGCGGCGACGACGCGTCGCCGACCGACGGCGCATGACTCAGGGGAAGACGCAGGTGACGCATGATCGGAGTCCCTCCGGTTGATGCGCGGGCGCGAACGGCCGCCCGCCTTTCAGCTTCGACGACACGCACCGTGCACGGCCTGCGCACGGTGCGTGGCGCGTCACTTCTTGTAGCCGGCCTGTCGCACCGCGCGATCGGCGGCAGCCTGCCCGGCGGCGAGCGCCTGGTCGACCGTCATCTGGCCCGCGACCGCACCCGCGATCGACTGGCCGACCACCGTGCCGAACGACTGGAACTCGGGAATCCCGACGTACTGCACGCCCGTGTACGGCACCTTCTTCAGCGACGGATCGTTCGGGTCGGCCGTCTCGATCGCCTTCAGCACGAAGTCCGAGAACGGCGCGGCGGCCTTGTACTCGGAGCGCTGATAGGTCGACGTGCGCGTGCCCGGCGGCACCGATGCCCAGCCCTCGTCCTTGCCGACCATCTCGATGTACTGCTTCGACGTCGCCCACGCGATGAACTTGCGCGCGGCGTCCTGCTGCTTCGACGTCTTCGGCACGGCCAGCGCCCATGCCCACAGCCAGTGCGAGCCCTTCGGCGTGGCGGCGACCGGCGCGGCCGCGAAGCCGATCTTGTCGGCCACCTGCGACTGTTGTTTGTTATAGAGCATGCCGGCCGCGACCGTCGCGTCGATCCACATCGCGCACTTGCCCGACGCGGTCAGCGTCAGGTTCTCGTTGAAGCCGTTCGAGCTCGCTCCCGGCGGGCCGTCCTTCTTCAGCAGGTTCACGTAGAACGTGATCGCCTTCTTCCATTCGGGCGACGTGAGCTGCGCGTTCCAGTTCTCGTCGAACCAACGCCCGCCGAACGTGTTCACGACCGTCGATACATACGCCATGTTCTCGCCCCAGCCGGCCTTGCCGCGCAGGCAGATCCCGTAGGTGCCCTTCGCCTTGTCGGTGAGCTTGTCCGCGAACTCGGCGATCTGGTCGTAGGTCGGCTGGTCGGGCATCTTCAGCCCCTTCGCCGCGAACAGGTCCTTGCGGTAGAACGTCATCGAGCTTTCGACGTAGAACGGCAGCGCGTAGAGCTGGCCGTTGTACGACAGGCTGTCGCGCGCGGTCTTCACGATGTCGTTCAGGTCGTAATCGGCGGGCAGGCCCGTGATAGGCGCGAGCCAGCCGCGCTTGCCCCACTGCGGCGTCTCGTAGGTGCCGATCGCCATCACGTCGAACTGGCCGCTGCCGGTCGTGATGTCGGTCGTCGCGCGCTGACGCAGCACGTTTTCCTCGAGGATCACCCAGTTCAGCTTGATGTCGGGATTCGCCTTCTCGAACGCCGGCGACAGCTTCTTCAGCTCGATCATGTCGGGGTTGTTCAGCGTCGCGATCGTCAGCGTGCCGGCGGACGCGGCGCACGCGGCCGTCGCGAGCGCGGCCCCGGCGAAGCAGCGTGCGGCGGCGTCGAGCATCTTTCGTTGCATGGCATGTCTCCTGTGATTGTTCGAAGTGTCGTCGGTATTGCGTGTTGCGTCTTTTCCTTCGCGGCCCGTCATGCCGGCCGCTGCATGCCGCACGCGCGCGCATAGTGCGCGATCACGTCGCGTATCCGGTGGCGCACCCACGCGCGCGGTTCTTTCGCGAGGCCGCCCGCGCGGCATGCCGCGTAGACGTCCGGCAGCCACTGCGCGACGAGCGTCTCGGGCACCGGCTGTCGCGCGAGATTGCCGAACAACTGCTCGACCGCGGCCGCAACCGCCGGCTGCAGCCAGTAATAACGAATGCGGTCGCTGTAACTGAACTGGCGCGCGAGCCGCTGCTCGGTTTCGTCGCCGCGGTAGTACGGCGCCCAGTGCTCGGGCTGCGCGCGCATCGCGGCATCGACCACGTCGCGCAAGCGCGAGCGCTGCGCGGCGTCGTCGATCAGCGCATCCTCGATGAACGTCAATGCAAACAGCGCCTCGCGCAGCGCGAACGTCAGCGCGGGGCCGACCTTCAACACCGCGAAGTGGTCGCGCACGAGCGCGGCGAGCGCGCCTTCGGTCTGGTAATCGGTCGAATGCGCCTCGAACACGAGGCGCGGTGCATGCAGGATACTCGCGCCGAGTGACGCCGCCTTCGCGCTGTCGTAGTCGAGCACGTGGCGATCGTCGAAGTCGACGCCCGGCTGCGCGACGATCGCGACGACGCGCGTCCACGCGTCGTCGAGTCCGGCCGCCGCGAAGGCGCGGCGGTGCGCATCGAGCGTCGCCGCGATGCTGTCGCTGCGCGTGACCGCGATGTGCGCGATCGCGCCGCCTTGCGCATCGTGCGCGTTGCCGCTCACTTCGCCGCCCGGCGTCGGCACCTCGGTGCCGATCACGTAGACGGGCGCGACGCCGGCGCGCGATGCCGCGTCTTCCGCCGCCCGGCACAGCTCGGCCGCGCGCGCGGCGATCGTACGATCGTCGAGCCGCGCCGGATCGTCCGCGCACGCCATGCTCGCATCGAGGTGGATCTTTTCGAAACCGGCGTCGACGTACGCGGCGACCATCGCGCAGGCCTCGCGCATCGCGTCGGCCGCGCGGCGATGCCGCCACGGGTTCGGGCCGAGATGATCGCCGCCGAGCACGAGCGCCGACGGCGGGAGCCCGCAGCGCTCGGCGATCGCGTCGACGTCGCGGCGGAAATCGGCGGGCGTCATGCCCGTGTAGCCGCCGAGGTGGTTCACCTGGTTGCAGGTCGCCTCGATCAGGAGCGGCGAGCCGTCCGCGCGCGCGGCTTCGCACGCGGCCTCCAGCACGAGCCGGTGCGCGCTGCAGATCGAATAGATGCCGCGCTGCGCGTCCGCGCGGTTCGCATCGAAGATCATCCGCAGCACGGCTTGCGCGTGCGCGGGGCGGGTGCGTTCGGCAACGCTCGTCAGGCCGGACATGCGACACCTCGTTCGGTCAGGAAGCGGTCGATCTCGGCCGCGCTGCTGTTGCCTTCCATCGGGCCGCGCCGCGTGACCGCGATCGCGCCGGCCGCGTTCGCGCGGCGCAGCGCCACGTCGATCGGCACGCCCGCGACGAGGCTCGCGACCAGCGTGCCGCCGAAGCAGTCGCCGGCGCCGGTCGGGTCGACTTCGTCCACCGCGTAAGCACTCGCTTCGACGCGGCTCGCGCGGTCGAACGCGACGCTGCCTGCGGCGCCGCGCTTCAGCACGACGCGTTCGAGCAGCGGATGCGTCGCGAGCAGGCCCGCGATCGCGCGCTCGGCCGGCTGCGGCCCGCAGAAGAACGGCAGGTCGGCCTCGCTCGGCAGGAACAGGTGGCACGCGGCGAGCATCGCGTCGAGCGCCGCGCGCATCGGGCGAAAGCTCAGCATTTCGGCGCGCACGTTCGGGTCGAACGACACTTTCGCGCCGGCCCGCGCGGCCTCGATCACGCCGCGCTGCACGGCCGCGATCGCCGATTCGCTCGTCAGCGACGAGCCCATCACGTGGAAGTAGCGGCAGCCGTCGAACATCGCGGTATCGACGTCGGATGCGTCGACGCATGCGGCCGCACTGGTGGAAAGACTGAAGACGAAGCTGCGCGAGCCGTCGTCGCGATACGCGACGAACGCGGTGCCGGTCGGGCGTGCCGCGATGCGGCGGACGCGTGCGACGTCGACGCCGTCGCGTTCGAGCCGCGCGACGATCGCATCGCCGAACGCATCTCGGCCGACGCAGCCCGCATAGGCGACGCGCGCACCGAGCCGGGCGGCCTGATCGGCGAAGATCGCGGGCGCACCGCTCGGGAACGGTCCCGCGAACAGGCCCGGTGTATCGAAACCCTGGCCGCGCTCGGCGGCGACGAATTCGGCGAGCAGTTCGCCGGCGACGACGATCGCGGCCATCAGGCGCGCCCTCCTCGTTCGGCGGCAGCCCAGGCGCGCGGCGATGCCCCCTCGTCGAGGGCCGGCCGGCAGGTTGCGGGTGCGAGCGGCGCCATCGTCAGCTCATCCAGTTGCCGCCGTCGACGTTCAGCGTCTGGGCAGTGATGTAGTCGGCGTCGGCGGACGCGAGGAACAGCGCGGCGCCCGTCAGGTCGCCCGGCACGCCCATGCGGCCCAGCGGCACGGCTTCGCCGACGAGCCGCTTCTTCTCGCCGAGCGGCCGGTTCTCGTAGCGCGCGAACAGCGCATCGACCTGCTCCCACATCGGCGTGTCGACCACACCCGGCGCGATGCCGTTCACGTTGATCCGGTGCGGCGCGAGCGCGAGTGCGGCCGACTGCGTATAGCTGATCACCGCGGCCTTGGTCGCGCAGTAGTGCGAAACGAGCGCTTCGCCGCGCCGGCCGGCCTGCGACGACATGTTGACGATCTTGCCGCCGCGCCCCTGCTCGACCATCCGCTGCGCCACGGCCTGCATCAGGAAGAACAGCCCTTTCACGTTGACCGCGAACAGCCGGTCGAACACGTCCCACGATTCGTCGAGGATCGGGCGCATGTCGAACAGCGCCGCGTTGTTGAACAGGATGTCGACGCCGCCGAAACGCTCGATCGTAGTGGCGACGATCCGCTCGATGTCGTCGCGGCGCGTGACGTCCGCGGTGACCGCCACCGCGCGGCCGGGGTTCGCCTCGATGAGCCGCGCGAGCGAGCCGGCCGCCGGCTTCACGTCGACGAGCACGCAGCGCGCGCCCTCGTCCAGATAGCGTTGCGCGACCGCCTCGCCGATACCGCTTGCGGCGCCCGTCAGGATCGCGACCTTGTCTTCCAGTCTCACTGGCTGTCTCCGGTTCGTTCTGCTGTACGACGGTCACGAGGTGAGCGAACGCTCTCTGACCGATCAATTGCTCTGTTGTTGATCGAATGATCGGATACGCGATTCGCGCTGTCAAGGCGGGGCGGCGGCTTTCTATGACGCGCTGCGGCACAACGGCGCATGACGATGGCCCGAGGCGCACGCCCGGCAAGGCGCGGCGCGCGCGGTGCGGCGCGGTCGGAGCGACGATGAAGGGGACGGAAACAGGATTTGGCGCTGCACGGCGCGGCGATACGTTATATCATCGCCGTACTTTGTTTCATCGCCTGCTTCACGCCATGGCTACCTCATCGTCCCTTGACGCCCGGCTGTCCCGGGCCGACGCATTCGCCGCCGAGCACGGGCTCGCGTGGACGCCGCTGCGCCGCCAGGTCTACGAGCGCGTGCTGGCCGCGCAGCGCCCGATCGGCGCGTACGACCTGCTCGCCGAGCTCGAGCCGCAGCGCGGCCGCGTGCCGCCCACGACCGTCTACCGCGCGCTGGATTTCCTCGTCGAGCACGGCTTCATCCACCGGATCGAATCGAAGAACGCGTTCTTCGCATGCTGCGAGATCGGCGTACCGCACGAAGGCCAGTTCCTGATCTGCGATTCGTGCGGCGATACCGTCGAGATTCCCGGCGGCGACCTCGCGAAGCAGTTGTCCGCGAGCGAGCCCGCGCACGGTTTCGAAGTCCACCACCAGGTCGTCGAGCTGAGCGGCCTGTGCGGGCACTGCAAGCGCAAGCCCGCGCAACGCTGACGCCGAAACCGCGCGGCGCATGCGCCGCCCTTTCCATCGAGGAGTTCCATGTTCATTGCCCTGAAGCGCGCGCCGCGGCGTGCCCTGTCGCCTGTCCGCTGGCTCGCCGCCACTGCCGCCGTGCTGTCGTCGCTCGCCGCGCCCGCGTTGGCGCAGGCCGCGGCCGTCAACGTCGTCGCCGCCGAGAATTTCTACGGCGATGTCGCATCGCAGATCGGCGGCCGCCACGTCGCGGTGACGAGCATCCTCAGCAATCCCGACCAGGATCCGCACCTGTTCGAAGCGAGCCCGAAGACGGCGCGCGCGCTCCAGCACGCGCAGGTCGTGATCTACAACGGCGCCGACTACGATCCGTGGATGGCCAAGCTGCTCGGCGCGTCGAAACAGGCGAAGCGCGTGACGATCGTCGTCGCCGATCTCGTCGGCAAGAAGGCCGGCGACAACCCGCACCTGTGGTACGACCCGGCGACGATGCCGGCCGCCGCGCGCGCGATCGCGACCGAGCTCGGCCGCGCCGATCCGGCGAACAAGGCCGACTACGACGCGAACCTGCAGAAGTTCGTCGCGTCGCTGAAGCCCGTCGACGACAAGGTCGCCGCACTGCGCGCGCAGTACAAGGGCGTGCCGGTGACGGCCACCGAACCCGTATTCGGCTACATGTCGGATGCGATCGGCCTCGACATGCGCAACCAGCGCTTCCAGCTCGCGACGATGAACGACACCGAAGCGAGCGCGCAGGACGTCGCCGCGTTCGAGAACGACCTGCGCAAGAAGCAGGTGCGCGTGCTGATCTACAACAGCCAGGCCGAAGCGCCGACCACCAAACGCATGCTGAAGATCGCGCGCGACGGCGGCGTGCCGGCCGTCAGCGTCACCGAGACGCAGCCCGCCGGCAAGACCTTCCAGCAGTGGATGGCCGGCCAGCTCGATGCGCTCGCCGCCGCGCTTTCCGCCGGCAAGAAATAAGGCACCCGTAACGAAATGACCGCCACTCCCCATGCACTCGCCGTCGATCGCGTCACGCTCGAACTCGGCGGACGCACGATCCTGCGCGACGTCAGTTTCTCGATCGAACCCGGCGAATTCGTCGGCGTGCTCGGGCCGAACGGCGCCGGCAAGACGACGCTGATGCGCGCGGTGCTCGGCCTCGTGCCCGTCTCGGGCGGCACGCTGTCGGTCGGCGGCGTGCCGGTCGTGCGCGGCAACGCGTCGATCGGCTACATGCCGCAAATCAGGAGCGGCCTCGCGAATCGCCGGATGCGCGGCTACGACTTCGTCGCGATGGCCGCCGACGGCCACCGCTGGGGATTGCCGCACACGAACGCGGCCACGCGCCGCGACGTCGACCGCGTGCTCGACCTCGTCGGCGGCACGACGCTCGCGCGCCGGCCGCTGTCGGAGCTGTCGGGCGGCGAGCGGCAGCGCCTGCTGCTCGCGCAGTGCCTGCTCGGCAACCCGAAGCTGCTGCTGCTCGACGAGCCGCTGATCAGCCTCGACCCGAACCACCAGCGCGGCGTCGTCGAACTCGTGCGCAACGTGCAGCGCGAACTCGGCATCACCGTGCTGTTCTCCGCGCACGAACTGAATCCGCTGCTGAACGCGCTCGATCGCGTGCTGTATCTCGGCAACGGCGTCGCGGCGCTCGGCACCGTCGACGAAGTGATCACGAAGCCCGTGCTGTCGCGGCTCTACGGTTCGCCGATCGACGTGATGCGCGTAAACGGCAAGATCTTCGTGATGTCGGGCGACGTCGAGATCGAGAAGCACGACCACGAGCACGAAGACGACGGCCACTCGCACGGCGGCGGCGGTCACCACCACCACGGACACGCCCATCCCGGGCATTCGCACGATGTTTGAATACGACTTCATGATCAACGCCTTCGCGGCGTCGGGAATCGTCGCGGTGCTCGCGGGCATCGTCGGCTACTTCCTGGTGCTGCGCGGGCAGACCTTCGCCGGCCACGCGCTGTCGCACGTCGGCTTCACCGGCGCGACGGGCGCGGTGCTGCTCGGCATCTCGCCGATCTGGGGGATGGTCGGCTTCACACTCGCGGCCGGGATCGGGATGGGCGCACTCGGCGAGAAGCTCGCGGGCCGCGACGTCGCGATCGGCGTGATCCTGTCGGGCGCGCTCGGCTTCGGCCTGCTGTTCCTGCATTTCTATACGTCGTTCGCGACGCAGGTCACCGCGCTGCTGTTCGGCAACGTGCTCGCGGTCAGCCACGACACGCTCGCGGTGCTCGCGGGCATCGGCGCGGTGAGCCTGATCGCGCTCGCGCTGATCGCGCGGCCGCTGCTGTTCGCGTCGCTGCAGCCCGAACTGGCCGAAGCCAAGGGCGTGTCGCTGCGCGCGGTGTCGATGCTGTTCCTCGCGGTGTGCGCGCTCGCGGTGGCCGCGGCCACGCAGATCGTCGGCGTGCTGCTCGTGTTCACGCTGCTGGTCGGGCCGGCTGCCGCCGCGCAGAACGTGTCGACGCGGCTGTCGACCGGCGTGCTGCTCGCCGCGCTGTTCGCGCTGTTCGAGGCGTGGGCCGGCATCACGCTCGCGTATCACACCGACTGGCCGACGAGCTTCTGGATCACCGCGCTGTCGGCGCTCGTGTACGGCGCGAGCCTGTTGCGGCGCAACTGATCGCCGATGCGCACGGCCCGCGTCGAAGCGGGCCGGCGCGACAATCGATGCAAATGAAAACGCCGGCGTGCCCGAAGGCAGCGCCGGCGTTTTTTCATGCGCGCGATTCGCGTACGACGATGCGCGAGTGACCTGCTTGCCGCCCTTCTCAGCGCACGAGCACGCGCGCGTGATGCGCGAGGTGATCGGCGATGAACGTCGAGATGAAATAGTACCCGTGGTCGTAACCCGCATGGCGGCGCAGCGTCAGCGGCTGGCCGGCCTTCGCGCACGCGGCTTCGAACACGTCGGGGTTCAGCTGGTTCGCGAGGAATTGATCGGCGAGCCCCTGGTCGACCAGGATGCCTTCCGCGAACTTCGGCGCATCCGCGCGCGCGACGAGTTCGCTCGCGTCGTGCTGCCTCCACGTTTCGCGATCGGCGCCGAGGTAGCCCGAGAACGCCTTCTCGCCCCACGGGCAGCGTGTCGGCGCGGCGATCGGCGCGAACGCCGACACCGACCGGTACAGGCCCGGATGACGCAGCGCGAGCGTCAGCGCGCCGTGCCCGCCCATCGAGTGACCGAAGATCCCGAGCCGCGCGCCGTCGATCGGCAACTCGGCCGCGACGAGCTCGCGCAGCTCGCCCGTCACGTACGACTCCATCCGGTAATGCGCGGACCACGGCGCTTCGGTCGCATCGACGTAGAAGCCCGCGCCGACGCCGAAATCCCACGCATCGGTTTCACCCGGCACGCCCGCGCCGCGCGGGCTCGTATCGGGCATCACGAGCGCGAGCCCATGCTGCGCCGCGTATTGCTGCGCGCCGGCCTTGATCGCGAACGTCTCGTCGGTACACGTGAGCCCGGCGAGATAGAACAGCGCCGGCACGCGGCCGTGCGCGGCCTGCGGCGGCAGGTACACCGAGAACTTCATCGGCAGGCCGATGGCCGCCGAATCGTGACGGTAGAAGCGCTGCTCGCCGCCGTGGCACGCATGCGAAGAAACGAGTTCGAGCATCGTCTCGCCCCGGCGGTCAGTACAGCACGACCGAGCGGATCGACTCGCCCTGCTTCATCAGGTCGAAACCTTCGTTGATCCGCTCGAGCGGCAGCGTGTGCGTGATCAGGTCGTCGATGTTGATCTTGCCTTCCATATACCAGTCGACGATCTTCGGCACGTCGGTGCGGCCGCGCGCGCCGCCGAACGCGGAGCCCTTCCATTCGCGGCCCGTCACGAGCTGGAACGGACGCGTGCTGATTTCCTCGCCGGCCGCCGCGACGCCGATGATGAACGACTGGCCCCAGCCCTTGTGCGTGCACTCGAGCGCCTGGCGCATCAGCTTCACGTTGCCGACGCATTCGAACGAGTAGTCGGCGCCGCCGTCAGTCAGCTGCACGATGTGGTCGACGACGTTCTCGACTTCGTTCGGGTTGATGAAGTGCGTCATCCCGAACTTCTTCGCGAGCTCGACGCGCTTCGGGTTGATGTCGACGCCGATGATCTTGTCCGCGCCGACCATCTTCGCGCCCTGGATCACGTTCAGGCCGATGCCGCCGAGACCGAACACGACGACGTTCGCGCCCGCCTCGACCTTCGCCGAGTAGACGACCGCGCCGACGCCCGTCGTCACGCCGCAGCCGATGTAGCAGATCTTGTCGAACGGGGCGTCCTCGCGCACCTTCGCGACTGCGATCTCCGGCACCACGATGTAGTTCGAGAACGTCGACGTGCCCATGTAGTGGAACAGCGGCTTGCCGTCGAGCGAGAAGCGCGACGTCGCGTCGGGCATCAGGCCCTTGCCCTGCGTCGCGCGGATCTTCTGGCACAGGTTGGTCTTGCGCGACAGGCAGAACTTGCACTCGCGGCATTCGGGCGTGTAGAGCGGAATCACGTGGTCGCCCTTGCGCACCGTGCCGACGCCGGGGCCGACGTCGACCACCACGCCCGCGCCTTCGTGGCCGAGGATCGCCGGGAAGATCCCTTCCGGATCGGCGCCCGACAGCGTGTAGTAGTCGGTGTGGCAGATGCCCGTCGCCTTCACTTCGATCAGCACTTCGCCGGCGCGCGGCCCTTCGAGATCGACTTCCTCGATCGTCAGCGGTGCGCCCGCCTTCCATGCAATCGCGGCTTTCGTTTTCATCGTGTCACTCCTGTCTGTCTGTGAGGTCGCCCCGGGGTGGCGCGTCGGCGCCGACACCGGCGTCGCATCCGGTCCGATGCGTCGCGCCGGGCCCCGTTCAGGGTTGTCGAAACCATGCCGCGCGACATCGCGCGCCACGGCAAAAGCATCTCGTGCTCGCCATGATGGCCGGTCCCGCCGCGCATCGCGTGCGGGAAACGGTCGCAGGCTTGCCACGATGCGTCATCGCTGGCGCAAAACAACAAGTGTCCGAGTTTAAACGCCCGTCGTGAACCATGCATCCGTCCGTGCATACAGATCGATGAAGCGTGCGTGGCGTGCGGCCAGCATCCGATCGTCGCCGGGCGCGGCGACCGGCGACGCGCCCGGCGCAAGCGCGTGTAACGCATCTTCCCGCCAGTGCCCGATCGCCACGCCCGCGAGCAGCGCCGCGCCGCGCGTCGCGGCGTTCGGGCAATCGATCGCGTTGAGCGATGCGCCGAGCGCGTCGGCGAGCAACTGACGCCAGTGCGGATCGACCGAGCCGCCTCCCGCGAGACGCAGCGTCGTCACGCCGGTGCCGCGATCGGCGTCACGGATCGCATCGAGCCCTGCGCGCAACGCGAACGCGACGCCTTCGAACGCCGCGCGCATCATCGCGCCGCGTGTATCGCCGAGCCCGAGGCCGAGCCAGCCGCCGCGCGCATCGGGATTCATCCACGGCGAACGCTCGCCGGTCAGGTACGGCAGGAAACACAATCGTTCGGACGCTGGCTGCGCGAATGCATCGTCATACGCATCCGCCCATCCCGGATAACCGAGCCAGCCGCGCACGGCTTCGAGCGCGAGCCCGACGTTCTGCATCGCGGCCATCGTGTAATACCCGCCGCCGGCCGCCGCGCGGTAGCGATGCAGCCCGCGCCGCGCGGGCGGCAGCGCATCGGCCAGCACGACGATCTGGCCGCCGCTACCCGTCGTCAGCAGCGCGTCGCCGGCGGCGGACAGCCCGCTGCCGAGTGCCGCGCATGCGGTGTCGGCCGCGCCCGTCGCCAGCGGCACGCCGGCCGGCAGGCCGAGCGCCGCGGCCGCCCGCGCGCCGAGCGCGCCGCAGCGCGCGGTCGACGCATGGACCGGCGCGAACCGGTCGGCCGGCAAGCCGAGCGATTCGATCAATGCGCTATCCCAAGCGCCGTCGGGCGTCGCGAGCGCGGTCGCGCACGCGTCGCTCGGATCGGCTGCGACGTCGCCGCCCAGCGCGATGCGCAACCAGTCCTTCGGCTGCACGGCCCAGCGCGCGGCGCGCAGCGCATCGGGCTCGTGCGCGGCCAGCCAGCGCAACAGCGGGCCCGCCATGCCCGGCGCGACCGGGTTCGGCGCGTCGGGCAATCCGGCGGCGGGCCACGCGGCCGCTTCGCGCACCGCCCGCGTGTCGGGCCACAGCAGCGCGGGCCGCACCGGCTGCCCGGCCGCGTCGATCAGCACGACGCCGTGCATCTGGCCCGAGAAGCCGATCGCCTCCACCTGTTCGCGCTCGCCTGCCGGCAACCGTGCGGCGGCGCGCACGAGCGCCTGCCACCACGCGTCGGGCGCGATCTCGGCCCAGCCGGGCTGCGGCGACGACAGCGCATAAGGTTCGCTCGCGACCGCACGCTCGACGCCGTCGGCATCGAGCGTGACGAGTTTGACGGAGCCGGTGCCGAGGTCGATTCCAAGCAGTCGCATGACGGGAGGACGAATTCGAATGAACGGATGCCGATGATAACGGGATCGCAATGCGCGCCCCGTTTTTTGCCGCCGCCTCGACGTGTCCAAGCCGCTGCCTGCGACCCGGTTTCACCAGGCTGCACCTTCAGGACAAAAGCGGCCATTCGCGGGTTAACCCGGCACGATTTTTCGAAGGCACTTTTTGCCACTATGCGCCGAGCCCGATACACACCATAAAGCGACCTATATTTGACACGGGGGCCGGCGCTATTTTGAAGCGCTATAAAACCGGGGAACCTCACTCCTACGGCAGTTTCCCGATGATCGACACCCTGCTCCATGCCGAATTGGCATATCGAACCAGCAAAGAACGGAATAGTACCCAGCGCTCTTGTTGCGTGGATTCATTCCGAATAACTTCGTATCACCCCGAAAACAAGATCATGGAGTGAGACAGATGCAATCGAACACGGTCCATCCGTGCGATGAAGTGCTGCCGACCGGCAAGCTGGTAACGCTTGGCCTGCAACACGTCCTCGTCATGTACGCCGGCGCTGTCGCCGTGCCGCTTATCGTTGGCGGCGCGCTCAAGCTGCCGAAAGACCAGATCGCGTTCCTGATCAGCGCCGATCTGTTTTCGTGCGGCATCGCCACGCTGATCCAGACGCTCGGCTTGTGGATCTTCGGGATCCGCCTGCCCGTCATCATGGGCTGCACGTTCGCGGCAGTCGGCCCGATGATCGCGATCGGCACCAACCCCGGCCTCGGCATTCTCGACATCTTCGGCTCGACCATCGCGGCCGGCATCATCGGCATCGTGCTGGCGCCGTTGATCGGCAAGCTGTTGCGGTTCTTCCCGCCCGTGGTCGTCGGCACCGTGATCGCCGTGATCGGGCTGTCGCTGATGGAGGTCGGCATCAACTGGGCCGCCGGCGGCGTCGGTAACCCCGAATACGGCAGCCCGGTCTACCTCGGCCTGTCGCTGCTCGTGCTCACGCTGATCCTGCTGATCAACAAGTTCGGCCGCGGCTTCATCGCGAACATCTCGGTGCTGCTCGGCATCGTCGCCGGCTTCGTGATCGCGTTCGTCATCGGCCGCGTGAACACGGACGGTGTGTCGCTCGCGCCGTGGGTCGGCTTCGTGATGCCGTTCCACTTCGGCTTGCCGCACTTCGACCCGCTGTCGATCGCGACGATGGTCATCGTGATGTTCGTCACCTTCATCGAATCGACCGGCATGTTCCTCGCGGTCGGCGACATGGTCGATCGTCCGGTCGACCAGGATCGCCTCGTGCGCGGCCTGCGCGTCGACGGCCTCGGTACGCTGATCGGCGGCATCTTCAACTCGTTCCCGCATACGTCGTTCTCGCAGAACGTCGGCCTGATCGGCGTGACGGGCGTGAAGAGCCGGTTCGTGTGTGCGACGGGCGGCGTGATCCTCGTGCTGCTCGGCCTGTTCCCGAAGATGGCGCAGGTCGTCGCGTCGGTGCCCCCGTTCGTGCTCGGCGGCGCAGGCATCGTGATGTTCGGGATGGTGGCCGCGAACGGCATCAAGGTGCTGTCGAAGGTCGACTTCGTGAACAACACCCACAACCTGTTCATCGTCGCCGTGAGCGTCGGCATGGGCCTCGTGCCGGTCGTGTCGCCGCACTTCTTCTCGAAGCTGCCGCCCGCGCTGGCACCGATCCTGCACAGCGGCATCCTGCTGGCATCGGCAACGGCCGTGATCCTGAACATCGTGTTCAACGGCGTGAAAGGCGAAAAGGATGCGCGCTGCGACATCCGCCGCGCCGGACACGACTTCGACGGCCGTCCCGCCGACGTGCACCACTGATCGCCCCGCGCCGGATGACGGCGCAAGGCGGTAACGAAAAAAACGCCACGGCATGCCGTGGCGTTTTGCATTGCAGGCGCCGAATCACGCGCGGCCGGCGTGATCGATACAGGATCGGGCGCGCTGGCCGCCAGCAGCGTGACGCCGCATGTCGATTGGCGTGCGGGTCGGCGTGATCCGGGTCAGCGGTGGGCGATGCGGGCATCGTCACGGCAACGGTCTTCGCGTCGCGCGCGATACGACAGGCCCAAAAGAAAACGCCACGGACTTTCGTCCGTGGCGTTTTCGCGTTCTTGCAAGCCGGTTCGGCGAACAGGAGCGGTCGCCCGCCCCTGCACTGCGTCGTGCTTACCCTGCCGTTGCTGACGCAGCCGCCGGCGCGGCGGCCTTGTCGTAGTCGACCGGCGCATCCGGCGCGCGCGGCGCTTCGCCGGCCCGCTGAATCCACCCGCCGCCCAACGAGCGGTACAAGTCGACCAGGTTCGTCCAGCGCGCCAGTCGCGCGCTGATCAGCGACTGCTGCGCCGAGTACAGATCCGTCTGCGCGGTCAGTACCGACAGGTAGCTGTCCACGCCGTTCTTGTAACGCAGGTCCGACAGGTCGAAACGGCGCTGCTGCGCGTGCTCGTTGCGCTCCAGCGCCGCAATCTGCTGGTCGTACGTGCCGCGTGCGGCCAACCCGTCCGACACTTCGCGGAACGCCGACTGGATCGCCTTCTCGTAGTTCGCGATCTCGATGCGCTTCTGCACGTGCGCAAGATCGAGGTTCGCGATGTTCGAGCCGCCTTCGAAGATCGGCAGCGCGATGTTCGGCGCGAACGACCACGCCGCCGTGCCGGCCTTGAACAGGCCGCCCAGCGTCGGGCTCGCGGTGCCGAACGCCGCCGTCAGCGAGATCTTCGGGAAGAACGCCGCGCGTGCCGCGCCGATGTTCGCATTCGCGGCCAAGAGCGTCTGCTCGGCCTGCATCACGTCCGGACGACGTGTCAGCAGGTCCGACGGAAGGCCTGCCGGCACGTCCGTCAGCAGGTTCTGCGCGTCGAGCGGCATGCCCGGCGGCAGGTCGTCCGGCAGCGGCTCGCCGATCAGCAGCACCAGCGCGTTCACGGCCTGTGCGCGTGCGCGCGCCTGAGCCTGCTGGTTCGCGAGCGCCGTCTCGACGACCGTCTGCGCCTGACGCAGGTCGAGCTCGGAGCCCGTGCCGTTGTCGAACTGCAGCTTCGTCAGGTCGTAGGACGCCTGCGCGGATTTCAGCGTGTTCTCCGTGACCTTCAGCAGATCGTCGGTCGACAGCACCGTCAGGTATTGATCGGCCACCGACGACACCAGCGAGATTTCCGACGCCTGCCGCGCGTACGCGGTCGACAGGTATTGCGCGAGCGCCTGGTCCTTCAGGCTCTGCACGCGGCCGAACAGGTCGAGCTCCCACGACGCGGAAAGCCCGACGTTGTAGCTGCGCGTGATCAACGGTTGCTGCGTCGTCGACACGCCGGCCGGGAAACGCTGGATGCTGCCCGTACCCGTACCGCTGAGCGTCGGGAACAGGCCCGCACGCGTGATCTGGTACTGCGCACGCGCCGCCTCGATGTTCAGCACCGACACACGCAGGTCGCGGTTGTTCTTCAGCGCGATCTCGATCAGCCGCTGCAGGCGCGGATCGACGAAGAATTCGCGCCAGCCGATGGCGGTCGCCGCCTGGCCGTTGGCGCTGCGCGCGCCGGCAGCGCCCGGCTGCGTCGCGTAGACGCCGCCGGCCGGGAACGCCTGTGCGACGGGTGCATCGGGCCGCTTGTAATGCGGCGCCATCGTGCAGCCCGTGGCAAAGAGCGCGACCGCGATTGCAGTCAAAGCGTGTTTTTGCATCATCACTGTCCCTTGTTGCCTTCGTCGCCGTTGCCCGGCTTCTCTTCGTGCTTCGCGTGCTCCTGAGCCAGGCGCAATGCCTCGTCGGCATCTTCCCGTTCGCCGCTGAAGATCGCGCGGACCTTCACGAAGAACATCGGGATCAGGAAGATCGCGAGGAACGTCGCCGTGATCATCCCGCCGATCACGCCCGTGCCGATCGCGTGCTGGCTCCCCGAGCCCGCGCCGTTGCTGATCGCGAGCGGCATCACGCCGAGAATGAACGCCATCGACGTCATCAGGATCGGGCGCAGCCGCTGGCGCGCCGCTTCCAGCGCGGCCTCGACCGGCCCCATCTTCTCCGTCACCTGCAACTCGCGCGCGAACTCGACGATCAGGATCGCGTTCTTCGCCGACAAGCCCACGGTGGTCAACAGGCCGACCTGGAAGTACACGTCGTTCTCGAGGCCGCGCATCGTCGCGGCGAGCAGTGCGCCGATCACGCCGAGCGGCACCACCATGATCACCGAGAACGGGATCGACCAGCTTTCATACAGCGCCGCCAGACACAGGAACACGACGAGGATCGAGATCGCGTACAGGATCGGCGCCTGCGAGCCGGACTGGATTTCCTGGAACGACAGGCCGGTCCACGAATAGCCGATGCCGACCGGCAACTTCTTCGCGAGCCCTTCCATCGCGGTCATCGCCTGACCGGTCGACTTGCCCGGTGCGGCCTGACCCTGGATTTCCATCGCCGAGACGCCGTTATAACGCTCGAGCTTCGGCGAACCGTACGTCCAGTGACCGGTCGCGAACGCGCTGAACGGCACCATCCCGCCCGACCCGTTGCGCACGTACCAGATGTTCATGTCTTCCGGCGTCATCCGGAACGGCGCGTCGGCCTGCACGTAGACCTTCTTGATCCGGCCGTCGACGTCGAGGAAGTTGTTCACGTACTTCGACGCCCACGCGATCGAGAACGTCTGGTCGATCGCATCCGCCGTCACGCCCAACGCATTCGCCTTCTCGCGGTCGATGTCGACCTTGTACTGCGGCGTGTCGTTCAGGCCGTTCGGGCGCACGCCCTGCAGCGTCGGATCCTTCGAGGCCATCCCGAGCAACTGGTTACGCGCGGCCATCAGCGCATCGTGGCCGAGACCGGCGTTGTCCGTCAGCTCGAAGTCGAAGCCGGCGGCCGTACCGAGTTCAGGAATCGACGGCGGGTTGAACGGGATCACGATCGCGTCCTTGTAGCCCGCATAGCGCCCGAACATCCGGCCGATCAGCGCCTGCACCTTCTGGTTTGCATGCTGACGCTGCGAGTAGTCCTTCAGACGCACGAACACGAGACCGGAGTTCTGGCCGCGACCCGCGAAGCTGAAGCCGTTGACCGTGAACGCCGATTCGACGATTTCCTTCTCGTCCTTCAGCAGGTAGTCGGAAATGTTCGCCAGCGTCTTCGCAGTCGTTTCCTGCGTCGAACCCGACGGCGTCTGCACGATCACGAACATCAGGCCCTGGTCTTCATCGGGCAGGAACGACTTCGGCAAGCGCACGAACAGCAGGCCGACCCCGACGATCACGGCCAGGTAGATGATGAGCCAGCGGCCCGAGCGCTTGATCACGTGATGCACGCCGACGTGGTACTTGTCGCGGCTGCTGTTGAACGTGCGGTTGAACCAGCCGAAGAAACCCTTCTTCTCTTCGTGATGCCCTTGCGGGATCGGCTTCAGGATCGTCGCGCACAGTGCCGGCGTCAGAATCAACGCGACGAGCACCGACAGTACCATCGCCGTCACGATCGTCAGCGAGAACTGACGATAGATCGCGCCGACCGAACCGCCGGAGAACGCGACCGGCACGAACACGGCCGACAGCACGAGCGCGATGCCGACGAGTGCGCCGGTGATCTGGCCCATCGCCTTGCGGGTCGCCTCCTTCGGTGACAGGCCCTCTTCCGCCATCACGCGCTCGACGTTCTCCACCACCACGATCGCATCGTCGACCAGCAGGCCGATCGCGAGCACGAGGCCGAACATCGACAGCGTGTTGATCGAGAAGCCCACCAGCGACATGACTGCGAACGTACCGAGCAGCACGACCGGCACCGCGATCGTCGGGATGATCGTCGCCCGCAGGTTCTGCAGGAACAGATACATCACAAGGAACACGAGCACGATACCTTCGAGCAGCGTCTTGACCACTTCCTCGATCGACAGCTTCACGAACGGCGTCGTGTCGTACGGATACTTCACGACGAGACCGTGCGGGAAGAACGGCGCCAGTTCGTCGATCTTCGCGCGCACAGCCTTCGCAGTCGCGAGCGCGTTCGCATTGGTCGCGAGCTGGATACCGAGTGCCGCGGTCGGCTGACCGTTGTACTTCGTGTCGAAGTTGTAGTTTTCGCCGCCGAGGCCGATCTGCGCGACGTCCTTCAGGCGAACCTGCGAGCCGTCCTGGTTGACCTTCAGCAGGATGTTGCCGAACTGCTCGGGCGTCTGCAGCAGCGTCGATTCGGTGATCGTCGCCTGCAGCACGGTGCCCGGCGTGGCCGGCGTGCCGCCGATCTGGCCGCCCGCGATCTGCACGTTCTGCGCGGTGATCGCGGAGCTGACGTCGACCGGCGTGAGGCCGTAGTTCGTCAGGCGGTTCGGGTCGAGCCAGATCCGCATCGCGTACTGCGAGCCGAACAGCGTGACGGTACCGACGCCGTTCAACCGGCTGATCGGGTCCTTCACGTGCGACGCCACGAAGTTCGCGAGGTCGTACTTGTTCATGCTGCCGTCTTCGGAGTTGAAGGCGAGCACCAGCAGGAAGCTGCTGCTCGACTTCGTCACCGACAGACCGAGCTGCTGCACGACCTGCGGCAGAACCGGCGTCGCGAGCGACAGCTTGTTCTGCACCTGGACCTGTGCGATGTCGGCGTTGGTGCCCGGCGCGAAGGTCAGCGTGATCGTCGCGTTGCCCGAGTCGTCACTGGTCGACGACATGTACAGGAAGTTGTCGAGACCGCTCATCTGCTGCTCGATCACCTGCGTTACCGTGTCTTCCACCGTCTTCGCGGAAGCGCCCGGGTAGTTCGCGGTGATCTGGATCGATGGCGGCGCGATCGTCGGATACTGCGAGATCGGTAGCGTGAAGATCGCCGCAACCCCGGCCAGCATCAGGATGATGGCGATCACCCACGCGAAGATCGGGCGATCGATAAAAAACTTTGCCATGAAACAGGCTCCCTGTTATTGCGCGCTCGAAGCAGCGGCAGCACTCGCCGGCGCGGCGCCCGATGCAGCGGCACCGGTTGCGGCAGCGGCGCCGGAACCGGCGGCAGCCGGCGCGGCGGTTGCGGCGGCGCCCGATGCGGCATTGGCCGCCGGTGCGAGCTGCGCCGGCACCGACTTCACGGTCGCACCCGGACGCACCTTCTCGCCGCCCTGCACGATCACGTGATCGCCCGCCTCCAGACCGCCTTCGACGACCCAGTTCTGGCCCTGCATGCCCGTCGTCTTCAGCGGACGCGGCTCGACCTTGTTGCTGGCGTTCACCACCATCGCGATCGCCTGGCCCTTCTGGTCATGCGTGACGCCGATCTGCGGCACCAGGAACGCGTTCTCGTTCACGCCTTCCTCGATCCGTGCGCGCACGAACATCCCCGGCAGCAGCACCTTGCCCGGGTTCGGGAAGACCGCACGGATCGTCACCGAGCCGGTGGCCTGGTCGACCGTCACGTCCGAGAACTGCAGCTTGCCCGGCTCCGCGTAGGTCTTGCCGTCCTCCAGGATCAGCGACACCTTGGCCGCGCCCGGGCCGGTCGTCTTCAGACGGCCGCTCTGCACGTCCTGGCGCAGCTTCAGGCCTTCGAGGCTCGATTGCGTGAGGTCGACGTACACCGGGTCGAGCTGCTGTACCGTCGACATCAGCGTCGCCTGGCTCGCCTGCACGTACGCGCCCGGCGTCACTTGCGAGATGCCGACGCGGCCGGTGATCGGCGAGACCACATCCGTGTAGCCGAGGTTGATCTGCGCGGTATCGACCGCTGCCTTGCCGGCCGCGACGTCCGCCGCGGCCTGGCCTTGCGTGGCCACCGCGTTGTCGTAGTCCTGCTTGCTGACCGCGTTCGCGGCCACCAGCACCTTATAGCGCGAGACCAGCGCGTTCTGCGTGGCGAGGTTCGCCTGCGCCTTCGCGAGCGTCGCCTTCGCGCTGTTCAGTGCGGCGACGTACGGTGCCGGATCGATCTTGTAGAGGCGCTGGCCGGCCTTGACGTCGGTACCTTCGGTGAACTCACGACGCAGCACGATGCCGTCGACCCGTGCGCGGACCTGCGCAACGAGGAACGCGCTGGTACGGCCCGGCAGCTCGCTGAAGACCGGTACGGCTTGCGGCTGGACGGTGACGACGCCGACTTCCGGCGTTTGCGGCGGCGGTGCCGATTCTTTTTTTCCGCATGCAGCCAGGAAAACCGCGGCTGCCGCGACAGTGATCAAGCGGTATGGAACCCGTTCGACGCGCATGGAGCGACCTCTGTGTGTAACCAATGGAATAAGTGCAGCACCCGACGGGAGCGCAACACGGATGCGCCTCGCGGCGCAGATCGAACACCTGAATTACTGGACTGCTAGATACAGCACGTCGGCACGAAACCTCCATGCCGACGGGATGCCGCGAACTGCGGACTGGTACTTTGGCGGGAATCAGCAGAGTGGGATATTAACTGATTGCCACTTGGGTCATTCGATCGTAGGGTGGTATTGTATATACATTCACGGATGTATGTAAAAAGCCCGTTTATACCCCGCCTGCTGTCCATTCTTACGGATTGTTACCAACCGCAAGCATAGCCCGTCTGCGTGACGACGGCGAGGGTTGCAGACCCTATATTCACCTACGATCGATCCAATCAGGCCTGCACATGGTCAGACGTACCAAGGAGGAGGCGCTCGAGACGCGCAATCGCATTCTCGATGCCGCCGAACACGTGTTCTTCGAGAAGGGCGTGTCGCACACGTCGCTCGCGGACATCGCCCAGCACGCCGGCGTCACGCGCGGCGCGATCTACTGGCATTTCGCGAACAAGAGCGAACTGTTCGACGCGATGTTCGACCGCGTGTTTCTGCCGATCGACGAACTGAAACGGATGCCGCTCGACGCGCCGGGCGGCAATCCGCTCGAGAAAGTGCGCAAGATCCTGATCTGGTGCCTGCTCGGCGTGCAGCGCGACTCGCAGTTGCGCCGCGTGTTCAGCATCCTGTTCATGAAGTGCGAATACGTCGCGGACATGGAGCCGCTGCTGCAGCGCAACCGCGCGGGGATGAGCGAGGCGCTGCACGCGATCGATGCCGATCTCGCGGTGGCCGTGCGGCTCAAGCTGCTGCCCGAGCGGCTCGATACGTGGCGCGGGACGCTGATGCTGCATACGCTCGTCAGCGGCTTCGTGCGCGACATGCTGATGCTGCCCGACGAAATCGACGCCGAACGGCATGCGGAAAAGCTCGTCGACGGCTGCTTCGACATGCTGCGCTACAGCCCGGCGATGCTGAAGGAAGGCGACTGACGGCGCGGCGGCCGCCCGCGCGCCGCTTCATTTTCATCGATACCGCGCGGCGGCCAACGCGCCGCCGCGCACTCCCCGTCTCCCCAACCGGCTCAGGCCGCCTTCGCGCGCTGCGCGCGAGCCCGCCGGTTCGACGCGGCCACCGAATCGCGCTTCGGCATCGGTGCGCCGACCAGCCCCGCGATCCACGCGTCGGTCGACATCACGGCCGCGAAATTCGACTGGAACACCACCGCGTACGCGCGGTGAATCTCTTCGGCGCTCGCCGCGCCCGCTTCGTTCTCGTACGGCAACGCGCCCGTCGCATCGTTCAGGTACTCGACATTCAGCCCCGCATGCGCCGCGTGATAGACCGTCGACGCATTGCAGTTGTGCGTCATGTAGCCGGCCACCGCGAGCGTGTCGATCCCGTGCGCATCCAGCCATGCGGCGAGATCGGTCCCGGCAAAAGCGCTCGCCTGCGCCTTCACGATCAGGTGCGCGTACGGCCGGCCGGCGACGACCGCGTGCAGCGCGACACCGTCGGTGCCGGGCGCGAAGATCGGCGCACCGGCCGGCGCGACGTGCTGGACGACGATCACCGGCACGCCGGCCGCATGCGCGGCGTCGATCGCACGGCCGATGTTCGCGAGCGACACGTCGAGCGGCGGATACTCGATCGGCAGATTGCCCGTCACGTATTCGTTCTGGACGTCGATCACGATCAGCGCGCGGCGGGAAACGGAATTCGGGGTGGCGTTCGACATGGCGGGCTCCTGGTCCGGGGGCGCAGCCCCGCCCCGGAACGGGACAGCCAGCGACGCGATGCGATGCATTGTCGGGCCGCATCGTTCACGCGGACAGTGGCCCGATAGCCATTCTTCGATAGAATCGGGCCATCGCCATTCCGGAGCCCGCCATGGCCGCCGCCGCGTCATCCGCTTCGCCCGTTCCGACCGTCGTCGCCGTGATCGCGTACGACGGCATCAGCCCGTTCCACCTGTCGGTGCCGTCCGTCGTGTTCGGCAAGGAGCGCGACGCGGCCGCCTCGCCCGCGTTCGAGTTCCGCGTCTGCTCGGCCGAGCGCGGCCCGCTCTCGACGACGGGCGGCTTCACGATCACCGCGCCGTACGGGCTCGACGGGCTCGACGACGCGGACATCGTCATCGTGCCGGCCTGGCGCGACCCGGACGAAGCGCCGCCCGACGTCTTGCTCGACGCGGTCCGCGCGGTCGCCGCACGCGGCGCGCAGCTCGTCGGGCTGTGTCTCGGCGCTTACGTGCTCGCCGCGGCCGGCCTGCTCGACGGCCGCCCGGCCACCACGCACTGGGCCTGGGCCGACGACTTCGCCGAACGCTTTCCGCGCGTGAAGCTCGATCCCGACGTGCTGTACGTGGACGACGGCAACCTGATGACGTCGGCCGGCACGGCCGCGGGGCTCGACTGCTGCCTGCACGTCGTGCGGCGGCGCTTCGGCTCCGACGCCGCGAACCAGATCGCGCGCCGCCTCGTGATCCCGCCGCACCGCCAGGGCGGACAGGCCCAGTACGTGCCGCAGCCGGTCGCCGCGCACCCGCGCGATGCACGGCTCGCGAGCCTGCTCGACTGGGTGCGCGCGCACCTCGATGCCGCGCACAGCGTCGATTCGCTCGCCGAGCGCGTGCTGATGAGCCGGCGCACGTTCACGCGCCACTTCCGCCAGGCGACGGGCACGACCGTCACCGCGTGGCTGCAGGCCGAGCGACTTGCGCGCGCACAACATCTGCTGGAAACCACCGGACAATCGATCGACGCGATCGCGCAGGCGGCCGGTTACGGGTCGAGCGTGTCGTTGCGCCAGCATTTCGCGGGCGCGCTCGGCACCTCGCCGTCGGCATATCGAAGGGAATTTCGCGGCGCGGCGCCCGACGCGCGGCCGTGACGGCCGCCGGCGCCCGGTGAAGCGGAACGGCGGCGCACAACCGCTCGGCCGCCCGGTCGTTCAGCCGCCGTTGATCCAGCGCGCCGCGTAAAGCAGCAGCGCGACGAATACGATCATCGCCGCCCACGCCCACACGGGCAACGTGCCCGAGCCGCGATGAGGGAGCGCGCTGGCGGCACGCCCGGTAAGCGCGCCGCCGAGGTGCGGCGGCAGCGGACGCTTCGTCGCTCCCCCTAACGACGCCGGCCGCAGGAACACATGCTGGCGCCGATGCCCGGCCGAGCGCGCGCGATTCGGCGCGAGGCCGTGCTTGGCCTGCACGACCGCGCAGAATTCGCGGAAGAAATCGTCGGTCCATTCGCGCAGCGCGTTCTCGATCTGTCGCGCCGGCAGCTCCGCGAGCGGCCCGCTCGCGGTCGCCCACACCACGTACTCGATGCAGGTGGCATCCGCGTCGTCTTCGGGCAACAGCACGAGTTCGATCTGGCCGCGCAACGCGCCGAGGCCGTCGGCCCGCGCCTTGAAGTTGAGCACGCGGCGTGCCCGCCCTTGCGCGTCGCCCTGCTCGGCGGCCGCGTGCACACGCACGTCGTAGCGCGCACGCAGCGGGCCGAGCGGCACCGTGATCGTCAGCGCGAACTCGCCGTGCGCGAGCTTCACGAACGATTCGCAATGATCGAAGCTCGCCCGCAGCAACGCGAGATCCTCGAAGGCGTCCCGCACGACAGGCGGCGCGAGCGGTACGCGTAACGTGTCGTTCAGTTCCATGATGCCTCCCCGATGAACGCGCGCCGCATCAGGACGTCTCGACGAGACTGTCGACCCGGGCGACATCGAAGGCGACGTAGTGCGCAAGCACCGCGGCGGCGGCCTTCGGCTCCTCGTAACTCCACGCGGCGTTCTCGATCACGCCGTCTTCCGTCTGCAAGTCGAAATGCACGGCTTCCCCCCTGAACGGGCAGGCGCTCGTCATACCCGACTTCACGAGCCGGCGCATGTTGACGTCGCGGCGCGGCAGGTAATGGACGTCGGGCAGCCCCGCTTCGCGCACGGTCAGCACGCCGTGCGAATCCGCATACGTGATGCCGCGGTGAATCACGCGCACGCGATGGAGGTTCGGCACGATTTCAAGTCGAGGGTCGGCGGCATCGGACATCGTTTCTCCTTCGGGCGGCCCGGCAGGCAGGCCGGTGGCAGGAAACGAAAAAAGCCACGGCACGCATGCCGTGGCTTCATTATGGGCGAAACTTCATCCGATTGCGCGACCCGGGCGCGGCAGGTTACTGCGCGCTCCACTGGAATGCGGCCTTCGCGCCGCCCTTCGCGCCGACCGTGACCGCGCGGGATTCGTCGCTGCCCTGGTACGACGCCTGCACCGTATAACGCCCCGGCGGCACCTTCACGAGCATGTAAGGCCCGCGCGCGTCGGTTTTCAGCACTTCGGCGCCCTTGCCGTCGACGATCCGCACATGGACGTCGGCCAGGAACTCGCCGCCCTTGCCGGTGAAGCGCAGCGCCAGCGGCCACTTCGGCTCGTTGCGCTGGAACGCCGTCGATTCATCCTGCCCGACACCGCCGGACACGAAGGTGACGTCGCCCTGCTGCCGCGCGGCGGGCAAGCCGTCCGACTGCGCGTACGCGCCGGTCGCGCCGGCTGCGAGGCCGGCGGCCAACGCCGCGGCGACGGCAAATCGGGACACGTTGCGTAGATATTGCATGGCTCTCTCCTTTGGGTCGGAACACATACGAGACACCGCGCCACGGGGTCGGACGGCGGCGGCGCCCGCCGCGGCCGGCCAGGCCGGCCGTCGGCCGTCGCCGGTCAGCTCAGGTCGACCGGCACGAAGATCTGTGCATTATCGCGCTGGATCAGCAGAGCAAGACTGTTGCCCGCTCCCTTGACCGCATCGCGCAACTGCTCGGGGCTCGTGACCGGGCGGCCGTTGACCGCCAGGATCACGTCGCCGGGCTGGATGCCCGCGTTGGCGGCCGGCCCGCCGGCCTGCTGCACGATCAGCCCGTGCGTCAGGTTGTCGGCGCTGCGCTCCTGCGGCGACAGCGGACGCACCGCGACGCCCAGGCGCCCCTGCTCGACCGGCCCGCCGTCGTTCGACGCGAGCTTCGCATCGGCCATCGCGCCGAGCGTCACGCTGATCGACTTCTTCGACTTGTCGCGCCAGACCTGCAGGTCGGCCTTCGAACCCGGCTTCAGGTTCGCGATCTGCGCGGGCAGCGACGTCGAATCGGCGACCGGCGAGCCGTTGACCGACAGGATCACGTCGCCCGGCTGCAGGCCCGCCTTCGCGGCCGGGCCGTTCGGGTCGACCGAGCTGACGAGCGCGCCGTCGGGCTTCTGCAGCCCGAACGAGCTGGCGAGCGTCTGATTCAGCCCCTGCACGGCGACGCCCAGGCGGCCGCGACTCACGTGGCCCGTCTTCACGAGCTCGTCCTTCACCTTGATCGCCTCGTTGATCGGGATCGCGAACGACAGACCCTGGAAGCCGCCCGTCTGCGAGTAGATCATCGAGTTGATGCCGATCACCTCGCCCTGCAGGTTGAACAGCGGGCCGCCCGAGTTGCCGGGGTTCACCGGCACGTCGGTCTGGATGAACGGCGTGTAGTTCTCGTCCGGCAGCGCGCGCGACTTCGCGCTGATGATGCCCGACGTGACCGTGTTGTCGAAGCCGTACGGCGAACCGATCGCGACGACCCACTGGCCGACCTTGCTCTGGGCCGGATCGCCGATCTTCACGGTCGGCAGGCCGCTCGCGTCGATCTTCAGCACCGCGACGTCGGACTGCTTGTCGGAGCCGACGACCTTCGCCCGGTATTCGCGCTTGTCGGTCAGCTTGACCGTGACGACGTTCGCGCCGTCGATCACGTGCGCATTGGTGAGGATGTACCCGTCGGAGCTGATGACGAAGCCCGAACCGAGGCTCGCGCTCGGCTGGTCGTCCGGCTGCGCGTCGCCGCCCATTCCCGGCACCTGGCCATAGAAGTGCTTGAAGAACTGGTAGAACGGGTCGCTCGGATCGATCGGCAGCTGCGGTTGCGGCACGCGCCGCGACACCTGCTTCACGACGTGCTTCGCGCTGATGTTCACGACCGCCGGGCCGTAGGTCTCGACGAGCCCGGAGAAATCGGGGATGCCGGTTTTCGCGGCCGCTTCGGCCGGCATGAGCGCAGCCGCCTGCGCGGGCGTGATGATCTGCGGATCGGCGCGGCGGGTGCCGGCGAAGTAACCGGCTGACAGGGCGGCCGCCACGGCGACCGCGAGGGCGCCGCGCGCAAGGAATCGGGTATTCATCGTAGGACCTCCTCTTTGTTAGGACGCAGCGTAACGACCCTGACTTAAAGGAGGCTTAATCAGCCTTAAGCGGGGCTTAAGCGGCCCGCACGGGGCCGCCCCGCACCGTTCGTCAGGCGGATTCCGGCTGCTGCTGCGCCCGGGCGGGCATCTCGGCGGCGCGGAACACGACGCTCACGAGCAGGCCGCCCGCGGCCGCGTCGCCGAGCGACACCGTCGCGCCCTGCTGCGCCGCCACGCGCTTGACGATCGCGAGCCCGAGCCCGCTGCCCGTCACGTCGGTGCGCCCGCGCGCGGAGCTGTCGCGGTAGAAGCGGTCGAACACGCGCTCGCGCTCGTCGGCCGGAATGCCGGGCCCGCTGTCGCCGATCTGCACGCATGCGCGGCCGGCCGCGTCGGCCGTCAGCGATACGTCGATGCGGCCGCCGTCCGGCGTGTACTTCACCGCGTTGTCGAGCAGGTTGCCGAACATCACGCGCAGCGCGCCGACGTCCGCGACGACGCTCGCCGCGCGCGTCTCCTCGAAGCCGAGATCGATGTCGCGCCGCTGCGCGAGCGGCGCATGCGCGGCCACGCATTCGGCGAGCAGCGCCTGCAGGTCGACCGGCTCGCGCATCGTCGCGCCGTCGGGTTCGGCACGCGCCAGCGCGAGCAGTTGTTCCGCGAGGCGCGTCGCGCGTGTGACGCCGTCCTGGAGATCCGCAACCGCCTCGCGGCGCGACGCGTCGTCCTTTGCCCGCGCAACGAGCTGCGCCTGGATCTGCACGGCCGCGAGCGGCGTGCGCAACTCGTGCGCGGCATCGGCCACGAACGCCTTTTGCGTGTCGAGCGCGGCCGACAGCCGCGCGAGCAGCCCGTTCAGCGCGCGCACCAGCGGCTGCACCTCGAGCGGCAGGCGGCCGTCGGGCAGCGGATCGAGCGCTTCCGGACGACGCGCCTCGACCGCGCGCGTCACGCGGCCGAGCGGCGCGAGCCCGCGCCCGACGATCACCCACACGGCCGCGCCGAGGAACGGCAGCAGCACGATCAGCGGCCACAGCGTACGCAGCGCGACGTTCGCCGCGAGCCGGTTGCGCACCGACAGCGGCTGCGCGAGCTGCACGACGTTGTCGCCGACGATCGCACCGTACACGCGCCATTCGCCGCGGTCGGTGCGCTCGGTCGAGAAGCCGAGCTCCGCGCGCGGCGCGATCGGCGCACGCGGATGCGAGAAGTACATCAGCACGCCGTTGCGGTTCCAGATCTGGATCACGATGCCTTCGTCGCCGTTGGTGCGCGAGCCGAACACCTGCGAGAACGGCTCGGACGGCAGCGCCGCGGCGATTTCCTGCAGCTGGTAGTCGAACAGCTCGTTCGCCTCGGCGAGCGCCTGACGATAGATGAGCCAGCCCGCGATGCCCACGCCGGCCACGACGATCGCGAGCAGCCAGATCAGCAATTGATGACGAATCGACCTCACGCGTCAGCTTTCCTTGACGACCATGTAGCCGAGCCCGCGCACGTTGCGGATCAGGTCCGAGCCGAGCTTCTTGCGCAGCGCATGGATGTAGACCTCGACCGTGTTGCTGCCGATCTCCTCGCCCCAGCCGTACATCTTCTCCTCGAGCTGGCTCTTCGACAGCACCGCGCCGGGCCGTGCGAGCAGCGCCTCGAGCAGCGCGAACTCGCGCGCGGACAGCGCGACGGGCGCGCCGTCGAGCGTCACCTGGTGCGAAGCGGGATCGAGCGTCAGCGCGCCGTGGCGGATCAGCGACTCGCTGCGCCCGGCCTGGCGGCGGATCAGCGCGCGCATCCGCGCGCCGAGCTCGTCGAGGTCGAACGGCTTGACGAGGTAATCGTCGGCGCCCGCGTCGAGCCCCTTCACGCGATCGGCGACGGCATCGCGCGCGGTGAGGATCAGCACCGGCAGCGACAGCCCGCGCGCGCGCAGCGTGCGCAGCACGTCGATGCCGTCACGCTTCGGCAGGCCGAGATCGAGCAGCAGCAGGTCGTACGTCTCGCCGCCGAGCGCCGTGAGCGCCGCGTCGCCGTCCTGCACCCAGTCGACCGCGAAGCCGTCCGAGCGCAGCGCCTTGCGCACGCCCTCGGCAATCATTCGGTCGTCTTCGACAAGCAGAATCCGCATCGGGACAGGCATCCATGGGTCGGGTGAAATACGGCGACCATTGTAGCGCCGCGAATCGCGTGCGCGGCAAAGATGCGCGCGGCCCCGCGTGCAATGCAACGGAAAGGCGCGTTGCAAGGGGTCTGTCCGGACTTGTCTCTACAATGTGCGCTTTGGCGCCCCGCGCGCCCTGCCCGAATCCCGTGCTTTTCCGTATTCGCCCATGCCGATTTCCGATCTTTCCGCCCGGTTCGCCCCCCGCGCCCGCCTCTGCCTGCGCGCAGCCGCCATCGTCGCCACCTGCTCCGCGCTGGCCTTCGCACCGCCCGCGCAGGCCCGCAAGAAATCCCACAAGGAAGCACGCAAGACCGCCGTCGTGTCGCCGGCCGCGCGCGCGGCCGGCCTGCCGGCGTCCGTGCTCGTCGCGCTGCAGCGCGCGAAGGTGCCGGCGTCGGCGATGAGCGTCGTCGTCGAGCGCGTCGGCGATCCGGAGCCGCTGATCGCGTGGAATGCGAGCCGGCCGATGCTGCCGGCGTCGACGATGAAGCTCGTGACGACCTTCTCCGGCCTGTCGATCCTCGGCCCCGACTACCGCTGGCGCACGACCGCCTACACGGACGGCACGGTCGACCCCGACGGCACGCTGCAAGGCAACCTGTACATCAAGGGCACCGGCGATCCGAAGCTCGTGCCCGAAGAGCTGATCGACCTCGTCGACAAGATCCGCAAGGCCGGCATCAAGCGCGTGGCCGGCGGCCTCGTGCTCGACAAGAGCTATTTCGCGGCATCGACGCGCGACCTGCCGTCGTTCGACGACGACGCGAGCGCGCCGTACAACGTCGGCCCCGACCCGCTGCTGTACGCGTTCAAGGCCGTGTCGTTCACGGTCACGCCGGGCGAAGACGGCAAGGTGGCCGTCGACGTGCTGCCGCCGCTCGCGAACCTGTCGATCGACAACCAGCTGGTCGAAGGCGCGGGCTCGTGCGGCGCGGCCGCCGCGGCCGCGCGGCCGACGCTGACGGCCGGCGGCGGGATGATGACCGCGTCGTTCGCCGGCGACTATCCGCTGCGCTGCGGCGCGCACACGACCAACCTCGCGATCCTCGATCACACGACGTTCTTCGCGCGCGGCTTCCTCGCGCTATGGCAGCAGGACGGCGGCACGATCTCGGGGCCGGTGAGCGAAGGCAAGGTGCCGACCACCGCGCGGCCCGTCGCCGTGCACCACAGCCCCGTGCTCGGCAGCATCGTCTACGACATCAACAAGTTCAGCAACAACGTGATGGCGCGCAACCTGTTCCTGACGATCGGCGCGGTCAGTGGCAAGCCGCCCGCGACGCCCGAACAGTCGAGCCGCGTCATTCAGGCGTTCCTGCAGAAGAACGGGATCGCGATGCCCGACCTCGTGCTCGAAAACGGCTCGGGGCTGTCGCGCGAGGAGCACGTGAGCGCGCTGTCGCTCGCCGCGCTGCTGCAGGCCGCGAACGCGAGCCCGGTCGCGCAGGCGTTCGTCGATTCGCTGCCGATCGCCGGCATCGACGGCACGATGAAGAACCGCCTCACCAACGCCGACGTGCTCGGCAACGCGCACATCAAGACCGGCACGCTGCGCGACGTGCGCGCGATCGCCGGCTACGTCGCCGGCGCCGACGGCCAGAGCTACATCGTCGTGAGCTTCATCAACAACGATCACGCGGAAGGCGCGCGCGCCGCGCACGACACGCTGCTCGAATGGATCTACTCGGGCGCGCACTGACGGCTCGCGCGCCGCGAGGCGGCGCAGCGGCACCGCGCATCGGGCAGCCCTCGCGGGCGGCCCGCCGTCGCGCCCCCCCCCACCGAATCCAGCCCTCCGCGGTTTGAAACACCCGCCGCCGCCGGCGCGCGACACACCAAACACCGACCGCGCCCATAAAACGGGGCCACACCGCCCGGCCCCGCGCCGCACGGCTTCCGTAGAAACCCTGTCCTCAGAGGGAACCCTCTACGCTGCCCCCTCGCCTAGCGCGTGGCGATTGCGTAGGCTGTTGGCCTGATCGATACATCTACAACGGGCCATGTGCCCGGCCTCACGGCTTGCAGGGGAAAGGAGGAGACACGCCCATGCGATTCGACGTCGAATTGCTTCTGCTCGCGCTGGCGCCCGTCTTCCTGCTCTGCATCGCATGGGAGGCCTGGCACCTCGCCCGCACACGAGCGCAGGACCATGTCTATGCGTGGCGCGACACGCTGTGCAATGCGGCGCTCGCGCTGATGCACCAGGGCGCCGACAAGATCGCGTGGCTGTTCGTGATCCCCGTCTACGCGTACTGCTACCAGCACTATCGCCTGTTCACGTGGCACGACGGCTGGCTGTCGTTCGCGGTGCTGTTCGTCGCGCAGGACTTCCTCTACTACGTGTTCCATCGTGCGAGCCATCGCGTGCGCTGGCTGTGGGCCGCGCACGTCGTGCACCACTCGTCCGAGCGGATGAATTTCTCGACCGCGTTCCGCCAGAGCCTGATGTACCCGATCGCCGGCATGTGGGCGTTCTGGCTGCCGCTCGCGTTCGTCGGCTTTCCGCCGCAACAGGTCGTCGGCATCGTGCTGATCAACCTCGCGTTCCAGTTCTTCGTGCACACGCAGGCGATCGGCAAGCTCGGCTGGCTCGAATACGTGCTCAACACGCCGTCGATCCACCGCGCGCACCATGCGCGCAACCCGCGCTACATCGACCGCAATTACGCAGGCGTCCTGGTGATCTGGGATCGCCTGTTCGGCAGCTATGTCGAGGAAACGCCCGACGACCCGCCGCAGTACGGGATCGTCGAGCGGCTCGGCTCGAACAACCCGCTCGTCGCGACGTTCCACGAGTGGGTGTCGATGGCGGCCGACGCGTTGCGCGTCCACGGATGGCGCAACAAGCTGCGCGCGATTTTCGGCCCGCCCGAGTGGGCGAGCGCTTATCATGCGCAGATCGCCGAGGCCGCGAACCAGGATCCGCGCACCGTGCCGCTGGCGGCCGCGCGTGACCAATAAACCGTTTTAGCCAACGGCCGCCGCGCAGCCCGGATCCGAGCAGGCACGCGGCAGATGAGAAACACATCAGGCCATATCTACGAGGAGATCGAACGATGCAGACACAACAACAATTCACGTCGCACACCCGGCAACGCCTGCTGCGCACCGCGCAAGTCGCGATCGCCGGCGCCGCGCTCGCGCTGCTCGCCGCCTGCGGCGGCGGTGACGACAACAACAACAGCGCGTCGAACACGCCGCCGTCAGGCGTGAAGATGCAGATCGTGTCGTTCGGCGACAGCCTGTCCGACGTGGGCACCTATTCGCAGATCAAGCTCGGTTTCGGCGGCGGCCGCTTCACGACCAACCCCGGCCAGGTGTGGACGCAGAACGTCGCGCAGTACTACGGCGACACGCTGCAGCCCGCCAACCAGGGCGGCTTCGGCATCCCGCTGCAGGCGACGGGCGGCCTCGGCTACGCGCAGGGCGGCTCGCGCGTGACGCTGCAGCCGGGCATCGGCCATGCGGACGCGAGCGTGCCGAACGCCGACTACGCACAGGCGACGACGACGCCGATCGCCGATCAGGTCAAGCAGTACCTGACGCAGCACGGCAGCTTCAACTCAGGCCAGATCGTGCTGGTCAACGGCGGCGCGAACGACATCTTCTACCAGGCGCAGGTCGCGCAGGCGCAAGGCAACACGCCGGCCGCGCAGCTCGCCGCCGCGCAGGCGATCGGCCTGGCCGCGCAACAGCTCGGCGGGATCGTCCAGCAGATCGTCGCGTCGGGTGCGACGCACGTGTACGTGTCGAACGTGCCGGACATCGGCGGCACGCCGCTCGCGCTGCAGGGCGGCACGCAGGCCGCGTTCCAGCAACTGTCGGGGCTGTTCAACCAGACGCTCGCCGGCACGCTGGCCGCGCTGAAGGTCGACACGACGAAGGTCGCACTGCTCGATACGTTCACGTGGCAGGACGGCATCGCGGCCAACTACAAGGCGAACGGCTTCACGGTGTCGAACACCGACACCGCGTGCAACCTGAAGGCAATGGTCCAGGCAGCCACGCAGTACGGCGTCGCGAACGCGACGGCATTCGGCTCGTCGCTGTTCTGCTCGCAGCAGACCTACACGGTCGCGAACGCGGACCAGACCTACATGTTCGCCGACACGGTCCACCCGACGACGCGCCTGCACGCACTGTTCGCGCAATTCGTCGAACAGCAGATCGCGAAGTCGGGCGTCGGCAAGTAAGCCACGCCTGAACGGCCCGCCGCCGGCACGCGCACCGCGCGACCGGCGCGATCCATAAAAAAACGCCCGACCGGTTCGCCGGTCGGGCGTTTTTCATTCGTGAACCGCCGTTTGCGTCAGTCGCGCGCTTCGAATGCAGCCGCCGCGCGGCCGAGGCGATCGTTGACCGCGATCCATTCGACGGTCTCCGGCAGCTTCTCGACGAGAATGCGTGCGACCTGCGCGCGGTCGAGCGCGCGCAGCATTCCGTACAGATCGCGCGCATAGGCCTGCGGATCTTCCGGCGCCGCGACGAAATGCACGCCGTCGGCCTGCGCCCAGCGTCCCGCACGCGACGCGCGTGCGACGAGCGCGACGCGCTCGCCATCGGTTTGCGCGGCCGCGAGCAGCGGCTCGAGCGAGTCGAACGGCAGCAGCGCGAGCGGCGTGCGCGGTGCGTAATGGGCTTTCAGCGTGCCCGACGCGCGCGGCGCGGTCGCATCGCTGCCGTCAGGCAGCTGCGGCGCGCGGCCGAGCACGTCGGCGATCTGCTGCGGCGTCACGTGGCCCGGGCGCAGCAGCGCCGGGAAACCGCGCGACAGGTCGAGAATCGTCGATTCGATGCCGACTTCGGACGCGCCGCCATCGAGCACGTGCACGGTGTCGCCGAATTCGTCGCGCACGTGCTGCGCGGTCGTCGGGCTCACGTGGCCGAAGCGGTTCGCGGACGGCGCGGCAACACCACCGTGCCCGCCGCGCCGCGCGCTGAACGCAGCCAGCAGCGCCTGCGCGACCGGATGCGACGGACAACGCAACCCGACCGAATCCTGCCCGCCGCTCACGGCGTCCGGAATGCGCGCGTGACGCTTCAGGATCAGTGTCAGCGGGCCCGGCCAGAAAGCATCGATCAACGCCTGCGCGTCGGCCGGCAGATCGTCGGCCCAGTAGCCGGGATCGCCGCCCGGCGGCAGGTGCACGATCACCGGATGGTTCGCGGGCCGCCCTTTCGCCGCGTAGATCCGCGCGACGGCTTCGGGATTCGCCGCGTCGCCGCCGAGCCCGTAGACGGTTTCGGTCGGAAACGCGACCAGTTGCCCCGCGTCGAGCAGCGCGGCGGCCGCGTCGATCTGCGCGGGCATCACGGCGTTCGGGAGATCGATGGACATCGGCGGGCGCCTCAGCCGAGCGGCACGCGCAGCAACTGCGCGCACGCGGTGGCGGCGGCGACGGCTTCGTCGCGCGTCTCGGCCGTGAAATTCACGTGGCCCATCTTGCGGCCAACGCGCGCGTCTTCCTTGCCGTACAGGTGCAGGTGTGCGGTCGGCATCGCGGCGACCGTGTCCCACGGCGGCGTGACGGCATCGGCCGCCGCACCTACGCCGGTCGCACCGTTCGGGAACCACACGTCGCCGAGGATGTTCAGCATCGCGGCCGGCGAGTGCTGGCGCGGATTGCCGAGCGGCATGCGCGTCATCGCGCGCACCTGCTGCTCGAACTGGCTCGTTGCGCACGCATCGACCGTGTAGTGGCCGGAGTTGTGCGGACGCGGCGCCATCTCGTTCGCCACCATCGAGCCGTCTTCCAGCACGAAGAATTCGACGCACAGCACGCCGACGTAGCCGAGCGTATCGGCGATCCGCACGGCCGCCTGCTGCGCCTGCGCGACAAGCGCGGCATCGGCGGCCGGCGCGGGCACCACCGTCAGCGCGAGGATGCCGTCGTGGTGCGCGTTCTGCGCGAGCGGGAACGCGGCCGAGCGGCCGTCCGCGCCGCGCGCGATCAGCGCCGACACTTCGTATTTCAGCGGCAGGCGCTTTTCGAGCACGCACGGCACGCCGCCGAGCGCCGCATGCGCGTCGCGCGCTTCCTGCGCGGTGCGCACGCGCACCTGGCCCTTGCCGTCGTAGCCGAGGCGCGCCGTTTTCAGGATGCCGGGCAGCACCGCGTCGAGCGCGGCATCGTCGAGTGCGGCAAGCGCCGCCGCCGATTCGATCACGACGTGCGGTGCGACCGGCACGCCCGACGCCTCGATGAAGCGCTTCTCCGCGATCCGGTCCTGCGCGACCGCGACGCAGCGGCCGGCCGGCGCGACGAACGTCGTGCGCGCGAGGAAATCGAGGCTCGCGGCCGGCACGTTCTCGAACTCCGTCGACACCGCGTCGCACAGTTCGGCCAGTTCACCGAGCGCGGCTTCGTCGTCGTAGGCGGCGCGCAGGTGGCGGTCGGCGACCGCGCCGGCGGGGCTCGTCGGATCGGGATCGAGCACGGCGACGCGATAGCCCATCGACTGGGCGGCAAAGCAGAACATGCGGCCGAGCTGGCCACCGCCGACCATGCCCAGCCACGCGCCGGGCAGGATCGGGGAAACGGAATCAGGAGTTGCGGTCATGTCAGTGGTCGGTCGCGGCGGGCGCTGCCCGCCGCAGTGGGGAGGTCAGGCAGCCGCTGGAATGGCAGTGCGGCCACCGGTGCGCCGTCATTCCAGCGGCGGCAGCACCATCGCGTGCGCGGCTTCGTTCTGGCGCACGCGGAACGCGGCGAGCCGGTTCGCGTAGTCGGACGACGTGCCGGACAGGATCGACACCGCGAACAGCGCGGCATTCGCCGCGCCGGCCTCGCCGATCGCGAACGTCGCGACGGGCACGCCCTTCGGCATCTGCACGATCGAGTGCAGCGAATCGACACCCTTCAGGTACTTGCTCGCGACCGGCACGCCGAGCACGGGCACCGTGGTTTTCGCGGCCAGCATGCCGGGCAGGTGCGCGGCGCCGCCGGCGCCCGCGATGATCGCGCGCAGCCCGCGCTCGCGCGCCTTCTCCGCATAGTCGAACATCTCGTCGGGCATCCGGTGCGCGGACACGACCTTCGCTTCGTAAGGCACGCCGAATTCCTGCAGGATCGCTACTGCGTGCTTCATCACGTCCCAGTCGGAACTCGAACCCATCAGCACGCCGATGAGCGGCGCGCTGTGCGTGTGGGCAGTCTGGATTTCACTCATTTCGTGGGCTTCCTGTCGACCGGAGTTAGTGCTTTAGCACTTACTCCGGTCCCATGCCGTGGTTGGATGGAGTTGGCGCTTCAGCGCTTACTCCACCCCCATGGCGGTCGACCAGAGTTAGTGCTTCAGCACTTACTCCGGTCCCATGCCGTGGTTGGATGGAGTTGGCGCTTCAGCGCTTACTCCACCCCCATGGCGGTCGACCAGAGTTAGTGCTTCAGCACTTACTCCGGTCCCATGCCGTGGTTGGATGGAGTTGGCGCTTCAGCGCTTACTCCACCCCCACGGCGGTCGACCAGAGTTAGTGCTTCAGCACTTACTCCGGTCCCATGCCGTGGTTGGATGGAGTTGGCGCTTCAGCGCTTACTCCACCCCCACGGCGGTCGACCAGAGTTAGTGCTTCAGCACTTACTCCGGTCCCATGCAAAGCTCGCTCAGGCGAGCGTCTGGCCCGTGATGCGCTCGAGCGCTTCCTGGTACTTCGCGGCCGTCTTCTCGACGACGTCGGCCGGCAGCGCCGGCGCCGGCGCGGTCTTGCCCCACGGCTGCGCTTCGAGCCAGTCGCGCACGAACTGCTTGTCGAACGACGGCGGGTTCGTGCCGACTTCGTATTGATCGGCCGGCCAGAAGCGCGACGAATCGGCGGTCAGCACTTCGTCCATCAGGTACAGCTGGCCGTGGTTGTCGAGGCCGAATTCGAACTTCGTGTCGGCAATGATGATGCCGCGCGTCGCCGCGTAGTCGGCGGCTTCCTTGTACAGCCTGATCGAGATGTCGCGGATCGTCGCGGCCAGCTCGGTGCCGATGCGGCGCTCGGTTTCCTCGAACGTGATGTTCTCGTCGTGCTCGCCCATCTCGGCCTTCGCGGCCGGCGTGAAGATCGGCTCGGGCAGCTTCTGCGCGTTCTGCAGGCCTTCCGGCAGCTTCACGCCGCACACGGCGCCCGACGCCTGGTATTCCTTCCAGCCGCTGCCGGCCAGGTAGCCGCGCACGACCGCTTCGATCATGATCGGCTCGAGGCGCTTGACGACCACGCCGCGGCCCTGCACCTGCTCGACCTCGTCGGCCGCGACGACCGCTTCCGGCGCGTCGCCCGTCAGGTGGTTCGGCACGATGTGCGCGAGCTTGTCGAACCAGAAGTTCGCCATCTGGTTCAGCACGCGGCCCTTGTTCGGAATCGGCTCGCCCATCACCACGTCGAATGCCGACAGACGGTCGGTCGTGACGATCAGGAGCTTGTCGTTGCCGACCGCGTAGTTGTCGCGGACCTTGCCGCGACCGAGGAGCGGCAGCGAGCGGAGCGTGGATTCGTAAAGGGTAGACATCGTCTTTTCGCAGATAAGGAGCCAAACAAAAAGGGAAACGCCGTTCCCCGCGGCAGGCGGGAACGGCGGTCTTGCAATACGTCGGCGAACCGCCGGGCGACACGCGCCCGGACGGTTGCCGGCCGGCCCTCGTTCGGCCGGACGGAACGGCTGCCCGGGGCCGGATCAAATTCGGCCGGGCGCCCGCCCCTGCCCAGCGGCAGAATCGGGCGGGGCAATCGTACTACAGTCTCAGCGCACGACCTGCGCGAGCGCGCCGGACTTGTACTGCTCGGCGATCTTGTCGAGCGACACCGGCTTGATCTTGCCGGCCTGGCCTTCGCAGCCGAACGCGAGGTAGCGGTCGACGCAGATCTGCTTCGCCGCTTCGCGCGCGGGCTTCAGGTAGTCGCGCGGATCGAACTTGCCCGGGTTCTCGAACAGGTAGCGGCGGATCGCACCGGTGATCGCGAGACGCAGGTCGGTGTCGATGTTGATCTTGCGCACGCCGTGCTTGATGCCTTCCTGGATTTCCTCGACCGGCACGCCGTAGGTTTCCTTCATGTCGCCGCCGAATTCGCGGATCTCGGCCAGCAGTTCCTGCGGCACCGACGACGAACCGTGCATCACGAGGTGCGTGTTCGGGATGCGCGCGTGGATTTCCTTGATGCGCTGGATCGACAGAATGTCGCCCGTCGGCTTCTTCGAAAACTTGTACGCGCCGTGCGACGTGCCGATCGCGATCGCGAGCGCATCGCACTGCGTGAGCTTCACGAAGTCGGCGGCCTGCTCCGGATCGGTCAGCAGCTGCTCGCGGGTCATCGTGCCTTCCGCGCCGTGGCCGTCTTCCTTGTCGCCCTTCATCGTCTCGAGCGAACCGAGCACGCCGAGTTCGGCTTCGACCGTCACGCCGATCGAGTGCGCCATCTCGACGACCTTGCGCGACACGTCGACGTTGTATTCGTACGAGGCGACCGTCTTGCCGTCGGCTTCGAGCGAACCGTCCATCATCACGCTCGTGAAGCCGCTGCGGATCGCGCCCATGCAGACCGCCGGCGACTGGCCGTGATCCTGGTGCATCACGACCGGGATGTGCGGGTACGACTCGACGGCTGCTTCGATCAGGTGGCGCAGGAACGGCTCGCCCGCGTACTTACGCGCGCCGGCCGATGCCTGCATGATCACGGGCGCGCCGACCTGGTCCGCCGCCGCCATGATCGCCTGGACCTGCTCCAGGTTGTTCACGTTGAAGGCCGGCAGGCCGTAACCCTGCTCTGCCGCGTGGTCCAGCAATTGACGCATTGATACGAGAGGCATTGTGGAACTCCTTGGAATGAAAACCGGTGCGCCCTGACGCCGGCGCGGCGCCCGCCCCCGTCGAAACCGGGGCAGCGCGGCGCGGCTGAGCGTCGAATAGCCGCATTTTATCGCGAAGCGCCTCCGATGCCGACCGCCCGGCGACGCTCACTCGCAATTTGTTACGTTCGCACGGCACAATGCGGGCAAAAAAGAGAAAAAAAGCCGCGCGGGGCTTCGGACCCCGCGCGGCTTTCGCGTAAAAAGCGGTGCCAGATCGAAACGGATCGACCCGGCTGCCGGCCTGGGGGCCGGCCAGGTGCTCAGTCAGCGCTCAATAATGCTCGCCGACGCGCACGATCTTCAGCGTATTGGTGCCGCCCGCCTGCCCCATCGGCTCGCCGACGGTCAGCACGACCATGTCGCCGTGCTGCACGTAACCCTGCTTGACGACGATCTCCAGCGCCGCCTGCAGCGCCGAGTCGCGGTCGCTGTTGAAGTCGACGTGCAGCGGCGTCACGTTGCGGTACAGCGCCATCGTGCGCTCGCTGCCGACGCGCGGCGTCAGCGCGAAGATCGGCACGTGCGTGTAGTGACGCGACATCCACAGCGCGGTCGCGCCCGATTCGGTCAGCGCGATGATCGCCTTCGCACCCAGGTGGTACGCGGTGAACAGCGCGCCCATCGCGATCGACTGGTCGATGCGCGTGAACGTGCGGTCGAGGAAATCCTTGTCGAGCTCGACGTGCTCCGACTTTTCCGCCTCGACGCACACGGCCGCCATCGTCTCGATCGTGACGACCGGATACTTGCCGGCGGCCGTCTCGGCCGACAGCATCACCGCGTCGGTGCCGTCGAGCACCGCGTTCGCGACGTCCGACACTTCCGCGCGGGTCGGCACGGGCGCGTGGATCATCGATTCCATCATCTGCGTCGCGGTGATCACGAGCTTGTTCGACTCGCGCGCCATCCGGATCATGCGCTTTTGCAGCGCCGGCACGGCCGCGTTGCCCACTTCCACCGCGAGGTCGCCGCGCGCGACCATGATGCCGTCGGACGCGTCGAGGATGCTCTGCAGCGCGGGAATCGCCTCGGCGCGCTCGATCTTCGCGATCATCTTCGGCTTGATGCCGTACGGCGCGCCCGCGATGTTCGCGAGCTGGCGGGCCATTTCCATGTCGGTCGCGTTCTTCGGGAACGACACCGCGACCAGATCCGCGCCGAGCGACATCGCCGTGCGGATGTCCTCCATGTCCTTCGCGGTCAGCGCGGGCGCCGACAGGCCACCGCCCTGGCGGTTGATCCCCTTGTTGTTCGACAGCTCGCCGCCCACCTTGACGGTCGTGTGGATCTCGTCGCCGAGCACGCGCTCGACGGTCAGCACGATCAGGCCGTCGTTCAGCAGCAGCAGGTCGCCCGGGCGCAGGTCGCGCGGCAGTTCCTTGTAGTCGAGGCCGACGCGCTCGTCGTTGCCGAGCTCACAGCCCGCGTCGAGGATGAACGGCTGCCCCGGCACGAGCGTGGTCTTGCCGTTCTCGAACTTGCCGACGCGGATCTTCGGGCCCTGGAGGTCGGCCATGATCGCGATCTCGCGGCCGACCTTGCGGGCGGCCTCGCGCACCATCTCGGCGCGCTGGCGGTGATCGTCGGCCGTGCCGTGCGAAAAATTGAGCCGCACGACGTCGAGGCCCGCCTGCATCATCTGCAGCAGAATCTCCGGCGAACTGGAAGCCGGGCCGATCGTGGCGACTATCTTGGTGGCGCGCTGCATGAAACTCCTCTTCTGGATCAAGGTGGATGCGCTGGGTGAAACGCTGCGAGAGCCGGAAGCGGCAGGCCCAGCGGCGGCCGTTCCGGGGGGCGTGCCGGTGCTTGCGCCCGGCATCGCTTTGTTCTGAATTTCGTGGTGCTGCACGGCCGCGTCGCCGGCGGCCGCCGGTGCGCGCGGGGCGGTGTTCGCCCGCGCGGGCGCGCGTTTGCGCTTGCCCGCGCCGGCCGGCTGCTCCGCTTTCGCGGAGCGCGCGGCCTTCGTCACCCCTGCGCGCGCCGCCACGCTCAGGCCGCCCGCGTTTCGAGCACTTCCACCGCCGGCAGCTTCTTCCCCTCGAGGAACTCGAGGAAGGCGCCGCCGCCCGTCGAGATGTAGCTGACCTGGTCGTGGATGCCGTACTTCGCGATGGCCGCGAGCGTGTCGCCGCCGCCCGCGATCGAGAACGCGGACGATTTGGCGATCGCTTCAGCGAGCGTCTTGGTGCCGTTGCCGAACTGGTCGAACTCGAACACGCCGACCGGGCCGTTCCACACGATCGTGCCGGCCTTCTCGAGCTGGCTCGCGAGCGCCTTGGCCGTATCGGGGCCGATGTCGAGGATCATGTCGTCCGCTTCGATGTCGGCGACCTGCTTCACCGTGGCCGCAGCCGTCGGCGAGAATTCCTTGGCCGTCACGACGTCGGTCGGGATCGGCACCGACGCGCCGCGCTCGCGCGCTTCGTCGATGATCGCCTTTGCCTCGTTGACGAGATCGGCTTCCGCGAGCGACTTGCCGATCGACAGGCCGGCCGCGAGCATGAACGTGTTCGCGATGCCGCCGCCGACGATCAGCTGGTCGACCTTGCCGGCCAGCGACTTCAGGATGGTCAGCTTGGTCGACACCTTCGAGCCGGCGACGATCGCCACCAGCGGGCGCGCCGGGTTGCCGAGCGCCTTGCCGAGCGCGTCGAGTTCGGCGGCGAGCAACGGGCCCGCGCACGCGACCGGCGCGTACTTCGCGATCCCGTGCGTGGTCGCCTCCGCGCGGTGCGCGGTGCCGAACGCGTCGTTCACGTACACGTCGCAGAGCTTCGCCATCTTTTGCGCGAGCTCGTCCGAGTTCTTCTTCTCGCCCTTGTTCACGCGGCAGTTCTCGAGCAGCACGACCTGGCCCGGCGCGACGTTCACGCCGTTCTCGACCCAGTTCGAGACGAGCGGCACGTCGCGGCCAAGCAGCTCGGCGAGGCGCTTCGCGACGGGCGCGAGCGAGTCTTCCGGCTTGAATTCGCCTTCGGTCGGGCGGCCGAGGTGCGACGTGACCATCACGGCCGCGCCGGCGTCGAGCGCGGCCTGGATGGCCGGCACAGACGCACGCACGCGCGTGTCCTCGGTGATGTTGCCCTGGTCGTCCTGCGGGACGTTCAGGTCGGCGCGGATGAACACCCGCTTGCCGGCGAGCTGGCCGGCGGCGATCAGGTCGGTAAGACGCTTGACTTGGCTCATGTTGAACAGATTGAAGTAGTGGATGGGGAAAGGGGGTTCACGCTGGACGTGCGCGGGCTGCCGCGAAAGGGCGCCGGATGCGGCCGTGGCTGGCGGTTCGCATGACGCGCACGGGTAAAAAATCTCGAACGGGCATTCTAGCCGATCCACCCGGCAGACTGACCCGTGCGGCGGCGAATTCCGCCTATTTGGGATTGCGCGCGGGAACGGACACATTGCCGCAATGCAGCAATGCGCCCGCACGAGCGGCAGACGCCCGGCGGGCCGGAACGGCGGCCCGTCAGACGATCAGGCGCAACAGGGTGAATACGATCATCCCGACGACGATCGTGCCGAGCATGCTGCGCCGCCACAAAAACCAGCCGAGGCCGGCGAGCGCCGCGTAGAACGGATGGTTGGACAGCGCGAACGACAGCCCGGCCGGCGTTTCGAGCACGTCGGGCAGCACGACGGCGACCAGCGCGGCGGCCGGCGCGTAGCGCAGCGCGCGCTGCGCGCGTTCGGGCAGCATGGTGCGCTCGCCGCCGATCAGGAACAGCGCGCGCGTGACGGCCGTGACGATCGTCATCCCGATGATGACGATCCAGATCTCGGTCGCGCTCATTCGATCTCCTTTTCCTGCACGGTTTCGGTGCGGATGCGCCGCCAGTCGGCCCGCTCGACGAAGAAATCGGCCGTGCAGCCGGCCGCCAGCGCGGCGAGCACCGCGAGCGGCAGCGCGAGCCGGTACGGCAGATCGAACGCGACGAGCGACACGACGCCGGCGACCGCAACGGCCGCGAGCGTCGAGCGGTTCGCGACCGCCGACACCATGATCGGGATCAGCGCGAGCGTGCCGGCCAGTTCAAGCCCCCAGCTCGCCGGGAAGAAGCTCGCGAGCAGGATGCCCGCGAGCGACGACACCTGCCACGACACCCAGCTCGCGAGCGCCATCCCCCAGAAATACGCTTCCTTGCCCGGCACGTGGCCGTAGGCGAAACCTTGTTTCTGGAACAGCAGGTAGATCACGTCGCCGTTGAAATAGCCGATCGCAAGGCGCCGCCACAGCGGCAGGTTGGAAAAATGGGGAGCAAGCCCGGCGCTGAAGATCACGAAGCGCGTGTTGACCATCGCGGCCGTGAGCAGCACGGTCCAGATCGGCAGCTTCGCGGCGAGCAGCGGCAGCACCGCGAGCTGCGACGAGCCCGCGTAGACGAGCAGCGACATCGCGCTCGCCTGCCCGAGCGTCATGACCGACTTGCTCATCGCGATGCCCGTGACGAGCCCCCAGGAGAGGATCGCCATCAGTGTCGGGGAATAGTCGCGCGCGCCCTGGATCAGCGCGAAGCGGTCGGTGGCGGACAATCGAGCGAGCATGGGAAAGCGGGCCGCAGCGGGCGGTTCGTCGGGACGCCGGCGCCTCCTGCCGGTACGCCCCATCGTTATTGGAATCGGTACCGGGCGATTATAGCGCCGCCCCTGTGCCGACCGACCGGATCGCCGCCAAATGACGCTAAAATAAGCGTCTTTCCGGCTCAACGCTGCACACAACCGCATCCCAGGAGAATCCTATGTCAATGGCCGACCGCGACGGCAAGATCTGGATGGACGGCAAGCTGATCGACTGGCGCGACGCCAAGATCCACGTCCTGACCCACACGCTGCACTACGGCATGGGCGTCTTCGAAGGCGTGCGCGCGTACAAGACGGCCGACGGCAGCACCGCGATCTTCCGCTTGCCCGAGCACACGAAACGTCTGCTGAATTCGGCGAAGATCTTCCAGATGGACGTGCCGTTCGACCGGGAAACGCTCGAAGCCGCGCAACTCGAAGTCGTGCGCGAGAACAAGCTCGAGTCGTGCTACCTGCGCCCGATCATCTGGGTCGGCTCGGAAAAACTCGGCGTGTCGGCGAAGGGCAACACGATCCACGTCGCGATCGCCGCGTGGCCGTGGGGTGCGTACCTCGGCGAGGACGGCCTCGCGAAGGGCATCCGCGTGAAGACGTCGTCGTTCACGCGCCACCACGTGAACGTGTCGATGGTGCGCGCGAAGGCGTCGGGCTGGTACGTGAACTCGATCCTCGCGAACCAGGAAGCGACGGCCGACGGCTACGACGAAGCACTGCTGCTCGACGTCGACGGCTACGTGTCGGAAGGCTCCGGCGAGAACTTCTTCCTCGTGAACAACGGCAAGCTGTACACGCCCGACCTGTCGTCGTGCCTCGACGGCATCACGCGCGACACGATCATCACGCTCGCGAAGGACGCCGGCATCGAGGTCATCGAGAAGCGCATCACGCGTGACGAGGTCTACACGGCCGACGAAGCGTTCTTCACCGGCACGGCCGCCGAAGTCACGCCGATCCGCGAGCTCGACAACCGCACGATCGGCAGCGGCGCGCGCGGCCCCGTCACGGAAAAGCTCCAGTCGGCGTTTTTCGATATCGTGTCGGGCAAGAACGCGAAGTACGCGCACTGGCTGACGAAGGTCTGAGTGCGCTACGCCACCGACCGCCCCACAAAAGAGTGATAAGAGAAAGTCTCATGAGTGAAATCAAGGAAATGCCGCTGGTCGAGCTGACGGCCAAGGATCTTCCCGCCTACTGCCCGAACCCGGCCATGGCACGCTGGAGCGCACACCCGCGCGTGTTCATCGACGTCTCGCACGGCGAAGCGCGCTGCCCGTACTGCGGCACGCGCTACAAGCTGCGCGACGGCGAGGTCGTCAAGGGCCACTGAGCCCGGGCGGCCGGGCCCGCGGGCCCGCCGACTCGCAAGGCGGCGCAGCCGGATGCCGGCGCGCCGCCCTTCTCCATTCTGGCAACCCGAACGCGGCGCCCGAGCGCCGTGCTTCATTACGACATCGGAAGTCGATTTGATGCGTCGAGCGCTGGTTATCGCACCGAACTGGATCGGTGACGCATTGATGGCGCAGCCGCTTTTTGCGCTGCTGAAGAAACTCCATCCCCGCATCGCGATCGATGCCGTCGCACCCTCGTGGGTCGCGCCCGTGCTCGAACGGATGCCCGAGATCCACGATGTCTACGCGACCGATCTCGCGCACGGCAAGCTGCAGCTGCTGCGCCGCTGGCAGCTTTCGAGCGACCTGCGCGACGTCGGCTACGACGCGGCGTACGTGCTGCCGAATTCGCTGAAGTCCGCGGTGATCCCGTGGCTCGCGAACATCCCGTTGCGGATCGGCTACACGGGCGAGCACCGCTACGGGCTGTTGAACGTGCGGCACGCGAACCCGACCAAGTCGGGCGAGCGGCCGCCGATGACGACCCACTACGCGGCGCTCGCGTACGCGCCGGGCGCGAAGCTGCCCGAGTCGATGAAGACGCTGCCCGCGCCGCGCCTCGACGCCGACCTGAACGAGACGGCGCGCGTGTCCGCGCGTTTCAATCTCGATACACGCAAGCCCCTCGTCGTGTTCTGCCCCGGCGCGGAATACGGCCCGGCCAAGCGCTGGCCGCCCGAGCACTTCGCGACGCTCGCGACGATCGTCCACCAGTCGTTCCCGTACACGCAGATCGTCGCGCTCGGCTCGCAGAAGGATGCCGCGGCCGCGCAGGCGATCGCCGACCACGCGCCGAACGTGCGCAACCTGTGCGGGCAGACGTCGCTGTCCGAGGCGTGCGCGCTGATCGCGCGCGCGAACGCGGTCGTCACCAACGATTCCGGGCTGATGCACGTCGCCGCCGCCTTGCGCCGGCCGCTCGTCGCGTTGTACGGATCGACCGATCCGCGCCACACCCCTCCGCTGTCGGACCTGGCGAAGGTACAATGGCTGCATCTCGAATGCAGTCCCTGCTTCGAACGCGAGTGCCCGCTCGGCCACCTGAAGTGCCTGCGCGAACTCGGTCCCGAGCAGGTATTCGGCGATTTGCGCGGCATGCTCGTCGGGCAGCGCTGACCCTGGCCGGCAGCGTCGCACGGCGCGCCGGGCAATCCGATTCACCGGTGTGCGGCGGCCCCATCCGGGCCGCCGTGCTGAATACGGCGCGCGACGCGCGCGAGAGATAACCCCGATGCCACGTTTTGCCCGCCTTTTCGAAGCCGCTGCCGATACGCTGAACGCCTACTACCAGGCCGTCGCCGATGCCAATCTCGACGCGCTGCTGGCGTTGTGGATCGACGAGGATTTCGCCAGCTGCGTGTGGGCGGACGGCGAGCATCTGCACGGCCTCGACCAGATCCGCAGCGGGCTCGCCAACCGGCTCGCGACGCGCCCCGTGACGATCGAACCGCTCGACATCCGCGTGTACGACAGCCTCGGCACGGTCGTCTATACGATCGCCGAAGCGCATCAGCAGGCCGACCTGACGGCCGAACCCGACATGGTTTTCGCAACGTACGTGATGATCCACGAACGCGGCGAGTGGCGCATCGCGCACATCCACGCGAGCCCGATTCCCGAACAAGCGGCCGGGCAGTTCGCCGCGAAGATCCGTCATGGGCAGGGCCCGCTGCACTGACGAAAAGACGAAGCAACGCATACGCGGGGCGATCATGAGTACGGCTTCTCCGCCCACCTCGCCGCTCGCCGGGGCCCCGGCCCCGGACGACGACACACTGCGCTATCGCGCACCACGCTGGCTGCCGAACAGCCATGCGCAAACCATCGTGCCCGCGCTGTTCGCGCGACGACCGACCGTCGCCTACCGGCGAGAGCGATGGGAAACCCCCGATCACGACTTCATCGATCTCGACTGGGTCGCCCATCTCGACAGCGCCGCGCCGCCGCCCGATGCGCCGCTGTTCGTGCTGTTCCACGGCCTCGAAGGCAGCTCCGGCTCGCACTACGCGCTCGAGATGATGGCCGCCGCGCGCGCGAAGGGCTGGCACGCCGTCGTGCCGCACTTTCGCAGTTGCAGCGGCGAGATCAACCGCCAGCCGCGCTTCTATCACCTCGCCGACAGCGCCGAAGTCGACTGGATCCTGCGCCGGCTCGCCGCGCAGCATCGCGGGCCGCTGGTCGCGGCGGGCGTGTCGCTCGGCGGCAACGTGCTGCTGCGCTGGCTCGGCGAGCATCGCAGCGACACGTCGATCCTGCGGGCCGCCGCCGCGATCTCGACGCCGCTCGACGTGCACGCGGGCGGCCGCGCGCTGTCGCAAGGCTTCGCGATGGTCTACACGCGCAGCTTCCTGAAGACGCTCAAGCGCAAGGCGCTCGCGAAGCTCGACCAGTATCCGGGGCTGTTCGACCGCGACGCGATGCTGCAAGCCGTGACGATGCGCGACTTCGACGAAATCGTGACCGCGCCGCTGCACGGTTTCGCGGACGCGGACGATTACTGGACGAAGGCGACGACGCGGCCGCTGCTGCCCGCGATCGACGTGCCGACGCTGATCCTCAACGCCCGCAACGACCCGTTCCTGCCCGAATCGGCGCTGCCGGGCCCGGCCGACGTGTCGCCGGCCGTCGAGCTCGACCAGCCGGCGGCCGGCGGGCACGCGGGATTCATGACCGGGCCGTTCCCCGGCCGTCTCGACTGGCTGTCGGCGCGGGTGTTCGGCTATTGCTCGAAATTCGTCGACCATGGATGACATCGTCAGGCAGGCACTCTCCAAATGGCCGAACGTGCCGCACTGCACCGGCTGGTTGCTGCTCGACCGGCGCGGTGAGTGGCGGCTGCGCGACGACGCGGCGCAGGCGGCCGGCGAGCTCGGCTCGCCGATCCGGCATGCGGCGCTGAACGCGTTCATCGGCCGCAACTACGAATGCGACGCGCAGGGCCAGTGGTTTTTCCAGAACGGGCCGCAGCGCGTGTACGTCGAGCTCGCCTATACGCCGTGGGTCGTCCGGCTCGCCGAGCGCGACGGGCAGCTCGCGCTCACCGACCAGACCGGCGCGCCGTTCGAACCGGATGAAGCGTGGCTCGACGATGCCGGCGGCGTGCTGTTTCGCGATGCCGGCGCACCGCCGCGCATCGCGGCGCTGCACGACCACGATCTCGGGCTGTTCGCCGATCATGCGGACTTCGACGCCACGCCGCCCGTGCTGCGCTGGCGCGACGGGCGCACGCTGCCGCTCGGCAGCATCGTCTGCGCGGACGTGCCCGCCCGGTTCGGCTACGTCGCAAGCCCGGCGCGGCAGGCACAACGAGCGCGCGACGCGGCCGACAGCGGCACCTGATACGCAACCGCCCCGCCCGCGGTCCACGCGCGACGGCCGCTACCCGCGGCCGTTCTTCTCGTCTTCGCGCTCTTCCTTGTAGCGCGCCTCGAATTCCAGCAGCCGCGCGCCGATGATCGACTGGTCGTAGAACGACACGTCCTTCGCGTCGCGCGCTTCCTTCAGCTGGCGGATCGCCGACGGCCACGCGCCGTCGAGCGCGAGCTTCTCCGCAAGCGCGCGGCGCCGCGCGGGCACGTCGCCCTTGCCGTCGCTCGCCTTCGCAAGGTAGTCCCACCAGTCGGGTTGCTCGGGATCGGCCTTCGCCTGCGCGCGGGCGAGCGCCTGCGCTTCGGCGAAACGGCGCGCGGCGATCAGCGCCTGCAGGTGCGCGACGATCGCCGCGTGCGACGCCGGCCAGCGCCGCTGCGCGAGCGCCGCGAGCCGCACCGCGTCGTCGGTCCGGCCCGCGCGGCGCGCGAGGTCGGCAGCCAGCACGTCGAGGCTCGGCGAACTCGTCGCCGGATCGTCCTCGCGCCGCTCGCGCACATCGAACGCCGTGCGCGCCGACGCAAGCGCCTTGCCGGCCGCGTCGTATTCGCCGAGCAGCCCGTTCGCGAGCGCGATGCCATACCAGTTCGCCGCGACGTTCGGCGCCGTGCGGTCGTCGATCTCGAACTGCATCCGCCGCGCTTCGGCCGCGATGTCGGTCGGCGCACGGTTCTGCAGGATGCGCAGCCGCGCGCGCACGAACCCGTATTCGGCCGACTGGCGCGGCTGCCGGTACGGCGCGCGGCGCGCGCGATCTTCCATGTCCGCGATCCGCTCGCCGGTCAGCGGGTGCGTGCGCGCATAGGCCGGCACGCCCGCGTCGCCCATCGACGCGCGTTCGAGCCGCTCGAAGAAACCCGGCATCCCGTACGGGTCGTAGCCCGCGCCCGCGAGCAGCTGGAAGCCGACACGATCGGCCTCGCGCTCGGCCGAACGCGAGAAGCGCAGCTGGTTGTCCACCGCGTACGCCTGCCCGCCCACCGCGATCGCGCTGCCGAGATCGCCGCTTCGCGCGAGCACGCCGGCCAGCACGCCGAGCAGCATCGTCGCGAGCGCCGTGTAGCCGGTCTTTTCGTTCGCGCCGATCATCCGCGCGATGTGCCGCTGCAGCACGTGGCCCATCTCGTGGCCGACCACCGACGCGAGCTCCGACTCCGTCTGCGTCGTGACGACGAGCCCGCTGTTGATCCCGATGAAGCCGCCCGGCATCGAGAACGCATTGATCTGCGGGTCGCGCACCGGGAACAGGTCGAAATCCGGCGTGTAGCCGCCGATGAAACGCGCGGCCGCCGAGGTGGCGAGCCGCGCAGCCATCGCGTTCAGGTAGTCGCGCACGAGCCAGTCGTCGAGATAGTCGGGGTCACGCCGCACTTCGCGCATCACGCGCTCGCCGAGCCGGCGCTCGGCCCGCGGCGTGAGCGACCCGCCGGAGCCGTCGCCGAGGTCGGGCAACTCGAGCGCGCGAAGCGGCGCGCGCAGGCTCGCGGCCGGCGCCGACGCGCCGTCCGTGCCCGCAAACCGGCTCTCCGCGCCGCCGTACGTGCCGAACACGCCGGTCGCGATGCCGGACGGCACGGTGGAAATCGACGCGGCGGCACCGCCCGCCGGCTCGAGCGGTGGTGCGGACGCGCTCTGCGCATGGCCGCTCGGCGGCAACGCGAGCGCCGCCGACAGCGATACGGCAAGCAACTGTTTGACACGCATGGCAGGATGAAAAACGACGCCGTCCCGCGCGCCGGGCGCGCATCGCGGCGTTTGGTCTGAATATTCGGGTCATTGTACCGGCGCCATCGCGACTGTCTCGTGCCGCGCATGCGTCATCTGCGCCCCCGGCAGCGCGAACGCCGCTGCTATGATAGGCGCCCGTTGAGACGGAGCATGACATGTCAGGACTCACCCATTTCGACGCCGCCGGCCATGCGCACATGGTCGACGTCGGCGGCAAGCAGGAAACCCAGCGCATCGCGATCGCGCGCGGCACGATCCGGATGCTGCCGGCCACGTTCGCGCTGATCCGCGACGGCAAGGCCAAGAAAGGCGACGTGCTCGGCGTTGCGCGCATCGCGGCCATCCAAGGCGCCAAGCGCACGGCCGACCTCATTCCGCTGTGCCATCCGCTCGCGCTGACGCGCGTAGCCGTCGACTTCGAACTCGACGACGCGCTGCCGGGCGTCCACTGCGTCGTGCAGGTCGAGACGTTCGGCCGGACCGGCGTCGAGATGGAAGCGCTGACCGCCGTGCAGGTCGGGCTGCTGACCGTCTACGACATGTGCAAGGCCGTCGATCGCGGGATGGTGATCACCGACGTGAGCGTGCGGGAAAAGCGCGGCGGCAAGTCGGGCGACTGGAAGGCGGAAGAGTAAGGGATTGTTTTATAAGCTCTTCCTTTCGTGCCGTATCCACCCACCCGGCGGCGGCGTCGTCTGACGAAATCGCCTCGAACCTGACTGCGAGCATACGAAAAATCGGTCTTGTCCTACTCCTGTCCCACAGGAGACTGGAATGGCCTCAATTCGCCAGCGAGACGGGAAATGGCAAGTACGTGTTCAGCGTAGAGGAGCCGCCGACGAAGCAAACACCTTCAGCACTCGCGCAGATGCGGAGCGATGGGCGCGATCCGTCGAAATTGAGATGGATCGCGGAAACTTCGTCAGCCGTAGCAAGGCCAAAGCAAACATCCTCGAAGACATCATCAGCCGCTTCATCAAGGACGTATGGCGCTTCATGAATGAAATCGAAGCGGGCGACTTCGTTGTCGCGTATTCACCCGCAAACCGCACCTAGCCCCCGACGAATGTTTGACGTTCTAGCAATAGTCGGAATTCAACGATTGGAACGGCTGCGCCTTGCGGCCAGCATTGCTTTCAACTCATCAATGTCAATGGCTGGGCGTTGTGTATGTAGCATTGCATGGCAATTCGGGCATACAGGTCGAAGATCGGCATGAGGATCAACCTCATATTCAATGCCAATGCTAGCAATGTCTTTAAGGTGATGTACGTGAATGAATCCACGCCCCATGTCGCCATATATTTTCTGAAAATCGAACCTGCATACATAACACACCGCACCCCAATGCTGTATGCAGGCCGACCGTGCACGCGAATCACGCTCGTACTGACTGACAAGCACTTGTCGCGTCGCGCCTTCGATGAACTTACGGTTCTCGAAGTCATGCGGAGATACTTCATCTGGATAGATCGGCGCCGCGGTGACCGATAATCGTGCTGAGAACCGCTCATGAAGCGTTCGCTCTTGACGGCATACGGACCGCCGAACTGGCTCTAGATATTCGATGTGCGTCCACAGCGATTGCAGCGCCAGTTTCAGTCCAGCGTGCCCGAATTCTTGATGAATGCGATCCAGCAAATATTCCGCCGTCGCCCCCGTGAGCGTCCGTCGATAGCGTTCACCACGCCGCATGTGCTGGTAGTTCCGAATGCAAGCGGAGGCTACTGCCCTTGGTACGCCGTCAGCTTCGAGTCCGTCGAGTGCCCGTGCAGGCTTCTGGCCGTCCGAGTAGACACGCTTCGCGGCTTCGTACATTGCTGAAATCTGATGTGGAGAGAGAGGCATGGCTGTAGATCCGTGAAGAGACAGCGGACGCTTGTGTCAGGACACCGTTAGGTTGATACGGCAAGAGTCCCCAAAGGCATTGTCACAGACGTGCGAAACCGAAGCATGGCGCTATGCCCTAACGGTTGCACAGCATCACTCCGGCAACTGTTGCGCTCTTAATTGACGGGTAGCCGTGTCGATCCATACTCGACAGTAAATATCCTTGCTTTCCCCATCTTGAGGATGAATTCGAACATGAAGCCTTGCTGCCGTCCCCGAGACCCAGCACATATTGCCGCCAAAGCCTGATCCGGTCGGACCACTCAATCTGATGTCTTTGTCGTCGGCGTGGGGCGGTTCACGCGAAAACCAGTATGCAACGAACACCGTCTTCTTCGACTTCGGCGGCAGGTCAAATTTTTCGACAAAGCGCGGACCGGTCGAGCCATCGTGCTGCGGCGCGTTCATGACATACGCGTTGCAGCTCAAATGCACGTCGGACCTGTTCTGCACGATAGTCGCCACGCTATAGCCCCGACACTCCTCGTTGAAAGCAAAGTCAGGCGACCGCACGTCGTCCGTGATCAGCATGTTGAGGGGAGCGATGCGCCAATAAGCCTTCAGAAAAGCTGCGAACAGGTATACAACAAACCCGATGGCCCAACTGACAGCCGCGATAGCAAGATTGTTCGCAATTTGATTGGGGATATCACCAATTCCGACCTTCGGCAGTATGTAGCCAAGAACGGCCGCACTCAGCAGCGTCGGCCATCCGAATGCTTGCGCAACGGCATCTCGAATTGCATATCGAAGCCAGTGCCAAAAGAAGCGTCCAACCGTGCCCGTCTGCATAACTTGATCTTGGTAGTTTACGCGGCCTACAGCGCATCCAGTTGAATCGCGTCAGGAACCCGATCAAACATGGAATGGACTTCCAGTTTAACTTCCAAGAATCCGGTCGTTGGCCTTTGCTCACCACCACGCGGTTGCCATTGCGCGAAATCCATAGGGACAGCATCCATCAGAATTTGCGTACCGGGCGGAAACGTAGCCTTTTGTTCAAGCCAGCTATAGAAGCCGGTTCCGCTAATGCCAACGTATCGTTCAAGCTGTTGGCAAACCCGCTCCGCCGCAAACGAGATCGCGGAACATTGATATTCTTCGCCAGCACGCACCGCGACTGTCTGTGGTTTGTCGAACACTCCCCGGAAGTTCACTACCCATCCGAAGCCTGAGACTTCCGCTGTGTTATCGAGAAGATAGTTCGTGAACCAGTCGATCACCCTCTTCCCAGCAATGATGACATTTCCCGCGTCGAAGTGGACAGGTTGTGCTGGTTCATTGACAAAATGGAGCGATAACGAGAGCCGTCCCCATCGGATAACGTCTGCTTCCCACCGCGTGCCGATAAAGAAATTCCTGTTTGCAGGATCGTTGTCCAGCAACGAAAGCGCCTGCACGCCATAATGCGCACATTTCGCCAGCGCCGGTTTGGTGAAACCGCGACGCGATACCAGTACCTTGAAGTTGGCCTTGATGTCGTGCGCCTTCGTGACGAACGCGTCAACGTCCGGCGTTCCGACCTTGCCGCCCAAATCCTTGCACTCGATGACTCCCAACATCCGTTGACCAGCGAACGTTCCCCGCACGACCACATCAAACTGCCGTCTTTGGCCGAGACGGTCGATCAGAAATTCGCTGTGCGTCACGGTAGCTTGCGGATCGATCTGCGACTGAATCGCGGCAACCACCTTCTCGAAGGCGATGCCCGGCTGTTCAGGTTTTGCGCGGCGTGACTTCTTCATCGTGGCAATCGAATCAGGGTGGCATCGTAGACATTATGCCTTTCGGCCAATCCCTCGACACCTGACGAAATCACGAAGCACACGTCAGCAACGCCGCCTCAATCCCTTCCAACGGCCCTGCAAGATCGCGGGCATCAAGGCTGATGTAATGCCGGTGTCACACATCACCGCGCTTCGATGCATGTCCAAGGGTGCGGGACATCGACCATAGCACTGACACCGTAAGTGATGGCAACGCCACGGGCCAATCTCACCGTTGGCTGGAATACTAGTCACCCAATCGGAACGCCGGTAGCGCCAGCAACCGAATCGCCATACTCATCGCGAAGGTGGCATCGGTAAGTAAGTGAGTCTCTGCCGGAATCATACTGTTCAAGACACGTCGAGAGAGATTCGAGGGATCATCGATTGAACGGTAGTGCGTCAGCGGGTTGCGCAGATTCATGAGACGACGCAGATCATCAGCATCCTGCACGGTGATGACATCACGCGACACGCATCGCTTCAATGTGTCGTTGAATGACACGCGGTCCGGTAACTCTTCTGCATCGAGGCCGATGGTAAGGTATGCGGCAAGCATATGTTCGGCGAGACCTTGACACAGCAATACAGTCGCAACGTAGTTGCCGTGAACAAAGCTAGACCGTGCTTCCGTCCACGCGGCAGAAGCCGTCTCGCCACCCGGCATCAATGTCCCCAATGAACCGAGCGCAACAGAAAGGTCCGCAAGCTGCCGGAACCGCGCGACCTTACCCACCAGATCATCGTGTAGGTCCGCAACCAAGATACGGAACGCGTCAACGTCGTTGATGGTGTCCAATAGTTCGGACTGTATCTGATCTATCACCGCTGGTCGCTCTACCGTCGTTTGCCTGTCCGAATCTCTTCGCCGATGCGCTGCATCTCCGCATCAGCCGCGCGCCATTCAGCATCTGCTGCATCTAGTTCGTTCAGGTCGTCGGCGGACGGATTTCCCGATCCGTGTGGGAGAAACTGCCTAGTGACACTGATGAAGGCTTTCTGCCGCCGTTCAAATGCCTGACGCTCACGCTCAAGAGCGGCTTGTTCTTCGGCGCGTTTTTCTTCCGGGGTCATCGGTATCTCCTGTCAAGAAAGCCAACGAGCAAGCGTCATCTGACTATGTTCGGCACTTCGTTGACGACCATCGTCACTTGATGCCGTAATAGCCCCCAAGGGCATCGGCCAGCAACTTCCCACCGGCAGCAATCCCGATACTCCACGCGCCGCTGATTGCCTTCTCGGACATCTTCCCCATCCAAGCCTTCACTTTCGGACCGAATTGCTTCGTTTCGGCTACGGCCTTCGGATCGTCATCGTCTACAGCGGCCTTCAGTTCGTCCACATCCCCTTCGGCGACGCCGGTGTCCTTGAAGGCTTTCGCCAGTGCGGCGAAGTCGCCCTTGGTCACGGTGTTCGTAATCGTGGTTTCGTTACTATTCCCGATCACGACCGTCGCGTTGTCACCGAACACCGCTGATGCGAACATCCCGGCAGCATCGATGCCTTTCGCCGCTTCCTTCATATTGTCGTCTGCCACGTCACCAAGTTGATCTTGCACATTCAGCACGAAATCCAACAAGCGCGACCGAATCTCGATCAGAACACTTAAAATTTGGGTCGCTTCAATCTGCGTCCAAGCACTCGTGACCCACGCATTTTGGATCGCCTTGCCAAGCAAACTGTTGAATTCTGGTGGGATGGGGATCGACAGACTGGTGTCTGGCTTCGCCGCGAATTGTTCGAGCACACCCACCGATTCACGCAACGAGGCTTCCAACAGACTCTTGCGCACGTCGTCCGGCAAATGCGTGGTTGGTAGTCCGTGCTTGGAAAACTGCCACGCGCTGTTCTGAACGTTTCCCAACAATCGTGCGCCAACAACGCGATAGGCGGGTACCGGCTTGCCGTCGCCGTATCCGTTCAGCTCGTCGTTAACCCAATCGGCAAGTTCCTTGTGTCCGATCCGGTGCAGCAGAACCTTCATCTTCAGAAGCGCGTCCGTCAGCGAACCGTCCTTGTCGCTCAACAACGTCACGATGTCCTTTAGCAGTTGCATCTCGACCTTACGTCCGAACATGATGGTCAATTCTACGTGAAGGAGATAACTGACGAGAGTAAAGTCACCTGAATCTGTTCGAGCGGCCCTGCGACATCTCGGGCATCGAGACTCGTGTAATGCCGGTGCAGCACGTCGCCACGCGTCGGCGCATACTCCAGAATTCGACGCAGGATCGCATCAGAGATGCCACATCGTGCCGCGACATGTACTTCCGTCCGACCGGTTCAATCGCGTAAACTTGCGGCACAGTGCGGTCGCGATTGTTGTCCCAAATCCGTCCCGCTGCTGTCCCACTTCATCAACCGAGTGGGACAAGATCGAATGGATCGAACGCAGTAAGTCATTGATTCAAAAGGTCGTCACCCAAGGCCACAAGCCGTATCCACACATGTGCAAGGCCGTCGATCGCGGGATGGTGATCACCGACGTGAGTGTGCGGGAAAAGCGCGGCGGCAAGTCGGGCGACTGGAAGGCGGAAGACGCGCCGGGTTGAGCGTCTAAGCCGCCGCCGGCCGGCAAATTCGAGATACAACCCGTAATCTCATACAATTACCGAATTCCGCACGAGAGAGCGTGCGAACCAGCACAAAAAAGCGAGCACTGGTAATGAATTCGCAAGAGTTAAGAAGCGCACTGCTGGCCGGACCGGTTCAGCACGAACGGCTGGTCAAACTGGATACGCCGCTCGGCCCGGACGTCCTGCTGCCGCAGCGCGTCAAGGGACGATCGCGGCTCGGGCGCCATTTCGAGTTCATCGTCGATACCGTGTCGGTATCCGACAACCTCGAACTCAAGAAACTGATCGCGCAGCCGGTGACGCTGTGGATCCTGCAGGCCGACCAGACGTACGCGCCGCACCACGGTTACGTGCACGCGGCCCGCCGGCTCGGGTCGGACAGCGGCGTCACGCACTACCAGATCGTTTTCGCGTCGTTCCTGCACTTCCTCCGGTTCCGCCGCGATCAGCGCATCTGGCAGGACCGCTCGGCCGACGACATCATCGCCGACGTGCTGAACCAGCATCCGCAAGCCAAGGGCCGCTTCACGTTCAAGCTCTACCAGCCGCTGCCGCCGCGCTCGTTCTGCATGCAATACGAGGACGACTGGAATTTCGTGCATCGCCTGATGGAATCGGAAGGCCTGTACGGGTTCTGGGAGCAGGACAAGGACGGCAAGTCGCACCGGCTCGTCATCGTCGACCGCATCGATGCATTGCCCACGCTGTCGCCGCGAACCGTGCGCTTCCATCACGCGGGCACGTGCGACGAAGCCGACACGCTCACCCAGTTCTCCGGCACGCGCACGCTGCGAAGCGTCGAGCGCACCACCCGCACGTTCGACTACAAGCAGCCGCCCACCGCGTCCAATCCGAAAGCAACCCATACGCCGACGATCGCGAACCAGGGCGACCTGCCGCAGCAGCTCGAAGTCTACGAATACACGGGCGCCTACACGTACCCCGAGCAGTCCCGCGGCGACCATCTGTCGAAGATCTGGATGGAGGAACAGGAGTCGCACGCGAAGCGCTTTCACGGCGTCGGCGGCGTGCGGCGCATGGATGCGGGCCGCACGTTCGCGCTCGCGGATCACCCCGAACACGACAAGGACGATGCCGGCCAGCGCGAATTCGTCGTGATCGAGACGGCCTGGATCATCGTCAACAACCTGCCCGTCGCCGGCGAGCAGACCGCCCTGCCGCACAGCCTGCAGGCCGAGGTCGGCCGCATCGTGCAGGCCGGCGGCGCCGACGCGTCGCAAGTTCGCCATGCCGACGGCAGCGAGGGCTTTTTCCGGATCAGCGTCGAAGCACAGCGCACGACCGTACCGTTCCGCAGCCCGCTCGAGCATGCGAAACCGCCGATGCACCTGCAATCGGCGATCGTCGTCGCGCCGCAAGGCGAGGAAGTCCACACCGACGAACTGAACCGGGTCAAGGTCCGCTTCCATTGGGACCGCCTCAACGACGGCGACGAGAAAGCATCGTGCTGGCTGCGCGCCGTGGCGTCGGATTCGGGTAACGGCTACGGCGCCGTTCACCCGCACCGCAGCGGCGAGGAGGTGCTGGTCGATTTCGTCGGCGGCGACTGCGACCGCCCGATCATCGTCGGCAAGCTGTACAACGGCGCGACGAGCCCGCAGTGGCACACCAACGGGATCCTGTCCGGCTACCGGTCGAAGGAATACGCGGGCGCCGGCTACAACCAGCTGGTGCTCGACGACGCGACGGCGCAGAACCGCGTGCACCTGTACAGCAGCCAGACCAACGCGCACCTGCACCTCGGCTACCTGATCGACCACACGGGCAACAACCGCGGCAGCTATCTCGGCAGCGGCTTCGACCTGCGTTCGGACGCATACGGCGCCGTGCGCGCGAATCGCGGCCTGTACGTCACGACGTATCCGAAACCGCCGGCGAGCCAGCCGCTCGACGTGCAGGAAACGCAACAGCAGCTCGTTCGCGCGGAAGGGCTGATGGAGGCCATGTCGGACGTCAGCGCGCAGCATCAGGGCGAATCGCTCGACCCCGGCCACACGGCGCTGAAGCAGTTCACCGACGCGACGCAGAACAGCGTGAGCGGCAGCGCATCCGGCGGGCGCACCGCGGGCGGCGGAACCGGCAGCGCCAACGCGTTCAAGCAGCCCGTGATGCTGTTCGGCAGCCCGGCCGGCATCGGGATGTCCACGCAGCAGTCCGCACAGCTTGCAGCGGACCAGCACATCAACCTCGTCAGCGGGCAAAGCACGCACGTCGCCGCGGGGAAATCGCTGATCGCGAGCGTCCTCGACCGGATCAGCCTGTTCGCGCAGAACGCGGGGATCAAACTGTTCGCCGGCAAGGGCAAGGTCGAAGTCCAGGCGCACGCGGACAACATCGAGCTGACCGCGCAGAAGGCGCTGAAGCTGATGGCCGTCACCGAGTCGATCGAAGGCGCGGCGGCAAAGGAAATCCTGCTGACGTCCGGCGGCGCCTACATCCGCATCGCGGACGGCAACATCGAAGTGCACGCGCCCGGCAAGATCGACATCAAGGGGGCGCAGCACGCGTTCAGCGGGCCGACGCACCTGTCGCAAGCCATGCCGACGCTGCCGAACTCGGGCGGCAACTACGATCAGGCGTTCATCGCGCACTGGGCCGGCACCGACATTCCGGTCGCGAACACGCGGTACCAGATGTTCTCGAACGGCAAGCTGCTTTCGGAAGGCGTCACCAACGCGGCGGGAGAGACGGGGCTCACGCAGAGCCACGTGCCGCATGACGTCGTGGTCAAGTTTCTAGGGAAATCGAATGGCTGACGGACAACAGGACAACAACTTGCTCGGCACCGGTTCGGGGATGCTGACGCCGACGGGGTACAAGGATCGGCCGAAGGTGCAGATCAGCATCTGCGACAAACAGGTGACGCCGGCGGCGGATTCCATCATTGGCACTTGCCCGTTCTACTACCTTCCGCTTCACGGTGAGTACTGGGAAACAGTCCGGAAGGTCAGCGTGTCGAGCGCATGGGAGACCGTCAAGAAATTCGCAACGTCATGGGATCCGTGGAAAGACAAGAAAGTCGTTCATGAACTGCTGCATCGGCGGGAGGATCTGCTCAAACCGAAAAGCATCAATTCGGACTGGTCCCGCCACGGCAATTTCATGATGCGCCATATCGGGTGCGGGCATAAACCACCCGATTACTATGTGAGTTACGGCTACTACTATTGCTCGGATTACGGCACCAATCTCTATCCCACCCTCACGATAAAAGGAAAGAAATGGCTGGATAGCGCGCGGTGGTGGCTTCAGAAATACATCGAGATCGGGCTGTATCAGAACATGCAGGGAAACAAGATCGCAATCAAAAGCGCGAAACCGGGAAACGGCAAGCTCGCGATGCAGGTGAAGCGATACGAACTGGAACTGGACAAGGACGGAGATACGTTCAAGACCTTCGCCTTTGTCACTCACCCATTGGCGTATCTGGATGGAGGGCTGGCCGGCCTGCCGGTCTCGGACCTCGTCAAGATCGGCAGGCGGCCGAACATCGAGGAATGGGCCGACGGGCGCACGCGCAAACAGGCAATCGACGCGGGCATTCCCGTCGCCAAGGCAAAAGCGCGCGAATGGAGCCAGGACGCCGTCGACAAGGCCCGTGAGTGGGGCTCGGATGCGGCCGACAAGGCCCGTGAGTGGGGCTCGGACGCCGCCGACAAGGCCCGCGAGTGGGGCTCGGATGCGGCCGACGAAGTTAACCGCGCGCTCGAACGTTTGCTGAAAAAGTGACATGCGAAAACACAAGCGCTGGAAATGGATCGCCGGTGGCCTCGTTGCCCTGGCCATTGCAACATACGGGTACGTAAATATGACGACGGGCTGGGAGACGATTTCGACAAGCTTCATGCGGGACGACACGCCGTATGGCGGTGGCAACTTCCGCATCAAGGGCAATGACGTGATGAGCATCAAGCTCGCCAATCCCGAAGTGACGTTCAAGCCCCAAGCCGAATCGGACGAGCCCCAGCGGGCCGAGCCGACCGAAGCATGGATGAACGACACCGGCGAGTTGCTGAACCGCATGACGATCAGCTTCTTCCGCGGCACCATCGACGGCGGGATGAAGCGCCATTTCCAGCAGGTCGGCCAGGATGCCGCCTGGTGGTACTCGCCGGACTGGACCGTTCAGTTCATCAGCACGTCATGGATGAACTACAAGGCTCCCGAAGCGCAAGGCGGCGACGCGCCGCAAACCACCAAGCTGTGGAAATCGAGTAATGGCGGCCAGACATGGTCGCAACTTCAATGGCCCGAAAGCCAGAACATCGGCCGCCTGCTCTTTCTCGATCCGCAACGCGGCTACGCGGCCGGCTGGGGCCCCCGCATATGGCGGACGGCGGACGGCGGAAACACGTGGCAGGCGATCGACGTGCCTGCCGATGCCCACGTCGGCGGCGAGACGCGCCAGGATTTCAATGCAATCAGCCTTGGCCCGGACGGTGTTCTGCGGATCGCCTACCATGTCGCACAGACTGCCGAAGCACCGGCTCACAGCGTGGTCGACCGGCTCGACTGGGGGCAGCACGCGTTCGTGGCAGATACCGTGCTGCCAGGCCAGGTCGTCACTGCGCTCGACACCACGCCAGAATCAGGATCACGTTATTCGCTGTACACGCTGTCGCATCTCGACCGGCCGGAAAACGGCGAGGGCCGCGACACCGGCCACCGGACGGGCGCCATTTCCACATGGACGAACGACCATCCCGAGGCCGTGCAGCAACTGCGCACGTTCGACGAGAAGCTCACACTCGACAGCATGAGCATCGGTCGCAATGGCCTCCTGCTCGTCTACGCAACCGACCCGAACACGGGAAGCGACAGCCGCGGCGGCGGCGCACCGATCGACCTGACGTTCAGCAGCACCGACGCCGGCAAGTCGTGGAATCAAACGACCGACAAGACCGCACAGGGCGGCTACTTCGACGCGCAGACCAACACGTTGTACTGGCTGCATGCGTACACGCTGAAGAAGCGAACCTTCTGACCGCGCGCCGGTAGGCTCGACGGCCGGCTCTCGCTGCGGCGGCGCGATCGTGACGATCACGCGCCGCCGCGAGATGTCGTCCGTACCGTTTGCACGATGGCGACGCACACGCGGGTTGACGGCGCGGCGCGGGTTGGATGGCGCGTTCAGCGCGTCCGGCCGGATTGCCCGGGTTTCACGCTACCGCGTCGGGTCGCGACGCCGGCCCGCCCCTTTCCGTCCTGAACGAAAAGAACGAAGCAAAACGTCGATGAAAAAAATGCTGACCCGCGCGGCACTCGCGCTTTCGATCGCCGGCGCATTGCCGGCCACCACATTCGCCGCCGGCACCTGCCCCGCCGCCGACACCGCAGCCCGTGCCGCACGCGACGCACAACACCGCGTACAGCAGGTGCGCAATCCACAGGGCGACGGCGGCGGCACCGTCGACGTCACGCCGCCGCTGCGCGACGCGATCCGCGCATACAAACAGGCGCTCGTCGGCGCGATCGACGCGCGGCTCGCGTGCAGCGACGAACACGTCGACCCGGCTGCGCTGAAACGCACGCTGGCGGCTGCACTCACCGCCCCCGCCCAACCGGCTTCGCCGAAAGGCGGCGAATCGGTGTTCGGCGGCAATCCGACCGTCGACGTCAATCGCGACGGCACGGCGCGCCCGCTCCTCTTCGTGCGCGCCGGCTTCGACATCGCCTGCGGCGACGACAACCTGCTGACCGCGTACGCATGGGAAAACGGCGGCTGGCGGCGTGTGCTGCGCTGGCAGGCCGACGATTACAAGGACATCGGCGGCGCCTACGGCGGCGGCTTCTGGTTCTCGGCGCTGCCCGGCGGACAGGTCGCGGTCGTCCACGGCACGCCGTGGTGCTCGTCGCGCTGGAGCGGGTTCGGCGCCGACGTCCTGGCGCCCGCAAGCGGCTCGACCGCGCAACGCACGCTGTTTCATACCGAACACGGCTACGTGATCGACGACGACGCAATCCGGTTCAAGGTGCGCCCCGACGGCTTCGAACTGCGCACGACGGTCGGCTCGCTCGACAGCGAAGTGATGACGCGGCCGGGCATCTTCCGCTATCGCGTCGACGGCGACACCGTGGAGCGCGTGCAGCCCGCGGCGCTCAACGGCCGCGATTTCGTCGACGAATGGCTGAAGGTGGACGATGCGCTTGCGCGCGAGTGGAGCGAGCCCGCCGCCGGAGCTGCCGCGCTGAAAGCCCGGCAGGCGTTCAACGCAGAGAAGAAGGCGCCCGACACCGGGTTCGCGTACGGCCCCGTGCGTGGATGCTCGGACAGCAAGGACCGCTTTCAGGTCGAACTGGATCTGACGGGCAAGAGCGGCGAAACCGTCGCGCGGCGCTATGCGCTGATTCGCCAGGAGCGCAACGGGTTCACGCTGCTCGGGCTGCGCAATTCGGCCGAGCCGGCCTGCCGCGGCGCGAACCTGATGCCGCAGCACTGAACGGCGCACGCGCACGGTACGACGGCCGCGCATAGCGGCTGTCAACGACTATGCGAAACGGTGCGGCCTGAAAGCGGCGAGCCAGCCGCGCCGGTCGCGCATCATTCGCCGCGTCGCGGCTCGAACACGAACGGTTGCGTAAGCAGGAACGGGTTCGCGGTCGCACCGGTCTGCACGCAGGTCGCGTGCGTCATTGCATCGACGGCCGCGCGATCCGCCGCCGCATTGCGGCTGCTCGTCGTCACGGTCACGTTCTGCGCTTCGCCGGACGTCGTCATCAGCGCGCGCACGAGCACGGTCGCCGGGCGCGTGAGCGGCTTCGCGGTATCCGGGTAGACGGCGCGCGGAATGTGGCAGGTCAGCTTGCTTTCCTGCGACGACGACAGCATCGCGCAGCCGGAAAACAGCATCGCGACGGCGGGCAGGATCAGGTAGGTCGAGCGAATAGCCATGGTCGAATATCGTTCTTCAGCACTGTTCTGGACGAGTACGCCGCGCACCGAAAGACTTCATCCGGCTGCGTCGCGAGCGCCGCATTGCGCCGCGGCCATCGGACCGGCGCCCCGTTACGGCCGCGCGACCGATCGATGCACGGCCGCGATCCTACTTGGCGGGCTTCCCGGATAACCGGGGCACTGCATTCGCGCGGCACGCCTGCCATCTGCGGGCGGGCACGCGATTGCTTTCGCGCATTGTGCACGCGCCACCCCGCCGGTGGCGGCGATTTGACAATGGTTGACGCGAATCACCGGCATTTGACCGGAATCCATCGCATCCAGGAGGCAATCGCCACCTGCCCGGGGTTGCCGGGTTCACGCCGAAGCGTTTTGCCCGCCCCTTGCCGGACACCATCGCGCCGCGGCAGCGCCGGAATTCCCCGTTCCGGCGCGGCACGCGTTACTCCGAATCGTCGTCGTCAGAATCGTCGTCCACGGCGGCCGGCACTTCCCCGTACTTCGCGACGACAGCCGCCTTGAACCCCTTCAGCGCCGGCTGCTGGTCGCACAGCTTGTACAGCGCAGCCAGTTGTTGCGGCCAGTCCTTCAGTTCCTTCGCGAACACATGCAGGCGCGCGACGGTATCGAGCGCGTCGGCCTCGCGGCCCGCCAACGCCTGCAGCGCCGCGTAGCGGCGCAGCACCGTCTCGCCGGGCAGCAGCGCGATCGCACGCTCATGCGCGGCGAGCTTGGCCGGCAAGTCTTCCGGCGAGATCGCGAGCAACGTCGCCGCACCGTAATCGCCCCAGGCGCCGAACAGCAGCGACGGCGCGTCGCGGTACTGCGCGGCCGGGTCGTTGCCGTAGTACAGCACTTCCGCACGCTGGTAGTCGCGCAGCACGGGCACCGCCGCCAGCACGCCGCCGAACGACAGCACCGCGAACAGCCCGAATGCCGCACGGCCAGGCAAGATGCGCAGCGGCTTCACGTCGAGCAGCCCGATCACGAACATCGCCGGCAGCAGGAAGAACATGTACTGCTGCGGGTATTCGACCAGCGCATGCATCAGCAGGATGCCGATCAGCGCGAAGCCGAACACGCGCATGCTCGACTGCGGCGCGCGCAGCGCACGCACGAACCACATCACGAGCGTAACCGCGAGCACGCCGAGACCGGCGAGACCGGACTTCGCGAGCAGGTCGATGAAGATGTCGTGCGAGTTGTTCGCGATCTCGACGCCGCCGAGCGTACGCACGAGCGCGAACTGGTACGACGGGAATTCGCCCCAGCCCACGCCGAGCAGCGGGTGCTCGCGGAACATCGCGAGCCCGTACTTCCACAGCGCGAGGCGCGGCGCGATCTGCCCCGCGTCGCGCATGCGGTCGGCCGCCGATTCCGCGAGATTCAGGTGATAGTGCACGTTGGCCCAGCGCACCGCGACGTTCACCGCGATGAACGCCACCGCGAGCACCACCGGGATCAGCCACGCGCGCGCATTGCCCGGCGCGCGGCGCGATTCGAGCCACGCCATCCAGAAGCCCGCGACGACCATCACCGCGACCTGCAGCCACGGCCCGCGCGACACCGTCAGCGCGAGACCGACCGACAGCACGATCGACAACACGAACCATGCCCATACCGCGAGCCGGCGCGTCTGCACGAGATACAGCGCGCCCGCGAGCGCGAACGCGATGTAGGTCGCCAGATGGTTCGCCTGCGCCATGTTGCCGTACGGGCGGCGATCGATCGCGACGTTGTACATCACGACGAACGGCGACACGGCCGACTCGAGGTGGAACAACTGCACGATCTGGGTGCCGACCGCGAACACGCCGCCGACGAGCAGCGCACCCGCCATCATCCGCGAAACGGCTTCGGCCAGCCCGCCGCGCGCGAGCGCGTAGCCGGCCTGCATCGCGACCAGCGCGGCGGCGAGATAGCCGGCCGCCAGCCAGTTCATCGACGGCACCTTGAGCGGCATCAGCGCGACCTGCGCGATGAGCACCGCGGCGAACCCGAGCGGCACGACGAACGCGGCGGGCGCGGCAAACGGCTCGGCCGGGCGCTCCGTGCGTGCGAGCAGCACGACCGACAGCCCCACGAGCAGATACAGCACCAGCGCGGAAAACTCGGAATAGAAGGTCGGGATCGGATACGTGTGATTCGTGATCGCGTACGGCACGATCAGGGCGACAGCCAGCGCAACGAGCGACAACGAACGGGAAAAAGTAGAAGGCATGAGCGAACCGGATGTCAGCAACCGGCGCACTATACAAAACTTTCCCCCCTCTGTGCGGGGCGGCCGCACCGCGACCCGCGGGAGGACGGCCGCCCCGCCCGACCAAAGCGCGGTGGTGCGCACGCCGTGAGCGCGGTGCGCGCCGCCCCCCTCCTCCAGCGCTATGCGCGGCACTCGGCCGGCGCATATTTCGCCGGCAACGTCGCGGCAGTGCCCGGCACCGGCCCGGCCCCCGGCGCCGGCAACGACGATGCGTCCTTGCCGGCGGCGAAACACTCCCACGTGATCGCGCCGGCTTGCATCGCGCCCTTTTTGAGTGACTCGCGCGCGGTGGGGGTGTCGGCGTTGTCGGGCGCGGACGGCACGAGCACCAGCGTATTCGCGCCGGACGCGGCAACGCGGGTGGTGAACGCGACCGTGATCTCGCCGGTCTCGTCGTCGATGGCCACGGATTCGACGTTGCGGGTCGCGGCCGGCGCACTGTAGCCGCCATCGAGGCTCGCGCCACTTGCCGCGTTGTCGGCGACCGCGAGGCGCGCGGACGACGCGAGCGCGAGCCCCTCGCCGACGCGCGAACGCGCGAGGTAGTCCTGGTACGCGGGAATCGCATAGGCTGCGACGACGCCGACGATCGCCAGGACGATCATCAGCTCGATCAGCGTGAAGCCGGCCGCCAGCGCGGCGCAGGCCGGTTCGCGCGCCGCAGATCGGCGACGACGCGACGGAACAGGGAAACGGAAAAGGCTTCGAACATGGCAGGCTCCGGAAACGAAAAACGCCTGCCGGTACAGGCAGGCGTATCGATCGTAGCCAGCGGGCCGCGAACCCGGCAGTCGGCCGGACGGCCAGTCAGTGCGCGCCCGGCACGCCGCGGCTCCGCCTGAGCGCATAACCGGCCGCCACGACGAACAGCGCACCGGCCATGCTCGCGCCGTAGATCGCAGCCGGCGTATCGAGCACCGGCCAGCGATCGCCGACCGGGTCGTGCACGATCAGCCCGCCCGCGATCCAGCCGAGCAGCGCGGCGCCGAGCGTCACGACGACGGGGAAGCGGTCGAGCAGTTTCAGCACCAGCGTGCTGCCCCACACGATGATCGGCACGCTGACGACCAGCCCGAAGATCACGAGCGCGATGCGGTGCGACGGATCGGCCTGCTCGGCCGCGCCGGCGATCGCGATCACGTTGTCGAGGCTCATCACCGCGTCGGCGATCACGATGGTCTTCACGGCATCCCACAGCCGGTCGGCCGGTTTGATGTGGTCGTGCGCGTCGGCGGCCGGCGCCATCAGCTTGATGCCGATCCACAGCAGCAGCAGCCCGCCGCCGAACTTCAGGAACGGCACGTCGAGCAGCGCGACCGCGAACGTGATCAGCGCGACGCGCAGCAGGATCGCCCCCGCGGTGCCCCAGACGACGCCGCGCAGCCGCTGGTTCGCCGGCAGGTTGCGGCAGGCGAGCGCGATCACGACCGCGTTGTCGCCGCCGAGCAGGATATCGATGATGACGATCTGGAGAACGGCGCCCCAGTGCAGCGATGTCAGGAATTCGAGCATGGGGAGATGTGCAGGGCTTGGCCGCCTGGCGGGCGGCCCGGTTCATCGCCGGCACATGCGCGATGCATGCCCGGTGCTTACGAATTCATTGCGCGAGCATAACAAAAAACGCCGGCAAAGCCGGCGTTTTCTGCAGGACGAACCCACGTGGAAATATTACAGCGCCTTCTTCAGCAGACGGCCCATTTCCGACGGGTTGCGCGTGACGGTGATGCCGCACGCTTCCATGATTTCCAGCTTCGCTTCGGCCGTATCCGCACCGCCCGAGATCAGCGCGCCGGCGTGGCCCATGCGCTTGCCCGGGGGCGCCGTGACGCCCGCGATGAAGCCGACGACCGGCTTCTTCATGTTGTCCTTGATCCACTCTGCCGCATTGGCTTCGTCCGGACCGCCGATTTCGCCGATCATCACGACCGCATCCGTCTCCGGATCGTCGTTGAACATCTTCATCACGTCGATGTGCTTCAGACCGTTGATCGGGTCGCCGCCGATACCGACTGCCGACGACTGGCCGAGGCCGAGTGCCGTCAGCTGAGCAACCGCTTCGTACGTCAGCGTGCCCGAACGCGACACGACGCCGATGCGGCCCTTGCGGTGGATATGACCCGGCATGATGCCGATCTTCAGCTCGTCCGGCGTGATCGTGCCCGGGCAGTTCGGCCCGAGCAGCAGCGTCTTGCGGCCTTCGCGGCGCATACGGTCCTTCACTTCGATCATGTCACGGACGGGGATGCCTTCCGTGATGCAGATCGCGAGATCCAGATCGGCTTCGACCGCTTCCCAGATCGCAGCCGCGGCGCCTGCCGGCGGAACGTAGATGACCGACACGGTCGCGCCGGTTTCTGCCTTCGCTTCCTTGACGCTTGCGTAGATCGGAATGCCTTCGAAATCTTCGCCGGCCTTCTTCGGGTTCACGCCCGCGACGAATGCTTCGCGGCCGTTTGCGTATTCACGACAGGCGCGCGTGTGGAACTGACCGGTTTTGCCGGTAATGCCCTGCGTGATGACCTTCGTGTCCTTGTTGATCAGAATCGACATGTATTTTGACCTCTGTTCGATTGGCGTCGCGTGCAAACCGCGCCGCCATGCGTGTTCATTAGCGCGCGCTTACTTGCCTGCGGCAGCCGCGACGACCTTCTGCGCAGCTTCTTCCATGCTGTCCGCCGAGATGATCGGCAGGCCCGAGTCGGCCAGCATCTTCTTGCCGAGGTCCTCGTTCGTGCCCTTCATGCGCACGACGAGCGGCACCTTCAGGTTCACGGCCTTCGAACCGGCGATCACGCCTTCCGCGATCACGTCGCAGCGCATGATGCCGCCGAAGATGTTCACGAGGATCGCCTTCAGGTCCGGGTTCTTCAGCATCAGCTTGAATGCTTCCGTGACCTTCTCGGTCGTAGCGCCACCGCCGACGTCCAGGAAGTTCGCCGGCTCGCCGCCGAACAGCTTGATGGTGTCCATCGTCGCCATCGCCAGGCCTGCGCCGTTCACGAGACAGCCGATGTTGCCGTCGAGCGAGATGTACGCGAGGTCGAACTTCGACGCTTCGATTTCAGCCGGATCTTCTTCATCCAGATCGCGGTACGCGACGATTTCCGGATGACGGAACAGCGCATTCGAGTCGAAGTTGAACTTCGCGTCGAGTGCGATGACCTTGCCGTCGCCGGAGACGTTCAGCGGGTTGATTTCAGCCAGCGATGCGTCGGTTTCCCAGAAGGCCTTGTACAGGCCTTGCAGGATGGCACGCGCTTGCGGAATCGAAGCAGCCGGCACGCCGATCTTCGCGGCGAGGTCGTCGGCTTGAGCGTCGAGCAGGCCAGTCGACGGCTCGACAATGACCTTGTGGATCAGTTCCGGGTGCTTTTCGGCGACTTCTTCGATGTCCATGCCGCCTTCGCTCGAACCCATCAGAACGATCTTTTGCGTCACGCGATCGACGACGAGGCTGACATACAGTTCCTGCTTGATGTCGGCGCCTTCTTCGACCATCAGACGGTTGACCTTCTGGCCTTCCGGACCGGTCTGGTGCGTGACGAGCTGCATGCCGAGGATCTGATTCGCGTATTCGCGAACCTGCTCGATCGACTTCGCCACCTTCACGCCGCCGCCCTTGCCACGGCCACCCGCGTGAATCTGAGCCTTCACGACCCAAACCGGGCCGCCCAGCTCTTCTGCCACCTTGACGGCCTCGTCAACCGAGAACGCCGGCTTGCCGCGCGGTACCGCGACTCCGAATTTCCGCAGGATTTCCTTACCCTGGTACTCGTGAATCTTCATGCGTGATTCCCTTCAGTCTGAGAGTTGGATGAAAAGTCGCTTAAGACGCTTCTTCGAATGATTTCCGTTCATTCCTTCGTGCTGCCTTCACCGGGCACGTTCGGCCGCTCCGCGCCATACCAGCGCGGGTAGTACTGCCGCACGACCTCGCCGTCGAACCGCAGCGCACGGCAGCGGCCGAGCTGGAAAGGCGGTTCGTCGTGTGCGCTAGCGTGATCCGGCCCTTCGCCACCCTCCTCGCGCACGTTCCACACGTCACCGGCGAACGCCTGGATCGCTGCCGTCGGCAGCACGGCGCACAGTTCGGTGAGATGGGAGCAGCCTGCGACACCGGACAGCAGTCGGTTCGCATCGCGGCGGAAGTGGCGGAAGAGATTGAGCCCAATGAGGGCCCGATAGGCGGGAGGAGCGGATTGACACTGACCGGGATACGGCACCCATTCCGAGGACGCTTCGGCGTCGACGACATTGAGTTCACGATCGATAGTCACGCGCAGCCAGAGTTCGTGGATCGGCAGGCCTTGGGGCCGGATGCCCGACGCAAGCGCGACATCGCGCGGCTTGTGGTCGGTCAGGCAGGCTTCGATGTCCCACAAGCCGTCGCCGCGCTCGTAAGCTTCCGCTCGGATTGCGCGTCGATGTCGCAACTGACGGGGCACGGGCTCGGATAGCGGCATGCTGGAGGTTGAGGCCGAAGAGGAAAACCCATGGATTTTAGCATATTGGGTATTTGAGACAGTTTGACGCGACGGCGGGTATTCCCGCCTGTCCGGAAGCGGTTGCATTGCAGCAAAATCGCGCGGCACGCGCGCGACCGGCCGGTCAGTCGTCGATCGGGAAATCGTCGCCGACCTTCAGCAACTTCACGATGGTCGCGCTCGAGAAGCCGCGCGCGGCGAGAAAGCGCGCCTGCTTCGCACGCTCGGCCGGCGTTTGCGGCAGTGCACCGAATTTCTTGCGCCAGACCGCCTGCGCACGCGTCCATTCGGTCTCGCGCAGCTGCGCATTCACCTCTTCGACCAGCGTGTCGCCGACCGCATGGCGCTTCAGCTCGCTGACGATGCGCGCGACGCCGACGCGCGATGCGCGGCGATGCACGAGACTCTCGGCAAAGCGTGCGTCGGACAGCCAGCCGTCCTTTTCCAGCGCATCAAGCAGCGGCTCGACGGATTCGTCTTCGCCGACGTACGGCGCGAGCTTGCGCGCGAGTTCCGTGCGGCTGTATTCGCGCCTGGACAGATAACCGAGCGCGCGGCCCTTCAACGAACGCGGCGGCTTCGACGACTTGCGCTCGCCGGCGCCCGGATCCTCGCCGGAGGCCGCGCCAGGCGCATGGCGCGTGCGGCGTGGATGCTGGCTGCTGCGCGTATAGACATCTTCCCTGGCCGGCGCCGCTCCATCCGGTGCGCGATCGCCCGGGAAGCTGACACCGGACACGCGACGGCGCGAGCGATCGTGCGCGTCGAACGACTCATCGTCTTCGAACGGATCGTCGGGCGCGGCAATCTCAAACGAAACGAGGGCATCCTCGGATGCCCTCGTCGCGGTGCGGTTCGCTGCGTTGCTGCCTGCGCCCCGCCGATCAGCACCCGAGGGCCCGGCTCGCCGGCCGGAGCGACCCGCCGTTTCGGGCGTGTCGCTCTCCTCCGGTTCGCCAGCCTGACCTCGGCGCCCGACCATCACTCTTCTTCGTCCACCGCCTCGGCTTCGTTGACTACGCCATCGGGCATGGCAACGACACCGAGCGATTCGCGAATGCGGTTCTCGATCTCGCGTGCGATTTCCGGATTCTCGCGCAGGAATTCACGCGCGTTGTCCTTGCCCTGGCCGATCTTCTCGCCGTTGTAGCTGTACCAGGCGCCCGCCTTGTCGACGATCTTCGCCTGCACGCCGAGATCGATGATCTCGCCCTGGCGCGAAATGCCCTCGCCATACAGGATGTCGAAGATCGCTTCGCGGAACGGCGGCGATACCTTGTTCTTGACGACCTTCACGCGGGTTTCGTTGCCGATCACCTCGTCGTTCTTCTTGATCGAGCCGATCCGGCGGATATCAAGGCGCACCGACGCATAGAACTTCAGCGCGTTGCCGCCCGTCGTGGTTTCCGGGTTGCCGAACATCACGCCGATCTTCATCCGGATCTGGTTGATGAAGATCACGAGGCAGTTCGTGCGCTTGATCGTGCCGGTCAGCTTGCGCAGCGCCTGCGACATCAGGCGCGCCTGCAGGCCCGGCAGCGAATCGCCCATCTCGCCTTCGATTTCGGCCTTCGGCACGAGCGCCGCGACCGAGTCGATGACGATCATGTCGATCGAGCCCGAGCGCACCAGCGCGTCGGTGATTTCAAGCGCCTGCTCGCCGGTGTCCGGCTGCGAGATCAGCAGTTCCGGCACGTTCACGCCGAGCTTCGACGCGTACTGAACGTCGAGCGCGTGTTCGGCGTCGATGAACGCAGCCGTGCCGCCGATCTTCTGCAGTTCGGCGATGACCTGCAGCGTGAGCGTGGTTTTACCGGACGATTCCGGACCGTAGATTTCGACCACCCGGCCGCGCGGCAGGCCGCCGACGCCCAGTGCGATGTCGAGACCCAGCGAGCCCGTGGAGACGACCTGGATATCCTCCGCCGCCTCGCCGTCGCCCATGCGCATGATCGACCCTTTGCCGAACTGCTTCTCGATCTGCGCGAGTGCGGCCGCAAGCGCCTTGCTCTTCTCGGCGGTCATCCCGGAGCCTTTCTTGCTATCTTCCATGAATCGTCCTTTGCTATGATGAGCAGCGTCTGTTAGAGGCGCGCCCGCTTTCAAGCGCCGCCCACGAATGCAGACACTGTATAAAAAAACAGTGTTTTATGCAAGCCCGCAATGCAGGCTGCGTTGTACACGAATCACTTCGGAGACAGCCGCGCCGGCGCGAACGCCCTGCCGGCCATCGGTCAGCAACATGCGAATTCTCATCGCCGAAGACGACAGCATACTCGCGGACGGCCTCACCCGGTCACTCCGCCAATCGGGCTATGCGGTCGACCACGTGAAGAGCGGCGTCGACGCCGATACCGCGCTGTCGATGCAGACATTCGATCTGCTGATCCTCGATCTCGGGCTGCCGAAAATGTCCGGCCTCGACGTGCTCAAGCGCCTGCGCGCGCGCAACTCCAACCTCCCCGTGCTGATCCTGACCGCCGCCGACAGCGTCGACGAGCGCGTGAAGGGGCTAGACCTCGGCGCGGACGACTACATGGCAAAACCGTTCGCACTCAACGAGCTCGAGGCGCGCGTGCGCGCGCTGACGCGGCGCGGCGCGGGCGGCGGCCCGACCGTCGTGCGCCACGGCTCGCTCGCGTTCGACCAGGTCGGCCGCATCGCGTATGCGAACGACCGCGTGCTCGACCTGTCCGCGCGTGAGCTCGGCCTGCTCGAAGTGCTGCTGCAGCGGATCGGCCGGCTCGTGTCGAAGGAGCAGCTCGTCGACCATCTGTGCGAATGGGGCGAGGAAGTCAGCAACAACGCGATCGAGGTCTACGTGCACCGGTTGCGCAAGAAGATCGAACCGAGCGGCGTCCGGATCTCGACCGTGCGCGGCCTCGGCTATTGCCTCGAGAAGGTCGCGCCCGCCGCCGCGCCTGCCGACACGACGGCGCCCCAGCCCGCGGTGGCCGGCACGCCGCTGCGCTGAAGCCGGCCGTCGCCGCGATGGCCACGCCGGCCCATTCCCGCCACCCGAGCGGCGCGCCTTCGTCGGCCGCCGACGAGGCGCGCGACGCGCGCTACGAGAACCCGTTCGCGCCGCCCGACGAAACCGATGCGCCCGAGGCCCCGCGCCCGCGCTCGCTGTTCGGCGAAATCCTCGACTGGATGCTCGCGCCGCTGCTGCTGCTGTGGCCGATGAGCATCGCCGTCACCTATCTCGTCGCGAAGACGATCGCGAACAGCCCGTTCGACCGCGCGCTCGAGACCAACGCCTACGTGCTCGCGCGGCAGATCCATCCGGTCAACGGCGTCGCCGAGCTGACGCTGCCGGAGCAGACGCGCGACTTCCTGCGCGCGGACAACGTCGACAGTGTTTACTTCCAGGTGCTCGGCACGCGCGGCGAGCTGGTCGCAGGCGAAGCCGACATGCCGCTGCCGCGCGACGAGGATCGCCCGCCGCCCGGTGTCGTCGTGTTCCGCGACGACCTGCTGCGCGGCAACGACGTGCGCGTCGCGTATACGACGGTCGCACTGCCGCAAACGAGCGGCACGCAGCCGGTGCTCGTGCAGGTCGGCGAGACGCTCGACAAGCGCAACGCGCTCGCGAACGACATCATCAAGGGCGTGATCCTGCCGCAATTCGTGATCCTGCCGCTCGCGATCCTGCTCGTCTGGTTCGGGCTGTCGCGCGGGCTCGCGCCGCTCAACGCGCTGCAGGCGCACATCCGCGCGCGGCGGCCCGACGACCTGTCGCCCGTCGAGGCGCAGCGCGCGCCACCCGAGATCGAGCCGCTCGTGACCTCCTTCAACGACCTGCTCGCGCGTCTCGAACAGAACATGGCGCTGCAAAAGCGCTTCATCGCCGACGCCGCGCATCAGATGAAGACACCGCTCGCGGGCCTGCGCACGCAGGCCGAGTTCGCGCTGCGCCACCCCGTCCCGCCCGACGTGCAGCGCTCGCTCGAGCAGATCGCGACGAGCTCCGAGCAGGCCGCACGGCTCGTCACGCAGCTGCTTGCGCTCGCGCGCGCCGAGAATCGCGCGAGCGGGCTCACGTTCGAGCCGGTCGAGATTGCCGCGCTCGCGCGGCGTGCGGTGCGCGACTGGGTACAGGCCGCGCTCGCGAAGCGGATGGATCTCGGCTACGAAGGCCCGCCGGACGATGCGCCGCTCGACGTCGACGGCAACCCGGTGATGCTGCGCGAGATGCTCGGCAACCTGATCGACAACGCGATCCGCTACACGCCGGACGGCGGCCGCATCACGGTGCGTGTGCGCGCCGAGCCGGCGGCGCGGCTCGTGCATCTCGAAGTCGAGGACACGGGGCCCGGCATCCCGGCCGCCGAACGCGAGCGCGTCGTCGAGCGCTTCTACCGGATCCTCGGCCGCGAAGGCGACGGCAGCGGCCTCGGGCTCGCGATCGTGCGCGAGATCACCACGCAGCACGGCGGCACGCTGACGCTCGACGATCACGTCTACCAGCACGCGCCGCGACTCGCCGGCACGCTCGTGCGCGTCAGCCTGCCGCTGTCGGACACCGCCCCGGATTAACCCTGACATGCACCGCGGCAACGCGCCGCGACAGCGCCGAAACGGGTGTTTTGCCGGACGTTCACACCACGTTCGCTACGCGAAGCACCCGGTTCGGCGCGGGTTAACGCGCATCCGTTTTATGCGCGCGAGTCAGTGCGCCGTAAGTTTCCGTGCCAATAATCGTCGACAGGCCCGCCCCTCCCAAGGCGGCCGCACATCTATATCAAGGGACTTGGAGACGATTCATGGCAACGTTAGGCGGGCAAATTTCGCACTCGCCGATGACGGGCGAAGAAAAGAAGGTGATCTTCGCGTCGTCGCTCGGCACCGTGTTCGAGTGGTACGACTTTTACCTGGCCGGCTCACTCGCGGCCTATATCAGCAAGAGCTTCTTCTCCGGCGTCAATCCGACCGCCGCATTCATCTTCACGCTGCTCGGCTTTGCCGCCGGTTTCGCGGTGCGGCCGTTCGGCGCGATCGTGTTCGGCCGGCTCGGCGACATGGTCGGCCGCAAGCACACGTTCCTCGTGACGATCGTGATCATGGGCGTCTCAACGTTCGTGGTCGGCTTCCTGCCCGGTTACGCGTCGATCGGCATCGCCGCGCCCGTGATCTTCATTGCGATGCGGCTGTTGCAGGGCCTCGCGCTCGGCGGCGAGTACGGCGGCGCGGCGACCTACGTCGCGGAGCATGCGCCGGCCAACCGGCGCGGCTTCTACACCGCGTGGATCCAGACGACCGCGACGCTCGGGCTGTTCCTGTCGCTGCTCGTGATCCTCGGCGTGCGCACGTTCATCGGCGAGGAAGCGTTCGGCAGCTGGGGCTGGCGCGTGCCGTTCGTCGCGTCGATCCTGCTGCTCGCGGTGTCGGTGTGGATCCGGATGCAGTTGAACGAATCGCCGGTGTTCCTGCGCATCAAGGCGGAAGGCAAGACGTCGAAGGCGCCGCTGACCGAGGCGTTCGGCCAGTGGAAGAACCTGAAGATCGTGATCCTCGCGCTCGTCGGCCTGACCGCCGGCCAGGCCGTCGTGTGGTACACGGGCCAGTTCTACGCGCTGTTCTTCCTCACGCAGACGCTGAAGGTCGATGGCGCAAGCGCGAACATCCTGATCGCGATCGCACTGCTGATCGGCACGCCGTTCTTCCTGTTCTTCGGTTCGCTGTCGGACAAGATCGGCCGCAAGCCGATCATCCTCGCGGGCTGCCTGATCGCGGCGCTGACCTACTTCCCGCTGTTCAAGGCGCTCACCCACTACGCGAACCCGCAGCTCGAACTCGCGACGCAGAAGGCGCCGATCACGGTCATCGCCGATCCGGCCACCTGCTCGTTCCAGTTCAACCCGGTGGGCACCTCGAAGTTCACGAGCTCGTGCGACATCGCGAAGAGCGCGCTCGCGAAGGCCGGCCTGAACTACGAGAACGTGGCGGCGCCGGCCGGCACGCTGGCCGAGATCAAGGTCGGTGACGCGGTGATCCCGACCTTCGACGGCAAGGCGGCCGACGCGAAGGCGCAGGGCACGGCGTTCGACAAGACGCTCGCGTCGACGCTGAAGGCGGCCGGCTACCCGCCGAAGGCCGACCCGGCGCAGCTCAACTGGCCGATGACGATCGTGATCCTGACGATCCTCGTGATCTACGTGACGATGGTCTACGGCCCGATCGCCGCGATGCTGGTCGAGATGTTCCCGACGCGAATCCGCTACACGTCGATGTCGCTGCCGTATCACATCGGCAACGGCTGGTTCGGCGGCTTCCTGCCGGCGACCGCGTTCGCGATCGTCGCGGCGAAGGGCGACATCTATTCGGGGCTCTGGTATCCGATCGTGATCGCGCTGGCCACGTTCGTGATCGGCCTGCTGTTCGTCAAGGAGACGAAGGACTCGAACATCTACGCGCAGGATTGATGTCGATGGGCAGACGGGCGGCGGTTGCCGGACGTGTTCCGGTGACCGCCACCCGCCCTGCGACGAGGCCGGCACTGGCCATCGGCAACTTTTTTCAGGTGAGATGAAAAAAGCTGTTGACAGCCGGACGCTTCAACTCCATAATTGATTTCTTCGGCGAATTAGCTCAGTCGGTTAGAGCGACGGAATCATAATCCGCAGGTCCGGGGTTCGAATCCCTGATTCGCCACCAAATGCGAAAAGCCGCTGTTCTGAAAGGAACAGCGGCTTTTTTCATTGCATCGCGCTCCGCCGCGATGACGATTCGGCCCGCGCACTATCGACGGCGCAGGCCGCGCACATCACCGGCCCACGGAAACAAACCTCGCGAACATCCTATCCTCTGGGTCCGACAGACCGTACAGCGGGCCGGAAATATCGAACAGGACACTTACCGGACTCCCGTCGTCACCCGTCGACGAACTCCAGTACGCGCGATCGGGTATCCCCGGAAATGCAATGTCCGGCATCGCGGTGCCGGCGGGCGTATCGGCGCACCCTTTCTGCACGACCTCCGGTGAGTGGAGGCAGAGGAGTAACCCCGCCAACTCGTCACCCGTCGGCAAGCGCCATCGCGTACGCCCGGCATTGCCTGCTCCGTCATCGAAATCCGCGACGCGTTTCCTGGCATCGGCCAGCGTGAGCCGCTCCGGCTTGCCTTGGCAGTCCGTCCCATCCCATTTCTGCCCGACGCTGCATCGCATCCATGTCAATCCGGTCCGCGTGTCCTTGACCGCCGCACCATTACGCTCGATCAGATAACGGCCATCGATCAATTTGCTTGCAGTTTCGGCGAAGCAATGAGAAGCAAGCGACACCATGCCGGCAAGCAGCAATGCGAGAGACCGGACGGCGCGCCCTTTGGCCGCCGTGGGTTTCGTTGAACGATTGAGGATCGCCATAAGTTTCCGTCGAAAGGGTTGTCGCGCAGTTCCGGCATTCAGCGCCGCATCTGCGATCACATTGCATTGACCGTATGGGCCTCCGCCAGTGCCTGCAGGCGTCGATGAAGATCCCGGACCGCGTCGGCAGGGGCGCCTGACACGACGAAGCACAAATTCCTGTAGATCCACACGAATCCGCGCCCGGGGCCGGCAGCCATGCTCCGGACCGACACGCTGCCGAGATTATCGGGATCGGTCTCGAACGAAACCCGTTTGATCGACGATGCAGTTGTCTCGCTGAAAAAATAATCTGCTGCCCTGAAGCGATCTCTGGCCCGCGCCACCGTGACCGATACACGCGCGCCGTCGTAGCGGCCGTTGAAAACATATTCCTTGATACCGTCGAGCGGCCCGATTTCGTTAAGGTGCTGTTCGTCATTTTCGATCTTCAGCGCCTCGAAGCCGGGAATACGCTCCTTCGCGAGCTTGCTCCAGTCGAACGCGACGATCATCCGGTCATCGTCGGTCGCAAATTTTCGATCGAAATCGATGCGCGACTTGTATTCGTCGATACGGGCAGTCGGGCTGAAAGCGCGCGGAATCGCTGCGGTTCTTGCATCCGGATTCGCGACGCTCCTCGATGCCTGCATCTGCGCATGACTCACGCCGGCGAAAATGGAATACAACAATAGCCCGATGACGCGCTTTTTCATTTCACCGCTTCCGCAGAAAAACACACCACCTGCCGACGTCTATACACAAGGATACTGAACTCAGGAAAAGTTAATATCCCTCGCAAAGACATTCGACAAACGGGAATTACCAGGCTGACAACGCGTCCTCGAGTACCGTCAGAGATTCAGCAATAATCCTGGCAGCGGATTCCGGCCGATATGTCTTCGCACCATACATAAAATCGAATGTCCAAATTTCCGCATCATCCGGGCACATCGTCAATGAAAAAACGTCTCGCATGCGTTCTCCTGAGCCTGATCGGCATCGCGACCCCGCTCGCCTGCCCGGCTGCGCCCCTGCCGGACACCACCGCCGACGGCCTGCATTGGCGACTCGAACAATTGCGTGACACCGGGCATTACAACAGCTTCGAGGTGGCCGCCCGCCGAGGCGAGCAAGTCCTGCTGTGGGACAACGGCTCGGGCCGCCAAACCTATGCCGGCGCCGCGTATCTGCTGGTCTCCGCCCCCTTCGATCAGGTGCAGCCGCTGGTGCAGGGCGTGCTGCAACGGATGGGCCCCATGAAAGCCGACACCGCCACCGGACGGTTGCGGGATTTGTCGGACGCGTGGGGCAAGGTGCTGTTGTCTCGCCGGCCGGACCTGCGCGCGGCCATCGCCGAACAAGCGGTCGAGCCGAAATTGCAGCAGGCGCTGCAACAAGGCGCGATCACCCGGCAGGAACTGGACTGGCGCATGGACCAGGCCCGCGCACGCGTCGACCGCTTGTTCCAGGGGTCCAACGTGCCCGCGCTGCAAGCTACCTACGCATACTGGGACGCCCGCCAGGATCGCAGCGACGGCACCACAAGCCAGTACCGGAGCGCGCTGTTCGTGGGAGTGCAGGACGTGAGCGCCGTGTTCGGGCATCCGGCGACGGTCGTTCAGCTCCGTCGCTACGACACCCGGCCCGATCCCGACTACAGCCTGTGGAAAGCATTGACCCTACAGGATCTGGACTTGCTCGGCGGCGGCCGGACCCAGTCCAGCACAGCCGACGTCACCATCGTCCCGGGTGACGTGTTCACGGCGTTGTCCGACGCACTGGCCGCCGTGCCGGGCAAGCTGGAAATCGCCGCGTCGCCTGACGCGTGGCAGTTGCCTTCGGTACCGTCGATGCCGCCCCCCGCCATCACGCTGGTCACGCCAGACCAAACCGCCCCGGTGCTCAAGCCCCTGTTCATGCGCTGGGACACGCTCGTGACCGACCCGTCGCAACGCACGCTGCTGTATCCGCACGACATCCTCGGCCTGCCGGACGGCAGCATGCTGTTCAGCGCGCAGGTGAGCGACAACCGCGGCTGGGGGCAGTACCTCTGGCGCCTGCACGCGGTCAATGGCTCGTGGCGGGCGGACGAGGTCTGGCACGGCAAGGACGGCCCGCGGCGCATGATGATCAACGGCGACGGCAGCGCCGTCTGGTTCGACGGCCAGCCGGAGGACCGAAGCGCGCCAAGCCTGTACCGATACGACATCGCGAGCCGCAAGGTCAATCGTTATGAAGTCGTCTGGCCGAAGGAGACCGACTGGAGAACCTACCAGATGAGCGATCTGGACTGGATCCTCGCCGACGATCTGCCCGCCAATTTCTGGCACGACATCCGGTTTCGCGAGCAACCGTCGAACCCGGTCGGTTCCCAGTACCTGACCGTTCAACGCCCGGCTGCACCGCCGCCGGGTGCCGACGGCACATGGCCGTTCGTCACCACGCTGTCGTCGGTGCGCCAGTCGTTGATGGACGAGATCAGCGGCAGCGGCAATCCGCTGATCCGGCCGGTACGCTGGCGGCCCTCCGGGAGCTACTGGACCGAGGACCCGCAGGGGATCACCGAGCTGGACGCCCGCACCGGCCGCACGCTGCAAACGATCACGTTACCGCAGCGCTACGGCATTCCGGCCCCCGCGAGCGCAAAGGGCATCGCACAAGGCGTGCCCAAGCCCCTTGGGTCGCCACAGGGTCACTGGATCGCGACAGGCTTCGAGCTGCTGCTCCAGGACGACGGCAGCATCCCGCCCTCCGTGACGAACGTCCGGCCGCACGGCGTCAGCTTCGTCGGCATGCACGTCGTCGATCTCAAGAGCGGACACGTGCTGTCGGCGCTGCTGGGGCAGGCCGACACATTCAAGGCCGCCGCCCGTTCCGCGAACGGACGCTTTCTTGCGATGGGCACGACCTCCATCAAAGCAGGCATTCCGACTCAACGCGCGGCGCTCTGGGACGTCGCGCAGGGGCGGACACCCCTGCAGCTCGACGCGTCGTCGTTACCCCGCGACGACGAAATTCATGCGCTGGCCTTTTCATGGGACGGTTCGGCGCTGTGGGCGCTGGGTCATCGCGAACTGCTGCTGTGGCAATTGCCCGCTGCGCTGCGCGATCGCGCGACGCGGGACGGTACGCCCGATCAATCCCGCAACTAAGGCTCGGCTCCCGCCACTGCATCGCGCCTTGACGCCCGGATCGAAACGCCAACGAAGGTAACGAAAATCGAATGAAGGAACACAAGACATTGAAAAACGACACGCATCGCGGACGCGCAAAAAAACGTTGGCTGATAGCCGGTGTCGTGACCGCCGCGGCAGCGGCCGCTTTTGCCGGCGTGCGGTTTCTTGCACCGCCGGGCGGGCTGGACAAAAGCAGGATCGACGAGATTCTGAAAGTCGCGCTCGCGGACAGGAACACGGTACCGACGAACGCCTGCGTCAGCCTGGCCGGCGCCGAGCTGCCTGCCGACGTCAATGCGAAGAGTTTGCTGCGCGTAGACGGTGTGGTGAGAAACGACGTGCAGGCGTTGATCGACAGCGGCCTGATCACCGTGAAATTCAATGCAGGCAGAGGCACGCCGACCATGCGAAACCCGGACTACGAGTCGCTCGATAAAAATGCGCCTTTGAGCCATATCGAGTTGACGCCTTTCGGGAAGCCGTTCCATCGGTACAGCGAGTTGGAGATGCCCGACGGGTCATCCTCCGGTGGACGTGCGCTGTACATGATGAATCTGTTCTGCGCGCACGTGACGTACGGTGGCGTGGAGAAATTCATCGAGCCGATGAAAAATCCGTTCGACGACAATCCGCATCTGGTTTCGTGGGTCAATTTCCTGTGGAAACCGGATGAACGCACAACGCCGTGGCTGGCGAACCCGGAGCTCAGGGACTCCCTGTCGACTCATCTCGAACAGGATGGCTGGGCGCGCAGCGGGATTCTCGTCGAGCGCGACGACAACGGGCACTGGGCACTCGGCGACAACCCGTACGCCATCCGCTGGTAGCGGGCGTCACACGAGGCGCGCCGGAGGCCGCAATGTCGGCGTTCGGCGCGCCGATACGCCGATGCACCGATGCGCCGAACCCGAAGCGGCCAACGACACGGCCGCCCGGTTTCGTCCGGCATCCTACGCCGCCACCGCCCCGCGCCGCGACTCCGGCGCCTTCCCGCCAATCCTCCCGCGCCAGTTCTCCCCGCCCTCCAGCGCCGGCGTCGACTCGAACACCTCCGCGATCCAGTCGGCGAACACGCGCACCTTCTGCGACAAATGCCGGTTGTGCGGATACACGATCGAGATCGGCTTCGGCTTCGGATTGCATTCGGGCAGCACCTCGACCAGCGATCCGTCGAGCAGGTTCGGCAGCACCATGAACAGCGTCGGCTGGATCATCCCGAACCCTTCGAGCCCGCACGTCACATAGGCATCCGAATCGTTGACCGTGACGCTCCCGTTCATGCGCACTTCGACCGGCTTGCCCTCGATCATGAATACCCACGGAATCGTGCGCGCACCGTGGCTCGAACGAAAATTCACCGCGTGATGCTCGGCGAGATCGGCAATCTCGTGCGGCTCGCCGTGGCGCTCCAGATATTCCGGCGACGCGCAGGTCACGCGCTTCAGCATCCCGATCCGCCGCGCGACCATCGACGAATCCTCCAGCGGCCCGACCCGGATCATGCAGTCGATGCCCTCCTCGACCGGATCCACGTAACGGTCGGAAAGCCCCAGCTCGAGCGTGATGTCCGGATAGCGCTGCCGGAAAATCGACAGCGACGGCAGCACGATCCGCCGCCCGAGCGAACCCGGCATATGGACGCGCAGCACGCCGCTCGGCTTGCGGTTGCCCGTCTGGAAACTCGCGTCGGCTTCCGCGATCTCCGAGATGATCTTCGTGCAATGCTCGTAGTACGCGGCGCCCTCCGGCGTCAGCGACAGCCGGCGTGTCGTCCGGTGCATCAGGCGCACGCCGAGCAGCGCCTCGAGATTCTGGATGATGGTCGTCACCGACGCGCGCGGCATCGCGAGCGTGTCGGCCGCGCGTGTGAAGCTGTTCGCGTCGACCACACGGGTAAAAACTTCCATTGCCTGGATTCGGTCCATGCTGCTCCCCCTTCGGATCGCCAACGGAACAGAATAGAGCCCGCAGCAGGCTCGGCACAAGCCCCCTGCCATTGTTCTCCGATCCTGAATAGTTTCAGCGTTTCGCACTGGAAACCGTTCGGTTTCCGTCCAGTTCCACGCAACGACGGCTCCGGCCCCGATCGCTTCCCGCGCCGTCGCGTCAGGGCACGAACCGTTCGCGATACCCCTGCGGCGACACGCCCAGCACGCGCACGAAACTGCGCCGCAACGTCTCCTCCGAACCGAATCCGCAACGCGCGGCGATCCGCTTGACGGGCCATGCCGTTTCGCCGAGCAGGCGCTGCGCGGCCTCGACGCGGATCTGCTCGACCGCGCGCGCGGGCGTGCGGCCCGTTCCCGCGCGATAGTGACGCACGAAGCTGCGCTCGCTCATCCGCACGCGTTCGGCCAGCGCGGGCACCGACAGGTCGGCCGTCAGGTGCTCGGCCATCCATGCATGCAGTTCGCCGAACCGGTCGTCGGTGTGCTGCATCGACAGCATCGCGCTGAACTGCGCCTGCCCGCCCGGGCGCTTCAGGAACACGACGAGCTCGCGCGCGACGTCGAGTGCGGTCGCCCGGCCGAGATCCTCCTCGACCAGCGCGAGCGCGAGATCGATGCCGGCCGTCACGCCCGCCGACGTCCACAGCGCGCCTTCGCGGATGAAGATCGGATCGGTTTCGACGCGCACGTTCGGGTAGCGCGCCGCGAATTCGTCGCAGCGCGCCCAGTGCGTGACCGCGCGCCGCCCGTCGAGCAGGCCGGCCTCCGCCAGCAGGAACGCGCCGGTGCAGACCGACGCGACGCGTCGCGCGCGCGCCGCCTGCTGCCGCACCCAGCGCACCAGCCGCGCATCCTGCGATGCCGCCTGCACGCCCTTGCCGCCGGCGACGATCACCGTATCGGGGCGGCGCGCGGCCGAGCGCAGCGAATCGGCCATCACGACGAGGCCCGACGACGTCTCGATCGGCCCCGCGTCGGCCGCGACGACGCGCGGCGCATACGGCTCCGGCTGCCCGCGCTCGCGCGCGAGTTCGTTGACGGATGCGAACACCTGCAGCGGCCCCGAAACGTCGAGCAGTTGCGCCCGGGGAAACGCGAGAACCAGGATCGAGCGTGGGGAAGCAGGCATGGCGATTGGCGGAAAACGTGGGTGATATGGCAATTTCGCCAAACACTACGCGCCTAGAATCGATCTGTCCATCGTGTGCCCGCAACGGTGCATTCCCCTTCCAACCGGAGTCTTCGCATGACCCTGCATATCGGCTTTCTCGTGTTTCCGGGCGTCCAGCAACTCGATCTCACCGGCCCGCACGACGTGCTCGCGTCGCTGCCCGGCGCCACCGTCCACCTGGTCTGGAAATCGCGCGATCCGGTCGCATCGAGCAGCGGCCTCGCGCTCACGCCGACCTGCACGTTCGCCGACTGCCCGCCGCTCGACGTGATCTGCATTCCGGGCGGCATCGGGATCAACGACCAGTTGCTCGATGCCGAAACGATCGCGTTCGTGCAGCAGCACGCGGCCACCGCACGCTACGTGACGTCGGTCTGCACGGGCGCGCTGCTGCTCGGCGTGGCCGGCCTGCTGCGCGGGCGGCGCGCGACGACGCACTGGGCGTTCCACGCGCTGCTCGAACCGCTGGGCGCGGTGCCCGTGCGCGAGCGCGTCGTGCGCGACGGCAACCTGATCACGGGCGGCGGCGTGACGGCCGGCATCGACTTCGCGCTGACGATCGCCGCGGAACTGGCCGGCGACGAAGAGGCGCAGGCCATCCAGTTGCAGCTCGAATACGCGCCCGCGCCGCCGTTCGACGCCGGTTCGCCCGACACGGCGCCGGCATCGGTCGTGAAGCGTGTGACCGAACGCTCGGCGGCCGGTTTTGCAAAACGCAAGGCGACGATCGAGCAGGCGCTGCGCGCGCATTCGCGCTGAGCGCGGATACCGGGAAATTGACTGGAGGGCGGCGCGCATTCGCACCGCGAAACACATCGATGAAGATCATCCGCAGCGCCGCGTTCACCGCGGAGCGCCCGTGGGGCGCGCTCGACATTGCGAACCTGAACGGCATCACGGTCCGCCTGCACTGGACCGACCAGCCCTATCGATGGCACGTGAACGACGGCGAGGAAGTGTTCGCCGTGCTCGACGGCCGGGTCGAGATGCGCTATCGCGAAGCAGGCGTCGAGCACGCGACGGTGCTCGAAACGGGTGACGTATTCCACGCGACGGTCGGCACCGAGCACATCGCGCATCCGCTCGGCGAAGCGCGCATCCTCGTGATCGAGAGCGAAGGCAGCGCGTGACGGCGGGCGGCTGCGCGCCGAGGCGGCGCGAACGGAAACCGCGCCCGCGCGGCGGGGTTCAGCCCGAGATCGTCCCCGTTGCCTGCGACGGGATCAGTTTCGGTTGCGGCGTGCACAGGCACTGGCACAGGTCGTGTTCGAGCGCGACGACCTTGCCCATCACGGTCATCGTGCGCTCGCCGCCGTCCGACACGATCACGCCCGGCGACTTGCACGCGGCACAGAACACGGCCCCGCCGAGATAGGCGAGCTCGCGTCCGTCGAACGACGAATTGGCGATCCCGTCGAGCACGACGCCGCCGTGATCGGTCGTGTCGCCTTTCAGAATGAATTTGCGGCTCATGATGTCGTTTCTTCCCTCGGAAACGCCGCGCAACACGGCAGCGCGGCCGCGCACGGGCAGTCGGAATCCGCCCGTCGGTCGCGGGCATCCCGCGAGCATAGCACCGCTCGCCGCGGCCGCCTGCCGATCGGCGCCGGCCGCGCCCGTCAGAACTTGTGCCGGATGCCGATCCGCGCCTCGAACTGGCGGTCGTTCGCGGAAGCGCCGGGGCCGTTGATCGCGGCAACCGCCGCCCGTCCGGTCGAATCGGTGCCCGATGCGCGCTGATAGACGGCGGTCAGGTACACGTCGGTGCGCTTCGACAGGAAATAATCGAGCCCCGCCGCGACCTGGTGGTACGTCGCGCCGTCTCGGCCGTCTACGCCGCCGCCGCGCGTGTAGTCGTACGCGACGCCACCGAACAGGTAAGGCGTGAACTGGTAGCGCACGCTCGCCTCGACGTTGTTGAACACCGCGTTGCCGGATACGCCGCCGGGGTTCGGCCCGGACGACAGGTCGCCCAACTGGCGAAACGACGTGTTGGTGTACATCGCACCGAGCGTCACCGCGCCGATCGCATAGGTGCCGCCCACCGCCGCGACCTGCAGCGTGCGCGCCGACGCATAGCCGGAATACACCGGCGACAGCATGTTGTTGCCGGGCACGCCGCCCACCGCCGGCGCGGGGCTGCCGGTCGTGCCGAAGAACGACACGTTCGGGTTGCGCGCATTCAGGTAGCCGGCCGCGACCGCGAGCGGCCCGCGTGCGTAGCCGGCGGTCGCCGACCACACCTGGTTGCGCGTCGCCGCGCCCGCGATGCCGCCGACACCGCACATCGCCGCGAAACGAAACCCGCCGTAGTCATTGCTCGTGAACTTGATCGCGTTGTTGGTCGAGTTCGCGTTGTTCACGTTGTCGAGGTCGCCCGGGTGCGCAACCATGTAGCCGCCGAACAGCGAGGCGGCCTCGAGCGGCCCGAGGAAGTCGACATTGGTGTCGTACTGCCGCCCGAGCGTGACGGTGCCGAACGGCCCCGACAGCCCGACGAATGCCTTCTTGCCGAAGATCAGCCCGCCCTGCCCGAGCTTGCCCGTGCTCGGGTCGAAACCGTTCTCCAGCGTGAAGATCGCGTTCAGCCCGCCGCCGAGATCCTCGACGCCGCGCAGCCCCCAGCGGCTCGCCTGCTGCACGCCGCCCAGCATCCGCAGCGCGGGCTTGCCGCTCACCGAGCCGTTCGGGCCGGCCACCGCGAGGTTGCTCGTGTAGGTCAGCCCTTCGTCGATAATGCCGTACAGCGTGACGCTGCTCTGTGCGTGCGCCGCACCCGCGATCAGCGCGACACCCGCGCCTGCCAACAGCCGTTTTTTCATCGAGAGATCTCCAAGGCGCGGGTCGAATGGCAAAACGCAGGCGTGCGCGTCCCCCGCAGGCGCGCGGCCTGCTCCGGTGCGAACCGGAACGGTCAGCGATGAATCGGGAAAGACGGTCAGCGCATCGCGTCGGCGACGACGGCGGGCGGTGTCCAGCGGCGGCCGGCCGCGACTTCGTATGCGTGGCCGAACTGCAGCACGCCCCAGTCGTCGCGGGTTCGGCCGACGATCTGCATGCCGATCGGCAGACCGGCCGCGCCGAAGCCGCACGGCACCGACAGGATCGGCGCCTCGGTCGACGACAGGTACCAGCACACGCGCATCCAGTCGATGTAGGACGCGCTTGCGGCGCCCATCACGTGCGCGGGCGCGCGCAGGTCGACGTCGAACGGCATCACCTGCGTCGTCGGCAGCACATAGAACGCGTAGCGCTGCATGAACGCGCGCATCCGCTCGAACAGGCGCGTCTTGCGCACGAAGATGCGGCCGAGATCGGCGGCCGTGAGCGAGCGATGCAGCCGGTATTCGTCGTGAATCTCGGGCTTGAGCACCGCGCGCTGCGCGTCGTCGAACCCGTCGACCAGCGTGCCGATCATCCATGCGCGCTCGATGCGGAATACGTCTTCGGCATCCTCGAGACCGGGGTCGTCGAATTCGACTTCGCAGCCGAGCGCCTCGAACACGCGCGCCTGCGCATCGACCGCCCGCCCGATCTCCGGATCGACCGGCACGCCGGGCAACCCGCGCGACATCGCGATCCGCGTGCCGCGGAAATCGCGTTCGAGCGGCAGCGCGAAACGCGCGCCCGGTTCCGCGAGTTCGGTCGCGGTTTCGCCGCTCGGCCCGGCGATCGCGGAAAGCAGCAGCGCGGTGTCGGCGACATCGCGCGCCATCGGCCCGTCGACGCCGAGCGTCGCCCAGCCGTTCAGGTCCGGCGCGCGCGGCACGCGGCCCGGCGACGGCCGCAATCCGACGACGTTGTTCCATGCGGCCGGGTTGCGCAGCGAGCCGCCCATGTCGCTGCCGCAGGCGAGCGGATGCATCCCGCACGCGAGCGCGGCGGCCGCGCCGCCGCTGCTGCCGCCCGCGGAGCGCGTCAGGTCCCACGGGTTGCGCGTTGCGCCGAACACGTCGTTAAAGGTATGCGACCCGGCACCGAATTCGGGCGTATTCGACTTGCCGATCATCAGCGCGCCGGCGTCCGCGCAGCGGCGCACGACGAGCGCGTCGTGCTGCGGCACGTGATCGGCGAACAAGCGCGAGCCGTACGTGGTGCGCACGCCGCGCGTCGCGGTGAGATCCTTCTGCGATACCGGCAGCCCGTGCAGCGGCCCCTGCCATTCGCCGCGCATCCAGCGGGCGTCGATGTCGCGCGCCCGTTCGCGCAGCGTATCGGGATCGACGAGGGTCACGAGCGCGTTCACGCGCGGGTTGATGGTCGCGATCCGCGCGAGATGCGCGTCGAGCAGATCGCACGCGCTGATCTGCCGCGTCTTCAGCAAGTCGAGCATCGTGCGCGCGGGCAGGTCGCACAGGTCGCCGGCCGCGACGCCGGCGGGCGAGGACGAAAACGAAACGGTGGCGGTCATACGGTTCCAGGCGAAAGCAGGAAAGAAGGAAGCGGCGGCAGCATGTTCAGGCGCTCACGCATCGTGATCGCTGCGATCCGACGCGAACGCGAGCGCGACGAGCGACAGCACGCCGCAGACGATCACGTACCACGCAGGCGCGGCCGGGTTGCCGGTCGCGCCGATCATCCACGTGACGATGAACTGGGCGAAGCCGCCGAAGATCGACACGCCGCCCGCATACGCGATCGACAGCGCGGTGGCGCGCGTGCTCTTCGGGAACAGCTCGGCGAGGATCACGCCGTTCGCGCCGGCGTTGATCGAGTGCAGCGCGGCGAGCAGCATCACGACCGCGTACATCGTCGCGATCGACGGCACCGCGCGGATCAGCCAGAAGCCCGGCAGGATCAGCACGGTCAGCGCGATGCGCGACCACAGCGCGACGCGCTTGCTGCCGGTGCGGTCCGACAGCCGTCCGCCGATCGGCGCGGCGACGAACATCACGGCGCCGGACAGGATCCCGCACCACAGCGCGGTATCCATCGGCAGGTGCAGCACCTTGATCGCGTAAGTCGACATGTAATAGAGCACGATGAAGTGCGCAGCCGTGCCGCCGATCACGAGGCCGAGCGCGGTCAGCACGGCGCCTCCGTCGCGTCGCAGCACGGCGCCGAGCACCGCGGACGAACGCCGCGCGGCCGCGGCCGGCGCGTGCTGCTCGATCGCGTTGAAGCGTGCGCGCAGGTAGAGGCCGACCGGCGCGATCAGCACGCCCAGCAGGAACGGCACGCGCCAGCCCCACGATTCGAGCGACGCCGTATCGAGGAAATACGACAGCAGGAATCCGACGAGCGAACCGGCCAGCGCTGCGGCGCCCTGGCTCGCGAACTGCCAGCTCGTGTAGTAGCCGCGTTCGCCGACCGGCGCGCGCTCGGCGAGCAGCGACGTCGATACACCGACCTCGCCGCCGGCCGAGAAGCCCTGCAACAGCCGCGCGAGCACGACCAGCACGGGCGCCGCGACGCCGATCTGCGCATAGGTCGGCAACACGCCGATCATCCCGGTGCCGATCGCCATCGTGACGAGCGTGAGGTTCATCGCGGGCACGCGGCCGAAGCGGTCGGCCACGAGCCCGATCACGACGCCGCCGACCGGCCGCGCGATGAAGCCGACGCCGAACGTCGCGACCGACATCAGCAGTTGCTGCTGCGCGGACACGGCCGGAAAGAACAGTTTGCCGAGCAGCACCGCGAAGAAGCTGAACACGGTGAGATCGAAGAATTCAAGGCCGTTGCCGATCGTGATTGCAACGATCAGCTGGCGATTGGACGGGGATGCGGCAGCGTCGCCGACATGCCCGCCGAACATGCTGTCCGCTCGGGGCGCCTTCATGAAGGTGTGTCTCCGTACTGGTTATGCGTGTCGTGTGCGCGGCCCGTTCGACGGCCTGCGCATGCAGTCTAGGCATCCAAAATACGCAGCCCGGAGCGACATTTTTCGATCGTGATAACGCACGGTTATCGCGTGCTTTTCATTCGGCGCCGAGGTGTAGGATACGGACGTCCCCACCGTCGCCGCGCCCCGCCACGCCGTGAAACACCACCAGCTCCGGGCGCTTGCCGCCATCGCCGAACACGGCAGCCTGCGCGCGGCCGCGCGCGCGATCCACCTGTCCCAACCCGCGCTGACGAAGGCGATCCGCGAACTCGAGCTGGATCTCGGCGTGCCGCTCGTCACGCGCAATGCGCGCGGCGCGCAGCTCACGCGTTTCGGGCAGGCCGTCTATGCCCGCGCGCGGCTGATCCTCGCGGAGATGCAGCACGCGCGCGACGACGTGATCCAGTTGTCGGGCGGCAAGGAAGGCGCGCTCGCGTGCGCGCTGACGCCGCTGATGTCGCTCGGGTTCCTGCCGGCGGCGCTCGATGCGTTCCGCCAGCGGATGCCGATGATCCGCCTCGACGTGCGCGAAGGCTTTCTCGACACGGCGCTGCCGCGCCTGCGCGACGGCTCGCTCGACTTCGTGATCGCGATCGTCGACGCGACGCGGCTGTCGCCCGAATTCACGTTCCGGCCGCTGCTCGAATCGGAGCTGATCCTGATGACGCGCGCGAGCAATCCGCTGCGCCATTGCACGTCGCTCGCGCAGTTGCAGGCTGCCCAATGGATACTCAACACGTCGCCGGAAAGCATCGGCAGGCTGCTGCAGGACGTGTTCGTCGCGCACGGCTATCCGGCGCCGCAGCCGATCGTCGAATGTACGTCGTTCAGCGCGGCGTTTTCGCTGTCGGTGCACACCGACACCGTGTCATGCGTGCCGAAGAGTTTCATGGAGGTCGACTGGATTCGCGAGCGGATGGTCGCGATCGACATCGAGGAGGCAATTCCGGCCGTGTCGGTCGGCGTGCTCACGCGCCGCGACGCGCTGAACACGATCGCGTGCGACTACCTGATCCACTGCTTCGTCGAAGCCGTGCGCCGGCACGATCACGCGAAGCTGCTGTGGGGATAACGGCGCGGCGCCCGTGACGCGACATGCGGCCGCTCAGACGAACAGCGCGAGACAGAGCGCGGCGCCGCACAGATACGTGCCGAGCGCGCCGACGAAGCGCACGGGATTCGGGTTGGCCATCGTCGGCCACGCCAGCAATCCGATCACGATCAGGCAGCGGCAGGCGGTCGCCGCGACGATCAGCGACAAGACCGCGCGCGACGGATCGTGCGCGCCGAAATAGAGAAACAGCACCGCGAGAAACGGCGCGTATTCGGCCGTGTTGCCGTGCGCGCGCACGACCTTGTGGAGCATGTCGGTCGGATCGGCCGCGCAGCCCGATCCGGTGGTGTGCCGAAAGCGCGTGACGGATACGACGAGCCCGAGCCCGAACAGGAGCAGCCCGAGTATCGCCGTGCAGGCGAGCGCGACGGAATGGATCGGCATGGGACTCCCGGCGAAAGCGGAAATGCGCCGCACATCCGGCGATCGTACCCGCGCCAGGCGCGCGCGGCTATCGCGGAAACCCGTAGCGTCGCCGTGCGCCCGCAACGAATTCGGGCGCAGGATCCGTCCCGAATTGCCGCGCTGCCGCACCGCACGAAACCGGTGCATCGTCCGTCCGCCTGCACGCACGGGCCTGCCCGCCGAAACCCTCGCCCCGCGGCTGCCTGCGCGCCGAACGCGCAAACGTTACGCCGCGCAGTCGCTTGCCGCCGCACCGCAACGCCGGTTGCCGCGCATCACAGGCACGCGCGTTGCGTCGGCGCATCTCGGTAATGAACCGCCCTTGGCAGCGTGCCGTTGAGGACTACACTAATCCTTAATGGGGTGCGGCCGGAGCCCGTGCCTTCAGGGAGACGCCGCCATGAATCGGCCGCTGAATCGTATCCTGCCGCGCGTGACCGGTCTCGCATCGGTCTGGACGTGGGTCAAGTGGTCTTTGCTGGCCGCGCTGGTGATCGCGGTGGCGATCGTTGCGCGACTCGTGCAGACCGAGATCGAAACGTCCCGGCTGCAGGCGCACTACCTGTCCGAGCTCACCCGCGACGTCGGCTACACGGTCGAAACGGGCGCGAGCGATCACATCCGCTTCCCCGCGAACGGCCCCTACGACCAGCGCTTCGGCTACGCGATGATTCCGTCGTTCCAGGAGCGGTTGCTCACGCGCGGCTTTGTCGTCAGCCAGCAGGCGCGCGATTCGCAGCGGATGCTGTCGCTCGCCGATCGCGGGCTGTTCCTGCCTTACGAAGAGAAAGACCAGACAGGCCTGATGCTGTTCGATTCGACCGGCGCGCCGCTGTTCGCGACCGTGTTCCCGCAGCGCGTCTACGCCGACTTCGACGCGGTGCCGCGCGTGGTCACCGATTCCCTGCTGTTCATCGAGGATCGCTACCTGCTCGACGCGAACGAACCGAACCGCAACCCGGCGATCGACTGGGGGCGCTTCAGCCGCGCGGTCGCCGACCAGGCGCTGCACGTCGTCAACCGTCACCAGGCGCGCCCGGGCGGCAGCACGCTCGCGACGCAGATCGAGAAGTTCCGCCACTCGCCCGAAGGCCGCACCGCGACTCCGCCGGAAAAGCTGCGGCAGATCGCGTCCGCATCGGTGCGCGCGTACCTGAACGGCCCGCAGACGATGGCCGCGCGCCGCACGATCGTCGTGCGCTACCTGAACTCGGTGCCGCTCGCCGCGCGGCCGCATATCGGCGAAATCACGGGCATCGGCGACGGTGTCGCCGCGTGGTACGGCCGCGACTTCAACGACGTGAACCGCATCCTGTCCGCGCCGACGACCGGCGACAACGTCGACGAACAGGGCAAGACGTTCCGCGAAGTGCTGTCGCTGATCATCGCGCAGCGCGCGCCGTCGTACTTCCTCAACCGCGGCTATCCGGCGCTGCAGCGGCTGACCGACAGCTACCTGCGGCTGCTGTCGAACGGCGGCGTGATCTCGCCCGCGCTGCGCGATGCCGCGCTCGCCGCGCAGATCGAGCGCAGCGCGCCGCCGGCCGCCGCGCATGTGCAGTCGTTCGTGTCGCGCAAGGCCGTGACGTCGGCGCGCGCGTCGCTGCTGTCGGCGCTCGGCATCAGCGATCTGTACCAGCTCGACCAGCTCGACCTGCAGGCAACCAGCACGCTCGACAACGGCGTGCAGCAGGCCGTCGCCGAGCGGCTCGCGCTGGCGTCGACGCGCGACGGCGCGCAGGCCGCGGGCTTGTACGGGTTCGAGATGCTCGCGCCGAAGGACGACCCGTCGCACCTCACGTACAGCTTCACGCTGTACGAGCGCCGCAACGGCGCGAACATGCTGCGCGTGCAGACCGACAGCGTGAACCAGCCGTTCGACGTCAACCGCGGCGGCCGCATCAACCTCGGCTCGACCGCGAAACTGCGCACGCTGGTCACGTACCTGCAGATCGTCTCCGACCTGCACGCGCGCTATGCGAACCTGTCGAACGCGGAGCTTGCGCGGGTGAAGCCCGACCCGCTCGACGGGCTGTCGCACTGGGCGCTCGACTACCTGTCGCATACGCGCGACCGCTCGCTGCAGGCGATGCTCGACGCCGCCGTCGAACGCAAGTACTCGGCGAGCCCCGACGTGTTCTACACGGGCGGCGGCGCGCAGGTGTTCTCGAACTTCGAGAAGTCGGACAACGGCCGCATCCTGACGCTGCACACGGCGTTCGAGCACTCGGTCAACCTCGTGTTCGTGCGGCTGATGCGCGACATCGTCCACTACGAAATGCTGCAGGCGGCCGGCCCGTCGTCGTCGTGGCTCGGCGATCCCGAACAGCGCGCGCATTACCTGCAGCAATTCGTCGACGGCGAAAGCAAGGTCTACATGAAGCGCTACTACACGCGCTTCGCGGGCAAGGCGCCCGACGACGCGCTCGCGCTGCTGCTGCGCGACGTGCGCAAGTCGCCGCCGAAGATCGCGACGGTGCTGCGCAGCGTTGCGCCGAACGAGTCGCTCGCGTGGTTCGACGCGCAGATGCGTGCGCAACTGAAGGGCACGCCGGCCGCGTCGCTGTCCGACGACGATCTTGCCGCGCTCTACGCGAAGTACGCGATCGACCGCTTCAACCTCAACGACCGCGGTTACATCGCGAGCGTCCATCCGCTCGCGCTGTGGACGCTCAACTACCTGCGCGCGCATCCGGGCGCATCGCTCGCCGATGTCGATCGCGACAGCCACGATGCGCGCATCTACACGTATTCGTGGCTGTACAAGACGCGCTACCACGCGACGCAGGACCGTCGTATCCGCCGCATGGTCGAGCTGCGCGCGTACGCGGAAATCACGAAGTCGTGGCGCGCGCTCGGCTACCCGTTCGCCGAAGTCACGCCGTCCTACGCGGCCGCGATCGGCGCATCGGGCGACCAGCCCGACGCGCTCGCGAAGCTGATCGGCCTGATTGCCAACGGCGGCCAGAAAGCGCCGACCGAGACCATCACGCGCCTCGACTTCGCGAAGGGCACGCCGTACGAAACACACTTCGTGCGCGCGGTCGCGCAACCGCAGCCGATGCTGTCGCCGGAAATCGTCAACGTGGCGCGCACGCTGCTGCGCGACGTCGTGCTCAACGGCACCGCGCGCCGCCTGGCGGGCGGGTTCACGCTGCCCGACGGCAAGACGCTCGAGGTCTACGGCAAGACGGGGACGGGCGACCAGCGCTTCAACGTCTACGCGCGCGGCGCGCGGCTGATCGAGTCGCGCAAGGTGAACCGCAGCGGCACGTTCGTGTTCGTGATCGGCGACCGGTTCTTCGGGGTCCTGACGGCGACCGCGCACGAACCGTATGCGGCGCGCTACGACTTCACGAGCGCGATGGCCGTGCAGCTGCTGCGCTCGATGGCGCCGGCGCTCACGCCGCTGATCGAACGCCCGGCCGAAACCGGCACGCGCACCGCGAGCGCAGCACCGCAGGCGGAGGTACCGGCGCCCGCGCCACGCGCCACCGCAGGAAAACCGTCCTGAGCGCGACGCGAGCGTTCATGCCGCGACGCACCGCTCAGTGCGAGCGGCCGTCGTAGTGCGTGACGGGCAGCGCGTCGAGATCGACATCGTCGAGGCAGCGCACGTTGATCGCGGCCATCGCGGTGCCGTTCGGATGGACGCCCTCGCCGAACGCATGAATCCCGCAGCGCTTGCAGAAGCGATGCTGGATCACGTGTTTGTTGAACAGGTAGGTCGTGAGGTTCTCCTCGGGCGTGAGGAGCTTCATGTGGTCGCGCGGCACGAACCACATCAGCGCGCCCTTGCGCCGGCAGATCGAACAGTTGCACGCCATCACGCCCTGCAGGTCGCCTTCGGCCTCGAACGTCACGTCTCCGCAGTGACAGCTTCCGCGATAAAGCATGATCGTCTCCTGGTGCGGCTTGTGCACGTCGACGGCGCCCGGACGAGCGCCGTTGGCCAAGCCGATTCGATGCGCGTACAGTAGCGCGCACCCGCGCCGAGCGCAACGCGCGCCGGCGCCATCTTTTTTTCAAAAAACGAGGAGACACTCATGCTCGAACTGCGCCCCGGCTGCGAATGCTGCGACAAGGACCTGCCGCCCGATTCGGCGGAAGCGCGCATCTGCACGTTCGAATGCACGTTTTGCGCAACGTGCGCCGACGACGTGCTGAAAGGCCGCTGCCCGAACTGCGGCGGCGACCTGGTCGCGCGCCCGCGGCGGCCGGCCAGCCTGCTCGCGAAATATCCGGCGTCGACGCAACGCATCCACAAGCCGGGCGGCTGCGCGAACGCCTGACGCCCCCGCACCGCCTTCCCGTCACGACATCTCGATCCGCGCGCGCGTCACCGCGAGCAGCGCCGCCATCTCGCGGCGCGCGCCGTCCTCGTCGCGCACGCGGATCGCGTCGCTGACGGCCAGGTGCTCGGCCAGCGACGCGTTGTACACGTCCGCGCGGCGCGCATTCAGATGCAGCTGCGCCTCGAGCGTGCGATCGATCAGCGCGCCGAGCGGCACCAGCAGCTCGTTGCCGCCGGCCGCGAGCACGCTCAGGTGAAAGCGCAGGTCGGCGCGCACCCATTCGTCGACGTTGCGCGCGGCGGCCATCGCGCGCGCCGCGTCGTCGATCGCGTCGAACGCTTCCGGCGTATGCGTGCGCGCGGCAAGCGCGGCCGCGTACGGCTCGATCATCTCGCGCATCTCCTGCAGCTTCAGCGCGAACGCGAGCGGCGGCGCGACGCGCGCATACCAGTCGAGCAGATCGGCGTCGAGCAGATTCCACGCATCGCGCGGCCGCACCCGCGTGCCGACCTTCGGCCGCGACTCGACGAGCCCCTTCGACGTCAGCGTGCGCAACGCCTCGCGCATCACTGTGCGGCTCACGCCGTACATCTCCATCAGGTCGGGTTCCCTCGGCAGCAGCGATTCGGGCGGGTAGTCGCCACGCAGGATCGCCGTCGCAAGCCGGAAGGCCGTCTGTCCATGCAGGTCGCGTTGAATGATCGTTCTCCGTTGGGCCGGCGCGCCGGCTGCCCACTATCTGCACAATAGTGCTATTAATACTATTTTTTATCGGGCTACGCTAGGATAACCGCGAAAGCACGCGACCGTGCGCTCCGCCCATGCGCCCGCGCCGGTCAACCATGGAGACTCGCGTCATGAAAATCACCCGCCTCGAAACCTTCGTCGTCCCGCCGCGCTGGCTGTTCCTCAAGATCGAAACCGACGAGGGCATCGTCGGCTGGGGCGAGCCGATCGTCGAAGGCCGCGCGCACACGGTCGAAGCCGCCGTGCAGGAACTGGCCGACTATCTCGTCGGCCGCGATCCGCTGCTGATCGAGGATCACTGGCAGGTGATGTACCGCGCGGGCTTCTACCGCGGCGGCCCGATCATGATGAGCGCGATCGCGGGCGTCGACCAGGCGCTGTGGGACATCAAGGGCAAGCATCACGGCGTGCCCGTGCACGCGCTGCTCGGCGGCCAGGTGCGCGACCGCATCAAGGTGTATTCGTGGATCGGCGGCGACCGGCCGAGCGACGTCGCGAACAATGCGCACGCGGTCGTCGAGCGCGGCTTCAAGGCCGTGAAGATGAACGGCTCCGAGGAGCTGCAGATCGTCGACACCTACGACAAGGTCGAGCAGGTGATCGCGAACGTCGCGGCGGTGCGTGACGCAGTCGGCCCGCACGTCGGGATCGGCGTCGACTTCCACGGCCGCGTGCACAAGCCGATGGCGAAGGTGCTCGCGAAGGAGCTCGACCCGTTCAAGCTGATGTTCATCGAGGAGCCGGTGCTGTCGGAAAACGCCGAGGCGCTGCGCGACATCGTCAACCAGACCAATACGCCGATCGCACTCGGCGAACGGCTGTATTCGCGCTGGGACTTCAAGCACATCCTCGCGGGCGGCTACGTGGACATCATCCAGCCCGACGCGTCGCACGCGGGGGGCATCACCGAGTGCCGCAAGATCGCGACGCTCGCGGAAAGCTATGACGTCGCGCTCGCGCTGCACTGCCCGCTCGGCCCGATCGCGCTCGCCGCGTGCCTGCAGCTCGACGCGGTCAGCTACAACGCGTTCATCCAGGAGCAGAGCCTCGGCATCCACTACAACCAGGGCAACGACCTGCTCGACTACCTGCGCAACCCCGAGGTGTTCCGCTACGAGGACGGCTTCGTCGCGATTCCGCAAGGCCCGGGGCTCGGCATCGACGTCAACGAGGAGAAGGTGCGCGAAATGGCGAAGACCGGCCACCGCTGGCGCAACCCGGTGTGGCGTCACGAGGATGGCAGCGTCGCGGAGTGGTGAGCGCGATGCGCGTCGTCGGATCGAATTGAAAACGGCCGCCCGAAAGGCGGCCGTTTTTGCATGCGCGGTGCTCGCGGCCGGCGTCGCGCGTGCGCACGCGCCCTCGCCTTCGGCCGCGCGACCCCGCTCGTCAGCCGAGCGCCGCGAACCCCGGCACGCTGAACGACAGCACGGCGGCCGCGACGAACACGCCGATCATCGTCATCCCTTCGAGATGCAGGATATTGCGAAACGTGTGCGCATCCTCGGTCGACGCGGTGCGGCGCAGCCGCGGCAGCGCCGAGAAGCGGTTCAGGCCGCCGAGCACGAGCGCGAGCGCGACGAGCAGCAGCTTCAGCAGCAACACGCGCCCCCACGTGCTGCCGTCGAGCGGCGCGAGCGAACCGCCGAGCCCGCGCAGCACATTGAGTGCACCCGTCCCGAGCACGAATACGACCGCGATGATCGACGTACGCGACAGGTGCTGGCCGATGCGGATCAGCGCACCGCGCGCGACCGACGAACCGAGCGCCGGCAGCACCGCGAGGCCGCCCGCGAGCACGAGACCACCCCACACGGCCGTCGCGAGCAGGTGCAGCGTCTGCACGCCGACCGCCGCGGACAGCGCGCCCGTATCGGCCGCATGGCCGAGCGACGCCTTGCCGGCCGCGACCACGATCACCGCGAGCCACAGCACCGCATGCGCGACCGGGCCGTCCGGCTTCGCCAGCGCGACGATCGCGAGCACCACCGCGCCGGCGAACGCGACGCTCCACGCGAAGCCCGTGTGCGTCTGCATGAGCACGGTCGGAATCGCGGCGAACGCGCCGCCGAGCCCCGCGCCGCTCATCGTCGCCGCCTCGTAGACGAGCCAGCCGAGATCCGCGAGCACGAGCGCCAGCGCCGCCGCGACCAGCGAATGTTGCGCGCGCAGCCACGCCGGATGCGAAGGCGCGATGACCGGGCGCGCGCCGTCCTTGCCGAGCCACGCCTTGAGCAGCGCCGAGCCGACCGCCATCGCGAACGCGGCGTCCATCAGCGCGGCGAGCGCGACCTGCCCGATCCACAAGCTGTCGAACTTCATCGCGCGCACCCTCCCGCAAACGGCAGGCCGGCAGCGCGGCAGCAACGGGAAGAACGGCGTGAAGAAGGCAACGGCACGGTAGAAAACGTCATCGATGAATCCGGAAACGGGAGAAATGACTGGACCTGCGGCGGAGGCGGCGCCGCGCGACCCGCGAGTGTACGGTCTTCGATGATGAAAGCGCACGCCGGTTCACGCAATCGCTGCGCAACACGCGTCAAATTGTCGCAAGTCGCAAACAGACAGGAACCGATGTCCTTTTGCCAAATAGCCGTCATTACCCATCGATGATAGAATGCCGCGTCGCAGCAGCCCGCCTGTCCTGCCGTCCATGCGCCGAGCCGATCGTAGCCCGGACAAGGTCCCCGACGAATAAACATGGAGTCTCGTGTGTCTTCAAGACGCCTCTTCCGTCCGCTGCTCGCCGTTCTGTTGATCGGCGGCGCGGGCCTTATGAGCGCTGCCCAAGCGCAGACCAAGCCCACGGAGCAAGCGCACGCCCAGCAGGCGCCGCTCAAGGCACCCGATACCATGGCCGAGCGCGTGCGCGGCTGTACCGCATGCCACGGCGTCCACGGCCAGGGCACGGACAACGACTACTTCCCGCGTCTTGCCGGCAAGCCGGCCGAGTACTTGTACAACCAGCTCGTCAACTTCCGTGACGGCCGGCGCAAGTACCCGCCGATGAATTACCTGCTGACGTACCTGAACGACGACTACCTGCGCGAAATCGCCGAGCACTTCTCGGCCGAACGCCCGCCGTACCCGACGCCGGCGAAGCCGACGCTGCCGGCCGCGACGCTCGCACGCGGCAAGCAGCTCGTCACGCAGGGTGATCCGTCCCGCAAGCTGCCGGCCTGCGTGGCCTGCCACGGCGCAGGGCTGACCGGCATGCAGCCGGCGATCCCGGGCCTGGTCGGCCTGCACGCCGATTACCTGAGCGCACAGCTCGGCGCATGGCGCTCGGGCAACCGCCACGCCAAGGCGCCCGACTGCATGCACGACATCGCCTCGAAGCTTTCCGACGAAGACGTGACGGCCGTGACCGCGTGGCTCGCCGCGCAACCGGCGCCCGCCAACCCCGTGCCGGCCCCGGCGCGTTCGATGAAGACTCCGCTCGCCTGCGGCAGCGAACCGCAATAAGGCAAGGGAGACAGACACAATGAAACGCAAGTCCCTGTTTGCACTCTCGGCTGTCGCGATCGTCGCGGCTGCCGCCCTCGTCCCGGTCCTGTGGCCGGGTAACGACACGCTGCACGGCGCTGCCGCCGTCGCGGCCACGCCGGCCGACCAGGCCGCGCTGATCAAGAAGGGCGAATACCTCGCGCGCGTCGGCGACTGTATCGCGTGCCACACCGTGCGCGGCGGCAAGTCGTTCGCGGGCGGCCTGCCGATGGCGACGCCGTTCGGCACGATGTACACGCCGAACATCACGCCGGACGACCAGAACGGCATCGGCAAGTGGACGTCGGACGACTTCTACCGCGCGATGCACACGGGTCGCTCGAAGGACGGCAGCCTGCTCTACCCGGGCTTCCCGTTCGCGAGCTACACGAAGGTCACGCGCGCCGATTCGGACGCGATCTACGCGTACCTGCGCTCGGTCGCGCCGGTGTCGGTGCCGAGCCGTCCGCACGAACTGAAGTTCCCGTTCAACAACCGCAACCTGCTGATCGGCTGGCGCACGCTGTTCTTCAAGGAAGGCGAGTACAAGCCGGATCCGACGAAGTCGGTCGAATGGAACCGCGGCGCGTACCTCGTCGAAGGCCTCGGTCACTGCTCGATGTGCCACACGTCGATCAACATGATGGGTGGCCCGGTGAGCTCGGCAGCCTTCGCGGGCGGCCTGATCCCGCTGCAGAACTGGTATGCGCCGTCGCTGACGAACGACAAGGAACTCGGCCTCGGCGACTGGCACGTGCAGGAGCTGTCCGACCTGCTGCAGGCCGGCGTATCGAACAAGGGCGCCGTGTTCGGCCCGATGGCCGACGTCGTGCACAACAGCCTCCAGTACATGAGCGACGAAGATACGCGCGCGATGTCGACGTACCTGAAGTCGATCCCGCAGAAGGCTGAAGCGCCGAAGAACATGCAGTACGAGCCGTCGAAGCAGTTCGGCAACGCGCTGTTCGACCAGGGCAAGAAGATCTACGCAGACAACTGCGCAACCTGCCACGCCGAAACCGGCGCGGGCAAGCCGCCGGCGTATCCGCCGCTCGCGGGCAACCACTCGATCGTGATGGAATCGGCAGTCAACCCGATCCGCATGGTGCTGAATGGTGGCTATCCGCCGAGCACGTTCAAGAACCCGCGCCCGTACGGCATGCCGCCGTTCGCGCAGTCGCTGTCGAACCAGGAAGTCGCAGCAGTTGTAACGTACATTCGGATGTCGTGGGGCAACAACGGTACGCCGATCTCGCCGCAACAGGTGAGTGACCTGCGTTCCGCGCCGCTTGACTAAATAACGCGTGACGCAAACGGGGCGCGGCTGCGGGAAACCGCAGCCGCGCCCCTTTGCTTTTTGCGACGCCAGTCCCCGCGCGGGCCGCGCGAGGTGTCGCCGATCATAAAACTCAAGAGTGGTATCTATGTCTTTCGAATCTCTCGGCCTGGCCGAACCGCTTGTCAAGGCGGTCAACGAGCTCGGCTACACGTCGCCGACTCCGATCCAGCAGCAGGCGATCCCTGCCGTCCTCGGCGGCGGCGACCTGCTCGCTGGCGCACAAACCGGCACCGGCAAGACCGCCGGCTTCACGCTGCCGATCCTGCAACGCCTGCACACGTATTACGCCGAGCATCGCGGCGCGAAGCGCGCGGTGCGCGCGCTGATCCTCACGCCGACGCGCGAACTCGCCGCGCAGGTCGAGGAAAGCGTGCGCGCATACAGCAAGTACCTGAAGCTGCGCTCGACCGTGATGTTCGGCGGCGTCAGCATCAATCCGCAGATCGATGCGCTCAAGCGCGGTGTCGACATCGTCGTCGCGACGCCGGGGCGTCTGCTCGACCACATGCAGCAGAAGACGATCGACCTGTCGGATCTCGACATCCTCGTGCTCGACGAAGCCGACCGGATGCTCGACATGGGCTTCATCCACGACATCAAGCGCGTGCTCGCGAAGCTGCCGCCGCAGCGCCAGAACCTGCTGTTCTCGGCCACCTTCTCGGATGAAATCAAGGCGCTCGCCGACAGCCTGCTCGACTCGCCCGCGCTGATCGAAGTCGCCCGCCGCAACACGACCGCCGAAAGCGTCGCGCAGAAGATCCACCCGGTCGACCGCGACCGCAAGCGCGAGCTGCTCACGCACCTGATCCGCGAACACAACTGGTTCCAGGTGCTCGTGTTCACGCGCACGAAGCACGGCGCGAACCGGCTCGCCGAGCAACTGACGAAGGACGGCATCAGCGCGATGGCGATCCACGGCAACAAGAGCCAGTCGGCACGCACGCGCGCGCTGGCCGAGTTCAAGAACAGCACGCTGCAGGTGCTCGTCGCAACCGATATCGCCGCACGCGGGATCGACATCGACCAGCTGCCGCACGTCGTCAACTTCGACCTGCCGAACGTGCCCGAGGATTACGTGCACCGGATCGGCCGCACGGGCCGCGCGGGCGCGACCGGCGAAGCCGTGTCGCTCGTGTGCGTGGACGAGAAGCAACTGCTGCGCGATATCGAGCGGCTCATCAAGCGCGAGATTCCGCAGGAAGTGATCGCGGGCTTCGAACCCGATCCGAACGTGAAGCCGGAACCGATCCAGCAGCGTCGCGGGCAGCAGCAGCCGCGCGGCGGTGGTGGCGGCGGCGGTGGCGGCAATCGCCAGCCGCGCGCGGGCGGTTCAGGCCAGCCGGCCGCGAAACGCGAAGGCAACGCGCAACCGAAAGCATCGCAGCAGAAGGCTGCGAAGCCGCGCACGCAAGGCGGCGCCGGCGGCAACGGCGGACGCCCGGCGGGCGGCGGCAACGGCGCGCGCCCCGCGAACGGCAACGCCGCGCACCCGAACCGCAACCGTTCGTCGCGCAGCGGCCAACGCGGTCACTGAAGCCGCGCGGCCGCGCGCCGCAGGTGCTCGACCTGGCTTTGCCAGCGTGCGAGCACCGCGGCGCGCTCCCCTTCCAGCGTGAACGTGACACCCGTCGCGAGACGCGCATAGCCGACCCGCTGCGCATCGCCCTGCGCGATCGTCGCGGCGAATCCGGCCAGTCCGCCGAAGTCCCCTTCGAGCGGCTCGATCCTCAATTGCGCCTGAAAGAACGCGCCGTCCGCGACGAGCGTCAACGCGGCCGCACGCCGTTCGCCGATCGCGCGCGCCGCACGCGATTGCGGCCATAGCGCGAGCAGCAGCGTGCGCGCATCGTGCGCATAGATCTCGCCGACGCCGAGCAGCGTCGTGCGCAACTGGCCGTCGCCGGTCGCGACGATCAGCGATGCGGCGATGTCGGCATGACGCTCGAGCGCGGTGCCGTCGAACAGCGAGACGACGGCCGGCGGCCACGCGTCGAACGTCCATTGTTCGAGCGCGTGGCGATGGGAATCGGTCATGATGGTGTGGCTCCGGTGGAAAGCGGCTGGTGAAGCCGCAGCATACGCGCGCCGGGCCGCGCCCCGGCGATCAGCGCAGGAATACGTGCCGCGTGATCTTCGTGAGCGGATAGTGAACGCCCGGCTGGATCTTCGCGGGCAGGTCGAGCGGCTTGAGCAGCATCTTCACGCACATGTCGGCCGACAGGTTGCGGCGCACGAGCGAATTGATGCGCGCGGCACGCTCGCGGTTGTACTGGCTGTCGCCGACGCGATCCGGATAGCGGATCGCGAACACGTGGCGCAGCGCGATCTCGGAATCCTCGTTCTTGATTTCCAGCACACGGCGCATCAGCGCGCCGAGCACCGCGAGCCGGCCATTGCCTTCGAGCTGGTTGTACTTCTTGAAGAATTTGAAGAAGTGCTTGTAGTGACGCACTTCGTCCGAGCGGATGTTGTCGGTGATTTCCTTCAACACGGGCTCGTCGGAGCATTCGTTGATCGCACGGTACAGCGTGGCCGTGCCCGTCTCGACGACGCAGCGCGCGACCATCTCGAGCGCGCGGGTTTTCTCGAACGCCTCGACCGAGCAGGTTTTCGAATACTCGGCGAAGAAATTCGCGAACGCGGTATCCCAGTCGAACTCGGGCCACACGTGCGCGATGTACGCCTTCAGCGCGCGGCCGTGCTGCAACTCTTCGTGCTCCCATGCATTGTTGAGCCACGCAGAGACTTCCGGATCGTCGTTGAAAAATTCGCTCAGATTGCTCGTGTAGAGATCCGAGCCGCTTTCGATGAACGACGACGCGCACAGCAGCAACAGCAGATCCTCGTTCGCAGCGGCACGCTGACGATCGATCCGGTTCAGGTCGATGTCCTCGATTCGCCACGGCATGACATGCGGCGTTTTTGTATCCATGGTGGTGCGCTCCCAGTCGTCGCACGGGGGCCGGCCCATGCCTTCGGCACAGGCGCCGACCGTCCCGCAGGCGGCGTTTTACTTGCGTTTGTATTGAGTTGGTCCGGCCGAACCATGCTGGCATCTTAGCCGGACTTTGACGTTCGTGCTCCAGAGCACTGACCATACCGGACAAGCGCAGTTCCACGGCGTCCGTTGCCGATCGTTAGACGAGTCCTTCGAACCGCTTGCGCCCGTTCGACGGCAGCGGTCGCACCAAACGAAACGGGCGGCCATTCGGCCGCCCGTCGAGCGCAGGGAAATGGAAGCGAACCGTCAGAAACCGGCCGCCAGACCGTCGCGCCGGCTGTCGCTCGCGGCCACGTAGCCGCGCTCGCGATCGTCCCTGTCGAGACGCCAGATGAACTGCCCCGAGCCGAAATCCATGTAAGGATCGTCGATCGACTTGATCGTGTGGCCGCGTGCGGCGAGCGCGTCGACCGTCGCGCGATTCATCGTCGCCTCGACGTCGAGCGTGAAATCGCGATTGACCTTCCAGCGCGGCGCATCGCATGCGGCCTGCGGTTGCTGACCATAACCGAGCATCCGCACGACGGTCTGCAGGTGGCCTTGCGGCTGCATGTCGCCGCCCATCACGCCGAAGCTCATCACGGCCTCGGTGCGGCCGTCGACCTCCTCGGTGACGAACGCCGGGATGATCGTGTGGAACGGCCGCTTGCCGCCCGCGACGACGTTCGGCGAAGCCGGGTCCATCGAGAAGCCGTGCCCGCGGTTCTGCAGCGCGATACCGGTGCCGGGCACGACGAGCCCCGAGCCGAAGCCCATGTAGTTCGACTGGATGAAGCTCACCATCATGCCGCGCTCGTCGGCCGCCGACAGGTAGATCGTGCCGCCCGAATGCGGCCGGCCGGCACCGAAGTGCGTCGCGCGCGCGGGGTCGATCAACTTCGCGCGCTCGGCGAGATACGCGTCGTCGAGCATCTGTTCGGGCGTGACCTCCATCGCGCGCGGATCGGCGACGTAGCGATAGACGTCCGCGAACGCGAGCTTCATCGCCTCGATCTGCAGATGCTGCGAGTCGACCGAATCGACGGGCCATTCGGTCACGCCCGCATGCTCGGCGATGCCGAGCGCGATCAGCGCGGCGATGCCCTGCCCGTTCGGCGGGATCTCGTGAATCGTGTGGCGGCCGAAGCGCTTGCCGATCGGCTCGACCCATTCCGGGCGGTACGCGCGCAGGTCGGCTTCGGTCATCGCGCCGCCGCCTTCGCGCGAGAACGCGGCGATGCGCTCCGCGAGCACGCCCTCGTAGAACGCGCGCGCGCCTTCTTTCTGGAGCGTGCGCAGCGTCTGCGCATGGCCCGGCAGGCATACGCGCTCGCCGACGAGCGGCGCACGGCCGCGCGGCATGAAGGTGTCCGCGAAACCGGGCAGGCCCTGCAGCTCCGGCACGGCAGCCGCCCACTTGTGCGCGACGATCGGCGGCACCGCATAGCCGCGCTCCGCGATCTCGATCGCCGGCTCGAGCAGGTCCGCGAACGGCAGCGAACCGAACTTCGCGTGCAGCGCTTCCCAGCCCGCAATCACGCCCGGCACGGTGACGGTGTCCCAGCCGCGCGTCGGCTTGTGCGCGATGCCGTGCGCGTCCTCGCCGTGACGCTTGCGGAAATAGTCGACGTTCCACGCGGCCGGCGCGACGCCTGACGCGTTGAGCCCGGACAGCCGCTCGCCGTCCCACACGAGCGCGAACGCGTCGCCGCCGAGCCCGCACGACACGGGCTCGACGACCGTGATCGCGGCCGCGGCGGCCAGCGCCGCGTCGACCGCGTTGCCGCCCTTCCACAACATTCGCAGCCCGGCCTGCGCGGCGAGCGGGTGCGACGTCGACACGACGTTGCGCGCGAACACCGGGATGCGGGTCGTCGGATACGGGTTGTGCCAGTTGAAGCCAGTCATCGGTTCCACCTCGTCGAAAGCTGAATGAACGCGCGCCCGCATGCGCGGGCAATCCGCCATTGCAGCGCGATCGGTGCAATGGCACAAATTCATTTGTCACATGAATCCATGCTATTTCTGCATGAATTCATGGGAAGCCGAACCCGGCAGGCCGGTCGAACGCCGTTGCCGCCCTTACAATACCCGCTCCGTCTCACGACACGACCATCGAGCCATGACCCGAGATCCCCGCCTCACCCTCAACGCGCGCCAGCAGGAACTGCTCGAATGGGTGCAGCGCGACGGCTTCGTGACCGTCGACGATCTCGCCGCGCACTTCGCGGTGACGCCGCAGACGATCCGCCGCGACGTGAACTGGCTCGCCGACCTGAACCTGCTGCGCCGCTACCACGGCGGCGCGAGCCTGCCGACCAGCTCGGAGAACGTGTCGTACACGGCGCGCCAGCGGATGTTCCACGACGAGAAGCGGCGCATCGCGGCGCTCGCGGCGTCGCACATTCCCGACCAGGCGTCGCTGTTCATCAACCTCGGCACGACGACCGAGGAAGTTGCGCGCGCACTGAACCGCCACCACGGGCTGCACGTGATCACGAACAACCTGAACGTCGCGTCGATGATGAGCGGCTACCCCGACTGCGAGGTGCTGATCACGGGCGGCATCGTGCGGCCGTGGGACAAGGGCATCGTCGGCGAGCTCGCGATCGACTTCATCCGCCAGTTCAAGGTCGACTACGCGATCATCGGCACGTCGGCGATCGAGGCCGACGGCACGCTGCGCGATTTCGACACGCGCGAGGTGCGCGTGGCCGAGGCGATCATGCAGCACGCGCGCACGGTCTACCTCGTGACCGACCATTCGAAGGTCGGCCGCCCGGCGCTGGTGCGCCAGGGCCACCTGAGCCAGGTGCACGCGCTGTTCACCGACAAGCCGCTGCCGCCCGAGATGGCCGACACGGTGGCCGCCGCCGGCACCCAGGTGTACGTCGCGGAATGACGGCGGCGATGCTGCACCGCACCCGAAACTTCAAGTGAAATCAAGAAGTTGGCGGCGCAAGCGGACCGCTTGCACGCGGCCCGGCTGTCAAACGGAAAATTAACGGGGCACGATTTGTCGTTGCCTGCGCGCTCGACTAGACTCCAGTTCCCCGGCCCGTTCGCCCGATCCGCCTGTGCCAGGGCGTGTGCGAATCACAGGGCCGGCGAATGCAGCTTTTCCCCCCAAGCCATACCCCCCGGGGTATCGTGCGTCGGCGTTTGCGCCGGCCGCGCGGGCAGACCGGATGCCATGGAGAGAACGATGCTGAGTCCGCATGAATTCGCCACGCTATTGCTTGTGAAGGACGCGCCTGATCAGCGCGACATGGATCGGGATGAACTGGACATCCTGCTCGAACAGCAGTTGGTTCGCCTGGAAGGGCTCGGCTCGGGACGCAAATACTGCGTGACCGAGACCGGCGACGCCGCACTGCGATCCATCAAGTACCGCTACTCGTGAACCCCCGCCGTTCCTGACCTGACCACCCGAACGCGCGGCCGGACTCCCGGCCGCGCGCGCGTTTCCGCTTCCCGCCCGTTCGGCGCAGCCGGCTTCAGCCGCCGCGCAGCGTCGGATCGACCGCCGCCCGCCAGCTGATGGCCTGCGCGCGTGCGCCGTTGAAATACGCGATCCAGCCGGCGCGCGCCGCCGCGTCGGGCGCCGCATAGCGCGTCGAAAGTTCGTTTACGAACGCACAATAGTTCGTTTCGGTCAGCCCGCGATACCGTTTCGCCACGTACGCGTCGTACAGCGTCGAATAGACCGGCTGCGCGTCCGCGCCCCAGTCGCGCGCCGCGCCGCCGCACGACGTCTGCAGGTCGACGAACGACGGCGCCCGCCAGTTGCCGGCGAGCGGCGGCATCCCCGCGCTGCACCCCGCCAGAAGGACGGCGCCCACGCCGGCCCACATCCCAATACGCATGATTCACCTCGCGAAACGGTCGATTCCGTCAGTATCGTCCGGGATCGCGCCGTGCGCTACTGGCCCCGCTTTTTCGAACTTTACTTTTTCGATTTCGTTCGTTAAATTTCGAATCCGAACATTTCGTGTTCGCCCATTTCCATCAGACGATAAGGACAGCAGGTGACCCAACCGAATCGCTACGATCTGCTCGTCGTCGGCGGCGGCATCAACGGCGCGGGGATCGCGCGCGATGCGGCCGGCCGCGGCCTGTCGGTCATGCTCTGCGAGCAGGACGATCTCGCGTCGCACACGTCGTCGTCCAGCACGAAGCTGATTCACGGCGGTCTGCGCTATCTCGAGTACAACGAGTTCGGGCTCGTGCGCAAGGCGCTGCAGGAACGCGAGACGCTGCTGCGCGCGGCGCCGCACATCATGTGGCCGCTGCGCTTCGTGATGCCGCACATGCCGAACCTGCGTCCGGCCTGGCTGATCCGCATCGGCCTGTTCCTCTACGACCACCTCGCGAAACGCGAACTGCTGCCCGGCTCGCGCGGCATCGACATGCGCCGCCATGCGGCCGGCGCACCGCTGATCGACTCGATCAAGCGCGGCTTCGTGTATTCGGACGGCTGGGTCGACGACGCGCGCCTCGTCGTGCTGAACGCGATGGATGCGAAAGAGCGCGGCGCCGAAATCCTGACGCGCACGAAGCTGGTCTCCGCCGAACGCCACGGCGACGCATGGGAAGCGCGTCTGCAGCACGCCGACGGCTCGATCAGCGTCGTGCATGCGCGCGCGATCGCGAACGCGGCCGGCCCGTGGGTCGGCGACGTGCTGCACGGCGCGCTCGGCCGCGGCGCGCATCACAGCGTGCGGCTCGTGAAGGGCAGCCACATCATCACGCGCCGCCTGTTCGATCACGATCACGCGTACATCTTCCAGAACCCGGACAAGCGGATCATCTTCGCGATTCCGTACGAGCACGACTTCACGCTGATCGGCACGACCGACGTCGAATACACGAACGATCCCGCGAAGGTCGCGATCGATCGCGACGAGACGCAGTACCTGTGCGATTCGATCAACCGCTACTTCAAGCGCAAGATCTCGCCGGCCGACGTGCACTGGACCTATTCGGGCGTGCGCCCGCTGCTGGAAGACGAGAACGCCGCGAACGCTTCGGCCGTCACGCGCGACTATCGCCTCGAGATGGACGACGGCGCGGGCGCGCCGCTGCTGTCGGTGTTCGGCGGCAAGATCACGACGTTCCGCAAGCTCGCGGAAGAAGCCGGCGACATGCTGTGCCGCGCGCTCGGCAGCGACGCGAAGACCTGGACGGCAGGCGTCGCGCTGCCGGGCGGCGACATCGCGAACGCGAAGTTCGACGCGTTCGCCGGCACGTTCGCGAAACGTCATCCGTGGCTGCCCGCCGCGCTCGCCCGCCGCTATGCACGCGCCTACGGCACGCGCGCGGAGCGCGTGGTCGACGGTGCGAAGTCGCTCGCCGATCTCGGCGCCGAAATCGCGCCCGGCATCTACGACGCCGAACTGCGCTACCTGCGCGACGCCGAATGGGCGACCTGCGCGCAGGACGTGCTGTGGCGCCGCTCGAAGCTCGGCCTGCACGCAGCGCCGGGCACGCTCGACGCCGTGACGGCCGCGGTCGACGCCTGGTTCGCCGCCGCGCACGCGCCGCACGCCTGATCCGAATGTAGTTGCCGTTGCCTCACCGAAGTTGACTCACCGACGCGCCGCCCGACATGCGGCGCGCATCACAACTAAGCCAAATCCACGGATGGAGATGAGAGACATGCAGGACCAGTACATCCTCGCGCTTGACCAGGGCACCACGAGTTCCCGCGCGATGCTGTTCGATCGCCAGGGCAATATCGTGTCGATCGCCCAGAAGGAATTCGAACAGATCTACCCGCAACCCGGCTGGGTCGAGCACGACCCTCAGGAAATCTGGTCGACGCAAGCGGGCGTCGCCGCCGAGGCCGTCACGCGCACGGGCCTGAACGGCACGTCGATCGCCGCGATCGGCATCACCAACCAGCGCGAGACGACGATCGTCTGGGATCGCGAGACGGGCCAGCCCGTCTACAACGCGATCGTCTGGCAGGATCGCCGCACGGCCGACTTCTGCGATTCGCTGAAGAAGCAGGGTCTCGAAGCGAAGGTGCGCGCGAAGACCGGCCTGCCGATCGACTCGTACTTCTCCGCGACGAAGATCCGCTGGATTCTCGACAACGTGCCGGGCGCGCGCGACAAGGCGCGCCAGGGCAAGCTCGCGTTCGGCACCGTCGACAGCTGGCTCGTGTGGAACTTCACGAAGCACGAGCTGCACGTGACCGACGTGACGAACGCGTCGCGCACGATGCTGTTCAACATCCACACGCGCGAGTGGGACAACGAGCTGCTCGAACTGCTCGACATCCCGCGCAGCATGCTGCCGGAAGTGAAGGCGTCGTCGGAAATCTACGGCTACACGAAGACGACCGTGTTCGCCTCGAAGATCCCGCTCGCGGGCATCGCGGGCGACCAGCAGGCCGCGCTGTTCGGCCAGATGTGCACGACGTCGGGCATGGTGAAGAACACCTACGGCACCGGCTGCTTCCTGATGATGAACACCGGCAACAAGCCGATCGAGTCGAAGAACAACCTCGTCACGACGATCGCCTGGCAGATCGGCGACGACGTGCAGTACGCGCTCGAAGGCAGCATCTTCATCGCGGGCGCGGTCGTGCAGTGGCTGCGCGACGGCGTCGGCATCATCAAGACGGCCGCGGAAATCGAAGCGCTCGCCGCGAGCGTGCCGCACACCGACGGCGTCTATCTCGTCCCTGCGTTCGCCGGCCTCGGCGCGCCGCACTGGAACGCGCGGGCGCGCGGCTCGGTGTTCGGCGTCACGCGCGGCACGACCTCCGCGCACCTCGCGCGCGCGGCGCTCGATGCGATCGCCTACCAGTCGCTCGACGTGCTGGCCGCGATGGAAGCCGATTCGGGCATCAGCATCGGCGAGCTGCGCGTCGACGGCGGCGCGAGTGCGAACGACCTGCTGATGCAGTTCCAGGCGGATCTGCTCGGCGTCGACGCGGTGCGCCCGCAGATCACCGAGACGACCGCGCTCGGCGCGGCGTATCTCGCGGGTCTCGCGATCGGCTACTGGAAGAACCTCGACGAAGTACGCGACCAGTGGCAGCTCGACCGCCGCTTCTCGCCGTCGATGGCGAAGGAGCAGGTCGAAAGCTGCATGGCCGGCTGGCAGCGCGCGGTGCGCGCCGCGAAGGCCTGGGCCGACGACACGCAGTAACCGTCAGCCCTCCATACGAAATACAACAACACCGGCGGACCGCGCTCGCGCGCGAGTCCGCCGTGACATACGAGAGACAACCATGTCACCTTATATTGCAGAATTCATCGGCACAGCGATCCTCGTGCTGCTCGGCAACGGCGCGGTCGCAAACGTGCTGCTTGCAAAGACCAAGGGCAAAGGCGCGGACCTGATCGTGATCGTGATGGGCTGGGCGATGGCGGTATTCGTCGCCGTGTACGTGACCGCGTCGTTCAGCGGCGCGCACCTGAACCCGATCGTCACGATCAGTCTCGCGCTCGCGGGCAAGTTCGCGTGGTCGAAGGTCGGCGGCTACATCCTCGCGCAGATGCTCGGCGGGATGGCCGGCGCGTTGCTCGTGTGGCTCGCCTATCGCCAGCACTTCGCGAAAGAAGCCGATGCCGACCTGAAGCTCGCGGTGTTCTGCACGGCGCCGGCGATCCGCAGCGTCACGCACAACGTGCTGACCGAAGCGATCTGCACGTTCGTGCTGATCCTCGGCGTGCTGTACCTCGCGTCGCCGCAGGTCGGCCTCGGCGCGCTCGACGCGCTGCCCGTCGGCCTGCTCGTGCTCGGCATCGGCATCTCGCTCGGCGGCCCGACCGGCTACGCGATGAGCCCCGCGCGCGATCTGTCGCCGCGCATCATGCACGCGCTGCTGCCGATCCCCGGCAAGCGCGACAGCGACTGGCGCTATGCATGGGTGCCCGTCGTCGGCCCGCTGATCGGCGGCGCCGCGGCAGCCGGCCTGTATCTGCATCTGCACGCGACGATCTGATCGCGGTTTCACCGAAGCGCGCGGCGTCCGTCGCCGCGTGCTTCGCGTCGCTTCACCCCGCCGTTCGCCGGCAGCCATCCCTTCCGCCCTCTTCCGCCCCGCGCCCGTCGTTGACGAATGCGCGTCGCGGCGCCAGCATACCGCCAGCCCCCGCTCCATCACGACAGCGTGCGCATTCCGCACGGACGCCGGGGCGCACACACGCACCAACCCTGGCCGACAGGAGACGAGACGATGGCCGCCGACACCGGACCCCGCCGGCGCAAACGCACCGCGCGCTTCGTCGAGATCGCGCAGCTCGCGGGCGTCAGCACCGCGACCGTCGATCGCGTGCTGAACGAGCGCGGCAGCGTATCGGCGCACGCGCGCGAACGCGTCGTGGCCGCAGCGCGTTCGCTCGGCGTGCCGCGCCAGCTTCCCGACGTCCGGCACGGGCTGATCCACGTCGACGTGCTGCTGCCCGATACCGACACGCCGTTCTACCGACGGCTGCAGCAGGCGCTGCAGCGCGCGGTGCAGATGCTCGACCGGCGCGTCGTCGTGCACCGCGCGATCCTGCCTGCCGCCGACGACACGCGCCTAGCCGCGCTGATCGAACGCCCCGCCTACCGGCGCGCAGCGCTGATCGTGACGGCCGGCGACACGCCGCGCGTGCGCGATGCACTGGCCGGCGCGATCGCGCGCGGCGAAACCGTCGTCACGATGGTCTCCGACATCGGCGGAATTGCGCGCGCGCACTATGCCGGCATCGACAACGAACGCGCGGGCCGCACGGCCGGCTACTGCATCGGCCGTCTCGCGAAACGGCCCGGCCGCGTGCTGCTGCTCGGCGGCCGGATGGGTTATCGCGTGCACATGGACCGCATCGCCGGCTGCCGCGCCGAGCTGGCGCGCGCGTTCCCCGAACTGACCTGCGACGGCACAGCCGCTGAAACGCTCGATCAGGACGATCTCGCCTACGGCGCCGTCGCGAAGGCGCTGCGTGCGTCCGGCGACGTGGTCGGCATCTACAACAGCGGCGCCGGCTCGGCCGGCATCGAGGCCGCGCTGCGCCGTTTCGGCGCGGCCGGCCGCGTGGTCTGGGTCGGCCACGAGATGCTCGACCAGCATCGCGCGTACATCGAGGCAGGCACGATGGACATCGCGATCGACCAGGATCCGGACGGACAGGCGATCTCGGCACTGCAGCACCTGATGCACGCGTGCGGCGTGGTCGAGCAGCCGCCGCCGGTCGAGCCGGTCGAGTTTCGCGTGTTCTGCTCGGCCAACGTGCGAACGAGCCCGTACCTGCAACCCGCCTGAGCGCGGGCTGCCCGCCGCCCCCGCTCCGCGCTCGCCTATCGAGCGCCTTCTTGCCGATTTTTCGTCAACGCCGCGCATGCAGCCGGCTCGGCGCGGTCTTACATTGACGACCATTCGCCATGACGAATGCACCGGAGACGATGCCCGGACCGATCGCCGCCCCGCCGGCGGGCGGCGCCCGGTCGTAACGGCCGGTCGCCAGCCGTCCCGGCGTCGAACCCCGACCGAGGCCCCGTGATGACCCAACCCCTTTCGTTTTCGCTGAACCGGATGAGCGCGCCGCGCATGCCGCTCGATCGCTATCTCGCGCTGTGCCGGCGTCTCGGCATCGACGCGATCGAGATCCGCAACGATCTCGACGGCGTCGAGATCGCCGACGGCACGCCGGCCGCCGCCGTGCGCGCGACGGCCGAAGCCGGCGGCGTGACGATCCTGACGATCAACGCGCTGCAGCGCTTCGAGCAATGGAACGCCGAACGCGCGGACGAGGCAACCGTGCTGGCCGACTACGCGGCGCAATGCGGCGCGCGTGCGCTGGTGCTGTGCCCGACCAACAGTCGCGGCGACACGCGCGACGCGGACCTGCGCCACACCGATCTCGTGAAGGCGCTGAAGGCGCTCAAGCCGATCCTCGAAGCGCGCAACCTGCTCGGCTTGATCGAGCCGCTCGGTTTCGAGGAATGCGCACTGCGCCGCAAGTCGGACGCGGTGAAGGGCATCTATGCCGCGGCGGGCGAGCCGGTCTTCCGGCTCGTGCACGACACGTTCCACCATCACCTGGCGGGCGAGGACATCTTCTTCCCGAACCTGACGGGCCTCGTGCACATCTCGGGCGTCGAGGAAATCGACCTGCCGGTCGACCGGATGCGCGACGGCCATCGCGTGCTGGTCGGCGGCGCGGACCGGCTCGGCAACATCCGGCAATTGCGCGAACTGCTCGCACGCGGCTACCGCGGCGCGCTATCGTTCGAGCCATTCGCGAACGAAATCGCCGAAGCCGGCGACATCGAGGCGCGGCTGCGGGCGAGCATCGATTACGTGCGGCGCGAACTCGCGGATCGCTGAGCGTCGGCGCACCGGTCAGCACGACGATCGACGACGGGCTCGCCGCGCTCGAGCTGGCCGAGGCCGCGATGATGTCGTGGAGAACGGCGCGCATGATCGAGTCGTGACGCAAACGACGGCGGCGCACGCACGCGGGGCGCTGCCTGTCGCTCGGCCGGCGACACGCCCGTTCGGCAAGCCGCGGCGGCATGGCCGCATCGGGAAAATTTGCCGAAGCGCCGCGCGTCATGCGCGTGAAAGCACGTATGATGGCGAATTGATCGGCGTCGCCGAACCCCCGCTTTTTCACCATCATGCTCGACCATCTCATCTGCGACTGCGACGGCGTGCTCGTCGACAGTGAAGTCATCGCCGACCGCGTGCTGCTCGATACGCTGTCCGACACGTTCCCGAACCTCGATTTCAAAGCCGCCGCGAAAACGGCGTTCGGCCAGCAGACGTCACGCTTCCTCGACGGGCTCGAATCCCCCTTCGGGATCGAGATGCCCGCGAACTTCATCGAGACCATCGAGCACAACATCGAGATCGCGCTGGCGCAATCGCTCGCGCCGATCACCGGCGTGCGCGACGCACTGCTGAAGGTCAGCCTGCCGGCGGCCGTCGTGTCGAACAGCCGGCTCGTGCGCGTGCGCAACTCGCTGAAGCGCGCATCGCTCACCGAGATCTTCGGCGAGCGCGTGTTCAGTTCCGAGCAGGTATCGCGGCCGAAGCCCTATCCCGACGTCTACCTGTACGCGGCGCAAACGCTCGGCGTGGCGCCGGCGCGCTGCATCGTCGTCGAGGACAGCGTATCGGGGTTGAACGCCGCGCGCGCGGCGGGCATGAAGACGATCGCGTTCGTCGGCGCGAGCCACATCCCCGACAACTACGCGGACGCGCTGCGCGCGATGGGCATCACGCGGATCATGCGCAAGATGGACGAGCTGCCGTCGCTCGTCGAAGCCGGCATGCGCGGCGAATTCGGCGACGTGCAGTCCTGATCGTCATGCCGGCCCGCTCGGGCCGGTCCGGCGTGCGTCACTTCACGCACGCCATGCCGCGGGCGCGCGAACGCGCCCGCACCTCCCTCTCTCAGGCCGGCTCGCAGCAGCGCTCGCGCGCAGCGGCCAGCGCCTCGCGGAATTCGACGAGCTCCGCGATCGTCAGCATCGGCAGCCCGTGCTGTTGCGCGAAACGCTCGACATCGTCGCCGCGCGTCATCGTGCCGTCCGGATTCATCAGCTCGCACAGCACGCCGGCCGGCTTCAGGCCCGCCAGGATCGACAGGTCGACCGTGCCTTCGGTATGCCCGCGGCGCGCAAGCACGCCGTCTGGTTGCGCACGCAACGGAAACACGTGACCGGGGCGCACGATGTCGTGCGGCTTCGCGCCTTCGGCGATCGCCGCGCGGATCGTCGTCACGCGGTCGGCCGCCGAGACGCCCGTATGCACGCCTTCGCGCGCCTCGATCGACACGGTGAACGCGGTGCCGTTGCGGCTCTCGTTGGTCTGCACCATCGGCGGTAGTTCGAGCGCGCGCACCGTGTCGTCGGTCAGGCACAGGCACACGATGCCGCTGCACTCGCGGATCAGCAGCGCCATCGTCTCGGGCGTGATGCGCTCGGCAGCGACGATCAGGTCGGCTTCGTTCTCGCGGTCGTGGTCATCCTGCAGCACGACGGCGCGGCCCGCGCGCATCGCATCGAGCGCAGCGGCAATGCGCGGCGGCACCGGTTCGGAATCCAGCAAAGGGAGATCGGCAAAGGCGTCGGCGGGTGCCGACGAAATGGACATCAAGGACATGTGAAACGCTCCTCGCAAATACGATTAGGGCGAAAAACGTTTCAGGGCATTGCAAACAGACAGAACGACAACCCGCTTCGCATGCGTCGCGAAGCGGCCCTGGCGGACATGACTATCTGCACATCTTCTCTCATCCGGACTATGACCGTCGGCTCTGGCATTCGACCAGATCTGCTGACCCCGCGCTGATGCGCGGGCGCTCGCGGGCTCGCCGGCTTTCGCCAGCCTACCGCCGGTGGGGAATTTCGCCCCGCCCTGAAGACGCACTGATTGCCGGACGGGGTCTCCCGTCACCGGCGGGCCAAGCATACAACAGCTGCGCGCGCGGCGCAGCGAACAACATCGATAACCTTACTGACGACCCCGTCTAACGGCATCGTCCAAACGGCCGACCGCCGGGCAGCGACCGCGCCCGATGCGCAGACGGCCGTGGCGCCCTGCGGCCTGCGCGATCAGCCGGCCGCGTGCGCCGCGTCGGGCACCAGCCAGCGCGGCGGCACCTCGGGGCTCACCGTCACGCGAAACGCGCGCGCCTCGCTGTCGCCCGGATTGCGCAGGCTGTACGGCTGGTCGGCGTCGAACACGATCGCGTCGCCGGTCGCGAGCAACTGGCGGCGCTCGTGCACGCTGACTTCGAGCGTGCCTTCGCTGACGACGAGATTGACCGTCGTGCCCGGTGCGCGACGCGTGCCCTGCTCGGTATGCAGCGGTGCGATCCGCAGCTCGTGGAACTCGGCCGCGGCCGGTTCGCCTTCCGGATACAGCGCGCGCGCCGAGAAGCGGCCGTTCGAGCTGACGACGCGCGACGCGCGCTCGGCCGCCAGATGCTCGAAGCCGTTCACCGCATGGCGGCGCAGGAACGCGGCGACCGACACCTTCAGCGCGGCGGCGATCTTGCAGAGCACCTTGATCGACGGCACGCTGCGCGCCGATTCGATCTGCGCGAGCATCGCGCGCGACACGCCGGACAGCCGCGCGAGCGCATCGAGCGACAACTGCCGCTCGGCGCGCAACCGCGCGAGGTTCACGCCGACGACCTGTTCGAGGAGGTCGAGCGACGCCGACGCGCGTGCGTCGGCGGTGTTGCCGGACTCGAAGGAAGACACGTCGTGCACGAGCGCCAGGGATGAAGACATAGCATTGCCTCCGGGCCGCTGCGCGGCCCTGCATATGGGGTAAGCCGGGATCGGAATCGCGTTGCGCCAGCAACGGCGCGTATCGAGACGCTATCACCCGGTCTGGCGCCGGCAAACGAAGTTATCTTCACACCGTTATCAGCATCGCGGAGGAATGCGTTTCTCGCGAACCTTTTCCTGCCGCTGCGGCGTCGCCATCAGGCGCTATCAAGTGCGATCGGGCCGCTCACTGCGCCGCCGGCGCCACGCCGCGTGCCGGGCCGCGCGCATCGAGCCGCATCGCGAGCCACGTGACGACGAGCGCCGCGAACGTCACCGCGACGGCGACCCACGGCAGCGCGTCGAGCGCGAAGCCGTGTTCGAGTGCGAGACCGCCGAGCCACGCGCCGCCCGCGTTGCCGACGTTGAACGCGCCGATGTTCAGCGTCGACGCGAGATGCGGCGCGCTCGCGGCCTTCTCGACCACGCGCGCCTGCAGCGGCGGCACCGTCGCAAACGCGGCGATTCCCCACACGAACACGGTGACGGCGGCCGCGACCGGCAGGTGGCTGGTCTTCGCGAAGACGGCCATCACCGCCATCAGCGCGACGAGGATCGCGATCAGCGACGGCATCAGCGCGCGGTCGGCGAGCTTGCCGCCGAGCGTGTTGCCGATCGTCAGCCCCGCGCCGAACAGCACGAGGATCAGCGCGACCGAGCGCGGCGAGAAACCCGACACGGTTTCGAGAATCGGCGCGATGTACGTGAACACGACGAACACGCCGCCGAAGCCGAGCACGGTCATCAGCAGCGCGAGCCACACCTGCGGCTCCTTCAGCACGCGCACTTCGTGGCCGAGGCCGACCGGCCCGCCGTCGTGGCGGTTCGGCACGAGCGCCGCGACACCCGCGAGCGCCAGCACGCCGAGCCCGGCGACGATCCAGAACGACGCGCGCCAGCCGAGCAACTGGCCAACGAACGTGCCGAACGGCACGCCGAGCACGTTCGACAGCGTGAGCCCAGTGAACATCAGCGCGATCGCGCTCGCGCGCTTGTCGGCCGGCACGAGCGACGCGGCGACCACCGCGCCGATCCCGAAGAACGACCCGTGCGCGAACGACGTGACGACGCGCGCGACCATCAGCATCGCGTAGCCGGACGCGGTGGCGCACAGCACGTTGCCGACGATGAAGATCGCCATCAGCAGCTGCAGCGCGGCCTTGCGCGGCATGCGGCTCGTCAGCACCGCGAGGAGCGGCGCGCCGACCGCGACGCCGAGTGCGTAACCCGTGACGAGCAGGCCGGCCGACGGCAGCGAGACGGCGAGATCGTGCGCGACGTCGGGCAGCAAGCCCATGATGATGAATTCGGTGGTGCCGATGGCGAAGGCGCTGATCGCGAGCGCCAGTAACGGAAGGGGCATGACGTTCTCCGGAAGGCGGCGGACGCGGCGCCCGGTCGGTGCCGCACCGCACAAGAAGCGGGATGTGCGCGCATTGTCCCGAAGATGCCTATATTTGATAATTGGCGTGGCATTTGAATCATTTTCAAAAATTTCTGGAAAATCGATGGATCGACTGGGCGATATCCGGCTGTTCGTCGAGGCGGCGGAACTGGGCAGCCTGTCTGCCGCCGGACGCAAGCTGAACCTCACGCCGGCCGCCGCGAGCGCGCGCCTCGCGAAGCTGGAGGCGGCGGTCGCCACCCGGCTGTTCGACCGTTCGACCCGGCAGTTGCGACTCACCGACGAGGGCCGCCTGTACCTGAACGGCTGCCGGCAGGCGTTGCAGGCGCTCGACGACGCAAACGCGCTGCTGCAGGCCGGCCGCAACGTCGTCGGCGGCCGGGTGCGACTGTCGGCGACGTCCGATTTCGGCCGCCGCCGGCTGCTCGACTGGCTCGACGAATTCACCGCACGCTACCCGGACGTGACGTTCTCCCTGACGGCGTCCGACTCGACGGTGAACCTGTGGCAGGACGAGATCGACCTCGCGATCCGTTTCGCCGCGCCGCCCGACGGCGCGCTGATCGCCCGCCGGCTCGCCGCGGATCGGCGCGTGCCGTGCGCGGCACCGTCGTTCGTCGAACGCCACGGCGTGCCGCGCGACCCGCACGATCTGGCCCGCTTTCCATGCAACGTGATCACGGTCGCGTCCGGGCCGATGAACACGTGGCGCTTCACGCGCGGCGACGACACGCAGACCTGCACGGTGCCACTCGCCACCGCGTTCGAGACCAACGACGGCGGCCTCGCCCGCGAGTGGGCGCTGCGCGGCCACGGCATCGTGCTGAACTCGATCTGGGATGTGGCCGACGACATCCGCGCCGGGCGGCTCAAGGTCCTGCTGCCCGACTGGCGGCACCAGGGTGCGCCGCTGCACGCGATCTATCCCGGCAAGCGCTACATGGCGCCGCGCGTGCGCGTGCTGCTCGACTTTCTCGCCGAACGCTTCGCGCGCGAGGAAGCCGCGCTCGACGACCTGCTGAACGCGTGCTGCTGACGGTTGCCGTGCCAGCCGATCGGGGTCGGAACCTGGCGATCGGCGTAGCGGAACCGCAACCCGCCGCCCGCCCGGGGTGGCGCGAAAAGCTATAATGGAAGGCTTTCCCGACGGCTTTTCATGCTCGATGCGCGCTGCGCGCGCCGGCTGCCACGCGGCCCCCGCATGCGCCCGTTGCTGCACAGGCAATGCGCAACCGTCCCGATTCACCCTTGACGACGCCCCCAGGTCAACCACTGCGAACGGCGAATCCCCATGACCAAGAAAGTTTACGTAAAGACCTTCGGCTGCCAGATGAACGAGTACGACTCGGACAAGATGGTGGACGTGCTCAACGCGGCCGAAGGCCTCGAAAAGACCGACACGCCGGAAGACGCCGACATCATCCTGTTCAACACGTGCTCGGTGCGTGAGAAGGCGCAGGAGAAGGTGTTCTCCGATCTCGGCCGCGTGCGCGAGCTGAAGGAAGCGAAGCCCGGCCTGCTGATCGGCGTCGGCGGCTGCGTCGCGAGCCAGGAAGGCGCGTCGATCGTGTCGCGCGCACCGTACGTCGATCTCGTGTTCGGCCCGCAAACGCTGCACCGCCTGCCGCAGATGATCGACGCGCGCCGCGAGAGCGGCCGCGCGCAGGTCGACATCACGTTCCCCGAAATCGAGAAGTTCGACCACCTGCCGCCCGCGCGCGTCGAGGGGCCGAGCGCGTTCGTGTCGATCATGGAAGGCTGCTCGAAGTACTGCAGCTACTGCGTGGTGCCGTACACGCGCGGCGATGAAGTATCGCGCCCGCTCGACGACGTGCTGACCGAAGTGGCCGGCCTCGCCGACCAGGGCGTGCGCGAAGTCACGCTGCTCGGCCAGAACGTGAACGCGTACCGCGGCGCGCTGACGGCCGGCTCGGCCGAGATCGCCGATTTCGCGACGCTGATCGAATACGTCGCCGACATCCCCGGCATCGAGCGGATCCGCTACACGACGTCGCACCCGAAGGAATTCACGCAGCGCCTGATCGACACCTACGCGAAGGTGCCGAAGCTCGTGAGCCACCTGCACCTGCCGGTCCAGCACGGCTCCGACCGCATCCTGATGGCGATGAAGCGCGGCTACACGGTGCTCGAATACAAGTCGGTGATCCGCAAGCTGCGCGCGATCCGCCCGGACCTGTCGCTGTCGACCGACATGATCGTCGGCTTCCCCGGCGAGACCGAGGAGGATTTCGACAAGATGATGGCGCTCGTGCACGACATGAGCTACGACACGAGCTTCTCGTTCATCTACAGCCCGCGCCCCGGCACGCCGGCCGCGAATCTCGCCGACGACACGCCGCGCGACGTGAAGCTCAAACGCCTGCAACATCTGCAGGCGACCATCGAGGAAAACGTCGCGCGCATCAGCCAGTCGATGGTCGGGAAGGTCGAGCGGATCCTCGTCGAGGGCCCGTCGCGCAAGGACCCGAACGAACTCGCGGGCCGCACCGAGAACAACCGGGTCGTGAATTTCCCGGCGCCGCTCGCGTCGCACCCGCGCCTGATCGGCCAGATGATCGACGTGAAGATCAACCATGCGTACCCGCATTCGCTGCGCGGCGAGCTCGTGCTCGTCAGCGATGAAGCGAGCGCGGCCACCCACTGACTGACGCATCACCGGAGCCCGACGCCACTTTGAAGACCGCCCAACCCCTGGAATTCATCGCGCCGCGCGACGACAACGCGCGCCTCGCCAATCTCTGCGGCCCGCTCGACGAAAACCTGCGGCAGATCGAACAGGCACTCGACGTCACGCTCGCTCGGCGCGGCCACCGGATCACGGTCCGCGGGCGCGGCGCCAAGCTCGCACTCGCCGCGCTCGAAAACTTCTACAACCGCGCCCGCGATCCGCTGTCGGTGGACGACATCCAGCTCGCGCTGGTCGAAGTGCGCCACACCGCCGGCAACGGCCGCGAGAACACGCTCGACGTGCGATTCCGCGGCGACCCCGACCATCCGTTCGACGAGCCGGTCGTGCAGCTCGACGACGAGACGTCCGAAGAACAGGGGCCGAAGCTCTACACGCGCCGCGCCGACCTGCGCGGCCGCACGCCTGCGCAGCGCGAATACCTGAAGCAGATCCTGTCGCACGACGTCACGCTCGGTATCGGGCCGGCCGGCACCGGCAAGACCTACCTCGCGGTCGCGTGCGCGGTCGACGCGCTTGAGCGCGACCAGGTCAAGCGGATCGTGCTGACGCGCCCGGCCGTCGAGGCCGGCGAACGGCTCGGCTTCCTGCCGGGCGATCTCGCGCAGAAGGTCGACCCGTACCTGCGCCCGCTGTACGACGCGCTGTACGACCTGCTCGGCTTCGACAAGACGGCGAAGATGTTCGAGCGCCAGATGATCGAGATCGCACCGCTCGCGTACATGCGCGGCCGTACGCTGAACCACGCGTTCATCATCCTCGACGAGGCGCAGAACACGACGCCCGAGCAAATGAAGATGTTCCTCACGCGGATCGGCTTCGGCTCGAAGGCGGTCGTGACCGGCGACACGAGCCAGGTCGACCTGCCGCGCGGCCACAAGAGCGGCCTCGTCGAGGCGCAGCAGGTGCTCAGCGGCGTGCGCGGCATCGCGCTCACGCGCTTCACGAGCGCGGACGTCGTGCGCCATCCGCTCGTCGCGCGCATCGTCGAGGCCTACGACGAGTTCCACGCGCAGCACCAGGACGGCTGACCGGCCGCAGCGCCCGCGCGCTGCCCAAGCCCCGTGCCGGCCCGGCCCGCCAGACGGCGCGCCGGGCTTTTTTTCGCCCGCGCGAATTCGGGTGCGATCGGCCGTTTGGTGTATCCTCATCGCGTTCCAATCGCCGCACCCGTCATGAAATCCTCCCGTTCTCGCAAGTCCGGGCGCGCCCAGTCCGCCGCGCCCGAATCTCCCCGTCTTTCGCTGTTCGATGCGAAGGGCAAGGCCCGGACCGTCAACGCGCAGGGGCTCCGGATCGACTTCCCGGACGGCCGCAGCCTGATGTTCGACCTGTCGGGCAGCTCGGGCGACGCGGCCGTCGCGATCGTCGCGCAGCACAACGATCCGACGATGCGCGCGAAGCTCGCGCTGCAGCCCGAGCACTACGACAGCGTGACGCTGCACGTGGGCGCCGAGCTCGCGCCGCGCGAAGACGAAATCGACGACGAACTGCGCGAGCCGGAGCTCGACCTGTCCGTGCAGTACGGCGACGAGATCACGGGCGATGCGCGCAAGGCGTGCCCCAAGCGCAAGCTGATCGCCGAATGGATCGAGCCGGCGCTGTTCGCCAGCGCGCAGCTCACTGTGCGCTTCGTCGGCGAGGAGGAAGGCCGCACGCTGAACGCCGGCTACCGCCACAAGGACTACCCGACCAACGTGCTGACCTTCGCCTACGACGCGGCGCCCGACGGCACCGTGATCGGCGACCTCGTGCTGTGCTGCCCGGTCGTCGAGAAGGAAGCGCACGACCAGGGCAAGCCGCTCGCGGCCCATTACGCGCACCTGCTGGTGCACGGCGCGCTGCACGCGCAGGGCTACGACCACGAGACGAGCGACGAGGACGCGGCCGAAATGGAAGCGCTCGAAGTCGACATCCTCGCGAAACTGGGTTTCCCGAACCCGTACCAGTAAGCCGGCCGCACGATGCGCAACGCCGCGATGCTCCCGTCCGCCTACCCGCCGTCGATCGGCGAAGGGCGACTGCTGACGGAAGACGAACTCGCGGCATCGCTCGCGCACACGATGCGCGACTGGGACGGCCGGCAGGATCTCTGGCTGTTCGGTTATGGCTCGCTGATCTGGAACCCGGGGTTGCCGACCATCGCGGCCGTGCGCGGCAAGGTGCACGGCTACCATCGCGGGCTCTACCTGTGGTCGCGCGTGAACCGCGGCACGCCCGAACGCCCGGGCCTCGTGCTCGCGCTCGATCGCGGCGGCTCGTGCTCGGGCATCGCCTTCCGGCTCGCGGGCCCGACCGCGCAGCCGCACCTCGAGACGCTGTGGAAGCGCGAGATGCCGATGGGTTCGTACCGGCCCGCGTGGCTGCCGTGCTCGCTCGAGAACGGCGAGCGCGTGAACGCGCTCGCGTTCGTGATGCGCCGCGACGTGCCGACCTACACGGGCAAGCTGTCCGACCACGTCGTGAAGGAGGTGTTCGGCTGCGCGGCCGGCCGCTACGGCACGACGCTCGATTACGTGAGCCGCACGGTCGACGCGCTGCGCACGAGCGGCATTCCCGATCGCGCGCTGGAAGGGCTGCTCGCGCGATGCCGGTGAAGCTGCACGCCGCCCGGCTTGCCGCCGCGCGATACCGCGCCGCCCGCTCATTCCAACGAGGACCCTACCGATGAAACCGTCACCCTGGTCGCGCTGCAAGGTCGCCGCGCTGATCGTCGCCGCGAGCGTCGCGCTGTCCGGCTGCGGCATATTCGGTTGCGGCGGCGCCGCGACCAACGGCGCGGCAGCCGGCGGCTGCTCGACCGGCATGCGGTTCTGAACCACGCCCCGGCGGCGCGCGCGTGCGGCAGAATGCCGCCGTCGGCCGCCCCGGCCGGCCGCCTGCCCGCGTCGCGCTTCCCTCCGAGCTTCCCTGCCCTTTCCGCGCCCGTTTTTTGCCGTCGCTGCCCCGCCGCCCTTTTCTGAGATAGGATGGGGACGAGGACGACGTCGCGCCCGGCGCGCGCGTCCGCGAGCGAGGCCCGTGAAAACTGCCCACCCTGGCCGGGCGGCCGGTGTGACACGGTCGCGTCGCGCCCTTGGTGTATCCTTGCCTACTCCGTGACAGCGCGCCCCGGCATGACCCGGGCGCACCACCATGAACGATTCGTATCCCAGTCGTAAGCCAACCGACAAACCGCAAGAAAAGCGCTCGTTGCTCGAGCGCCTGACCGACTTCATCTCGCCCGAGCCCGAATCCCGCGGCGAGTTGCTGGAAATTCTCCAGGACGCCCACGAGCGCAACCTGATCGACGCCGATTCGCTGTCGATGATCGAAGGCGTGTTCCAGGTATCCGACCTGTGCGCCCGCGACATCATGGTGCCACGCGCACAGATGGACGCGATCAACATCGCCGACAAGCCCGAGGATTTCATTCCGTTCGTCCTCGAGAAGGCGCACTCGCGCTATCCGGTGTACGAGGAAAACCGCGACAACGTGATCGGCGTGCTGCTCGCGAAGGATCTGCTGCGCTTCTACGCCGAAGAAGAGTTCGACGTGCGCGGGATGCTCCGCCCGGCCGTGTTCATTCCCGAATCGAAGCGCCTGAACGTGCTGCTGCACGACTTCCGCGTGAACCGCAACCACCTCGCGATCGTCGTCGACGAATACGGCGGCGTCGCGGGCCTGATCACGATCGAGGACGTGCTCGAACAGATCGTCGGCGACATCGAGGACGAATACGACTTCGACGAGGAAGCCGGCAACATCATCTCGGGGCCGGACGGCCGCTATCGCGTGCGCGCGCTCACCGAGATCGAGCAGTTCAACGAGGTGTTCGGCACCGATTTCCCCGATGACGAAGTCGATACCATCGGCGGGCTGATCACCCATCATTTCGGACGCGTGCCGCACCGCGGCGAGAAGCTGCAGCTCGGCAACCTCGTGTTCGAGATCCAGCGCGGCGATGCGCGCCAGGTCCACGTGCTGCTCGTGCGCCGCAACCCGCTCGCGAGCCGTCGCGCCGAAACCTCGCACGAGGATTGACCGTCGCGCGCCAGCCGCGCCTTCTACAACCGCTCGCCCACTTCCGCTTCACATGGACGATCCGATCCTGTCCCGCCCGGCTGGCGGCCTTCTCGCGCCGACACCCGGCCGCGCGCTGCCGCGCTGGCACTACCCGGCCGCGCTGCTCGCCGGCGCGGCCAATACGCTCAGCTTCGCACCGACGCCGCACGGCGGCTGGCTGCAACTCGCCGTATTCGTCTGGTTTTTCGCGCAACTGACACGCACGTCGAGCTGGCGCGGCGCCGCGCTCACGGGCGGCGCGTTCGGCTTCGGCAACTTCATCAGCGGCATCTGGTGGCTCTACATCAGCATGCACGTGTACGGCGAGATGGCCGCGCCGCTCGCGGGCGGCGCGCTCGTGCTGTTCTCGCTGTACCTGTCGCTGTACCCGGCGTTCTCGGCCGGGCTGTGGTCGTTCTGCGCAGGCCATGCGTGGCACCGCCGCGCGCCCGACCCGCGGCCGTTCTCGCCGACCTGGCACGGCGCGTTCGCGTTCGCGAGCGCGTGGGCCCTCGGCGAATGGCTGCGCGGCACCGTGCTCACGGGTTTCCCGTGGCTCGCGAGCGGCTATCCGCAGGTCGACGGCCCGTTCGCGGGTTTCGCGCCGGTCGTCGGCGTGTACGGGATCGCATGGGTGCTCGCGCTGTTCGCCGCGCTCGTCGTGCAGGCGCTCGCCGCCGCGCGGTCGTCGCCCGCGCGTGAAGGCGGCACCGGCGGCAACGCGCGCGTGCGCATCGCCGCGCCGGCGGCCATCGCCGTCGCGCTGGTCGCGGCCGGCCTCGGGCTGTCGCAGGTCACGTGGACCGTGCCCGCCAATGCGCCGCTCACCGTGCGGCTGCTGCAGGGCAACGTGAAGCAGGACATCAAGTTCGAGCAGGAAGGCATCGACGCGGCGATCAAGATGTACCAGCAGATGATCCTCGAGAAGCCGGCCGACCTGATCGTCACGCCCGAAACCGCGATCGCGGTGATGATCCAGGAGCTGCCCGAGCCGTTCGCCGTCGCGATCCGCAAGTTCAGCGACACCACGGGCTCGGCCGTGCTGTTCGGCGCGGTCGGCGCGTCGGTGACCGAGGACGGCCGCTACGTCGACTACACGAACAGCCTGTACGGCGTGACGCCGAACTCGCGCGACATCTATCACTACGACAAGCATCACCTCGTGCCCTTCGGCGAATTCATTCCGTGGGGCTTCCGGTGGTTCGTCAACCTGATGAAGATGCCGCTCGGCGATTTCGCGCGCGGCGCGCCCGTGCAGAAGCCGTTCCTCGTGCACAACCAGCCCGTGATGGCCGACATCTGCTACGAGGATCTGTTCGGCGAGGAAATCGCTGCAACGATCCGCGACAATCCACAGCCGCCGGGCGTGCTCGTCAACGTGACGAATCTCGCGTGGTTCGGCGACACGATCGCGCTCGACCAGCACCTGCAGATCGCGCGAATGCGCTCGCTCGAAACGGGCCGGCCGATGCTGCGCTCGACCAACACGGGGATGACGGCCGCGATCGACGCGCACGGCCGCGTGCTCGGCCAGCTGAAGCCGTTCACGATCGGCTCGCTCGACGTGCGGATCGAAGGCACGAGCGGCTTCACGCCTTACGTGACGAGCGGCAACAACATCGTGCTCGCGGTGTCGTTCGTGCTGCTCGCGTTCGGCTTCACGTTCGGCCCCGGGCTGCGCCGGCGCAACGGCCGAAAGGGCGGCGACGACCAGCAGGCCTGACGCGGCAGGCGGCCCCGCTGCGTGCGGTGGCCCCTGACCGCGCACCGGTCGGCCGACCAGGCCGGCCGGGCCGACTACGCCGATTGCACCGATTGCGCAGCGAGGCTGCGCAGGTCGCGGCTCACGTTCTCCATCACCGGCCCCCACGCGCCGAAACCGGGCTGCCGGTACAGCGTCGCGGTCGGATACCACGGGCTGTCCGTGCGTTCGAGCAGCCACGGCCAGTGCGGATTCACGTCGAGCAACACCCATGTGCGCGCGCCGAGCGCGCCCGACAGATGCGCGACCGACGTGCACACGGTAATCACCAGATCCAGCGCGCCGATGAACGCGGCCGTATCGTCGAAACTCGCCAGCTCCGCCGTACAGTCCTCGACCGCAAAACCGGCCGCACGCGCCGCCGCGACATCCGCGTGTGCGCCCGGCTGCAGCGAATGAAACACGACGCCGTCGATCCCGCGGAACGCATCGGCATAGCGCTCGAGCCCGACGCGCCGGAACGGATTGCGCTGGTGGCCCGCGCTGCCCGTCCACACGAGCCCGACATTCAGCCGGCCGCCGCCCGCGAGCCGCGCACGCCACGCGTCGCGCGCGTGCGGATCGGCATGCAGGTAAGGCACCGACGAGCCGAGCGGGTCGTTCTCCATCCCGAGCATCAGCGGCAGGCCGATCAGCGGCACCTCGTAATCGAAGGCGGGCAGCGCGTCGACGCCGCCGCCCACGCTGAACGCGTCCGCATGCGCGCCGAGGCTGCGCTGCATCAGCGTGCCTACCTGCGGGAACGTATTCCACACGAGCCGGCCGCCTTCGCGATGCACGCGCGCGGCGAGCGGCGCGACGAAGCGGCAGAACTGCAGCACGTCGCCGAGGCCCTGCTCGCCCCACACGAGCAACGTCTTGCCCGCAAGCGGCTCGCCCTGCCAGCGCGGGCCCGGCAGCGCCGGCCGGCGGCCACGCAGCTCGCCCGCGCCGTCCCAGCGCGCCTCGTGGCCGTGCCAGCCGGCCGCGTAGTTGCCGCGCACGAGCTGGATGATCGCGAGGTTGAAGCGGAACGACGCATCGTCGGGCGCCAGCGCGCACGCACGCGCCGCGTACGCCTCGGCGTCGTCCCAGCGCTGCGCCTCCTTCATCGCCATCGCGACGTTGTTCATCGCGAGCGCGTTGTCGGGCGCGAGCGCGGCGAGCCGCGCGGCGCACGCGAGCGCGCCGTCCAGATCGTGCGTCGCAAGCCGCGCGACGACAAGGTTGATCCACGCCTGCGTGTCGTGCGGATCGGCATTCACGGCTGCGTCGAGCAGCGCGATCTCCTCGGCGCGATCGCCGCCCGACAGCCGCAGCGCGATCGCGAGGTTGTTGCGCAGCGACGGCCAGCCGGCGTCGATCGCGAGCGCCGCCCGGTACGGCACGACGGCGTCCGCGTGCCGGCCGGCCATCTGTAGCGCGTAGCCGTGATTGAAGTGGGCGGAGGCGCCCGGCCGCACGCGCACCGCGCATTCGGCGAGCGCGAGCGCATCGGCGGTGCGCTGCCGCGCGACGAGCGCCGTCGTGAGCTGCGCGAGCGCGTCGGCGTCGACCGCATGCAGATGGGCGGCAGCGGCGAGCCACAGATCGTGCGCGGCGCGCTCGCCGCGCACCTGCGCATCGGCGGCCTGCCCGAGCAGCGCGAGAAGCGGCGGAAGCAGTGGAATGAGGAAGTCGGTCGAGTCGTCCATGCAATCGGAGTCGGCAAGCGGTGGCGCGGCACGCGTCGCGCGCGCCGCAATACGCGCATCTTAACGCCCACGCGAAGCGGCGCGGCACGCGTCTCGACGTGCCGCGCACGGCCGCTTGGCGCACGCCGGCCACGCGTGCACACGGCGCCGGAACGGGCACGGCGGCGCAGTTGCCCGCGTTCCGGCCGCATCCGGTCGCCGATCCGGTAAAATTACGCGTTTCAGCACACTAACAAGCCGCGCCGCCGCGCGAGCCGACCCTCCGGGCCCCGCCCGGAGCGCCGCCCGCAACGGAGCGCCAGCGCCACGAAGGCTCTTCATGCTTACGTTTCAGCAAATCATCCTGACGCTGCAGTCCTACTGGGACAAGCAGGGTTGCGCTCTGCTCCAGCCCATCGACATGGAAGTCGGCGCGGGCACGTCGCACGTCCACACGTTCCTGCGCGCGGTCGGCCCCGAGCCGTGGCGCGCCGCATACGTGCAGCCGTCGCGCCGCCCGAAGGACGGCCGCTACGGCGAGAACCCGAACCGCCTGCAGCACTACTACCAGTACCAGGTCGTGCTCAAGCCGGCGCCGGAAAACATCCTCGATCTGTACCTCGGCTCGCTCGAAGCACTCGGCTTCGACCTGAAGCAGAACGACGTGCGCTTCGTCGAGGACGACTGGGAAAACCCGACGCTCGGCGCGTGGGGCCTCGGCTGGGAAGTGTGGCTGAACGGGATGGAAGTCACGCAGTTCACGTATTTCCAGCAGGTCGGCGGCCTCGACTGCAAGCCCGTGCTCGGCGAAATCACGTACGGCCTCGAACGCCTCGCGATGTACCTGCAGAAGGTCGAGAACGTGTACGACCTCGTGTGGACGGAGTGGGAAGAGCAAGGCCCGAACGGCCCCGAGCTGCGCCGCCTGTCGTATGGCGACGTCTACCACCAGAACGAGGTCGAGCAGTCGACCTACAACTTCGAGCACGCGAACGTCGACCTGCTGTTCACGTTCTTCAACAGCTACGAAGCGGAAGCGAAGAAGATGATCGACGCGCAGCTCGCGCTGCCCGCGTACGAACTCGTGCTGAAGGCCGGCCACACGTTCAACCTGCTCGATGCGCGCGGCGCGATCTCGGTGACCGAGCGCGCGGCGTACATCGGCCGCATCCGCGCGCTGTCGCGTCTCGTCGCGCAGGCCTACTACGACTCGCGCGAGAAGCTCGGCTTCCCGATGCTCGGCAACCCGCCGGGCGTGCCGGGCCTCACCACCGACGCCCAGGACGCCGCGCAACCGGCATGGGCGCCGCCGCTCAAGGTCGAACGCAAGATCGATCAGGACTGACGAGACGAGATTTATTCCAAACATGACGCACAATCATCCCGCCCCCCTGCTCGTCGAACTGCTGACCGAAGAGCTGCCGCCGAAGGCCCTCGCGCGCCTCGGCGACGCATTCGCCGAAGGTCTCGCGCAACGCCTCGCGGCGCGCGACCTCGTCGAAGGCGAACTCGTGTTCGAACGCTACGCCACGCCGCGCCGCCTCGCCGTCGTCGTGCAGAACGTGCGCGCCGTCGCGCCTGAAAAGCAGGTGCGCGAAAAAGTCCTGCCCGTATCGGTCGCGCTCGACGCCGAAGGCAAGCCGACGGCCCCGCTCGCGAAAAAGCTCGCGGCGCTCGGCCACCCGACCCTGTCGATCGCCGATCTCGAGCGCGCGCAGGACGGCAAGGCCGAAGCGTTCTTCATCAACTATTCGGCGGCCGGCGCGACGCTCGCCGACGGCCTGCAGGCCGCGCTCGACGAAACGCTCGAGAAGCTGCCGATCCCGAAGGTGATGACCTACCAGCGCCCGGACGGCTCCGACGTGAAGTTCGTGCGCCCCGTGCATCGCCTGACGGTGCTGCACGACGATCGCATCGTGCCCGTCACCGCATTCGGTGTCGATGCCGGCGACACCACGCTCGGCCACCGGTTCCTGTCCGACGGCCTCGTCGCGATCCAGCATGCGCGCGCCTACGCCGACACGCTGCGCGACAAGGGCCGCGTGATCGCGCACTACGCCGATCGCCGCGAAACGATCCGCACGCAACTGAACGAACACGCGAACGGCGATACCGTCGTGATGCCCGAATCGCTGCTCGACGAAGTGACGTCGCTGGTCGAATGGCCGGTCGTCTACCCGTGCCGCTTCGAGGACGAATTCCTGCAGGTTCCGCAGGAATGCCTGATCCTCACGATGCAGACGAACCAGAAGTATTTCGCGCTGACCGACGTCGCCGGCAAGCTGCGCTCGCGCTTCCTGATCGTGTCGAACATCGAGACGAAGACGCCGGACGAGATCGTCGAAGGCAACGAGCGCGTCGTGCGCCCGCGCCTCGCCGACGCGAAGTTCTTCTTCGAGCAGGACAAGAAGAAGCCGCTCGCCGACCGCGTGCCGCTGCTCGCGAACGTCGTGTATCACAACAAGCTCGGCTCGGCGCTGGCCCGCGTCGAACGCCTCGAGGCGCTGGCTGGCGAGATCGCGCCCGCGATCGGCGCCGACGCCGCGCACGCGAAGCGCGCCGCGCGCCTCGCGAAGGCCGACCTGCTGACCGACATGGTCGGCGAGTTCCCTGAACTGCAGGGCACGATGGGCACGTACTACGCACGCCACGACGGCGAAGCCGACGACGTCGCGCTCGCGTGCACCGAGCACTACCAGCCGCGCTTCTCCGGCGACACGCTGCCGACCACGCCCGTGTCGACCGCCGTCGCGCTCGCCGACAAGCTCGAGACGATCGTCGGCATCTGGGGCATCGGCCTCGCGCCGACCGGCGAGAAAGACCCGTTCGCGCTGCGCCGCCACGCGCTCGGCGTGCTGCGCGTGCTGCTCGAGAAGCAGTTGCCGCTCGATCTCGTGTCGCTGCTGCGCACGGCCCATGCGCGCTTCGAAGGCGTGCCGGGCGTGACCGAATCGACCGACGCGATCTTCGCGTTCTTCATGGATCGCCTGCGCGGCCTGCTGCGCGAGCGCGGCTATTCGGCCGGCGAAGTCGATGCGGTGCTGAGCCTGAACCCGACGCGCGTCGACGATCTCGTCGCGCGCCTCGACGCGGTGCGCGAATTCACGCGCCTCGCGGAAGCCGAAGCGCTCGCGGCCGCGAACAAGCGGATCTCGAACATCCTGAAGAAATCGGAAGGCGGTGCGAACGGCCCGGTGCAGCCGGCGCTGCTCGTCGAAGCCGCCGAGAAGGCGCTCCACGAACAGCTCGCGGCCGTGACGCCGCACGTGCAGTCGCAGCTCGAGGCGCGGGCTTACACGGGCGCGCTGTCGGCGCTCGCCGCGCTGCGCGCGCCGGTCGACACGTTCTTCAACGACGTGATGGTCAACGCGGAAGATCCGGCACTGCGAGCGAACCGTCTCGCGCTGTTGTCCGCGCTGCACCAGCAGATGAACTGCGTCGCCGACATCTCGAAGCTCGCCGCATAAGGGCCGCACGATGCCGACCAGCCCCAACCGAAAGCTCGTCGTCCTCGACCGGGACGGCGTGATCAACGTCGATTCGGATGCGTTCATCAAGACGCCCGACGAATGGATCGCGCTGCCCGGCAGCCTCGAGGCGATCGCCCGGCTCAACCACGCAGGCTATCGCGTGATCGTCGCGACCAACCAGTCCGGCATCGGTCGAGGGCTGTTCGACATGGCCGCGCTCAACGAGATGCACCTGAAGATGCATCGCGCGGCGGCCGCGGTCGGCGCGCGCATCGACGCGGTGTTCTTCTGCCCGCACACGGCCGAGGATCACTGCGACTGCCGCAAGCCGAAACCCGGCATGATGCAGATGATCACCGAGCGCTTCGAGATCGATCCCGGTCACACGCCGGTCGTCGGCGATTCGCTGCGCGACCTGCAGGCCGGCGTCGCGGTCGGCTTCCAGCCGCACCTCGTGCTGACCGGCAAGGGCAAGAAGACGCTCGCCGCGGGCAATCTGCCGCCCGGCACGAAGGTCCACGACGACCTGCGCGCATTCGCGCTCGATTTCCTTTCACACGAACACGAGTGATGCAGCCGCCGCGCGCATCCTCCCTAACGCCAGACCCACGCCGATGCGCTTCGTCCGCTCCCTGCTGCTGCTGATCTATTTCATCCTGTACACGGTGCCGTACGCCACCGCGTGCTTCATCGCGTTCCCGTTCATGCGCGCCGACGCGCGCTACTGGATGGCGGCCGGCTGGTGCAAGTCCACGCTGTGGGTCGTGCGCTGGCTGAACGGCATCCGCTACCGGATCGAAGGCTACGAGAACCTGCCCGACGGCCCCGCCGTGCTGCTGTCGAAGCACCAGTCCGCGTGGGAGACGCTCGCGTTTCCGGCGCTGATGCCGAAGCCGCTCTGCTATGTGTTCAAGCGCGAGCTGCTGTACGTGCCGTTCTTCGGCTGGGCGCTCGGCCTGCTGCACATGGTCAACATCAACCGCCGGGAAGGCAAGAATGCGTTCACCTCGGTGATCCGCCAGGGCAAGAAGCGCCTGTCGGAAGGCGCCTGGATGATCATGTTCCCCGAAGGCACGCGTACGCCGGTCGGCAAGCAGGGCAAGTACAAGACGGGCGGCGCGCGCTTCGCGATCGAAACCGGCACGCCCGTCGTGCCGATCGCGCACAATGCAGGTCGGGTGTGGCCGCGCAACTCGTTTACGAAATTCCCGGGCGTGGTGACGGTGTCGATCGGCAAGCCGATCGATTCGACCGGCCTTACGCCCGACGCATTGAACTCGCAGGTCGAGGCATGGATCGAAGCGGAAATGCGCCGTATCGATCCCGATGCGTATCGTCAGGCGGGCAATGCCGGCACGCGCGATGCCGCGCGCGTCTGAATCCCCGGGTTGCAGCCGTTGCGTACGACAAAAAGAAGCGAACTGATGAAACAGCGTCCGCGGCCACGGCCAGCCGTCGTGGCCCTCGATCATCGCCAGATGGATCTGCCGCTCTTCGACGGGCCGGCCGCCGCACCGTCGGCGCCTGCCACGCCGCCGGCGCCGCCCGAAGCGGCACCCGCCGCGCCGCTCGATCCGGGCCCGGCGCCCGATCGCTCGCGCGTACGCACGTTCGCGCTCGACAGCCGCGTGCTCGAATACCGCCTGAAGCGCTCGGCGCGCCGCACGATCGGCTTCACGATCGACGGCAGCGGGCTGTCGATCACCGCGCCGCGCTGGGTCACGCTCGCCGACATCGAAGCCGCGATCTCCGAGAAGCAACGCTGGATCTTCGCGAAGCTCGCGGAGTGGAAAACACGCACCGAACAGCGCGCGCTGCCGCAGATCGACTGGCGCGACGGCGCGCAGCTCCCGTATCTCGGCAAGACGGTGACGATCGCGCTCGGCGCGGGCGCCGTCGCGTTCGATGCCGATGCGCTGCGGCTGTCGCTGCCGCTGCCCGTGCAGGCCGACATGCAGCAGATCAAGGACCGCGTGCAGGGCTGGCTGCAGGGCGAAGCGAAGCGTATCTTCGGCGAACGCCTCGCGGTCTACGCGGAAAAGCTCGGCGTCACGTATTCGATGTATGCGCTGTCGTCGGCCGCGACGCGCTGGGGCAGCTGCTCGAGCGACGGCAAGATCCGCCTGAACTGGCGGCTCATCCATTTCCCGATGTCGATCGTCGACTACGTCGTCGCGCACGAACTGTCGCACCTGCGCGAGATGAACCACAGCCCCGCCTTCTGGCAAACCGTCGAATCGATCTTCCCCGAGTTCCGCGAAGCACGGCACACGCTCAAGCATCATCCGCCCGAGTTGCTGCCGTCGCTGTAACGCCCGCCATCGCCTTGCCGTAAACGCAAACGGGCGATGCGGGCTCCCCCGCACCGCCCGTTCGCGCCACCGCCGCGCGCCTTGCACGCCGCGGTTCGCTCATCCGGCGCTCAGTGCGCCTTCTTCTGGATGAACTCGATCTTGTAGCCGTCCGGATCCTCGACGAATGCGATCACGGTCGTGCCGTGCTTCATCGGGCCCGCTTCGCGCGTAACCTTGCCGCCTTGCGCCTTGATCTTCTCGCACGCAGCGTACGCATCTTCCACCGCCACCGCCAGGTGACCGAAACCATTGCCGAGATCGTAGGACGGCGTGTCCCAGTTGTGGGTCAGTTCGATCACGGTGCCCGTGCTTTCATCTTCGTAACCGACGAACGCGAGCGTGAACTTGCCTTCCGGATAATCCTCGCGACGCAGCAGCTTCATGCCGAGCAATTCGGTGTAGAACTTGATCGAGCGGTCGAGATCGCCGACTCGCAGCATCGTATGCAGCAAACGCATGTTGTGTACTCCTGTGGGGACTTTCCAGAACCGGAAACTGTACCAGAGTCGGCTGAAACTCGCCGGTGGCGCCCAGCCGGGGCCATCGCTACGAAGCATCGGTTCAACCGACGCGGGCACGGGTATGCCCTCGGGACCGAACGCGCCCGACGCACCCCCTTCGAGCGTGCCGATCGGGTAACATCCTTCCACCTCGCACCAAAAACGGGCATACGGCCCGCACGCGACCACCCTCTTCCGATTCAGCCACACTGCCGTGCGAAACCGCCGATTCGAGCGCGCCGGACGCGCCCTCTCCCTGACCTCGCCACCGCGGCACCGGACCGTCGAGGCCCATCGATGACCGCGCTCGCCGCCGCTCCCGTGCGCCGCGCGCTCGACCTGCGCGCCGTCGGCCTGATGCTGCTGCTGTGCGCAATCTGGGGCTTCCAGCAGGTCGCGATCAAGAGCACGAACGCCGCCATCGCGCCGATGTTCCAGGCCGGGCTGCGCTCGGTGATCGCGGCCGTGCTGCTGTGGGGCTGGGCCCGCTCGCGCGGCACGCCGCTGTTTCAGGCCGACGGCACGTTCGGCGCGGGCCTCGCGGCCGGTGCGCTGTTCGCCGGCGAATTCGTCTGCGTGTTCTTCGGGCTGACGCTGACGAGTGCGTCGCATATGGCGATCTTCCTGTACACGGCGCCGTGCTTCACCGCGCTCGGCCTGCACCTGTTCGCGCCGGGCGAACGGCTACAGCGCACGCAATGGGCCGGCGTCGGCCTCGCGTTCGCCGGCATCGCGCTCGCGTTCGCGGACGGCTTCCTGAAACCTCGCGCGCCCGGCGCGTCCGTGCTCGCGGGGCTGGCCGGCGACGCGCTCGGGATTCTCGGCGGCGCGATGTGGGCCGCGACGACGGTCGTCGTGCGTTCGACGGCGCTCGCGCGCGCCAGTGCAAGCAAGACACTGTTCTACCAGCTCGCGGTATCGGCGGTCGTACTGGTCGCGCTCGCGGCGCTGTTCGGCCAGGTGTCGTTCGCGCACGTCACGCCGGTCGCCGTGGCGAGCCTCGCGTACCAGTCGGTGATCGTCGCATTCGTCAGCTATTTGTCGTGGTTCTGGCTGCTGACGCGCTACAGCGCGTCGCGCCTGTCCGTCTTCACGTTCCTGTCACCGCTGTTCGGCGTCGCGTTCGGCGTGCTGCTGCTCGGCGAATCGGTCGGCTGGCGCTTCATGTCCGCCGCCGCGCTCGTACTGACCGGCATCGCGCTCGTCAACGCGCCGCCGCGCCGGCGGGTGTGACGGCGGCCGGCGACGCCGCCTGCGCAACGCGCTCGCGCAATAAAAAAGGCTGCCCCGCGGGGCAGCCTCGTCGAACCATCCGGTCCGGCTCGTGCCGCACACGTCACCCGGCCTTGCGCACCGCCGCAAGCGCCTGTGTGACGCCGACGTATTCGGCGACGCTCACATCCTCCGCACGGCGCGCGAGATCGAAGCCGAGCGCATCGAAATCGATCGTCTCGCGGTAGTCGCCGAGCGTGTTGCGCAGCATCTTGCGGCGCTGCGAGAACGCAGCGGTGACGATTTCGCCGAGCAGCACGGGATCGACCTCCGGCAATTCGTGCGGCTCGTACGGAATCATCCGCACGATCGCCGAATCGACCTTCGGCGGCGGCTGGAACGATTCCGGCGGCACGTCGAGCATCTTTTCCATCACGTAGCGGTACTGCAGCATCACCGACAGCCGCGAAAACGCCTTCGTGCCCGGCTCCGCGACCATCCGTTCGACGACCTCGTTCTGCAGCATGAAATGCTGGTCGATGACCGCATCCGCGAACGTCATCAGGTGAAACAGCAACGGGCTGGAAATGTTGTACGGCAGGTTGCCGACGATCCGCAGCGACGGCTTGTCGCCGGGCACCGCGAGCGAACGAAAGTCGAACGCGAGCGCGTCGCCCGCGTGCAGCTCGAGCAACGCGCCGAAGCGCTGCTGCAGGCGCCCGATCAGGTCGCGGTCGAGCTCGACCGCGTGCAGCGGCGACTCGGGCGTCGCGAGCCGCTCGATCAGCGGTCCGGTCAGCGCACCGAGCCCGGGGCCGATCTCGACCATGCGCTGGCCGCGCGCGGGGCCGATCGTCGACACGATCGAGTCGATCACACCGTGATCGACGAGGAAGTTCTGCCCGAAGCGCTTGCGCGCGAAGTGGCCTTGGTGCTGTCTGCTGTTCGACATCGACTCAGTAAAACGAAAAATACGACGAATGTGGTCAGGTCGGGCCGCGTCAGGCCGCGCGGCGATGGCGCGCCATCGTCACGGCGGTGTCGAGCGCGGCGACCATGCTGCCCGGATCCGCGCGGCCCGTGCCGGCCAGATCGAGCGCGGTGCCGTGATCGACCGACGTGCGGATGATCGGCAGCCCGAGCGTTACGTTGATGCCCTCGCCGAACGTCGCGTACTTCAGCACGGGCAGCCCCTGGTCGTGGAACATCGCGAGCACGCAATCGGCATCGGCCAGATGGCGCGGCTGAAACAGCGTGTCGGCCGGATACGGACCGCGCGCATCGATGCCCTGCGCGTTCGCGCGGGCCAGCGCCGGCGAGATCACGTCGATCTCCTCGCGGCCGAGATAACCGTTCTCGCCCGCGTGCGGATTGAGCCCCGTCACGAGGATGCGCGGCGCGGCGAGACCGAAATCGCGCCGCAAGTCGCGATCGATGATCGCGAGCGTCTCGACGAGCCCGTCGGTCGTCAGCGCGGCCGAGACGTCTTTCAGCGGCAGGTGGGTGGTCGCGAGCGCGACGCGCAGCGGCTTGTCGCCGGTGCCCGCCAGCATCATCACGACACGCGGCGTATGCGTGCGCTCCGCCAGGTATTCGGTATGGCCGGTGAACGGCACGCCCGCATCGTTGATCGTGCTCTTCTGCAGCGGTGCGGTCACGATCGCGTCGTACCGGCCGGCCAGCGCGCCGTCGATCGCCGCATCGAGCAGCCCGAGCACGTACCGGCCGTTCGCCGCGTCCAGCGTGCCCGCCAGCGCGGGAACGGCGAGCGCGTGATGCGCGACCGACACCTGCCCGCTGCCGGACAAGGTTGCCCGATCAGCGCCGACGGCCGCCGCGCGCGCATCGAGCAGCGCCGCATCGCCCAGCACGGTGAAGTGCGCGTCGGGCCAGCGCTGCGCGGCATCACGCAGCGCCTGCACGGTCAGCTCCGGGCCGACCCCCGCGGGTTCGCCAGTCGTGATCGCGATCTGCAGCGCGGGCGTCGTCACCTGAAGCTCGCTCAATTCGCCGGGCCGAGGCCGCCGATCTTGTACTGCACGTACGACGAATCGCGCAGCTCGCGCAGCCAGTCGGCATACGCCTGCTCGGCCTTGCGCTGGCCAATCGCCTGACGCGCGATGTCCATCTGCTGCTGCACCGAGCCTTCGGCCTCGCGGCGGCTCAGCACCTGGATCAGGTGGTAGCCGTACTCGGTACGAATCGGCTGGCTGATCTGGCCGTCCTGCAGGTTGTTCATCGCGCGCTCGAATTCCGGCACGGTCTCGCCCGGGCTGATCCAGCCGAGATCGCCGCCCTGCGACGCCGAACCGTCCTGCGAGTAGGTGCGCGCGAACTTCGCGAAATCGCCGCCGGCCTCGACCTGGTTGCGGATGTCGGCCAGTTGCTGGCGCGCCTGCCCTTCCGACTTGCCCTCACCCACGCGCAGCAGGATGTGGCGCACGTGCGTCTGGACGATCTTCGGCGCCGCGGCGCTGGCGCCCTGGCTCTGGCGGCGGTCGACGAGACGCACGATCTCGAAGCCGTCCGGCACGCGGATCAGCGTCGGGTTGACCTGGCCCGGGCGCAGCTTCGACGCGGCGTCGACCACGTCGGCCGGCAGCGCGCTCGGCGCCTTGAAGCCGAGATCGCCGCCCTTCTTCGCGTCGTTCGCTTCCGAATTGTTCTTCGCGAGCCGCTCGAAATCGGCGCCCGACTTCGCCTGCTGCAGCAGCGCTTCAGCCTTCTTCTGTGCGACGTCGATGTCGGCCTGCGGCGCGTTGGTCGGCGCCTTGATGAAGATGTGCTGGAAGCGCAGGTCCTGCTGCTGCGACGCGTTCGGCCCGCGCTGGCTCGCGATGTAGTTCGCGACTTCGGCGTCCGACACGGTGATCTTGCCGTCGACCTCGCGTTCGCGCAGCTTCGACAGCATCAGTTCGGTACGCGCGTCGCTCGTGAAGATGCTCCAGGGCACACCTTGCGCCTCGAGACGCGAGCGGTACTGCTCGAGCGTCATCCCGTTGGCTTGCGCGAGACGCTGCAGCGTGGCCTGCACGGTCGCGTCGTCGATGCGGATGCCGTCGTCCTTGGCTTTCTGCACCTGGATACGTTCGAGCACCATCTGGTTCAGCACCTGCGCGCGCAACTGGTCGGTCGGCGGCACGGGCGCGTTCTGCTGCTGCAGCCGGCGCGCGATCAGGCCAGCGCGCTGGTCGAGTTCGCGGCCCGTGATCACGTCGTTGTTGACGACCGCGACGACTTCGTCGGCAAGCTGCGCGCCTTTCGAACCAAGCGCCTGCGCCGCGGCCGGCGCAGCGGCGAGCAGCGCGGCGGACGCGGCGAGGCTGGACACGACTGCCGCGAAACGAAGGGTTTTCTTCATTGCCACTGAAACTCCATTGAAATCGTGCTGACCGGTGCAAACACGCCGGCGTTACTCGTAGTTGCTGAAGCGGGACATCGGCGGCGGCGGCGGCGGCAGCGGCGTATAGCCCGGCACCCCGGCGCGGAACGCGGACACGAGGCCGTTGTCGACGGTCGACAACCCCTTGAGCGTCAGCTGCATCATGAATCGCGTCGACGAGTTCTGCTGTCCCGACGAATTCACGCCGTTCGCGGCCCGCTGCACGCCGACCCCGAGCGCCCAGCAATCCGCGTCGTATTGTAAGCCGAGCAGACCGTCGACCACGCGATCGCCGGCCAGATCGTAGTTGAAACGGCCGATCGCATACAGGCGGCGCGTGAGCGGCCACTGCGCGGATATCAGGAACTGGTTGATCGGCTGGTTGTCGAGCGTGGTGTTCGATCGCGTGTAGCGGTAGCCGACGTTGATCACGCGGCGCTCGCCCGGGCTGTAACCGAATCCGACGCTCGACTTCACGAGCTGGTTGTTGTTCTGGTTGTACTGGAACGCCGTCTCCGACATGAAACCCGAACCGAGCTTCAGCGCGGCGCCGACGATCAGGTCCGAATGGCGCGCCAGCACGGCGCTCTGTCCGGAATTCAGCGTGACGCGCTGATCGGCGAAGTAGTACTGCTGCGCGATCACGAAGCGCGCGCGCTCGTCGCCGGTGCGCGGATCGATGAAGCGCGACGTGAGACCGGCCGTGATCCGGTTCGCATCGGCGATCCGGTCGTTGCCGACGAACGTGTTCGGCTGGTAGATCTCCGCGAGGCCGAAGTCCGATTCCGCGGTGTCGAACAGCGGCGCGTTCGACTGGTCGCGATACGGCGTGTACACGTAGTACAGGCGCGGCTCGAGGGTCTGGATGAAGTCCTGGCCGAACAGGCGCACCGAGCGGTCGAAGATCAGGCCCGTATCGAAGCTCACGGTCGGGATCGACTCGGTGAAGCGCTTCGGGCTGTTCGGCGTGGTCGACGACAGGTAGTTCAGGTCGTACGACGCGAAGTGATACTGGACCTTCGGCACGACGAAGTAGCCGGGGCCGTACACGCCGTACGCGATGTACGGGTTGAAGACGACCCGGTCGCCTTCGGTCGCATCGGCCGTCGTGATGCGGAACCGCGAATAGTCGGCTTCCGCGCCGAAGTCGAAGCCGCCGACGTTGTACTTCGTGTACTTCACGTTCAACTGCGGCTCGCGGCTGTACGGCGCGATCGACGGCGGCAGCGTCTGCCAGTGCTGGTAGCGCGCGAGCACCGACCACGGGCCGTTGTTGTACGTGACGCCCGCTTCCTGCTGGTACAGCGTCTGCGTCCCGTTGATGAACTGGTTCGTCGAGCCCAGATCTTCGGGATAGGTGTTGTCCGAGACCTTGTTGTAGTAGACGTAGCCGCCGAAGCCGCCGCCGAAGTTCTGCTGGTGCTGCCAGTAGATCGCGTAGCGGTTGCGGTGCGCGAGCCGGTCATCCGGCAGGTAATTGGCCGTAAACGTGCCCGAATACGACGGCGACAGGTAGCGGAACGTCGCCTCGGTCATCACGCCGCGCCGCGAGATGATGCGCGGCGTCAGCGTCAGGTCGCGGTTCGGCGCGATATTGAAGTAGTACGGCAGCGACAGCTCGAACCCGTTGCTCGAGTTCACCGAGAACGTCGGCGGCAGCAGGCCGCTGCGACGCTCGCCCGACAGCGGGAACGTCATCCACGGGCTCGCGAAGATCGGCACGCCCTGGAAGAACAGCACGCCGTTGCGCGCGGTGCCTTCATCGGCGCCCGTATCGAAGTCGAAGCGGCTGCCCTTGATGTACCACGCGGGATTCGTCGAGCACTGGCACGCCGTGTAGGTGCCGTTGACGAACACCGAGCGCTCGTTGTCGAGCATGTCGACGCGCTCCGCGCTGCCCGACCCGCCCGTCATGTTGAAGTGATACTTCGGCGCCGTCATGAAGCCCTGGTTCGCCTCGATCTTCAGGTGCGCCTCGGGGCCGACGAACGACGTGCCGCCATTGAACACCCTGACCCGGCCGTACGCATCGGCCATGTCGGTATCCTGATCGTAGTGGATCGCGTCGGCCTTCACGATGGCGTCGCCGCGGCGCAGCTCGGCCGAGCCCTTTGCGGCCAGGTCCTGCTCGGCCGTGCCGCTCGTGTGGTCGGCAATCACGAAGGCGGCCGGCTTCGCGCCGTCCTTCAGCGGATGATCCTCGAGCTGGGGCGCGAGACGCAGATCCCACGGCGAGTCGAGCGGCTGCGGCTGCGCAGCCGCGCCCGACAGCTGCGCGTACGACACGGCCGGCACGAGGCCGGGCACGGCCAGGAGCGCGAGCGCGAGCCGCCGTTTGCGCGGCACCCCGTCACCGGGGAAAACATTCGGGAATAGCGGTTTGGGCGGCATCTATCGTTTGGCGAATCGCCCCTTGTCAACCGCGCCTTCACGGCACACTCGCGCACGGCGGGCCGCGCCGTCGAACCGCGACTGCGGCTGAGCGCAAACCGGGGAGGCGATCGGGCGGACGGCGCGACCGGCGGCGGGCCTGCACGGCGGAAGCTGACGCGGGGCGCGTCAAAAAAGTCGTGGGGTATTATATGGCAAGACGTTCCCCCCTCCTCCGAGTTTCATGACGCCCCCATCCGCCGCATCCCAGCCCGACGCCCGCCTCGAAGCGCTCACCGCGTGGCTGCGCCCGCTCGCCGAGCGCTACGCCCTCGACCTGTCGACCCTCGCGCCCGCATCGTCTGACGCCAGTTTCCGTCGCTATTTCCGTGTTGCGTCGGCCACACGCCCCGGCGGCTCGCTGATCGCCGTCGACGCGCCGCCGCCCGAGAAGTGCCGCGAATTCGTCCAGGTCGCTCAGTTGCTCGCCGCAGCCGGCGACCATGTGCCGGACATACTGGCCCACGATTTCGACGCAGGTTTCATGCTCGTGACCGATCTGGGCCGCACGTCGTACATCTCGGTGCTCGATCCGGCCGACCCGGCCGCCGCGAAACCGCTGATGCGCGACGCGCTCGACGCGCTGATCCGCTTCCAGCTCACGTCGAAGCCCGACGTGCTGCCGCCGTTCGACGAGGCGTTCCTGCGCCGCGAGATGGAGCTGCTGCCCGAATGGTACGTCGGCCGCCACCTCGGCAAGCCCGTCACCGACGCGATGCGCGGCACGCTCGACCGCACCTTCGCGCTGCTGGTCGCGAGCGCGCACGCGCAGCCGCAAGGCTTCATGCTGCGCGACTTCATGCCGCGCAACCTGATGGTCTGCGAGCCGAATCCGGGCGTGCTCGACTTCCAGGACGCCGTCTACGGGCCGCTGACGTACGACGTCGTGTCGCTGCTGCGCGACGCATTCATCAGCTGGGACGAGGAGTTCGAGCTCGACTGCTTCGCGTACTACTGGGAAAAGGCGAAAAAGGCCGGCCTGCCGGTCGACCCCGATTTCGGCGAGTTCTACCGCCAACTCGAATGGATGGGGCTGCAGCGCCACATCAAGATCCTCGGCCTGTTCGCGCGCATCAATTACCGCGACGGCAAGCCGCACTACCTGAACGACCTGCCGCGTTTCATCGCGTATGCACGCAAGGTCGCGCTGCGCTACCGCCCGCTCGTGCCGTTCGCGAAGCTGCTCGACGAGCTCGAGGGCAACGCGGCGGCCGACGTGGGCTATACGTTCTGACCGTTCCGACACCCAGCCGAACATGAGCAACACTCTGACCACGGCGATGATCTTCGCCGCCGGGCGCGGCGAACGGATGCGCCCGCTGACCGACACCTGCCCGAAGCCGCTGCTCGAAGCGGGCGGCAAGCCGCTGATCGTCTGGCAAATCGAAGCGCTCGCGCGCGCGGGCATCGAGACGATCGTGATCAACCATGCGTGGCTCGGCGCGCAGCTCGAGGCCGCGCTCGGCGACGGTTCGCGCTGGGGCGTGCGGATCGCGTATTCGGCCGAAGGCGACGCGCTGGAGACCGCCGGCGGCATCGCGCAGGCGCTGCCGCTGCTGGAGCGCGGAGGCCGGCCGACGGTGTTCGCGGCCGTCAGCGGCGACGTGTTCTGCGCGTTCGACTACCGGACGCTCGACGCGCACGCCGCCCGCATGGCGACGCTGGACGCGCCGGCGATGCACCTCGTGATGGTGCCGAACCCGCCGTTCCACCCGGCCGGCGACTTCGCGCTCGGCGACGACGGCTGCCTGGCGCTCGACGGCGCCGCGCGCTTCACGTTCGGCAACATCGGCCTGTACGACACGCGGATGTTCCGCGATCTCGCGCCCGGCACCCGGCGCGCGCTGACGCCGTACTATCGCGCGACGATCGAAGCCGGCCGCGCGAGCGGTGAACTGTACGAAGGCATCTGGGAGAACGTCGGCACGCCCGCGCAGCTCGGCGAGCTCGACGCGCGGCTGCGCGCCGCGGGCTGACCTGGCGACGGACGGTCTGGCACGGTGTCGTGCGTTGCACCGCCCGCGCACGCCCTTCCGGCAGACCACCGCTACCGCCCCCGCTGCGCGCATGACGCGCGCAGCCCCGCCGCTCACGCGGCTTCGGCCTCTTCGCCGCCCGCCGCCGCGCGCTGCTGCTGCAGCGCCCACATCTGCGCATACAACCCGTCGGCGCGCACGAGTTCGTCGTGCGAGCCGCGCTCGACGATCCGCCCGTGATCCATCACGAGGATCTGCTGCGCGTGCACGACCGTCGACAGCCGGTGCGCGATCACGAGCGTCGTACGATGCCGCGCGATCTGGTCGAGTTCGTGCTGGATCGCGCGCTCCGAGCGCGAATCGAGCGCCGACGTCGCTTCGTCGAACAGCAGCACCGGCGGGTCCTTCAGCAGCGTGCGCGCAATCGCGACACGCTGCTTCTCGCCGCCCGACAGCTTCAGCCCGCGCTCGCCGACCGGCGTGTCATAGCCCTTCGGCAAACTTTCGATGAAATCGTGGATGTGCGCGGCGCGCGCGGCCGCGATCACCTCGTCGCGGGTCGCGGCCGGCCGGCCGTACGCGATGTTGTAGTAGATCGAGTCGTTGAACAGCACGGTATCCTGCGGCACGATCCCGATCGACGCGCGCAGCGAGTCCTGCGTGACGTCCCGGATATCCTGCCCGTCGATCCGGATCGCGCCGCCCGCCTGCCGGTCGAGATCGTAGAAACGGAACAGCAGCCGCGACAGCGTCGACTTCCCGGAACCGCTGTGGCCGACCACCGCGGTCGTCGTGCCCGCGTCGATCGTAAACGTCACGTCGTGCAGGATCGGCCGCTCCGGCTCGTACGCGAAGTTCACGTGCTCGAAACGCACCTGCGCGCCGGCCACCGCGAGCGGCTGCGCGTCGGGCCGATCGGCGACTTCCTTCGCCGCCGACAGCAGCCCGAACATCCGGTCCATGTCGGTGAGGCTCTGCTTCAGCTCGCGATAGACGACGCCGAGAAAATTCAGCGGAATGTAGAGCTGCAGCATGAACGTGTTGATCAGCACGAGATCGCCGAGCGTCAGCTTGCCCGCGAGCACGCCCTGCGTCGCGCGCCACAGGATGAACACGAGCCCGGTGCCGATGATCGCCTGCTGCCCGAAGTTCAGCACCGACAGCGAATTCTGCGAGCGGATCGCCGCCTTGCGGTAGCGCTTCAGGTTCTCGTCGTAACGCTGCGCTTCCCACTCCTCGTTGCCGAAGTACTTCACCGTCTCGTAGTTGATCAGCGAATCGATCGCCCGCGAGTTCGCGCGCGAATCGAGCTCGTTCATCGTGCGGCGGAAATGCGTGCGCCAGTTGGTCACCTTCACGGTGAACACGATGTACGTGACCAGCGCCGCGAACGTCACGTACGCGTAATAGGCCTCGTACTTGACCACAAAGAAGCCGAGCACGAGCCCGACCTCGACGAGCGTCGGCAGGATGCTGTACAGCGAATACGAAATCAGTTGCTGGATGCCGCGCGTGCCGCGCTCGATGTCGCGCGACATGCCGCCCGTCTGGCGTTCGAGATGGAACCGCAGCGACAACCCGTGCAGATGCCGGAACACCTGCAGCGCGAGCTGGCGCACCGCGCTCTCGGTGACCTTCGAGAACAGGATCTCGCGCAGCTCGGTAAACAGCGATGTCGACAGCCGCACGAACGCATACGCGACGACCAGCAGCCCCACGCCGCCCGCGAGCACGATGCCGGCCGACTGCTCGGCGCGACCGATCGCGGTGATCTGCTGCACGTAGGACAGGTGGTCGACGATGCGCTTCATCACGACCGGCACGCCGAGGTTCGCGACCTTCGCGCCGATCAGGCAGGCGAGGGCGAGCGCGACGCGCCATTTGTAGGTGGTCAGGTACGGCAGCAACGACCGGATGGTCTGCCAGTCGTTGCGGGACCCGGTCGGAGCCGGCGCAGGCTCGCCGGAAGCAGGAAATCGGCGCATGGGGAAGGATCTGTAGTGTGGTGCCGGGCGCATGCATCGGCGGCCGGCTCGCCCGCTTTCTCGTACAATTTGCGGACGTTGTATTGTCGCAGAAGCCGCTTCGCGCCGCTGCCGGCGGCCTCGCCGGCCTGCCTGCGCGCGGCGGTCTATTTATTACAGGATGAAAGCCCCCGCCATGACCGATTCGACCCTCGACCTCCCGCAAAAACAGCCCGCGCTGCGCGTCGTCCCGCAACCGCACGACGCGAACGTCCATGGCGACGTGTTCGGCGGCTGGATCATGTCGCAGGTCGACATCGCCGGCTCGATCCCCGCGAGCCAGCGCGCGAACGGCCGCGTCGCGACGGTCGCGGTCAACTCGTTCGTGTTCAAGCAGCCGGTGTTCGTCGGCGATCTGCTGAGCTTCTACGCAACCATCACGCGCACCGGCAACACGTCGATCACGGTCGACGTCGAGGTCTATGCGCAACGCATGCGCCTGATGGGCGAAGTCGTGAAGGTCACGGAAGCGACGCTCACGTACGTCGCGACCGGCCCGGACCGCAAGCCGCGGCAACTGCCGCCGCTCTGACGGGCGAGCGCCCGGCACCCGGCCGCGTCAGTGCGTGGCCGTCAGCCCGAACTCCCGCATCGCCGGCAGGAAATCGTGATTGAGCTTCGGCTTGCGCGACAGCTTCACCAGCACGTAGCGCTGGAACGGCGCGAGCCGCTGCCACTGCGCGAGCGCGGGGGCCGACAGCCCGGCCAGCGCGCTCTGCTGCACGAGCGACTCCGGCACCGTGTCGGTCGCGCGCCAGGTCGGCCGCTCGTCCGGCTGGAACCATGACGGTTCCAGATCGGCGTGCGTGCGCAGCATTTCGAACAGCGCGTGATCGAAATTGGGCTCGATCGCAGTGTCGTCGTCGGCCGGAAAGCGCGCGAGCAGCTTGCGGTCCTCGAGCGGCAGCAGCTGCCACTGCTCGAGCGAAATCCGCAGACCGAAGCGGTCGAGATTGAAACGCACGATCATCGGGATATACGTGAAGTTTTCCGACGAATCGTGTTCGAAATTGAATAGCAGCGGAGCGTCGCTGAGTCCCATGGTCGTTACCTGACGTGGCGGATGCCGGCGCGGCCGGCTTGCCTGAGGTATTTTAGAACCTCTGCGCGCGGGCGGCGGACACGATTGTCGCCGGCCGTGCTTCGAATCAACGGGAGTGCTCGTGAATCCGACCGAATCCGGCGAACTGCGCGACGAACCGCGCGGCGCGATCGAACTGTCCGTGCGCCGCACGCGCGGCGGCGCCGTCGAAACCGCGCACGACTACGTCGGCCAGGAATGGCCCGTCGCACTCGTCTTCAACGGCATCTCGCACGCGGTGATGATGTGCACGCCGTGCGACCTCGAAGCGTTCGCGGTCGGCTTCGCGATCTCGGAAGGGATCGTCGCGCGCGGCAGCGACATCAAGGACATCGAGGTGATCCTGCATGCCGACGCGCCGCTGCCGCACGCGGAAGTGCACCTGGAAGTCGTCCAGCAGGCGTTCGCCGCGCTGAAGGACCGGCGCCGCGCGCTCGCGGGGCGCACGGGCTGCGGCGTGTGCGGGATCGAAAGCATCGACCTGCTCGACCTCGCGCCCGAACGCGTGCCCGATACCGGCTTTCTCGCGCGCCTCGCGCCCGACGCGCTGGCGCGCGCGGCGCATGCGCTGCCGGCCCACCAGGCGCTCACGCGGCTCACCGGCGGCCTGCATGCTGCCGCGTGGTGCGACGCAACAGGCGCGATCCGGATGGCGTTCGAGGATGTCGGCCGCCACAACGCACTGGACAAGCTGATCGGCTCGCTCGTGCTGTCGCGCGCCGACACGACCGACGGCTTCGTGTTCCTGTCGAGCCGCGCGAGCTACGAGCTCGTGCGCAAGGCAGCGCGGGTCGGCATCCCGATGGTTGCGACCATCTCCGCGCCATCTTCGCTCGCGATCGGCATCGCGAAGGCGGCCGGCTTGCGGCTCGTCAGCTTCTGCCGCGAAACCGGCTACGTCGATTACGAAACGGCCTGAGCGGCCGCCTGCGCCGGCGGCGAGCCGCCGGCACCTTCGCGTCCGTCAGTCGAACTGACGGAAATCCGGCTTGCGCTTCTCGAAGAACGCCGTCATCGCCTCGCGCGCTTCCGGCGCACGCAGCATCGCGGAGAAGTGACGCGCCTCCTCGGCCATCCGGGCCGACGTGGCCACGCCGCCCGTATCCTTCAGCAGCGCCTTCGTCACGCGCAGCGACGACGCCGGCAGCGCCGCGAGCTTCGCCGCCTGCTTCGCCGCGAACGCGTCGAGCTCGGCAGCCGGCAGCACGCGGTTGACGATACCGATCCGGTGCGCTTCCAGCGCGTCGAACGCCTCGCCGAGCAACAGCTTCTCGGCTGCGACCTGATGGCCGGCCAGACGCGGCAGCAGCACGCTCGACGCGGCTTCCGGGCACAGCCCGAGCTGCGCGAACGGCAGCGAGAACGTCGCGGTGTCGGCCGCGTAGACCAGATCGCAATGCAGCAGCATCGTCACGCCGACACCGATCGCCAGGCCCGGCACCGCGACCACGATCGGCTTGCTCGCACTGCTGATCCGCGCGAGAAACTGGAACACCGGCGCGGTATCGTCCTTCGGCGGCGACTTCAGGAAATCCTCGAGATCGTTCCCCGCAGTGAAATTGCCGTCGCCTCCGCGCAGCAAAATCACGCGAACCGCGTTGTCTTCCTCGGCCTCGGCGAGCGCATCGGCCATCGTCTGGTACATCGCCGCCGTCAGCGCATTCTTCTTCGCCGGGCGCGCGATCGTGATCGTCAGCACGCCGTCGGCGCGTTCCACTTGAATTTCGGCCACAACCGTCTCCTTTGACTTTCCTCTATCGGAATGAAAAAACGGTGCGCGAGCTCGTGGCCCGCGCACCGTCGTCGCTTTTCGTCGCGTCCCGCTTACAGGCGTTCGATGATGCCCGCGGCACCCATGCCGGTGCCGACGCACATCGTGACCATCCCGTACTTCAGGTTGCGGCGGCGCAGGCCGTGCACGACGGTCGCCGCGCGGATCGCGCCGGTCGCGCCGAGCGGGTGACCAAGCGCGATCGCGCCGCCCAGCGGGTTGACCTTCGACGGATCGAGGCCGAGATCGCGGATCACCGCCAGCGATTGCGCGGCAAACGCTTCGTTCAGCTCGATCCAGTCGAGATCGTCCTGCTTCAGGCCCGCGGCCTTCAGCGCGGCCGGAATCGCTTCCTTCGGACCGATGCCCATGATTTCCGGCGGCACGCCGCGCACGGCGAAGCTCACGAAACGCGCGAGCGGCGTCAGGTTGAACTCCTTGAGCACCTTCTCCGATACGACGAGCAGCGCACCCGCGCCGTCCGACGTCTGCGAGCTGTTGCCGGCCGTGACCGAGCCCTTGTTCGCGAACACCGTGCGCAGCTTCGCGAGGCCTTCGATCGACGTATCGGCACGCGGGCCTTCGTCGAGCTTGATCTCGCGCGTCTTGACGTCGACTTCACCCGTCGCCAGGTTCGGGAAACGCTCGGTGATCGTATATGCGGCGATCTCGTCGTTGAACTCGCCGGCCTGCTGCGCGGCGAGCGCCTTGCGGTGCGACTCGACCGAGAACGCGTCCTGGTCTTCGCGGCTCACCTTCCATTGTTCGGCGACGCGCTCGGCCGTCAGGCCCATCCCGTAAGCAATGCCGAAGTCTTCGTTGCGATCGAAGATATGCGGCGACATCGACGGCTTGTTGCCCATCATCGGCACCATGCTCATCGATTCGCAGCCGCCTGCGAACAGCGCGTCCGATTCACCGACGCGAATGCGGTCGGCCGCCATCGCGAGCGCCGTGATGCCCGATGCGCAGAAGCGGTTGACCGTCACGCCGCCGACCGTCTGCGGCAGGCCCGCGAGCAGCGCGCCCATGCGCGCGACGTTCAGGCCCTGCTCGGCTTCCGGAATCGCACAGCCGATGATCGCGTCTTCGATCAGCTTCGTGTCGAAGCCGGGCACCTGTGCGACCGCCGACTTGATCGCGTGCACCAGCAGCTCGTCCGGGCGCGTGTTCTTGAACACACCGCGCGGAGCCTTGCCGATCGGGGTGCGGCTGGCGGCGACGATGTATGCGTCCTGCAATTGTTTGCTCATTTCAAACTCCTGTTGGACGGAGCGAGGGCTTCGGCACCCGCTCCGGTCCCATGCAAAGTTGTCCGCTCGCTCAGTTACGCACCGGCTTGCCGGTCTGCAACATGCCCATGATCCGTTCCTGCGTCTTCTGCGTGCCGAGCAGCTCGACGAACGCGCGGCGCTCGAGCGCGAGCAGCCATTGCTCGTCGACGAGGCTGCCGGCTTCGACGTCGCCGCCGCACACGGCTTCGGCGATGCGGCTCGCGATCAGGTAATCGTGGTCGCTGATGAAACGGCCGTCACGCATGTTGACGAGCGATGCCTTGATCGTCGCGATCGCCGAGCGACCCGCGACCGGCACGTCCTTCGCCCGCAGCGGTGCGCGATAGCCGGTTGCGGCCAGCGCGCGCGCTTCCTTCTTCGCCGTGTCGAGCAACTCGAACACGTTGAAGATGATCGTGTCGGACGGCTTCACGTAACCCATCGCACGCGCATCGTGCGCGGATGCCGACACCTTCGCCATCGCCGCGTTCTCGAACGACTTCGTGACGAACTTCAGGATGTCGGTGGTCGCGTTCGCTGCCGTTGCGGCTTCCGCCGCGCGCAGCGCCGCTTCCTTCAGGCCGCCGCCCGCCGGCACGAGGCCGACGCCCACTTCGACGAGGCCGATGTAGCTCTCGACGTGCACGACGCGCTTCGCGCTGTGCAGCATCAGCTCGCACCCGCCACCGAGCGCGATGCCCGACACGGCCGCGACGACCGGCACGTTCGCGTACTTCACGCGCAGCATGCCTTCCTGGAACTTCTTCACGAACGGCTCGATACCCTTCGCGCCGCCCATCATGAACGCGGGCATCGCCTCTTCGAGGTTCGCGCCGGCCGAGAACGGGCCGCCCGGCGTGCCGAGCTTCAGCGACGTCGGCTGCCAGATCACCACGCCCTTGTAGTCCTTCTCCGCGAGCTCGATCGCCTGCACGAGGCCGTCGATCACGCTCGGCCCGATCGTGTTCATCTTCGACTTGAACGACACGATCACGACGTCGTCCTCGCCCGCACGATCATCGACCCATGCGCGCACCGCGTCGGTTTCGAACAGCGTCTTGCCGTAGGTCTTCGGATCGGCGCCCGTTTCGCCGAGCAACGGCGCGCGGAACACCTGCTTGCCGTAGACGGCGAGATCCGAACGCGGCACGAAGCGCTTCGACGCCGGCGCCCACGAGCCTTCGGCCGTGTGCACGCCGCCCTTCTCGGCAACCTCGCCTTCGAGCACCCACGACGGCAGCGGCACGTTCGCGAGCACCTTGCCGGCCGCGATGTCTTCCTGCACCCACTCGGCGACCTGCTTCCAGCCGGCAGCCTGCCAGCCTTCGAACGGGCCTTCGTTCCAGCCGAAGCCCCAACGGATCGCGAGGTCGACGTCGCGCGCGTTGTCGGCGATCGATTCGAGATGCACGCCGATGTAATGGAACACGTCGCGGAAGATCGACCACAGGAACTGCGCGTGCGGATGGTCCGTCTCGCGCAGCAGCTTCAGGCGCTCGGCCGGCGGACGCTTCAGGATGCGGGCGACGGTCTCGTCAGCCTTCGCGCCCGAATCGACGTAGGTGCCCGTCTTCGCGTCGAGCACCTTGATCGCCTTGCCTTCCTTCTTGTAGAAACCGCCGCCCGTCTTCTGGCCGAGCGCGCCCTGCTTCACCAGTTCGGCGAGCACGGCAGGCGTCTGGTAGACCGGGAAGAACGGATCGTCGGCGAGGTTGTCCTGCATCGTCTTGATCACGTGCGCCATCGTGTCGAGGCCGACCACGTCCGCGGTGCGGAACGTCGCCGACTTCGCGCGGCCGAGGCGGCTGCCCGTCAGGTCGTCGACTTCGTCGAAGCGCAGGCCGAACTTCGCGGCCTCGGTGATCACCGCGAGGATCGAGAAGATCCCGACGCGGTTCGCGATGAAGTTCGGCGTGTCCTTCGCGCGCACGACGCCCTTGCCGACGATGCTCGTCAGGAACGTCTCGAGCTGGTCGAGAATCTCCGGGCGCGTATGCGCGGTCGGAATCAGCTCGACGAGGTGCATGTAGCGCGGCGGGTTGAAGAAGTGCACGCCGCAGAAGCGCGACTTCAGCTCGTCCGAGAAACCTTCGGACAGCTTCGTGATCGACAGGCCCGACGTGTTGGTCGCGAAGATCGCGTTCGGCGCGATGTGCGGCGCGACCTTCTTGTACAGGTCGTGCTTCCAGTCCATCCGCTCGGCGATCGCTTCGATCACGACGTCGCACTCGGCGAGCTTCGCGATGTCGTCTTCGTAGTTCGCGGCTTCGAGGTATTTCGCGTCGTCCTTCACGCCGAACGGCGCGGGCGACAGCTTCTTCAGGTTCTCGATCGCCTTCAGCGCGATCGCGTTTTTCGGGCCTTCCTTGGCCGGCAGGTCGAACAGCAGCACCGGCACGCGCGCGTTGATGAGGTGCGCGGCGATTTGCGCGCCCATCACGCCGGCGCCCAGCACGGCGACCTTGCGAATCAGGAAATTGCTCACGGGATGTCTCCGGAGATAGTGTCGTGCAGCGCGGAATGTGAGGGCTGCACGGCGAAGTGAGTACCAGGAACCGTTGCGTTCGGGCGGCGCGCATCGCGCACCGCCCGGACTCGCGTCAGAACAGCGATTCGTCGACTTCCATCATCGTCTTCGAACCGGCGCGCGCGGCGCGGATCGTCGACGCCGTCTCGGGCAGCAGGCGCGCGAAGTAGAAGCGGGCCGTCGCGAGCTTCGACTTGTAGAACGGATCGCCCGACGCTTCGTTGTCGAGTGCAAGGCGCGCCATCCGCGCCCAGAAGTACGAGAACACCAGGTGGCCGACGGTACGCAGGTACGGCACGGCGGCAGCGCCGACTTCGTCGGGGTTCTGCATCGCCTTCATGCCGATTTCCATCGTCAGCTTCTGCACCTTGTCGCCGATGTCGGCGAGCGGGTTGATGAACTCGGCCATCTCCGGCTTCACGCCTTCGGCTTCCGCGAATTCCGTGACGAGCTTGCCGAACTTCTTCAGCTTCGCGCCCATGTCGCCGAGCACCTTGCGGCCCAGCAGGTCGAGCGACTGGATCGAGTTCGTGCCTTCGTAGATCATGTTGATCCGCGCGTCGCGCACGTACTGCTCCATGCCCCACTCGGAGATGAAGCCGTGGCCGCCGTAGATCTGCATCGCGTGGTTGGTCGACTCGAACGCGTTGTCGGTCAGGAACGCCTTGATGATCGGCGTGAGCAGCGCGACGAGATCGGCCGCTTCCTTGCGCACCGCTTCGTCACCGTGCGACAGCTCCTTGTCGATCTGCAGCGCGGACCAGTACGTGAACGCACGCGCGCCTTCCGCGTACGCCTTCTGCGTGAGCAGCATGCGGCGCACGTCCGGGTGCACGATGATCGGGTCGGCCGGTTTGTCCGGTGCCTTCGGGCCCGTCAGCGAGCGCATCTGCAGGCGCTCCTTCGCATACGTGAGCGAGTTCTGGTACGCGACTTCCGTGAGGCCGAGGCCCTGCATGCCGACGCCGAGGCGCGCGGCATTCATCATCACGAACATCGCGTTCAAGCCCTTGTTCGGCTCGCCGACCAGCCAGCCCTTCGCGCCGTCGAGGTTCATCACGCACGTCGAGTTGCCGTGGATGCCCATCTTGTGCTCGATCGAGCCGCACTTGATGCCGTTGCGCTCGCCCGGCTCGCCCGCTGCGTCGGGGATGAACTTCGGCACGATGAACAGCGAGATCCCCTTCGTGCCCTGCGGCGCTTCAGGCAAGCGCGCGAGCACGAGGTGGACGATGTTCTTCGACATGTCGTGCTCGCCGCTCGAGATGAAGATCTTCGTGCCGCTGATCGAGTACGAGCCGTCGCCGTTCGGTTCGGCCTTGGTGCGCAGGATGCCGAGGTCGGTGCCGCAGTGCGGCTCGGTCAGACACATCGTGCCCGTCCATTCGCCCGACACGAGCTTCGGCAGATATTGCTTCTGGAGTTCCGGCGCGCCGTGCGCGTGCAGGCATTCGTACGCGCCGTGCGACAGGCCCGGATACATCGTCCATGCCTGGTTCGCCGAGTTCAGCATTTCGTAGAGCGCGTTGTTCACGAACGCGGGCAGGCCCTGGCCGCCATAGTCCGGATCGCAGCCGAGCGCCGGCCAGCCGGCCTCGACGTATTGCTGGTAGGCCTCCTTGAAGCCGGTCGGGGTCTTCACGACGCCGTCGCCTTCATACGTGCAGCCTTCGCGATCGCCGACCTGGTTCAGCGGGAACAGCACCTCGGAGCAGAACTTGCCCGCTTCTTCGAGGACCTGGTTGATCGTGTCGGCGTCGAGGTCCGCATGCTTGGGCATTTGCTTGACTTCGGCTTCGACGTTCAGAAGCTCGTGCAACACGAATTGCATGTCGCGCAGCGGCGCGGCGTACTGTCCCATGACTCTCTCCAAAGGTGGGCAAAACGGCTCGAGCTCCTGGCGGGCGGGTCACGCGCCGCTAACGGCTCTCGCTCTGATACGAAACAATCGTCTTTTCCAGCGCGGCCCACGTGAGGCGCACGGCATCCGGCGAATGCAGGAAACGTGCGTCGTGATGCAGGCCGAGCGTGAAGCTGTACAACTCGAAGAGCATCAGGTCCGGATCGGTATCCGCACGCAGATGGCCTTCTTCCTTCGCCTGCGAAATGGCACGCAGCATCGCGGCACGCCAGGCCGTCACGCTCGCGATCAACTGCTCGCGCACGGGGCTGTCAGGCCGGTCGTCGTACTCGACGGCACCGCTGATGTAGATGCATCCCGTCGTCACCTCCTGGATGCGCTTCTCCGTCCAGCGGGCCAGCATCGCCCGAAGGCGCGGCAAGCCGCGCGGTTCGCGCAGGCTCGGAAAGAACACCTCGTTTTCGAAACGATGGTGATACTCGCGGACGACCTCCACCTGCAGGTCCTCACGCGATCCGAAGTGCGCGAACACACCGCTCTTGCTCATCTGCATGCGCTCGGCCAGCAGGCCGATCGTCAGCCCCTCCAGCCCGTCACGGCTGGCGAGGTCCAAAGCAGCTTCAAGTATCGCGGCACGCGTCTGTTCGCCTTTTCGCATAGCTATTTCTGTAACCGTTCGGGGGTTCGAATAAAATCGAACGGCCGTACTATTATTGAGTGCGGCCGCTCGCGAAACAAGGAAATTATTAGAAACCGGTGTCTAACCGAGCCGCTATTTTGCGCGATTCCGGCGAGGCCGGAGCGGCTTTTCCGCACGAACGTGCGGACAGATTTTTTGAAGCGAACGTTTAGTTCGTCTCAGTCGTAGCTGCCGACCGTCAGCGCCTTCATCACGAGGCGATACGCCGTGTAGGCGAGCCAGTTCAGCATACGCTCGATGCGCGGGCGCGCGGCGAACCGCGCGGGGTCGATCTCCCGGCCGTCGGCGAACGCGGCCGCGATCGCGTCGCGCAGTTCGTTCGTGACCGCGTCGTAGCGCACGAGCACGACATTGGCCTCATTGTTCAACATCAGGCTCAGCGCGTCCAGATTCGACGAGCCGACCGTCGCCCAGTTGTCGTCGATCACGGCTACCTTGCCGTGCAGCATCGTCTTGTCGTATTCGGCCACGCGCACGCCCGCGCGCAACAGCGTGTGATAGAGGAACGGCACGGCCGTATCGAGCGCCGCGAACTCCTTGCGCCCGATCAGGATACGCACGTCGACGCCGCGTCGCGCGGCGCCCGTCAGCGCGCGGCGCAGCTTGCGGCCCGGCATGAAGTACGGATTCGCGAGCAGGATCTGCTGGCGCGCCTGGCCGATCGCCGCGAGATAGGCCTTCTCGATCGCGCGGCGGTTCACGACGTTGTCGCGCGCGACGAAAGCGACGCTCGGCTCCGTCACGACCCGCAGCGCACCGGCCTTGATCCACCGGTGGCTGCGCATCCAGCGCCGGAACATGTCCGGGAACGCTTCGCCGCCGTGCAGCCCGGCCGCGTACTGCGCATACGGCTTGTGGCCGAACTGGATCCGGTGCCATTGCAGCTCGAACGCGGCTCGCACGTCGGACACCGCGGGCCCCGCCATCTCGACCGCGAAATCCCAGCGCGGAAACGGCAGCGTCGCGCCGCCCTGCGCATAGTCGTCGATGATGTTGATGCCGCCGCAGAACGCAGCGGCGTGATCGATCACCGCGAGCTTGCGGTGCGTGCGCGAAAAGCCGAAGCGGCCGAACAGGAAGCGGTTGTAGATGCAGTGCTCGACGCCGGATTGCGCCCACGTGTCGAACAGCGGCAGGCGCGCGGTGCCGATGCCGTCGGTGATCACGCGCACGCGCACGCCGCGCTGCGCAGCACGGATCAGCGCATCCGACACCGGGCGGCCGGCCGCGTCGTCGCAGAAGATGTAGGTTTCGAGCATCACCTGCTCGCGCGCGGCGTCGATCCGCTCGATCAACGCGCGGAAGAATTCACCGCCGCCTTCGCACAGCCGCACCGTGTTGCCCGACGTGAATGCGAGTCGCGACGCCGAGCCGCGTTCCTGCAGGAACATCTGCCGCAATTGCGCGAAGCGCTTGCGGGTCTCCGCATTCATGCGGACGAGCCGTGCGGCGCGCGCGAGAGCACCATGCGCGCGGGCAATTGCAGGATCGCCTCGGCGTTCGACGGCGAAAAGCAGCGCGCGGCAGCCTCGCGGAACGGCAGCCAGGCGTGATCGACATGCTCGCGCGGCGACAGTGTCACGTCGACGCGATGCGGCACGCACAGGCCGAACCAGTGTTCGGTATTGCGCGTGACGCCCGGTGCATAGCGGTGCAGGTATTGCGGATAGATGCCGTATTCGATCCGGTGGCGCCAGTCGACGAGCGCGCTGGCGGGCACGTCGGGCGTGCCGACCGAGATGCCGGTTTCCTCGGCCACTTCGCGCGCGGCAGTGACCGCGAGCGGCTCGTCGAGCGCGTCCTTCGATCCGGTCACCGATTGCCAGAAATCGGGCTGGTCGGCACGTTTGATCACCAGCACATCGAGGTCGGGCGTGTAGATCACGACGAGAACGGATTCGGGGATTTTCGGCGGCTTCGTCATCTTTGTTTCATGCGGCACGGGGCCGCGCGCCGGGCATGTGCTCCGAACGTGCGGCAAGTGCTGCGACTGTACCGCAAAAAACGAAAAAGGCGCATCGCAGCGCCTTTTTCGTTTGCTTCGTGTGCGCGTCGCCGCGCACACGCCCTGCCGGAAGCGCGTTACGCCTTCGGCTGCTCCGGCTGACGCAGACGGATGTGCAGTTCGCGCAGTTGACGCTCGTCGACCGGGCTCGGCGCTTGCGTGAGCAGATCCTGCGCACGCTGCGTCTTCGGGAACGCGATCACGTCGCGGATCGAATCGGCGCCGGCCATCATCGTGACGATGCGGTCGAGACCGAATGCGATACCGCCGTGCGGCGGCGCGCCGTACTGCAGCGCGTCCAGCAGGAAGCCGAATTTCAGCTGGGCTTCTTCCGCGCCGATCTTCAGCGCGCGGAACACCTTGCTCTGCACTTCCTCGCGGTGGATACGCACCGAGCCGCCGCCGATTTCCCAGCCGTTCAGCACCATGTCGTATGCCTTCGCGAGGCAGCGGCCCGGATCGGTCTCGAGGTACTCGAGGTGCTCGTCCTTCGGGCTCGTGAACGGGTGGTGGGCAGCGACGTAGCGCGCATCTTCGTCGTCGTATTCGAACATCGGGAAGTCGACGACCCACAGCGGCTTCCAGCCGGCCTGGACGAGGCCGTTGGCCTTGCCGAATTCCGAATGGCCGATCTTCAGGCGCAGCGCGCCGAGGCTGTCGTTGACCACCTTCGCGCGGTCGGCCGCGAAGAAGATGATGTCGCCGTCTTCAGCGCCGGTGCGCTCGAGGATCGCCGCGATCGATGCGTCGTGCAGGTTCTTGACGATCGGGCTCTGCAGGCCGTCGCGGCCCTTCGCCTTCTCGTTGACCTTGATCCATGCGAGGCCCTTCGCGCCGTAGATGCGCACGAATTCCGTGTAACCGTCGATGTCGCCGCGCGACAGCTCGCTGCCCTTCGGCACGCGCAGCGCCGCGACACGGCCGTCCTTCGCGTTGGCCGGCGTGCTGAACACCTTGAAATCGACGTCCTTCATCGCGTCGGTCAGCTCGGTGAATTCGAGCTGCACGCGCAGGTCCGGCTTGTCCGAGCCGAAACGCGCCATCGCTTCCGAGTACGGCATCACCGGGAATTTCGCGTCGAGCTCGACGTCGATCGTCGTCTTGAAGATGTGACGGATCATGTCTTCGAACAGGTCACGAATTTCCTGCTCGCCGAGGAACGACGTCTCGCAGTCGATCTGCGTGAATTCCGGCTGCCGATCGGCGCGAAGGTCTTCGTCGCGGAAGCACTTGGTGATCTGGTAGTAGCGGTCGAAGTTCGCGACCATCAGCAGCTGCTTGAACAGCTGCGGCGACTGCGGCAGCGCGAAGAACTGACCTGCGTTCACGCGCGACGGCACGAGGTAGTCGCGCGCGCCTTCCGGCGTGCTCTTCGTGAGCATCGGCGTTTCGATGTCGATGAAGCCCTGCTCGTCGAGGTACTTGCGCGCCTCGATCGCGACGCGGTAGCGCAGGCGCAGGTTGTGCTGCATCTGCGGACGGCGCAGGTCGAGCACGCGGTGCGTGAGGCGCGTCGTTTCCGACAGGTTGTCGTCGTCGAGCTGGAACGGCGGCGTGACCGATGCGTTCAGCACGTTCAATTCGTGGCACAGCACTTCGATCTTGCCGCTCTTCAGGCCGGCGTTGACCGTGCCGTCCGGACGGTTGCGCACGAGGCCCTTGATCTGCACGCAGAACTCGTTGCGCACGCCTTCGGCGGTCGCGAACATCTCCGCGCGATCCGGGTCGCACACCACCTGCACGAGGCCTTCACGATCGCGCAGGTCGATGAAGATCACACCGCCGTGATCGCGGCGGCGCTGCACCCAGCCGCACAGCGACACGGTTTGGCCCAGCAGGTGTTCGGTCACGAGACCGCAGTATTCAGTACGCATCGACATGATGTTTGCTTTCGTTCGGTTTGATCAACGGGCGCCGCAACGCGCGGCCCGGGCGATGATTCTTTACTTACAGCGGCGGCTCGACGGGGCGGCGGGCGGGCGCCGGAACCGGCGCCGGGGGCGCCACGACGCCCATCGAGACGATGTACTTGAGCGCGGCATCGACCGACATGTCGAGTTCGATGACTTCACTCTTCGGCAGCATCAGGAAGAAGCCGGACGTCGGGTTCGGCGTCGTGGGCACGTACACGCTCACGTACTCTTCCGTCAGATGGTTGACCACGTCGCCGCCGGGCGCGCCGGTCAGAAACGCGATCGTATACGAGCCGCGGCGCGGGTATTCGATCAGTAGCGCCTTGCGGAACGCGTTGCCGCTGCTCGACAGCAGCGTGTCCGACACCTGCTTGACGCTCGTGTAGATCGGCCCGACGACCGGGATGTGACGCACGACCGCGTTCCACCACGTGACGAGCTTCTGGCCGATGAAGTTCCGCGTGGCCAGCCCGACGACAAAGATGAACGCGAGCGTCAGCACCGCGCCGATTCCCGGCAGGTGGAAGCCGAGCATCCGCTCGGGCTGCCACGATTCGGGCAGCAGGAGCAGCGTCTGGTCCATCGTGCCGATGATGAGGCCGAGCACCCACAGCGTGATCGCGAGCGGGACGAGAACCAGCAGGCCGGTCAGAAACACCGATTTCAGGGTCGTCTTTTTCATCATCTGCCGTCAATGAACCGCGCCGATGGCGCGGTGTGGTCGCGGCCCGGTCGAGCCGCGACGGTCAACTACTGGCGGCGGGCGCTGCAGCCGGAACTGGCGCGGCGCTCGTCGTCGTCGTGCTTTCGGTACTCGCCGCAGCCGGCGCGCTGGCGCCGCCAGAACCGCCACGGAAATCGGTGACATACCAACCCGAACCCTTCAGCTGAAAGCCCGCAGCAGTGACCTGCTTGCGAAACGCATCCTTCCCGCATTCCGGGCACTGCGACAGCGGCGCGTCGCTCATCTTCTGGAGCACGTCCTTCGCGAAACCACACGCTTCGCATCGATAGGCGTAGATCGGCATGATATTTTTCCCGCGGAAACTGGAAACGGCTTGCAAAACCTTGAATTATAGCCGAAACCTTCGCGCGTTCCGGTAACGGCCGCTGCGCCCGCGCGTCAGCGGCGGCGCCACGTGAGCCAGCGCTCGTGCCCTTCGAATACGGGCAGCGAATCCGTCACGGGCAAATCCTCGATCAGTTCGAAGTATGGCGTGAGCAGTGCGTCGAGTTCGGCGCGCTCGATTCCGAACGGCGGCCCCTTCGGTTTCGCCATCAGGAAGAAATAGCCGGCCAGCAATGCGTCCGCGGGCAGCAACTCGGCCATCCGCGCCGCGTAGCCGGCGCGCAGGCTCGGCGGCAGCGCGCACAGGAACGCGCGCTCGTACACCCACTGCACGTCGAACGGCGGCTGGTAAGCGAAGAAGTCGGCCTGCTCGACGACGTCCGCATGCGCGCCGAGCTGCGCCTTCGCGGCCGCCACTGCCTGCGCGGCGAAATCGATCGCACGCACGGGCCAGCCGGCTTGCGCGAGCCACCCGGCCTCCTGTGCACTGCCGCAGCCGGGAATCAGCACCGCGCACGGCTCGAGCCGGTGCGCAAATACGCGAAAGCCGTCGGGCACGCCGCCGAACTCCCACGGCGTCACTCCGCGCTCGAAACGTTCGTCCCAGAACGACGCGTTGCCGGGGTCGCGCGTCGCGAAATCGGCGGCCGACGGTGCGGCCGGTTGCTTCGAATCAGGCATCGCGCGACTCCTTTCGGTCATGCGCCGTACGCGAGCGCGAGCAACACGCGCGCGACGAGCGCCCCGACGCCGACGGCAAGGCCGAAGATCAGCAGCGCCTGCAGCAGCCGGTTCGTACGTTTCTGCTCGATGAGGATCTGGCGCATCAGGTCCTCGCTCGCGGCGCGCGGCGCGTCATGGCGCGCCGCCATCGCATGGTGGATCAGGCGCGGCAGCTGCGGCAGCGTCTTGCTCCACTGCGGCGCCTCGACCTTGAAGCGCTCGTACCAGCCGCGCAAGCCGATCTGCTCGGTCATCCAGCGCTCGAGGTACGGCTTCGCGGTCTTCCACAGGTCGAGTTCGGGATCGAGCGAACGGCCAAGCCCTTCGACGTTCAGCATCGTCTTCTGCAGCAGCACGAGTTGCGGCTGGATCTCGACGTTGAAGCGGCGCGACGTCGAGAACAGGCGCATCAGCACCTGGCCGAGCGAGATGTCCTTCAGCGCGCGGTCGAAATACGGCTCGCACACCGCGCGGATCGCGCTTTCGAGTTCCTCGACGCGCGTCTCGGGCGGCACCCAGCCCGATTCGAGGTGCAGCGTCGCGACACGGTGGTAGTCGCGCTTGAAGAACGCGAGGAAGTTCTGCGCGAGGTAGTTCTTGTCGAAATCGGACAGCGCGCCGACGATCCCGAAATCGAGCGCGATGTAGCGGCCGAACGTGTTCGGATCGAGGCTCACCTGGATGTTGCCGGGGTGCATGTCCGCATGGAAGAAGCCGTCGCGGAACACCTGCGTGAAGAAGATCTCGACGCCCTCGCGCGCCAGCTTCTTGATGTCGACGCCAGCCGAGCGCAGCGTCTCGACCTGGCTGATCGGCACGCCGGTCATGCGCTCCATCACGAGCACCTGCGACGTCGAGAAATCCCAGAACATCTCGGGCACGAGCAGCAGGTCGAGGCCCGCGAAGTTGCGGCGCAACTGGCTGCCGTTCGCGGCCTCGCGCATCAAGTCGAGCTCGTCGTGCAGGTACTTGTCGAATTCGGCGACGACCTCGCGCGGTTTCAGGCGCCGGCCGTCGGCCCACATGCGCTCGGTCCAGATCGCGATGTCACGCATCAGCGCGAGATCCGAATCGATCACCGACAGCATGTTCGGACGCAGCACCTTGACTGCGACGGCCTTGCCTGCGTGCACGCCCTGCTTGAGCTTCGCGAAATGCACCTGCGCGATCGACGCGCTCGCGATCGGCTCGCGCTCGAATTCGTCGAACAGCTCGTCGACGGGCGCACCGAGCGACTTCTCGATGATCGCGATCGCGACCGCCGAATCGAACGGGGGCACCTGGTCCTGCAGCTTCGCGAGTTCGTTCGCGAAATCGACGGACAGCAGGTCGCGGCGCGTCGACAGCACCTGGCCGAACTTCACGAAGATCGGGCCGAGGCTTTCGAGCGCGTGACGCAGCCGCACGGCGGGCGGATCGGAATAGCGGCGGCCGATCGTCGTGATCCGCAACAGCAGCTTCACGCGCCGGTCGTCGATCCGGGACAGCATCACTTCGTCGAGACCAAAGCGGATGACGGTGTAGACAATCTTGATGAAACGGAAAATGCGCATGCCCTGCGGCCCTCAGTGCGCGCCGCGCGGGCCTGAACCCGCGCTCGCGCCGATTTTTTGTTCGAGTCGCTCGACCCGCTTTTCGACCCGCGCGAGCGCATCGCGCGCGCGCGCCAGTTCGGCATCGAAGCCGCCGAGCGCCGTGCGCCGGACGACTTGCGGATTCTCGTCGAGCCAGTACTCGGCGACGGAATCGAGCACATTGCGGCCGGTACGTCGCGCGCGCGCGCCGGCGTCGCGCACGACCGTCGCGATCCGGTGCGCCGCCGCGTCACCGACCAGCTTCGCGAGATCTTCTTCCGGTTCCCAGCGCAGGTGCTCGGCCAGCTTCGCGATCTGCGTCGCGAACTCGGCATCGCCCTCGATCTTCACGTGCTTCATCACGGCCGCCTGGCCGCCCTGCAGGAAAGCGGCGACGGTGTCGCCCGCGAGTGCGATCGACACGTCGACCTGCTGCGCATCGTGCGCGTCGACAGCCGACAGATAGCCGTCGGGCTGCACCAGCAGCGTGAGCGTGACGGGCGGCACGTCGATCCGGGCAGTCTTGCCCGCATAGGGAATCAGGCGGTCGCGCGCCCACGATTCGCGCGCGAGCAGGTGATTGACAGCAGCAGCAAAAGGCTTGGCGGCAAAGGTCATCGGGCTGGGAAAGAAAAAACCCGCGCAGGCCGGGCGCCCACGCGGGTTTCTATTGTAACGTCGGATCGTCGGCAGACCGTGCCCGACCGTACACCCCGGTGGCAAGCGGTCGCAGTGCGGCGGCCGTCGCCCGGGTGTCCGGCGGCACCGGCCGCCGGTCACGCTCAGTGCGTGTTGATCTGCTGGATGCCCGCGAGCAGCCAGCCCTGACTGCCCGACTTCGACAGGTTCCACACTTCGTCGAACGGCGCGGCCGACGCATTCGCCGATTCGCGGATCAGGCCATGGAAGCGCACGCTCGCCGACTGCTCGATGCCGCGATCCTCGATTGCGACCAGTTCTCCGTCGAGCTGCACGACGTCGGTCTGATTCGACTCGTTGCCGCGCGAATCGAGGTCGATCTTGATCTCGGCGAACATTTCAGGCGTCGTGAACTCGCGGATGTCGGCCAGGTTGCCCTGGTCCCACGCGGCCTGCAGGCGCACGAAATAGACCTTCGCGCTGCGCAGGAACGCTTCGGTGTCGAAGCCGGCCGGCACCTGGAGCGGCGCGGCCGCAGCCGCTGCCGCGCCGGCAGCCGCGGCACCGCCGCCGAACACGCCTTGCGCTTCGCTCGCGTAGCTGCTGCCGCTGCCCGCATAGTTGCTGCCGGTGTTGGCCTGCTGGAACGACGGGCTTTGCGAATAGCCGCCCGACGACGACGCCGAGCCGCCGACCGAGTACGCCGGCTCCTGCGTGCGACGACGGTTCATGAACTTGCGGATCAGCCAGATGCCGACGAACGCGAGCAGCGCGATCACGATGATGTTCGACATCATGCCGGCGAACGCCTCGCCGAGGCCAAAGTGCGACAGCAGCGCCGCGATGCCGAGACCGGCCGCGAGGCCGGCGATCGGCCCGAGCCAGCGCGAGCGGTTGGGCTGCGCGGCCGGCGTGGGTGCGGCCGGGTTCGCACGCTGCGCCTGCGACGGCGCGGCCTGCTGCATCGGCTGCTGCGCGGGCGGCGTGGCCTGGCGCTGCGTGACGGTGGAGTTCTGGCGGCCGATGCTGCGCCCGCCGCCCATGCGCTTGGCTTCGGCGTCGAGCGATGCGAACGTGCCGGCCGTGAGCAGGCCGACCATCAGCAGCGTGCCGACCCGTCGAGCCCACGGCTTCGACGGCTTGCTACGGTTGAACAACGAACGCGATTCGGACATCACTTTCTCCAAATTGTAAGGCGAATGTATGGAAAGAACCCCTTAGTACTTGGTTCCCATGTGTAAAGCTACCACGCCACCTGACAAATTGTAATATTTGACGGCATCGAGGCCCGCTTGTTCCATCATCGTCTTCAGCGTGTCCTGATCCGGATGCATCCGGATAGATTCGGCAAGATACCGGTAACTTTCAGCATCTTTCGCGAACTTGTCGCCAAGCCACGGTAATACTTTGAAAGAATACAGATCGTACGCTTTTTTCAGCGGATCCCAGACTTTCGAGAATTCCAGCACCATCACGCGGCCGCCGGGCTTCGTCACGCGGCGCATTTCAGCCAGCGCGGCGTCCTTGTGCGTCATGTTGCGCAGCCCGAACGCGACCGTGACGACATCGAAGTAGTTGTCCGGAAAGGGTGTTTTCTCCGCGTCGCACAGCAGCGACGGCGTCACGATGCCCTTGTCGAGCAGCCGGTCGCGGCCGACGCGCAGCATCGATTCGTTGATGTCCGTGTGCCAGACCTCACCGGTCGGGCCGGCCGCCTTCGCGAACGACTTGGTCAGGTCGCCGGTACCGGCCGCGATATCGAGCACCTTGAAGCCGGGCCGCACGTTTGCCTGCGCGATCGTGAACGCCTTCCACGCGCGGTGCATGCCGGCCGACATCAGGTCGTTCATCAGATCGTAGTTGCTCGCGACCGAATGGAACACGCCCGCCACTTTCTTCGCTTTTTCGGTTTCCTCGACGCTTTCGAAGCCGAAGTGGGTTTTGCTCATCGCGTTGATCCTCAGTAAATGGCAAGACGGCGCCGAGCGGGCGCCGTCGATTTCAGTGGCAGTGGCCGTGCGGCGCGGAGGCCGCCTGCATCGGGGCGTCTCGTTCGACGCCCGCCGCCTTCAGTTTGTCGAAATAGTCGCGCCACAGCGCGTCCTGCTGCGTCGCCAGTTCGTACAGCAGATCCCACGAGTAGATGCCGGTCGAATGGCCGTCGGAGAACGTCGGCTGCAGCGCATAGTTGCCGACGCCCTCGAGCGCGGTGATCGTCACTTCGCGCTTGCCCGTCTGCAGCGTCTCCTGGCCGGGCCCGTGGCCGCGCACCTCGGCCGACGGCGAATAGACGCGCATCAGCTCGAACGGAATCCGGTAGCTGTCGCCGTTCGGGTACTGCAATTCGAGCACGCGCGACACCGCGTGCACGACGACGCCGGACGGAATCGGCGTCGTGGAAGTCAAACCGCTCATGGCTGCCTCGAATCTGTCATGCGTTGAATTTCCTCGCGCACCGCATTGTGCAGCAGCGAGGCCTGCGCGGCGCGCGAGCGCAGCAGCGCCTCGGACACGCTGCGCTGGCGCGGTGCCCACACGGGTTGCGGGAAATGGGCGTCGTTCGAGAAGCGCGGGATCACGTGCCAGTGCACGTGCGGCACCATGTTGCCGAGGCTCGCGAGATTCACCTTGTTCGGCTGCATCACGCGACGCACCGCCCGCTCGACCGCGTAGACCACGCGCATCAGATGGGCCCGCTCGGGCTCGCCGAGATCGGAGAATTCGGCTACGTGCGCGCCCCAGATCACCCGGCAGAAGCCCGGGTAGTCGTGCTCGCCCGTCGCGAGGACGACGCGCAGCGCCTCGTCCTGCCAGAGCACCTCGCCGCCGTCTTCACGGCAAAACACGCATTCCATCGTCGCTCCCATGTGGACGGGCGCCGGCGCTGCTGCGCCGGCGCCCGCTCATCCCAAGCCCGGTCGGGCGGTCGTCATGCCCGCATTAGACCAGCACGCGCTCGATCCCGCCATGGTTCGCACGTGCGACATAATCGGCCATCCAGTTCTCGCCGAGCACCTGGCGCGCGATCTCGACCACGATGTAGTCGGCCTCGATGTTCGCATCCTCGTTGTAGCGCGACAGGCCCTGCAGGCACGACGGACAGCTCGTCAGGATCTTCACGTCCGGGCCGTTCGCAGCCGCTGCGGCCGGCGCCGGCGTGCTCGCGCCGCCAGCCACGACCGGGATGCTGCGCAGCTTCGCGGCACCCTTGCGGATCTCCTCTTCCTTGCGGAAGCGGACCTGCGTCGACACGTCCGGGCGCGTGACCGCGAGCGTGCCCGATTCGCCGCAGCAACGATCGTTCTTCTCGATCTTGTAGCCGTCCTTCTCCGTGCCCATCAGCTCGTTGACGAGCTTCACCGGGTCCATCGTCTTGATCGGTGTGTGGCACGGGTCGTGGTACATGTAGCGCGTACCCGTCACGCCGTCGAGCTTCATCCCCTTCTCGAGCAGGAACTCGTGGATGTCGATGATCCGGCAGCCCGGGAAGATCTTGTCGAATTCATACCCGGCAAGCTGGTCGTAGCAGGTACCGCACGACACGACGACCGTCTTGATGTCGAGGTAGTTCAGCGTGTTCGCGACGCGGTGGAACAGCACGCGGTTGTCCGTGACGATCTTCTCGGCCTTGTCGTACTGGCCCGAGCCGCGCTGCGGATAACCGCAGCACAGGTAGCCCGGCGGCAGCACCGTCTGCACGCCGGCTTCCCACAGCATCGCCTGCGTCGCGAGCCCGACCTGCGAGAACAGGCGCTCGGAGCCGCAGCCCGGGAAATAGAACACCGCTTCCGAATCGACGGTCGTCGACTTCGGGTTGCGGATGATCGGCACGATCTTGTTGTCCTCGATGTCGAGCAGCGCGCGCGCCGTCTTCTTCGGGAGGTTGCCCGGCATCTTCTTGTTGACGAAGTGGATCACCTGCTCGACGACGGGCGGCTTGCCGGTCGTCGCGGGCGGGTGCTGCGTCTGCTTCGTCACGACCTTCTTCAGCATGTCGTTCGCGAAACGCTGCACCTTGTAGCCGACGCCCATCATCATGCCGCGCGCGAGGTTGATCGTCTGCGGATTCGTCGCGTTCAGGAAGAACATGCCCGCCGCGTTGCCGGCATTGAACTTCTTCTTGCCCATCTTGCGCAGCAGGTTGCGCATGTTCATCGTGACGTCGCCGAAGTCGATCTTCACCGGGCACGGCGTCGCGCACTTGTGGCACACCGTGCAGTGGTCGGCCACGTCGTTGAACTCGTCCCAGTGCTTGATCGACACGCCGCGGCGCGTCTGTTCCTCGTACAGGAACGCCTCGACCAGCAGCGAAGTCGCGAGGATCTTGTTGCGCGGGCTGTACAGCAGGTTCGCGCGCGGCACGTGCGTTGCGCACACCGGCTTGCACTTGCCGCAGCGCAGGCAGTCCTTCACCGAATCAGCGATCGCGCCGATGTCGGACTGCTTCATGATCAGCGACTCGTAGCCCATCAGCCCGAAGCTCGGCGTATACGCGTTGCGAAGATCGGCGCCGTCGAGCAGCTTGCCCTTGTTGAAGCGGCCGTTCGGGTCGACGCGCTGCTTGTATGCGCGGAATTCGGCGATCTCGTCGTCGGTCAGGAACTCGAGCTTCGTGATGCCGATCCCGTGCTCGCCGGAGATCACGCCGTCGAGCGAGCGCGCGAGCTTCATGATGCGCGCCACCGCCGCGTGCGCGTCCTGCAGCATCTCGTAGTTGTCGGAGTTGACCGGCAGGTTCGTGTGGACGTTGCCGTCACCCGCGTGCATGTGCAGCGCGACGAACACGCGGCCGCGCAGCACCTGCTTGTGGATCGCCTGCGCTTCGTCGAGGATCTGCTTGAACGCGCCGCCGTTGAAGATCGCGCGCAACTCCGCGCGGATCTCCTGCTTCCACGAGATGCGGACCGTGCGGTCCTGCGTGATGTGGAACACGGTGGCGCCCGGTTGTTCGTCCGCCCGATCCGCGAACTTCTCGGCGAGCGCCTCGTAGCCGAGCTGCACGAGGTAGTGCTGCGCCTCGCGCAGCGGCTGGTCGAGCCGGTCGCGCACGAATTCCCAGCGCGCGCGCACGCGCTTGAGCAGCTCCAGCGCCTGCTGGACACGGTCTTCGAGCAGTTCCGCGCTCGGGATCTCGTTCGCGTCGTCGGTCTTGCCGAGCGGCAGGTTGCCGGCGCGGAAGAATGCTTCGAGCGCGTCGACGAGCTGCAGCTTGTTCTTCAGCGACAGCTCGATGTTGATCCGCTCGATGCCGTCGGTGTACTCGCCCATCCGGTTCAGCGGGATGACGACGTCTTCGTTGATCTTGAACGCGTTCGTGTGCTTCGCGATCGCGGCCGTGCGGCTGCGGTCGAGCCAGAAGCGCTTGCGCGCCTCCGCGCTGACCGCGACGAAACCTTCGCCGCTCTTGCCGTTGGCCATCCGGATCACTTCGGACGTCGCTTGCGCGACCGCGTCGGCGTCATCGCCGACGATGTCGCCGATCAGCACCATCTTCGGGAATGAATTGCGCTTGCTCTTGGTCGCGTAGCCGACCGCGCGCAGGTAGCGCTCGTCGAGGTGCTCGAGGCCCGCGAGGATCGCACCGCCCTGCTTCGACGTCTCGAACAGGTAGTCCTTGATTTCGACGATGCTCGGGATCGCCTCGCGCGCCTGGCCGAAGAATTCGAGGCAGACGGTGCGCGTGTGCGCGGGCATCTTGTGCAGCACCCAGCGTGCGGACGTGATGAGCCCGTCGCAGCCTTCCTTCTGCACGCCCGGCAGGCCGGCGAGGAACTTGTCGGTCACGTCCTTGCCGAGCCCTTCCTTGCGGAACCGGCGGCCTTCGATCTCGAGCATCTCACTCTTCAGCAGCTTCTCGCCCGGCGCATACGCGCCGTCGAACCACTTCAGCTCGAAACGCGCGACCGGGATGTCGTGGATCTTGCCCTGGTTGTGCTCGTGGCGCGTGACTTCCAGCCAGTTGCCGTCCGGGTCGACCATCCGCCACCAGGCCAGGTTATCGAGCGCGGTGCCCCACAGCACGGCCTTCTTGCCACCCGCGTTCATCGCGACGTTGCCGCCGATGCACGATGCGTCGAGCGACGTCGGATCGACCGCGAACACGTAGCCGGCCGCTTCCGCCGCCTCGGTCACGCGGCGCGTGACGACGCCCGCGCCGGAGAAGATCGTCGGCACCTTGTGCGCGACGCCCGGCAGTTCGGTCAGCTCGACCGCGCCGAGCTGTTCGAGCTTTTCGGTGTTGATGACGGCCGAGAACGGCGTGAGCGGCACCGCGCCGCCCGTGTAGCCGGTGCCGCCGCCGCGCGGGATCACCGTCAGGCCGAGCTCGAAGCACGCCTTGATCAGCGCGGCGATCTCGGCCTCGGTATCCGGCGTCAGCACGACGAACGGGTATTCGACGCGCCAGTCGGTCGCGTCGGTCACGTGCGACACGCGCGACAGCCCGTCGAAGCGGATGTTGTCCTTCTGCGTGCAGCGGCCGAGCGCCTTGGTCGCGCGGCGGCGCAGGTCGGCCATCTTCTCGAATTCGTCGGCGAACTCGTTGACCGCGCGCTGCGCGGCGGCCTCGAGCATCTCGACGCGCACCGCGCGCTCGCGGCCGGCATCGTCGCGATGCGCGGTGAGATCCGCGCTGCGGCGCTTGCCGATCTCGGTCAGCCGGTGGTTCAGCGCCTCGATCAAGAGCGCGCGGCGCTTCGGGTTGTCGAGCAGGTCGTCCTGCAGGTATGGATTGCGGCGCACGACCCAGATGTCGCCGAGCACCTCATACAGCATCCGTGCCGAGCGGCCCGTCCGGCGCTCGGCGCGCAGTTCGTCGAGCACCGACCACGCTTCCTCGCCGAGCAGGCGGATCACGATCTCGCGATCCGAGAAGGACGTGTAGTTGTAGGGAATCTCGCGCAACCGGGGCGCGGGGTCGGCGGCGACGGCGGCGGCCGCGCCATTCGGATCGAAAACTTGTGGTGCGTTCATGTTCGGACGACTCGGAGGGCCGATACACCGTGCACGGGCGTCGGCAAGCGCGTGGGCGCAATCTTGGGGAAATCTGTTCTGTTACCAGGCGCTCGACTGTCCTTCATGGGGCCGGAGCGGGCGTTCATTCGCCCCTCCTGACCGGCGACAGGGCCTGGCGGCACTCGGAGCCATCAGCACGATCGCGCGCGGCGCGCATGCCGTTCCGCCGCGGGACTGGCTGCGCGCGGCGTCGGCTTTAACGGGGCGATCCGAGGGTGCCTTTGCATCTTCCGATCCTTGATTCAAAACGGAATTCTAACCCATGATCGGGCCATGCGTGGCACGCCGGACAGGTCGTGGGGCTATCGCCGCGAGCCGCGCCTGGCCTGGTTCGGCGCGGTTTCGCGGGATCATTCGCCGCCCGTCCGGTCGGTAACCGAGCAGTTAAACCGGTAAAAAAGGGCCGCTCCGCACCGCGAACGCACTTCCCGCACGGCGCCACGACCGCGCGCTCGGCATGCCGCTTGCATACGGGCGGACCCTTGGCGCTATCATTGATCTTTTACCGTCTGCTTTCCGCACTGCCCGCGAGCGCCCATGGCATCCCACGATTACCTGAAAAAAATCCTCACCGCGCGCGTCTACGACGTCGCGATCGAGACGGAACTCGAACCCGCCCGCAACCTGTCGGCCCGGCTGCGCAATGCCGTGTACCTGAAGCGCGAGGACAACCAGCCAGTGTTCTCGTTCAAGCTGCGCGGCGCGTACAACAAGATGGCGCACATTCCGGCCGACGCGCTCGCGCGCGGCGTGATTACGGCGTCGGCCGGCAACCACGCGCAGGGCGTCGCGTTCTCGGCAGCCCGGATGGGCATCAAGGCCGTGATCGTCGTGCCGGTCACGACGCCGCAGGTGAAGGTCGATGCGGTGCGCGCGCACGGCGGCCCGAGCGTCGAGGTGATCCAGGTCGGCGAGTCGTATAGCGACGCATACGCACACGCGGTCAAGGTGCAGCAGGAGCGCGACCTCACGTTCGTCCACCCGTTCGACGATCCGTACGTGATCGCCGGCCAAGGCACCGTCGCGATGGAAATCCTGCGCCAGCACCAGGGCCCGATCCACGCGATCTTCGTGCCGATCGGCGGCGGCGGGCTCGCCGCCGGCATCGTCGCGTACGTCAAGGCCGTGCGCCCGGAGATCAAGGTGTTCGGCGTACAGACCGAGGACTCGTGCGCGATGGCGCAGTCGATCGAAGCCGGCAAGCGCATCGAGCTGACCGAGGTCGGCCTGTTCGCGGACGGCACCGCGGTGAAGCTCGTCGGCGAGGAAACCTTCCGCCTGTGCAGCGAACACCTCGATGGCGTCCTGACGGTCAACACCGATGCGCTGTGCGCGGCGATCAAGGACGTGTTCCAGGACACGCGCAGCGTGCTCGAACCGTCCGGCGCGCTCGCCGTCGCGGGCGCGAAGCTGTACGCGGAACGCGAAGGGATCGAGAACCAGACGCTCGTCGCGATCACGTCCGGCGCGAACATGAACTTCGACCGGATGCGCTTCGTCGCGGAGCGTGCGGAAGTCGGCGAGGCGCGCGAAGCCGTGTTCGCGGTCACGATCCCCGAGGAGCGCGGCAGCTTCAAGCGCTTCTGCTCGCTCGTCGGCGATCGCAACGTCACCGAGTTCAATTACCGGATCGCCGATGCGCAGTCCGCGCACATCTTCGTCGGCGTGCAGATCCGCCGCCGCGGCGAATCCGCGGAGATCGCCGCGAACTTCGAGTCGCACGGCTTCAAGTCCGTCGACCTGACGCACGACGAGCTGTCGAAGGAACATATCCGCTACATGGTGGGCGGCCGTTCGCCGCTCGCGCTCGACGAGCGCCTGTTCCGCTTCGAATTCCCGGAACGCCCGGGCGCGCTGATGAAATTCCTGTCGTCGATGGCGCCGGACTGGAACATCAGCCTGTTCCACTACCGCAACCAGGGTGCGGACTACAGCTCGATCCTCGTCGGGCTGCAGGTGCCGCAGGCCGATCGCGCCGAATTCGAACGCTTCCTCGCGGCACTCGGCTATCCGTATGTCGAGGAAAGCGCCAACCCGGCTTACCGCCTCTTTCTGTCGTAAAGGCGTCACGCAATGAATCCCGAACATTCCCCGCTCGGCAAGGCCACCGTCTACGCCGCCCAGTACGACGCGTCGCTGCTGTTCCCGATCCCGCGTGCAGGCGCGCGCGAGCAGCTCGGCATCACGGCGGCGCTGCCGTTCTTCGGCACCGACATCTGGAACGCGTACGAGCTGTCGTGGCTCAACGCGCGCGGCAAGCCGCAGGTCGCGGTCGCGACGTTCTACGTGCCGGCCGAATCGCCGAACATCGTCGAATCGAAGTCGTTCAAGCTGTATCTCGGCTCGTTCGCGCAATCGAAGTTCGACTCGATCGACGCGGTGCGCGATACGCTCAAGCGCGACGTATCGTCCGCATGCGGCGCGAGCGTCGCCGTGCAGCTCGTGTCGGCGCACGATTTCGGCAAGCTCGAGATGGAAGAGCTCGACGGGCTGTCGCTCGACCGGCTCGACCTCGACACCGACGTGTACGAACCCGATCCGTCGCTGCTGTCTGCCGCCGCGGACGAAGCGCCGGTCGAGGAGACACTCGTGTCCGACCTGCTGCGCTCGAACTGCCCGGTCACCGGCCAGCCCGACTGGGGCAGCGTGCAGGTCCACTACGTCGGGCCGCAGATCGATCACGCGGGCCTGCTGCGCTACATCATCTCGTTTCGCAATCACACGGGCTTTCACGAGCAGTGCGTCGAGCGCATCTTCCTCGACATCCTGCACGCGTGCAAACCGGTGAAGCTCGCGGTGTATGCGCGTTACACGCGCCGCGGCGGGCTCGACATCAACCCGTTCCGCACCAACTACAACCAGCCGATGCCGGACAACGCGCGCACCGCGCGGCAGTGACGGCGGCGGTGGCCGCCGCAATTCGCGGTTGGCGACGCGCGGCCGCCACGCCAGACAAAACGGCCCAACCGGATTCGACCGGCCGGGCCGTTTTTCATGGCGCGGCGGCGTGCAGACGGCGCGCGATCACCCGCTCACCGGCCGATCCGGCAGGATCTCCACCAGGCGCAACAGGTAACCGTCGGGATCCTGCACCAGCATCTCGATCTGGCCATGCTCGATCTCATCCTGCCGATACCAGGACGTGCGCGGCTCGACGAACAGCGTCAAGCCCGCGGCACGGATCCTGTCGAGAATGGGGGCGAGCGCATCGACCTCGATCTGGAGATTGATCCCGCGCCCGAACGGCGGCTCCAGCGGGCCGGTCAGCCAGCCCTCCGGGCTGTACTGCTCGAGCATCAACTGAGCCCGCCCGATTTCAAGATAGGCGAACCCGTCCTCCGGACGTTCGAAGCGAATCCGGAAGCCCAGCACATCACGATAGAAGCGAACGCTTCGGGCAAGGTCCGAGCAGATCAACTCCGGCACCAGCGCAGCCCATTCCATGCATTTCCCCTCGGTACGATCATGCGGCACATTACATGAACGGGCGGGCGGCGTTGCGGCGGTTGCCGCCACGGAGGCGCCGGGCACCCGTCGACCGGCACATGACAAAACGGGTCCGGCGCACGTGAATGCGCCGGACCCGTTGCGTAGCGGCTCGCCGTTGCGGCGTTACTTCGCCGGCGCCTTGTACGCGATGCAGTCGACCTCGACCTTGCAGTCGATGACCATGCTCGACTGCACGCACGCGCGTGCCGGCGGATGCTCGCCGAAGTACGAAATGAACACCTTGTTGAACGACGCGAAATCGCGCGCGTCGTCGAGCCACACGCCGCAGCGCACGACGTGCTCGAGGCCGTAGCCGGCTTCCTTCAGGATCGCGATCACGTTCTCGATCGTCTGCTTCGACTGCGTGACGATCCCGCCTTCGACGACCTCGCCGTTCACCATCGGCGTCTGGCCCGACACGTACAGCCAGCCGTCGGCCTCGACCGCACGTGCAAACGGCATCACCTGACCGCCCGTCCCCTTCGCTTCGCCTACGCCATATCGCTTCATCGTTTCACTCCTGTCTGTGTCGACCCGCGCGGGCGCCTCTGCGCCTGCGCGGGTCCCATGCAACGCTCGGTTGCGGATGCGCGCGCCGACAGCGGCGCGCGCGGGAAGATCGGAACAACAGCCGCGCCCGGGCTCAGAACGCGGCGTCGGCGCTCGCCGGCACGCGCTCGCCGCGCGCGACGAAACCACCGGCGCGCTCGCCGGTCGGCTGGCCGTTTTCGTAGGTCAGCACGCCGTTCACCCACACGGCGTCGATCCCGTGCGCGGGCTGCTGCGGCTTCTCGAACGTCGCGGCGTCGATCACGCGCGCCGGATCGAACAGCACGAGATCCGCGTGAAAACCGACGTGCACTTCGCCGCGCCGCGCGATCCCGTAGCGGCGCGCGGACAGCGACGTCATCTTGCGGATCGCCTCCTCGAGCGGCAGCAGGTTCGTGTCGCGCACGTAGTGGCCGAGCACGCGCGGGAACGCGCCCCACAGCCGCGGGTGCGGCAGCGGATCGTTCGGCAGGCCGTCCGAGCCGACCATCGTCGCGGGGTGCGACAGGATCCGGCGCACGTCGTCCTCGGACATGTTGTGGTACACCGCGCCCGCCGGGCGGATGCGCTGCGCGGCTTCCTGCTCGGTCACGCCCCAGTCGGCCGCGATCGCCTTCAGCAGCTTGCCCGCGACTTCCGGATGCGGCTCCGACCACGTGATCGTGATGTCGATGTCGCCCGTCACCTGCTTCAGGTCGAGCGTCGACGAGCTGCGGCTGTACGGATAGCAGTCGCAGCCGACCGGCTGGTAGCGGCGCGCGCCTTCGAGCGACGCGAGCACCTCGGTGCTGCGCCCCCAGTTCGACGGACCCGCGCACTTCAGGTGCGAGATCACGACCGGCACTCGCGCATGGCGGCCGACCCGGTACGCTTCGTCCATCGCATCGAGGATCGCGTCGAACTCGGTGCGCATGTGCGTCGTGTACAGCGCGCCCGCGTTCGCGAGCGGCTCGGCGAGCGCCATCACTTCCTCGGCCGGCGCCGCGAACGCGGAGCCGTAGGCGAGGCCCGACGACAAGCCGAGCGCGCCATTCGCGAGCGCTTCTTCGAGCTGCGCGCGCATCCCGGCGATTTCGCCGTCGGTCGCCGCGCGGTCGAGGCGGTCCATCTGGTTGTTGCGCAGCGCCGTGTGGCCGACGAGCGCCGCGACGTTCACGGCCGGGTGCGCGTCGTTCACGGCCGCGACGTAGTCGGCGAAGGTCGGATACTGGAACGCGCCGCGCTCGCCGAGCAGGTTCATCGGATCGGGCGGATCGCCCGCGAGCGTCACCGGCGACGCGCTGATCCCGCAGTTGCCGACGATCACCGTCGTCACGCCTTGCGAAATCTTCGGCAGCATCTCCGGCGCGCGGATCACGTGCGTGTCGTCGTGCGTGTGCACGTCGACGAAGCCCGGCGCGAGCGCGCGGCCGTTCGCATCGACGACGGTTTCGGCGAGCCAGTTCGACAGGTTGCCGATCGCCGCGATCACGCCGTTGCGGATCGCGACGTCGCGCGTGACGGGCGGCGCGCCGGTGCCGTCGTACAGCTGCGCGCCGACGATCAGCGTATCGGCGGCTTCGGGATGCGAATGCATGGTCAGTCTCCTACCGGTTGACGGTCTCCGCCGCCGCGATGCGCATCGAGCGCATGCTTGATGCGGCGCAGCGATTCTCGGCCCGCATCGCCGAGCCGCAGCGCGACTCCGGTGACGAGCACGTCGATCGCCATCATCATCGCGTAGCGCGATGTCGACGGCTTGTAAATGAAATCGGTTTCGAACGCGACGACCGGGATCAGGTGGTCGGCGAGCTTCGCGAGCGGCGAAGCCGGCGCCGTGATCGCGATCAGCTTCGCGCCGTAGCGCTTCGCGAGGCGGCAGCTTTCGAGCAGCTCGGGCACGCGCCCGCTCACCGACAGCGCGACGACGACGGCGTCGCGCGACAGCGTCGCCGACACCATCCGCTGCAGCAGGCTGTCCTGGTAGCTCGCGACCGGCCGGCCGAAGCGCACGAGCCGGAAGCGCAGCTCGTCGGCGAGCGCGGTCGAGCCGCCGCCCTGCCCGTACACGTAGATCATCTTCGCGCCGGCCAACAAGTCGGCCGCAGCATCGAACGATGTGTTGCGCAGCAACTGGTGGTTGTGCGCGAGCGCCAGGCGGATCTCGTCGTAGACGACCGACGCGGGGCTCGCGTCGTCGGCCGGCGCATCGTCGGACGGCACGAGAAAACGCTGGCCGACGGCCGCCGCCTGCGCGACGAGCACCTTCAGCTCGCGCACGTCGCGGCAGCCGACGGCCTTCGCGAAGCGCGTGACGGTCGCCACGCTGACTTCCGCGTCGCGCGCGAGCGCGCCGATGCTCGCATGCGCGGCGCGGGCCAGATCGGCGAGGATGAACGCGGCGACCTTGCGCTCGGCTTCGCGCAACTCGGGCGCGCATTCGGCGATCCGCGCGACGATGTCGAGGACCGGCGGGGCGGCCTGAGCCGGATGAGGCTCGGCCGCGAGCGGAGCGGACGGGGTGGCGTGCGTATTCATCAGCGGAAAGGGTTGTGAAGCTTGATGTTACTAAATAACATCACCGCGCCGATGCTACTTTCTGTACCATCGGCATGTCAACTTCAGTGCAATGCATAGTGATGATGGAGCGGGATGACATGAAAGTTACAAACTATCAGGAAGCGACGATCGATCCTTTTGGCAAGGGCCTCGGCAACCTGCCGAGCGCCAGCGTACCGCTCGGCGACGCGGGCCGCCTCGAGTGGAACCTGCTCGCGGAAGACGTCAGCCTGCCGGCCGCCGTGCTTTACGAGGACCGTATCGAACACAACCTGAACTGGATGCAGGCTTTCGTTCAGAAGTACGGCGTCAAGTTCGCGCCGCACGGCAAGACGACGATGGCGCCGCAGCTGTTCCGCCGCCAGCTCGACGCGGGCGCGTGGGGCATCACGCTCGCGACCGCGCACCAGACGCAGGCCGCGTATCACGGCGGCGTGCGGCGCGTGCTGCTCGCGAACCAGCTCGTCGGCCGTCAGAACATGACGATCATCGCCGGGCTGCTGTCCGATCCCGATTTCGAATTCTTCTGTCTCGTCGATTCCGCCGAGAGCGTCGACCAGCTCGGCCGCTTCTTCGGCAACCTGAAGAAGCCGCTGAATGTGCTGCTCGAACTCGGCGTGCCGGGCGGCCGCGCAGGTGTGCGCGACGCCGCGCAGCGCGAAGCCGTGCTCGCCGCGATCGCACGTTATCCGGACACGCTGAAGCTGGCCGGCATCGAACTCTACGAAGGCGTGCTGAAGGAGGAAGGCGAGATCCGCACGTTCCTGCAGGACGCAGTCGCGCTCACGCGCGAGCTGGCCGAAGCAGGCCGCTTCGCGCGCACGCCGGCGATCCTGTCCGGCGCCGGTTCGGCGTGGTACGACGTGGTCGCGGAAGAGTTCGCGAAGGCGTCCGACGCGGGTTTCGCGGAGGTCGTGCTGCGTCCGGGCTGCTACCTGACGCACGACGTCGGCGTCTACAAGAAGGCGCAGACCGACGTGTTCGCACGCAACCCGATCGCGCGCACGATGGGCGAAGGGCTGCTGCCCGCGCTGCAGCTGTGGGCGTACGTGCAGTCGGTGCCGGAGCAGAATCGCGCGATCATCGCGCTCGGCAAGCGCGACGCGGCGTTCGACGCGGGCCTGCCCGAACCGGCGCGCCACTTCCGCCCGGGCCGCGACACCGCGCCGCGCGACGTCGCCGCCACCGAAGGCTGGGCCGTCACCGGGATGATGGACCAGCACGCGTACCTGCAGATCCCGCCGGGCGCGGACGTGAAAGTCGGCGACATGGTCGCGTTCGACATCTCGCACCCGTGCCTGACGTTCGACAAGTGGCGCCAGTTGCTCGTGCTCGACCCGCAGTTCAGCGTGACGGAAGTGGTCGAAACCTTCTTCTGACGCACGCCGCGCGACCCGCCCCGCCGCTCGCGCGGGGCGGCCGTCACGCGCGCTTCAATCTGCCGGAGTACACTGCGCTTTCGTCCTCGGGGCCGTTGCGCCCGCCTGCCGCACACGGCGCAAACGGGCCCTCAACCCCGCCTCCACGGAGAAAGCCATGGCCGCGAAAAAGATCCTGTTCCTGACCGGCGATTTCGCCGAAGACTACGAAACGATGGTGCCGTTCCAGGCGCTGCAGGCCGTCGGCCACCACGTCGACGCAGTCTGCCCGGGCAAGCGCGCGGGCGACAAGATCAAGACCGCGATCCATGATTTCGAGGGCGACCAGACCTACACCGAGAAGCCCGGCCACCAGTTCACGCTGAATGCGGCGTTCGAAGACGTCGATGCGTCGCGCTACGACGCGCTCGCGATCGCGGGCGGCCGTGCGCCCGAATATCTGCGACTCGATCCGAAGGTGATCGCGCTCGTGCGCGCATTCGCCGAAGCCGGCAAACCGATCGCGGCGATCTGCCACGCGGCGCAACTGCTCGCGGCCGCCGACGTGATCCGCGGCAAGCGCATCTCGGCCTATCCGGCCTGCGCGCCCGAGGTGAAGCTCGCGGGCGGCGAATACGCGGACATCCCGGTCGACGCGGCCGTGACCGACGCGCCGTTCGTCACCGCGCCCGCGTGGCCCGCGCATCCGGCATGGCTCGCGCAGTTCCTCGTGCTGCTCGGCACGCGCATCGAGCTGTGAACCTGAAGTGAATTGAGATGAGATGAAACGCCGGCCGGAAACGGCCGGCGGCAGTCGCTCGAACCCGCTTGCCGAGCTCGCCTGCCGGTCGCGATCAGTCTGCGGCGCGCACGCCTCGCGCGTGTTTTCGCGCAGTGCTTTCGCTCGCTACCGGCGCCACCCCGACGTCCGCGATCCGCGATTCCAGCATCGACAGCGCACCCGACAGCGCGTTCAGCACGTCGTCGGGCAACTGCGCCATCGTCCGCTCGAGAAACGCCTTGCGGCGCGGCAGGCACGCATCGAACGCTGCGCGGCCTTCGTCGGTGAGCGTCACGTTGGTCACGCGGTTGTCGCGCGCGTCGGATTCGCGCTCGATCCAGCCGAGCGCATCGAGCGATTTCAACTGGCGTGTCAATGCGCCCGGATCGATGCGCAGCACCTCGACGAGCCGCTTCTGCGACGAATGCCCATCCATCGCGTGCAGCGCGATCATGATGCGCCAGCGCGGCATCGGTTGCCCGACGTGCGCTTCGAACGCGCTCATGAACGCGCGATACGTGCGTCCGAATTGCTGCAAGATCGCGACGCGGTCCTGTTCTTCCATGCGCTGAATTCGTTTCCGTTCAATCGTTCAATCGGCCGCGACGTGCGGCTCGATCTTGTGCCGCAACGCGATCGGCGGCACGCGGCGGCACTGCCACACCGACACCACGGCGATGACGGCCGCCATCGCGACACCCAGGTGAATCGCGCTGACGAGCGATTCGCGGGCCGCTTCCAGCAGCAGCGCGCCATTATGCCCGGCACGCGTCAGTTCCGCGACGAGACCGCCCTGCGCCGCGCGATCGATCAGGATCTGCGGATCGGCGAGCCGCGCATGCCACTGCATCGCGTGATCGGCCGTGAGCGCATTGCGCACGCCGCTCGAATACATCTGGTTGACGAGCGTGCCCGTCAGCGCGGTGCCGACCATCCCGCCGACCATCCGCAGCGACTGCAACAGCGCCGTCGCGATGCCGAGATGCTCACGGCCGGCCGTTTGCTGCGCGAACACGGTGAGGTTCGGCAGCACGAAACCGAGCCCGATGCCGCCCGCGACCATCAGCGCCATCAGCATCCAGGTCGGTGTCGTGTGCGTCGACACGACGACGCCCGCGCACGTGATCGCGAACAGCACGAAGCCGACGTGCAGCATCGCATTCGGATTGCGGATGCGCGTGATCACGCGGCCGTTCATGATGCTGCCGATCGTGATGAACACGACGAGCGGCGTAATCACGAGCCCCGCCTCCTTCGGCGACATCCCGAAACCGCCCTGGAACAGCAGCGGCGCGTAGAACAGCAGCGAGAACATCGAGAAGCCGGCGAGGATCGCGAGCACGAACAGCGCCGACAGCGCACGGTTGCCGAACATGTCGAACGGCAGAATCGGTTGCGCGCAGCGCTTCTCCCAGCGCCACAGGCCGATGCCGGCCGCAACGGCGACGACGAGCAGCAGCGACGCCCAGCTCGCGACGCCGTACTTCGGCAGCCATTCGACGAACAGCTGCAGCGCGCCGAGCGACAGCGCGATCAGCAGCGCGCCCGGCCAGTCGAGCCGCATCTTGCGATCGTGCTCGACGTGGCGCAGGTGCGGCAGGTAGCGCCACACGAACAGCAGCGACAGCAGGCCGACCGGCAGATTCACGTAGAACACCGAGCGCCAGCCGAACGACTGGGTCAGCACGCCGCCGAGCGACGGGCCGACCGCGTTCGCGATGCCGAACGCGGAACTCATCAGCACCTGCCAGCGCAGCCGCACGACGGAATCGGGGAACAGGTCGGGAATGCACGCGAACGCGGTGCCGACCAGCATCCCGCCGCCGATCCCCTGCAGCCCGCGTGCGAGCACCAGATACAGCATGTCGTTCGCCATCCCGCACAGCACGGATGCGCCGGTGAACACGACGATCGACGCGATCACGAACGGCTTGCGGCCGTAATAGTCGCCGAGCCGGCCGAAGATCGGCACCGTAATCACGGAACTGAGCAGGTACGAGGTCGCGACCCACGCGTACAGGTCGAAGCCCCTGAGCTCGGCGACGATGGTCGGCAGCGCGGTGCCGACGACGGTCTGGTCGAGCGCGACGAGCATCGTGACGAACGAAATCCCGATCATCGCCAGCAGCGATTCGCGGAACGGCAGAACTTGCCCGCTCGAATGGTGGGCGGCAGTATGGACGGCCATTTTTTTGTTGATGCAACTTTTGACGAGTCAAACAATCTCAAAATTCTAGCATGCCGGAGTAATCTAGGCTGGCGATGGTCGGACCACCCCGGCCGCCAAGGAGAAAGATGGAACCGATTTCAATCACCCCCGCGACGACGCTGTCACCCGAGGATCGGGACGCGCTGCGGCGCGCGAAGCAGGTGCTGGAAAGCCCGTCGCTGACGATGAAGCTGACGGGCGTGCTCGGCGCGCCGGTCGAGAAGATGATCGCGCGGCTGCCGGATTTCGCGACCGGCAAGATCAACGACGCGACGCAGCTCGCGCTGCGCAAGTGCCTGAACATCGCGCTGCGCACGCTCGGCAAGCCGCAGTCGCCGGACGCCGAGCCCGAGAAACCCAGCAACCTGCTGCACAAGCTCGCGGTCGCGACCACCGGTGCGGCGGGCGGCGCGTTCGGCTTTCTCGCGCTGCCGGTCGAGCTGCCGGTGACGACCACGCTGATCTTCCGCTCGGTATGCGACATCGCGCGCAGCGAGGGCGAGAACCTGACGTCGGTGGATACGCAGTTGCAATGCCTGGCCGTGCTCGGCATGGGCGGCAACCCGGACAAGCAGGAAGAGGACGCCGATCTCGGCTATTTCGTGCTGCGCGGCGCGCTTGCGCAGGCGATCTCGAAGGCGTCGTCCGACATCACGACGAAGGGCATCGCCGCGCACAGCTCGGCGGCCGTGTTCAAGCTCGTGCAGACGGTGGCATCACGCTTCTCGGTGCAGGTGACCGAGCAGATGGCCGCGAAGTCGATTCCGGCGATCGGCGCGGTGCTGGGCGCGACCGTCAACACGCTGTTCATCGACCACTTCCAGCAGATGGCGCACGGCCACTTCACCGTGCGCCGGCTCGAGCGCAAGTACGGCTCGGCGGCCGTGAAAGCCGCCTATCAGGCGATCGACGCCTCGCCCACGCGCTGAACCGCCCGCTCGACCGCGACGCGGCGCAGGAACGCGGCCGCACGGTCGAGCGCGTCGCGCGCTTCCGGCACCATCGGCGCGTACAGTTGCCACACGTGCGGCATGTCCGGCCACACCTCGATCTCCACCGCCACGCCGACCGCCTTCGCCTTCTCCGCCACGCGGCGCGAATCGTCGAGCAGCACCTCGGTGCTGCCGACCTGGATATACAACGGCGGCAGCCCCGCGAAATCCGCATAGAGCGGCGATGCGTACGGGTTCGTCGCCGGCTCGTCGCCGAGATACAGCTTCGCGGCCTTCGGCAGCGCCGCGCCGGCGAACATCGGATCGGGGCCGTCGTTCGTGCGCAGCGTCGCGCCGGTGGCGGCCAGATCGGTCCACGGCGAGAACAGGATCGCGCCGGCCGGCAACGGCTCACCGCGATCGCGCAGCGCAACGAGCGTCGCCAGCGCAAGGCCGCCGCCCGCCGAATCGCCGCCGAGCACGATCGACTCGGGCGGCGTGCCGAGCGCCAGCAATTGCCGGTACGCGGCCAGCGCGTCGTCCAGCGCGGCCGGGAAGCGGTTTTCCGGCGCAAGCCGGTAGTCGAGCGAGAACGAACGCACGCCCGCGCGCTTCGTCAGCCCGAACACGAGCGGCCGATGCGTCTTCGTCGAACAGAAGTAATAGCCGCCGCCGTGGAAGTACAGCAGCGTACGGCCCGGCCCGCGACCGGCGCCGGCATCGGTGCGTCCGAGCCATTCGCCGCGCAGCGGCGCGTCGCCGCTGCCGTAGCATTCGCGCAGCCGGTAGCCCGACGGCGCGCGGCGCGGCACGAACATCCGCAGGTCGGTGAAGCGCCGCGCGCGGGCGGGATCGAGCACCTCGCGCGTGGTCTCGGGACGGAACTGCCAGCGCAGCAGCCAGCAGGCGAACTTGCTTTGCCAACTCATCGGACGCACTCCGTGATCGTAGTGTGACGATGGTACGTGCGATCGTTCCCGCGACGCTCGAAAGGTGCCTCTATATCAAACGCCGGCGGTCAGTTCGCCGGCATCAGCTGGCCGCGGATCTCGCCCGACGGGTGCTCCTTCGTATGCACGTTGAAGTACCACTTGCCGCCCATCAGGTCGGTGACCTGCGCGTCGGTGAGCTCCTTCGAGCCCTTGATCGGGCTTGCCAGCTCGTCCTTCGGAATCGGCACCTGCACGCCCGCGTTCTGGCCGACCGGCGCGGGCCCGTGGAAATGCGCGGCGGTGGCCGGCCCGGTGAGGTGTTCGTAAGTCGCCGTCCACTGCAGCGTGTGCGTGGCCGTGTCGTAGGTCGCGTCGACGGCGCCCGAACCCTTGGTCGCCGTCGGCGGCACTTCGCTCGACGGCTGCAGACTGGCGGACAGGCGCACGGTTTCGGCCGCGGCGCTGCCGGCGGCCAGCACCCCCGCGAGTAACGCGACCTGGAGCAAACGCAGCTTAAGCATGAACTCTCCTTGCACGACGTGGTACGCCGCCCGGACGGGGACGCTACACGTGATGGTAGTCGATCGCCACCGATCCGGGAGTCCGTCGAACGGCCATGCAACGAATCGCCGCACCGCCCGTTCGACCGGCATGCCAGTCTGCTTCAACCTGGAACGGACCTTTGCAGCCTGACGCCTGAATCCACACGCGGCCTTTCGCTACACTTCGTCTCACAGTTGCTTGTTTCCTTCGTCCGAAGGAGTCTGCGAGTATTCACGCGGCCACCCGGCCGCGTTTTTTTTGCACGCCGACGAAACCGGTTCACGCCGTATCAAGCATGCCGAAGCGACCGCACGGCCGGCGCTCGCGTCACGCGCGATAACCGGGATCGATGCGATCGACGATGCGCTGCAGCGCATCGAACGCGTCCTGCCCCGCACCATGCTTCGGATCGAAATTCAGCGAATCGCGCACGCACGCCTCGAGCACGGGCGGCGCGATCGGCAACGCATCGCCGATCGCATGCGTCGCGATCTGCACCTCGCACGCGCGATTGAGCAGCCACATCAGCGAGAAGGTCTGCGCGAGCGTCGCGCCGATCGTCACGGGCCCGTGGTTGCGCAGCAGCAGCACGGGCGCCCCGCCCGCGCTCTCGACGATGCGCCGCCCCTCTTCGAGATGCACGGTGATGCCCTCGAAATCGTGATACGCGATCTTTCCGTACAACTGCGCCGAATAGAAATTCGAGAACGACAGCCCGTCGCGCGAGCAGCACACGGCCATCGTGGGTGTCGTGTGCACGTGCATCACGCAGTGCGCATCGGGCAGCGCCGCATGGATCGCACTGTGGAACGTGAAGCCGGCCGGATTGATCGGCCAGTCGGAATGACCGATCACGTTGCCGTCGATGTCGATCTTCACGAGGTTCGACGCGCACACTTCCCGGTAATGGAGCCCGAACGGGTTGATCAGGAAATGCCCGTCCTCGCCCGGCACGCGCAGCGAGATATGGTTGTAGATCAGCTCGGTCCAGCCGAGATGATCGAAGATGCGATAGGCCGCCGCGAGCTGCACGCGCGCCTGCCATTCGGCTTCGGAGAAACGGGCGGGACGCGTGAACGGCTGGTTCGGTACACGTTGCATGGGGAACTCCGGTTGCGGGTATGCGCGCGGCGCGCCGTCCGGCGGCATCGCCACGCTGCCACGATGGTTGCGCGCACAACCATATCACCTTTCCCCGCGCACCGGTAACGCGGGTTTAGCCGGAGCGTTGTCCACTTCCCGGGGCTCGTTCCCCAATAGCGGGCCGGCCCTACAGCTGATCGTCCACCGGCAGCAGCATGAAGATCCCGGTCATCAGGTTGCGCAGCAGCCCCGCATGCGGATCGACGTGATAGGTAGCCGGCTTGCCGTTGTCCGTGCCCGTCCACTCGAGTTCGGGCGCGCCGCCGCCCGCCGGCGTCGCGAGGCTCACGCGATAGCTTTCGTCCGGCTGCGTCACGCGCGCGAAGATCGTCGCGACCTGCTGCGCGAGCACCGGGCTGTGGATCACGAGCGCCAGTTCGGTGTTCAGGTGCGCGGAACGCGGATCGAGGTTCATCGAGCCGATCACCAGGATCCTCCGGTCGATCACGTACGCCTTCGCGTGCAGGCTCGCCCGCGAGCGCGAGCCGAACAGGCGCGCCCGCTGCCGGCCCGGCTGCGCCTTGAACTCGTACAGCTCGACGCCGTGCTGCAGCAGCGGCACGCGGTACGGCCCGTAGCCGGCCTGCACGGCGACCGCGTCGGTCGCGGCCAGCGAATTGGTCAGGATCGCGACACGCACGCCGCGCGCGGTCGTATCGCCGAGAATCTTCACGCCCGCGTCGTGCGGCACGAAATACGGCGAGAACGCGAGGAATTCCTGGTGCGCGCCGAGCGTCAGCTCGACGAGGCGCTGCATCGGCGGGCTCACGTACGCGTCGGTGCGCTGCGCGACCTTGTCCGGCGCATCGACCTTGAACTCGGCCGGCGCCCACACGAGCGCGAGTTCGTCGCGCGCGATCTGCTGCGCGAGCGGCGTCGCGTTCAGCGGCTTCGCGTTGTACGGTTCGGCGTTCTTGCGCCAGTGGTCGCGCAACTCGTCGCGCATCGCGTCGAGATCCTTCGGATCGAACGACTGGTGATTCAGCACGCGCAGCGGGTAGCTGCTCGCACTCGACCAATAGGCGTCGAAGCTTGCCGAGACGTCGTTCGTCACGGGCCCCGCGGCGAGCACGTCGAGATCGCGGAACTGCAGCGTCGGGCTCGCGCTGAAGTATTCGTCGCCGAGATTGCGGCCGCCGACGATCGCGATCTGGTTGTCCGCGATCATCGCCTTGTTGTGCATCCGGCGCGTGAAGCTGTCGATGCGCGTGAAGAAGTTGGCCGTGCGCTCGACCATGCGCTGCTGCGACGCGCCGAACGGGTTGAACACGCGGATCTCGATGTTCGGGTGCGTGTTCAGCGCAGCCATGATGCGGTCGATGTCGCGGAAGTTCAGGTCGTCGACCAGCATCCGCACGCGCACGCCGCGATCGGCCGCGTAGAGCGCCGCGGCAAGCAGCAGCTTGCCGGTCGTGTCCTCGGTCGCGATGTAGTACTGCATGTCGAGCGTCTTCGTCGCCGCGCGCGCGAGCGCGATGCGCATCTGCAGCGCCTCGGTGCCGTTGGTCAACAGCCGGAAGCCCGACTGGCCCGGATGCGCGGCCTCGGGCGCGGCCAGCGCGTCGCGCAGCGGCGTCGCGGTATCGGGCGGCAACGCATGGGAAACCGGGCGATCGAGCGTGGTGGCGGGCGGATGCGTCGCGCACGCGGCGACGAGCGACAGCAGCGCGCAGACGGCCAGCGCACGGGCCGGGCGGCATGCGGCGCGCCACGACAGCGCGACCGGCGCGCGCCGGATGAAAGACGTGAGCACGGAAACTTCCTCGACTGGCGGAACACCGGTCCGCATTCGCCGCGGCGCGCGGCTGGCGCGCGGTTCCGGCCGATTCTAGTGGCCGCCCGATGAACCGGTCAATCGCGCGACAAGCGCGGGCCGCGCACGATGGCGGCAGCGGGCCGCACGCGCGGCCGGCGAATGGCCGCCGCGCGGACACCGGTAACTCATCGCGCGCCCCTGCCCGCCGCACCGGCCGCGCGCCGAAATGGTCCAACCAATCTCACCGCGCATCGTCGTTGCGCTCGAAATGGCTGCGCACGTAGTCGATATGCGTCTGCATCGCGGTACGCGCCTCCTCGGGCCGGTGCGCGCAGATCGCATCGCACACCGCGCGGTGCTGCAGCAGCAACTGGTCCGCCGGCTCGTCCTGCGCGCTCATGCCGACCACGTTGATCGAGATGTGCTCGCGCAGCATCCCGATCACGCTCGTATGCAGGTGCAGGAACATCGTGTTGCGCGACGCGAGCGCGATTGCCTCGTGCAGCTTCGCGTCGGTCGCGGCTTCGACGGCCCGGTCGTCGTTCGCGTGCGCGGTCTCGAGTTCGCGCAGCAGCGCGCGAATCCGGCGCCGGTCGTTCGCATCGGCCCGCAGTGCGGCGAAATACGCGGTCGCGCCTTCCAGCACGCGGCGGAATTCGAGGATGTCGTCGCGCAGCGCCGGATGATCGGCCACCAGCTGGCCCCACGGCGACGCGATGCCCGCCCGCAACTGGTCCGTCACGTACACGCCCGCGCCGCGCCGGCTCTGCAGCAACCCGCGCGCGACGAGCCGCTGCGTCGCCTCGCGCACCGTATTGCGCGCGACGCCGTACTGCTGCGCGAGCACGCGCTCGGCCGGCAGGCGCGCACCGGCCGGCCAGGTGCCGTCGAGCAGCGCCGTCTCGATCTTGCGCATCACCACCTCGGTCCGGCCCCGTGCCGTCATCGCTGCCATCGTCGCGTCTCCTCCGGAATGCCCGTCGCGCCGATTGGCCCAACCAATTTGAGCTGCGACGCCGTCGCGGGAATTATGCAGCGAAATCGTCGTCCCGCATCCGCATGCCGGGCCGGCGCCTCTGGAGCGAGACATGAACGAAAGGCAGTACCCCGCCACCCCCGCGCACGCCTACCTGTTCGCGACCTGCCTGGTCGACCTGTTCGTCCCCGAAGCGGGGCTCGACGCGGTCCGCCTGCTGGAGCGCGAAGGGCTGACCGTCCACTATCCGCGCGGCCAGAGCTGCTGCGGGCAGCCGGCCTACAGCAGCGGCAATCCCGACGAAGCGCGCCGCGTCGCGGCCGCGCAGCTCGACCTGTTCGCCGAACCGTGGCCGGTGATCGTGCCGTCCGGCTCGTGCTCGGGCATGATCCGGCACCATTGGCCGGCGCTGTTCGCCGACGATCCGCTCCATGGCCCGAAGGCCCGCGCGATCGCGGAACGCACCTACGAACTCGCCGAATTCCTCGTCCACGTGCTCGACGTGCGGCTCGACACGGCCGTGGCGAGCGCCGGGCACGACGAGCGCGTCGTGCTGCACACGTCGTGCGCGGCGCGTCGCGAGATGGGCACGCACGTGCATGGCGTCGCGCTCGTCGACGCGCTGCCGGGCGTGACGCGCATCGAACACGAACGCGAATCCGAATGCTGCGGCTTCGGCGGCACGTTCTCGCTGAAGCATCCCGACATCTCCGGTGCGATGGTGCGCGACAAGGTCGCGTCGGCCTGCGCGACGGGCTGCGACCGGCTCGTATCCGCCGACTGCGGCTGCCTGCTGAACATCGGCCACGCGGCGGCCAAGGCCGGCGCGCCGCTGCCGGTCGAACATCTCGCGAGCTTCCTGTGGCGACGCACGGCCGGCGCCGCATCGCTGCGCGGAGACGAGCGATGAGCGCGCGCGCCGCGATTCTCGCGCGCCTGCGCGGCGCAGCACCGGGCGTCGCCGCAACGGCCGCACCCGCGCTCGACGCACGCATCGACACGCATTACGACACGCGCCGCGCGTCGGCCGCGCACGATCCGCACACGCTCGCTCAGGCGATGCAGGCCGCGCTCACCGCATCGCACGCGGAGGTCTGGTGCGCGACCGGTGACGCATGGCCCGCACAGCTCGCCGCGCGTCTCGCCGAAGCCGGCGTGCGCCGCCTGCTGCTCGACCCGGCCCGCGCCGAATCCGCCGCGCTCGCCCGCGCGTTGCCCGACGCGATCGCGCCCGTACCGTTCGACCGGCCGATCGACGCGTGGAAGAACGAGCTGTTCGACACGATCGACGCGGGCTTCACCGTCGCGCGCTCGGGCATCGCCGCCACCGGCACCGTCGTGCTCGCGCCCGATCCCGGCACGCCGCGCACCGTGTCGCTGGTGCCGCCGCTGCATGTCGCGCTGGTCCACGCGCACACGCTGCATGCGGACCTGCACGCGGCCGCGCGCGCGGAGCGCTGGCACGCGGGCATGCCGACCAACCTCGTGTTGGTGTCGGGGCCGTCGAAAACGTCCGACATCCAGCAGACGCTCGCCTACGGCGCGCACGGCCCGCGCCGCCTGTGGGTCGTGATCGTCACCGATTCGTCGGCCGATCCGGCCGACACCGCTTGCGAGGATCAGCCGCGATGAGCGATCACACGCTGCAATTCGTCGCCCCCGGCGACTTCAAGACCCGCGCGCGCGCCGCGCTCGACGATCCCGCCCTGCGCAAGAGCTTTCGCGGCGCGATGGACTTCCTGCAAGGCAAGCGCGCGACCCAGTTTCCCGACGATGCCGAACTGCAACAACTGCGCGATCTCGGCGAAGCCGTGCGGCAGCACGCGCTCGCGCAACTGCCCGCGCTGCTCGAACGGCTGGAGGCGAAGCTCGTGGAAGCCGGCGTGCACGTCCACTGGGCCGAAACGGCAGCCGACGCGAACGCGATCGTGCTCGGCATCGCGCAGGCGAAGAAGGCGCGCCGCGTGATCAAGGGCAAGTCGATGGCGAGCGAGGAAATCGAGCTGAACCATTACCTCGCGGATCACGGCGTCGACTGCATCGAGTCCGACATGGGCGAATTCATCGTGCAGCTCGCGGGCGAGAAGCCGTCGCATATCGTGATGCCGGCGATCCACAAGACGCGCGGCGACATCGCCGAACTGTTCGAGGAACACATCCCCGGCACGCGTTATACGGAGGACGTCGACGAGCTGATCCAGACCGGCCGGCGCGCGCTGCGCCGCGCGTTCGTCGAGGCGGACATCGGCCTGTCCGGCGTGAACTTCGCGGCGGCCGACACGGGCACGCTGTGGCTCGTCGAGAACGAAGGTAACGGCCGCCTGTCGACGACGGTGCCCGACACGCACATCGCGATCATGGGGATCGAGAAGGTCGTCGAGAAGCTCGAGCACATCGTGCCGCTGTCGAGCCTGCTCACGCGCTCGGCCACCGGCCAGGCGATCACGACCTACTTCAACCTGATCTCGGGCCCGCGCCGCGACGGCGAGCGCGACGGCCCGCGCGAGTTGCATCTCGTGCTGCTCGACAACGGCCGCACGCAGGCCTACGCGGACGAACAGCTGCGCGCGACGCTGCAATGCATCCGCTGCGGCGCGTGCATGAACCACTGCCCCGTCTACACGCGCATCGGCGGGCACGCGTACGGCACGACCTACCCGGGCCCGATCGGCAAGATCATCTCGCCGCACCTGCTCGGCCTCGACGCGACGGCCGACCTGCCGACCGCGTCGACGCTGTGCGGCGCATGCGGCGAGGTGTGCCCGGTCCGGATTCCGATCCCGCAACTGCTCGTACGCCTGCGCACCGAGGCGAACCGCAAGCCCGACGAGCCCGTCGCGCATCCGCTGCGCGGCCAGGGCGCGAACTACAACCGCGCGGAAGACCTCGTGTGGCGTTTCTGGTCGGGCGCGTTCGCGCATCCGCGCGCGTACCGCGCGTTCCGCTGGACCGCGACACGCCTGCGCGCGCTGACGCCCGCGAAGCAGATGGGCTGGACGCAGCACCGCACGCCGCTCGAACCGGCGCCGCGCAGCCTGTCCGACCTGCTGCGCGCACGCGGCCAGCCCGAATAGCCGCACCGCTTTCCCGCCAGTACCCATAGAGATACAGACACAGATGGAGGAGACACCCATGCAGGTTTGGCATCAGATCTACACGCCGCTCGGCAGCCTCGGGCTATCGGCGCTCGTCGCCGCGATCCCGATCATCTTCTTTTTCGTTGCGCTGGCCGCGCTGCGGATGAAAGGCCACGTCGCCGCCGCGATCACGCTGCTGCTGTCGCTCGGCGTCGCGATCCTCGCATACGGCATGCCCGTGCCGCAGGCGCTCGCGGCGGCCGGCTTCGGCTTCGCGTACGGCATCTGGCCGATCGCGTGGATCATCGTCGCGGCGGTGTTCCTGTACAAGATCGTCGTGAAGACCGGCCAGTTCGACGTCATCCGTGCGTCGGTGCTGTCGATCACCGACGACCAGCGCCTGCAGATGCTGCTGATCGGTTTCTCGTTCGGCGCGTTCCTCGAAGGCGCGGCCGGCTTCGGTGCGCCCGTCGCGATCACGGCCGCGCTGCTCGTCGGCCTTGGCTTTCGCCCGCTGCACGCGGCCGGGCTGTGCCTGATCGCGAACACCGCGCCGGTCGCGTTCGGTGCGATGGGCATCCCGATCATCGTCGCCGGGCAGGTGACGGGCATCGACCCGTTCCACATCGGCGCGATGGCCGGCCGGCAGTTGCCGCTGCTGTCGCTCGCGGTGCCGTTCTGGCTGGTGTTCATGATGGACGGGCTGCGCGGCGTGCGGCAGACCTGGCCGGCCGCGCTCGTCGCGGGCGGCAGCTTCGCGGTCACTCAATACTTCACGTCGAACCACATCGGGCCCGAGCTGCCGGACATCACGTCGTCGCTCGTCAGCCTCGTCGCGCTCGCGGCGTTCCTGAAGGTCTGGCAGCCGCGCACCGCGAAGCAGCCGGCCGGCGGCATCGTCGCATCGGGCGGCGGCGCGGCGCTGGCCGGGTTCGGCGCGGGTGGCAACGGCTTCGGCGCAGGCCCGAGCCGGCAGGCGTCGCCGTACACGCTCGTGCAGACCGTGCGCGCGTGGTCGCCGTTCCTGATCCTGACGGCCGTCGTCACCGTGTGGAGCATCGCGCCGTTCAAGGCGCTGTTCGCCGCGCACGGCGCGCTTGCGTCGACCGTGCTGAAGTTCCACGTGGCCGGGCTCGACCAGCTCGTCGTGAAGACCGCGCCGATCGCCGCGACACCGAAAGCGCTCGAAGCGGTGCTGAAGATCGATCTCGTGTCGGCGGTCGGCAGCGCGATCCTCGTGACCGCGCTGATCTCGATGGCGCTGCTGCGGATGAAGCCGCGCGACGCGCTCGTCACGTTCGGCGAAACGCTGAAGGAGCTCACGCGCCCGATCCTGTCGATCGGCCTCGTGCTCGCGTTCGCATTCGTCGCGAACTACTCGGGGATGTCGTCCACACTGGCGCTGATGCTGGCCGCGACCGGCGCCGCGTTCCCGTTCTTCTCGCCGTTCCTCGGCTGGCTCGGCGTGTTCCTGACCGGCTCCGACACGTCGTCGAACGCCCTCTTCTGCTCGCTGCAGCAGGCCACGGCCCATCAGCTCGGCGTGCCCGAAACGCTCGCGGTCGCCGCGAACACGACGGGCGGCGTAACCGCGAAGATGATCTCGCCGCAGTCGATCGCAGTCGCGTGCGCGGCGACGGGCCTCGTCGGCAAGGAGTCGGAGTTGTTCCGCTTCACGGTCCGGCACAGCCTGCTGTTCGCGGTGATCGTCGGGTTGATCACGCTCGCGCAGGCGTACGTGCTGCCGGGGATGGTGCCGTAAGCGCGCGGCGCGCCCCCAAAAACAAAAACCCCACGCCCGGAAGAGCGTGGGGTTTTCTTTTCGTCTCGCGCGCGCCGGCCGGGCCGGCGCCGTGCGCGAAGATCAGCTGCCCTTCGCGATGCGATCCTCGATGTGCTGCGCACGGCTCGTCGACGACGGGTGCGAGCTCATCATCGAGCTTTGGCCGCCATCGAGCTTCGCGAGCTTCTGGAACGCGGTGACGAGGCCCTTCTGCTGCATGCCCTTCTGCTTCATCAGGTCGAACGAGTAGTCGTCCGCGGCGCTTTCCTGCGTCTGCGAGAACTGCGCGTTGATGAACTTCTCGGTGATGTCGCCGAGCTGCGAGCTCGACAGCGCCGCCACGCCCGGCGACGCCGCGCCGGCCGCGGTGCGCGCCGCGCTCACGGCGTACGCCGTCTGCATCGCCTTCTTCGAGTGACCCAGTGCAACGTGGCCCATTTCATGGCCGATCACGCCGCGCAACTCGTCGTCGTTCATCATGTCCATCAGGCCGCTGTACACGCGCACGCAGCCGTTGCCCATCGCCCACGCGTTGACGTCCTTGGTCATGTAGACCTTGTAGTTGATTTTCTGGCCGTTCAGCGTCATGTCGCCGAAGCCCTTCATCACCTTCGTCAGACGCTTCGAGTACGCGCTGTTCGCCGGCGCGATCTTCGATTCGGCGTCGCTGGACTTGCACGAGTCGTTCGACAGTGCGGCGATATCCGCATCCGACAGCGTCGCTGCCTTGAACAGGTTGGTCCCCGCCGACGTCAGGCTGTTCGCGTCGATGCTCTGTACCCCGCCGCATGCGCTCAACAGGAACGCCACGCCACACGCTGCCACCGCTTTCTTGAGTTGCATCCCGGAATCCCTCGATAGTTGTATTTGGGAGCGGCGATTTTGCATAATCCGGCAGAAAATTACCAGATGTTTACATCCGATGACACGTTCATTACTCAGCGGATTGAAATGAAGCGGCGACCCGGAACGGAATTGACGACCAAAATCGGTGCAATCGCCGTGATCGGGTGATGGCAGGGAGGAAAAACGGGCAGGTTGCTCAGGCCGCCTGGCCACGGCGGCGTCGCGTCAGCCGACGCGCGACCAGCATCGGCAGCCGCACCGCGAAACCGGTGAAGAGCCGCAGGTGCATCCACGCGAGCAGCGCGTTGTCGCGGCCGTAATGGAAATGCGACACGCCGCCCTCGTGCCGGCCGAAGTAACGCACCGGTGCGTCGATGCGGATCGGGCGCACGCCGGCCCAGCACAGCCGCACGGCCGCCTCGGGATCGAAGTCGAAGCCGCGCATCCACGGTTGGCGGCGCATGATCGCGGCGAGCGGCGCGACCGGATACACGCGAAAGCCGTACAGCGAATCGCCGATGCCGGCCCACAGCGTCTCGAGGTCGGCCCATGCGTTCGACAGCCGGCGCCCCTGCACGCGCAACTGCGGCGCGCTCGCGTCGAACTTCGGCACGCCCAGCACCATCGCGTCGGGCTCGGCCTGCGATGCGGCCATGAAGGCCGGAATCAGGTCGGCCGGATGCTGGCCGTCGGAATCCATCGTCAGCACGTGCGTGAAGCCGCTCGCGGCCGCCGCGTCGAGCCCCGCGAGCACCGCGGCGCCCTTGCCGCGATTCTCCGGCAGCACGATCACGCGCAACCCCGGGTCGCGTTCGGCCATCGCCTGCAGCCGTTCGGCGCTGCCGTCGGTGCTGCCGTCGACGACGACCCACACCGGATTCCACTGCGCGCGGGCATTGCGCACGGTCGTGTCGACCTTGGCGCCCGGGTTGTAGCTCGGAATCAGCACGAGATGGGTGGACGAGGCGTGCAGCTTGGACATGGGAACGGCCGATTGCGAAGACAGGGATCCTGACAAAAGTTTATGACTTGCCAGCGAATGGCGGCAGGCTTCGTCGACACCGCCCGCGTGCGGCGACGGTTGCCGGATCGTGAGGTTCTCCCGCTTCATGACAGCCGCTCCACTGCGTGCCCCGCGCTGGCTTCGATCTCGACCAGCAGGTCGTCGCGGCACACGTCCGCATGGACGAACAGCGGCCGCACGCCGGGGCCGGCCGCATCGCGCAGCACGCGTTCGATCGCGGCGAGCGCCGCACCATCCTCGGCGTCGCGCACGTAGACGCGATAGCTCAGGTCGGCGAGCGAGTACGGGCCATGCCCCTGCCGCGCGGCCTGCTCGAGCACGGCCGCGAGGTTCGCGACCGTCTCGCGCGTTTGCGCGACGACGTCGCCGGGATGCACGGTGCGGTGCCCGACGATGCTCGCGGTGCCCGATACGAACAGCACCGGCTCGGCTTCGCCATCCGTCCACGCGGCTGCGCGCGCGAACGTCGGCGCACGCGGGCCGTACTGCGCCGGATAGTGATACGCGCTGACCTGACGCGGGTTCTCGACCGGATCGGCCGGCGTGCGGCTCGCGAGGAAATGGATCGCGAGCGGTGCGGCCGGCGGCGCATCGCCCGCGACCGGCACGACCGAGCCCAGCGCGCAGGCGGCCGGCACGCCGCCCGTCAGCGCGCGGCGGCACGCGTCGAACGCGTGCTGGCGGCCGATATTGAACTGACGATAGCGTTCGATCCCGAACTGCGCGGCGTTGATCGCCGGCACGGTATTCCAGATGCGCAGCGGATGCGGCATGCCGAGCGTATCGAGCACGTCGAACAGCGCGCGGTACGCATCGTGCGTCGCGCGTTCGAGCGGCGTGCCGCCGTCGCGAGGGGCGCCGGACGTTTCGTGCTCGTGCAGGACGATGCTGCCGAACACGAGGCCCGCCGTGTCACTGTAGCGATAGTGCAGCGCGCCGCGCCGTTCGCTGCGCAGGTCGCGCGCATTGCATTGCCAGATTTCGTACACCGCATCGGCCGGCGCGGTATCCGCGCCGAGCAACGCCATCTGCACCGGTGCGACCGGCAGATCGGGAGCGGTATCGGCCAGCATCCGTGCGGCCGAGTCAGCTTGCGACGCGTCCTGCAACCCGCCCGCACCGATGCACACCACGCCCAACGCACCCGGCAACGCGCGCTCGAATCCATCGGCACGCATGCGTGCATCGTCCAGCAACGCGACGAGCCGTGCATGACTCATCTGGACGAGCCGCAGCGCGCGGCCGCCGTTCGCGAGCGGCGCGGCGGCGGACGACAGGGAACAGGGGCGCCGTTCGGCGTCGACTGGATGCACGGACACTTCGATTTCCTCACTATGCGGCGCAGGCCACGCGACCTCGCGGCGATGCGCCGCGTTGCGTTACGTCGGGCCGGCGCCGCGCTGCGTCATGCGAGCCCGCCGTTGACGGACAACACCTGCCCCGTCACGTAGGCCGCGGCGTCGGACACCAGATACGCGACCATCGCCGCGACTTCGTCGGGCCGGCCCGCGCGCTGCGCGGGCACGAGCTGCTTGATGCGTTCGGCGGGAAACGCCCGTTCGGCCATCGGCGATTCGATGATGCCGGGCGCGACCGCGTTCACGGTGATGCCGCGCGACGCGAGCTCCAGCGACAGCGACTTCGTCGCGCCGATCAGCCCCGCCTTCGCGGCCGCGTAATTGACCTGCCCGCGATTGCCGGTCACGCCGGCCACCGATGCGATGTTGACGATGCGCCCGCGCCGCGTGCGGATCATCGGCAGCAGCAGCGGCTGCGTGACGTTGAAAAAACCGTTGAGCGTCACGTCGATCACGCTGTGCCATTGCCCGCGCGACATGCCGGCCATCGGCGCATCGTCGTGAATGCCCGCGTTGTTGACGAGGATCTGCACCGGCGCATCGTCGAGGAACGGCGCCAGCGCGGCGAGCGTCGCGTCGGCGTCGGTCACGTCGAACGCGATCGCGTGCGCGCTGCCGCCGGCCGCGACGATCTGCTGCGCGACCGCCTCCGCCTGCGCAAGATGGCGGTTCGCGTGCACCCACACTTCATGGCCGGCCTGCGCGAGCGCCGCGCAGATCGCCTGCCCGAGTGCGCCGCTGCCGCCCGTCACGAGCGCCCGCATCGAATTGCTCCGTTCATCGCGTTTCCCCTCGATCGACGCGGCGGCGAATCGTCTCATGATCGCCGCCGCATGCCGTCATCACCTGCGCGCCGCGCCCGGGCGCGACGCCGTCGCGTCACTTCGTGCGATGCGCGGCGACGTAGGCGGCCAGCGCGCCGAGCGTCGCAAAGATCGTCTGGTTGTCCGGATTGTCCGAGCGCAGTTCGAAGCCGTATTTCTTCGAGATCAGCAGCGCGATTTCCAGGATGTCGATGGAGTCGAGCCCGAAACCCTCGCCATACAGCGGGGTCCCGGCCGTCACTGTTTCGAGCGGGACGTCTTCGAGATTCAGTTCGCCGATGATCAGCGTGGCGAGCTCTTGTTCCAGTGCGTTCATCATGCGTGCGAGCAGGCGGCCCATGGCAGCGGAAGGCGCCCGGAAACGACGACCGTCGTGCACGCCCGGCGCGTGCGAATCTCCGTCCCTCCGGCGTCTGCCGGCTTCCCCGCCTGCGTTATTTGGGGATCGTTTGTAAAAGTTACGCGGATTCTAGACGAAGGGGTATCGGGCCGTATACCGCCAATGGTTACAGACTGGCGGGCCGGCGCAGCGGCCCGTTTCAGGACCCGAATGCACGAGACGCTTGAGCCGCTTCGGATGGAAATGGACCGACCCCGCGAAACGCGTCGTCCGGCGCCATACAATCGGTTACAAAAGCCGTTCGCGCCCGCCCCGAACACGCGGTGCGGCGGCCCTAAAATGGGCGTGCTCCACAACCGGCCCGGACCCGCGTCCCGGCCGCCATTCATATGATGTTTGACGGCCCGACCACCGCGTCCGGCCACGATCCGCCCGATGTCGCCAGTCATGCCGCGCCCGTCCTTCCGCTCCGTTCCGGTTTGCCCGCCTGCCCGCCGCCGCCCGGCCGCCGGCGGCGCGTGCCCGCGCCCGCGCGGAGGCCGCCGATGAGCAGGCTGCAGTCCATCGCGCGCGGCGTCGCCGCGGTCGGCGCCGTGGCCGCCTACCAGGCCGGCGCGCACTACGCGGCGGCGACGCCCGGCGCGCACGGCTTCGGCCTCGCGATGGCGCTCGTGCCGCCGCTGCTGCTCGCGCTCGGCGCGGCGCTGCGCTCGCCGAGGCGCGCCTGGCTCGTACCGGCGTGGCTGCTGGCGGCCGCCGCGCTGTGGGCCGCGCGTGCGCCGCTCGCGCGGCATTTCGAATGGGGTCTGTATCTGGAACACGCGAGCTTCAACGTCGCGATGGCGCTGCTGTTCGGCCGCACGCTCGCGGCAGGCCAGGTGCCGCTGTGCACGCGCTTCGCGACGATGATCCACGGCGCGGTCACGCCGGCCGTCGCGCGCTATACGCGGCAGATCACGCTCGCGTGGACGCTGTTCTTCGTCGCGATCGCCGCCGTGTCGACGCTGCTGTTCGCGATCGCGCCGATCGTCACGTGGTCGACGTTCGCGAACTACCTGTCGCTGCCGCTCGTCGTCGTGATGTTCGCCGCCGAGCATGCGTGCCGGCGCTTCGCGCTGCCGCACGAGCCGCGGCCGCGGATGGTCGACGCGGTGCGCGCGTATCGCGCATCGTCGGCCTCACGATGAATTCACGGCCGGCGCGGCGCCGCAACGCGGCCGCGCCGGCCTTCGCTCCCGTTTTTACCGATTTATGCCGACTCACCCGCTGGTATTCCATTCCTCGCCGGACCAGACGATCGCCTGGCGCGACAGCACGCCCGTTTCCGTGCGCGCGTTCGTCGCCGACGTCGCGCGCGTGGCCGCCGCGCTGCCCGCCGGTGCACACGTGTTCAACGTGTGCCGCGACCGCTACCGCTTCGCGGTCAGCCTGTGCGCGGCGCTCGTCGCCGGCAAGGTCAGCCTGCTGCCGTCGACGCACACGCCGGAAATGGTCCGCCAGCTCGCGTCGTTCGCGCCCGATGCGTTCTGCCTGCACGACACACCCGACTGCGCGATCGACCTGCCGCGCTTCGCGTATCCCGACGCCGCACCGGGCGACCTCGCGAGCGATGCGCCGTTCGCCGTGCCGCACATCGATGCCGCGCGAATCATGGCCTACGTGTTCACGTCCGGCTCGACCGGCGCGCCGGTGCCGCACCGCAAGACCTGGGGCTTCCTCGTCGGCTGCGTGCGCGCCGCAGCCGACCGCCTCGGGCTGCTCGACGGCCGCGCGGCCACACTGATCGGCACGGTGCCCGCGCAGCACATGTACGGCTTCGAATCGACGGTACTGCTCGCGCTGATCGGCGGCCTCGCGTTCAGCAACCGCCAGCCGTTCTACCCGGTCGACATCCGCGACGAGCTCGACACGATCCCGCAGCCGCGCGTGCTCGTCACGTCGCCGATCCACCTGCGCGCGCTGCTGTCGGCAGGCCAGACGCTGCCGCGCGCGGCGCTCGTGCTGTCGGCCACCGCGCCGCTGTCGGAAAAGCTCGCGTGCGAAGCCGAGGCCGCGCTCGACGCGCCGCTCGTCGAGATCTACGGCAGCACCGAAACCGGCCAGATCGCGACGCGTCGCACGTCGCAGGGCGCCGCGTGGCAGTTGTTCCCCGGCATCAGGCTCGACGCGCGCGACGAGCCGGCAGACGACGGCAGCGGCCCGACCGTCTGGGTATCGGGCGGGCACGTCGAGGCGCCGGTGCCGATGGGCGATGCGCTCGAACTGCTCGGCGACGGCCGGTTCCTGCTGCACGGCCGCAAAGCGGATCTCGTCAACATCGCCGGCAAGCGCACGTCGCTCGCGTACCTGAACCATCAGCTCAATGCGATTTCCGAGGTCGTCGACGGCGTGTTCTTCATGCCCGACGAAACCACGCCCGCAGACGTCGAACCGGTCACGCGCCTCGTCGCGCTCGTCGTCGCGCCGACGCTCACGGCCGCCGACCTGCAGCGCGCGCTGCGCGAGCGGATCGATCCGGCGTTCATGCCGCGTCCGCTCGTGTTCGTCGACGCACTGCCGCGCAACGAAACGGGCAAGCTGCCGCGCGACGTGCTCGCCGCGCTCGTTGCGCGACATGCACGCACGGCAGCCGCGCCGACGCCTGCGCGCAATGCCGCCGACACGCCCGCGCCCGGATTCACGATTTCGGCCGATCACCCGGCGCTGCCCGGCCACTTCCCCGGTCATCCTGTCGTGCCGGGCGTCGTGCTGCTCGATCACGCGATCCACGCGATCGGCGCGGCGCTGAATCGCCCGTTGCACACGTGGCGGCTCGGCTCCGCGAAATTCCTGAGCCCGGTCGCGCCCGGCGAACCGCTCGACCTCGCGTTCGACACCGCAGCCAGCGGCGCGATCCGCTTCACGCTGCGCGCCGGGGCGCGCGACGTCGCGAGCGGCGTGCTGTCCGCGCCGCCGGCCGCACAGGATGGCGCGCAGCCATGAAGCGCACCGCGTGGGCCGAACGCCAGGAGCGCAGCAACGCAGGATTGCTGCGCGCGATGACGTGGATCTCGCTGCGCTTCGGCCGGCAGCGCGCACGCATCGTGCTGCATCTGATCGCGACGTATTTCGTGCTGTTCTCGCCGGTCGCGTGCGCCGCGTCGCGCGACTACCTGCGGCGTGTGCTCGGCCGGCCCGCGCGCTGGCGCGACGTGTATCGGCACGTATTCACGTTCGCGGCGACGATCCACGACCGCGTCTACCTGATGAACGAACGCTTCGACCTGTTCGACATTCGTCTGCATGGCGAAACGCTCGTCGACGATGCGCTCGCAGCCGGGCGCGGCGCATTCCTGATGGGCGCGCACCTCGGCAGCTTCGAGGTCGTGCGCGCGATCGGCCGCACGCACCCCGATCTGCGCGTGGTCGTCACGATGTACGAGAAGAACGCGCGCAAGATCAACGCGACGCTCGCCGCGGTGAATCCCGCGGCGCAGCCGGAAGTGATCGCGCTCGGGCAGGTCGACTCGATGCTGAAGGTGCGCGAGCGCCTCGACGCGAACTGCATGATCGGCATGCTCGCCGACCGCACGCTGCTCGACGACGCCGCCGCGTCGCTGCGGCGGCTGCCGCTGCTCGGCGCGCCGGCCGCGTTCCCGCTCGGGCCGCTTTACATGGCGGCGATGCTGCGGCGTCCGGTGATCTTCATGACGGGCCTCTATCGCGACGGCAACCGCTACGATGTGCACTTCGAGACGCTCGCCGATTTCTCCGACGTGCGGCGCGATGCGCGCGCGGCGGCCGTCGACGCGGCGCTCGCGCGCTACGTCGCGCTGCTCGACAAGTACTGCCGCGCCGCACCGTACAACTGGTTCAACTATTTCGATTTCTGGCAAGGCGGCGATACCGCGGCCACGCGCCGCGACGATGCGCGCGCCGGCGCCGGCCTGCCCGCTACGAAGGATTCCGACGCATGACCGCCGCTCGCCGCTTCCTGCCATCGCTCGCGCCCGCATTGCGGCGCGCCGCCGTGATGCTCACCGCTGCCGCGCTCGCACTGGCCGCGCCCGCGCAGGCAGCCGATACCGGTTCGGGCTGGAACCTCGACCGGCTGATGTCGACGCTCGCGCAGCACAAATCGGGGCGCGCGACGTTCACCGAAACGAAGTACCTGTCGATCGCCACGCAGCCGGTCGAGTCGTCCGGCGAGCTCGTGTTCGTCGCGCCCGATCACCTCGAGAAGCACACGCTGAGCCCGAAGCCCGAACACCTCGTCGTCGACAGCGACATGCTCACCGTCGAGCGCAACAACCGCAAGTACACGCTCGCGCTCGCGCGCTATCCGGAACTCGGCGCGTTCATCGACAGCATCCGCGCGACGCTGTCCGGCAACCGCTTCGCGCTCGAACAGGTCTACAAGGTCGCACTCGCCGGGCGCGGCGACGACTGGACGCTGACGCTCACGCCGCTCGACGCGCGGATGCTGAAGGTCGTCAGCACGATCACGCTCGACGGCACGCGCGACGTATTGCGCAGCGTCACGATCCGGCAGGCCGACGGCGATCATTCGGTGATGCGCCTGCAACCCGTTCCGGCGAACCCGAACTGATGGACGAACGCACCCAGCCTTCGCCCCCGCCCGTCGCGCGCGCGCTGCACGCGCTGCGGCAGCGCGCGGTGCTCGTGTGGCTGCTCGCGCTCGTCGCGTGCGGCGTCGCGATCGGCCGCGCGCACTTCACGGCCGACCTGTCCGCGTTCCTGCCGCGCTCGCCGAGCGCCGGGCAGCGCGTGCTCGTCGACCAGTTGCGCGACGGCATCGTGTCGCGGCTGATCCTCGTCGCGATCGACGGCGGCGATGCCACGACGCGCGCGGCGCTGTCGAAGCGCGTCGCCGGCGCGCTGCGCGCCGATCCGCAGTTCGCGGCCATTCACAACGGCGAAGCCGCGAACGATGCGCGCGACCGGCAGTTCGCCTTCGATCACCGTTACCTGCTGAGCCCGGCCGTCACGCCGCAACGCTTCAGCGCCGCCGGTCTGCACCAGGCGCTCGGCGACAGCCTCGACCTGCTGAGTTCGTCGGCCGGGCTCGTGGCCAAAGCGATGCTGCCGCGCGATCCGACCGGCGAAATCGGCGTGCTCGTCGACCAGTTCGACAGCGCGGCGCAACCGGCTAGCCGCGACGGCGTGTGGGCGTCGCGCGACGGCACGCGCGCGGTGCTCGTCGCGCAGACGGCCGCCGCCGGCTCCGATACCGATGCGCAGGCACGCGCGATCGACACGGTGCGCCGCGCGTTTACCGCCGCGCAGCAAACCGTGCCGAACGCGGCCGCGACCACGCTCGCGATGACGGGCCCCGGCGTGTTCTCGGTCGACATGCGCGACACGATCCGGCACGACGTCGAACGGCTGTCGACGGCGAGCGTCGTGCTGATCGTCGCGCTGCTGCTGACGCTATACCGCTCGCCGCGCACGCTCGCGCTCGGATTGCTGCCGGTGCTGACGGGTGTCGCGGCCGGGATCGCGGCGGTCAGCGCCGCGTTCGGCACGGTGCACGGGCTGACACTCGGCTTCGGCACGACGCTGATCGGCGAGGCCGTCGATTACTCGATCTACCTGTTCGTGCAATCGGCGCAGGCCGGCACGCGCGGCGGCGCGCGCCCCGCCGACGCGACACGCGCATGGCTCGCCGCGTACTGGCCGACGATCCGGCTCGGCGTGCTGACGTCCGTGTGCGGATTCGCGTCGATGCTGTTCTCCGGATTCCCGGGCCTCGTACAGCTCGGGCTGTATTCGATCGTCGGGCTGACGGCCGCCGCGCTCGTCACACGCTTCGTGCTGCCGCACCTGCGCGGCGAGCATGTCGCGATCCGCGACGTGTCGCGCGTCGGCGCCGTGCTCGCGCGCGCGGCCGACGCCGCGCCGCGGCTGCGCTGGCCGCTCGCCGTGCTCGTCGCCGCCGCATGCACGACGCTCGTGTTGCATCGCGACGATTTGTGGAGCCGCGAGCTCGCCGCGCTGAGCCCCGTACCGGCGCACGCGCAAGCGCTCGACGCGCGGCTGCGCGCCGATGTCGGCGCGCCCGACGTGCGCTACCTCGTCGTGATATCCGCACCGACCGAGCAGGCCGCGCTCGAAGGCGCCGAGAAGGTCGCCGCGCAGTTGCAGCCGCTCGTCGAGCGCGGCGCGCTCGCGGGCTTCGAAAGCCCTGCGCGTTATCTGCCGAGCGACGCCGCGCAGCGCGCGCGCCAGGCGAGCCTGCCCGATGCGGACGTGCTCGCCGCGCGGATGCGCGACGCCGTCGCGAACCAGCCGATCGCGGTGAAACCCGAGCTGTTCGCGCCGTTCATCGCCGACGTCGAAGCCGCACGCCATGCACCGCTGTTGACGCGCGCGGACATGCGCGGCACGTCGATGGCGCTGGCCGTCGATGCACTGCTGACCGAACGCGCGGGCCGCTGGAGCGCGATGCTGCCGCTGCGCGCGCCGGACGCCGCACGCACCGCGCAGCCTGCGCTCGACGCAACGCCGATACGCGCGGCCGTCGCGCGCGCCGGCGTGCCCGATGCGCTGTTCGTCGACATGAAGGCCGAAGCCGACCGCCTGTACGTGAGCTACGTGCACGAGGACATCCGGCTGTCGCTGGCAGGGTTCGCGGCGATCGCCGTGCTGCTGCTGATCGCGCTGCGTTCGCCGCGCCGCGTGGTGCGCGCGCTCGCGCCGCTCGTCGCGGCCGTGCTGGTCGTGACGGCCGGCTTCGCGCTCGCCGGCGTGCAACTGACGATCCTGCACCTCGTCGGGATGCTGCTGATCGTCGCGGTCGGCTCGAACTACGCGCTGTTCTTCTGCAAGCGCGACGACGCACAACCGGTCACGCCGTACACGCTCGTGTCGCTGCTGATCGCGAACCTCGCGACGGTCGCCGGCTTCGGGCTGCTCGCGCTGTCGCGCGTGCCGCTGCTCGAAACCTTCGGGCTGACCGTCGGCCCCGGCGCGATGCTCGCGCTCGCCTTCGCCGCGATTCTCGCGCCGCGCGCCGCAGCGGCGGATCGCTTCCAGGGAGACCGCGCATGAACGCACCGCAGTCCGTTCCGCCGCGCCAGGCCGGGCAATCCGGCGTGCGCCGCTGGAAACCGACGCCGCTGATCGCGGGCACGGCCGCGCTGCATGCAGGCGCCGCCGCCGCGGTCGTCGCGCAGCCGGCCGCGTGGCCGTGGGCCGTCGGCAGCGTGGTCGCCTCGCATCTCGCGCTGACCGCCGCCGGCCTGTGGCCGCGCAGCACGCTGCTCGGCCCGAACTGGACGCGCCTGCCGGCCGGCGCCGGCCGCCGGATCGCGCTGACGATCGACGACGGCCCCGACCCGGACGTCACGCCGCGCGTGCTCGACCTGCTCGAGCGCTACGACGCGCGCGCGACGTTCTTCTGCATCGGCGATCTCGCGCGCCGTCATCCGCGGTGGATCGAAGCGATCGTCGCGCGCGGGCATGCAATCGAGAACCATAGCCAGCGGCACCGGCACACGTTCTCGCTGTCGGGGCCGGCCGCGCTGCGACGCGAGATCGCGGCCGCACAACAGACGCTGACCGACATCGCCGGCACGCGCCCGCTGTTCTTCCGCGCGCCGGCCGGCCTGCGCAATCCGTTTCTCGAACCGGTGCTGTGCGAGCTCGGCCTGCAACTGGCGAGCTGGACGCGGCGCGGCTTCGACACGCGCGCGCGCGATGCCGCGACCGTCACGCGCCGCCTGCTGCACGGCCTCGAACCGCGCGACATCCTGCTCGTGCACGACGGCCATGCGGCGCGCGACGCGCGCGGCGAACCGGTCGTGCTCGACGTGTTGCAGGCCGTGCTGCGCGCGGCCGCCGATGCGCAGCTGCACTGGACCACGTTGCGCGCGGCGCTCGCGCCCGAACCGCCCGGCCAGCCGGGCGTTGCGACACCCCCGTTTGATAAAATCTGACCGCGAACGGCGCGCCTGCCAGCCCTGCTGCGGCGCCCGTTCCGGCCACCGGATGCGACCCTCGTGAAACCTCTCCTGCTCTCGCACTTCACCGCCACCAGCTGCATCGGCCGCGGCCTCGACGCGACCCTCGACGCACTGCGCCACGCACGCGGCGGGCTCGCACCGTGCGACTTCGAGCGCGCGGCTCTCGACACGTGGATCGGTGCGGTGGACGGTGTCGATGCGCAGCCCGTGCGCGCGGATCTCGCCGACTTCGAATGCCGCAACAACCGCCTCGCGCAGCTCGGCCTCGTGCAGGACGGCTTCGACGCGCGCGTCGCGGCGGCCGTCGCGCGCTACGGCGCGGCGCGCGTCGGCGTGTTCGTCGGCACGAGCACGGCCGGCATCCTCGAAACCGAACACGCGTACCGGCATCGCGATCCGGCAAGCGGCGCGCTGCCCACCGGCTTCCGCTATGCGCACACCCACAACCCGTATTCGCCGGCCGCGTTCGTGCGCGCGTATTTCGCGCTGCGCGGGCCGGCGATGGCGATCTCGTCCGCGTGCTCGTCCGGCGCAAAGGTGTTCGGCTCCGCGCGCCGGATGATCGAGGCCGGGCTGATCGACGCGGCCGTCGTCGGCGGCGTCGATTCGCTGTGCCTGACGACGCTGTACGGCTTCAATTCGCTCGAACTGCTGTCGCGCCTGCCCTGCCGGCCGTTCGACGTCGTGCGCGACGGCATCTCGATCGGCGAGGCCGCCGCGTTCGCGCTCGTCGAACGCGCGCCCGAACCACCCGCCGCGCTCGACGCCGACGCGATCCTGCTGCTCGGCATCGGCGAATCGAGCGACGCGCATCACATGTCGTCGCCGCATCCGGAAGGACTCGGCGCACGCGTTGCGATCGAGCAGGCGCTCGCGTCCGCCGGCCTCGGCGCGAACGACATCGACTACGTGAACCTGCACGGCACCGCGACGCCGAGCAACGATGCAGCCGAAAGCCGCGCGGTCGGCGCGCTGTTCGCCAGCACGCCGTGCAGCTCGACGAAAGGCGCGACCGGCCACACGCTCGGCGCGGCCGGGGCGCTCGAAGCGGTCGTCGCCGCGCTCGCGCTGCGCGAACAGTTCGTGCCGGCCGGCGTCAACACGACGCAACCGGACCCGGCGCTCGCCGCCGACTACGTGCTCGCGAGCCGCGATACGCGCGTACGCGCCGTCCTCTCCAATTCGTTCGGCTTCGGCGGCACGAATTGCAGCCTGATCCTCGGCCGCGCCGGCCACGCACGCCGTTGAGGCCCGACATGACGCTCACCGCCTTCATCGAAAGCATCGGCCTCGTCGGGCCGGGATTGAACGACTGGCCGCACGCGGCCGACGCGCTTTCGGGCCGCACACCCTATGTACCCGCGCGCACCGCGCTGCCGCCGCCGGCCGGCCTGCCGTCGGCCGAACGGCGCCGCACGGGCCCCGTCGTGCGCGTCGCGCTCGCGGTCGGCCACGAAGCGGCAACCGCGAGCGGACGCGATGCGGCCACGCTCGCGACCGTGTTCAGCGCATCCGGCGGCGACGGCCAGAACTGCCACGCGATCTGCGAAACCCTCGCCGGCGACGATCGGCAGCTGTCGCCGACACGTTTCCACAACTCCGTGCACAACGCACCGGCCGGCTACTGGAGCATCGCGACCCGCGCGATGGCGACGTCGAACGTGCTGTGCGCGCACGACGGCAGCTTCGCCGCGGGCCTGCTCGAAAGCCTGTGCCAGGTCGCGGTCGATCGCGTGCCGAGCCTGCTGATCGCGTACGACACCGACTACCCGGAACCGCTGCACGCGGTGCGGCCGATCGCCGACGCATTCGGCGTCGCGCTCGTGTTCGCGCCCGACGCAAGCGAGCGCGCCCTCGCCCGCATCGACGTGCAGCTCACGGACGCGCCGGCCACGACGCTCGCGCACGCCGGTTTCGAAACGCTGCGCACCGGCAACCCGGCCGCGCGCGTGCTGCCGCTGCTCGACGCGCTCGCCGCGCAGCGTTCGACGCGCGTCGTGCTCGACTACCTGGAAGATACGCGCGTGCAGATCGACGTCGCGATGCCCGATACCTTCGTGGAGCGCGCGTGATGGCCGCAACGTTGATGCCTCCGCTCGACCACACATGGATCGCCGCGCACATTCCTCACGGCGGCGCGATGTGCGTGCTCGATACGGTCGATGCGTGGGACGCCGAACGCATCCGCTGCACCGCGACGAGCCACCGCGATCCGCACAACCCGCTGCGCTCGCACGGCCGGCTCGCATCGGTCTGCGGCATCGAATATGCGGCGCAGGCGATGGCCGTGCACGGCGCGCTGCTCGGTGCGCCGGAAGCGCGCCCGCGCGCCGGCTATCTCGCGAGCGTGCGCAACGTCGACGCGTTCGTCGACCGGCTCGACACGTTCGACCTGCCGCTCACCATCGACGCAGAACGCGTCAGCGGCGACGGCCGTTCGGTGCTGTACGGCTTCGCGCTGCGCTGCAGCGATCGCGTGCTGCTCTCGGGCCGCGCCGCCGTGATGCTCGACGCATCGGCGGCCGGCACGTTGGCCCCGTCGCCTGCCGGCGGGACGAATCCTCGATGAAGATTGCTTAAGGAAACCAGGTCGTGAAAGTTCGTCAGATCATCGGCGCCGCACTCATTCTTGCGCTGATCAGCCCGATCGCGCACGCGGACATGTCGGAAGTGAAGCAGGACATCAAGCGCGATTCGAAGGAAGCCGCACACAAGACCGGCGAGGCGGCACGCAGCTTCGGCCATGCAACCGCGAGCGCCGCGAAGGCAGTCGGGCATGGGGTCGCGCACGCGTCGCGCGAAGGCTGGGACGCCACCAAGCGCACGACGAAACGGATCTTCCACAAGAACGGTTCGGCCGAGTCGGGTGCAAAGAGCGAAAAGAACGATTGACCACGCGCATCGCGCGCATCCCAGGCTGCATGCGCGCGATGCGCGACCGCTCGTCAGTCGCGATGCCGCGACGTCGCCCCCGTCAACGCGCGCCGCGCATGCGGCGTGCCGGCCTGCGCGCGAAGCACTTGCCGTACGCGACGAACCAGCAATCGCGATGATCGAAGTTCCGCAGCAGTCGCGCACGGCGCCGCTCGAGCCAGTGGAGCGCGATCGCCATCGTCAGCGCAACGGCCAGTGCCGAACCGCCGATCACGAGTCCCATCCAGGTTTCACCCATGCCATCTCCGGAATGCGAGGCCACAGCGGCGCCTGCCGCCGCCGCGGCACTGGATACAGCGGAACACGGCCCGGACGGCGTGCGAACGCAGCCCGGGCCGCCACGCGTCAGTGCATGTGCTGACCGCCGTTGATCGCGATGTTGGAGCCCGTCACGAAACCGGCCTCCTCCGAGCACAGGTACGCGACGAGCGCCGCGACTTCCTCGGGTTTGCCGAGCCGGCCCGCCGGAATCTGCGGGAGGATCTTCGTGTCGAGGATGTCCTGCGGGATCGCCGTCACCATCTTCGTCGCGAGGTAACCCGGCGACACCGTGTTCACCGTCACGCCCTTGCGCGCGATCTCGAGCGCGAGCGATTTCGTGAAGCCGTGCATGCCCGCCTTCGCGGCCGCGTAGTTGGTCTGGCCGACCGAGCCTTTCGACCCGTTCACCGACGAGATGTTGACGATGCGACCCCAACCGCGCTCGACCATGCTTTCGCAGACAGGCTTCGTCATGTTGAACACGGAATCGAGGTTCGTGCGGATCACCGCATCCCAGTTGACCTTGTCGAGCTTGCGCAGCGTCATGTCGCGCGTGATGCCCGCGTTGTTCACGAGAATGTCGACCGGGCCGACGTCCCGCACGATCTTCTCGATGCATTGCTGGCACGAATCGTGATCGGCCACGTCCACCGGATACGCATGGAACTCACGGCCGGCCGCATGCATCTCGGTCAGCCAGCGGTCAGCGCCGGCGTTGTTCGGCGAATACGTGACGACTACCCGGTGGCCCGCGTCGTTCAACCTGATGCTGACTGCTTCGCCGAGGCCGCCCATTCCACCAGTCACAACTGCAATTCGCTTAGTCATCCTATAAATTACCGACAAAAAAGTAAACGATGATGCGGGGCGGCGACATGGCACATGCTGCCGCCCCACCGCTTCGATGCGCAGCCGCCCGCGTCGCGGGCACGGCACGCACCGGAACATCGCGCTTGTTGTTGGCTGCTTGTCGTGCGCGAAAACCGTGTCGCACGGATGCTGCGCTGGCCGGCGCCGCGTCCGTGCGATGTCATCAGACCCTGCTCAGACGCGCTCGACCGCGAGCGCGACACCCATCCCGCCGCCGATGCACAGCGACGCCAGCCCGCGCTTCGCATCGCGCTTGGCCATCTCGTGCAGCAGCGTCACCAGGATCCGGCAGCCCGACGCGCCGATCGGGTGACCGATCGCGATCGCCCCGCCGTTCACGTTCACCTTCGACGTGTCCCAGCCCATCTGCTTGTGCACCGCCAGCGCCTGCGCCGCGAACGCCTCGTTGATCTCCATCAGGTCCAGGTCGCCCGGCGTCCAGCCCGCGCGCTCCAGGCACCGGCGCGAGGCCGGCACCGGGCCCATCCCCATCACGCTCGGATCCACGCCCGCATTCGCATACGCCTTGATCTTCGCGAGCGGCGTCAGGCCCAGCGCCGCCGCCTTCTGCGCCGACATCACCAGCACCGCCGCCGCACCGTCGTTCAGCCCCGACGCGTTCGCCGCCGTCACCGAGCCGTCCTTCGAGAATGCCGGCTTCAGCCCCGCCAGCGATTCCGCCGTCACGCCGTGACGCACGAACTCGTCGGTCGCGAACTGCAGCGGCTCGCCCTTGCGTTGCGGAATCGACACCGGCACGATCTCGTCGTCAAAGCGCCCGGCTTTCTGTGCGGCTTCCGCCTTGTTCTGCGACAGCGCCGCGAATGCGTCCTGCTCTTCGCGCGTGATGCCGTATTCCTTCGCAACGTTCTCCGCCGTGATGCCCATGTGGTACTGGTTGTACACGTCCCACAGGCCGTCGACGATCATCGTGTCGACCAGCTTCGCATCGCCCATCCGGAACCCGTCGCGCGAGCCCGGCAGCACGTGCGGCGATGCGCTCATGTTCTCCTGACCGCCCGCGATCACGATCTCCGCGTCACCCGCCACGATCGCGTTCGCCGCCAGCATCACGGCCTTCAGGCCCGAGCCGCACACCTTGTTGATCGTCATCCCCGGCACTGCCGTCGGCAGCCCGGCCTTGATCAGCGACTGCCGCGCCGGGTTCTGCCCCGAACCGGCCGTCAGCACCTGCCCCATGATCACTTCGCTGACCTGCTCGGGCTTCACGCCCGCACGCTCCAGCACCGCGCGGATCACCGTCGCGCCCAGCTCCGGCGCCGCAATCTTCGCAAGCGAGCCGCCGAATTTGCCGACCGCGGTCCTCGCGGCCGATACGATCACTACGTCCGTCATGTTCAATTCCTGCATCGAAATCAGTATCAGTTCGTCGTTCTGACGCCGGTGCGAGCCGGCTGCAAGTGGCGAAGACGCACCTCGCGCCAGCCGGCACGATAGCGGTCGCACGCCGCCGCGTCTTGTGCGCGCGGCCGCACCGACAATACGCCGGCGTGGCGCGTCGGTGCACCGCGCGCCTTGCGGCAAACCGGACGATCCCCGAACACCGCGTGGCACACGCGGCGTCCGGCGTCATCCGGTGCCGATCAATCGTGCCGCGCCTGCGCGCGACACGTGGTCACGTCCGCAGTTACGCGGCCGATTCGCGCGTCGCTGCGTCCTTGCGCGCGGCGGCAGCCGTCTGCTTGGCGCCGCGCGTTGCCGTTTCGCTGACCGCATCGAAGCCGCTCTGTGCGGCTTCGATTGCCTGCCCCGTCGCTGTGCGCACGGAGTCGGCCGCGGCGGTCGCCGCGGACAACGCCGAATTCAGCGCGGCCACCACCGGCGCCGAGCCGGCCGGCGCATGCTTCGACAATTCGCCGAGCACGTCCTTCAGGCGCTTGTCGTTCTGTTCGTATTGCGCCTGCGCGACCTTCGCCCATTCGGATTGCGTCGACACCGCGATGTCGAACAGGTGGCGACCGTACGACACGACCTTGCCGGCCGCTTCCTGCGGCGCGGCCACTTGCTGCGCGAAGCCTGCGGCCGGATTGCTGCTGTTGAACGCATTCTTCAGCTTGTCCTCGTATTCTTCGAGCGCCGTCCGGGCCGCTTGCAGGTTGAGTTCGACGACAGCCTCGAAACCTTGGATCGCCGGACGGGCAATCGCAAACCACGCGGCGATACCGGATTGATAATCGGCGCTGAGTTTTTCGGGGGCAAATACGGACATCGGGCACGCTCCTGTTAGCAATGCGAGAGACGACGTAAAGAAAAATGGAAGCCAGATGAACAGCCCGCTTCCTTATTGACAACCCGCCACTCCACTTGGATGCGGGAAGGTGAAGGAGGCCATTCTAGATCGATTAATTGTCAATTAAATGGCATTAATGATAGGTGTAAACCCTTATTCGCGTCCCAGGCTGCCGCTGAAGCCCCCTGCATGCCGGCATTGCGGAGGAAATACCCAGGCATCCCGCCCCGAAAGGGCTTTTTCTTTTTTACAGCATACCGCGCCGTGACTTTTCGCAACATTTACCAGTTCATTATTCCGGTTATTAGAAAACAGGAACGCATTGGAAATGAAGCGGTCACTTATGTAATCGTTTTTCCAGATTTACTCTGAAATCGTTTCCGGGATTATTAATGACGGAATCAATGATCGGATGAATTGCGGGTCGTAATGAAAAAAACGACGCCGGTATGCGCGAGATCAGCCGGCCAGTTCGCGATGCAGCGCGCGGAATTCCTGCGCGAGCTTGTGCCCCGGCTCGAGGTGGATGACGGGCGTGGATTGCTGATGCGACTCGCGGATCTTCACCGACGCCGACAGCCTCGACGCCAGCACCGGCAACCCTTCGTCGACGAGCTCGTCGACCAGCCGTTGCGGCAGGCTCGCGCGCGGCTGGAACTGGTTGATGACGATCCCCTCCACCTCCAGCGCCGCGTTGTGGTCCTGCTGGATTTCCTTCACGTTCTCGAGCAGCGTGTACAGCGCGCGGCGCGAGAAATCGTCGCAGTCGAACGGGATCAGGCAGCGCTCGACCGCGATCAGCGCCGAGCGCGTATAGAAATTCAGCGCGGGCGGCGTGTCGATGTACACGGCGTCATAGGTGTCGAGCTCGTTCAGCGCGTCGCGCAGCTTGTAGATCTTGTAGCGCGATTCGAGCTTGCCGTGCAGCGTGTCGAGATCCGGATGCGCGGGCATCACGTCGAGCCCTTCGAACGGGGTCGGATGGATGAACGATGCAACCTCGACCGGACGGAAATTGAAGGTCAGCGCGGTCTCGAAGAAACCGGCGACGCCCGGTTGCGCATCGGACGCGGCGTCGCCGAGCAGGTAGCGCGTGGAGTTCGCCTGCGCGTCGAGGTCGATGACGAGCGTGCGCAACCCTTCGCTCGCGCTGATCGCCGCCAGGTTGCAGACGATCGTCGATTTGCCCACGCCGCCCTTCTGGTTGAATACGACCCGCCGCATGGTGTCCCCTCGATCGAAACGTCGAAAGGACCAGCTTAGCCGGTCAATAATGGCGGCCGCGTGACGCAGATCGAATTGTGCGCAGACTGTGCACGGCACGCATCAGTTGCGCGACAGCACGCCCGATACATACCGGTTGCCGGGCACGCTCCACCGCCACGGGAGATCCGTGCCGACGCGGATGCCGATGCGCGGCCCGCCCGCCAGATCCATCGGCGGCGCGACGCCGTCGTCCACGATCGCGAACCCTTCACGGGCCCCCACGAGATCGATGCCGTCCCGGGTTCCATCGATCCCCATCGCCTGGGTCAGCCTGGCCGGGCCGCGGCACAGGTCGCGATCACGCGTCAGCGGCGGCCGCGCCGCACGCATGCGTTCGAGCCCGTGCAGCGGTTCGAGCGCGCGGATCAGCACGCCCGTTCCCGTGCCGTCCGGGCCGCACACGCAGTTGCAGCACCAGTGCATGCCGTACGTGAAATAGACGTAAAGATGCCCCGGCGGCCCGAACATCGTCGCGTTGCGCGGCGTCTTGCCGCGGTAGGTATGCGCGGCCGGGTCGATCGCACCGGCATAGGCCTCGACTTCGACGATGCGGCCGGCCCGGCCATCCGCTGCAGCGAGGATCTTGTTGAGCAGTTGCGGCGCCACGTCGGTGGCTGTCCGGTCGAAGAAGGCGCGCGGCAACACGGTGCCCGGCCATGGGGATGCCGGCTTACCGCGTCGCATCCGGCTGCTCCTGCGGTTGACGACCGGAAAGGGTCTTTGCCTGCAGATAAAGCTGGCGGTATGCATCGACTAGATCGTCGAGCCCGAACGCGAGATTTCTTCCGCTGGGGTTCGGCAGCACCCAGACGCTGGCGCGCTGCATGCGTGCCGGCTGCAATCCCCACGCGACTTCGCGCTGCCCCGACAGCGCCGAGTACGCCGCCTTGCCGAGAAAGGCGACGAAGCGCGGCCCATAACGCGCTACCTTCTGCTCGAACTCCGTCGCCGCGGCGACGAATTCCGCGCGCGAAAGCTGATCGGCGCTTGCCGTCGGCCGCTTCACCACCGCCGTCACGCCGCAGCCGTACCGCAGGATTGCGCGATCGTCCTGCGGCGCGATTTCCGCCGGCGTGAAACCCGCGAGATGGATCACGCGCCAGAAGCGGTTGCTTCTCCCGGCGAAGTGATGCCCGGTCGCGGCGGCGGTCATGCCGGGATTGATCCCGCAGAACAGCACGTCGAGACGAGGGGCGATGAGGTCGGGGAGTTCGTCAGCCACGTTTCGCCTGGCGCGCTAGGAACATCGACGTAAACGAAAGAAGGCCCGAAGACCCGGCCAAGCGACTGGCTTGACTCGGATATTCGGGCCCATCGTGATGCAGGGTGCCGGCTTGCCGATCAGAACGGGATATCGTCGTCCATCTCGTCGAAGCCGCCGCCGGCCGGTGCGCTCGGACGGCTCTGCGCGCCGCCGCCAGCGCCGCCGCGCGCCGCGCCGCTCGCGCGACCACCGCCGCCACCGCCGCGCTCCATCTGCTCGCCACGGCCACCGCCACCGCCACCGCCGTAGCCGCCGCCGTAACCGCCTTCGTCACCGCCGCCACCGCCGCCGCCCGCACCGCCGCGGCCGCCGAGCATCTGCATCTGGTCGGCGACGATTTCGGTCGAGTAGCGATCCTGGCCGTCCTGGCCTTGCCACTTGCGCGTGCGGATGCGGCCTTCGATATAGACCGACGAACCCTTCTTCAGGTATTCGCTGACGATTTCCGCGAGACGACCGAAGAACGCGACGCGATGCCACTCGGTCATTTCCTTGAAATCGCCGCTTGCCTTGTCCTTGTAGCGGTCGGTCGTCGCAAGACGGATGTTCGCAACCGCGTCGCCGCTCGGCAGGTAACGGACTTCAGGATCGGCGCCGAGATTGCCGACGAGGATGACCTTGTTGACGGATGCCATGTGTTTCTCCAGTAAATTCGATGCCGGGCCGCCCGCGCGTGTGGTCGGAGCGGCCCGCCGGGCAAGCCGGCGAACGCCGCCGGTGCCTGGGAAATAAGTTCAGGCCTTGCGCAGCGGCGCTTTCATGCTGGCCGCGATTATAAGCCACGCGGCAACGAGCCCCGAGCATGCGTAGAACACGGTGTTCGCCCCGCCGTGCTTCAGCAGCCAGCCGCCCGCGATGCCGCCGAGCGCAAGCCCGATCGACTGCGTGGTGTTGTAGACGCCCGTGGCCGCGCCCTTGCGCGAACCCGGCGCGAGCTTCGATACGAGCGACGGCTGCGACGCTTCCAGGATGTTGAAACCGAGGAAGTACACGAACAGGATCGCCGCCACAATCAGGATGGTATGCGGCGCGCTGCCCAACAACAATTGGCCGATCAGGATAGCCAGAATGCCGCCGAGCAGCACCGGCTTCATCTTGCCCCGTTTTTCCGCGACGATGATCGCCGGGACCATCATCACGAACGCGAGCCCCATCACCGGCAGGTAGACCTTCCAGTGCGCGGCGACCGGCAGCCCGCCGTCGACGAGCAGGCGCGGCACGACGAGGAACAGCGCCGTCTGCGTCGCATGCAGCACCAGCACGCCGAAATTCAGGCGCAGCAGTTCGACGTTGTGCAGCACCTCGGCGAACGGCGCGGGCACGTGCACGGGCTTCGCCGCGTCGGGCACGATCCACACCACGACGCCGATCGCGAGAATCGACAGCACGCCGACGATCGCGAACAACCCGCTCATCCCGACCCAGTGGAACACGATCGGCGCGCCGACGATCGCGACCGCGAACGACACGCCGATCGAGCCGCCGACCATCGCCATCGCCTTGGTGCGGTTCTGCTCGGAGGTCAGGTCGGCGATGAACGCGAGCACCGCGGACGACACCGCGCCCATCCCCTGGATCACGCGACCGACGATGATCCACGTGATGTCGTGCGCGAACGCGGCGACGAAGCTGCCGATCGCAAAGATCACGAGGCCCGTGGCGATCACCGGCTTGCGGCCGAACTTGTCGGACGCCCAGCCGTAGAAAATGTAGAACAGCGACTGCGTGACGCCGTAGGCCCCGAGCGCGAGACCGACGAGCAGCACGTTGTCGCCGCCCGGGATGGTTTTCGCGTAGACCGAGAACACCGGCATGATCATGAACAGGCCGAGCATGCGCAACGCGAAAATCGCCGCGAGCGACGTGGTCGCGCGCAGTTCGGGCGCACTCATGCGGGAAGACGTGGCAGACGGATTGGACATCGGGAATGAATTTCGAATGATCGGAATGTCCGCCCGGCACCGGGCGGCGGAAGATCAGGACCGGCGGCCCGGGAGGCCCGGCGGGCGACGCGTCGGGGCAGGATGCAGGCAGCCTGCAGGCCGCCCGGAACCGCGCGGCGCGACGCTTTCCCCGGCGCAGGCGCCGCCTTGCTGCCACCTGCTGTAAAGGCTGGGGGCCCCAAACGACGGCCTCGAAAAGCCGTTATAGTAGCAGGTTTGGTTCCCTCCATTTTCGCCAGGTTCATGGAACAGATCCGTATACGTGGGGCACGCACCCACAACCTGAAAAACGTCAATCTCGATCTGCCGCGCCACAAGCTGATCGTGATTACCGGGTTGTCCGGGTCGGGCAAGTCGTCGCTCGCGTTCGATACCCTTTATGCCGAGGGTCAGCGCCGCTACGTCGAAAGCCTGTCCGCGTATGCCCGCCAGTTCCTGCAGTTGATGGAGAAACCCGACGTCGACCTGATCGAGGGTCTGTCGCCCGCGATCTCGATCGAGCAGAAGGCGACGTCCCACAACCCGCGTTCGACCGTCGGCACGGTCACCGAAATCCACGACTACCTGCGACTTTTGTACGCACGTGTCGGCACGCCGTACTGCCCCGACCACGACATCCCGCTCGAGGCGCAAAGCGTGTCGCAGATGGTCGATGCCGCGCTCGCGCTGCCCGAGGAAACCAAGCTGATGATCCTCGCGCCCGTCATCGCGAACCGCAAGGGCGAGCACGCCGAGCTGTTCGAGGACATGCAGGCGCAGGGTTTCGTGCGTTTTCGCGTGCGTTCGGGCGGCGGCGCCGCGAACGAAGGCGTCGCGAAGATCTACGAGGTCGAGTCGCTGCCGAAGCTCAAGAAGAACGACAAGCACACGATCGACGTCGTCGTCGATCGCCTGAAGGTGCGCCCGGACATGAAGCAGCGCCTCGCCGAATCGTTCGAGACGGCGCTGCGCCTCGCCGACGGCCGTGCGATCGCGCTCGAGATGGATACCGACCACGAGCACCTGTTCAGCTCGAAGTTCGCGTGCCCGATCTGCTCGTACTCGCTGCAGGAGCTCGAGCCGCGCCTGTTCTCGTTCAACAACCCGATGGGCGCGTGCCCGGAATGCGACGGCCTCGGCCAGATCACGTTCTTCGACCCGAAGCGGGTCGTCGCGCATCCGTCGCTGTCGCTCGCCGCGGGCGCCGTGAAGGGCTGGGACCGCCGCAACCAGTTCTACTTCCAGATGCTGCAGAGCCTCGCGGCGTTCTACGATTTCGACATCGACGCCGCCTTCGAGGATCTGCCGGAAAAGATCCGCAAGGTGCTGCTGTTCGGTTCGGGCAAGCAGACGATCCCGTTCTCGTACATCAACGAGCGCGGCCGCACGACGATCCGCGAGCACGTGTTCGAAGGGATCATTCCGAACCTCGAACGCCGCTACCGCGAGACCGATTCGGTCGCGGTGCGCGAAGAGCTGTCGAAGTACCAGAACAACCAGCCGTGCCCGTCCTGCGAAGGCACGCGCCTGCGCCGCGAGGCGCGCCACGTGCGGATCGGCACGGGCGACTACGCGCGCGGCATCTATGAAATCAGCGGCTGGCCGCTGCGCGACGCGCTCGGTTATTTCGACGGGCTGACGCTCGAAGGCGCGAAGCGCGAGATCGCCGACAAGGTGATCAAGGAAATCGTCGCGCGCCTGACCTTCCTGAACAACGTCGGCCTCGACTACCTGTCGCTCGAGCGCAGCGCCGAAACGCTGTCGGGCGGCGAGGCGCAGCGCATCCGGCTCGCGTCGCAGATCGGCTCGGGCCTCACGGGCGTGATGTACGTGCTCGACGAGCCGTCGATCGGCCTGCACCAGCGCGACAACGACCGCCTGATCGGGACGCTCAAGCACCTGCGCGACCTCGGCAACTCGGTGATCGTCGTCGAGCACGACGAGGACATGATCCGCACGGCCGACTACGTCGTCGACATGGGCCCCGGCGCGGGCGAGCACGGCGGCGTGGTGGTGGCCGAAGACACGCCGAAGCAGGTGCAGTCGAACCCACAGTCGCTGACGGGCCAGTACCTGGTCGGCAAGCGCACGATCGAGTATCCGGACGAGCGGCTCGCGCCCGATCCCGAGCGGATGCTGCGCATCGTCGACGCGTACGGCAACAACCTGAAGCACGTCGATCTCGAGCTGCCGGTCGGCCTGCTGACCTGCATCACCGGCGTCTCGGGCTCCGGCAAGTCGACGCTGATCAACGACACGCTGTATCACGCGGTCGCGCGGCACCTGTACGGCTCGTCGGCGGAACCGGCGCCGCACGAGGCGATCGAGGGTCTCGAGCACTTCGACAAGGTCATCAACGTCGATCAATCGCCGATCGGCCGCACGCCGCGCTCGAACCCGGCCACGTATACGGGCCTGTTCACGCCGATCCGCGAGCTGTTCTCGGGCGTGCCGACCTCGAAGGAGCGCGGCTACGATCCGGGCCGCTTCTCGTTCAACGTGAAGGGCGGCCGCTGCGAATCGTGCCAGGGCGACGGCGTGCTGAAGGTCGAGATGCACTTCCTGCCGGACGTCTACGTGCCGTGCGACGTGTGCCACGGCAAGCGCTACAACCGCGAAACGCTCGAAGTGCAGTACAAGGGCAAGAACATCAGCGAAGTGCTCGACATGACGGTCGAGCATGCGTACGAGTTCTTCAGCGCGGTGCCGGTCATCGCCCGCAAGCTGAAGACGCTGCTCGACGTCGGCCTCGGCTACATCCGCCTCGGCCAGTCGGCCACGACGCTGTCGGGCGGCGAGGCGCAGCGCGTGAAGCTGTCGCTGGAGCTGTCGAAGCGCGACACGGGCCGCACGCTGTACATCCTCGACGAGCCGACCACCGGCCTGCACTTCCACGACATCGCGCTGCTGCTCGAGGTGATCCACCGGCTGCGCGACCAGGGCAACACGGTCGTGATCATCGAGCACAACCTCGACGTGATCAAGACGGCCGACTGGGTGATCGACCTCGGCCCCGAGGGCGGCGCCGGCGGCGGCCAGATCATCGCGCAGGGCACGCCCGAGCAGGTCGCGAAGACGAAGGCGAGCTTCACCGGCAAGTACCTCGCGCCGCTGCTCAAGCGCACGGCCCGCAAAGTCGCGGCCGGCTGACGCGCTTCCCGCCCTCTCCGCGCGCGGCCGCCCGGCCGCGCGCGTCCTTGCGGGGCGCCCGGCCCGCCTCCCCTCGTTTTCCCTTCTGCGTTTACACCATGCGCCAAACGGCCCCGTTGCGGACCATAATGGCAGCTATACTTTACGGTCGTAAGGTTCGCCGCACGCACCAATCCGGTGCGGCTCCGGGCGAGCACCGCTCTGCCGCGCATTACGCGGCATGACACACGAACGACAGGAATCCACGATGGAGAAGCAACAAGACTCGTCGCGCGATGCGCAGAACCGCGAGCCGCACCTGCGCAGCGTGCGGCTGACGAGTGACTTCAGCCTGCCGAATCTGTCGGCACTCGAAATCGGCAGCTATCTCTTCACGATCCTTGCAATGTGGCTCGTGATCGAGCTCAAGCTGCTCGGCGGGCTGCTGGCCGGCCTGCTCGTCTACCAGCTCATCCACACGATCGCGCCCGTGATCGAACGCCACACCACCAGCATGCGCGCGCGCTGGGTCGCCGTCGTGCTGCTGTCGATCGCGATCGTCGGCGGGCTCACGGGCCTGACGATCGGCATCATCGAGCATTTCGAGCGAACGGTACCGAACCTGCAGAGCCTGCTCGACCAGCTGATGCAGATCGTCGAGCAAACCCGCGCACGCACGCCGGCCTGGATCGCGAACCTGCTGCCCGTCGACGTCGAGCAGATGAAGACGAAGGCGGCCGTGCTGATGCACTCGCACATGGACCAGCTCCAGCAAAGCGGCAAGAGCGTCGCACGCGGCTTCGGCCACGTGCTGTTCGGGATGATCATCGGCGCGATGATCGCGATCGGCGTCGAGCACGGCAAGGTGCGCCGGCCGCTGTCCACCGCGCTCGTCACGCGCGTGTCGCGCTTCTCCGACGCGTTCCGCCGGATCGTGTTCGCGCAGATCAAGATCTCGGCGATCAACGCGGTGTTCACGGGCATCTACCTGCTCGTCGCGCTGCCGCTCTTCCACGAACGCCTGCCGCTGTCGAAAACGCTCGTGCTCGTCACGTTCATCGTCGGCCTGCTGCCCGTGATCGGCAACCTGATCTCGAACACGCTGATCGTCGCCGTGTCGCTGTCGGTCAGCATGGGCACCGCGATCGCGTCGCTCGCGTTCCTCGTGATCATCCACAAGCTCGAATACTTCCTGAACGCGAAGATCATCGGCGGGCAGATCGAGTCGCGCGCGTGGGAGCTGCTGCTCGCGATGCTGATCATGGAAGCCGCGTTCGGGCTGCCGGGCGTGATCGCCGCGCCGATCTTCTACGCGTACCTGAAGCGCGAGCTGTACCTGCTGCGGCTGATCTGAACCGCACGCACCACGCGTAAAAAAACGCCGCGACCCGTAAAGGGCGCGGCGTTTTCATTTGTCGCGGATGCGAGTCGCGAATCAGCGGAACACGACCGTCTTCGTCCCGTTCAGCACGACCCGGTGCTCGACGTGCCACTTCACCGCGCGCGCGAGCGTCACGCACTCGACGTCGCGGCCGATCGCGGTCAGTTGATCCGGCGTCATGCTGTGGTCGACGCGCTCGACTTCCTGCTCGATGATCGGACCTTCGTCGAGATCGGTCGTCACGTAGTGCGCGGTCGCGCCGATCAGCTTCACGCCGCGGTCGAACGCCTGGTAGTACGGCTTCGCACCCTTGAAGCTCGGCAGGAACGAGTGGTGGATGTTGATCGCGCGCCCGGCGAGCTGCTGGCACATGTTCGGCGACAGGATCTGCATGTAGCGCGCGAGCACCACGAGATCGGCCTGGTGCTCGTCGATCACTTCCAGCACGCGCGCTTCCTGCGCGGCCTTCGCGGCGTCGGACGAACCGCCGATCAGCGGGAAGTGATGGAACGGGATGTTGTAGCTCGCGGCGAGCTGGTAGAACTCCTTGTGGTTCGACACGATCGCCGGAATCTCGATCGGCAGCTGGCCGGTGCGATAGCGGAACAGCAGGTCGTTCAGGCAGTGACCGATCTTCGACACCATGATCACGACGCGCGGCTTCACGGCCGCGTCGTGCAGCTCCCAGCGCATCGAGAACTGCTCGGCGAGCGGCGCGAATTCCTTGCGCAACGTGTCGAGCGCCGACGTGGCATCCGCGCCGCCGCCGTCCTGCTCGAAATGCACGCGCATGAAGAACTCGTTGGTGCGGCTGTCGCCGAACTGCGCCGAATCGAGGATGTTGTTGCTGCGCTCGAACAGAAAGCCCGAGACTGCGTGGACGATGCCGTGCCGGTCGGGGCACGACAGTTTCAAGATAAAGCTGTGATCGGTCGACATGACCGCTACTCCCTTCGTTTCCGTATTCGTCAAATTGCCTGATCGCGCCGCCGGCCTGCCGGACCGCCAGTCGCGGCGCGCGTCATGCGGCCGGCGCGAACAGCGCGTCGATGCCCGCCGCCTCGTCGGCCTTCAGCCAGCGGTGGCGCAGCAGCGTGTCGAGCATCGCGAGGCTCGCATCCGTCGTCGCGCGGCCTTCGCGCAGCCAGCCGATCACTTCAGGCACGCCGGCCAGCAGGTGCTCGGCCACTTCGCCGTCCTGGTTGCGCGGCGCGAAGTCGTGCGGCAGCGGCAGGTCGTACACGAAGATCAGTTCGGACTGCGTGCCCTCCGGCAACGAGCACAACACCTGCACCGCCCGGCCCGCGATCGCGCGTGCCGCCAGTTCGGCCGGAATGCCGGCTTCTTCCCAGCATTCCTTCGCGAGCGTCTCGTGAACGCCCAGGCCCCAGCCGATGCCACCCGCGACGACGTTGTCGAGCATGCCGGGATCGGTTGCCTTGGTCGCGCTGCGGCGGCCGAGCCACATCTGCGGCACGCCCGCGGCGCGCGGCTCGCCCGGCGTAACCGCATATTCTACGATGCCGTTCAGATGCACCGCGTAAGTCTGCGTGCCGAAGAAGCGCGACGCGGCGCGCTCGATGTACGCGAGCGGCGGATCGTCGAAGCGGTTGCGGATCGCGTAGATCTCGTCGCGCCAGCCGGGGATCGCGCCTTCGGCCGCGAGCGCGCCGATCGCGCTCGCCAGCGCCATGCTGCGCGCGTCGACCGAGTCGTAGCGCGCCGACAGCACGACGCGCTCGCCGGTCAGCTCGAACACGTCGGGCCAGCGCGCGAGCTTCGCGACGTCCTGGCGGCGCACCCAGCCGACCTGCCGGCCGGCGATCTCGAAACGCAGGTGCGCAGCCGGATCGAAGCGGCGCGCGGCCGCGAGGCACGGAAACGTCATCGCCGTCAGTCCTTCAGTGCAACCCGGATGCCGATTGCGATGAAGGTCGCGCCGGCAATCCGGTCGAGCCACACGCCGACCTTCGGGCGGCGCTTCAGCCACGTGCCGATCGCGCCGGCGCCGACGCCGAACAGCGAGAACACGACAGCCGTCTGCAGCATGAACAGCGCGCCGAGCTCGAACATCTGCAGCGTCACGCCCTGCGCGCCGTGCGGCTCGACGAACTGCGGCAGGAACACGACGAAGAACAGCGTGACCTTCGGGTTCATCAGGTTGCCGATCACGCTCTGCCGGAAGATCGCGCCGAGCGGCTGCGGCGGGCGCGCGTGCGCATTCGCGAGCCCCTGGCTGCGCAGCGCCTTGATGCCGATCCACACGAGGTACGCAGCGCCCGCGAGCTTCAGGATCTGGAACGCGACCGGCGACGAACGCAGCACGGCCGCGACGCCGAGCGCCGCGAGCGTCGTATGGAACAGGATCCCGGCCGTGAAGCCGAGCGCGGCGACGAAACCGGCCGCGCGGCCTTGCGAGATGCCGCGCGCGAGCACCTGCAGGTTGTCGGGACCCGGCGCGAACGTGATCGCGATCGACGTGGCGAGAAACAGCATGAAGTTGGGCATCGTGACCTCGCTGCGTAACGTGGGTAAGGCTGGTAGGTAATGCTGGCCGGCGTTCAGTGGCCGGCGAATTCGGTAACCGTATAGACGGGCAGCCCTGCATTACGCAGCAGCGCCGAGCCGCCGAGATCGGGCAGGTCGATGATCGCCGCGCCTTCGACCACCTCCGCGCCGAGCCGCTGCAGCAGGTTGCGCCCCGCCATCATCGTGCCGCCGGTCGCGATCAGGTCGTCCATGATGATCACGCGATCGCCGGGACGGCACGCGTCCTCGTGAATCTCGACCGTCGCGCTGCCGTATTCGAGGTCGTACGATTCCGAGCGCGTCTTGTACGGCAGCTTGCCGACCTTGCGGATCGGCACGAAGCCGACGCTCAGTTCATACGCGACGATCGGCGCGATGATGAAGCCGCGCGCGTCGAGGCCCGCGACGTAGTCGAGCTTCGCGTCGACATAGCGTTCGACGAACAGGTCGACGAGGATGCGCAGCGCCTTCGGGCTCTGCAGCAGCGTCGTGATGTCGCGAAACATCACGCCCGGTTGCGGCCAGTCGGGCACCGTGCGGATCTGGCTGTGGATGAAGGCGACCGGATCGAGCGGTGCGCCCGACGACGAATGCGGCATGAAACTCTCCGAAAAAAACGGTGCGCGAAGATCGGGCACCGTTTCGAATAAATACGGGTCAGGTTATGAATCGCGACTCAGGCGGCCGCGGCCGGCGGATCGCGCCGATGGCGCGACAGCCGCTCCTCCGCGAGCGCGAGCGCCTCGGGCAGCCCGCGCAGCACGACGATGTCGCTCGCGCGCAGCTTGGTCTGCGGATCGGGTTCGACGCCGCGGATGCCGTGCCGGCGAATCGCCGTGACCTCCAGCCCGAGCGCATACAGCCCGAGCTCCTCCAGCGAGCGCCCGACCGCGTCCGCACGCGCATCGACCGGCACCGATTGTAGCCGCACCTGCTCGTGGTCGTCGTCGTCCGCGTCGTCCGCGCCGCGGAAATAGCCGCGCAGCAGGCTGTAGCGCTCGTCGCGCATTTCCTCGACGCGCCGCACGACCTTGCGCATCGGCACGCCGACCAGCACCAGCGTATGCGACGCGAGCATCAGGCTGCCCTCGACGATTTCCGGAATCACCTCGGTCGCGCCGGCTGCAAGCAACTTCTCGAGATCGGCATCGTCGACGGTACGCACGATCGCCGGCAGCGTCGGCTCGAGCTCGTGCACATGGTGCAGCACACGCAGCGCGGACGGCGTATTCGCATAGGTGATCGCCACCGCCGCCGCGCGGTGGATACCGGCCGCGAGCAGCGACTCGCGGCGCGCCGCATCGCCGAACACGACCGATTCGCCGGCCGCCGCCGCGGCGCTCACGCGATCGGGGTCGAGGTCGAGCGCGACATAAGAAATGCCTTCCTGTTCGAGCATCCGCGCCAGGTTCTGGCCCGCGCGACCGTAGCCGCAAATGATCACGTGGCCGCGCTGCTTGAGGCTTTGCGTCGCGATCCGCGTCATCTGCAGCGACTGCTGCATCCATTCCGTCGACGACAGGCGCATCACGATCCGGTCGGCGTTCTGGATCAGGAATGGCGCGGCGAGCATCGACAGCAGCATCGACGCGAGAATCGCCTGCAGCAGCGTCGAATCGACGAGATGCCGGTCGAGGATCAGGTTCAGCAGCACGAAGCCGAATTCGCCGGCCTGCGCGAGGCCGATGCCGGTGCGCATCGCGACGCCCGGTGTCGCGCCGAACAGCCGCGCGAGCCCCGTGATCATCGTGGCCTTGAACAGCACCTGCCCGACGAAGAAGCCGAGCACGAGCAGCGGATGCTCCCAGATCACGCGCGGGTCGAGCAGCATCCCCGTCGTCACGAAGAACAGGCCGAGCAGCACGTCGCGGAACGGCTTGATGTCTTCTTCCACCTGATGGCGGAACGGCGTCTCGGAAATCAGCATCCCGGCGATGAACGCGCCGAGCGCGAGCGACAGGCCGAAGCGGTCGGTGATGAACGCGGCGCCGAGCGTGACGAGCAGCAGGTTCAGCACGAACAGCTCCTGCGAGCGGCGCCGTGCGACGACGTTCAGCCAGCGCGTCATGAAGCGCTGGCCGATGACCAGCAGCAGCGTGAGCGCGATCACGATCTTGACCGCCGCGAATCCGAGCGTGAGCGCGAGATCCTTCGACGATTCGGCGCCGAATGCGGCGATCACGATCAGCAGCGGCACGACCGCGAGATCCTGGAACAGCAGCACGCCGAAGATGTTGCGGCCGTGCTCGGTCTCGATCTCGAGCCGCTCGGCGAGCATCTTCGACACGATCGCCGTCGACGACATCGCGAGCGCGCCGCCCAGCGCGATGCTGCCCTGCCACGTGATGTGCACCCAGTGCTCGAACAGCGCGCCGAGCGCGAGCGCGAGCACGAGGGTGGCCACGACCTGCAGTAACCCTAGCCCGAACACGAGCCGCTGCATCGCCCTGAGCTTCGCCAGCGAGAATTCGAGGCCGATCGAAAACATCAGGAACACCACGCCGAATTCCGCGAGATGCTCCGCGCGCTCGAGGTCCGCCGCGATGCCGAACGCGTGCGGACCGACCAGGATACCGACGGTCAGGTAGCCGAGCATCGGCGGAAGATTCAGCGAACGGAATACGACGACGCCCACCACCGAGGCCAGCAGCAGCAGCAGGGTCATTTCGAGCGGGGAAATCACGGGCAAAGCGTCCTCGTTCGTCGGGGCCACCGCAAAGCAGGCACGGTGGCGTAGCGTGGGATAGGCGACATCGGACGAGTCCGAAGGGCCGGCGCGGCGAACAAACGCCTTTGCTATACTCCGCGCATGATAGCGAAAATCAATGATGACCGGGCGCTCGCGCTCGCCCGCGACGTGCTCGACATCGAGGCGGACGCCGTGCGCGCGCTGCGCGACCAGCTCGACGGCGACTTCGTCCAGGCCGTCGCGCTGCTGCTCGACTGCCGCGGCCGCGTGGTGGTGTCCGGTATCGGCAAATCGGGGCATATCGCCCGCAAGATCGCGGCAACGCTCGCCAGCACCGGTACGCCGGCCTTCTTCGTCCACCCTGCCGAGGCCAGCCACGGCGACCTCGGGATGGTCACCTCCGACGATGTCTTCATCGGCATCTCCTATTCCGGCGAATCGGAAGAACTCGTCGCGATCCTGCCGCTCGTCAAGCGGATCGGCGCGAAGCTGATCGCGATCACGGGCCGCGCGGAATCGAGCCTCGGCACGCTCGCCGACGTGAACCTGAACGCCGCGGTCTCGAAGGAAGCGTGCCCGCTGAACCTCGCGCCTACCGCGAGCACGACCGCCGCGCTCGCGCTCGGCGACGCGCTCGCCGTCGCGGTGCTCGATGCGCGCGGCTTCGGCTCGGAAGATTTTGCGCGCTCGCACCCGGGCGGCGCGCTCGGCCGGCGCCTGCTCACCTACGTGCGCGACGTGATGCGCTCGGGCGACGACGTCCCGTCCGTCGGGCTCGACGCGACGCTGTCGGACGCGCTGTTCCAGATCACCGCGAAGCGTCTGGGCATGACAGCCGTGGTCGACGCCGCCGGCAAGGTCGTCGGCATCTTCACGGACGGCGACCTGCGCCGCGTGCTCGCGCGCGACGGCGACTTCCGCACGCTGGCGATCACCGACGTGATGACGCGCGACCCGCGCACGATCGCGCCGGATCATCTGGCGGTCGAGGCCGTGGAACTGATGGAGCGCCACCGGATCAACCAGATGCTGGTGGTCGATGCCGACGGCGCGCTGATCGGCGCGCTGAACATGCACGACCTGTTTTCGAAGAAGGTGATCTGATGAGCGCAGCGCTGACTGCGGCCGAACGCGCAAGCCGCGTGAAGCTGATGATTTTCGACGTCGACGGTGTGCTGACCGACGGCGGCCTGCTGTTTACCGCGGCCGGCGACGCGATGAAGTCGTTCAATTCGCTCGACGGCCACGGCGTGAAGCTGCTCGGCGAAGCCGGCATCGCAACCGCGATCATCACGGGCCGCCGCTCGGACATCGTCGCGGCGCGCGCGAAGGAAATGAAGATCGCGCACCTGTTCCAGGGCGTCGAGAACAAGCTCACCGTGTTCGCCGACCTGATCGCGTCGCTCGGCATCACCGCCGATGCGTGCGGTTACATGGGCGACGACTGGCCCGACCTGCCCGTGATGCTGCGCTGCGGTTTCGCGACCGCGCCCGCGAATGCGCACCCCGAGGTGATCGCCCGCGCGCACTGGGTGGCCGAGGCCCGCGGCGGCCACGGCGCCGTGCGCGAAGTCTGTGACGCGATCCTGCGCGCGCAGCGCCGTTACGATGCGCTGCTCGCAGCCGCCTGCGGAGCCTGACGGATGAACACCCATTTCCGCTGGACCCAGTTGCTGCCGCTCGCCGCGGTCGCCGCGCTCGCGGGCATCACCTGGTGGCTGCTGCAGGCGACGCTGCCGCCGCCCGGCGAAGGCGTCGCGCAGCCGAAGCGCCATACGCCCGACTATTTCGCGGACAACTTCTCGGTCACCGAGCTCGACCAGTCCGGCACGACCCAGTACCGGCTGACGGCCGCGAATCTGATCCATTACGAAGACACCGAAAACAGCGACCTGACCGATCCGGCCATGCGCGCATTCCAGCCCGGCAAGCCGGTCGTGACGACCACCGCGAAGCGCGGCACCGTCAACGGTGACGTGTCGATCGTCGATTTGTATGACGACGCGCGCATCCTGCGCGCGGCCGGCGGTGGCGATCCGCAGATGCAGGCCGATTCCCAGCATTTCCGGATCTTCGTCAATGACGATGTGATCCAGACCGAAAAGCCGGTTAAACTTCAGCGCGGCCTGTCGCTCGTCAACGCGACCGACGGCATGAAGTACAACAACGTCACCCGGGTCATCGAGCTTTACGGCAACGTGCGCGGCACGATCGCCGCGTCGGACACGTCCGGCGGCTCGAAAGGTCAACCCAAGTGATGCTTCCCTCACGTGACTGCATGAACGAACCGTTCCCTCGACAGAATTCCGGCGGCGCTGCGCGCGCCGTCCGCGCCGCGCTTGCCGCGACGCTCGTGGCGCTCCCGCTGATCGGGCTGGCGCCGCTCGCCCATGCCGAGAAGGCCGACCAGAACAAGCCGATCAACGTCGAGGCCGACAACCTGACCTATGACGATCTGAAGCAGGTCACGGTCGCGACCGGCAACGTCGTGATCACGAAGGGCACGATCATCATCAAGGGCGATCGCGTCGAAGTGCGCCAGGATCCGGAAGGCTATCAGTACGCCACGTCCTTCGGCAGCGGCAAGAAGCACGCGACGTTCCGCCAGAAGCGCGAAGGCCTCGACGAATACATCGACGGCGACGCCGAGCGCATCGACTACGACGGCAAGCAGGACCTGACCACGCTGACGACCGCCGCAACCGTGCGCCGCCTGCAGGGCACGTCGACGATCGCCGACACCGTGCACGGCAGCGTGATCACGTACGACGGCCAGCGCGACTTCTACACCGCGAAGGGCGGCAAGGACGTCGCGGCGCCGGGCAACCCGAACGGCCGCGTGCGCGCGATGCTGTCGCCGAAGAACGGCGGCCCCGCGCCGCTGAACGGCGCGCCGGCGAAGCTGTCGCCGTCGACCACGATCCAGGGAGCGCCGGGCCAATGAACGCGCTACCCAACCGCCAGCCGGCTGGCGCCACGAACTCGCTCGTCGTCCGCAACCTGAAGAAGCGCTACGGCTCGCGCACGGTCGTCAAGGACGTGTCGCTCGACGTGAAGAGCGGCGAAGTCGTCGGCCTGCTCGGCCCGAACGGCGCCGGCAAGACGACGTCCTTCTACATGATCGTCGGCCTCGTGCCGCTCGACGCGGGCGAGATCTCGCTGAACGGCAGCTCGATCAGCCTGCTGCCGATCCACAAGCGCGCATCGCTCGGCCTGTCGTACCTGCCGCAGGAAGCGTCCGTGTTCCGCAAGCTGACCGTCGAGGAAAACATCCGCGCGGTGCTCGAGCTGCAGCACGGCGAAGACGGCAAGCGGCTGTCGAAGGACGCGATCGCGTCGCGCACCGAAGCGCTGCTCGATGAGCTGCAGATCGGCCACCTGCGCGAGAACCCCGCGCTGTCGCTGTCGGGCGGCGAACGGCGCCGCGTCGAAATCGCACGCGCGCTCGCGACCAACCCGAACTTCATCCTGCTCGACGAACCGTTCGCCGGCGTCGACCCGATCGCGGTGCTCGAGATCCAGAAGATCGTCAAGTTCCTGAAGCAGCGCAACATCGGCGTGCTGATTACCGATCACAACGTCCGCGAAACGCTCGGCATCTGCGACCACGCCTACATCATCAGCGACGGCTCGGTGCTCGCCGCCGGCGCGCCGAGCGAAATCATCGAAAACGAAAGCGTGCGCCGCGTGTACCTCGGCGAACACTTCCGCATGTAACTTCCTCCTCGTGGCTGGCTGCACCCCGCCCGGCATCGCCGCGCGGGGCCGCGCCCTGCTTCGCGGTCATGCCCGCGGCCGGGCGGCGCGCCGCGCGTAATCGCGGATGGCTCAACGCGCCTGGGTCGTGGCACACTGCCGGTATGACTCCCTCCTCGCCATGAAAGCCAGCCTTCAACTCCGCCTGTCGCAACACCTGGCGCTGACGCCCCAGCTACAGCAGTCGATCCGGCTCCTGCAGTTGTCGACGCTCGAATTGCAGCAGGAAGTCGCGATGGCCGTCGCGCAGAACCCGCTGCTCGAGAACGACGACGAATGGATCGCGAGCCCGCTGCGCGTCGCGTCGGACGGATCGCTGATCGCGCAGACGCCTCCGGCACAGAACACCGAACCGTCCGCGGCAAACGGCAGCAGCTCGTCGGGCGATCGCGCGGAGCGCGACGAGCCGGCCGGCGCGGACGAATACGACGGTTACTCGTCCAACGACGGCAACGACGGCCCGCAATGGAATCTCGACGAATTCGGCCGCTCGAGCGGCGCGTCCGACGACGACGACCTCCCGCCGCTGCAGGTGCAGGAAGCCGCAACGTCGCTGCGCGACCACCTGTCCGCGCAGTTGCGCGTCACGCAGGCCAGCCCGCGCGACCGCGCGCTCGTGATGTTCCTGATCGAATCGCTCGACGACGACGGCTACCTGACCGCCACGCTCGACGAGGTGCTCGCCGACCTGCCGCCCGAGCTGGAGATCGACTGCGATGAACTGAACGCGGCGCTCGCGCTGCTGCACAGCTTCGATCCTGCCGGGGTCGGCGCCCGCTCGGCATCCGAATGCCTGAAGCTGCAGTTGCTGCGCCTCGATCCGTCCCCGACCCGCACGCTCGCGCTCGAGATCGTGTCGCAGCATCTGGAACTGCTCGCCGCACGCGATTTCACGCGGCTGCGCAAGCACCTGAAGGCGAGCGACGACGCGCTGCGCGACGCGCATGCGCTGATCCGCTCGCTGGAGCCGTTCCCCGGCGCCGCATACGGCAAGGCCGAAGCCGACTACGTCGTGCCCGACATCATCGTGAAGAAGGCCGGCCAGGGATGGCTCGCGGAGCTCAATCCGGAGGTCGTGCCGCGCCTGCGGATCAACAACCTCTACGCGAACATCCTGCGCAACAGCCGCGGCGATCCGTCCGCCGGTTCGCTGAAGCAGCAGCTCCAGGAAGCGCGCTGGCTGATCAAAAACATCCAGCAGCGTTTCGACACGATCCTGCGTGTCGCGCAGGCGATTGTCGAGCGTCAGAAGAACTTCTTTGCGCACGGTGAAATTGCCATGCGCCCCTTGGTTTTGCGGGAAATAGCTGATACGCTGGGCCTACACGAGTCGACTGTCAGCCGTGTGACAACCGGGAAGTACATGCTGACCCCGTTCGGGACGCTTGAATTTAAGTACTTCTTCGGATCTCACGTCTCGACCGACACCGGTGGCGCCGCTTCGTCGACCGCCATCCGAGCCCTGATCAAGCAACTGATAGGAGCTGAAGACCCAAAATCGCCACTTTCGGATAGCCGCATTGCCGAGCTGCTGGCAGAACAGGGGTTCGTGGTCGCGCGCCGCACGGTTGCGAAATATCGCGAAGCCCTCAAGATCCCGGCCGTCAATCTGCGAAAGTCTCTTTAGGCCTGCTGCCTGCCCGGCGGCAGGCGTGTTCCGGCCACCGCGCACACGGGGAACAGGCCGGGCGACCTGTCCGCGATACGCCGCCTCGCGCGGCACGGGCAAGTCGACCGGAGCGCCGCCTCGATGCGGCCGGGTGGTCACTCGCTTGGAGAAGCACTATGAACCTGAAGATCAGTGGACATCATCTCGAAGTCACGCCTGCAATTCGCGAATACGTGATCACCAAGCTGGACAGGGTGCTACGGCATAGCGATCAGGTGATCGATGGCACTGTGATCCTCTCGGTCGACAATCACAAGGAAAAGGACAAGCAGCAGCGCGCGGAAATCAACCTGCACCTGAAGGGCAAGGACATCTTCGTCGAAAGCGCAAACGGCAATCTGTACGCAGCGATCGATCTGCTGATCGACAAGCTGGATCGCCAGGTCGTCAAGCACATGGAGCGCCTGCAAACGCACGCGCACGACCCGATCAAGCTTCAACCGTCGATCGACCAGATCGAACTGCCGCCGCAATAACCGTCACCGCAACACGCACGCCGCCCGGTTCGCCGGGCGTTTTTTTTGCGACTCCGCGCAGTGGTGCGACCGGTCCGTCCGTGCTGCGCCATGCACGCGGCTGTGCTCTATAATGTTCCGGTTATCGCCGGGGGGCGTTGGGTGCGGTAGCTGCATTGCAGGTTGCCGATGCCGAACGCCTTGATATCGCCGAACATGGAAAATCAGTCTGCCGCCGCAAGGAGACCCCAGGCCGCCCAATCGCCTGCCAACATGAATCGCCTAGCCAAAATCCTGCCCATAGAGAACGTCGTCATCGACCTCTCAGTCACCAGCAAGAAACGCGTCTTCGAACAAGCCGGGCTGATGTTCGAGAATCAGAACGGCATCGCCCGCAGCACCGTCACGGACAACCTGTTCGCGCGCGAGCGCCTCGGCTCGACCGGGCTCGGCGAAGGCGTCGCGATTCCGCACGGGCGCATCAAGGGTCTCAAGCACCCGCTCGCCGCGTTCGTCCGGCTCGCCGATGCCATCCCGTTCGAAGCGCCCGACGGCCAGCCGGTTGGCCTCCTGATTTTCCTGCTCGTCCCCGAGCAAGCCACCCAGCAACACCTCGAGATCCTGTCGGAAATCGCGCAACTGCTGTCCGATCGCGACGCGCGCGAGCGTCTGCACAATGAAACGGATGTCGCGGAGTTGCATCGTCTGCTCACTCAGTGGCAACCTTGAGTTGATCCGGGCGGAATATTTCCCCGTACGAGGCGGCACGCGCCGCCGTCCAGGGCCGCCCGGCGCCGGCCCGGCATGGCGACGTCCGTCGCCGCGCGCATGCACCGGCCCATTGGAGTGACGAAAGTCATGGATACGTCCAGCATCAACGCCCAGAGCATCTTCGACGACAACGCGGCCACGCTGAAGCTGAGCTGGCTGACGGGGCATGAAGGCTGGGAGCGCGGCTTTTCGGCCGACACGGTCGGCAACGCGACGTCCAGCGCCGACCTCGTCGGCCACCTGAACCTGATCCACCCGAACCGGATCCAGGTGCTGGGCGAAGCCGAAATCGACTATTACCAGCGGCAGACCGACGAAGACCGCTCGCGCCACATGGCCGAGCTGATCGCGCTCGAACCGCCGTTCCTCGTCGTCGCCGGCGGTGCCGCGGCGCCGCCCGAACTCGTGCTGCGCTGCACGCGCTCGTCGACCCCGCTGTTCACGACGCCGATGTCGGCCGCCGCGGTGATCGACAGCCTGCGGCTCTACATGTCGCGCATCCTCGCGCCGCGCGCGACGCTGCACGGCGTGTTCATCGACATCCTCGGGATGGGCGTGCTGCTGACCGGCGATTCGGGCCTCGGCAAGAGCGAGCTCGGCCTCGAGCTGATCAGCCGCGGCCACGGCCTCGTCGCCGACGACGCGGTCGATTTCGTCCGTCTTGGCCCCGATTTCGTCGAAGGGCGCTGCCCGCCGCTGCTGCAGAACCTGCTCGAAGTGCGCGGCCTCGGCCTGCTCGACATCAAGACGATCTTCGGCGAGACCGCCGTGCGGCGGAAAATGAAGCTGAAGCTGATCGTCCAGCTCGTACGGCGCCCCGACGGCGAATTCCAGCGCCTGCCGCTCGAAAGCCAGACCGTCGACGTGCTCGGTTTGCCGATCAGCAAGGTCACGATCCAGGTCGCGGCCGGCCGCAACCTCGCGGTGCTCGTCGAGGCGGCCGTCCGGAACACGATCCTGCAGTTGCGCGGAATCGACACGTTGCGCGATTTCATGGATCGGCAACGACTCGCGATGCAAGATCCCGACAGTCAGTTCCCCGGCAAATTGGTGTAACCCGCACGCGCCGGCCGCGCAACGCCGACGCGTCGAGCCGGTGCTATGATGAAACGTCAGGATTCACTGCTTCCCATGCGCATCGTCCTTATCACCGGCATCTCCGGCTCAGGCAAGTCCGTCGCGCTGAACGCGCTCGAAGACGCAGGCTATTACTGCGTCGACAACTTGCCGCCGCACGTGCTCCCCGAACTCGCCCGCTACCTCGCCGGGGCCGGCCAGCACCGGCTCGCGGTCGCGATCGACGCGCGCTCGAGCGCCTCGCTCGACGAAATGCCCGGCCTGATCCGCGATCTGTCGCGCCAGAACGACGTGCGCGTGCTGTTCCTCAACGCGAGCACCCAGGCGCTGATCCAGCGCTTCTCCGAAACGCGCCGCCGCCATCCGCTGTCCGGCTCGCTGTCGCACGACGCGAACGTCGGCCTGCTGTCGTCGCTCGAGGAAGCCATCGAGCGCGAACGCGACCTCGTCGCGCCGCTCGCCGAATTCGGCCACCAGATCGATACGAGCACGCTGCGCGCGAACGTGCTGCGCACGTGGGTCAAGCGCTTCATCGAGCAGAAGGACAACGACCTGATGCTGATGTTCGAGTCGTTCGGCTTCAAGCGCGGCGTGCCGCTCGACGCCGACCTGATGTTCGACGTGCGCGCGCTGCCGAACCCGTACTACGACCACGAGTTGCGCCCGCTCACCGGGCTCGACCAGCCGGTCATCGCCTTTCTCGACGCACTGCCGATCGTCCATCAGATGATCGACGACATCCATGCGTTCCTGATGAAATGGCTGCCGCACTTCCGCGAAGACAACCGCAGCTACCTGACCGTCGCCATCGGCTGTACGGGCGGCCAGCATCGCTCGGTGTTCATCGCGGAAACGCTCGCCGCGCGCCTCGCGCACGAGGCGAACGTGATCGTGCGGCATCGTGACGCGCCAGTGGATGTCGACGCGTCGTCGCGGCTCGTCTCCGAGGTCGACCGACCCTAGCGACGCCCCGCCCCAACGCCCGCGCGCCATGTCCTCCCTATCGACCAGCCTGATCGACCTGCCGCTGTTTCCGCTGCACACGGTGCTGTTTCCGGGGGGCCTGCTCCCGCTCAAGGTGTTCGAGGCGCGCTATCTCGACATGGCTCGCGCGTGCCTGCGCGACGATGCGCCGTTCGGCGTGTGCCTGCTGAAGAGCGGGCCCGAAGTCGCGCAGGACGGCGCCGTGTCCGTGCCCGAAACCATCGGCTGCATGGCACGCATCACCGAGTGCGACACCGGCGAATTCGGGATGCTGTACCTGCAGGCGATCGGCACGCAACGCTTCGAGCTGCTGTCGTATCGCGTCGAAGGCAACGGGCTGCTGGTCGGCATCGCGGAGCCGCTGCCCGACGACATCCCGCTCGAAGGCGAGCAGACGCTCGCGCAGTTCGGTTCATGCGCCGAGGTGCTCGAGCGCATCATCGCCGCGCTGAAGAAATCGGAACCGGGCAAGTTGCCATTCTGCGAACCGTTCCGCCTCGACGATCCGAGCTGGGTGTCGAACCGCCTGGCCGAGTTGTTGCCGCTCGACCTGCGCGCGCGGCAAAAGCTGATGGAGTTTCCGGACGTCGGCGCGCGCATCGACGCCGTGCACCACGTGCTCGACCGGCACGGCTGGTTGTAGGCGCCCACCGGCCTGTCGGCCGAACGCCAGGCCATCCGGAAAGCTTCCCTCGACGCGGCAAACCCGGCACCCGGCGTTTCCCCGGACGCCCGCGCCGCGCCCTTCCCCTTCGTTACAGCAGCGGCCCGCTCAGCGCATCGAGCAGCTTGCGCACGGGTGCCGGCACGCCATACGCATCGAGCCGGCTCAGCGGCACCCATGCCGTGTCCGCATCCTGCGCAGCCGAAGGCTGGCCGCTGCCGTCCGCCATGTCGCTCAGCCGCGGCTCGATCTCGAGCCGGAAGTGCGTGAATGTGTGCGTGAGCGGCGCGAGCGGCACCGGGCCGCCGCCGCCGAAGCCGCGCGCGAGTTCCGCGAGCGCGGCGTCGCCGTCGGCTTGCGGCAGGCTCCACAGGCCGCCCCAGATACCGGCCGGCGGCCGGCGCTCGAGCAGCACGGCGTCGCCGTCACGCAGCACGAGCATCCAGGTCTTGCGCGTCGGCACGGCCTTCTTCGGCCGCGCGGCCGGCAGTTCGCGCTGACGGCCCGTCGATTGCGCAACGCAATCGCCCGCGAACGGGCAGCGCGCGCAATCGGGCTTGCCGCGCACGCACAGCGTCGCGCCGAGATCCATCAGGCCCTGCGTATAAGCGCTCACATCGGCCGCGTTCGCGGCATCGGGCAACAGCGATTCGGCAAGCGCCCACATGTCGTTCTCGACGCGCTTCTCGCCCGGAAAACCTTCGACGCCGAACACCCGTGCGAGCACGCGCTTCACGTTGCCGTCGAGGATCGTCGCGCGCGCACCGTACGCGAACGATGCGATCGCCGCGGCCGTCGAGCGGCCGATACCCGGCAGTTCGGCCAGCGCGTCGGGCGTCGACGGAAACGCGCCGCCATGCTCGGCGACGACGACCTGCGCGCAGCGGTGCAGGTTGCGTGCACGGGAGTAGTAGCCGAGCCCTGCCCACAGCGCCATGACGTCGTCATTCGGCGCAGCCGCGAGCGCGGCGACGTCAGGGAAGCGTTCGAGAAAGCGCGCGTAATACGGGATGACGGTCGATACCTGCGTCTGTTGCAGCATGATTTCCGACAGCCAGATCCGGTAAGGATCGCGGGTGTTCTGCCACGGCAGGTCGTGGCGACCGTGCTCGCGCTGCCACGCGATCAGGCGCGTGGCGAACGTGCGGTGCAGCGGTGTGACGGGGAATGGAGCGGGAGCGGTGCGGGGCGGCTTCAAGTTTTCTGATCTTGGAAAAGAGGTTCAACGCTGGCAGGTCGGGCAGAAATAGGTCGACCGCTGGCCCTGCACGATCTGGCGGATCGGCGTGCCACATACGCGGCAAGGCTCGCCCGCGCGGTCGTAGACGAAGCAGTCGAGCTGGAAGTAGCCGCTTTCGCCGTTGCTGCCGACAAAATCGCGCAAGGTGCTGCCGCCGCGCTCGATCGCGTCGGCGAGCGTCGCGCGCACTGCTTCGGCCAGCCGCTCGTAGCGCGGCAGCGAGACCTTGCCGGCGGCCGTCGTCGGACGGATGCCGGCGCGAAACAGGCTCTCCGACGCATAGATGTTGCCGACGCCGACGACCATGTCGCCCGCGAGCAGCGCCTGCTTGACCGATACCGTGCGGCCGCGCGTGCGCGCATGCAGCAGCGCGCCGGTGAACGCGGGCGAGAACGGCTCGACGCCGAGGCTCGCGAGGAGCGGGTGCGCATGCACGTCGCCCGCTTCGCGCGGGTGCCACAGAACCGCGCCGAAGCGGCGCGGATCGCGGAACCGCAGCACGAACTCGTCGAAGATCCAGTCGATGTGGTCGTGCTTCGCGGCGACGGGCACGCCGGCCGCGGGCAGCACGCGCAGCGTGCCCGTCATGCCGAGATGCACGATGAACCAGCCCGCGTCGACCTCGAACAGCAGGTACTTGCCGCGACGCTCGACGGCGAGCACTTCGCGCGCGCGCAACTGCTCGGCGAGCCCCGCCGGCACGGGCCAACGCAGCATCGCGGTACGGACGTCGACACGCTCGACGCGGCGGCCTGCGACAAAGGGCTCGATACCCCGCCGCGTGACTTCGACTTCTGGCAACTCTGGCATGTTTTGCAGGTCTGAGACTGGATTCACGATCGTGCGTGTATTGTAGCGAGCGCGTTACAATCGGTTGAAACATCGAACGGATTTCCATGACTCTGCCCTCGAAGCTGCTTCAGAAGCGCCCCGCCGCCGTGCGCGGCGCGCGCGTCTTCCCGGTCCGCCGTGCACTTGGCGCCGCGCTGTTTGCCGCCTGGACCCTCACCGCCTTCCCGGCTCACGCGCAGGATCCGGCATCGGACGACGCGGAGTCGCAGGGCGCGTTCGAGCATGTGATGCCGGACGAGCAGAAGAATCTCCCGGGCGTCCCGCTGACGAGCCAGATCGTCTACCAGGTGCTCGCTGCCGAAGTTGCGCTCCAGCGCAACCAGCCCGCGCCGGCCTACCAGACCTACCTCGCGCTCGCCCGCGACACGCGCGATCCGCGCATGGCGCAGCGCGCGACCGAGATCGCGCTCGGCGCGCAGAGCCCGGCCGACGCGCTGTCCGCCGCGAACCTGTGGCGCCAGTACGCGCCGGACTCGAACCGGGCCTCGCAAGTCGACGCCGCGCTGCTGGTGCTCGCCGGCAAGCCGGCCGACGCGCAGCCGATGCTCGCGCGCGAGCTGGTCCGGGCGACCGGCGAGACGCGCGGCCCCGCGATCCTCGCGCTGCAGGCGCTGCTCGTGCGCGGCCCTGACCGCGTCGGCGGCCTCGCGGTGCTGAAGGACATGCTGAAGAACGACATGAACCGGCCCGAGGCGCAGCTCGCGATCGCGCGGCAGCAGCTCGCGGTCGACGACAAGGACGGCGCCGCGCAGTCGCTGAAGCAGGCGCTGCAGCTGCGCCCCGACTACCTGCCGGCGGCCCTGATGCTGTCGCAGATGGGGCCGGCGGAACGCGCGGCCGGCATCGCGTCGTTCGAGAAATATGTTCAGCAGAATCCGAAGTCGCGCGACGCGCGGCTCGCGCTGTCGCAGCTTTATCTCGCCGACGATCGCCTCGACGATGCGCAAAAGCAGTTCGAGACGATGCGCAAGCTCGACTCGAAGGATCCGACGCCGCTGATGGCGCTCGCGTTGATCAAGATCCAGCAGAAGAAGCTCGACGAAGCGACCGCCTACCTGAAGCAGTACGTGCAGCTCGGCGACAAGCAGCCGAACCTCGACGTCGGCCAAGGCTACATCTACCTCGCGCAGATCGCGATCGACCAGGACAACGACGCACAGGCGTCGCAATGGCTCGACAAGGTCGACCAGGCGAGCCAGCACTACCTCCCCGCGCAGATCACGCGCGCGCAGCTGCTGCAGAAACAGGGCAAGACCGACGAGGCACGCAAGGTGCTCGACGACCTGCCCATCTCGGATCCGCGCGACGCGGCCGTGGTCGCTCGCACCGACGCGTCGATCCTGTTCACCGCGAAACGCTATCCGGAAGCCGAGGCCCGGCTCGGACAGGCGGTCCAGGACTTCCCCGACGATCCCGACCTGCGCTACGACTACGCGATGGCGGCCGAAAAGACCGGCCACTACACGACGATGGAAAAGCAGTTGCGCGAGCTGATCCGCACGCAGCCCGACAACCCGCAGGCGTACAACGCGCTCGGCTATTCGCTCGCCGACCGCAACCAGCGCCTGCCCGAAGCCAGCAAGCTGATCGACAAGGCGATGTCGCTCGCGCCGAACGACGCCTACATCATGGACAGCCTCGGCTGGGTGAAGTACCGGATGGGCGACACGGCCGGCGCGGCGAAGGTGCTGCGGCGCGCGTACGACCTGCAGCCGAACGCCGAGATCGGCGCGCATCTGGGCGAAGTGCTGTGGAAGAGCGGCGCGCAGGACGACGCGCGTTCCGCGCTGCGTGCCGCGCAGAAGCTCGAACCCGACAACGAAACGCTCGTGCAGACGCTCAAACGCCTGCAGATCAACGGCCTTTGATGCAGATGTTCCCGAAGCTTTCCCTGTCCTCCCGCGCGCAGCGCACGCTGGCCGCAGCCGGCGCGGCGCTCGCGCTCGCCGGCTGCGCGAGCACGCCGCCATCGGCAAGCGCGCCGACCGGCACGGCCCTGCAGACCGCCTCGACACACGCTTACCACGGCCGCTTCGCGGTGCAGTACGACGACCGTCTCGGCAAGCAGCAGAACGTGTACGGCAACTTCGACTGGCAGGAGCATGGCGACGACGTGTCGCTCGAGCTGCGCAGCCCGCTCGGCCAGACGCTCGCCGTCGTGAAATCGACGCCGAGTGCGGCATCGCTCGAGTTGCCGAACCGTCCGACGCAATATGCGGCGGACGTCGGCGATCTGATGCAGAAAACGCTCGGCTTCGAGCTGCCGCTCGCGGGCCTGCGCTACTGGCTGCAGCCGACACCCGCGCCCGCGACGCCCGCGGAAACGGTACGCGATCCGGCTGACGGCACGCGCGTGAAGCAGATCCGCCAGGACGGCTGGACGATCGATTACCTTGCCTACGCGGATGCCCCGGCCACGGGCGTCAAGCGCGTCAACCTCGTGCGCGCGACGCCGCCGCTCGACATCAAGCTCGTGCTCGATCAGTGAGCACGCGCGCCTAGCCACGATACAAGCATGACCGATTCGACCCGCTCGCTGCGCAACTGCCTCGCGCCCGCGAAACTCAACCTGTTCCTGCACATCACCGGCCGCCGCCCGAACGGCTATCACGATCTGCAGAGCGTGTTCCAGCTGCTGAACTGGGGCGATACGCTGCACTTCACGCTGCGCGACGACGGCCGCGTCGCGCGCGTCACCGACGTGCCCGGCGTGCCCGAGGAAAGCGATCTCGTCGTACGCGCGGCCAACCTGCTGAAAGCGCACACGGGCACCCCGTCCGGCGTCGACATCGAGATCGACAAGTGTCTGCCGATGGGCGCCGGCCTCGGCGGCGGCAGTTCCGACGCAGCGACGACGCTGCTCGCACTGAACCGCCTGTGGGGACTCGACCTGCCGCGCGCAGAGCTCCAGTCGCTCGCGGTCAAACTCGGCGCAGACGTCCCGTTTTTTATTTTTGGAAAAAATGCGTTCGCAGAGGGTATCGGAGAAGAATTAGCTGAGGTAGAATTGCCGACTCGCTGGTTCTTGGTTGTGACGCCACGTGTTCATGTCCCGACCGCTGAAATTTTTTCAGATGAGTTGTTGACAAGAGATTCGAAGCCAGTCACAATTGCTGACTTTCTTGCACAGCAAAACAGCGATGCGGGATGGCCAGACAGCTTCGGCCGGAACGATATGCAGCAAGTTGTGACAAGTAAGTACGCGGAAGTTGCGCAGGTGGTCAAATGGTTGTATGATGTGACCCCCGCGAGGATGACCGGCTCCGGAGCAAGTGTGTTTGCAGCGTTTCGTAGCAAGCATGAGGCAGAAACGGCGAAAGCCAAGCTGCCCACCGGTTGGAACGGTGCAGTTGCCGAGAGCCTGAACGAGCATCCGCTCTTCGCTTTCGCGTCATGAAGTTTTACTTTGCCGGATGGCCTACACAAGTCCGGTGAAGTTATCAGTTAAGTGTAGGGGAGTCGCCAAGTTGGTCAAGGCACCGGATTTTGATTCCGGCATGCGAGGGTTCGAGTCCTTCCTCCCCTGCCAAAAATTTTCCCGCATTTCCCGCCTAAGCCTGAAGCAGGTGCACGATGAGCAGCCATGACGGCCTGATGGTTTTTACTGGCAACGCGAATCCCGCGCTCGCCCAGGAAGTCGTCAACATTCTTGGAATCCCCCTCGGCAAAGCAATGGTCAGCCGTTTCTCCGACGGCGAGATCCAGGTCGAGATCCAGGAAAACGTGCGCGGCAAGGACGTCTTCGTCCTGCAATCCACGTGCGCGCCGACGAACGACAACCTGATGGAACTGATGATCATGGTCGATGCGCTCAAGCGCGCATCCGCCGGCCGGATCACCGCTGCCATCCCCTACTTCGGCTACGCCCGTCAGGATCGCCGCCCGCGCTCGGCGCGCGTCGCGATCTCGGCGAAGGTCGTCGCGAACATGCTGGAAATCGCCGGCGTCGAGCGGATCATCACGATGGATCTGCACGCCGACCAGATTCAAGGCTTCTTCGACATCCCGGTCGACAACATCTACGCAACGCCGATCCTGCTGGGTGACCTGCGCAAGCAGAACTACTCGGATCTGCTCGTCGTGTCGCCGGACGTCGGCGGCGTGGTGCGTGCCCGGGCACTCGCGAAGCAGCTCAACTGCGATCTCGCGATCATCGACAAGCGTCGTCCGAAGGCGAACATCGCCGAAGTGATGAACATCATCGGTGAAGTCGAAGGCCGCACCTGCGTGATCATGGACGACATGGTCGATACGGCCGGCACGCTCTGCAAGGCCGCGCAAGTGCTGAAGGATCGCGGTGCGAAGCAGGTGTTCGCCTACGCGACGCACCCGGTGCTGTCGGGCGGCGCCGCTGACCGCATCGCCGCATCGGCACTCGACGAGCTGGTCGTCACTGATACGATCCCGCTGTCGGCCGAATCGCTGGCATGCTCGAAGATCCGCTCGCTGACGAGCGCGAGCCTGCTGGCAGAAACGTTCTCGCGGATCCGCCGCGGCGATTCGGTGATGTCGCTGTTCGCGGAATCCTGATCGCGAATCGACGAATCAAAAGTATGCGCAGAAAGCGAAGCGGCGACGCTTCGCTTTTTGCACAATCGGACGGGATAGACGAAACCCCGGCCGTTTCATCAGGGGCCGCCGTTTGACGGCCCCGTTTTACTGCCTGGTCGCGGGCAGCACATGGAGAATCACATGAAAGTCGTCGCTTTCGAGCGCCAACAGCAAGGTACGGGTGCGAGCCGCCGCCTGCGCAACGCCGGTAAGACCACGGGTATCGTTTACGGTGGCGAAGCAGCCCCGCAAAAGATCGAACTCGATCACAACGCTCTGTGGCACGCCCTGAAGAAGGAAGCTTTCCACTCGTCGATCCTCGACCTCGAAGTGGCCGGCCAGTCGCAACAGGTTCTGCTGCGCGACGTGCAATACCACCCGTTCAAGCAACTGGTGCTGCACGTTGACTTCCAGCGCGTTGACGCATCGAAGAAGCTGCACACGAAGGTGCCGCTGCACTTCCTGAACGCTGAAGCCAGCCCGGCAGTGAAGCTGTCGAGCGCGATCGTCTCGCACGTCGCGACGGAAATCGAAATCGAGTGCCTGCCGGCTGCCCTGCCGGAGTTCCTCGAAGTTGATCTGTCGAAGATCGAAGCCGGTCAATCGCTGCACGCGAAGGACATCACGCTGCCGAACGGTGTCGCGCTGGTCGCACACATCGACGCGGAAAACCCGGTTGTCGCATCGGCGACGGTCCCGGCTGGCGCCGTGTCGGACGCAGCAGGCGAAACGCCGGCTGCCTAAGCGGCTGCCTACGCGCCCAATCGATCCGTTTCACGAAACGGTCGACGCAACCCGCCGCGGCTTGCCCGGCGGGTTTTTCTTTTTCTGCGCCCAGGCGGCAGTCGCCGCCTTCGAAACGTCATGATCAAACTGATCGTCGGCCTCGGCAATCCCGGGGCGGAATACACCGCGACGCGCCACAATGCCGGCTTCTGGCTGATCGACCAGCTCGCCCGCGAAGCAGGCACGACGCTGCGCGACGAGCGTCGCTTCCACGGCTTCTACGCGAAAGCGCGCCTGCACGGCGAGGAAGTCCATCTGCTCGAGCCGCAGACCTACATGAACCGCTCCGGCCAGTCGGTCGTCGCGCTCGCGCAATTCTTCAAGATCCTGCCCGACCAGATCCTCGTCGCGCACGACGAGCTCGACCTGCCGCCCGGCACCGTGAAGCTGAAGCTCGGCGGCGGCAGTGGCGGCCACAACGGCCTCAAGGACATCTCCGCGCACCTGTCGTCGCAGCAGTACTGGCGGCTGCGGATCGGCATCGGCCATCCGCGCGACCTGATTCCGGAAAGCGCGCGCGCCGGCGCGAAACCCGACGTCGCGAACTTCGTGCTGAAGCCGCCGCGCCGCGAGGAGCAGGACGTGATCGACGCGTCGATCGAACGCGCACTGGCCGTGATGCCGATGGTCGTCAAGGGCGAACTCGACCGTGCGACGATGCAGTTGCATCGCAACTGACCGCATTGCACCGGGTTGTCCGGCCTCGCCGGACGGCCCCGCCCTCCCCACCGTCACGCGCACATGCTGTAATCTCGTCGTTTTGCCCGACAGGAGCCATGCGGTGAGCCGTTACTGGAGCGACGTCATTCAGCAACTCGTGCCTTACGTGCCGGGCGAGCAGCCCGCGCTCGCGCACCCGGTCAAGCTGAACACCAACGAGAATCCCTATCCGCCGTCGCCGCGCGTCGTCGCGGCGATCGCACGTGAACTCGGGGAGACCGGCGACACGCTGCGCCGTTATCCAGACCCGGTCGCACGCGCGCTGCGCGAGACGGTCGCGGCCCATCACCGCATCAGGCCCGAGCAGGTGTTCGTCGGCAACGGCTCCGACGAGGTGCTCGCGCACGCATTCCAGGCACTGCTCAAGCACGACCGGCCGCTGCGCTTTCCCGACATCACGTACAGCTTCTATCCGACCTATGCGCGCCTGTACGGCGTCGAGACCACGATCGTGCCGCTCGCGGACGACTTCTCGATCCGAGTCGACGATTATCTCGACGACGCCGGCGGCGTGCTGTTCCCGAACCCGAATGCACCGACCGGGCGCGCGCTGCCGCTCGAGGACGTCGAACGGATCGCAGCTGCGAATCCGTCGTCGGTCGTCGTGATCGACGAAGCGTACGTCGATTTCGGCGCGCAGTCCGCGATTATGCTGATCGACCGCCATCCGAACCTGCTGGTCGTGCACACGACGTCGAAAGCGCGCTCGCTCGCGGGCATGCGCGTCGGCTTCGCGTTCGGCGATGCGGCACTGATCGACGCGCTGAACCGCGTGAAGGACAGCTTCAACTCCTATCCGCTCGACCGGCTCGCGCAGGCTGCCGCGCAGGCCGCGTACGAGGACACCGACTATTTCGACGCGACCTGCCGACGCGTAATCGACAGCCGCACGCGGCTCACGCAGGCGCTCGACGCGCTCGGCTTCGACGTCGTGCCGTCGGCCGCGAATTTCGTGTTCGCACGTCATCCCGCGCACGATGCGGGCGCGATCGCAGCGAAGCTGAAGGAACGGGAGATTTTCGTGCGGCACTTCCGGCTGCCGCGGATCGACCAGCATCTGCGCATCACCGTCGGCACCGACGCCGAATGCGATGCGCTCGTCGCAGCGCTGCGCGAATTGCTGGGCTGAAGCGGATGAAGCGGCGCCAGGCGGCGCCGCTCGGGGGAGTCGTGGCGCAATGCCGCCTGACGGCCGCACGCGTCACCCCATGGTCACGACGCGTCGTCGCCCTTGTCGGCGACCAACGCGTGATACTTCTCCATCAATTGCGCGTGCGATTCGTCATGTTGCGGATCGCGCGGAATGCATTCGACCGGACACACCTGCTGGCACTGCGGCTCGTCGAAATGGCCGACACACTCGGTGCACTTCTTCGGGTCGATCACGTAGATGTCCGGGCCCATCGAAATCGCGCCGTTCGGGCACTCGGGCTCGCACACGTCGCAATTGATGCACTCGTCGGTAATCATCAAAGCCATACTGATCTCACTTCTTCAGGCCAGCGGCCGGCTTCTCGACGAAACCGGCCGGCGCCGCGTTACGCGGCAGGGCCTCCCATCGCGGCGACCTTCTCGGTCAGCCATTTCTCGACGGACGGGAACACGAACTTGCTGACATCGCCGCCCAACTGTGCGATTTCCCGCACGATCGTGCCCGAGATGAACTGGTACTGGTCCGACGGCGTCATGAACATCGTCTCGACGTCGGGCAGCAGGTAGCGGTTCATCCCCGCCATCTGGAACTCATATTCGAAATCGGACACGGCGCGCAGGCCGCGCACGATCACGCGTGCGTTGTTGGTGCGGACAAAGTCCTTCAGGAGGCCGGTGAAACTCATCACCTTCACGTTCGGATAATGGCCGAGCACCTCGTTCGCAATCGTCAGACGTTCTTCCAGCGAGAAGAACGGCTTTTTCGCGCGGCTGTCGGCAACTCCAACCACCAGCGTATCAAAAATGCTCGACGCACGCCGCACGAGGTCTTCGTGCCCGCGCGTCAGCGGATCGAACGTACCGGGATACACGGCGACTACCATGTCGCTCCTCCTGTCATCACGCAAACGGGATGGCAGCCGTGCCATGCGCACGCCACTGCCGAGATGGGCATGCGTCGCCTTTGCGGCGCGCCGCCTCGTATGGAACGCGCATTATTCATCATTTTCGCGCCGCAGCAAATGATAGTGAACCGCACCGGCCTTGCCGTGCTTCACGACCTGCCAGCCTGCGAGCGCGTCGTGCGCGGCCGGATCGAGTTCCTCGCCCGTCTCGACGTACAGCGCGCCGCCCGCCGCGACGAGCGGCGCCGACAGCGTGATCGCGCGCTCGAGCGCGGCCGTATCGCCGAAAGGCGGATCGAGAAACACGACGTCGAACGCACCCGGCGTGAGCCCGGCCGCGAGCCGCAGCGCATCGGCCTCCGCGACCTCGACCATGCGGGCGCCGAGTTTGTCCTTGATCGCGCGCAGCTGCTGCGCGGCACGCGGATGGCGCTCGACCATCACGACGCTCGACGCGCCGCGCGAAGCGGCCTCGAAGCCGAGCGCGCCGGTACCGGCGAACAGGTCGAGGCAGCGCCGGCCTTCGAGATCCTGGCCGAGCCAGTTGAACAGCGTCTCGCGCACGCGATCGGGTGTCGGCCGCAGGCCGTCGAGGTCGAGCACCGCGAGCGGCGTGCGTTTCCAGTCGCCGCCGATGATGCGGATCGTGTGCGGCTTGCCGCGGCTGGGCGGGGCCGCCGGGCGGCCGGAAGAGGAACGGGACATACGGAATAGTGACAACGGAGGGACCGGGCGCGCGCCAGGGCGCACCGCCAAACAGGCGCACGTTACCACAGCGGCGGCGCACACTGACGCGAGCGCCACGCCGCACTGATAAAATGCTCGGTTTCGGCCGCCGTGCGCCGCGCCCGCGCGAACGCAGAACGGCCCCTCCGGCGCCCCGCTCCTCGCGGCGGCCCGCCCTCTTCCCGACGTCAGACCATGTTCAGCTTCTTCAAACGATTCAAGAAAACGCAGGAGCCCGATCCGGCGGAATCGCAATCGGCCGACACACCGCAAACGGACGAGCCGTCCGACGCGCCCGCGGTCGAAGCCCCGCCGGTGGCCGACGTGCCGCAGGCGCCCGCCCAACCGGCCGCGCCGGCCGTCGTGATGACGGTCACGCCGACCAACGACGGCCGAGACGAAGTCGTCGAGACGGTCGAAATCGTCCCGCCGCCGACGCAGGACGCCTCCGCGAAGAAGTCGTGGCTGGCGCGCCTGAAAACGGGGCTCGCGAAGACTGGCTCGAACATCACCGGCGTCTTCGTCAACACCAAGATCGACGAGGATCTGTACGAGGAGCTCGAAACCGCGCTGCTGATGTCCGACGCAGGCGTCGACGCAACCGAGTACCTGCTCGGCGCGCTGCGCGAAAAGGTGCGCACGGGCCGGCTGACCGACCCGCAGCAGGTGAAGGCCGCGCTGCACGATTTGCTCGTCGAGCTGCTGACGCCGCTCGAGAAATCGCTGATGCTCGGCCGTGCGCAGCCGCTCGTGATGATGATCACCGGCGTAAACGGCGCGGGCAAGACGACCAGCATCGGCAAGCTCGCAAAACATCTGCAGAGCTTCGACCAGTCGGTGCTGCTGGCCGCAGGCGACACGTTCCGCGCGGCCGCGCGCGAACAGCTGGCGGTCTGGGGCGAGCGCAACAACGTGACGGTCGTGCAACAGGAAAGCGGCGATCCGGCCGCGGTGATCTTCGACGCGGTCAGCGCCGCGCGCGCGCGCAAGATCGACGTGATGATGGCCGACACGGCCGGCCGCCTGCCGACGCAGCTCCACCTGATGGAAGAGCTGAAGAAGGTGAAGCGCGTGATCTCGAAGGCGCACGACGGCTCGCCGCACGAGGTGCTGCTGGTGATCGACGCGAACACCGGCCAGAACGCGCTCACGCAGGTGAAGGCATTCGACGACGCGCTCGGCCTCACCGGGCTCATCGTCACGAAGCTCGACGGCACCGCGAAGGGCGGGATTCTCGCCGCGATCGCGCGGCAACGCCCGGTGCCCGTCTACTTCATCGGCGTCGGCGAGAAGGTCGAAGATTTGCAGCCGTTCAGCGCCGTGGAATTCGCGGACGCGCTGCTCGGCTGAACACCGCCGGCACGCATCACGCAGGGCGCCTTCGGGCGCCCTTTTTCATGCGCGCCCGAAACCGGGGCGCGCCGCGCTCATTCGGCGTCGGGCTGCGCGCCGGGCTCGGCGGCCTTGAAGGCATCGAGCGTCGACGCATGATCGACGATCCGCTGGATCGTCGGATAGCGCGAGGTGTCGATCGAGAAGCGGTTCGCGTTGAACACCTGCGGCACGAGGCACACGTCGGCGAGCGTCGGCGTATCGCCGAAGCACAGCTTGCCGGTGCGCGGATCGCTGGCGAGACGCGTCTCGAGCGTTTCGAAGCCCGCCTCGATCCAGTGCCGGTACCACGCGTTCTTCGCTTCCTCGGGCACCTGCAGCGTGTGCTTCAGGTACTTCAGCACGCGCAGGTTGTTGAGCGGATGGATTTCGCACGCGATCTGCAACGCGACCGCGCGCACATACGCGCGATCGACCGGCAGCTTCGGCAACAGCGCGGGTTCGGGATGGGTTTCCTCGAGATATTCGATGATCGCGAGCGACTGCTGCAGCGTCGCGTCGCCGTCGATCAGCGTCGGCACGACCGCATCCGGATTCAGCGTGCGGTACGCGTCCTTCAGCTGCTCGCCGCCGTCGCGCAGCATGTGCACGGGAACGTAGTCGAACGGCAGCTGCTTCAGGTTCAGGGCGATCCGCACGCGGTACGACGCGGAACTGCGGAAATAGCTGTAGAGCTTCATGGGATGTCTCTCGTAGTCGTATTCGGCCGGCGACGGCACCTGCGCGGCGCAGCCGGCGCGCGCACCGCCGGGAACCAGAGTGTAGCGCGCCGCGATGCGCGGCCGCGCCCGTGCGATACTCGGGGCATTCCTCACCCCGCCGCGCGGCCCGATGCCGGCCGAGCGCCCCACGCCCCGATGACCGCTTCCCACGATCCCGCAGCCGCTCCGTTCCCTTGCGCCCGCTTCATCAAGGAGATCGGCCGCGGCCCGCACGGCGCACGCGCGCTGTCCGCCGAGGACACGTTCGAACTCTATCGCGCGATGCTCGATGCGCGCGTGTCGGACGTCGAACTCGGCGCGATCCTGATCGCCTATCGGCTGAAAGGCGAAACCGCCGACGAACTGGCCGCGATGCTCGCCGCCGCGCAGGCGTCGTTCGAGCCCGTGCGCGTGCAGGATGGCGCGTTCCGCCCCGTGTCGATCCCGAGCTACAACGGCGCGCGCAAGCAGCCGAATCTCGTGCCGCTGCTCGCGCTGCTGCTCGCGCGCGAAGGCGTGCCGGTGCTCGTGCACGGTGTCGAGCGCGACCCCGGCCGCGTGACGAGCGCGGAAATCTTCTCGGCGCTGTCGCTCGCGCCGTCGACGTCGCACGATGCGATCGAAGACACGCTCGCCGAACGTCGTGTCGCATTCGCGCCGATCGAGGCACTGGCGCCGAGCATCGCGCGCCTGCTGTCGATGCGCAGCGTGCTCGGCGTGCGCAACTCGACGCATACGCTCGTGAAGATCCTGCAGCCGTTCGCGCCGGCCGGCCTGCGGCTCGTCAACTACACGCATCCGCCGTACCGCGACAGCCTCGCGCAGTTGTTCCGCGACCATCCGGACGCCGCGCTCGGCGGCGCGCTGCTCGCGCGCGGCACCGAAGGCGAAGCCGTCGCCGATACGCGGCGGCAGGTGCAGGTCGACTGGCTGCACGACGGCGTGTGCGACACGCTGATCGAGGCCGAACGCTCGTCGGCCGATGCGCCGCCCGTCACGCTGCCCGAATCGCGCGACGCGGCGACGACCGCCGCGTGGACGGACACCGTGTTGCGCGGCGAAATGCCGGTGCCCGACACGGTCGCGCGACAGGTCGCGACGATCGTGCAGATCGCCCGCATCGCGCGCTGATCGCACGGCGGCACCGCGCCCCCGCGCGCCGACCATTTGACAGGCGCCCGCATCCTGGCATAGAGTTGTCGCCATGCGTTCCTTTCCGAACACCCTCCGAATTACCTCCGGCCGCCTAGCGCGGCCGCTATCGCTACGACTAGCCTAAGGCTGTCGTAGCGCCGTGTGCTGTCCGCACGGTCCCTCCCAGCAGTTCCTCGCAGTACCCCTCTCGCAGTTTTTACAACCCGAAGTCGTCAGCATTCGTCCGTCTATCCGTCGGTCGATTCGCGAAGATCATCCGCATCCGCAGCGCGATCGCGCGCCGTGGTGCGAGGCAGCGCCAACCGTCGCCCATGCCGCCCGTCTTCGCTCGCGACTTGAGACCCGAGGTCCAGAAGATGAAGCGCAATCCGCAAGACAAGTACCGCCCGTTCGAGCCCGTCCGCATCAATGGCCGCCGCTGGCCGACCCGCACCATCGAGCGCGCGCCCGTGTGGATGAGCACCGACCTGCGCGACGGCAACCAGTCGCTGATCGAACCGATGAGCATCGAGCAGAAGCTCGAGTTCTTCGAGATGCTGGTCGCAATCGGTTTCAAGGAGATCGAAGTCGGTTTTCCGTCGGCGTCGCAAACCGACTTCGATTTCGTGCGCAAGCTGATCGACGAGCAACGCATTCCCGACGACGTGACGATCGAGGTGCTCGTGCAGTCGCGCGAAGACCTGATCGCCCGCACGTTCGACGCGCTCGAAGGCGTGCCGCGCGCGATCGTGCACCTGTACAACGCGGTCTGCCCGTCGTTCCGCCGCATCGTGTTCGGGATGTCGAAGCACGACGTGAAGGCGCTTGCGGTCGACGGCACGCGCATCATCAAGGAGCACGCCGCCGCGCGCCCCGACACGCACTGGACCTTCCAGTACTCGCCGGAAACCTTCAGCATGACCGAGCTGACGTTCGCCCGCGAGATCTGCGACGCGGTCGCGCAGACCTGGCGGCCGACCCGCGATCACAAGATGATCGTCAACCTGCCGGCCACCGTCGAAGCCGCGAGCCCGAACGTGTTCGCCGACCAGATCGAATGGATGGACCGCAACCTCGCGTATCGCGACAGCATCGTGCTGTCCGTGCATCCGCACAACGATCGCGGCACCGCGGTCGCGGCGGCCGAGCTCGCACTGCTCGCGGGCGCCGACCGCATCGAGGGCTGCCTGTTCGGCAACGGCGAGCGCACCGGCAACGTCGATCTCGTCACGCTCGCGCTGAACCTCTACACGCAGGGCATCGATCCGGGCCTCGATTTCTCCGACATCGACGCGGTGCGCCGCGTCGTCGAGCGCTGCAACCAGATTCCCGTGCATCCGCGCCATCCGTACGCGGGCGACCTCGTGTTCACCGCATTCTCGGGCTCGCACCAGGACGCGATCCGCAAGGGCTTCGCGCAGCAGCGCCCTGACGCAATCTGGGAAGTGCCGTACCTGCCGATCGACCCGGCCGACCTCGGCCGCAGCTATGACGCGGTGATTCGTGTGAACAGTCAGTCCGGCAAGGGCGGCGCGACGTTCCTGCTCGAACGCGGGATGGGCTTCACGCCGACGCGCCGTGTGCAGATCGAATTCAGCCACGCGGTGCAGACGCTTGCCGACGCATCCGGCGAAGAAGTGACCGGCGACGCGATCTGCACGCTGTTCGCGCGCGAATTCTTCGAAACCGACGGCCCGGCCGCGCGCCAGGGCAGCGGCGCGCGCTGGCGGAACCGCGAGATCGCGGGCGTGCCCGCGGCCGACGCGACGCCGGAGGACGCCGTGCGACGTTTGGCCGCGGTATTCGCGGCGGCGGCCGGCGCCGCGATCGACGTCGCGTCGTGCGAGCACACGCGCACGACGGACGGACGGATCGCGGTATCGGTCGGCTGCCGGGTCGGCGATGCGCCGCTGCGGCATGGCGTCGGCCTGCACGCCGATGCGGCGAGCGCCGCGCTCGACGCAATCGTCAGCGCGATCAACCGCTCCGCATGGCACTGCGCAGACCGCCGCGCGGCAGCCTGACGCTCAGAGTTCGACAGTCAGCGAGCGGGGCGTGACCGCCCGTGCTGCGCGCGATCCGCGCCGCACGAGGCAACAAAAAGCGGCCCAGAAGGCCGCTTCGTCGGGACATGAAAAGGAGCGCCACGCGTGCTCATGTCTCGGTCGCGCACCGCGTCGCCTGCCACGCGAGCAGGCACCAGCGGCCCTGCTCCTGGGTGTGGACGGATGTATAGGCAATCGGGAAGACCAGGCCGCCGTTGTTCGTTTCCATCTCGATCAGCGCGCGCCCGGTGACGACGCAGGTTTCGCTGCCGACGGGCAGCACGTCCTGCGACTGGATTTCGATCTGACGATAACGGCGGCGGCCGGCGACGATGGCGTCGATGAACTGCTGCTTGGTTTCACGTTTGCCGTTGGTGTGCACGAAAAATACCGTGTCCGACAGCAGCGCGCCGAGCGCCTCGCCGTCCCCGTCCACCATCGCCCGGAACCGATCGCGCTCGAGCGCGCGGATCGCATCGATCACCTTCGCCATCGCCAGACTCCTCGGCAACGCGCACACCGTGCGCGGGCATGCGGATCAGAAGTTGTACTGCACGTAGAACTGGTGGAAATTTATACCAGGATTCGGCTCTTTGATACCCGCGTTAGACACATGTTCAAAACGGTAGCCGACCTGATACTGTTGCCGTTGGCCGAACTGCACGCCGACACCCGCAGTCGGCGCGAACTGGAACGCGGTCCCCATCGAGAAACGATCCGAGATCGTCGGGTGCGTCAGCAGCCGAAGGCCGCCGCCGGCCTCGATGAACGGGCGGATCTCCCCGGCGCTCTTGATGAAGCGGAACATCGGCGTCACGCCGAATTCGCCGATGCTGCTGTGAACGTTGCCGCCCGTGTGCCAGTAGCCGGCATGCCCTTCCACGACGAACGCGAAGTGCCAGCCACCGATTTCCCACCAGTTCCAGCCCGGATCCCACACCACGCCGAGATCGGCCTTGTCGACCCCGTGGCGATCCGAAAAACCGCCGCCCGCCTGAATCCCCCATCGATCCGCGCATGCCGCACCCGATCCGCCCAGAAGTGACGCCGCGAGCATCGCATGCAGCGCAAGCCGGCTGCGGGGCCGGCGATTCTTCTTATTGTTCATCTGACACTCCAACTTTGTGGGTTGAATGGGGCCGGCCATCCCAGCCGTGCCCGAGCGAACTGAATGGTATGGTAAAGGACTTTTCGGATCGGCATCACGAAACGAAATGGCTTGCTTCCAAAACGACAAAAATCGAAATCGTCTACTGATTACCATCAGAAACAACAGCTTACGGAACTTCGATCCGCCGCTTTGGTCGCAGATTAGACTATCGACTCGACTATTTCGATAGAAAAACCGGGAACTCAGATGTCCACGCCCGCTCTAAGGAATTAGCACTCGGATTACGGGAGTGCTAAGATTGGCTCCGGTTTCTCATCCGAGACCCGGGGTTTGTCCCTGATTCCAAAGGAGTTTTTAGTGAGCCACGCCCTGACCCTCCCGAACACCCTGAGCCCGACGCCGGCCAAGGCCGAATCGGCAGGCTCGCTGGCGCTCGCAGCTCAATCGATGTTGCCGGGCCAGCTTGGCAACATCGATTCGTATATCCAGGCCGTCAATCGCATTCCGCTGCTGACCGCCGAAGAAGAACGCCAGTACGCAACCGAATTCCGCGAAGACAACAACCTCGACTCGGCACGCCGCCTCGTGCTGTCGCACCTGCGGCTCGTCGTGTCGATCGCGCGCAACTATCTCGGCTACGGCCTGCCGCACGGCGACCTGATCCAGGAAGGCAACATCGGCCTGATGAAGGCCGTGAAGCGCTTCGATCCGGCCCAGAACGTGCGTCTCGTGTCGTACGCGATCCACTGGATCAAGGCCGAGATCCACGAATACATCCTGCGCAACTGGCGCATGGTGAAGGTCGCGACCACGAAGGCGCAGCGCAAGCTGTTCTTCAACCTGCGCAGCCACAAGAAGAGCATGCAGGCGATGACGCCCGAGGAAATCGACGGCCTCGCGCAGGAGCTCAACGTCAAGCGCGAGGACGTGACCGAGATGGAAACGCGCCTGTCGGGCGGCGACATCGCGCTCGAAGGGCAGGTGGAGGACGGCGAGGAGTCGTACGCGCCGATCGCCTATCTGGCCGACTCGCACAACGAGCCGACCGCCGTGCTCGCCGCGCGTCAGCGCGACACGCTGCAGACGGACGGCATCGCGCAGGCACTCGACGCACTCGACGCGCGCAGCCGCCGCATCATCGAGGCGCGCTGGCTGCACGTCGACGACGACGGTTCGGGCGGCTCGACGCTGCACGATCTCGCCGCCGAGTTCGGCGTATCGGCGGAACGCATCCGCCAGATCGAAGCGAGCGCGATGAAAAAGATGCGCACCGCCCTCGCCGAATACGCGTAAATCCCTGCGATTTAGAGCGCCTCGTCGAAAACCGCTGCCCGACCGGCAGCGGTTTTTTTTCGCCTGTCTTTTTCACCGGTTTTTCGCCGGTTTTTCACCCGCCGCCCCGCCCGCTTCTCCGTCCGTTTCTGCGCCGATTAATTGACCTGTTTCATCGGGTATTGGGCGGTTTTCGGCCCCCTTCCGCATAACCTTGATCTGCCTCAATTTTTAGCCGCCGGTTCGCGACGGTCTGCCGCAGCGCAGCACTCGGCATCGGAAAGCCGTCCTTTTAAAATTGGCATGTCCGGCGCAAAAGGATTAAAACAGCTTCACGGCCGTCATAAATCCGACGTAAAGTCGCCCCAAAAACCGACCTAAATCGATTCAGGATAATCGCCTTGATCTCGATCAATAAAGAGCCTGCGCCGCCGCCCCCGCGGCCGGCCGGCACGATCGGCTGGCGCGCGCGCATCGTCGCGTGGGCACGCGGACCGACCCTCGCCCGCGACATCACCCTGGTGCTGATCGTCAAGCTGATCCTCCTGATGTCGCTCAAATACGCATTCTTCAATCATCCGCAGGCCGAGCACATGTCGCTGCCGCCTGCCGCCGTCGCCGAGAGGCTGCTTTCGGTGCCGGCGCCTGCATCTACCGAGGGAGACCACCATGATAAGTAGTGAAGTCGTCGATCTGTCACGTCTGCAGTTCGGCATCACGGCGCTCTACCACTTCCTGTTCGTGCCGCTGACGCTCGGCCTGTCCTGGCTGCTCGTCATCATGGAAGCCGTGTACGTGATGACCGGCAAGCAGGTCTACAAGGACATGACCCAGTTCTGGGGCAAGCTGTTCGGGATCAACTTCGCGATGGGCGTGACGACCGGCATCACGCTCGAATTCCAGTTCGGTACGAACTGGTCGTACTACTCGCACTATGTCGGCGACATCTTCGGCGTGCCGCTCGCGGTCGAAGGCCTGATGGCGTTCTTCCTCGAATCGACGTTCGTCGGCCTGTTCTTCTTCGGCTGGAACCGCCTGTCGAAGGTCAAGCACCTGATGGTCACGTTCCTCGTCGCGCTGGGCTCGAACCTGTCCGCGCTGTGGATCCTCGTCGCGAACGGCTGGATGAACAACCCGGTCGGCGCCGAGTTCAACTACCAGACGATGCGCATGGAGATGACCAGCCTGTTCGACGTGCTGTTCAACCCGGTCGCGCAGGTGAAGTTCGTGCACACGGTATCGGCCGGCTACGTGTCGGCGGCGATGTTCGTGCTCGGCGTGTCGTCGTGGTACCTGCTGAAGAAGCGCGACGTCGATTTCGCGCTGCGCTCGTTCGCGGTCGCGGCCGGCTTCGGCCTCGCGGCGACGCTCTGCGTGATCGTGCTCGGCGACGAATCGGGTTATACGACCGGCGAAGTGCAGAAGATGAAGCTCGCCGCGATCGAATCCGAATGGGAAACGCAGCCGGCGCCCGCAGCGTTCACGCTGATCGGCATTCCAAACCAGGAAGAACAGCGCACCGACTACGCGATCAAGATCCCGTACGCGCTCGGCCTGATCGCGACGCGCTCGCTCGACGAACCGGTGATCGGCCTGCGCGACCTCGCGAAGCACAGCGAAGAGCACATCCAGAGCGGGATGATCGCGTACGGCGCGCTGCAGAAGCTCAAGCAGGGCGACACGAGCGCGGCGACGCACGAGCTGTTCGACCAGCACAAGCAGTATCTCGGCTACGGGCTGATGCTCAAGCAGTTCACGCCGAACGTGGTCGATGCGACGCCCGAGCAGATCAAGGCCGCCGCGAAGAAGACGATCCCGCCGGTCGCGCCCGTGTTCTTCTCGTTCCGGATCATGGTGTTCCTCGGCTTCCTGTTCGTCGCGACGTTCGTTGCCGCGTTCTGGTTCTGCGCGCGCCGCGAACTGCTGCAGGACAACCGCCGCTGGTTCCTGCGCTACGCGGTGTGGGCGATCCCGCTGCCGTGGATCGCGATCGAATTCGGCTGGATCGTCGCCGAGCTCGGCCGCCAGCCGTGGACGATCGCCGGCGTGCTGCCGACGCACCTGTCCGCGTCGAGCCTCACGCCGACCGACCTGTACCTGAGTCTCGCGGGCTTCATCCTGTTCTATACCGCGCTGTTCGTCATCGAGATCAAGCTGATGTTCAAGTACGCGCGCCTCGGCCCGTCGTCGCTGCATACCGGCCGCTATCACCACGAACTCGCGGCCGCCAGCGAGCGCGCCCCGGCCTGAGCACGCACCTGAAACGGAACAAGGAATCGCTATGGACTATGCAACTCTCAAGCTGATCTGGTGGCTGCTCGTCGGCGTGCTGCTGATCGGCTTCGCCGTCACCGACGGCTTCGACATGGGCGCGACCGCGCTGCTGCCGTTCCTCGGCAAGACCGACGAGGAGCGCCGCATCATCGTCAACACGGTCGGCGCGACGTGGGAAGGCAACCAGGTGTGGCTGATCACGGCCGGCGGCGCGATGTTCGCCGCCTGGCCGCTCGTCTACGCGGCGTCGTTCTCTGGCTTCTACTTCGCGATGCTGCTCGTGCTGTTCGCGTTGTTCTTCCGGCCGGTGGGCTTCGACTACCGCAGCAAGCGGCCGGACCCGCGCTGGCGCGCTGGCTGGGACTGGGGCCTGTTCGTCGGCGGCTTCGTGCCGGCGCTGGTGTTCGGCGTCGCGTTCGGCAACCTGCTGCAGGGCGTGCCGTTCAAGTTCGACAGCGATCTGCGCGTGACCTACTACGGCAGCTTCTGGGCGCTGCTGAACCCGTTCGCGCTGCTGTGCGGGCTCGTCAGCCTCACGATGCTCGTCGCGCACGGCGCCGCGTTCATCAAGATGAAGACCGACGGCGCGATCGCGCGCCGCGCATCGATCGCACTGCGCGCGTCGGCGTTCCTCGCGGTCGTGCTGTTCGTGCTGGCCGGCGTGCTGGTCGCCTCCTATATCGGCGGCTTCCACATCACGAACGCCGCGCCGACCGACACGGTCGCGAACCCGCTGCTCAAGGAAGTCGCCGCCGGCTCGGGCCTGTGGCTCGCGAACTACGGCGAGTATCCGTGGATGATCGCGGCGCCCGTCGTCGGGATCGCGGGCGGCGTGCTCGCGCTGCTGCTCGCCGGCTCGAAGCAGGAAAAGACGGCGTTCTTCTGCACGGGCCTGATGATCGTCGGCGTGATCCTGACCGCGGGCTTCTCGATGTTCCCGTTCATCATGCCGTCGTCGCTCGACCCGCGCAGCAGCCTGACCGTGTGGGATTCGACGTCCAGCCACATGACGCTGCAGGTGATGCTGTTCGCGGTGATCGTGTTCCTGCCGATCATCCTGCTCTATACGAGCTGGGTGTATCGCGTGATGCGCGGCAAGGTCACGCACCAGACGCTCGAAGAGAACAAGCACTCGATGTATTGAACCGGGCCGGGGCGCGCAAGCGCCCTCGCCTACCGTTTCGCAAGGAGTCGGATCATGTGGTATTTCAGCTGGATTCTCGGTATCGGCGTCGCGCTGTCGTTCGGCATCGTCAACGCGATGTGGCTCGAAGCGCGGCAGAAGGCGCAGGAAGCGCCGGTACGCGCGCGGCGCGACTGACATCGCGCGCGGTGCAGCGCCGCGCCGCCGCCGTTCGGAAAGAACCTCGCCTCGCGCGAGGTTTTTTTTCGTCCCGGCCGCCCGGACAAGCCCGGCGCATCGATGCCAATTTAGCGCCAGATTGATACCACTTGAATACCAATAAAAGGTTTCATAAGATCTTTGGACACGGCCGCTGACAGGCCGATTCCATCTGGGTGGGGGAGACATGCGAATCCCGTATGTGGCGCGCGCATGCGCGCCGTATCGCCGTGCGCTTCTTGCGGCGGTGACCGGTTGCCGTCTGGAGGCGCCGGCCGTCGCCATCGCGCGCGGTCGGCCGAACGCAATCGGCCGCGGCCGCGATGCCGCCGCGGTCGTTGCTGCGCGCCACCGATGAGCACGCGTACGCCGCCCCGCCGATCCGATCGGCACGCCTGCCCGCCTCCCGTCCCGTAACGCACGCGCCCGCGTGCCGAATGTGCGCGGTGCAGCCACATCGCCCCGCGCGCAGGTATCTCCCGCAGCTCCGTTGAAAGACCCGATCGCAGCGACGTCACCCACGACGCCGCCACGCCCCCTTTTTTCTCAGGAGTTCGAATGACACGTACCTTGTCATCCCTGTTTGCCGGCCTGCTGATCGCGACGCTGCCGCCGGCCGCGATCGGCGCCCAGCCGGCGTCGACCGCCAGCATCGCGACCGCCGGCGCCACACCGGCGGCCGTGCAGCCGGCCAGTCTCGCAGCGGCGCTGTCGAACGGCCTCGCGTTGCGCGTCGCCGTCGACAACAACCACGCGGCCGCGGCCGGCGTGCCGTGCGCCGATCTCGGCGCCGACGGCGCGGCCTGCGCGACCGGCCGCCTGATCCTGCAGAACCGCGGCCACCAGGTGATCGCCGACGGCGGCTGGAAGCTCTATCTGCACAGCATCCGCCGCCTGCTGCGAATCGACCGCCCGGGCTTCGCGCTGCGGCGGCTCACGGGCGACCTGTACGAACTGACGCCGCAGCCGGGCTCGGTGCGGCTTGCGCCCGGCGAGCGCATCGAACTGCCGTTCGTCGCCGAATACTGGCTGCGGCGCTACAGCGACGTGATTCCGCGCCCGTATGTCGTCGTCGATGGCGCGCCGCCGGCCGTGCTCCGCTACAACGACACCGACAACGAGCTGCGCTACGTCGAATCGCTGCCGGCCGACGCGCAGAACAACTCGACCGGCAATGCGCCGCCGGTGGCCGCACGGCCCGACGCGAGCCGCGCGCTGCCGAGCGTGAAGCGCGAGCAGCCGCTGCCCGGCACGCTCGACCTGCGCGGTGTCGAACTCGCGCTGCCGGACCTGCCCGACGCGCAGGTCGCGGCGCTGCGCGAGCGCGCGACGACGCTCGGGCTCGACGGCGCACGCGTGCCGGTGTGGGGCGCGGTCACGCCGCGCCGGCTGCCGGCCGACATCGCGACGCCGGGCGGCTACCGGCTCGCGATCGGGCCGCGCGGCGTGCTCGTCGAGGGCTACGATCGCGCGGGCCTCTACTACGGCGTACAGACGCTCTTCTCGCTCGCGCCGGCCGGCGGCGGCCCGATCCCGGCGATGCTCGTCGAGGATGCGCCGCGCTTCACGCATCGCGGCATGCACGTCGATCTCGCGCGCAACTTCAAGCACCCGGCGACGCTGCGCCGCCTGATCGACCAGATGAGCGCGTACAAGCTCAACCGCCTGCATCTGCACCTGTCCGACGACGAAGGCTGGCGCATCGAGATTCCCGGCCTGCCCGAGCTGACCGAAATCGGCGGACGTCGCTGCCACGACCCGAGCGAGACGCGCTGCCTGCTGCCGCAGCTCGGCTCCGGCCCGGACAACCGCTCAGGCGGCGGCTACCTGACGCGCGACGACTACGTGGCGCTCGTGCGCTACGCGGCCACGCGTTTCGTCGAGATCATCCCCGAGATCGACATGCCCGCGCACGCGCGCGCGGCCGTCGTGACGATGGAAGCGCGTTACCGGCGGCTCCATGCGGCGGGCCGCGAGCAGGAAGCGAACGCGTACCGGCTGCTCGATCCGCAGGACACGTCGAATCTGCTGACCGTGCAGTTCTACGACCGGCGCAGCGACCTGAACCCGTGCGTGCCGGGCGCGCTCAACTTCGCGTCGAAGGTGATCCGCGAGATCGCGGCGATGCATGCCGACGCGCAGGCGCCGCTGCACACCTGGCACTACGGCGGCGACGAGGCGAAGAACATCCTGCTCGGCGCGGGCTTCCAGCCGCTGAACGGCACCGACCCGAACAAGGGGCGCATCGACCTCGCCGCGCAGGACAAGCCGTGGGCGCGTTCGCCCGCATGCACGGCGCTGCTCCAGCGCGGCGAGATCAAGTCGATCGACGAGCTGCCGACGCGTTTCGCGAAACAGGTGAGCGCGGCGGTGGGCGCGAACGGGATCGACACGATGGCCGCGTGGCAGGACGGCATCAAGCACGCGAACGGGCCGCAGGACTTCAGCACGCGCCACGTGATGGTGTCGCTGTGGGACACGATCTTCTGGGGCGCGTCGGACAGCGCGCGCGACCTGAGCAGCAAGGGCTACCTGACGGTGCTGGCGCTGCCCGACTACCTGTACTTCGACTTCCCGTACACGCTGAACCCGCGCGAGCGCGGCTACTACTGGGGTTCGCAGGCGACGGACGAGTACAAGGTGTTCTCACTCGCGCCCGAGAACCTGCCGCAGAACGCCGAAGTGATGGGCGACCGCGACGGCAACGCGTTCGAGGTGACGGGCACGGGCCCCGCGCCGCGCATCGAAGGCATGCAGGGGCAGGCCTGGGGCGAGGTGATGCGCAACGACACCTTCCTTGAATACATGGCCTATCCGCGACTGCTCGCGCTCGCCGAGCGCGCGTGGCACCGGGCCGACTGGGAGCTGCCGTATGCGGCCGGCGTGCGCTACAAGCGCGGCGACACGCATCACGTCGACACGGCCGCGCTGCAGCGCGACTGGGCCGGCTTCGCGACGCTGCTCACGCAACGCGAACTGCCGAAGCTCGAGCGGGCCGGCATCGGCTACCGGAAGCCGACCTTCACGCTGACGAACCCGTGAACGGTTGAACGGTTGCACGGTTGCACGGTTGAGCGGTTGAGCGGTTGAGCGGTTGAGCGGTTGAGCGGTTCTGCGGTTCTGCGGTTCTGCGGTTCTGCGGTTCTGCGGTTCTGCGGTTCTGCGGTTCTGCGGTTCTGCGGTTCTGCGGTTCTGCGGTTCTGCGGTTCTGCGGCAAGCATTGCGCGATGCGGGCAAACGCATCGCGCATCGCGTCATCACCCGCCCCAAAGAAAAACGGCTTGCGATGCACACATCGCAAGCCGTTTTCATTTTCCCCGCCGGCCCGGACCCACATCGCGGATCAGGCCGGCTTCGTCACCGCATCAGGCCGGCTGCGCAGCCGCCCCGCTGCCCGACGGCGGCAGGCGCGCGCCGAGCTGTTCGGCATAACGTGCCGCCGCGTTGCCGCAGACGATGTGGAACGTGTCGAGCGACACCCATGCAACGTCGAGCGCGCCGAGACGATCGCGGTCGACCGCCAACGGGTCGCGCACGACGACGCGCAGGCGCGTGGTCGCGACCGCAGCGAGCGACGCGACGTTGGTCGCCCCGCCGAACACCGCGAGCCAGCGGGCCGGTTCCGGATCGAGCGGGCCGGCGGCCGCGCCCGTGACGGGCTGCGCCGCGGCGGCCGTTGCCGTCGCTGCCGCGCCGGTCGCGCCGCTGCCGATCGCCGCACGCATTTCGTCGGCGATGATGTCGGCCTCCGGCCCGATGATCACCTGCACGCTGTTGCCGCCGCGCTTGAGCACGCCACGCGCGCCGATCGACTTCAGTTCCGGCTCCGACACCTTCTCCGCATCGACGACGGTCAGGCGCAGGCGCGTCGTGCATGCGTCGACGACCGTCAGGTTGCCCGCTCCGCCGAGTGCGGCGATGTAGCGCTGCGCACGCGGCGCAGCTGCAGCGGCGCCCGCAGCCGGCGCAACGAAGCCGCCCGATGCGTACGAATCGGCTGCCGCATCGGCCGATGCCGGCTCACGGCCCGGCGTCGCCATGTTGAACTTGCGGATGAAGAAGCGGAACAGCCCGTAGTACGCGGCGCCGTATGCGATGCCGAGCGGAATCGCGATCCAGCCCTTCGTCGACAGCCCGTAGTTCAGCACGTAGTCGATCGCGCCGGCCGAGAACGTGAAGCCGAGCTTCACGTCGAGGATCTGGCAGATCGCGAGCGACAGCCCCGTCAGCACCGCGTGGATCACGTACAGCACCGGCGCGAGGAACATGAAGCTGAATTCGATCGGCTCGGTCACGCCGGTCAGGAACGACGTGAGCGCCATCGAGAACAGCAGGCCGCCGACCATCGCGCGGCGCTCCTTCGGCGCTTCGTGCAGCATCGCCAGACACGCGGCCGGCAGGCCGAACATCATGATCGGGAAGAAGCCGGCCATGAAGGTGCCCGCGGTCGGGTCGCCCGCGAAGAAGCGGTGCAGGTCGCCGTGCACGATTTCGCCGCCGGCGGGCGGCGTGAAGTTGCCGAACACGAACCACGCGAGCGAGTTGATGATGTGGTGCAGGCCCGTCACGAGCAGCAGGCGGTTCAGGAAGCCGAATACGAACGCACCGATCGCGCCCGCCGTCGTCAGCCACTGGCCGGCCGCGTCGATCACGTGCTGGACCGGCTGCCAGACGTACCCGAACACGATGCCGAGTATCACGCACACCAGCCCCGTGATGATCGGCACGAACCGTTTGCCGCCGAAGAACGCAAGGTAGTCCGGCAGCTTGATGTCCTTGTAGCGGTTGTACAGCAGCCCCGCGACCACGCCCGCGATGATCCCGGACAGCACGCCCATGTTCAGCTTGGGATCGATGTCCTTCATGATCGCGGTTTCGATCAGGTAGCCGATCGCGCCCGCGAGCGCGGCGACGCCGTTATTGTCCTTCGCGAAGCCGACCGCCACGCCGATCGCGAACAGCAGCGGCAGGTTGTCGAAGATCGCACCGCCGGCGTCGGCGATCATCTTGATGTTGAACACGTCCGGCTGGCCGAGTCGCAGCAGGATGCCGGCAACCGGCAATACCGCGATCGGCAGCATTAGCGCCCGGCCCAGGCCCTGTATTTTCAGAAACGGATTCCCGTTCATTCAGTCCTCCAATCCTTGTCTCGTCGTTAATCGTCGTTGACCTAATTGCTCTCGTAGTGAAACGGGTCGCGAGCCCGCCGCCGACGTTCAGTCGAGCGGCCAGACCTCGCGGCTTGCTGCCCTTACCGCCTGTGCCGAATCGAGCGCGAGCAGATCCTGCGCGCGCTGACGACACAACTGGTAATCGAGACGGCGCACACGCGCCTTGATGCCCGGCACCGATACCGGGTCGACCGACAACTCGGTCACGCCAAGGCCGACGAGGATCGGCACCGCGAGCGGATCGCCGCCGAGCGCACCGCACACGCCGACCCACTTGCCGTGCGTTTCGGCGCCGCGCACCGCGATGTCGATCAGGCGCAGCACGGCCGGATGCAGGCCGTCGGACTGCGCGGCCAGATCGGCCTGGCAGCGGTCCATCGCGAGCGTGTACTGCGTCAGGTCGTTGGTGCCGATCGACAGGAAATCCGCGTGCTGCGCGAGCTGGTCGGCCAGCAGCGCCGCCGACGGCACCTCGATCATCACGCCGACCTCGATCGGCTCGGTGCGGCCCTGCGCGCGCGCGAATTCGTCGATGCGCTTCCTGAGCCGCACGAGCTCGCCCGCGTCGGTGACCATCGGCAGCAGGATGCGCACCGCGCCGAGCGGCTTCACCGCGAGCAGGCCCTGCAACTGATCGTCGAGCAGGTCGGGGCGCACCTGCGCGAGGCGGATGCCGCGCAGGCCGAGCGCCGGGTTCGGTTCGGGCGGCAGCGTCAGGTAGTCGACTTCCTTGTCGGCGCCGACGTCGAGCGTGCGGATGATCGCCGTGCGGCCTTGCAGTGCGTCGACGATCGACTGGTAGCTCTGCTGGTGTTCGACGACCGTCGGCGCGGCCTGGCGATGGATGAACATCAGCTCGGTGCGCAGCAGGCCGACCGCGTCAGCGCCGTTGTCGACCGCGGTGTTCGCGTCGTCGAGCGTCGCGATGTTCGCGGCAACCTCGATCGCGCGGCCGTCGGCCGTCTCGGCGGCAACGCCAGCCAACTGCCGGTTCGCTTCGCGCACGCCGTCCAGGCGCTGGCGCTCGTGCCGCGCGCGCTCGACGTCGAGTGCGGTCGGCGCGTGTTCGAGACGGCCCGCGCTCGCATCGACGACGACCTGCGTGCCGTCCGGAATCGCATACAGCGCATCGCCGACCGCGACCAGCGCCGGGATGCCGAGCTGCCGCGCGATGATCGCCGCGTGCGACGTCGCGCCGCCGCGCGCCATCACGAGCGCGGTTACGCGCTGGCGATCGAGCGACGACAGATCCGACGGCGTGAATTCCTCGGCGGCCAGCACGGCCTCGTCGGGCAGCGCGCGCGCCGCGCCGTTCGTGTGGCCGAGCGCGCGCAGCACGCGTTTCTCGATGTCGCGCAGATCGGCCGCGCGTTCGGCGAGCAGCGCATCGTCGAGCTTCGACAGCGTGTCGATCTGCGTGCGGATCGTCGCGCGCCACGCGAAGCCCGCGCTCTTGCCGAGGCTGATCAGGTCGCGCGCCGCGTCGATCAGCGTCGGGTCTTCCAGCAGCACGCGATGCACCGCGAAGATGCCCGCTTCGCCGACCGCGCCGCGCGCCGATGCGTTGCGCACCGTTTCGTCGAGTTCGGCGTCGACGGCCTTCAGCGCCTGGTCGAGCTGGCGGCTTTCCGCGGCGGGCGTGCCGGCTGCCTGCTCCGGCGGCACGATTTCCGCATCGTCGAGACGCACCAGCGTGCCGACCGCGATGCCGGGCGCCGCGCACACGCCCGCGAGCGTGTTCGGGTCCAGCGGTACGCCGGTGTTGCGCGCGACCATCTGCGGCGCGGGCGACTTCAGCCGCGCCGGCTTTTCCTCCACCTCGCCGTGCGCTTCGCGCAGCAGCTCGTGCTCGACCGCATCGACGGCCTGCTGCGCGTGCGCGCCGCGACCGACCAGCTCGACCGTCGCGCCTTCGCCGGCGCCGAGGCCGAGCAGGCCGACGACGCTCGCGATCGACGCCTTGCGGCCGTCGAACAGCACGTCGACGCTCGCGTCGAACCCGCGCACGGCTTCACGCGCACGCGCGGCCGGCCGCGCATGCAGGCCGCCCGGCTGCGCCAGCACGATCTCGCGGCGCACTTCGTTCATCGCCGATGCGCCGGCCTGCGCAGCCTGTGCGGCGGCTGCGCCCTTGCCGCGCAGCGCGAGCAACGGCGTCTCGCCGGCCGTCGCGAAACCGCTCGCGCGGTCGACGACTTCGAACGCATCGGAGTTCGCGATCGCGATCACCGACACGAGCGAATGCGCACTGCGCGCGACCGCGTCCTGGTCAAACTCGATCAGCAGATCGCCCGCTTCGACGCGTGCGCCGGCCTCGACGTGCGCGGCGAAGCCCTGCCCGTTCAGCTCGACGGTGTCGATGCCGATGTGCAGCAACACTTCCGCGCCTTGCGGCGTCGTGATCGTCAGCGCGTGGCCCGTGCGCGCGAGATGCGACACGATGCCCGCGCACGGCGCGACGAGTTTGCCCGCGAGCGGGTCGATGCCGATGCCGTCGCCAAACATCCCGCCGGAGAACACCGGATCGGGCACGTCGGCCAACGCGACGATCGGCCCCGTCAAGGGGCTAAGCAGGACGATCTGATCATGGGTGGGGCTCTTCAACTGGGACTCCTCGGCGCGTCTCATCGGCTTTCTCGGCTATCAGTGCGTTTCGGTGACTTTGTTCAGGTGGCGCGGCGTGTCGGGATTGCGGCCGCGCGCGACGGCGAGATCCGCCGCCATCACGTAGAACGAAAGAATGGCGGCGATCGGGTCGAGCGCCGAATGGGCGGACTGCGCAAGCGGCAGCACCGTGCCTGGCAGGCCGGGCGTGCTGGCGGGCGCCGCGAGCAGCACGGCGGCGCCGCGTGCGCGCATGTCTTCGGCGAGCTGCAGCAGGCCGGCCTGCTCGGGCCCCGGCGGTGCGAACACGAGCAGCGGGTAATCGCGGTCGATCAGCTCCATCGGGCCGTGACGCACTTCGGCGCTCGAGAACGCCTCGGCCTGGATGCCGGACGTTTCCTTCAGCTTCAGCGCGGCTTCCTGCGCGATGGCGAGGCCGAGGCCGCGGCCGATCACGATCATCCGCTCGACGCCCGTGAGCGCGGCCACGGCCGGCGACCAGTCGAGTTGGCCAGCTTGCGCGAGCACGTCGGGCAGGCCGCGCAACGCGCTCACCAGCGCGGCGTCGCGCTGCCAGTAGGCAACGATCTGCGCGGACAACGACAGCATCGCGATATAGCTCTTCGTCGCGGCGACCGACAGTTCGGGACCGGCGAGCAGCGGCAACTGGTGCTCGCATGCGTCGGCGAGCGGCGACGGCAGCACGTTCACGGCGGCGACGGTGCGCGCGCCGGCTTCGCGCAGCGCGGCCATCGTGTTGACGAGATCGGGGCTCTTGCCCGACTGGGAGAACGCGATCGCGAGTTGATCCTGCACCTTCAGCGGCGCCTGCTGCAGCGTTGCGACCGACATCGGCAGCGATGCGACCGGCACGCCGAGGCGGCTCATCGTCAGGCTCGCGAAATAGCTCGCGGCGTGATCCGAGCTGCCGCGCGCGACCGTCAGCGCGACGGCCGGCGGGTGATCGAGCAATTGGCCGGCGAGCGCTTCGACGCGCGTGGTATCGGCGATCTGCGCGGCGACGACCTGGGCGGACTCGCGCGCTTCCTTAAGCATATTCGACAATCGATTCTCCTTCGACGTAGGTCGCGGTGAGGTTCAGGTCGCGATCGAACACCGCGAGATCGGCCCATGCGCCGCGCTCGAGGCGGCCGCGATCGGCGATGCCGAGGTAGTCGGCCGCATAACGCGACATCCGGTTCGACACGTCGGCGATCGGCAGGCCGAGCGACACGAGGTTGCGCAGTGCCTGGTCCATCGTCAGCGTGCTGCCGGCGAGCGTGCCGTCGGCAAGGCGCACGCCACCGAGGCACTTCGTCACGTGCTGGCTGCCGAGCCGGTATTCGCCGTCGGGCATGCCGGTTGCGGACGTGCTGTCGGTCACGACGTACAGGCGCGGGATCGCGCGCAATGCAGCACGAATCGCACCCGGGTGCACGTGCAGCAGGTCGGGAATGATTTCCGCGTATTCGGCATGCGCAAGCGCCGCGCCCACCAGGCCCGGGTTGCGGTGATGCAGCGGCGACATCGCGTTGAACAGGTGCGTGAAGCCGCAGGCGCCGTGCTTGAGCGCGGCGACGGCATCGTCGTAGGTCGCGAGCGAGTGGCCGAGCTGCACGCGCACGCCGCGCGCGGCCATCTCGCCGATGATCTCGATGTGGCCGGCGATTTCCGGCGCGAGCGTGACAACGCGGATCGGCGCGATCGACAGGTACTTCAGCACTTCGTCGAGCACGGCCGACACGGCCGCGTCGGGCTGCGCGCCGAGCTTGCCGGGGTTGATGTACGGGCCTTCGAGGTGCACGCCGAGCACGCGCGCGCCGCCCGGCGTGCGGGTGCGCGCAACGCTGCCGAGGTTGCCGACGACTTTCATCAGTTCGTCGCGCGGCGCGGTCATCGTCGTCGCGAGCAGGCTCGTCGTGCCGAATTGCGCGTGCGTGCGGGCGATCGTCTCGATCGCGTCGCCGCCTTCCATCACGTCGGCGCCGCCGCCGCCATGCACGTGCAGGTCGATGAAGCCGGGCAGGATGTACGGCGCGTCGTTCTTCGCGGGATCGGCGGGCGTGCCGTCGAGCGTGGTGATGCGGCCGTTCTCGCTATCGAGCGAACCGTGAATCCAGCCGTCGGGGGTGAGGATGTTTCCAGTCAGCATGACGTTCTCTTGATGATCTGGTGACGCGGGCATCCGCGTCGTGATTTGCAAAATCCGTGTCGTTGCTTCACGCATGTCGCGCGCGGGCAGTCTCGCGCGTCAGCGTTTCAGTTCGGCGACGAAGTCGTAGTAGTCGTCGCGGCAATACGTTTCGGACACTTCGATCGCGCGCTGGTCGGCGCCGTAGCCGATGCGCGTGATCACGAGCAGCGCCGAGCCCGGTTTCACCGCCATCCATTTCGCGATCGCGTGCGTCGCGTTCGCCGCGCGAAAGTGCTGCAACGCGCGTACGACGGTCATCCCGCGCGCTTCGAGGTATTCGTACAACGACGCGCCGAGCGCCTGCGGATCGGGCACCACCGCGGCCGGCAGCGTCGAATGCTCGACCGCCATCACGATGCCGTCCGCGCGGCGCAGCCGTTCGAGCCGCGCCACCGTCGCGCCGGGCGCGAGACCGAGATGCGTGATCTCGTCGCGGGTGGCGGCGCGCAGCGTGCGCGACAGCCACACCGAATCGGGCACGAAGCCGCGCTGCTTCATCTTCGCGGTGAAACCGACCAGACGCGACAGCGGATCGGCGACACGCGGCGTGATGAAACTGCCCGCGCCGCGCGCCCGCTTGATCAGCCCCTGCTCGACCAGCAGCGCGAGTGCGCGACGGGCCGTGATCCGCGATACGCCGACCGACACCGACAGCAGCCGCTCCGACGGCAACGCCTCGCCGGCCTGCCACGCGCCGCCGTGTATCGCGCTTGCCAGATTGCGGGCGAGCTGCAGATAGAGCGGCGTGTCGTTGAGGGGATCGGGCGCCAGTGCGGACCAGCTGGTTTCCATGTGTCTCCGGGTGTCGGACGACGACCTCAGGCCGTCGAAAGTGAACGCATTATATAACCACCATAATACCAGTCAACGAACTGGTATTAGCGTCTTGAAAATCGCTGGAAGCCTTGCTGCACAAGCGTTTTAGTAGCGGTAAAGCCTTTGTTTACAACGAAGTACGGGATAGGGATTTACCCGGATTGGTATGCAAGGGGACAGTTCCAGTGTGCGTCCCGGCCGGGTTTTGGGTGCGAATATGAGACCGAAATAGAACCAGTTGAGCCAACTGGTATGCATCACGCAAGCCAGCACGACGCCGGCGCGTCAGTGGAATTCGCGGCTCGACGTGCGCAGGCCGCCGAGCAGCGGCGTCAGATCCTCGAAATGCTGCGCAATGAGGTGCCTCACGTCGCTCACGACCTGCCACACGCCGGACGCGGCGAGCAACCGCGAATCGAGTGTTTCCCGGCGCTGCCGCACGAGCAGCTCGGGCCGCACGATCACGTTCACGCAGCCCGTTTCGTCCTCGAGCGTCATGAACATCACGCCTTTCGCGGTGCCCGGCATCTGCCGTGCGGTCACGATTCCGCACGCGCGGGCGAGCCGGTCGTCCGGACGATCGCGCAGTTCGGCCGCGGACGACAGCCGCTTCGCGCGCAGCGCGAGCCGCAGCAGTGCAACGGGATGGCGGTTCAGCGTGAGGCCGGTGGTGTCGTAATCGGCGAGGATGTCGTCGGCTTCCGACGGCGCGCCGAGTGCGGGCTTCTCCGGCTCGTCGATCGGCGCGGCGGCGAGCAGGTCGCGCTCCGGCGCCGCGGCGACGGCCTGCCACAACGCATCGCGGCGATGGCCGGCGAGCGTCGCGAGCGCGTTCGCGGCGGCGAGCGCTTCGAGATCACGGCGTTCGAGCTGCGCGCGGCGCGCGAGTGCGTCGACGTTCTCGAACGGGCCGGCCGCGCGCGCGGTTTCGATCCGGCGGACGGCGGCTTCGCCCAGCCCGCTCACGAGCGACAACCCGAGCCGAACGGCCGGCTGGCCATGCGGAGGCGACTGGCCGGGCAGCGCTTCGAGCGATGCTTCCCAGTCGCTTTGCGTGACGTCGATCGGCAAAACCTGCACGCCGTGCCGCTTCGCGTCCTGCACGAGTTGCGACGGCGGATAGAAACCCATCGGCTGGCTGTTCAGCAACGCGGCGAGGAAGATCGCCGGTTCGTGGCATTTGAGCCAACTGCTGGCGTAGGCGAGTTTGGCGAAGCTGGCCGCGTGGCTTTCGGGGAAGCCGTAATCGCCGAAGCCCTTGATCTGCTCGAAGATCTGTTCGGCGAATTCGGGCGGATAGTCGCGCTCGCGCATCCCGTCGACGATCTTGCGGTGATATTGCTCCAGGTTGCCCTTGCGCTTCCACGCGGCCATTGCGCGACGCAGTTCATCAGCCTCGCCGGGCGTGAAGCCTGCCGCGATCATCGCGATCTGCATCACCTGCTCCTGGAAGATCGGCACGCCGTACGTCCGTTCGAGTGCAGGTTTCAGATCTTCCTTCGGGTAACTGACCTTTTCGATCCCCTGCCGACGCTTCAGATAGGGATGCACCGCGCCGCCCTGGATCGGCCCCGGCCGCACGATCGCGACCTCGATCACCAGATCGTAATAAGTACGCGGGCGCAAACGCGGCAGCATCGACATCTGCGCACGCGATTCGATCTGGAACACGCCGACCGTGTCGGCGCGGCAGATCATGTCGTAGGTCGCTACGTCATCCTGTGGAATGTGTTTCAGCGTGAACGGCTTGCCGTCCTGCTCCGACGGCCCGCGCCATGCAGTGCGCATGTCGAACGCGCGATGCAGTGCTGACAGCATCCCGAGCGCAAGCACGTCGACCTTCATCAGCTTGAGCGATTCGAGATCGTCCTTGTCCCACTGGATCACGCGCCGCCCGTCCATCGCCGCGTTTTCGACCGGCACGAGCCGCGTGAGCTTGCCGCGGCTGATCACGAAGCCGCCGGAGTGCTGCGACAGGTGACGCGGAAAATTGAGCAGCCGCGCGGCGAGTTCGGCCCATGCCTGGATCAGCGGCGTCTTAGGATCAAGCCCTACCGTCGCAAATTTCTGAAGCAGGTCGCGGCTGCCGTCGAACCAGCGATGCCCTTTCGCGACGCGATCGACCAGCATCGGATCGACGCCGAGCGCCTTGCCGGTTTCGCGCAGCACGCCGCGCGGGCGGTAAGTCGATACGGCGGCCGCGAGCGCGGCGCGGTCCTTGCCGTATTTTGTGTAGATATGCTGGATCACCTCCTCACGACGCTGATGTTCGAAGTCCACGTCGATATGGTACCCATGGTTACTCTACCGAAGAGCGATTGATTACCCGCAGCTTCGATTCATACGATTCGGCACCATTTCACGAACCTGCAGATCAGGCTAAAGAGCCTCGGCAGCAGCGTTTGGCATGCGTGGTGCGTTAGACGAGATACATTGCGCTGAGCACGTTCCGGATACTCGGCTGCAGGTATTCGTACCTGTACTCGACCGTTACCCCCTGGACATCTAATCTTTCTACAAATGATCTTCCAAGAGATCCAGTGTTTCCTTCAGTATTGATTCGCTGAGCGATATGAACTTCTGAAGTTGCGGCGAGGGCGGCGGAATCGTCGGTTTGATGCGAAGCGAGTGAAACACGACATCATGCTCGAAACGTCGAAAGACGATGTCTTGCGACGACAGGAAGTCATATGCAACAACAGGATGGACGAGACCGATGCCGACGTTTTCTTTGGCCATCGTGCAAATGTTCACTGCATACCTAACTTCCGCTACAACCTGTCGATTCAAATCCGCGTTGAGGAAAAAGCTGTCGATGCCCCATCGAACCATTGCGGCGGGTTCGTATGCGATCAGCGGTTGATCACGAAGGCTCGCTATTGTTACGACTTTCTTTTTGGCCAGCGGGTGGCACGCAGGAATGGCGCAGATTGCGGGCGTGCTGCAAAACAGCTCCGCATCGAGGTCCGATACGTCAACCCCGCCATTCACAAACCCTAACGACAATGTTCGTGAGGCAACCTGATCGCGAATGGTTTCCGACGGCGCAACGGACAGCGCAATCTTGGTCGAAGGCTCCTCTTTTCGAAATGCCGCGACGGTTCTCGCAAAAAGGCCAAGGCTGTAGGTCGTAACACTGCCTACGCGGATCACCGAGGATTCGGGATTGCGCAAGCCGACGGCGAACTCACGCAAACTCTCCAGGCCCGCATAGCGGCGTTCCACCTCTTCAAAAAACGATTGCGCTTCCGTCGTTGGTTCTAGTCTGCCGCGCTCTCTGTTGAACAAGGTCAGCCCCGTAGACCGCTCCAACTCCGCGATCAACCGGCTGATCCCTGGCTGAGAGGTACCGACCAGCGCAGCAGCTTTTGTCGCAGTGCGGGTAAGCATTAGCGCTCTGAAAGCGTCGATGTGACGGAAGTCCATTCGGAGAATTTCGAGTGTTGACATCGCCGATGCACCTGCCTGCGTGCTGCAGGATGGGCGATTGCAGGTGGATGATGCTAGCACAAAGGCTGTCCGCTCCAGGTCGCCCGAAACGCTCGATAGCCTTGCCTCACCACGAACATAGCCGCCGACAGGGCAAATGTCGGCAGCTAGGTCTGCTGTCAGAACTGGTGACGTATACCGACACGCCCGACAAACTGACTCGAGCCGCTTGCCGCCGTGATGTTGTTACTTGCCGCAACGGCGGTATGACCGGTCGAGTCGATGCCGCTCGCATGCAACCAGTCGCTGGCAAAATACAGGTAGGTTCTCTTGGACAGGAAGTACTTCGCTCCGACGTTGACTTGCTGGTAGCGTGCGCTCTCTGCCTTCGTAAACGTGTACCCGGCTGCGACATAGACAGTCGGACTGATCATCCAGCTCGCGTTTGCCTCGTAGTTATTGAAGATGAATGTCCCGGCCTTCGGCGTGCTGCTGGTCGCAACAACGTTCTTGAACTCCGTGTTCGAGTAGACGGCCGCAAGCACGACGCTCCCGATCGTATAGCTGGCTCCGGCCGTTGCGATCTGCAGGGCACCGGCCGACGCGTAGCCGCTGTAGATGGGCGAAGTCACCGGATTGGCGAACGTCTGCCCACTGACTGGCGAAGACGCTGCATTCCAGATCGTGATCGCCGGATCGTTCACCTTGAGATAGCCGACGGCGCCCGAAAAGTTGCCGTTCGAATACGACGCAACAAAGTTCGTCGTCTGCGATCGCGTGAAATCGCCGGCAGTATTGCCGAACCCATATAGCGCACCAAACGAAAAGCCGAAGAATGTCGGAGACGTGTACTTTACGGCATTCGAAATGTTGAAGTCCCCCCACAGATTGTCGACGTCTCCGGGGTGCGCGCCCAACCCACCGTCGAAGCGATTCGGAGCAGCATAGGCGCCGAGCGTCTCATAAGAGAGATCGTACTGTCGCCCGATGCGGACCGTACCGTAAGGGCTGCTCACCCCGACGAACGCCTTGCGCCCGAAGAGCGCGCCGTTGTTCCCGAACTTCCCCGTGTTTGGATCGAATCCGTTCTCGAGGTTGAAGACGGCTTTGTAACCGCCCCCCAAATCCTCCGTTCCCAACATCCCCCACTTACTGCTGCCGAGCCCCCCTTGCTGGAGGATGTAGGAGCGGTCTCCTTTCTGGTTGCTCGTAAACTGGAACCCATTGTCGATCGTGCCGTACAGCGTGACGGAGGACTGCGCGTGCGCCATGACGGACAACCCCAAACCCGCGAAGAAGACAATTCGATTCTTCATTTATTATGTATTCCTATTAATTATACGTATAAGTATCCAGCGACTCGTCAAGAGCCGATCTAGTTCTGCGAGATGATTTTTTGCAGCGGTGCGATAGCCAACCCTGCGAACACGTCGATTGCGGGCAAGTCTGCCTCGCTGTACCAATTTTCTTGATGAAGGAGATTCAACGTCCCGACCGTCTTTCCATCCCAACGAATGGGATAGTTGACCGCGCTCTCGCAGCCGAGAGAGCGAATGAGTTCATGGTCGAAGAAAGCCTTCTTCATGTCCTCGTAGTTCCGGCATATCCGCGGTTTTCCACCCACCACGACATCTCGGAAAAAGTCGTTGCTTCGAACGATCGGCTTGCTGCCCCCGACCGGATACGCTCCCGGCTGATTCGAGTAGTACCGTTGGTTCTTGTCGTGTGAAAGGTCAACCATCAGAACGGTGAACAGCTTGTGTCCGACCGTATTGGCCAGTCCCCGATCGATTGCCGCCAATCCTGGGTCTGGCTGATTAGGAAGTGCGAGCGCGGAAATCGTCGCTGCCTCATTCTTCTCGATGTTTCGGGGCGATATGTCCTTGTCAACGGAGCGCCGGGTATCACCGACAGTGATGCCTCCGGTGCAGCTTGCCAGGATGGTCGATCCCATGACAAGTAACATCTTTCTCTTACTCAGCTTGCTGTCCATCAAGAGCTCCCGTGAAATTGCTTTGATAAAGACGTCTGGCACTCGGAGGATCTTGCTTGTTGTTTTGATATAACGTCGAGCACGGCACGTGCGCAGGCCTTGAGGCATGCTCGAAGTCATTGATTACGAAATGAGTTCGGCGCGAAAAATCGACATCGGGACCATCTTGAACCGGCGCAGAAGAGGTCGCGACATCGCCGGGTGAGTCATCTCATAGACGACTCAGAACCGACTCATACGCGATGTCCGATGTTCGACCGACCGCCCGACGGTATTCCACCAATTTGGTAATAATCGTCCCGCAATCACGCATCATTGATCAATAAATTAGTTATCCATAATTAATGGAATGATATGTGATGTATTTTTTTGACGATAAGCGGTCGGTTCGCTGAAACCCCGTTACATCAGACGATAGTTGCGTAGTCGATCGTTCGCGGCGTGGTCGTCATAATCTCGGGCGTCGATCCGACGACGACCGAGTCGTCAAGACGGAAGCCTCCGAGACCAAACACATAGATGCCCGGTTCAGCGGAGTACACTTCGCCTGCCAGCAGCGGCCGATGGTTGAAGGCCATGTCGTCCGGGTACTCATGCCCCATGATCCCCATTCCGTGCCCGGTGCGATGTCGAATGTATTGCGCACAGCCAGCCTTCTCGATGACGGCCTGCGCAGCAGCATCGATTCCGGATACCGGGCGGCCGGTCACCGCCGCATCAGTCGCTGCTTCGTTCGCTGCTCGGGCCGCCTCAAAAAACCGCTGTTGGTCGGCATTCGGCCTGCCGCAGAACCAGGTTCGTTCATTCTCGATGACGAGACCGTTCAGTCGCGGAATCACGATATTCACGAGACCATCGCCGGCCTGGATCCTCGCGCCGCACGACGCGCCGTCACCATGCGGCGAAGCCGACGCCGGACCAGAAAGTGTCCAGCAACGCAGAACCTCGAGATTCTCCCCCGGGAAGCGACGTGCCCCTTCTTCGACCATGAGCGACGCCATCTGGAAGTCCAGCTCCTGAACGAGACGTCCCGGCCGAATGTTTTCCCGATAACGCTCCTGCACCCAATCCGACAGCGAAGACGCAGCGCGCATCACCTCCAGTTCCTCAGCGCCCTTAACCCACCGCAGTGAGCGCAGATCGCTGAGCATCGGAACGAAGCGAACGCCAGGGATGATCTGCCCCGCCTTCGACAGCACGGCCGGCGTTGCATCGACGCCAATCCGGCTCGATCCGAGGCCGGCCGAACGCAGCCGTTCGGCGATCATTTCCGACAGCGCGGGCAGCCGCGGCCTGTTGTCGACTGCACAGTGATGCTCGAGGTAATAGCTAATGTCGTTGACCCAGACCGTTTCGCGCTCCGTTGCGAATCGCATGTGGCTGGTCGACAGCTCGTTCATGATCGCGAAGGGCTCGCCGCTCGCGGGAATCACAACGAAGATGGGGCGCTCCCACGTCTGTACATCGACGTGGAAATTCGTTGCCCACTGAAAGAAGTCCGCCGTCGAGAACATCAGTGCGTCTACCTGGTGCTCCTTCATCATCGATCGCATCGAGATCAAACGCTGATCGTAAGTTTTTCTTGAGAGTTTCGGCATGTTCGGATTTTCCTGAGAAGAAACTGGTTGATGCGTTCCGTCAGGACTGCATAGTCTTGACGTGGTTACGCTGGATCACCAGATTTGAGAGGACTGCAGTCCCCAACGTGACAACCATCAGAATGAGCGCGAGAGCCGAACCAAACGGCCAGTTCGAGGCTTTCGAAATCTGTTCGTAGACGGTCGGTGCCATCATCGTCAGCCCTGTTCCGCCCAGGAGAACAGGAGTCGCGTAGGCGTTCATGCACAGAATCAGCACTAGCATCGTGCCGGCCGCGATCCCGGGGGTTGCCATCGGCAACACGATCCGGAAGAACGAGACAGCCGGGGAAGCGCCCAGGTTCCGCGCAGCTTCCTCCACGGACAGGTCGATCCCTTCGAGCACACTCTGCAACGTCAGGATCATGTACGGCAGCACAACTCCCGTCGTCCCGAGGACCACCGCAAGCGGCGTGTACATGAGGCGGATCGGACTGGAAACAATCCCGAAATGAATGAGCAGCGCGTTGACGAACCCTGCGTTTCCGAGGATGACCATCCACCCGGCTGCTCTGACCACGCTTCCGACCAGGAGCGGAAACACGATGAGAATGATCAGCAAGCTCTTGCGTTTCGACTGAGACTTGGCGAGCGAGTAAGCGACCGGGAAACCGAGCACCAGCGAAAGAACCGTGCATAAAATCGAGATCTTCAGCGTGCTCCAGAGAACCGACTGGTAGTACGGGTCGGTGAAGAACCGCCTGTAGTTTTCCGTGGTCAGCGCCGTCTGCATCAGATCGACAGGATCGAAATGATTCAAGCTGTAACGAACAAGCTGCAAGGCAGGAACAAGCACGATGAGCGCTACGATGGCGGTAGCGGGCGTGGCAAGCAGGTAACCCGTCTTTACATTCGACGAGCCTGATCCATGGGCTGTCTGGGTATTCGCGCTCATCACAGTCCAGCCTTGAATTCCTTCGTCCAGTAATCGAGGAACGCGGCGCGCTGATTCAGCATCGCTTCATAGTTCGGCTTGACGAAGAGACCGAGCTCGGCGTCCGTGAAGCCGACTTGTTGCTGAAGAGTTGAGGGCAGCGCCGCATTACGCACGGTCGGCGCATAGCCCATCTTTTCCGCGAATGCCTGTTGCGCTTTCGGGTCGAGCATTGCGTTCAGAAACTGGAATCCGCACGTATCACCTGGTGCATTCTTGGGAACGGCGGCCTCGAAGAATGCGGGTATCGCCCCTTCGCGCGGCACCGTAAAATCGATCGGCAATCCGGCCTTCTTCCATTGAATGGCGCGTGCCTTCCACATCCATGTCATCTCGATCTCGCCGCTCTTCAACGCGGCGGCGACCGCTTCATTTGACGGATAGACTTTCGGGCGATTTGCCTTGAGCTTGTTGAGAAAGTCCCGGCCGGCCATCATGCCACCCGACCGATCACCGGCGGCCAAACCAGCAGACGCACCGATCAGGCCGTAGAGGAGATCGGAAAAACCTACCTTGCCGCTGTATTTCGGGTTCAGCACATCCGAGAAGCTTTTCGGAGCCGTCCCCTTGCCGGAAGTGAAGACAAGCACGAATGCACTGAACATTTGCGCGACCGCGTAAGGCTTCTTGAACTGATCGATCGTGTTACCGAGATTCGGTACGAGCGCGGGTTGAATCGGCTGCAAGAGACCCGCGCGATTCATCTCGTACATGTCGATATCAGACAGGCACGTAACGTCGAGGGAGCCACGCCGTGACATTTTTTCCGCCCGCATTTTTGTCATGCGAGACGTCTGATCCGCGGTCGCGAAGACGACGCTGCCGCCCTGAGGCTTGATCAATGCAGCCGCGATATTGGTATCCAGAAGATTCTGGTAATCACCGCCCCAAGTCCCGACAATCGTGCTCGGACAAGTGGTGGATGCCCATCCTCTGGGTGAGAAGGCCGCGACAGCAGGTGCCAACGCGGCGCTTGCTGTCAGCTTGAGAAAGGTCCGGCGGTCAGTGGTGTTCATCGTTGTTACCTGCCTAGTCGAAGAAATGGCAATCACTTTCGGCAAAACTGAGGTTGCAGCGTTCGTCGGGGCCAAGTCGCAATCCGCTCGCCGCGATCGTGTTCGGCAAGTGCGACATGAAGACATCTCCAGACGGAGAAACGGCGCGCACCTCCAGCAACGAACCTTTGTAGATCGTCGCAGTCACCCGGACCGGGACGTTGATGAGACCGGAGACGGGGCGTTCGTTGATGGAGACGCGTTCGGGTCTGATTCCCAGTGTCCGGGTCCCCGGGCCGCCGTCGAAAATGGGAAGGCTCAGGCCTTTGCTGGTCAGGAAGCCATCCTTGCCGCCCGTACCGCTGAGAAAATTCATCACGCCCAGGAAGTCGGCGACGAACTTGTTGGACGGTCGTTCGTACAGGTCAGATGACGTACCGACCTGCTGCACACGTCCGTCGTGCATGATCGCGAGGCGGTCGGCAATCGTCAGGGCCTCCTCTTGATCGTGGGTAACGAAGATGGTCGTCAGGCCCAGCTCGCGTTGCAGCGCGCGAATCTCTTCACGCACTTCGACGCGAAGCTTCGCATCGAGATTCGACAGCGGCTCGTCGAGGAGAAAAACGTCCGGCTGAATGGCCAGCGCGCGGGCAATGGCGACGCGCTGCTGCTGGCCGCCTGACATCTGCCGGGGATATCGATCCTTTAGCGTGCTGAGGCGCACCATGTCCAAAGCGGCACGCACCCGCTCCTCGCGCTCGGTCCGAGACACCTTGCGCATTTCCAGGCCGAATGCCACGTTCTGGGCAACCGTCATGTGCGGAAAAAGCGCGTAGCGCTGGAACACCATCCCCGTATTGCGGGCATGGGGTGGCATGAACGTGATGTCGCGTCCGTTGACGACGATCTCACCGGAAGTCGGCTCAACGAAACCGGCGACCATGCGCAGTGTCGTCGTTTTTCCGCATCCGCTCGGGCCGAGGAACGCAACGAGTTCGCCCTCGGCGATTTCAAGCGAGAAATCTGCGACAGCGGTGTGGTCACCATACCGCTTGCAAAGATTTCGAATGGAGACGTGACTCATTTTTCACACCACCTGACTGAGTTTGACAAAGCGATCCGTCACGAGCATGACCACCCCTAGAACCACGATTTGAACCGCCGAGACGGCAGCGATCGTGGGATCGAGACTGAACTCGAGGTACTGCATGATCGCGATAGGGAGGGTTGTATGACCTGCGCCGACGAGCGGCAACGTGATCTCGAGATTCTCGAACGAAACAATGAAGCTGAAGAGCGCAGACGCAACGATCGAGGGACGAAGCAAGGGCAAAGTCACGCGCGTGAAAACTGTCCACGGACGCGCCCCGAGATTGCGAGCGGCCTCTTCGATCAGCGGATCGACACCGGTCAGCGATGCGGACACGAGACGCAAGGTCCAGGGAATAGTTAGGCATACGTGAGCCGCGACTAGCGCCGGAAACGTACCGACGATCCCGATATTCATTGCGTTTTCAGCCCGCAACATGAACAGATAAATGGCAATCCCGGCGACGATCCCAGGGATTACCAGAGGGCTTAGCAAAACGAACCGGACTGCCGACTTCCCTCGGAAGTCGAACCGATGGATGGCCAGTGCTGCAGCAACCGCGACGCTGACGCCGATCGCCACGGCGCAAAGTGCGAGTTCGACACTCAGGACGAAACCGCTTGAAAACGCCTCGTTGCTCCAGGCCGCCCGATACCAGTGGAGGCTGTAACCGGTAGGCGGAAACGTCGGGATCGAATCGGAGAAAAAGCTGAGCCACACGACAAACAGCAGCGGGCTGAGCATGAAGACGTAGACGGAGCAAACCAGCACACGTCTGAGGTATGTCGCGAGTCGGGCCGCGCTCGGGCGGCGGCTGGCTCGACTCCGGATTTCGTATCGCTCGCCTTGGGTTGCTGACATTGCGGTCACTTTCTCACCATTCGTATGTGAATACCGATGCATTTACATATTCATAGTAGCATCGCTAAAAAGTTGGCCTATAGGCGTAAACGCGGGTTGGGGTTGCAACCTGGTTGCTCCACAAGCCAACGAAGGTTCAACCCCGGAGTTCTGCCCTGCGCCTCAAAATTTGTAGCGGAGTTCCGGCAAGAATCTGAAGCTGGTTGGCGCCGGCCCTGACTGCGCCTGCGGCCACTGGAGTGCGCAAGAGATCGCTCAGATTGGCCGCACCGGCGGCGGACACACCAGCAACCGTCGGAAAGCTGACGGCGGCATTCGGCGTATTTCGCGCGAATGCGACCGCTACGTAGGTGTCCACCTGCTTTGAGAGGAAGTAGTCGAGTTGGGCGCCAGCAGCGTCGGATGCGTTGTCGTGTCCCGCATCAGGAGCTTGTAGTACCCGCCACGCAAATTCAGTGCTGGGGTCAGCAAGTAACTTGCACCCGCCCAAAAGAGCTGTGAACGATAGGTCTTGCTCAGAACGCCGCCGACTTCATCGATTGTGCCGGCGTAGCCCGCATACAGCGTCGCCGCCTTGTACGAATACGTCGTGCCGATCGTCCACGTCTTCAGGTTCCAGTTGTCGAGGTAGGCCGATCCGGCTGACGCCGATGGCGGCTGAAGAGAGCGAACGGCATTGACCAGTGCTCCCGCGGGATCCCAGGGGTTCGCTTGACGGTTGGATACCGCTTCTGAACGTTAGTCGCGCATGTGCTGAGCTTGATCCGCGAACGACGCGGCAATCGCAATGCTTGTACAGACAACCACCTGACCGAGACTAATGTGTGCCCGGCCGCTACCGCACCGCGACCGATCCGCATGCGCGCGCCAGTTGTCCGTTTCGCAGCGACGCCATCTGATTGGCCGACTGCAGGTGATCGAGCGTCAGGCGCGGACACAGCAGCGCCCGCGGGTCGACGAAGCGTGAAGCCCATCGTGCGGTAGTCCGTCACGATCTCCGGCACTGCGGCTGCGCCGGCGCCGTGTAATCGCGCTCGGTATCGCGCTGTAGGTCCAGATCATGCACCGCTGCGGCTACGAGCCAAGGCGCGGGGCGTCGGTTGGGGCCGGCAAGCGAACACAGCGCATTGGCGCGGCCGAGTATCCGGCTTGCGTTGATTTTGACGCCAAGTTGGCATGGTGGGTCACGGAGGTCGCAATAGTCCAGGCTCAGATTCGCCGAGCCGATCCAGACGCAACCGAGCTCCCCCGAGTACCTCGGTCCCATCGACGAGCTTGCGCGCAATCAGGTACCACACCTTGCCGTCGGCCTGCCACATATAGTAGACGGCCAACAAGGCAGCGCCGAGCGCAACCTTTCGATAGTTCTCCAGCAAGTTGAGCCACTGGATCACGTCCACCTGCCCCGTCTCGCCCTGGAGCATCACGGCACAGCGCCCTAGCATCGCAAAACGACGATGGCCATTTGCACCGCACTCCTCGACGCAGCAATGGCTTTGGGAAGCTCGCCCCTCGAATCGAGCGGTAGCCGCGCTGACCTGCTCCCCGTAAACCGGGCCAGTCGGAATCTAGTAAAGTCCGTTTTCGGAGAGGAAGACGGACATGAAGAAGCGCTTTTCGGAAGAACAGATCATCGGCTTCCTGAAGGAAGCGGAGGCGGGCCTGCCGGTGAAGGAGCTGTGCAGGAAGCATGGGTTCAGTGACGCCTCGTTCTACACGTGGCGCGCGAAGTTCGGCGGCATGGAGGTGTCGGAAGCCCGTCGGCTCAAGGAGCTGGAAGCCGAGAACGCGAGGCTGAAGAAGCTGCTGGCCGAGGCGATGCTCGATATGGAAGCCCTGAAGGTGGTCGTGAAGGGAAAGCCCTGAGCCCGCAGGCCAGGCGCGAGGCGGTCGCGGCGATTCGGCAGAAGGTCAATGTCTCCGAGCGCCGTGCCTGCCGGCTTGTCGGGCTTTCGCGCAGCGTGCTGCATTATGAAGCGCAGCCGGACCACGAGAATGAGGCGCTCAAGGCGCGCCTCATCGAGCTGGGGCACCAGAGGCGGCGTTTCGGCTATCGGCGGCTACACGCGCTGCTGGCGCGCGAAGGAAGGCACGTAAACCACAAGCGCGTGCACCGGCTGTATCGCGAGGCCGGACTGGCCGTGCGGCGCCGGCGACGGCGCCACGGCGTGATGGTCGAGCGCGAGCAGCTGGCTTTGCCGAGTACGCCGAACGAGGTGTGGTCCCTCGATTTCGTGATGGACGCATTGTCCAACGGGCGTCGCCTGAAGTGCCTGACCATTGTCGACGACTTCACCAAGGAAGCGGTCGAGATCGTGGTGGACCACGGCATCTCGGGTCGGTATGTGACGCGCGTGCTGGACCGGGTGGCGCGCTTCAGGGGCTACCCGAAAGCGTTGCGCACGGACCAGGGACCCGAATTCACGAGCCGCGCGCTGGACCAGTGGGCCTACGCCAACGGCGTGACGTTGAAATTGATTCAGGCGGGCAAGCCGACGCAGAATGCGTACATCGAGTCGTTCAATGGCAAGTTTCGTGACGAGTGTCTGAACGAGCACTGGTTCACGACGCTCGCCCACGCCCGGGCCGTGGTGTCGGCATGGCGCCGGGACTACAACGAGGCACGGCCGCACAGCGCATTGAACTACCAGTCGCCGGCCGAATTCGCGGCGAAGCATCCGGCACCAGTAGGCGCTCCTGTCTTGCAGGAGCATGTTTGAACAGGACTTTACTAGAAGCTCCGTGGCCCTATCGAAGGGGCAGGTCAGCGCGAAGCCAGAGTAATCAACGCCTGGTGTCGCAGAATTGCTTCCAGCGCGGGGCGTGCAGCACCTCGAGCCATACAAGCAACGCCGACTGCATCGCCAGATTTTGTGGAATGTCGTTACATTATCGAGGTCGGTTCGATACGGTAAACGACGAGGTAATGTGAGCAGCAATAATATTGATGATCTGACTGCGGCGAAAGCGATCTCTAGCCAAGCCTGGAACGACCCAGCGTCGTATCACCACCTTCTTCGGGAGTCTCAAACACGGCTTGAGGCTGTACTTCAACGCGAACCCGACGATGTGTCGGTCCTAACTTGCCTGGGAGCGGTATTGTGCGATTTGCATTTGCACGGGCAAGCACACAACCATATGAAGCGCGCGATCTCATTAGGATCGACCGACTGGAACACATACTTCAATGCTTTCGTTGCCATGCTCGTGTGCGCAACGATCGACGATGCCCGAGCAATGCTCACCCGGGGCGCGGGACTAGAAGCCGATCCTGTGACGTGGCAGGCCTACTTTGACGTTCATGCGATGTAAACGGATCACCTCCAGCTTTTGCTCGCAGCTCGAACCAGGAACAGGACGGTCGCCGTAGTTGATCATGCATCAGCAATGTGAACTCCCCATCGCTTCACCTTCATCCGGTTCAGCGGCGACTGCCGCCCAACAACTGTGAGTGCCCCAACGACGTTCAGGCGGACTCGCTCACGATCCTCCATCCCCACCGGCAAATTGAGCATTCCGGAGATGAGTTTCGGCAAGTTCTCACCTTGGTTGACCATGAGTAGCTCGACCAGTTGCTCCGACTCTGCTCGAACGAACGCCGGTACAACCCGGTCGTCCCAATGTTCATTTGCGACGATGATGTCAGCCGCTTCCTGCAAAGTCAGCGCGTCGCCAGAATTATTGAAAATCTCCAGAAACCGTGCACGCGTCCGTGGGTCATCGACCTCGCCGAGTCGTGAGTGGTGGTCGACATCAAAAATTCTTGGAGTGTCCCTTCGTTTCCCGATGTAGATCTCAATGATTTCGTCCGCCTTCTCGTCAAGTCCGAGCTCACGAAGCACCTTCACCGTACTGTTCAGATTGACCGGCGAAATCACACGTGCGGCTGCAGTTACCGACCCGACAAACGCGTCGGCAAGTTCGTCCGCAGTCACGTCGAGTCTGTTATGAAACAGATTCCATGCGTCCGTGAAGATTCCGTCGAGCCTTGCGCGATCAACCCCTTCGTCCAGACTTGCAGCATGCTCGCTGATCGCAGCCCCTTGAACGTACCCGCAGCTCATCGCATCGAGGAGAGCAGCATCGAACTCGTCCGCACTTGTAAAGCCGCACGCTTCCAGTTTTTCGACCCACGCTTCTTTATCCGCATCTCGCCCCGCCTCGGCTAGCTTCCGTCGGTAGGTGAACGCGTTGTATTTCAGAATCACCGCCGGCTCCGGAAACTCTCGACCTCTCTCATACAAGGCGCACGCAAATACGGCAACCGAAATCGCTGCCTGTTGCTGGACGGCAGGAGAGCAATTCTCAATGACCGGATAGATCATCCGCAACGCGCCTGCAATCTTCTGAATCACCCGGATATTCGCGATCTCGAGATGTTGGATCGGTTGCGTCACGAAGCTCCGCAACGGCACATCATCCGGCAGGCCCAGCTCAACCGCGTCTTGCGGCGACATAATAAACTGCAGCTTTTGATCGACGACCTTCTCTGCGTAGAGTGCATAGCTCTTTTTGGCATCGTCGCTCAAACCATCTTCATTGAAGACCATAATGACCTTGCATCCGGCTTGCTCTCTGAGCTCCGACACAAGCCCCATTAGGTCCTCCATCTTCACCTTTTCATTGAGACGCTCAAAATCGTCGAGTACAACGAGCGTATCCCTTAGAAGTGACCCGGCCATCGTCTCCAGCGCTATCACCAAGTGCTTGCCGCCAAACGGGATCATCTCCTTCAACTGATCAACGGTCTCGCGGAATCTTATTCGCCCCGCCTGGCGTTCAACTTTTGCGCGAACGCCAGCATCAGCGTCCCCGGTCAAGGGAAATGCCCTCGTTCTAGCCAAGAGCAAAGTACGTACCTCCGCAATGGACTGGGCACCAAACACGGATGCGTACGAGTACCGCTTGAGCGATCCTGAACCCGTATAGGATTCGATTATCTTTTTGAGCGTGAACGTCTTTCCTACTCCCCAGAGCCCCGTCACGGCGAGGACCTGAGGCGTTACATTACCGACGAAATTCTCAACGACCGACTGAATCTGCTGTCGCGACATGGTCACCTCACCAAGCTCTTGTTCCGGATATCATCCTAGCCGGTGCAGGCAAACTCGAATAGTCGTGGACGACCTGTGTGTATGGTTGAACGAGACGATCGCCCCTAGCACGACCATCCGGCGTCAATAGGTCGGGGGCAATGGCACCTCATCGATGCCCACGCTCAAGTCTCGCGCTTCACCGACCGAACTTATCCCGCCTGCTTCGCAAAGTATGCAGCGGCCTTCTCGAGCATATCCCGCTCCTCCGTTACACGAAGCAGTTCCGCCCGAAGCCACTGAATTTCCGACGAGTGCTCGGGGCTGGTGTCCACCGCAGGATGCGACGCATGCCGCTCCCTGACCCAGCGATGCAGGCTCCACGTTGACACACCCAACCTAGTCGCGACCTGCTTTACGGAAGCGCCACGTTCCAATACTTGCCGCACCGCTTCAGCTTTGAACTCCCTTGTGTATCGCTTACCGGTCGGGAGCTTTCTGCGTGTCTCGTCACGAGACCGCTCCGGGCTCGCCGCACGCAGAAGATCGAGATCACGCTCTCCCTGGTGCTTGGAGAGCACGCGCTCAATGGCTATCAACACTTTCGAGGATTCCGAAGCACGACCATGTCGACTCGGAGATGACGCGCTACCGCGCACCAGATGTGCGGTGTCTTTCATAAAGCTACAAACAAGATGGAGAGGCGGATCTAGTCGAGCAACGGCAGATTCTGAGACCGCCTGACGATCGAAGCCACGCGAAAATGGGTCGTAAATGCCGTGGCCAACATTGGATGATAACCGGACGATACCCGAATGGAAAGGGTATCGGGACGAAACGACGCAGACGCGCACCTCAAAGCGTTGGGGCGCTCTATTCGAGCTCGTCGAGAAATCCTAGAGATCTCACAAGAGTCACTCGCACACCTCGCGCAAATTGACCGAAGTCACATGGGAAAGATTGAGCGGGGCGAGCGAAACGTCACGCTCCTGAATCTCGTCAAGATTGCCGGGGCACTCGCGTGCAAACCTTCTGACCTGCTTCAATCCGCCGGCCTGTAGGCCACGGCGTCACTATCTCCGCGTCATAAGTCACTCTCGGTGCACTCCACCTGAATTCGGTAGCACCGCACTCAGTCACATTTCTGCCTTGTAAGCCATCAATACTTCGTCGGCGTGACACTCTGAGTGAGGAGTGAGCGATGCACGCTAGGCACTTCTGGTCGATCAAGTACGTCTTCGTTCGCGAATTTCCGCATCGCCGCTTTCCGCTCGTGTTCCTGAACGGCGACCCGGGATACGTGATCAACGAGTGGATCGCCCACATGCTCGACGGTGGCATCGAGCAGTCATTACTTGAAGAACGCATCCGCGCAGTCCTGCATCTCCACGATTTTTGCTGGGCGCGTCACGGCCAGAACCAGCTGTCCGAACAGGCTGCCCACTCACTCGTCGGTGAATTTTTGACAGCCAAGAAGGTGGGCACGGATAGACCTGACGGAACGTATCCGCTAGGTTTGTTCTGGCGTCCCGTGCGACGTGCAACGTTATTGAAATATCTCGCGGGCCTAAACGCGTTCGATACATGGCAGGCTGCCTTCCATCGCTCCAAACGACTAAATCCATCTGAGCAGCGGCTGATGACCGCTTGGGAGTTGTACTCCGAGTTCCGTCGTCGAGAGCGGTGGGATCCAATGCTCCACTTATTTCCCTCTCAGCGAAAAGAGAAAACGGTTCATCTCCATCGCGCTCCACACTGGCATCAACGTCTGCAGCGAGCACCACATTCGAGCCCCAAGTGCTTCCCGTTAGCGGCTTTTGTCGACCTGGTGGAACAATGCAGCAATCCGCGCGACAAGATGTTGTACCTGCAGATGTTTGGTTTAGCTCTTCGAACCTCCGAGCTACTTCATCTCTACACGGAGGACGTTTTCGGGATCGGTCGATATGGCGAGGCTCGCGTTCGCCTCGATGACCCGGAAACTGGTTTGTGGAACTGGCGAGACTCGCAAGGTAAGCATCGATCGACCACCCGCACAAGCTATCTCGAATCCAACTGGTCCAATGAGGAGTTCAGGGATGCATACCCTGTGCTTTATCGGTTGGTTCCGCGGACTCGCTATGGCCGCCGCGGTGGTATGTACGCGGGATTCAAGGGAATGACGTTCCACCTGGGCTCGGGGCTCGATGCTACGTCCTTTGGCAACGAAGCGATATGGATCGACCCGCGCATCGGTGTGTATTTCTTGAAATGCTTCAAAGCGTACATGGAGGAGCATTTCCACGGGAGACCGAAGCGATGGCCATTTCACCCATGGCTGTACATCCATTTAGACAGAGAGAGGTTCGGCTTGCCGATGTCGCTTCCCGCGGTGAAAAAGACGTGGAGCAGGAGCATGAAGCGCCTCGGGCTCGAAAGCCTGCATCTGGGCCCCCATTCACTGCGCCATCTCGCCGGCTTCTATTGCGCGAACGTCCTCCGGCACCCTATCGAGACAACCCAAGTGCTCCTGCGTCACGCTCGTGTCGAAAGCACGCAGATCTACTACCACCTGACGAACGATACGGTTCGGCACGCGGTGGTCGAATCTGTAACGCAACAGCACGATATTCCACCGAGCGATATGCCTTATCGGGGGGAGCGCACCTCGCTGGATTTGCCCTCCCATTGGACCAGTATCACCTAGTGTCGATGAGCCATCATGAGACTCCCGAAGGCCTTCTCTGCTCCGACCGTGTCGAGAGATCAATCCTCGCTCCGGGTCACGCAAGGATTCTGGTCTCGCAAGGAAATACGATTCAATGCCGGAGACCAGGTCGTCATTCTCGACTCGTCGCTTACGGTCGCACAAATCCGCAAGCTCTGTCTCCAGCTTTATAGAAAGCACCTTCGTGACGAGATCACCGCGCGATTTGACCGCTGCGTTGAACTGTCGGATGGCTCCTTATCGCGAGCTTTTGACTCACCGACCTCGAGTTTCCGTCTGTGGTTTCCGCTCACGCTGTTCAGAACATTCCACCAACAGCTTCCCTCTGGAAAAAAACTTGATGCCTTCACGTGGCAAGAGTTCACCGCGTGGTTCAAAGAAAGTTATCCGAGTGGCATTGAGCAGCAGCGAGCCTTTGTGATCGACGAGGTCACTCAGTCGCTCAAGCACTCCTCCGACGGGATGCCCAGATTGAATGGTTCTTCCACCTCTTGGCTACACCTTGGAAAGTCAGAGTTTCTCCAACTGCTCGAAGCGTTGTCACAAGAGTCACTTGATGCTGCAATTGCAATTCTCTGCGTTGCTCAGCAATTTAGCTGGAACAAACACCGCAATGGATATGATCTCAGCTGGGCACGAAAGCACAATCGTCAAGTGCTATCGCGTCTTAAAGCGTTCGCCGTTCCGTGCGCAACGCTATCCAGCATTCCCGACGGGATGTCATTGCTGAACATCGCGAATGCCGCAGAGCTCACATTGGTCAACCTTGTCCAACGTGGCTCAATACTTCTCCCGTCATCCCAAATGGTGTACCCAGAAGTCTGTCGAATCGCTGCGCCTCATTGGCCATGGAGCACGATAAAGCCACACCACCGACCGTTACTGCAACTGCTGATTTCATCGACTGATGTCCGTAACGTCAATGATGTCCCAGCACAACTGAGGGGTTGGCTTTCCGGCTTCAAGGAGAGCCACTATGCCTACAGTTTGACCAAGCATCTCGTGGAGCCAGTGCAGCGTGACAATACCAAACTCAGTCCATGGCCCCTCAGCGGTCTTCACGGGGGCCGTCGACAAGGAGCAAAGGCGCAGAACGAGGTGTGGACACCCACCGCTATCGGTGACAAGAGCGGCTTCGCATGGAGTCGATTTGCGGAGCTCGTTGTCCAAACGAGTGAATCTGGAAAAGCACACACTCGAGCTTCGCTACGCAGCATTGTTCAATGGGCGACACAGAGAGAAATCCAATCTCCCGCGGACATTACCATTCGTGACCTGATCGATCCGGCTGCTCCGACGAGCAAGATCACGTTCAAGTACTATCTCGCGAGCCGCATTCAGCAAGGGAAAATTTCAACCGGAACGGCGTGGGGATACTGGCATTCAACCGCGCATGCCTTTCGTGGCGTTGTCAACGCCCTAAAGCTGGCGCCAGACGCGCTGCTGCCTATCGACGAAAGTCCGTTCGAAGCCATCGAGAACCCGTTCAACATAAGCCAACAGCACAAGTCTTCTCGACGCCGACTACCCAACAGCGTGCACGATGCAATGATCGATGTACTGCTGGAGGCAGACGACACGGGAACACCAACATTTCGCTGGGCAAAGACCATTTGCCACACAGATTGGTTCGAATGGCGATCTCACGTAGGTGGGCAAAGTGAGACAGTATGGTGCCCGTCAAGATGTGCACTTCTTGCTCTGCTGCTTCTTCTACCGATCCGAGCAAAGCAGGCTCGGTGGCTGGATCGCGGCCTTCTAGACGAGCATATCTGGGACGTCGGCCAACACCGATACGTTGTGAACAAGCACCCCCTTCGAAAGTGGCGGTACCCTGATGGGAGCACGCACCGGCAGCGTTATGGGCGACCGAGCGGGGTACTTCAGCCACTCGTAGATCCAATGCTTGAGGAAGAAGAACTCGGTATCTTCATCAATACCAACAAGACCCAAATGTGGGATCCATCTAGTCGACGTGGATATGAACTTCCATGGCCGAACATTCGGGAGGATCACGATTCCAGCATAGCGTCGCAAACCGCGCAGTGGTTAAACCGTCCGTACACGTTGATTGCGAAGCAGATCGACTGGATGAACCAGTACCACCCCAATCCAATACCAATCTCCTTCGGCGACTCAATTTCCGACAGGCTACAGGTCAATGACAAGTATCTTGACTTGTTGCCGGCATTCACACCACTCTTCGCGGACTTGAGCAACGAGTACTACAGGGGCGACAACAAGCAAACGCGTTACTACCAACCTGTATCACACAACAAGCTTTATAAGTTGTTCAATGCGCTGTCGATCGAAACCGAAAAGAGGCTCGCCGCCGAAGGACGGAATGTAAGACTCACTCAGACGAGTACATCAAGCTCCAGCCATGAGGGCCGGACCAGCATATACGAGATCCATGGGCTTCGGTGACCTGCCCCCTTCGATAGGGCCACGGAGCTTCTAGTAAAGTCCTGTTCAAACATGCTCCTGCAAGACAGGAGCGCCTACTGGTGCCGGATGCTTCGCCGCGAATTCGGCCGGCGACTGGTAGTTCAATGCGCTGTGCGGCCGTGCCTCGTTGTAGTCCCGGCGCCATGCCGACACCACGGCCCGGGCGTGGGCGAGCGTCGTGAACCAGTGCTCGTTCAGACACTCGTCACGAAACTTGCCATTGAACGACTCGATGTACGCATTCTGCGTCGGCTTGCCCGCCTGAATCAATTTCAACGTCACGCCGTTGGCGTAGGCCCACTGGTCCAGCGCGCGGCTCGTGAATTCGGGTCCCTGGTCCGTGCGCAACGCTTTCGGGTAGCCCCTGAAGCGCGCCACCCGGTCCAGCACGCGCGTCACATACCGACCCGAGATGCCGTGGTCCACCACGATCTCGACCGCTTCCTTGGTGAAGTCGTCGACAATGGTCAGGCACTTCAGGCGACGCCCGTTGGACAATGCGTCCATCACGAAATCGAGGGACCACACCTCGTTCGGCGTACTCGGCAAAGCCAGCTGCTCGCGCTCGACCATCACGCCGTGGCGCCGTCGCCGGCGCCGCACGGCCAGTCCGGCCTCGCGATACAGCCGGTGCACGCGCTTGTGGTTTACGTGCCTTCCTTCGCGCGCCAGCAGCGCGTGTAGCCGCCGATAGCCGAAACGCCGCCTCTGGTGCCCCAGCTCGATGAGGCGCGCCTTGAGCGCCTCATTCTCGTGGTCCGGCTGCGCTTCATAATGCAGCACGCTGCGCGAAAGCCCGACAAGCCGGCAGGCACGGCGCTCGGAGACATTGACCTTCTGCCGAATCGCCGCGACCGCCTCGCGCCTGGCCTGCGGGCTCAGGGCTTTCCCTTCACGACCACCTTCAGGGCTTCCATATCGAGCATCGCCTCGGCCAGCAGCTTCTTCAGCCTCGCGTTCTCGGCTTCCAGCTCCTTGAGCCGACGGGCTTCCGACACCTCCATGCCGCCGAACTTCGCGCGCCACGTGTAGAACGAGGCGTCACTGAACCCATGCTTCCTGCACAGCTCCTTCACCGGCAGGCCCGCCTCCGCTTCCTTCAGGAAGCCGATGATCTGTTCTTCCGAAAAGCGCTTCTTCATGTCCGTCTTCCTCTCCGAAAACGGACTTTACTAGATTCCGACTGGCCCGGTTTACGGGGAGCAGGTCATCGGGTCGCTGGAATTTCCCGCCTGATCGAGATGGGCGTTCCCGTGAGCATAGTCCAGGAGTTCATCGCGGGCCACGCTACCGCAGTGATGACGATGTATTACAGCAAGGCGGAGCCAGGCGCCTTCAAAGCGAGACTGTTGGAGGCACTTCAGAACAGCGGGACGGCCGACGAGTGGGACTGGTACCGCGAGCCGTTGAGTGCTCAACGAGCGCTGTGGACATTCAATCGACGATACGCTCGCCACCGCGCCGATGACATTCTGGAGCAGCCATCGAGCTGGAAGACCGTACCGGGCGGAATCTGCCCAGTGGGTGGTAGCGGATGCCATATCGGCATCCCGTCCGAGGAGGAAGATCCTGACAAGATCGTCCGACACTACTCACCCGTGGAAGGCGGATGTGGTAACTGCCGCTTCTTCAGTACCGGGCCAGCGTTCCTCATTCATCAGGGCCTTGCGATGAATGAACTCATGCTTGAGCTCCGTCTCCTCGGCCGCGAGCGTAAAGCCCTGTACGACGCGTTGTCTGAGCTGGCATGGAAGGACGTTCCCGATCTCACTGAGGCCGAGCGGCATAAATTGGTGTTTGACAAGCAACTGATCAAAGAGAAGATCGCCGACTTCGATCGAAAGAGCGAGCCCTTGATCCTTGAGTGGATCAATCGCTACCGCATGTATACCGAGTCGGCCCGACTGACGAAGGAATGGAAGGGGTTCAAACAGAAGCGCTCGCCAACGCCCGGGCATTTTTTGCTGGTAGCGGGCGAGAGCGACGACAAGTTGAGGCGTGAAGTCGAAGTGCGGTTTGAGAAGTCCGGCGACTTCGGGCTGGTCAGGAATATCCTCGACGCGGCGATCATCCAAGGGGGTCTTGAGAAAGCGTCCAGTCTGTCGAAGGATGCATGTTCGCAATTCATGGACAGGATTCTTCGGACCGAAGACAGTCGCCATTTGCTGATGGATATTCGGGATGATCGACTGCGCCATCGAGCAGCCTATCTTATGGCCTCCATGGTGGAGCATCTTGTCGGGTATGAAAGCGCCCAGGAAGCGATCGACGCGCGCACACCGCTTCCCCTCTCGGTAGAAAAGCGTGATGAGTTTCATCGATGGGTCGCATCAACGCTTGCAGAGGCGATGCCGCCAAGTCAAAAGGCCCTGCCGAATCAGTCGAAGCAATACGATAGGAAAATACGCCGTGGCTGATCAATTCGATGGAACAGCAGAACAGGTACTAGCGCAATTGATGGATCTGGTGGGTGCGAAAGCCCGAGTTAGCCTAGAACGCATCAAGGCCGCGTGCGACAGAATCGAAGCAATGCGGGGTCTCATGAACTACAGCCGCGTCGCCGCAGTGACAGTTGAACTGTTCGGCAGCCCTCGTGCTCAAACGATCCAGAACAATCCGCACCTGAAAGCGTACATTGCAACTCGAATCGCCGAATACCACCAGACGAGACCGAGAGAGACGCGATCTCCACAGATGCAAGCGGTAAGTGCGACGCGACACTACCCAACAGATGACCTGGATTCAAAAACGAAGCTGTACCTCGATCTCCTGAAGCAAGATAACGAACGCCTGCGCAAGGAGAACGGGCGACTAGCGCAACTCCTCGAACAAAATTCACTACGGCATCCATACTCGCTGGCCGAAGCTTTCGGCCGCGGCCCCGCAGACGACTTGACGCTCGACCTCCGTCCACAACACTCAAACGCACTCATTCCGAAGTGTGTGCTTGATGCATTGGCAGCCATTCTTCATAAGCAACCTGCGTTGGTGCACATACAACGTCGCGGACACTCGGTCAGGCTCGCATTTGAAAGCGACGGAATCATCCAGACACTTCTCTCGCCGGCACAGTGGAATGAAGCTGTTCGGTGGATAGATGCTCAACGCCAAGAGTGACGTCAAACCTCGCTGCCAGTCTGGCCTTGGGGACTGGCTTCACGCGCAATGTTTGTCAGGCAAAAAATGAGATCATGTGGTAACTGGAGATGCCAATGACGTGCTGCCAATAACGCGATCCATGGCATACCGTATTTCGACGCACGCAAATCTGCCAGCTTCGGCACCCCATCAGGCATCCTTTGCAGTGTCGAAGAAAGTTCGCCCATGCGAGCTGGTAGCCTAACGACCTCAGCAAACCCGCTTGCCATGAGCTTGTATGGGTCCACCATATCACTCTCGAATTCGGTGCCACAAAACCATACGTTGAGCGTCGTTTTGTCGTACAACGGTGCGACCTGTTGCACGAGACCGTCGTACTCAGCCTGCATACCGAGCCTTTCGCACCACAGCGCCAACGCCGGAATCAGTGTCGACACCTGCGTAAGCTCATCGCTCATCTCCAGATGCTCGTATCGGATCGCAACCAAATCATCGTAAGAGTCAGTGCTCAGGGGCACGTAACGCCCTAGTCGCTTCGCGTCTCGCAGGCGAAAAATCAGGTTATGCAACCAGACTCCAGCATCGTCGTGTCGATCGTTCATGATCAATGCTGCGATGGCACAGGAAATGTCGACCGTCTGCTTGTCGTAGCACGGCGACCCGGATACCGTGTGCGTCTCTATCAGATCACTGAGGTGGCCGCAGAGGTCACGAGCCATGTTGTTCGCATCGGAGTTTTGATAAGCCCTTGCTATATAAAATAGAACACAAGCTGTCGTACCTAGGCGACCGATTTCCTCAAAGACTCGCTCGACGACAAGTGTGTTTTCACGAAGTGCGGAAGCGAACGACGCCTCCACATGATAGTAGGGGGCGACCTTCGTATGGTATTGATGCGCGACGCCAATATAGTGATCGACATATCCGGCATATATTCTTTGCACATCATCACGTTCGATCCACTCACTACCATGCAGATGCGACCAACCAGCTAGCAACGTGAACTCCGCGCACAGGTACGCACTCTCTAAGTTGTCTGCCTGCCTTGCCCATGCCAAAAGGACCGCATTGAAGAGGGTGACGGCGCGCATCAAAGCAAGAACCTTTCTTGAGCGTGCACGTGTACTGCTGCCAAGCTTCGCAACTGCCTCGAATGTATCGGTGACAAGCTGACGAGCGTGGCTAATAGAGTGTTCCGGAGTCTCCACGTTGGCAAGAGCCCGTCGCACCAAGCTCTGCCTTTCCGCACCGAGCACGTACTCGTCCAGCATGAATGCTTCTGTCCATTTGGCAAGGGTGCTCCCATTGACCTGCATGGTTTCTACACTGTGCTTCGCCTCGTACTCGACGAGGTAACCACTGATTTGTTGCAGCACCTCCTGTTTGAAGTGCCCGTTCGTCGTGATCATCACCTTTTTCGGCAGGCGCTTGTGTGAAGGGGCGAGATTCGCTTTGACGAACACATCGACTATCTCTTCCAACGACGGACGTATAGCCTGAGGGCCGCTTGACCATGCGCTTCGGTCAACATCTCCGCACTTGACGAGCCACAGAAAGACTTTCCGGACGCCATCTAGATCCTTTCCGACCGTTACGATGTCGACACCACTCTGACGTACACCACGCTGCGGCTTCGATGCTGTTTCGTGACCCATAGCGGTGGTAAGTAACGGGAGAAACGCGTCGAGCTCACCCTCCTCACGCATTGTTGCGAGGTACTCTTCCAGGAGCAGATCGAGACTCATAGTCAATCAGATAAGTAGCGGAGACGTCGAAGTTGTCCCAACAGCGGATCGGAGGCTTCGGAACCAGGGACCTCGAATGTTACTGAATGCGGTCTGAGCGGGGTGATAGTACTGGTGCCGTCTGGCATCTTCGTCACCACGCCTTGCCCCTGTTTAATGCAGACTTGGTTGGCAAGCATCGAAAAGATCGATCTCTGACGGACGTCACGACCGATCTCACGATTACGCTTTCGATCGGCAAGATTTAGGGTGACCAGCTGTTCTTGACGAGGCTGAAGCTCCCTGAGGTTGGGCAAGCTACGCAAGACCTTGTCCCATTCTCGAATGAGCTTCAGTCCTCTGGCTATCTCGCGGTGAAGTTTGCTGCGCGCTGGCGTTTGCTCGAGTCGTGTTTCCAGGAACGTCCGCGTTTCTGCGGGATACTCGATTCGAAGATAGTTTTCCAGAACGTCTGAAAAGGCCCTCAAAGCCCAGCTTTCTGTCGAATCATGGATCGCGAGCTCGCACAAAAATCCAGCGATCGCCGCGCCGTTATAGCAAAGTCCAAGCAACCGTCGAACAGCTCTCACGCGCTCTCGTTCGTCTGCTCGGGAGAAGCTCAGAACATCTGGCAATAGTCGGTGTGGCGCCGTTTGCGCGAACGCCAGGACAGACCTTAGCGCTGCAATCGATATGTCGGACATCAGCAGCCAACGCGAAACGACTTGAACATATCTATCGTTATCCGAAATTATTGCGTTGTAGAGTTGGCGAAATTCGTCCTCGAGAGACCTCCCCGGCAGAAGGCACCCAATATGGTCGATTGCCGATAAGCCAACTGCTCGTGTCTCACGGTGAAACATGAGGCTAATGATGGACGCCTCCACCACATCTCGGATATCGCGGTTCTCCAAAGATGCAGGCACGAGTATTTCGAGCACGCGAGCAACATACCCAGGATCGCGATCGCGCGCCGTAAACCTGAGCCACTGCACCGTTTCGACCTGAGCCGTTTCGTTACCGGCACCCATGGCATCGAGCAGCAGTTGATCGACTCGCTTATCAACAAGGGAGATGTGATTGAGTAATCGGTATCCCAGATACTGGATGCCTTCCTCACTGATGGCCTTCGTTGCAACCGCCATCACCCGGTCGATATACACGCTAGCTTCTGGCCACCTATCAGCGTCAACTGCGCAAAGCCCTGCCAAGCCAGCATGCGCATGTGCGGCATCCCGGGACTCCGCCAAGTCCAGTAGATACGGAATTGCAGCGAGGCCCTCGGATGCTGCTGTGGCCACTGCTAGTGTTGGCGCAATTTTTGAGAGCGATCCGGTGCCTCCTAATGCCATGTCGGTGCAGGCATACGAAAGCGTGGGGATGTTCGAGAATACTTTCGAGACGACATGTACTGAGTCGACTGGAGACGCGCCCCACGTTTCCGCGAAGGCGACAAGCATATCTACAACGGCCGGGGGATCACCGTGCTGACAGAGCGCAACCGCTGGAAACATGAATGTTGTGATTTCATGCTTCGGAAGTCCTTGTCTAGCGGCGCGAGCCACTGCCCGGAAAAACGAGGACTCTTCAGCATTCAGTTCGGCAGCTGCGTCATACACCGGCGCATGGAGAATATCTCTAGATTCCAGTGCATGCACCTTCAGCCTCGTAAGAAGCGCCGAAGGATCGTCGATAACGTCGCGGAGCGCTTGAACCAACATCGCGTGATCTAGATTGTCTTCCATTGTCGTCAGAAGTAAGTGCCGGCAACACGAATGGTCTGAGACGTATGTTCCCGAGTTCTTGCCATGTGAGCTCAAGCTGCTCGTCATTTTTATGCGGTGGTTCACGGCGGAGCAGAGGTGCACTGCCTCACGGGGCTAGTCATCGTACTCCCAGATCCCCACATCCCGCGGCGCTAAGCACCCGGATTCATCAAGATAGTATGAGGCGCGTGCTCGCAGACATGCTATCTCAAGAAATACCTTAGTGAAAATTTCCATTCTCCGTAGGCAAGCCTAACCGGACAGTACGTGGTTGCCGCCGAGTGACGAAGGTGTGATTGGATACTTTCGCATGTATTCCGTTAGGCTGTATTGCTCAATGAGATGGGCACCATAGTCGACGGTGAATATCACTGGCAGATCAATTGGCGGGTGAGGTAGGCCGTGGGCGAGAGGCACAACTCCCACCTGGGATCCATACAACCGTGTTGCCAATCCGATACCACATGTTTGTTCGTGCCATGGGTGAGCCGAGAGCATGAAGCCATGGTGTGTGTCGGGCAGCCCAGAAAATAACATTCGAAACGGGGCCTTCGCTTCGTCCGTGTAGGGAGGAATGGATGGCCTACCGGTCGTAATCGATTCCTTAATGCTCTGGAAGGCCGGGTGCCCAACATAGTTCACTCCCAGGAGATGTCCGAGAATATTGAGTCCCGTCTTGGCGAGTACTCGGCCGGTCACTTCCGGTTGAAACGAGAAGCCAATGTTGACAAGTGGATTCTTGAGTTCGCCTTCGACAAGCGTCGATAGATCGAGGCTCTCACCAACTTTTCGGAATGCGGCCAGCGCACTGCCGAGCTGTAGGTCTCTTCTGAGACGCAATACTATTTGTCCGTTCGGACGTCGGAAAAGTCTGCTGTTGGACGTGAATTTTCCGTGCTCATTTGGAGCGATGGGAAGGTACAGCAAACAAGAAGCAGGTAGCTTGTCTGCGTCCACTTGATGGTGCTCGATGTAGCGCCCGTCTTCCCATACAAATGTTGCGATTTGGAACTTGTGTGTTGCCGTCTCGTCGAGCTTGGACGCACATGTGATTGATGACCCGAACCCTTCTTGAACCTGCGAAATGAACCGGTCGAACTCCTCTTTGTTTGATCCCGTCACACTGCACTGATGCTCATCGACGAGAATCATCTGCGGAAGAATCGTCGCCTTACCTTGGTAGCCGATTTCTGCTTCGGCAGTGTAACCCTCAGGGGTAACAAGGATCTGCGTTGCCGCGCCTAGTTTCGGAGGGTTTTTCTTGTTACCCCGCTTTCTCCCCTTTGCCTGCATAAAAATTCGGCCAATCGCCGTCGGCGAGTTCCGCAACCACTCGAGTTCGAGTGGCGAGAAAACGGTTGTGTTGCACGTCTCGCACACCATGTCGCGAAGTAGATACCGGTTGTCGTCGGCACCTAGCCCCGCAGGAATCATATGCTCGTCACTGAATGGCCCGAGGCTCGAACAGTAGATGCATCTGCTCTCAACGCTTTGTATCGACATCGTGTACGCCTCCTCCTTGATTTCTCTCTAGTGAAAGTTACGACTGACCGTCGGCAACTCGCCTAGAAGATGGGAGAGATCCACCAGACGCTTGGCAACCAGATGTTGCACCCCGTCAACACTTTGCCAAACGCCCAACGCCGCTAGCAGCCGAGCACCAAGGACTTCCTTACGCTGCATCTCCATCAACTTCGGCCAGATAATAACGTTCACGTTTCCGGTTTCGTCCTCAAGCGTGACGAAGATTACGCCTTTCGCAGTTCCCGGCCGCTGTCGTACGGTGACCAACCCACATGCACGCGCGAGCCTTCCGTTTGGGTAGGTGTTTAACGTAGCGGCCGGCATGAGCTTCCTCGCATGTAGCATCGGACGCAGCAACGCTAGGGGGTGTCGTCGCAGCGTCAGCCCCATAGACTGGTAGTCACTCTGTATCTCGTCCCCTTCGGATGCCCATCCGAGATCAGGTGTTTCATCAACCACATTTGCTGAAGCAAGCAGATCCTTGTCCGGAGCAGCGACAACGGATTCCCACAGCGCACTTCGACGACCGCCAGCCAGCGACACAAGTGCATCGGATCGAGCCAGAACATGCAAATCGTGTCGATCCAGCTGAGCCCGCCGAGCCAGATCAATCGTTGACGAAAAAGGCTCAACAGCTCGGGCCATTTCAATGCGATCAGCCGCCTCCGCTCGCATCCCATGCAGAAGAGAGAGGCCAAGCCGAACAACTGGACGCCCATCCACCTCTGGATATTCCAGAGACGACTCCCAGTTGCTGATCGCGACATCTGCAGGCAAGACCGTAACCCCATGACGTTTCGCGTCCTGGATAAGCTGTGAGGGCGAGTAGAACCCCATTGGCTGGCTATTCAGTAACGATACAAGAAACGCCTCTGGCTCGTGACATTTCAACCAGCTGCTGACATAGACAAGCAACGCAAAGCTTGCCGCATGGCTTTCCGGGAAGCCATAGTCGGCAAACCCCTTTATCTGAGCAAAGATCGCTTCTGCAAATTCTCTTTCGTAGCCTCGTATCAACATGCCACTCACTAGGCGATCGTGATAGGGCTCCAGCCCGCCTTTGCGCTTCCAGGCTGCCATCGCGCGCCGTAGTCCGTCGGCCTCACCGGGAGAAAAACCGGCCGCGAGAATTGCGACCTGCATCACTTGTTCCTGGAAAATCGGCACGCCGAGCGTTCGAGCTAGTGCTGTTTCCAGATCCTTGCTCGGATAGCTAACCGGATCTATTCCTTGACGTCGCTTCAAATACGGATGGACAGCACCACCTTGAATCGGACCAGGACGCACGATCGCCACCTCAATCACGAGGTCGTAGAACGTCCGTGGCTTCAATCGTGGCAACATCGACTGTTGCGCTCTCGACTCGATCTGAAATACGCCAATCGTATCCGCGTTAGAGATCATGTCATACGTCTCCGGATCCTCTGACGGGATATCCTGCATCTCAAACGGTTCACCACGGTGCAGGGATATGAGGTCAAGCGCACGGCGAATGACGCTCAGCATTCCCAACGCCAACACATCCACTTTGAGCAACCCGAGCGACTCAAGGTCATCCTTATCCCACTGAATCACGCTACGGTCCTGCATTGCCGCGTTCTCGATCGGTACAAGGCGTGACAACTTGCCTCGACTGATCACAAAGCCACCGGAGTGCTGGGAAAGATGTCGAGGAAAACCATGCAGCTGCGCGGCCAGCGATGCCCAAGTTTGAATGATGGGTGCCGATGGATCCAGCCCTGACTCTGAAAATCGCTCGAGCAAATCTGCCGTGCCGTCGAACCAGTGGTGCGCCTTGGCAACTCGATCGACAATCTGAGCATCAACACCGACTGCTTTCCCTACGTCCCGCAGCACACCTCGCGCACGGTATGTCGATACAGCAGCAGCGATAGCTGCGCGGTCACGTCCATACTTTCGATAGATGTATTGCATAACGATTTCTCTTTTTTGATGCTCGAAATCGACATCTATGTCGGGTGGACTATTGCGTTCCCGGCTGATAAATCGTTCAAACAGCATCGTCGATCGCGCAGGGTCCACCTCCGTTATGCCAAGGCAATAACAGACCGCAGAATTGGCTGCTGACCCACGTCCCTGACAAAGAATTCCTTCGCTGCGCGCAAATTTGACGATGTCGTACACCGTCAAAAAATATGGCTCATAGCTCAAATCCGTGATGAGTTCGAGCTCATGTTCGAGCTGCGTCTGCACGTTGAGAGGGATGCCGCTCGAGAAGCGACGATGCGCTCCAATGTATGTTTCCTGCCGCAGATATTCAGTTGGTGTGAGCCCAGCCGGCACTAGTTCATCGGGGTACTCGTAACGCAACTCATCGAGCGAGAACCCGCAACGTGAAAGAATCGCGACCGTCTCGTTTAACGCGTTTGGATGATGGAGATGCGCCAAGCGCATCCGCGACCGCAGATGCTGCTCGGCATTCGGTGCAAGCTCATAGCCGCATTCTGCGACGGGCTTGCCTATACGGATCGCCGTCATTGTGTCCTGCAGCGGCTTCCTGGAACGGACATGCATGGTTACATGCCCGACCGCAACTACTGGGACACCGTTGCCATACGCTATGTGCTCGACAACACCAGCATGGGGATTGTCCATTGCGCGCTGATGCAGACATAGGCCGACCCATGCACGCCCTGGGAACGTCTCCAACAGCCACTCAACTTGAGCGTCCAGCGCTTCCGGCTTCGCGGGGAACTTGGGGATCAAGATCGCGAGGCATCCTGGCATGCCTCTCAGATGGGCATGCGCCTTCTCCGGTTTCGAGAGGTCCTGTGGCGTGAGGCGATATCCACCTTTGGGTGATCGCATGAGTGCCAGCGTGATGAGCTCGGACAGATTGCCGTACCCTTCGCGGTTCTGGGCAAGCAAGATCAGGTCAAGGGCAGGCGACGAATCGGCTTGAGTCAACTTGAAGTATGACCCGATGACCAACGGAAAATTTAGATCCTTGGCAGCTACATGCGCCCGGACAACCCCCGCCAAAGAGCATTCGTCTGTGATGGCAATCCCAGAGTAACCCAGTTGAGCGGCTCGCTTGACCAGCTCCTCCGCATGCGAAGCCCCTTCCAAGAAAGTGAAGTTCGATAAGCAGAAGAGCTCGGCATATGCCGGCAACGAGAGAGGCAATGTGGCCATGAGATGTACAACCGATGCAGAACATTTCCATCGAACAGGGCATCCCTCAGACATCCGAGCGCACTGTGTGCGCCAACGCCCTGGAAAACGATGCTCTTTCGCGCTATCCCGATTGATTCCGTATATCTACCGATTCATCTAAGGTGGTGAAGTACCAAGGCAAAAGGCTAACAGGCAAGCATTCGGCTCATCGGTAGAAAAAAGGGGGCTATATACGTCGATGTCGGGCGGCTCACCGCGCTCCTCGCTGATGAAACGCTCGAACAGCATCGTGCTCTGCTCGGGATTCACCTCGGTGATGCCCAGGCAATAACAGACGACCGAGTTCGCCGCCGAGCCTCGACCCTGACACAGGATGTTCCGGCTGCGCGCATATTTGACGATGTCGTAGACGGTCAGGAAGAACGGTTCGTAATGTAGTTTCTCGATCAGCCTTAGCTCGTAGTCGATCCGCTCCTGCACGTGCTCGGGCACCTTTCCGGAGTAACGTCGCAGTGCGCCGTCCTGAGTCTCCTGCTTGAGGTAGCTCGTCGGCGTGAGCCCCTTCGGCACGATCTCGTCGGGATACTCGTAGCGCAGCGAATCGAGTGCGAAATGACACGCGTCGAGAATCGCACACGTCTCCGCAATCTCCTCCGACGAAAAAAGCTTCGCGATCCGCCCGCGCGAACGCAGATGCTGCTCCGCATTCGGCGCAAGCGCATACCCGCACTCCGACACCGGCATCCCGACGCGAATCGCCGTCATCACGTCCTGCAGCCCCTTGCACGAACGCTTGTGCATCGTCACGTCGCCGAGCGCAACAACACGCACGCCGCGCCGCTCGCCCGCCTCGCGAATCTCCTCGCGCTGCACGCCATCCAGCGCGCGCTGCAATTGCACGAGCCCGAGCCGAGCCCGCTCGCCGAACGTCGCACGAAACCACGCGACCTGCGCATCGAGTACATCGGCGCGCACCGGATACGCGGGCACGAGAATCGCGAAGCAGTCGGGCATGCCGCGCAGGTGCGCGAACGCTTCGGGCGGCCTCGACAGCATGTGCGACGTCAGCGTGTAAGTCCCCTTCGGCGCTTCCATCCGCCGCCACGAAATCAGCTCGGACAGGTTGCCGTAGCCCTCGCGGTTCTGCGCGAGCAGCACGAGCCCGAACGCACCGGGGCCCGGATCATGGCCGGGCGGAACATCGTCCGGCGTCACCTCGAAGTACGAACCGATGATGAGCGGCAGCCCTTTCGCCTTCGCCGCGACATGCATGCGCGGCGCGCCTGCGAGCGAGCATTCGTCGGTAATCGCGATCCCGCGGTAGTGAAGTTCCACCGCGCGCGCGACCAACTCCTCCGCGTGCGACGCACCATGCAGGAACGAGAAATTCGAGCGGCAGAACAACTCCGCGTAATCGGGCAGCAAACTGAATTCCGAAACCATCGCGGCTCACCCGAACAGACCGTGCAAAAACCAGTGCGGGTCAGCCTGGCTGCTCGTCCGCTCCCTGAACACCCAGTAGCACGCGCCCTCTTCGTCCTGCGCCACGTAGTAATCGCGCTCGGCAAGCTGACCGTCAAACCACCCGGCCTCGATCCGCTCCGGCGACGACATCATCCTCAGCGGCGTATGAAACACCGGCCGGTTCTCACGCATCAACAGCGGCAGCGGCTCGGCCAGCAGCCACGCGGGACGCGGCGGCGTGGCCGGCGGACCACCGGCCTGCTTGCCGGCCTGCGCATCGAGCGGCAGCCAGCGGTTCGCGGCCTCGGGCCGGTAATCGGCGACGGGCGCCGCGCGCAGCACGTTCTCCGCGCCAAGCCGCGCGACCAGCAGCTCGAACAGCCGCGCACGCGTCTCGCGCGTACCGCCCGGCTCGGGAAAGAGATCGTCGGCCGGCGGTGCGACCGATTCGACACGCGTGGCCTTCAGGCGCACCGCGATCACCGCGGCCGGCAGTTCGACACGCGCGAGCCGCTCGCCGAGCAGCCGCATGAAGTGCGCCTCGTCGCGCACGGGTGCGGCGAATGCGAGTTCGAGCGGCGTCGGCGGCACGGCCTGGCGGCCGCGCTCGTGCTCGAGATCGAACGTCATCGCGGCCAGCGAGAGTTGCCGCGCGGCCAGCCAGCCGCACAGCTGCACGACGAGCCGCCGCGCGGCGAACAGCACGGCTTCCGCGTATTCGACACGCTCCGGCAATTCCAGCCGCACGTCGAACACGGGCGGCACCGCCATCCACGCAAGCGGCTCGACCGCATCGCCGTACGCGCGATCGAGCGCGGCCAGCAGCGCGGGGCCGCAGCGGCGCTGCAGCCCCGCACGCGGCAAGTTGCGCAGATCGGCGAGCGTGCGGCAACCCAGGCCGTCGAACCAGCCCGCATACGGACGCGCATCGGGCAACAACACGCAGGGCAGCCTGTCGAGCGAGCGGACGAGCGCCGCGTGGCCGGCCACGCGGCGCCGGACGTGCGCGCGCGCCGACATGCGTGCGAGCAGCCACGCACCGTGCCCGGTCGGCGCGGCGGACAGGCGCGCCGCATAACCAAGCGCCGCGAGCGTCGTGCGCACCTGCCGGCACAGCGACGGCAGCCCGCCGAACAGACGCAGGCTCGGGCCGACGTCGACGATCAGCGTGGCTTCGTCGTCGAGCGCGACACACGGCGAGAAGCGCAGCAACGCGAGCGCGACCGCGCGCAGCGCATCGGCCTCGCGCGCGGGATCGCGTTCGACGAGCTGCGTCTCGGGCGCGAGCGTCAGCACGCCGCCGCGCTTCATGCCCGCGCGCACGCCGTGCCGGCGCGCGGCCGCATCGGCGATCAGCACGATGCCTTGCTCGAGCACCGCGCAGCCTGCGTCGTCTGCGTCGTCCGCCGCGCCGTCAGACGGCGGCGGGGCGCACACGTCGAGCGGCAGGCGCGGCAGATGGATGCCGAGCAAGACGCGCATAGCGGCTCTCCACGATGGGCGACGGCAGGTCGAGCACGAGCGGCTCGCCGCGCGCGGGCCCGCGACGCTTGACGATATCGAGCGACACGCCGCCCGGCACGGGATACAGCGCAACGCGCAGCACGGCCGGCGACGGCTGCCGTGCGGCCGACAGCGGGCGCAGCATCACGAACAGCGTGTCGCCCGTGCGCGCGGCCGCGAGATGCAAGCGCCGCAGTGCGTCGGGCCGCGCGTCCTGCCAGAGCAGCAGCGCGCCGCAACAGCCGGTCTTGAGCGCCTGCTCGGCGGCCCACAACGCATCGGTGCGGCTACCGGCGCGCAGCCACAGCAGCGCATCGGCCGGCACGCCGAGACTGGCGAGCGCGGTCGCATGCGGCGATTGCGGCGGCGCGACGAGCGCGAGCGGGCGCCGCGCGCTGACGGTGCGTGCGAGCGCAGGCGCGAGCAGCCGCATCTCGCCGCAGCCAGGCTGCGCGGCCAGCAGTTCGACGAGCCCGCCGATCGGCCAGCCGCCGCCCGGCAGCTCGGTAGACAGCGGCGCAAAGCCGGTCTCGACCGTGCGCGGGCCGCCGCGCGCGAGCTGGGAGCCGCGCCAAAGGGACGGATGAAGGGATTCGGGAGAAATGGAGGATGCGAGCATGACGCCACCCACAACTGTATGGATATACAGTATATGGCAATGCGCTCGCGTCGCACAGCACCGGTGCGAAACCGGTTTTTGTCAGAGGAAAACAGGAGGAAAGCCGGCCCGCCGGACGGAGCGCGGCCGGATCATGCCGCCCCAACGCCCGTCACGACCATCCGGCCCGATGCGACGCACACGAACCGAATCGCCTGGCCGGACCGTCACGCAAACCGGCGCGATGCGACACCCCGCACCGCGCCGGCCCGCGCGCCGTCCGTCAACCGAGCAGCAACGCGTCGTCGTCGAGCTGCTCGTGACGCACCTTCTCGAACATCTGCAGCAGATCCGGCACGTCGAGCCCGCGGCGCGCGTCGCCCGACACGTCGAGCACGACCTGCCCCTGGTGCAGCATCACCGTGCGGTCGCCGTAGTCGAGCGCCTGCCGCATGCTGTGCGTGACCATCATCGTCGTCAGCTTGCTCTCGGCGACGATGCGTGCGGTCAGCTCCAGCACGAACGCGGCCGTCTTCGGGTCGAGCGCGGCCGTGTGCTCGTCGAGCAGCAGGATCCGCGACGGCCGCAGCGACGCCATCAGCAGGCTCACGGCCTGCCGCTGGCCGCCCGACAGCAGCCCGATCCGGTCGGTCAGCCGGTTTTCCAGGCCGAGGTTCAGGAGCCGCAGCTTGTCGCGGAACAGCTCGCGCGACGGCCGGTCGAGTGCGGCCCGGAAGCCGCGCCGCACGCCGCGCGCCGTCGCGAGCGCCATGTTCTCCTCGATCGTCAGCGCCTCGCAGGTGCCGGCCATCGGATCCTGGAACACGCGCGCAACGAGGTGCGCGCGGTCCCACGCCGGCTGACGCGTGACGTCCGCGCCGTCGATCGAGATCCGCCCCGAATCGACGCGCTGGTCGCCGCTGACCGCATTCAGGAAAGTCGACTTGCCGGCGCCGTTCGAGCCGATCACCGCGACGAACTGGCCGTCGGGAATCTCGAGCGACAGCCCGCGCAGTGCGCGCGTCTCGATCGGCGTGCCGGGATTGAACGTGAGTTTCAGGTCTTGTGCGGACAGCATGTCATGCCCCTCCGTTCTTGCGCGCGAACAGCTTCTTGCGCGTCGCCGGCAGCACCAGCGCGATCGTGACGAGCGCGGCCGTCACGAGGTTCAGATCCTGCGCCTTCAGGCCGATGAATTCGCTGTTCAGCGCGAGCGCGATGAAGAAGCGGTAGACGATCGCACCGAGCACGACGGCGAGCGTCGTCAGCACGAGCCGGCGCGCGGGCAGCAGCGTCTCGCCGATGATCACGGCGGCCAGCCCGATCACGATCGTGCCGATCCCCATCGAGATGTCCGCGCCGCCCTGCGTCTGCGCGAACAAGGCGCCTGCGAGCGCAACGAGCGCGTTCGACAGCGCCATCCCGGCGAGCGTCGCGCGGCCGGTCGCGATGCCTTGCGCACGCGCCATCCGCGGGTTCGCGCCGGTCGCGCGCATCGCGAGGCCGAGCTGCGACGAGAAGAACCAGTCGAGGCCGAGCTTCGCGACCACGACGACGATCGCGAGCAGCGCCGGGCGCAGCATGTAGTCGGGCATCCAGTCGGGCTGCAGCACGGTGAAGATCGTCGGCTCGGTGATGAGCGGCACGTTCGGCCGCCCCATGATCCGCAGGTTCACCGAATACAGCGCGATCATCATCAGGATGCTGGCGAGCAGATCCATGATCTTCAGGCGTACGTTGAGCCAGCCCGTGATGAAGCCGGCCACCGCGCCCGCGACGATCGCGATGCAGGTCGAGCTGAACGGGTCGTAGCCGGCCGAGATCAGCGTCGCGGCAACGGCGCCGCCGAGCGGAAAACTGCCGTCGACGGTGAGGTCGGGGAAGTTGAGGATGCGAAACGAGATCAGCACCCCGAGGGCGACGAGACTGAAGATCAGTCCGATCTCCAGGGCGCCCATAAACGAGAACAGAGACATGATGGGGAAATCCTGTTGCTTCCCGGCCGGACGTGTACGGCCGGGTGAAGCGAACGGGCGGCCCCGGGTGGGAGCCGCCCGTCCGGCGGTTTCGTTCAGGCCCGGTTCGGGCCTGCAAGCGCGGCGTCGGGCCGGCCGCGGCTTACTTGATGACCGTCTTCGCTTCCTTCACGAGATCCGGCGACAGCGTCGTGCCCTGCTTCGCGGCCGCGCCCGTGTTCACGAACAGCTCGAGGTTGCTGCTCGTCTCCGACGCGATCGCGCCCGGCTTCTCGCCCTTCAGGATGCGCGCGACGACCTTGCCCGTCTGGCGGCCGAGGTCGCCGTAGTTGATGCCGAGCGCCGCGATGCCGCCGCGCTTCACGCTGTCGGTGTCGCCGGCGACGAGCGGAATCTTCGCTTCGTTCGCGACCTTCACGAGCGCTTCGTACGCGGACACGACGTTGTTGTCGGTGTTCGTGTAGATCACGTCGACCTTGCCGATCAGGCTCTTCGCGGCCGGGCCGATGTCGACGGTGCGCGGCGCGGCCGCTTCCTTCAGCGTCATCCCCTGCTTCGCGAGGATCTCCTTGAGCTCCTTCACGACGACGACCGAGTTCGCCTCGCCCGGGTTGTAGACCATGCCGACCGTCTTCGCATTCGGCACGACGCGCTTGATCAGCGCGACCTGGCGATCGAGCGGCAGCTTGTCGGACACGCCCGTCACGTTGGTGCCCGACGGGCCCCAGCCCTTCACGAGCTGCGCGGCGACCGGATCGGTGACGCCCGAATAGACGACCGGCACGCTCTTCGTCGACGCGACGACCGCCTGAGCGGCCGGCGTCGCGATCGCGACGATCACGTCGGGCTGGTCGCCGATGAACTTGCGCGCGATCTGCGCGGCCGTGCCCGTATTGCCCTGCGCGCTCTGGTATTCCCACTTGAGCTTGTCGTCGCCGTAACCTTCCGCCTTCAGCTCGGCGCGTACGCCGTCGCGGATCGCATCGAGCGCAGGATGGTCGACGATCGACAGCACCTTGACGGTCTGCGCGTGCGCGGCGCCTGCCAGCACGAGTGCGGCCACGCCGGCCGTGATCGAACGGATCGCGAAAGTCTTGAACTTCATGGGTGAGTCTCCCCCGTATTGTGTCGGTTCTGGATGATGGATTCCCGCCGCCGTCATGCGGGCGCCGCCGCGCATGACGGCGGCGATCGGCCCGCGCGCGCCCCGGGAAGGCGTGCAGCGGCGAACGCACGAGGATACCATTTCCGCAGACCACCGCCTGACTCCGCGCTTTCGCGCAACGCACCGGATCGCCGCGCCTGCCGGTGCCGTTCAATCGCGCGCGAAGCCCGGCCGGCGGCGGCTCCTGCCGGCATCGGCGCAACGCGTCAGCCGCGGTCGAGGCTTTACGTTATGCTGTCGGCCGACCCAATCCACTCCTTCGGAGGGCACATGAAACGGGGGCTCCGTGCAATCGCATTCGCGTCCGCTGCGCTGACGATGCCGGGTGCGGCGTTCGCGCTGACCGACGGCAGCGCGCAATACGACGACTGCATGCTCAACGCGCTGCGCGAAAGCCGCAACGGCGCGGCGGCACAACTGATCCAGCGGTCCTGCGACGCGCTGTACCGCAACAACGCGATGCTGCTGCCGCGCGAGCGGCGCTTTCATGAATGCGTCGTGCAGTCGCTGCCCGGCGTGCGGGACAACTACGCGATCCAGCAGATCATGTCGATCTGCTCGCGGCGCGGCGAGATGTGAGCCGGCGCTGAACACCAAGCGTCGCGCGGCCGTCCGCCGGCCGCGCCAATGAAAAAGGGCCTGCGCGATGCAGGCCCTTTGCGTTCAGCGGTAAGACGGGTGCGGCGCTCAGAACGACGCGACCATCGAGCCCTTGAACTGCTTCTTGATGAATTCCTTCACTTCCGGCGACTGGTACGCCTTGACCAGCTTCTTCACCCACGGCTGATCCTTGTCCTTCGAGCGCACGGCGATCAGGTTCGCGTACGGGCTCGTCAGCGATTCGAGCGCGATTGCGTCCTTGGTCGGCTGCAGGTTCGCGGCGATCGCGTAGTTCGTGTTGATCACGGCCGCGTCGACGTCCGACAGCACGCGCGGCAATTGCGCGGCGTCGAGCTCGGAGATCTTCAGCTTCTTCGGGTTCTCGGCGATGTCGAGCACCGTCGCGTTGTTGCCGCCCGTGCCGGCGCCCGACTTCAGCTTGATCACGCCTTGCGTCTGCAGCAGCAGCAGCGCGCGGTTCTCGTTCGACGGATCGTTCGGCACCGCGAGCTTCGCGCCTTGCGGCAGGTCCTTCAGCGACTTGAACTTCTTCGAGTACACGCCCATCGGCGAGATGTAGGTCAGGCCGGCGCTGACGAGCTTGTAGCCGCGCTGCTTCACCTGGCTGTCCAGGTAGGGCTGGTGCTGGAAGCTGTTCGCGTCGAGGTCGCCCGAATCGAGCGCCGCGTTCGGCTGCACGTAGTCGTTGAACTCGATGACCTTCACGTTCAGGCCTTCCTTCTCCTTCGCGACCTTCTGCACGAGTTGCCACACTTCCGAATCCGGGCCGGCGACCGTGCCGACCTTGATGACCTTGTCCTCGGCGTGCGCGCCCGCCGACAGCGTCAGCGCTGCGCCGGTGGCCAGCACGGAAAATACCTTCAGGAGACTGCGACGCTTCATCTGTTTCTCGCTTTCTTGCTTACTTGAAATGGGGCGCGATACGGGTATGCCCCGACTCGCAGGAAGGGGCAAATGGTGTCACAGGATCCGCGGGAAGTGAAATACATCCCGCTCATATGGGTATGCACCGCAGCGGTGCTGGCGGAAGCGGCGAGACTTGGCCGTTAGTTGCGTTGTGCGTCGTTATACGCGTTTGCCGCCCCGTGTCAGCCGCCCCGTGTCACGCCACCGCCGCTTCGTCGGCCGCCTTCGCGCCGAACGCGGGTTCGACCGCCCGTCCGCCGGCCCGGCGCGACGGCTGGCCGCCGGCATCGCCGACCCGGAACGCGCCGATCGCATCGCGCAGCCGCGCGGCCTGCTCCTGCAGCGACGCGGCGGCTGCGGCGGCTTCCTCGACGAGCGCCGCGTTCTGCTGGGTCACCTGGTCCATCTGCGTGACCGCGCGCCCGACCTGCGTAATGCCGCTCGCCTGCTCCTCGGATGCCGCCGCGATCTCGCCCATGATGTCGGTCACGCGCGCGACGGCCTGCAGGATCTCGCCCATCGTCGTGCCGGCCTGGCCGACCAGCGTCGACCCGTTGCGCACGCGCTCGACCGAGTCGACGATCAGCTCGCGGATCTCCTTCGCGGCCGTCGCGCTGCGCTGCGCGAGCGAGCGCACTTCGCCCGCGACCACCGCGAAGCCGCGGCCCTGCTCGCCCGCGCGGGCGGCCTCGACCGCCGCGTTCAACGCGAGGATGTTGGTCTGGAACGCGATGCCCTCGATCACGCCGATGATGTCGGCGATCTTGCGCGAGCTGTCGTCGATCTCGCCCATCGTGCCGATCACGCGGTTCACGACGTCGCTCCCGGTACGCGCGATGTCCGACGCGCTGTTCGCGAGCCCGCTCGCCTGCCGCGCGTTGTCCGCGTTCTGCTTCACCGTCGCGGTCAGCTGCTCCATGCTCGCGGCCGTTTCTTCCAGCGACGCGGCCTGCTCCTCGGTGCGCTGCGACAGGTCGTCGTTGCCGGCCGAGATCTCGCGGCTCGCCGACGCGATCGATTCGGCCGACTGGCGAATCCCGCCGATCGTCGCCTGCAGCCGCGCCTGCATGTCGCGCATCGCCGCCATCATGCTCGTGCGGTCGCCCGCGCGCACCGGCACCGGCTGCGTCAGGTCGCCCTGCGCGATGCGCGTCGCGAGCGCGGCCGCTTCGTCGGGCTCGCCGCCGAGGCTGCCGCGCACGTTGCGGATGATCACCAGCATCGCCGCGCTGATCACGAAGCCGATCACGAACACGACCGCGAGGTGGCCGAGCAGCGTCCGGTAGTAGATGGTGTCGATGTCCTTCAGGAAGACGCCGCTCGAGATGTTCCAGTCCCACGGCGTGAAACGCGTGACATAGCTGATCTTCGGCACGGCGGTCTCGCTGTGCGGCAGCCGCCCGCGATACTCGGCGAAACCGCTGCCGGTCGCCTTCGCCGCGTTCAGGATCGTGACGAACAGCGGCTTGCCGTCCGGATCGAGATAGTCGCCGACCTGCGTGCCGACCAGCTTCGGCAGCGTCGGGTGCATCAGCACGACCGGCTTCGAGTCCATCACGAACACGTAGCCCGAATCGCCGTAGCGCATCGCCGCGAGGCTCGCGAGCGCATCGCGCTTCGCGTCGGCCTCGGGCAGCGTGCCGCTCTGCGCGAGCGCGTGATACGCCTTCACGATGCCGGCCGCCGAGTCGACGAGATTCGCGATGCCGGCCTTGCGTTCGGCGAGCATCGTCGCGCGCGTCTCGTAGGCGCTCCATGCGCCGACGCCCAGGAGACCGATCCATACCAGCGCAAGCGCGAGCCACAGCTTGCGGTTCAAACTCATTCTGCTCATCTGCGTGCCTTGTTGTCGATGTCGATGCGCACGAACGGCCGGCCGCGCGCAAACGGTTGCCCTTTTATTTACGGCAACGAGGCTTACAACTTGAATACGCGGCGGCCAGGAACGCGCGCCGCCGGCGCGACAGCCCGCAGCCGCTGTGCTAAAACGACCGGCTGGCCGGCGCGCGAAGCGCCGGCGACATTCCAGGGCCATCCATGTACGTCATCGACATCCACTACACCGCGTCGCTCGAGCGCATCGACGACGCGCTCGAACGCCACCGCGCGTATCTGCAGCCGCTGCTCGACAAGGGCGTCTTCATCGCGGCAGGGCCGAAGGTGCCGCGCGAAGGCGGCGTGATCCTCGCGGCGCGCATCGATCGCGACGAGCTGGACGCGATCCTGAAGACCGACCCGTTCGTCACCGAAGGGCTCGCCACGTATCGCGTGACGGAATTCCGGATCACGCGCGCCGCATCCGGCTTCAACGTGCCCGCGCTGCCGTAACGTAGCGCACACGCATGCCGACGCACCGTCCGACGGGCGGTGAATGCAAACGACGAAGGGAAAGGGAGACTGCGTGACGGCGTGCGGTGGCCGTCACGCGAAACGCCGGGCCGTGCGCCCGGCGCCTGCCGGTCAGTCGACCAGCAGCTTCAGGTCGTGGACCCACGGGCCGGGGCCCTGGCCGTCGCGCACGAACAGGCGCAGCTTGCCGTCGCGGTCGAACACGTAGCTCGCGGCCGTGTGATCCATCGTGTAGCTGCCGGGCGTCTTGCCGGGCACCTTCGCGTAGTACACGCGGAAATCCTTCGTGACCTTCTTCAGCGCGGCTTCGTCGGCCGGCCGCAGGCCGATGAACGACGGATCGAACGCCGGCACGTACTGGCCGAGCAACGCCGGCGTGTCGCGCTCCGGATCGACGGTGACGAACAGCACCTGCACGCGCTTCGCGGCATCGGGCCCGAGCTGTTTCAGCGCCTCGGACAGCTCGGCCATCGTCGTCGGACACACGTCCGGGCAGTGCGTATAGCCGAAGAACATCACGACTGCACGGCCCTTGAAGTCGGCGAGCGTGCGCACCTTGCCGGTCGTATCGGGCAGCGAGAAGTCGCTGCCGAATTGCGTGTTGCCGGTGATGTCGAGATTCTGGAATTTCGGCGCGTTGTCGCATCCGGCGAGCAGCAGCGCTGCCGTGAATGCGCACGCGAGCATCCAGCCTTGGCGCGCGCGGCGCCCGAACCGTGAATGGAGCATTGCGTTCAAACCGTGCGGTTACACGCCGAGCAGCGGGCGTGCGTAGTGATCGACGAGCAGCGCGGCGAACAGCAGCGACAGGTAGACGATCGAGTAGCGGAAGGCCTTGCGGGCGAGTTCGTCCGAATAGTCGCGGTAGATCTTCCACGCATACGCGAGGAACACCGCGCCGAGCAGCACCGCGCTCGTCAGGTAGACAACCCCGCTCATCCCGGAGATGAACGGCATCAGCGTGACGGCGAACAGGATCACCGTGTACAGCAGGATATGCAGCCGCGTGAATTTCTCGCCGTGCGTGACGGGCAGCATCGGCAGCCCCGCGGTTTCGTAATCCTTGCGGCGATAGAGCGCGAGCACCCAGAAATGCGGCGGCGTCCACACGAAGATGATCAGCACGAGGATCCACGCATCGCCCGGCACCGCGCCGGTGACCGCGGCCCACCCGAGCGCCGGCGGCATCGCGCCCGACGCACCGCCGATCACGATGTTCTGCGGCGTCATCGGCTTGAGCAGCAGCGTATAGATCACCGCGTAGCCGACGAACGTCGCGATCGTCAGCCACATCGTCAGCGGGTTCGTGAACGTATAGAGGGTCCAGGCACCCGCGCCGCCGAGCACGGCCGAGAACACCAGGATCTGCGGCGTCGTGATCTCGCCGCGCGCGGACGGGCGCCATGCGGTACGACGCATCATCGCGTCGATCTTCTGTTCGACGAGGCAGTTGATCGCGAACGCGGCGCCGGCCAGCAGCCAGATGCCGACCGTGCCGCCGATCAGCACGTGCCACGGCACCATGCCCGGCGTCGCGAGGAACATGCCGATCACCGCGCAGAACACCGCGAGCTGCGTGACACGCGGCTTCGTCAGCGCCATGTACTGGGAAAACCGGCTACCGGGCGATTGGGAGAGGGTGCTTTGCATGGGGGCGGTCACGCCGGGGCGGCGTCGCGCGCGGGCTGCGCGACACGGCCGGGGCGGCTTGAAAGGATGCGAAAGTTTAACATGACGACGAGCAGCAGCAGGATCGCGGCGCCGCCGTTGTGGGCGACGGCGACCGGCAGCGGCCACTGCAGCACGATGTTGGTCAGGCCCGTCACGAACTGCAGCAGCACGACCAGCAGCACGCCGTTCGCGGGCCGCCGCAGCGATTCGAAGCGGCGCATCTTCAGCGCGAACGCGACCAGGTACGCGACCACGACGAACGCGAACGTGCGGTGCGTCCAGTGGATCGCGACCAGCGCATCCTGCGTGATCGCGTCGCCGTCCTTCGTCATCCCGAGCGCGCGCCACAGGTGGAAGCCGTGCTGGAAGTCCATCGGCGGAATCCACTGGCCGTTGCAGGTCGGGAAGTCGGTGCATGCGAGCACCGCGTAGTTGGTGCTCACCCAGCCGCCGAGCGCGATCTGGACGACGAGCAGCACGAGCGCCGCAAGCGCGGCCGCGCGGTAGCGGCCGGCCTCCGGGTCATGCGACGGCAGCGGCGTCTGCCGCGCCGCGAGCCAGCCGAGCGTGCCGAGCAGCGTGAGGCCGAGCAGCAGGTGAATCGTGACGATCACCGGCTGCAGCTTCATCGTGACCGTCCACGCGCCGAACGCGCCCTGCACGAGAATCAGCACCAGCAGGCTCGTCGGCCACCACGGCGACACGTGCAGCGGGCGGCGGCGCAGCCGCGCGGTCCATGCGATCACGACCTGCGCGATGATCAGCACGCCGATCGCCATCGCGAAATAGCGGTGAATCATCTCGATCCACGCCTTCGTCATGCTGACGGGCCCCGTCGGCATCGCCTGGTGCGCGGCCGTGATCGCGGCATGCGCGATGAACGGCGACGACGTGCCGTAGCAGCCGGGCCAGTCGGGACACCCGAGCCCCGAATCGGTCAGCCGCGTAAAGCCGCCGAACATCACGAGGTCGAGGGTCAGGAACGTGGTGATCCACACCAGCTTGCGGAACTTGTTGTCGTCGGCCTTCACCCACACGTACGACAGCGGCAGCAGCGCGATGCAGGCGCCGATCAGGCCGAGTTGCAGTAGATACGACATCGGAATGGTGCCTCGCTCTCTTGCCTTAACCGATGCTCGACCACTTCAGCAGCTTCGTCACGTCCGACTTGATCTTGCTGGGATTCGGGTCTTTCGGGAAACGCATCATCAGGTTGCCGTTCGGGTCGACCATGTAGATGTGGTCGCTGTCCTGCGTGCCGGCGTCGGCCGGCAGCCATGCGGCAACCGCGGCCGGATCGGCGACGAGCCGGCGCGTGTCCGGATAGGCGTCCAGCACCTTCTGCGGCATCGCACCCGCATCGCTGCGCAGCCACACCATCGTGATGCGGTGCCGCTCGCCCGCCTGCGTGACGCGGATCTGGCGCATGAAATAGAGTTTCTTCGCGCATGCTTCATCGCACGCGCTGCGGTCCGTCATCACGAACAGCCACACGCCGCGCAGCGACGACAGCGGCACGGTCTTGCCGGTTTCGTCGGTCACCTGCAGATTCGCCGGGATCGGGCGCTGCGGCTCGATCAGCGTGCCGTAGTTCGTCGACCCGCCCTTCGGCTTGATCACGTAATAGGTGAAGTACGACGCGAGCATCGGTGCGGCGCACACGAGCCCCAGCAGCACGAGCATCCAGCGGCCGCGCTTGCGGGCCGCGGGCGAGATCGGCGCAGCGGCCGGACCTTGACGGGAAGATTGCATGGACAAATCAGACCTCTCGAAACGAACCCGCGGCGCCTGTGCCGCGTCCTGGCATGGTGCTCACGCGCCGGCCGACTTCCTGCCCGCACGCCGCGCGGCGTACAGGCCGAAACCGAGCGCGGCCGCCGCCATGGCCCACCACTGAAACATGTAACCGTAATTGCGCTCGACGCCGGTCGTCGCCGCCGGCCAGTCGCGCACGAGCTTGTCGCTGTCGTCGCTCGTCTGCTGGATCACGAACGGCTGCAGCGGCAGCCCGGTTTCCTTCGCGTACGCGGCGACGTCCAGGTTCTGGCGGATTTTCTGGTGCGCCGCCGAACCGCCTTCGCCGAGCTCGAACGCGCGCGACGCGTCGGCGCGCGCAATGCCCACGATCTCGACGTCGCCCTCGGGCGTCGTGAACGACTCGATTGCCGTGCGATCGGCGATATTGCGCGGCAGCCAGCCGCGGTTGACGAGCACGACGCCGCCGCCCGTGAGTTTAAACGGCATCACGACGTAAAAACCCGGCTGGTCGTTATACGGCCGATTGTCGAGATATACGGCTTGCTCGGGCATGAAGCGGCCCTTCGCACGCACCCGATGAAACTCGATCGAAGCCAGCGGAATCGGCTGCGCGCCGATATCGACGGGCGTTGCATGCTCGTAGCGCACGATGCTCGCCTGCAGCGCTTCCTTCTGGTGCGCGCGGTCGAGTTGCCAGAAACCGAGACGGATCGTGACGGCGACGACGGCGAGAATCAGCAGCGCAGGCAGCCAGCGAATCTTCATCGTGCGGCCCGCCCGGCACATTCGCGAAAGCGAAGTGCGATAATTATCCTCTTCCTTCCGAATTGCCGTCGTCCGGTTCGTGTCATGCACATACTCGTTCCCATCGCCTTCGTCCTCATCATTGCCAGCATGGGCTCGGCGCTCTACTTCATGATGCACGACCGCGGCCACACGAAGCGCATGGTCTGGTCGCTCGCCACCCGCGTCGGGCTATCGGTTTCGCTGTTCCTGCTCATCCTGTTCGCGAACTGGATGGGCTGGATCCATTCGACCGGCCTGCCGATCGGGCGTTGACGCATTTGCCGCCACGGTCCGCTGTGACATATCGCCGCACGGCCGCGCCACCAAGTAAAAGCGCCGCCTGACTGAGTCGCGGCGGCGCCAGGGTGGTGTGGCCGGCAGCCAGCCGCTGCCCGGTCAACACCAATGAAAACGGCCCGCGCATTGCTGCGCGGGCCGTTTTTCCATTTACAGCCAGTAGACGACGACGTACAGGCCGAGCCAGACGACGTCGACGAAGTGCCAGTACCACGCGGCGCCTTCGAATGCGAAGTGATGTTCGGGCGTGAAGTGGCCACGGATCATCCGCACCAGCACCACCGCGAGCATCGTGCCGCCGAGGAACACGTGGAAGCCGTGGAAGCCGGTCAGCAGGAAGAACGTCGAACCGTACACACCCGAATTCAGCGTCAGGTTCAGTTCGTTGTACGCGTGGTAGTACTCGAAACCCTGCAGGAACAGGAAGCAGATACCGAACGCGAGCGTCGCGGCCATCCATGCGATCGCCTTCTTGCGATGATCGTCACGCAGTGCGTGGTGCGAGATCGTCAGCGTCACGCCCGACGACAGCAGGAATGCCGTGTTCAGCGTCGGGATCGGCCACGGGCCCATCGTCTTGAAGTGACCGGCAAGTGCGGCCGGACCTTCGTTCGGCCACACGGCGGAGAAATCCGGCCAGATCAGCTTGTAGTCGAGGCTGCCGAGCTGGTGCAGCGCGATTTCACGCGCATAGAACAGCGCGCCGAAGAATGCGCCGAAGAACATGACTTCGGAGAAGATGAACCAGCTCATGCTCCAGCGGTACGACTTGTCGACGTTCTTGCCGTAATGACCGCCTTCCGACTCGGCGATCGCGTCGCCGAACCAGTGATACAGCGTGAAGAGCAACCACAGCAGGCCGAGCAGCGCCGTAAACGGCGCCCAGTCGTGACCGTTGATCCACAACGCCGCCGACCCGAGCATGACCAGCAGCCCGATGGCCGCACTGATCGGATGGTGCGACGGATGCGGCACGAAATAGTACGGGGTCTGGTTTTGACCGCTCATGCTTGATTCTCCACTTCAGTCCAATTTGTGTACCGGAAACCGCTCCGGCTTTATTTCTTGCGCGGCGTGACCGCCACCGCTCTTTCCTGCACACAGCGCCGTGGCGCTGCGCACTGCATTCTTTCGTGCCCGCGGGCTTCAGCCCACGACGGCACGCACGATCAGGATCAGCACGCCGATGAACACACCGGCTGCGATCAACGCGACGATCAGCACGTGCAGCGGATTGAGCTGCGTCGCGTCGGCCTCCAGGTCGCGCCGCTTGCGCACCCCGAAGAACGACCACAGTACGGCTTTCAGCGCCTGGCCGAACGACCCGCCACGCTTCACCTCCGTCATCGCCCCGCCTCCGTCGTCATGCATCCGGTTTCGCCGCGCCCTGCGCCGCCGTGCTGCGCGTCGCCGGCGCCGGCGCGGCCGGCGTATTCAGCTCGAAGAACGTGTACGACAGCGTGATCGTCTTCACGTCCTTCGGCAGTTTCGGATCGATCACGAACACCACCGGCATCTTGCGCGACTCGTTCGCGGCCAATGTTTGCTGCGTGAAGCAAAAGCACTCGATCTTCTTGAAGAACTCCGTCGCCTGCTTCGGCGCGTAGCTCGGAATCGCCTGCGCGACGACCGGCCGGCCCTGCCCGTTCGTCACGTCGTACACGATCGTCGTCAGCTCGCCCGGATGCACGTCGAGACTGTTGTGCTCCGGCTTGAAACCGAGCGGACCACGCGCGTTCGCATCGAACTCGACCGACACCTTGCGGCTGTAGTCGACCTGCGAGTTCTTCACCTCGCGCTCGCTGACGTCGCGCTGCACCAGGTTGTTGATGCCGGTGATCTGGCAGATCGCCCGATACATCGGAATCAGCGCGAAGCCGAAGCCGAACATCAGCCCGGCCACGACGAAGAGCTTCACCAGCATCGAACGATTGAACGCGCGATCGACGGCGCCCTCTTCCGGCTTCGACATACGACAACTTCCTCGCTACTGCGTCAGTTACTGCTTCAGTGAGTGGACAGCCACCACTGCTTGATCACGACACCCACAAAAAAAACGGCGGCGATGACGAGCAGGGTGAGGCCGAGCCGCTTGTTGCCCGCACGGATCTGCTCGGGCGTTCGTCTTTCTTGTGGATTCCGGGTCATCTGAAACTTCGGTTCGGCGCCCGCCGCTGCCTGCCAGGCAGGCAGCAGCGAAGCGCACTGTGAAACTTACTCGACGTGCGGCGGTTGCTCGAACGTGTGGAAGGGAGCCGGGCTCGGCACCGTCCACTCGAGGCCCGTCGCGCCATCCCACGGCTTGTCCGACGCCTTTTCCAGCTCGCCGCCGCCACGGTAGGCCGGCAGCGCGACCGCGAACAGGAAGTACACCTGCGCGAGGCCGAAGCCGAATGCGCCGATCGTCGCAACCTGGTTGAAGTCCGTGAACTGCGCCGGGTAGTCCGCGTAGCGACGCGGCATGCCTGCGAGACCGACGAAGTGCATCGGGAAGAACGTCAGGTTGAAGAAGATCATCGACGCCCAGAAGTGGATCTTGCCGCGCGTCTCGTTGTACATCCAGCCCGTCCACTTCGGCGCCCAGTAGTACCAGCCCGAGAACAGCGCGAACAATGAACCGGCCACCAGCACGTAGTGGAAGTGCGCCACCACGAAGTAGGTCCCGTGATACTGGATGTCGAGCGGCGCCATCGCGAGCATCAGGCCCGTCAGGCCGCCGAACGTGAACACGAACAGGAAGCCGATCGCGAACAGCATCGGGGTTTCGAACGTCATCGAGCCGCGCCACATCGTCGCGAGCCAGTTGAACACCTTCACGCCCGTCGGCACCGCGATCAGCATCGTCGCGTACATGAAGAACAGCTGACCGGTGACCGGCATGCCCGTGGCGAACATGTGGTGCGCCCAGACCATGAACGACAGGATCGCGATCGAAGCCGTCGCGTACACCATCGAGCTATAGCCGAACAGCGTCTTGCGTGCGAACGCCGGGATCACCTGCGACACGATCCCGAACGCCGGCAGAATCATGATGTACACCTCGGGGTGGCCGAAGAACCAGAAGATGTGCTGGTACATCACCGGGTCGCCGCCGCCTGCCGCGTTGAAGAACGACGTGCCGAAGTGGCGGTCGAACAGCACCATCGTGATCGCGCCTGCCAGAACCGGCATCACGGCGATCAGCAGGTAAGCCGTGATCAGCCACGTCCATGCGAACATCGGCATCTTCATCAGCGTCATGCCCGGCGCGCGCATGTTCAGGATCGTCACGACGATGTTGATCCCGCCCATGATCGACGACGCGCCCATGATGTGCACCGCGAAGATCGCGAAGTCCATGCCCGGGCCCATCTGCGTCGACAGCGGCGCATACAGCGTCCAGCCGGCGGCCGTCGCGCCGCCCGGCGCGAAGAACGAGCCGACCAGCAGCACTGCCGCGACCGGCAGCAGCCAGAAGCTGAAGTTGTTCATCCGCGCGAACGCCATGTCGGACGCGCCGATCTGCAGCGGAATCATCCAGTTCGCGAAGCCGACGAACGCCGGCATGATCGCGCCGAACACCATGATCAGGCCGTGCATCGTCGTGAGTTCGTTGAAGAACTCCGGACGCATGATCTGCAGGCCCGGCTCGAACAGTTCGGCACGGATGCCGAGCGCCATCACGCCGCCCGACAGGAACATGATGAACGAGAACAGCAGGTACAGCGTACCGATGTCCTTGTGGTTGGTGGCGAACAGCCAGCGCCGCCAGCCGTGCGGCATTTCGTGCGCGTGGTCGTCGTGCGCGTGGTCCGCGGCTACGTCGTGCCCGATGCTAGACATGAGAATCTCCTAATGCGAATACGTCGACTAACTCAGCGACACGTCAAGCCGCCGGCCCGATCTCGACACGCCGGGCTTCCTTAGCGTCAGCCCCGCCCGTGATCGTTTCCGGCTTTTTGAGAATAATGTGGTCTTCCGCCACGCCTGCTGCCTTCAGCGCATCGCGCACGGCTTGCGCACGATGCTTGGCCAGTTCGGCGTTTGCGTCGGCCGAGCCCGTCTTGTCGGTGAAGCCCGACAGCGCGAGCTTCGCGTCCGGATGTGCCTTCGCATAGTCGGCCGCGGCGGCGATCGCCGCTTTCGCGTCGGCCGGCAGCACGCTCTTGCCCGTCTCGAAGTAGATCGTCGACAGCGCGGCCGATGCCGCTGCCGCCGGCTGCTCGGCCGCACCCGACGCAGCTTGCGCCGGAGCCGCTTCGGCCGGTGCCGCTGCTGCGCCTGCCGTGTCTTCCGGCATCTTGCCGTTGCGCGCGTCAGCCACTTGCTTCGGCTGCAGCAGGTCGTTCTTGTGGTTGCCCCACGAATTGCGCTCGTAGGTGATGACCGATGCGATGTCGAGGTCCGACAGCGATGCCCACGACGGCATCGCGCCCTTGCCGTGCAGCACGCGCTCGACGTGGCCGGCGATCGGGCCGTTCACGATCGGGCTGCCGTCCATCGCCGGGAAGGCGCCGAGGCCCTTGCCGCTCACCTGGTGGCAGGCCGCGCAGTTCGCCTTGTAGACTTCCTCGCCGTGCGCGACGAGTTCGGCCATCGTGTAGACCTTGTTCGGATCGACCGCCGCGCTGGCCAGCTTGGCCTTCTGCGCAGTCACCCACTTCGCGTAGTCGTCATCCGACAGCACTTCGACGACGACCGGCATGTACGCGTGTTCCTTGCCGCACAGCTCGGTACAGAAACCGCGGAACGTGCCGACCTTGTCGGCCTTGAACCACGTGTCGCGCACGAAGCCGGGGATCGCATCCTGCTTCACGCCGAACGCGGGCACGTACCACGAGTGGACGACGTCGTTCGCGGTCGTGATGATGCGGATCTTCTTGTTGACCGGCACGACGAGCGGGTTGTCGACTTCCTGCAGATAGGTGTCGGTGATCGGCTTCTTGCCCATCACTTCGTCACGCGGGGTGGCCAGCGTCGACAGGAAGCCGATGCCCTCGCCCGGACCCTTCACGTAGTCGTAGCCCCACTTCCACTGGTAGCCGGTGACCTTGATCGTGAGATCGGCGTTCGTCGTGTCCTTCATCGCGACGACGGCCTTCGTCGCCGGCAGCGCCATCAGCACGACGATGACGAACGGCACGATCGTCCAGACGATCTCGACGGTCGTGCTTTCATGGAAATTGGCGGCCTTGTAGCCCTTGGATTTGCGGTGCGCGAAGATCGAATAGAACATCACGCCGAACACGCCGACGAAGATCACCGTACACAGGATCAGCATCATCGTGTGGAGATCGTAGAGCTCCTCGGCGATTTTCGTGACCGGCGGCTGAAAGTTGATCTCGTTGACGCGGGGGCCGCCCGGGCTATCACCGACCGCCAGGGCGGCACCGGCAAAGAGCAATCCGCTGCATGCCAGCACGCCCGTGAGGGCTCGCTTGATTGTTTTCATAGCATCCTTACCCAAAATTTCCATTCAAACCCTCCCCCGTCGCAAGCCGCCGGCCTGTATCCGGCCGGTGCCCGCGCCTCGTCAGCCGCAGCGCCTGAGCGACACGCGCAGTTCGTCTGCGAACTGCGCACGCTTGTACTGCGCGAGATGCTGCCCGATTACGACGGTCTGCCCGCGCGATACCAGCCGAATCGGATCGCGTGGCGTCGCACCCGGCTCGACCCGCACCCAGCGCGGGTTGAATTCGATCTGCGTGAGCCGCTCCGCATCCATCCGCTCGATCACGAGCCGATGCGGAAACAGCCTGATGCGCTCGTAATCGACCGCATGGCGGGCATAGATCGCAAACGCGACACCTACCGCCAGCAACTCGATTCCGGTGAAGGGCATGACGAGCCAGGCCCCTCTCCACATCAGCAACGTCGCGATCACCAGCGAGAAGCCCGCGAGCGACGCGTAAAACAGCACGAACTGGCGTGGCGACACCGAACAGTTGCGTTTCATCAGCCAGTCTTCGAGGACCGGTTCGCCGTTCGCCGTCTCCGCCACAACGCTCGCTGCTTCCATCGCCGCCTCACGCGAATGGCATGCGATGCATGCCTGCATCGGACTCGTCGCCCCGTATTGCGGGGACCCCGGGACGACAAGCTGACGCATTATAGGCGGGTTCAATGGCATCCACAAGCAAGCGCCTATCGCCCGCCAAGCCAAGCGCGACAAGCTTTCCGGCCATTTTTGACGCCAATTCGACCCCGCTTTGCGCCGCTAATCTCAGACATAACAAAACCCCTCTTTACCGCTTTACCGATTCTTCGGACGCCCCTTGCCGATGTCCTCGATGCGCACGATCCCGTGCCCCTCGGCGGTCGTGCGCGGCACGGCCTTCCAGGCGTGGCCATAAATCACCTCGAAGGTCAGCGGAATCGTGCCGTCCGCGCGCCGGCGCGCTTCCAGCGCGTCGCCGAGCGCCGCGCGAAAGCGCCGCGTCGTGCGCTGCGGCGTCGCGCGCTCGAACGGATAGGCGCCCCAGCGGCGCACGTCGTCCAGCAGGGAGTCGGGGGATTTGTAGGTGACGGTCAGCACCTCCTGATCCATCACGGGAATCTCGAAGCCGCTCTCGACGAGCATGTCGCCGAGGTCGTGCATGTCGACGAAATCGATCACGCGCGCGGCGGGCGGCGCGATGCCGAGCGCCGCTTCGGCGTCCGCGCAGGCCGCGCGCAGCTCGCGCAGCGTGTCGGGGCCGAGCGTGCTGAACATCAGCAGCCCGTTCACGCGCAGCACGCGCTGCCATTCGGGCAGCACCGCGTCGGGGCGCGAATGCCAGTGGAGTGCGAGATTCGACCAGATCAGGTCGAACGCGCCGCCCGGGAACGGCAGCGCGGCGAAGTCGGCCTGCGCGACGCGCGGGCCGCGCGGGCCGAGCGCACGGCCCAGCGAGGCCGGCAGCCAGCGGCGCCAGCTCGTCTGCTCGACTTCGCGCTGACCGGCCCGCGCGAGCATCGCGCCGGACAGATCGACGCCGAAGACGGGTGCTTCAGGAAAACGCGCACGCAGCGCCGGCAGGTCGTCGCCCGGGCCGCAGCCCGCATCGAGCACGGCCGCGGGGCTCACCTTGATGTATTCGAGGCGCTCGTTCATCCGCTGCGCGATCTCGCGCGGCAGGAACGCGACCGCGTCGAACGTGGCGGCACGGCGGTCGAAGATCCGCCGCAAGCGCCTGGCGTCATTGGCCGGACGGCCGGTTGAAGTCGAAGCTGGGGACATGTCGGGCACACTGGCGAAGAGCCCGAAGTATACTCGCTCGCCCCGAACGCTTCATTGAGACGGGGCCGCCAGGAGTGTTCGCGATGATCCGCCGTTCCGCCCCTCGCACGATGCGCGTCGTTTTGTCGCAGTTTCGCGTGCTGGCGGTGCGCGTCGCCGCGGTCGCGCTGCCGAATCGCTGCGCACTGTGCGGCAATTTGTCACACACCGCGATTTGCGGCGCTTGCGACGCCGCGTACTGGAATGAAGCGCGGCTGCGCTGCGAGGTTTGCGCGCTGCCGCTGGGCATCGGGCAGCCGCGCTCGCGCCGCGGCGGCCCGGCCGGCGCCGGCCGTGCGGCCGTGTACCGGTGCGACGCGTGCCGCGCGGCACCGCCGCCGTTCGATGCGACGCTCGCGCTCGCCGATTACCGCCCGCCGCTCGACGGGCTCGCACGCGGCCTGAAGTTTCACGCGCGGCTCGCGATCGGCGCCGAATTCGCGGCCCGGCTCGCCCGGTTGATCGACGATGCGCGCGGCGCAAGCGGCTTCGACGTGGTCGCGCCCGTGCCGCTGTCGCACCGGCGGCTCGTCGCGCGCGGCTACAACCAGGCGTGGGCGATCGCGCGTCCGCTCGCGCGCCGGCTCGGCGTGCATGCGGATGCAACGTTGCTCGCCCGTGTCGCCGACACCGCGCCGCAGTCGCGGCTCGACCGGCAGGCACGGCGCGACAACGTGATGGCGGCGTTCGCGGTGGCGGGTGGCGTCGCTGGCCGTCACGTCGCACTCGTCGACGACGTGATGACGTCCGGCGCGACGCTCGCGGCCGCCGCGCACGCACTGAAGGCGGCGGGCGCCGCGCGCGTGACGAATCTGGTTGCGCTGCGCACCGCCAGGGATTAATTAGATAGAGAGGCCGGCCGCCTGGACGCGGCCGTCACGAACCGGCCGGCCGGGAACGAGCGCGCATTGCTCCGCCCCGGCCGGCCCAGCCAAACCGAAACATGTTCAACGTCGTCCTCGTCGCCCCCGAAATTCCGCCGAACACCGGCAACGTGATCCGCCTGTGCGCCAACACCGGCGCGCGCCTGCACCTGATCGAGCCGCTCGGCTTTCCGCTCGACGACGCGCGCATGCGCCGCGCGGGCCTCGACTATCACGAATATGCGCAAATGCGCGTGCACCGCGACTGGGATGCGTTCATCGCGTCCGAATCGCCCGATCCCGCGCGAATGTTCGCGTTCACGACACGCGGCTCGGGCCGCTTCCACGATCACGCGTTCCTGCCGGGCGACTGGTTCGTATTCGGCTCCGAGACGCGCGGCCTGCCGGCCGAGTTGCTCGAGCGCTTCCCGAACGAACAGCGCGTGCGCCTGCCGATGCGGCCGGACAACCGCAGCCTGAACCTGTCGAACACGGTCGCCGTGGTCGTGTTCGAGGCGTGGCGCCAGGCCGGCTTCGAAGGCGGCGCCTGACGCACGCGCTCCGCGGGATGCGTCAGGTCCGCGCGAGCCGCGCGCGATACAGGTCGTAAATGTCGGGAGAAAAGCACGCGAACACCACGCGTGCGAGGCTCGGCGCCTGCGGCAGCATTTCGGCGACGGTGCCGACCGCGATGTCGACGGCCTCGTCGGCCGGATAACGGTAGATCCCGCAACTGATCGCCGGAAAGGCGATCGACGTCGCGGCCACCTCTTCGGCCAGCTCGATCGCACGCTGGTAACACGACGCGAGCAGGTCGGGCTCGCCGCGCCCGCCGCCGTGCCACACGGGCCCGACCGCATGGATCACGTAGCGCGCCGGCAGCCCATGGCCGCGCGTCAGTTTCGCGTCGCCGGTGTCGCAGCCGCCGAGCGTACGGCATTCGGCGAGCAGGCCGGGGCCGGCCGCGCGGTGAATCGCGCCGTCGACGCCGCCCCCGCCGAGCAGCGAGCCGTTCGCGGCGTTGACGATCGCATCGACGTCGAGTGTCGTGATGTCGACGAGTTGCGCGTCGAGCGTGGTGGAACCGATCTGCAGCATGACAACCTCCCGAAATACCGGAGACTGTTCAAGCGTAGTGCGCTTTGGCGCCGCGCGCCTTGCGCGTTTCGCACCGCCCGGTGCGAAACCGCGCTACTCGGCGCGCGCGTCGCGCCGCAGCAGGCCGCTGACGGCGTCGCGCGGCGCAATGCCGTCGAACAGCACGCCGCACACGGCTTCGGTGATCGGCATTTCGATCGATTGCGCGCGCGCGATCGCCAGCACGGCCTGCGCGCAGCGCACGCCTTCGGCCACGTGGCCGAGCGCGCCGAGGATGTCGTTCAGCGTGCGGCCGGCCGCCAGTTGCAGGCCGACCGTGCGGTTGCGCGACAGGTCGCCCGTCGCGGTGAGGATCAGGTCGCCGAGGCCCGTGAGGCCCGTGAAGGTTTCCGCGCGGCCGCCGAGCGCGACGCCGAGCCGCGACATTTCGGCCAGGCCGCGCGTGACCAGCGCGGCGCGTGCGTTCAGCCCGAGGCCGAGGCCGTCGGCGATGCCGGTCGCGATCGCCAGCACGTTCTTCACCGCGCCGCCCACCTCGACGCCGACCACGTCGTCGCCCGTGTAGATGCGCATCGCGCCGTGATGGAACGCGGCGAGCGTGCGCTCGCGGCATTCGGCGGAGGTACTCGCCACCGTCAGCGCGACGGGCAGCGACTGCCCGACCTCGCGGGCGAAGCTCGGCCCCGACAGCACGCCGTTGCTGTGCTGTCCGGGCAGCTCGGCCGCGATCACCTGATGCGGCAGCAGATGCGTGTCGGCCTCGAAGCCCTTGCAGACCCAGACGACGTGCGCGGGCACGCAGCCTGCATCGCGCATCGCGTGATACAGCGTACGCAGCCCGGCCACGGGCGCGGCGATCACGCACAGCGCGTCGTCCGCGGCGCCGTGCGCGAGCGCGACGCCGAGATCGGCGTCGTAGCGCAACGCGTCGGGCAGCGCGATGCCGTCCAGATAGCGGGAATTTTCGTGCCGGGCCTGCAGCCCGGCGATGAGCGCGGCGTCGCGCGCCCACAGAAGCGTATCGTGCCGCGCGGCCAGATGGCCCGCGAGCGCGGTGCCCCAGGCACCGGCGCCGAGAACGGCTACTTTCATACCCAGCACCGGTCCGCGTTCAACGTCAGTTCAGCGTCGTGCCGTTCGGCGCGCCTGCGGCGGCGCCTTGCTGCTGCTGAAGCTGCGCGAGACGCTGCTCGTACAGCGCCTGGAAGTTGATTTCCGCCAGATGGATCGGCGGGAAGCCCGCACGCGTGATCGCGTCGGCGATGTTCGAGCGCAGGTACGGGAACAGGATCGTCGGGCAAGCGATGCCGACGAGCGGGTCGAGCTGTTCGTCGGGAATGTTGCGAATGTCGAAAATGCCGGCCTGCTTCGCTTCGATCAGGAACGCGACCTTGTCCTTCACCTTCGCGGTGACGGTACCCGATACGACGACTTCGAACACGCTTTCCGCCAGACGATCGGCCTTGACGTCGACTTCGACCTCAACCGACGGCATGTCCTGCTCGAGGAAGATCGCCGGCGAATTCGGCTGCTCGAGCGACATATCCTTCAGGTAGACGCGCTGGATGTTGAAGAACGGTTGGTTTTCGACGTCGGACATGGTGTTTCCCTAAAAGTGGTGACGGAGCGGCCCGGCTTCTCGCCGGCCGCCACGGATGAATCCTGCGCGCTCAAGCCGCAGCGCGGCCGGCGGCCATTCTGCCCTAATCAGGCCGCTTGCAGAAGCGGGGCGAGGCCGCCTTCGCGATCGAGCTTCGACAGATCGTCGTAGCCGCCGACGTGCGTATCGCCGATATAGATCTGCGGCACCGTGCGGCGCCCCGTGCGCGTCATCATTTCCTCGCGGCGCGCCGGATCGCGATCGATCAGCACCTTTTCGATCTGCTCGACGCCGCGCAGCTTCAGCAGGCGCTCGGCCTGAATGCAATACGGACACACCTGCGTGCTGTACATCAAAACCTTGTTCACTTCGCCACTCCTTGTTTGACGACCGGCATCCCGGCCTGCTGCCAGGCGGCGACGCCGCCCTCGAGCACGTGCACCTCGGCATAGCCCGCCGCCTCGACCTCGCGCGCCGCCTTCTGCGACTGCTGGCCGTTCTGGCAGACGAGCAGCACGGGCGTGCTCTTGTTCTTCGCGACCTGCGCGATCTTCGCGCCGATCTCGCCCGCCGCGACCTGACGTGCCGACGGCAGATGGCCGGCGGCGAAATCGGACGCGGCGCGCACGTCGATCACGACCGCGTTGCGGCGGTTGATGAGTTGCGTGGCCTCCGCGGCCGACAGGCCGCCGCGGCCGCGGCGCAGCGCCGGCCATGCCAGCAGGCCGCCGGATACCAGCAGGATCGCGATAAGGGCCAGGTTCGTGTAATCGGTAAAGAACGTCACGGAATTCCGCCGGAAAAAGAGAAATCGGATGAGGACAATCCCGCCATTATAAAATAACCGTCTTGCGCGATGGCGGCCCCGGGTCGGGCGCCGCGCGACGCGCCACCGCTTCCTTCACTACCGACCGCAAGATCCATGTACAAACTCGTTCTCATCCGCCACGGCGAATCGACGTGGAACAAGGAAAACCGCTTCACCGGCTGGGTCGACGTCGACCTGACCGAACAGGGCCGCAACGAGGCCTACCAGGCCGGCGAATTGCTCAAGGAGGCCGGCTACACGTTCGACATCGCGTACACGTCGGTGCTCAAGCGCGCGATCCGCACGCTGTGGCACGTGCAGGACCGGATGGACCTGATGTACCTGCCGGTCGTCCACTCGTGGCGCCTGAACGAGCGCCACTACGGCGCGCTGTCCGGCCTGAACAAGGCGGAAACGGCCGCGAAGTTCGGCGACGAGCAGGTGCTCGTGTGGCGCCGCAGCTACGACACGCCGCCGCCCGCGCTCGAGCCGACCGACGAGCGCGCGCCGTTCAACGACCCGCGCTACGCGAAAGTGCCGCGTGAGCAGCTGCCGCTCACCGAGTGCCTGAAGGACACGGTCGCGCGCGTGCTGCCGCTGTGGAACGAGTCGATCGCGCCGGCAGTCCGCGCCGGCAAGCAGGTGCTGATCGCCGCGCACGGCAACTCGCTGCGCGCGCTGATCAAGTACCTCGACGGCATTTCGGACAGCGACATCGTCGGCCTGAACATCCCGAACGGCGTGCCGCTCGTGTATGAACTCGACGAGAACCTGAAGCCGATCAAGCACTATTACCTCGGCGACCAGGAAGCGATCGCACAGGCGCAGGCCGCCGTCGCGAAGCAGGGCAAGGCGGGCTGACGCCCGTCGCACCGGGCCGGCCGCGTCCGGCGCGGCGTGCCCGGCCCCGGCCCGGCGCGCCGCGCGAACCTTCGCGGCCCCGGTGCTGTCGAATCCGCTTCGAACCCGCAGCGCGTCCGGCAGTGCCCCGCCGGGCCTTCTCCGGACCCTTTTCGCGCCGTTCCACTGAGTAATCGGACGAACAGTTATACTTGTCCGCTACATCCCCGCTACCGCCACGCGCTTCCCGACCGCACCAGACTCTCTATGCGAATGAAATTGAAGAACATCGGCCTGATTGCCGCGGGCCTCGCCACGGGCGTGTTCGCCACGCTGCAGATTTCCGCGTCGGCCGAGCAGACCGTTACGGCGCCGCTTCCCCTCGACCAGCTCCGCCTGTTCGCGGAAGTATTCGGACAGATCAAGCGCGAGTACGTCGAACCGGTCGACGACAAGAAGCTGCTGACGGCGGCGATCAAGGGCATGGTGTCGAGCCTCGACCCGCACTCGTCGTTCCTCGACAAGACCGACTATGACGAGCTGCAGGAGCAGACGAAGGGCCGCTTCGCGGGTCTCGGCATCGAGATCTCGCAGGAAGACGGCCTCGTCAAGGTCATCTCGCCTATCGAAGATACCCCCGCGTTCCGCGCCGGCATCCGTCCGGGCGACCTGATCACCCGCATCAACGACAAGCCGGTGCGCGGCATGACGCTCGACAAGGCCGTCAAGCAGATGCGCGGCGAGCCGGGCACCAAGGTCACGCTGACGATCTTCCGCAAGAGCGACGACCGCACGTTCCCGGTCACGGTCACGCGCGCGATCATCAAGGTCCAGAGCGTGAAGATGAAGATCCTCGATCCGGGCTACGCGTATATCCGCATCACGAGCTTCCAGGAACGCACGACGCCCGATCTCGCCGCGAAGCTGCAGGACATCGCGCGCCAGCAGCCGAACCTGAAGGGCCTCGTCCTCGACCTGCGCAACAACGGCGGCGGCCTGCTGCAGAGCGCGGTCGGCGTGGCCGGCGCGTTCCTGCCGCCCGACTCCGTCGTCGTGTCGACCAACGGCCAGATCCCCGATTCGAAGCAGGTCTATCGCGATACGTACGACAACTATCGCCTGCCGTCCTTCGACGGCGATCCGCTGAAGAACCTGCCGCCGGTCTTCAAGACCGTGCCGATGATCGTGCTGACGAACGCCTATTCGGCGTCCGCGTCGGAAATCGTCGCCGGTGCGCTGCAGGATTCGAAGCGCGCGCAGATCATGGGCAAGACGACGTTCGGCAAGGGTTCGGTGCAGACGGTCCGCCCGATGACGGCCGACACCGCGCTGCGCCTGACGACCGCCTATTACTACACGCCGAGCGGCCGCTCGATCCAGAACAAGGGCATCACGCCCGACGTGCCGGTCGATCAGTTCGCGGACGGCGATCCGGACGACGTGCTCGTGACGCGCGAGGTCGACTACTCGAACCACCTGGCGAACACGCAGGACCCGAACGAGAAGAAGGAACAGGAAGATCGCGAGCAGCGCCGGATGGATCAACTGCGCATCCTCGAAGAGCAGAACGACAAGAAGACGCCGGAGCAGCGCCAGAAGGATCGCGATCGCAAGCCGATCGAGTTCGGCAGCGCCGACGACTTCATGATGCAGCAGGCGCTCAACAAGCTCGAAGGCAAGCCTGTCCAGGAATCGAAGTCGCTGCTCGCCGACAGCACGACGAAGAGCCCGGCAGGCAAGGCCGCTGCGGCGACGAAGGCATCGGGCGCAAGCGCGAAGCCGGCAGCCGCACCGAAGCCCGCGTCGGCGCCGAAGTAAGCGCCGGCCGGCATCCGACGGGCCATCGCGGGAAGACCGCGATGGCCCGTTTTTCATGTGCGCCTAGAATAGACCGATACGCCCGGCCGGCCCCGGCGGCCGGCATCGCCCACGACTTCCCATGAACGACGATCAACTCCTTCGCTACTCCCGTCACATCCTCGTCGACGAAATCGGTATCGAGGCGCAGCAGCGCTTTCTCGATGCGCATGCGATCGTCGTCGGCGCGGGCGGCCTCGGCTCACCCGCTGCGATGTACCTCGCGGCATCAGGGGTCGGCACGATCACGCTCGTCGACGCCGATACGGTCGACCTCACGAACCTGCAGCGGCAGATCCTGCACGTGACGGCGTCGGTCGGGCGCAGCAAGGTCGAATCGGGGCGCGACGCGCTCGCGCAACTGAACCCGAGGTGAATGTGAACGCGGTCGCGGAGCGCGTCGACGACGCGTGGCTCGACGCCCACGTGCCGCACGCGAGCGTCGTGCTCGACTGCACCGACACCTTCGCGACGCGGCACGCGATCAACCGCGCATGCGTCGCGCACGGCGTGCCGCTCGTGTCGGGCGCCGCGCTGCGTTTCGACGGCCAGATCAGCACGTTCGACTTCCGCGACCCGGCCGCGCCCTGCTATGCGTGCGTGTTCCCGGAAGACCAGCCGTTCGAGGAGGTTGCGTGCTCGACGATGGGCGTGTTCGCGCCGACGGTCGGGATCATCGGCGCAATGCAGGCCGCCGAAGCGCTGCGCGTGATCGGCGCGATCGGCACGACGCTCAACGGGCGCCTGATGATGCTCGATTCGCTGCGAATGGAATGGACGACGATGAAGATCGCGCGCCAGGCCGACTGCCCCGTGTGCGGGGGCCGGCACTGACGCGCGTCGGATGCATGCGCCGAATGGCGCATGCGTGACACTCGGCAACGATGATGGCGCTTATGCGGCGGCGTCCGCGCGCGGCTCGGCGACCGACAGGCGCTTCAGCGCCGCCTGCACTTCCTCCGGCTCGAACGCGGCCAGCACGTCGGCCGTCGGTTTCTCGAGCGCCTTCAGGTGCGCGCGCAGGATTTCCTGCTTCACGACGAGCAACTGGCTCGGGTGCATCGAGAACTCGGTGAGCCCCATCCCGAGCAACAGGCGCGTGAGCGCCGGATCACCGGCCATTTCCCCGCACACCGACACCGACACGCCCGCGCGTTTCGCTTCGCGCAACGTGTACGAGATCAGGTGCAGCACGGCCGGATGCAGCGGGTCGTACAAATGCGCGACCGCGTTGTCCGCGCGGTCGATCGCGAGCGTGTACTGGATCAGGTCGTTCGTGCCGATCGACAGGAAATCGAACCGCTTCAGGAACAGCGGCAGCGCGATCGCCGCGGCCGGAATCTCGATCATCGCGCCGATGCGCACGTTCGGGTCGTACGCGAGCCCCGCATCGTCGAGCTGGCGCTTCGCCTCGCGGATCAGGTCGAGCGTCTGGTCGATCTCCTGCGCGTGCGCGAGCATCGGGATCAGGATCTTCACCTGGCCGAACGCCGACGCGCGCAGGATCGCGCGCAACTGCGTGAGGAACATCTGCGGCTCGGACAGGCTCCAGCGAATCGCGCGCAGGCCGAGCGCCGGGTTCGGCGCCGTCTCGTAGCCTTCGTCGAGCGCCTCGAGCGGCTTGTCCGCGCCGACGTCGATCGTGCGGATCGTCACCGGCATGCCCTTCATCCACTCGACGGCCCGCTTGTACGCGGCGAACTGCTCCTCCTCCTCCGGCATCTCCTTCTGATGCATGAACAGGAACTCGGAGCGGAACAGGCCGACGCCGACCGCGCCGGCCTCGACGGCCGCCTTCGCGTCGTCGGGCAGCTCGATGTTCGCGTACAGCTCGATCTTGGTACCGCACAACGTTTGCGTCGGCGAGAACTTCAAACGCTGCAGCTTGCGTTGCTCCAGCAGCTTTTCGGACTGGCGGTACGAATACTCCTCGAGGACGATCGGCGCCGGATCGACGATCACGATGCCCTGGTCGCCGTCGACGATGATCAGGTCGTCCTGACGGATCAGCGCGCTCGCGTGCTGCACGCCGACCGCGGCCGGAATGCCGAGGCTGCGCGCAACGATCGCCGTGTGCGACGTGCGCCCGCCGAGATCGGTGACGAACGCCTGGAACGACTGCGTCTTGAACTGCATCATGTCGGCCGGCGCGATGTCGTGCGCGACGACGATCATCTCGTTCGTGCCGTTCGCGGCCGCGCGATCGAGCGCCTGCGACGCGGATGGCGCGCCGGCGAGCGCCTTCAGCACGCGCTCGACCACCTGCTCGATGTCGGCCTTGCGCTCGCGCAGGTATTCGTCCTCGATGTCGTCGAAGTGGCGCGTGAGCAATTCGAGCTGCTCGGTCAGCGCCCACTCGACGTTGTAGCGGCGCGTGCGGATCAGGTCGATGGTTTCCTGCACGAGCATCGCGTCGTTGAGGATCATCATGTGGACGTCGATGAACGCGCCCACTTCGCTCGGGGTGTCGTCGGTCAGGTCGGCGCGCAGCGCTTCGAGTTCGTGATGCACGACGTCGAGCGCCGTGCGGAATCGCTCGACCTCGGCGTCGATCTGGGTCGCCTCGACCAGGTAATGAGCGACGTCGAGCGCCGCCGGCGCGATCAGATACGCTCGCCCGATCGCGATACCACGTGAGACGGGAATGCCATGCAGCGTGAAGGACACGCGCACCTCCTCTGTACAAGTAAAGCCGCGGCACACTGCTGCGATGCGCTTATGACCCCGGTTACCGATTATAAATTCCGCGACTCCCTGCTGACTGCATGCAGCGCAGCATTGCGCATTCCGCATCAATGCTTCCGATGAAAAAAATGCCGCGAAATCCGCGGCATTCTGACTGGAAACGGCAATGATTCCGCGCGGGGATCACTGGCCTTCGCCGAACTTGTCCGCGATCAGCTTCAGCAACGCATCCATCGCTTCCCGCTCGTCAGACCCTTCGGTCTCGATCGTCACGGTGCTGCCGATGCCCGCCGCCAGCATCATCACGCCCATGATGCTCTTTGCATTGATCTTGCGCCCGTTGCGCGTCATCCAGACTTCCGACTGGAAGTTGCCGGCCAGTTGCGTAAGCTTGGCCGATGCGCGCGCATGGAGCCCCAATTTATTGACGATGGTGGTTTCTTGTTGAAGCATGATTCTCGGTCGGGTCGGTCGGGACCGCCGGCGGCGCGCGTCGGCGGGTCGTTCTAAAACGGAAAACGGGGTGGTCAGTGCGATTCGGTGCGCGGTTGCGGTTCCGGCGGAATCGGCGCGCACTGGCCGCAGCCGGTTTCCGTCGGCGGCGGCGGCGTGCCGGCCGATACTTCATGGACGCCCTTCGCACCGCCGGACAGCGTCTTGTCGACGAGCTTGTCGAGCGGCACGGTGCGATAGCAGACGGCCCGTACGAGCATCGGCAGGTTCACGCCCGCCAGCACGCGCACGTTGTCGATCTTCGCGAGCTGGCCCGCGATGTTCGCGGGCGTCGCGCCGTACATGTCCGTCAGCACGACCACGCCGTTGTCTTCCTTGAGCCGCGCGAGCTCCGCGTGCGCGAACGCCATCACCTGGGTCGGATCGCTGTCCGCCATCACGTCGATACAGCCGATGCGTGCGGGCACGCCGCCGTAGATGTGCGCGATGCAGTCCCGCAGCGCGGTGGCGAGCGGGGCGTGCGCGATGATCAGAATCCCGGCCATGTCAGTTCGCTCCCGGCCGCCCCTGGCGGGCCGACACCCCGCGGCGGGGCAAAGAGCGTAGCGAGTGTGGGAGACGTTTCATGTTCAGCCTTGCAACAGTTTCGGCCCGACCGCCGGGCCTTCGGCGCGCCGATCACGGCGCCTGGCAAGCGGGCATTGTAGCAGGCCGGTCAAGCTGCTCCGGCGACGGGGGACCTGCGCGGCCGCCGCCGGGGTTGCGCGGGAAGCGGCCTACGCGGCCGCACACTCCAGCGCGTCGATGAACATCGCGGCGACGTCGAAGCCCGTCTGCTCCATGATCTCGCGGAAGCACGTCGGGCTCGTGACGTTCACCTCGGTCAGCCAGTCGCCGATCGCATCGAGGCCGACCAGCAGCAGCCCGCGCGATGCCAGCACGGGGCCGAGCGTTGCGGCGATCTCGCGATCGCGCGCGGTCAGCGGCTGTGCGACGCCGAGCCCGCCCGCGGCGAGATTGCCGCGCACCTCGCTGCCCTGCGGAATCCGCGCGAGCGAATACGGCACGGGCTCGCCGCCGATCAGCAGGATGCGCTTGTCGCCGGCCTTGATCTCGGGGATGAACTTCTGTGCCATCACCGAACGCGTGCCGTCGTGACTCAGCATTTCGACGATCGAGCCGAGGTTCATGCCGTCCGGCTTCACGCGGAACACGCCCATCCCGCCCATGCCGTCGAGCGGCTTCAGGATCACGTCGCCGTGCTCGGCGTGGAATGCGCGCAGCCGCTTCGCGTCGCGCGTGACGAGCGTCGGCGCGACGAACTGCGGAAACTCGCCGATCGCGAGTTTCTCGGAATGGTCGCGGATCGACTGCGCCTTGTTGAACACGCGCGCACCCGCGCGCTCGGCCAGCTCGAGCAGCCACGTCGACGTCACGTACTCCATGTCGAACGGCGGATCCTTGCGCATCAGCACCGCGCCGAACGATTCGAGGCGGCGTGCGTCGGACGGACCGGCTTCGAACCAGGTCTCGCGATGGAGATCGTCGAGCTCACCGACGAACGTGATGCGCCGCACGTCGGCCTCGACCGCGGAACCCGTCCACGCGAGGTGACGCGGCTCGCATGCGTACACCGCATGCCCGCGCCGCGCGGCCTCAGCCATCATCGCGTAGGTCGAATCCTTGTAGATCTTGAAGTGCTCGAGCGGGTCGGCGATAAAGAGAATGTCCATGAGGTCCTGTACGTAGCGAAGGTCCGTTACACCTGGATGGCTTCGGGATCGGTCTTTTCCAGTTCGATCGACGACGCGATCAGCGCCAGTCGCGCGACGACGCCGTACATGTAGAAACGGTTCGGCGGCGCGGCGCCCGGCTTGGCGCCGGCATCCGGCAGCGCGGTGTGCTCGAAGCCGAGCGGCACGTAGTGCATGCCGGGCGCGTTCAGGTTCTGGTCGCGCTCGCGGCCGCCGTGCGTGCGGTAGAAACCGCCGACCACGTAGCGGTCGATCATGTACACGACGGGCTCCGCGACTTCGTCGCCGACGCGCTCGAACGTATAGACGCCTTCCTGCACGATCACGTCCCGCACCGCGAGGCCGGCCTTCGATTCGGCCATCTGCGCGCGCTCGGCCTTCGACAGGCGGCCGATCTCGGCCGCGTCGTGCACGGTCATCACGCCGCGCCCCGCCGTGCCCGCGTCGGCCTTCACGACGACGTACGGCTTTTCGCTGATCCCGTATTCGCGGTACTTGCGCGCGATCTTCTTCAGCACGCCGTCGATCGCGTCGGCGAGCGCCTGCTCGCCTTCATGCGCCTGCCAGTCGACGCCTTCCACGTGCGCGAAATACGGATTCACCATCCACGGATCGACGCCGACCATCTTCGCGAATTTCTTCGCGACGTCGTCGTAGCACGAGAAGTGCGTCGACTTGCGGCGCACGGCCCAGCCCGCGTGCAGCGGCGGCAGCAGGTATTGCTCGTGCAGGTTTTCCAGCACGCCCGGGATGCCGGCCGACAGGTCGTTGTTCAGCAGGATCGAGCACGGGTCGAAATTCTTCAGGCCGAGGCGGCGCTGCGAACGCTCGAGCGGTTCGAGCACGATCTTCTGGCCGTCGGCCAGCGTGATCGGCGTCATGTCGGTGATGCTCGGGTCGAGCGAGCCGAAGCGCACGTTCAGGCCGGCCTGGCGCATGATCGTCGCGAGGCGCGCGACGTTTTCGAGGTAGAACGCGTTGCGGGTCGGCAGCTCGGGAATCACGAGCAGGTTCTTCGCGTCAGGGCAGATCTTTTCGATCGCGGCCATCGCGGCCTGCACGGCGAGCGGCAGCACTTCGGACGGCAGATTGTTGAACGCGCCGGGAAACAGGTTCGCGTCGACGGGCGCCAGCTTGAAGCCGGCATTGCGCAGGTCCACCGAACAATAGAACGGCGGGGTATGTTCCTGCCATTCGAGCCTGAACCAGCGTTCGATCGCAGGCGTCGCGTCGAGGATCTTCTGCTCGAGTTCGAGCAGCGGACCATTCAACGCGGTAACGAGGTGGGGAACCATGAATCACTCGCGAGCGGGAGAATGAAGATTGTAGAGCAATTGCCCTGCCCATTTGGGGATTGTTCCCGGCTTCGCAAGGGTTTGGAGGAAGTTTTCGGCTATTGACCCGATAGCGCGCAGGGTTATGCGCTACGGCAGCAGGCGGCAGGAGAAAAAAAGCCCGCCGGGTGGGGCGGGCCGAAGTCGCTGCGCTCATTCGTGACGGGCGCCGTCGTCGCGGCGGCCCGCCGTCCATCCTTATGACTTATTCGACATGCTCGCCGTGCAGGATCACGTCGAGGCCTTCGCGCTCTTCCTCTTCGGACACGCGCAAGCCCATCGTCAGGTCGATCAGCTTCAGCAGCACGAAGCTCAGCACGCCGCTGTAGACCAGCGTGATCAGCACGCCCTTGGCCTGCAGCAGCAGGCTGCCGTCGGCGCCGCCGATGTCCTTGACCGCGAACACGCCGGTCAGCAGCGCGCCGAGAATCCCGCCCACACCGTGCACGCCGAACGCATCGAGCGAATCGTCGTAGCCGAGCTTCGACTTGAGCCACGTGGCCGACCAGAAGCACACGACGCCCGCCGCGATACCGATCACGAGTGCGCCCGTCACGCCGACGAAGCCGGCGGCCGGCGTGATCGCGACGAGACCCGCGACCGCGCCCGACACGATGCCGAGCACCGACGGCTTGCCCTTCGCGATCCACTCGGCAAACATCCAGCCGAGCGCCGCGCAGGCGGTCGCCACTTGCGTGGTCAGCATCGCGAAGCCGGCACGGCCGTCGGCCGCGACTGCGGAGCCCGCGTTGAAGCCGAACCAGCCGACCCACAGCATCGAGCCGCCGATCATCGTCAGCACGAGGTTGTGCGGCGCCATCGATTCACGGCCGTAACCGACGCGCTTGCCGAGCACCAGGCACGACACGAGGCCTGCGATACCGGCGTTGATGTGCACGACGGTGCCACCCGCGAAGTCGAGCACGCCGTCCGACGACAGCCAGCCGGTCGGTTCCCACACCATGTGCGCGATCGGCACATAGACGATCAGCGACCAGAGCGTCATGAACACGAGCATCGCCGAGAACTTCATGCGATCGGCGAACGCGCCGCAGATCAGCGCCGGCGTGATGATCGCGAACGTCATCTGGTAGACGAAGTAGACCGATTCCGGAATCGTCGGCGCGAGGTGGCTGACGGTCAGCGTCGTCGCCTTGTCGCCGTGGATGTAATTCATTCCGTGCAGGAACGCGCGCGACAGGCCGCCGATGAAGCCGTTGCCCGGCGTGAACGCGAGGCTGTAGCCGACCACCGTCCACAGCACCGTGATCACCGCGGTGATCGCGAAGCTCTGCATCACGGTCGCGAGCACGTTCTTCTTGCGGACCATGCCGGCGTAGAACAGCGCGAGGCCGGGGATCGTCATGAACAGCACGAGCGCGGTGGAGGTCAGCATCCACGCGGTGTCGCCCGCACTGATCTTCGACGAATCGACGGAGAACGGCGCGGTCGGCGCGGCGGGTGCGGCCGGTGCCGATGCGGCGGCAGCGGCCGATGCGTCGGCGGCGCCCGAAGCCGGGGCGGCTGCCGCGGCGGCGGAGGCATCCGTTGCGGCCGGCGCCGATGCGGCGGGCGCAGCGGCGGACGATGCATCGGAAGCCGTTGCGGCGGGTGCGGACGCAGCCGCGGCGGACGCCGCGTCGTCGGCGAGCGCGGGGCCGACGCCGGCCGCGATCAGCGAGCCGGCCATCAGCAGGGACATCAGAAGTTTGCGCATCTTGGGTTTCCTCTTGTCGCTTGTCTTGTCTGTTCTGTTACAGCGCGTCAGCGCCGGTCTCCCCGGTGCGAATCCGGATCACCTGTTCGATCGGCGTGACGAAGATCTTGCCGTCGCCGATCTTGCCGGTACGCGCGGCCCGCTCGATCGCCTCGACCGCCTGGTCGACGAGATCGTCGGACACGGCCGCCTCGATCTTCATCTTCGGCAGGAAATCGACCACGTATTCGGCGCCGCGGTACAGCTCGGTGTGCCCCTTCTGGCGCCCGAACCCTTTCACCTCCGTCACCGTGATGCCCGAGACTCCGAGCGCCGACAGCGCTTCGCGTGTCTCATCGAGCTTGAACGGCTTGATGATTGCGGTAATGAGTTTCATGAAGTCCTCTCGCTGGGTTGTCCCGTCGAATTGGTTGGAATGTTGTAACGGACTCTTCTCAGCAACTCGCATGCCATGTTCGTCCGAGCGCCGTCTCGAAGGGCTCTGGAACGGGGTCGCATCCCGTGGTGTAAGGCGCGGAAGCCCGGCCGAATGGCCAACATGGCCCGGTTTGCTGGCGCGGCGAAAGGAACGTTGCTAGAGTGCACGCACGTCCCGGATCGCAGGGACATTCACCCATGCGGGCGCCATGCCCGGAATTCGCGCTCCCGGCGCACCATTTCCGGTCATGCGTGCATCATGGGCACGTACGCAACTGAAGATGCACAATTTTTGTGCAAGGAAGGAAATCACATGAAGCAACCCAGCGACGTTTTCAACGATCTGCAGTCGCGCGTCAGCGACCTGCTGAAAAACTCGCCGGCCAAGGACGTCGAGCGCAACGTGAAGGCCATGCTGTCGCAAGGCTTCTCGAAACTCGATCTCGTCACGCGCGAGGAATTCGACACGCAGGCACAGGTGCTCGCCCGCACCCGCGTGCGCCTCGAGGAACTCGAAAAGCGCGTCGCGGAACTCGAGCAGAAGCTCGCAGCGCCGCAGGCCTGACGGCCCCGTAACCGACCGCAAGGTCCGGGCGCGGGCCGCCTCGCGCGACCCGCGCCCACCGCCGAAACCGTTTCGCCGTTCTTCGTCGTCCGTCGTTCCTCGCAGTCCATCGCTCTTCGCAGTTCCCCGCTCTTCGTAGTCCTCCGCTCTTCGCAGTCTGTCGTTCAGCAGTGCCTCGTTCTTTCCCCCGCGCCACGCCGGCAAGCGCGCACCGATTTCTCCGCTTTCCGCGGCATGCGGCCCCGAACGGCCGTCGCCCGCCTCGTTTACAGGAGCCTCCATGTCGCTCGCCGTGGTGCGCAGTCGCGCGCCCGCGTCCGGCCGTGCGCCGGACGTCACCGTCGAAGTCCACCTTGCCAACGGGTTGCCGTCGTTCTCGATCGTCGGCCTGCCCGATCTCGAAGTCCGCGAGAGTCGCGAGCGCGTACGCGCCGCGCTGCAGAACTGCGGATTCGAATTTCCGGTGCGCCGCATCACCGTCAACCTCGCGCCGGCCGACCTGCCGAAGGAATCGGGCCGGTTCGACCTGCCGATCGCGCTCGGCATCCTTGCCGCGAACGGCCAGATCCCGGCCGACGCGCTGGCCGGCCGCGAATTCGCGGGCGAACTGTCGCTGACCGGCGCGCTGCGGCCGATGCGCGGCGCGTTCGCGATGGCGTGCGGCGCAGCGCGGGACTGGCAGGCGGGCACCGTCGGCTCAACTTCAGGGATGGATTCTGGCCCCGATTCCGCCGAAGCGACCTGCCCGGCGGCAACGTTGCGCGCACCCGAGCTGTACCTGCCGCTCGACAGCGCGGCTGAAGCCGCGCTCGTGCCGGGCGTCACCGTGTTCGGCGCGCGCGACCTGCCCGCGCTGTGCGCGCACCTCGCCGGTACACCGGACGGGCGCCTCGAGCCGGTCGCGGCGCCGTGCCTCGACGGGCTGCCGGCGCCGGCCGCGCCCGATCTCGCGGACGTGATCGGCCAGCGCGGCGCCCGGCGCGCGCTGGAAGTCGCCGCGGCGGGCGGCCATCACATGCTGATGGTCGGGCCGCCAGGGGCCGGCAAGTCGATGCTGGCCGCGCGGCTGGCCGGCCTCCTGCCGCCGCTGACCGACGACGAGGCGCTGACGTCCGCCGCCCTCCTTTCCGCGAGCCGTCTCGGCTTTTCGCCCGCGCAGTGGCGCCGGCGGCCATTCCGCGCGCCGCATCACTCGTCGAGCGCCGCCGCGCTGGTCGGCGGCCGCAATCCGCCGCAGCCGGGCGAGATCACGCTCGCGCACCTCGGCGTGCTGTTCCTCGACGAGTTGCCGGAGTTCGACCGCCACGTGCTCGAGATGCTGCGCGAGCCGCTGGAAGCCGGCCGCATCACGATCTCGCGCGCGGCCCAGCAAGCCGACTTTCCGGCCGCGTGCCAGCTGATCGCCGCGATGAACCCGTGCCCGTGCGGCTGGCATGGCGATCCGTCCGGGCGCTGCCGCTGTTCGCCGGACGTCGCCGCACGCTACCTGCGCAAGCTGTCGGGGCCGCTCCTCGACCGCATCGACATCCAGATCGACCTGCCCGCGCTGTCGCCGGCCGAACTCTCGACCCGCGCGACCGCGCCCGGCGAGTCGAGCGCCACGGTGGCCGCGCGGGTCGCGCAGGCGCGCGCACTGCAGCTCGGCCGGCAGGGCAAGACGAATCACATGCTGAGCGGCCGCGAGACCGACGACCTGTGCCGGCCGACGGATGAAGGCGAGCGGCTGTTGCGCGAGGCTGGCGAGCGCTTCGGCTGGTCGGCGCGCGCGTATTTCCGCGTGCTGAAGGTCGCGCGGACGATCGCCGACCTGGCCGGCGACCCGCTGCCGACGGCCGCGCAGATCGCCGAAGCGATCCGCTACCGGCGCGCCTTGACGGCGCTCTGATCGCCCTCGGAGGACAAAATCCGGCTGTCAAGACTTGACTTATGCACAATTTCACGAATCCGGCCCCGGATTGCGACTCGCCGGCACCCATTCATCCCGAAATCCGTATCTCGTTGTTTTTATTGATTTTTCACAAGATGCAAGCGAACGGTCAAACGGGCCGGAAGGCCGTCCGGCGCGGCTTGGCGGGAAATGTGGCCTACTTTTCAACAAAGTTATCCACATGCGCTGTGGATAGTCGAAAAACCCCCGCAAAATCCGGCGATTAGCGTCGAAAGCTGCGAACGAACTTTCAGTTGTCACACAGTGTCGGAGCGCCCTCGCCGGCCGTCGTCAGTCGAGTTTGAACGAGCCGAAAAACTGGTCGAGCTGCTCCTGGGCAAGCGGCCCGTCGGCGATCGCGACCGCCTGGTACGCGTGCCGGCCACGCGCGACGAGCCGCGCGACGATCGTCTTGCGCGAGCGATCGCCGCCGGCGGCGGCGCCCGCGATGCGCAGCTCGAGCCCGTTCACCGCGCCGCCGGCCGCGAGCGGCACCGGCACCGAAGCCGTTTGCGGCGTGCCGTCGAGGTTGCGGGACAGCCCCGCGCGCAAAAAATCGAGCGCTGCGCGGCGCGTTTCGTCGCGGTCATCGGGCAGCGTCAACGTGCCGACCGCGAACACCGCGCCATCGACGTGGGCGGCCTGCATCCGCATCGGCATCGACGCGCCGCCGATCGCAACCGGCTGCTCCTCGACGGTCGGCTTGGCCGGCAGGTCGATCGTATAGCCGGCGTCGTTGTGCAGCGTGCGCCAGTCGTACGACGGCGAACACGCGACCAGCGCGACGCTCGCGCAGGCGAGCGCGGCGAAGTGTCGCAGCGAACGAAAAAGGGGGCGCAACGGATCGATGACTTCCTTCGGCATGGCGTGGGTCGGGCTGGCAAAAACGGGCATTATCCGCCGAACGTGAAAACCGGGATGTGTAACCGCCGCCGGTGCGCACGCCGCATTCGCGCTAAAATGAGCGCCGAATTTCGACGTCCTTTGCATTGATCCGCGTCATCGACCGACTCCGAGAGCACCGAAGATGAACACCACGCCTCCCGCCCGCCGCAGCGCCGGCCCCACCCGCTACATCGTCGCCGCCGTCGTCGTCGCGGCCATCGCCGTAGCCGGCTTCTTCGCGTTCAACGGCAAGTCCAGCGTGCCGGACGCAACGTTCACGCTGCTGTCGGGCCAGAAGGTCTCGACCGCAGGCGACCTGAAAGGCAAGGTTTATCTCGTGAACTTCTGGGCGACGAGCTGCGCGACCTGCATGCAGGAAATGCCGCAGATGGTCGATACCTATAACCGCTTCAAGGGTCAGGGGCTGGAATTCGTCGCGGTCGCGATGAACTACGATCCGCCGATGTACGTCGCCAACTACGCGCAAACCCGCCAGCTGCCGTTCAAGGTCGCACTCGACGACGGCAGCGTCGCGAAGCAGTTCGGCAACGTGCAGCTCACGCCGACCACGTTCGTCGTCGACAAGAACGGCAAGATCCTGAAGCGCTATGTCGGCGCGCCGCAATTCGCGGAACTCGACGCGCTGCTCAAGAAGGCGCTCGACAGCAACGCGGCCTGAGCGCCGCGCGATACCGGACCGAAGGGCCCCGCACACCGCCCTTCCCCGACAACGGACCGCACGACCGGCCAGCCCGGTTCCGCGGTCCGTTTGCTTTTCAGCGCTCGGTTTCGCCTTTCGCCGACAACCCGTAGCGCTTCATCTTCTCGTACAGCGTCGCCTTGCCCACATGCAGGCGGTCGGCCGTCGCGGCGACCGCGCCGCCCGTCTGGTTCAGCGCCTCGGCGATCACCGCGCGCTCGAATTGCTCGATGCGCTCCTTCAGCGTCTGCTCGTTGTCGGCCTCGTCGGCGCTCGCGCCCGTTTCCTGCGGCATGTCGGCCACGCCGAGCACGAAGCGGTCGGCCGCGTTGTGCAGCTCGCGCACGTTGCCCGGCCAGTCGCGCTGCATCAGGCTCGCGCGCTGCCGGTCGGTCAGCACCGGCGCGGGCCGCCCGTAGCGCACGGCCGCGTCGAGCATGAAATGCTCGAACAGCGGCACGATGTCCTCGCGGCGCTCGGCCAGCGGCGGCAGCGCGATCGTCACGACGTTGAGCCGGTACAGCAGGTCGCGCCGGAATGTGCCGGCCGCGACGAGCTCGCTCATGTCGCCCTTCGCCGCCGCGACGACGCGGCAGTTCACGCGGATCGGCTGGTTCGAGCCGAGCCGCTCCAGCACGCCGTCCTGCAGCACGCGCAGCAGTTTCACCTGCAGCGCGAGCGGCATGCTTTCGATCTCGTCGAGAAACAGCGTGCCGCCGGATGCGTATTCGAGCTTGCCGACCCGGCGCTTCGCGGCGCCGGTAAACGCGCCGGGCTCGTAGCCGAACATCTCCGACTCGAACATCGGCTCGGGCAACGCGCCGCAATTCACCGCGATGAACGGCTTGTCGCGGCGCGGCGACAGCTCGTGCAGGCTGCGCGCGATCAGTTCCTTGCCCGCGCCCGTGTCGCCGTTGATCAGCACCGACGCGTCGGTCGGCGCGACGTTCGCGATCAGCTTGCGCACCTGCTCGATCGCCGGGCTGCGGCCGATGATGCGGGGCGCGACGACGTTCTGCCCGGCCAGCTCGCGCCGCAGCGCGTGGTTCTCGAGCACGAGCTCGCGCCGTTCGAGCGCGCGGCGCACCGTCTCGATCAGGCGCTCGGCCGCGAACGGTTTTTCGATGAAGTCGTATGCGCCGTCGCGCATCGCCTGCACGGCCATCGAGATGTCGCCGTGCCCGGTGACGAGGATCACCGGCACGTCGGGCACGCGCTCGCGGCATTGCGCGAGCAGGTCGAGTCCGCTCGCGCCGGGCAGCCGGATGTCGCTGACGATCACCCCGGCCGGTTCGGCGACGATCGCCTTCTCGGCCGCTTCGGCCGACTCGAAACCGACGACGTCGAACCCCGCGAGCTGCAGGCTCTGCACGCTCGCCCGGCGAACGAGCGCGTCGTCTTCGATATAGATCACTTGCAGCCGGTTGGCCATCGTATTCACTTGCTCCTGACGGGCCGCGCGGCGGCAGCGCACGCGGCGTCGTTGATGCCGGTCGACCGGGCGGCGGGCTAGCGCGAGCCCGCCGGCTCGGACACGGAGTCCGGATGATGCGTGCGCGCGCGCCGCAGCGTCAAGACGAACAGCGCGCCACCCGACGGCGCGTTGCGCGCGGTGAGCGCACCGCCCGCGTCGCTTGCGATCGACGACGAGATCGCGAGGCCGAGCCCGAGCCCGCGCCCCATTTCCTTCGTCGTGAAGAACGGTTCGAACAGGCGCGGCAGCAGCTCGGGCGCGATGCCGGCGCCGTTGTCGCGCACCTCGATCGCGAGCGTCGCGGCCGACACCGCGATCGTCACCTCGATCGCGGGCGCGGCCACGCCCGCGACCGCGTCGAGCGCGTTGCCGAGCAGGTTGATCAGCACCTGTTCGAGGCGCAGATCCTCGCAGCGGGCGACGAGTTCGGGATAGTCGCGCGCCAGATCGAGCGGCGCGTCCTGCGCGGGCGACACGGTCGAATCCTGCAGCGTCAGCGTGAGCGCGACGCCGCGCAGGCGGTCGCCGAGCAGCGACAGGACGCTGCGCAGCGCGCGCACGACGAGCGCCCGCTCGTTGCGCGGCTTCGCACGGCCGACGAACAGCTTCAGCTGGTTCGTGATCTTGCCCATCCGCTCGGTGAGCGCGGCGATCGCTTCGAGGTTCTCGCGCGCGGCCGCCTGCTCGCCGCGATCGAGCAGCACGCGCGTGTTGTCCGAGAAGCTGCGCAGCGCCGCGAGCGGCTGGTTCAGTTCGTGAGTGATGCCGGCCGCCATCTGGCCGAGCGCGGCGAGCTTGCTCGCCTGGATCAGTTCGTCGTGCGCGGCGCGCAGCTCCTGCTCCGCGCGAATCCGGTCGCCGACTTCCTTCTGTAATTGCTCGTTCGCCTCCGACAGGTCGGCCGTGCGTTCTTCGACGCGCCGGTTCAGCTCCGCGTACGCCTGCTGCAGCAGCGCGCGGCCGCGGATCATCTCGCGCACGCGCGCGCGCCGCATCCGCCAGTAGAACGCGAGCAGCGCGACCGACACGAAGCCGAAACCCGTGACGATCGTCGCGTTGCGCGCATCGGCGTCGACGGGCGCGATCGGCGCGAGCGTGACGAGCAGCCAGTCGGGCTCGCCGATCCGGCGCTTGCTGGCCAGGAAGCGCGGCGCGCGCCGGCCGGGCCCGAGGCGCACGATCTCGGCATCGGCACCGAGCACCTGCTCGACGCGCAGCGGCACTGGCGTGACCGGCTGCTGCGCGTACTGGCGCGTCTCGTAGATCGATGCGGCAACCGGCCCCGTCAACGGGCGCAGCGTGTGGTACTTCCACGCGGGCACCGACGACAGGAACACGACGCCGTGATCGTCCGCGACGACGAGCGGCTCGGACGCATCGGCGCCCTGGAACCATTCGAGGTTGAGCTTCACGACGACCACGCCCGCGATCTTGCCGTCGCGCCACACGGGCTGCGAGATGTAGTAGCCGGGATCGCGCGAGATCGTGCCGATCCCGAAGAAGCGGCCGACCTGGCCGCCCATCGCGTCGATGAAGTAAGGACGGAAGCGGTATTCGATCCCGACGAAGCTCTCGGGCGTGCGCCAGTTGCTGGCGGCGACGCACAGGCCGTCCGCGCCGATCACGTAGGTGACGGTCGCGTGCGCGTGTTCGTTGAGATCTTCGAGATAGCGGTTCGCGCGGGCGGTGTAGTCGCCGCGCTTCGGCTCGGCGAGCAGGTCCTGCACGTACGGATGGCTGCCGAGCAGATAGGGCAGCGACTCGTAGCGGTCGAGCGTGCTCTTGAGCGCGTTGGTGGTGCGGTCGACGCGCACCGCGGCGTTGCGCTGCAGTTCGGCGACGCCGCGCCGCCAGGTGATCGTCCACGTGAGCGTGCATGCCGCGGCGAGCGCGGCGGCAAGCACGACGAGGATGAGCAGGCGGCGCGTCACGGTCGGGGCTTCCTGGCGATGCGGATCGCCTATTGTGTCATAGGCCCCCGCATCCCCGCCGCGCGCCGTACCGCCGGCGGGCGGTGCCGCCGCCTGCTCCTTCATGACGTCAGACGCCGGCCGTCTCGGTCGCCGCGACCTCGCCGCCGCCCTTCAGCGCCTGGCGCAGCTTGTTGCGGTCGAGCTCCTTCTCCCACGCCGACACGACGACCGTCGCGACGCCGTTGCCGACGATGTTCGTCAGCGCGCGGCATTCGCTCATGAAGCGGTCGATGCCGAGGATCAGCACCATGCCCGACAGCGGGATCGTCGGCACGACGGCCAGCGTCGCCGCGAGCGTGATGAAGCCCGCGCCCGTGACGCCGCTCGCGCCCTTCGACGTCAGCATCGCGACCGCGAGCAGCGTGAGCTGCTGCATCCACGTCAGTTCGATGTTGGTCGCCTGCGCGATGAACAGCACGGCCATCGTCATGTAGATGTTGGTGCCGTCGAGGTTGAACGAATAGCCGGTCGGCACGACGAGGCCGACGACCGAGCGCGAGCAGCCTGCCTTCTCGAGCTTTTCCATCAGCTGCGGCAGCGCGGCTTCCGACGAGCTCGTGCCGAGCACGATCAGCAGCTCTTCCTTGATGTAGGACACGAAGCGGATGATCGAGAAGCCCGTGAAGCGCGCGATGGTGCCGAGCACGACCAGCACGAACACGACCGACGTCAGGTAGAACGTGCCGATCAGCTTGAGCAGCGGCACCAGCGAGCCGACGCCGTACTTGCCGATCGTGAACGCCATCGCGCCGAACGCGCCGATCGGCGCCAGCTTCGTGACGATGTGCACGATACCGAACAGCACGCGCGTGAGCCCGTCGATGAAGTCGGTGACGACCTTGCCGCGCTCGCCGAGGTGCGCGAGCACGCTGCCGAACAGCAGCGCGATCAGCAGGATCTGCAGGATTTCGCCCTGCGCGAACGCGTCGACCATCGTGTTCGGGATGATGTGCATCAGGAAGTCGACCGTCGACTGCCCGTGCGCCTTCGCCGCGTACGACGCGACGGCCTTGCCGTCGAGCGTCGCCGGATCGATGTTGAAGCCGACGCCCGGACGCAGGATGTGCGTGGCCGCGAGGCCGAGCACCAGCGCGAAGGTCGACACGATCTCGAAGTACAGCAGCGCCTTGCCGCCGACGCGGCCGACCTTCTTCATGTCCTCCATGCCGGCGATGCCGGTGACGACGGTACAGAAGATGATCGGGCCGATCACCATCTTGATCAGCTTGATGAAGCCGTCGCCGAGCGGCTTCATGTCGGTGGCGATCGACGGGTAGTAGTGGCCGAGGATCACGCCGACGATGATGGCGAAGATCACCTGCACATAGAGCACTTTGTAGAAGGGTTTCTTCTTCACGATGGTTCCTGCTGAAGGTAGATGAGCCGATGGAAACGGCGTCACGCGCGCAGGCGAATGTCAGGGGAAACGCCATTCGCCTGCGCGGCTGCCGTGCCGCAACAAGCGATGCCTCAAGACGTCCGGAGGGGGAGGAAGGCAGTGGTCATCGATTGTCTCCTTGCTGTAGTAGTTGAGGCCGGGGGACGGCCGTGCCATTTATATTGCAAGGTCGATGCCAGGTTCCGGACACCCCTCAAGCCGTTGTTTTCATTGTATTTCTCATAATGCGGCAGGCAAGGAAATCCGGGATTCCGGATTTCCGGAAAATATCCGTCCGGCGATCCGGACGGATCGGCGCTTTCATCAGATGAATCAGTGCTGCACGGCCTTGCCGGCGAGCAGGCCCGTCTGCGCGTAGAACTCCTGCTGCGCGAACGCGTCGCGCTCGCGCCGCGCGCGCTCGCCGCGATCCGCGAGCGAGCCGACGACGATCCCGATGAACGCGAGCGGCACCGACACGAGCGCCGGGTTGTCGAGGAACACCGGCGCGTGCGCGTGGTGCAGCACGTCGACCCACACCGACTTCGACAGCACCGTGAGCGTCACCGCCGACACGAGGCCGAGGCCGCCGCCGAGCACCGCGCCGCGCGTCGTCATCCCGCGCCAGAAGATCGACATCGCGAGCACCGGGAAATTCGCGCTCGCGGCCACCGCCGCGACGAGCCCGACCATGAACGCGACGTTCACGTGCTCGAACAGGATCGACAGCCCGATCGCGACGGCCGACAGCGCGATCGTCGCCGCGCGCGAGATCCGCATCTCCAGACGCTCGTCGGGCTTGCCGCGCGCCCACATCTGCGCGTAAAGGTCGTGCGAGATCGTCGTCGCGCCGGCGAGCGTCAGGCCCGCGACCACCGCGAGGATCGTCGCGAACGTGACGGCCGCGATGAAGCCGTAGAACCAGTTCCCGCCGACCGCCTGCGCGAGTTTCACCGCGACCATGTTCGAGCCGCCGAGCAGGTCGTGCGTCAGGTTGAACGTGCCGTTCGCGGCGAGCCGGAAGAATTCCGGATGCTGCGCGAGCAGCACGATCGCCGAGAAGCCGATCACGAAGGTCAGCAGGTAGAAGTAGCCGATGAAGCCGGTCGCGTAGAGCACCGACTTGCGCGCCTCCTTCGCGTTCGGCACCGTGAAGAAGCGCATCAGGATGTGCGGGAAGCCGGCCGTGCCGAACATCAGCGCGATGCCGAGCGACAGCGCGTTGGCCGGATCGCGGATCAGCTTGCCGGGCCCCATGATGCCGAGCGCGCCCGGATGCACGGCCACCGCGCGGCGGAACATCTCGTCGACGCTGAAGCCGAATTCGCCGAGCGCGAGCAACGCGAGCAGCGTCGCACCGCACAGCAGCAGCACAGCCTTGATCACCTGCACCCAGGTGGTCGCGGTCATTCCGCCGAAGAACACGTAGACGACCATCAGCACGCCGACGATCAGCTCGGCCGTGCCGTACGACAGCCCGAACAGCAGCTGGATCAGCTTGCCCGCGCCGACCATCTGCACGACGAGGTACAGCACGACGATCGTCAGCGCGTTCGCGGAGGTCAGCAGCCGGATCGGCCGCTGCGCGAAGCGGTATGCGACGACGTCGACGAACGTGAACTTGCCGAGGTTGCGCAGCGGCTCGGCGATCAGGAACATCACGAACGGCCAGCCGACCAGGAAGCCGATCGAGTAGATGAGCCCGTCGAAGCCGAACATGAACACCATCCCCGACAGCCCGAGGAACGACGCGGCCGACATGTAGTCGCCCGCGATCGCGAGCCCGTTCTGCAGCCCGGTGATGCCGCCGCCGGCCGTATAGAAGTCGCGCGTCGAGCGCGTGCGGCGCGCGGCCCAGCGCGTGAGCGCGAGCGTCGCGAACACAAACGCGAAGAACATCCCGATCGCGACCGGGTTCAGCTCGACCTTGTCGGGCATCGGGCCCGCGACGGATACCGCATGCGCGGCGGAGGAAACGAGAGCAACGGGAACGGCAAGCGCGCCGGGCGCGAGGAATGTGCGTCGCATGTCGGCCTCCGTCACGACGTTTCGAGGATCGCGTCGATCCGGCGATCGAACGCGCGGTTCGCACGCAGCACGTAGCTCGCGGTCAGGCCGATCGCGACCAGGATGATCGCGACGCCCGCGGCGATCCCGACGGTCGTCGTCGCGCCGCGATACAGCGGCGCCGCGAGCACGTGCGGCGCGAGCGCGACGAGCAGGATGAAGCCGTAATAAGTCGCGATCATCAGCGCCGTCAGCGTGAAGCTGAAGCGGCGCTGCGCGCGCACGAGCTGCTGGTAGTCGCGGCGCGCCGTGACCGATTCGATGACGGAAAGCTCCATGGTGTCTCCTGAGTTGACCGGGGTTGGCGCTTCAGCGCGTACTCGGGTCCCATGCTTCGCGGTCGACCGGAGTTGACGCTTCAGCGCCTTACTCTGGTCCCCGCAGGGCACCTCGTCGTTTCGCGAGGCTTGTCTTGTCAATGGCCGGCGCGTCAACCGTTCCGCCCGCGCCGCGGCGGCGAAACCGCGTTACACGATGCGATCCGCGCGCAGCCGCGCGACAGCGTCGGCCGACAGCCCGAGCCAGCCGCCGAGCACCGCGTCCGTATCCGCGCCGAGCACCGGCGGCGCGCCGCGCACCGGCAGCCGCGCGCCGTCGAAGCGATACGGCGGCGCGAGCACGTCGACGCCGCCCGCGACCGGATGCGGCTGCCGCGTGACGAGCCCCGCGCGCGTCGCGCGCTCCGACGTCAGCGCCTCGTGCAGACCGAGCACTTCGCCGCACGGAATGCCCGCGTCGGCGAGCGCCGTGAGCAGCGTCGCGCGCGAACGGCGTGCGAGTTCGCGGCGAATCTCGGGCAGCAGTTCGGCACGGTTCTCGGAGCGGCCGAGGTTGGTCTTGTAACGTGCATCGGCCGCAAGATCGGGGCGCTCGATCGCGTCGCAGAAGCGCGCGAACTGCGTGTTGTTGCCGACCGTGATCACGAGCGGACCATCGGCCGCGTCGAACACGCCGTACGGCACGATCGACGGATGCGCGTTGCCGTAGCGCGGCGGGTCCTCGCCCATCAGCAGCGCATCGAGCCCGTAGTACGCGGTGATCATCAGCCCGCAGTCGAACAGCGCCATCTCGATGCGCCGCCCGCGCCCGGTCGCATGCCGCTCGTACAGCGCGGCCAGGATCGCCTGCGCCGAATACATGCCGGTGAACAGGTCGACTGCCGCGACGCCGAACTTCAGCGGCGGCTGGCCGGCCTCGCCGTTCAGCGCCATCAGCCCGGCCTCGCCCTGCACGACGAGGTCGTAGCCGGGCCGCGCGGCCTCGGCGCCCGAGCGGTCATAGCCGGAGATCGCGCAGTGCACGAGGCGCGGATTCAGTTCGGCCAGCGCGTCGTAGCCGAGGCCGAGCTTTTCCGCACCGCCGAACTTGAAGTTGTGGAGCACCACGTCGGCCTGCGCGGCCAGCTCGCGCGCGAGGCGCTGGCCGTCCTCGGTCTGCAGGTCCAGGCAGATCGACCGCTTGCTGCGGTTCACGCTGTTGAAGTAGGTCGTCTCGGTATCGCCGATCCGCAGCCCCCAGTCGCGCGTGTCGTCGCCGCGCGCCGGATGCTCGACCTTGATCACCTCCGCGCCGAAATCGGCGAGCACCATCGCATACCACGGGCCCGCGAGCACGCGCGAGAAATCGAGCACCTTCACGCCGGCGAGCGGCAGCGCGCGCGATTCGTTCGTCATCCTTGTCTCCTCCATTCGCGCTTTGCGCTTTTACTGTTTCGACAACGCGATGTAGCGCGCGAGATGGTGATCCTCGTCGCCGAGCTGGTGATCGATCATCACGAGGCGCTTCGCGTAATGCGACAGCGGCAGCTCCCACGTCATCCCGATCCCGCCGTGCAGCTGGATGCTCTCCTCGGCGACGAGCGTGCCGATGCGGCCGATGCTGTACTTGGCCGCGGCGAGCGCGCGTTCGCGCACCGCGTGCGGCGCATCGAGCTGCGCGGCCGCGTTGATCACGGCCGAGCGCGCCTGCTCGACTTCGAGCAGCAGGTCGGCCATCCGGTGCTGCAGCGCCTGGAAGCTGCCGATCGGCAAGCCGAACTGCTTGCGCGTGCGCAGGTATTCGAGCGTGTGTTCCTTCGCGACGTCCATCGCGCCGAGCGCTTCCGCCGACAGCGCGAGCAGCCCGTAACCGAGCACGCGTTCGAGCAGCGCCGCGCCCGCTTCGCCGTCAGGCGCGCCGAGCGCCGCGTCGGCCGGCAGCGCGACGCCGTCGAAACGCACCTCGGCCGCACGGCCGCCGTCGATCTTCCGGTAGTCGCGCAGCGACACGCCCGGCGCATCGGCCGGCACGACGAACAGGCCGATGCCGGCCGCATCGTCGTCATGGCCCGACACGCGCGCGCTGACGACGAAGAACGCCGCCTGCGCGGCCTGGTCGACGACGCCCTTCGCGCCCGTCAGCACCCAGCCGTCGCCCGCGCGTTCGGCGCGCGTGCGCACGGTCGTCAGTTCGTAATGCGAGCCCGGCTCGTCGTGCGCGAACGCGGCGCTCGCGCTGCCGTCGATCAGCGCCGCGAGCTTCTCGCGATGCGCGTCGCCGCCCGCGAGCGACAGCGCGCGGCCGGCCAGCAGCGCGCCGAGGAACGGCTCGACGACGAGCCCGCGCCCGAGGCATTCGAACACCACGGCGATGTCGAAGCCCGCGCCGCCGAAGCCGCCGTCGGCCTCCGCGAACAGCGCGCCGACCGTGCCGAGTTCGGCAAAGCGCTGCCACATCGCGCGATCGAAGCCTTCGGCCGACTGCGCGATGCGATCGCGCACCGGGAACGGGTACTGTTCGGCGATGAAGCGGTTCAAGGTGTCCGCCAGCATCCGGCGGTCTTCTGTGTGCTGGAAATCCATCGTCGCGTTCCTCGTTACAGCCCGAGCATCATCTTCGCGATGATGTTCTTCTGGATCTCGTTCGAGCCGCCGAAGATCGACAGCTTGCGGTTGTTGAAGTACTGCTGCGCGGCGCTCGCGGCGTCGTCCGGGCCAACCGGCTCGACGTCGTGATCCGCGTCGAGCGCTTCGTCGACGAACGGCTGCGCGTACGGCCCCATCGCGCGCCGCATCAGCGACGTGATCTCCTGACGGATCTGCGTGCCGCGAATCTTCAGCATCGAGCTTTCCGCGCCCGGCGCGCCGCCGCCCGCGACTGCGGCCAGCACGCGCAGGTTGGTCGTGCGCATGTTCTCGAGCTCGATCTCGACGCGCGCGATGCGCGCCGCGAAGAACGGATCGTCCGCGAGCGGCTTGCCGTTCTTGGTCACCTTCGCGGCGACCGCGCGCAGCCGGTCGAGCGCGGCCGTCGAGAAGCCGATCCCGGCGATGTTGGTGCGCTCGTACGTGAGCAGGAATTTCGCGTAGGTCCAGCCGCGGTTCTCTTCGCCGACGAGGTTTTCCGCCGGCACGCGCACGTCGGTGAAGAACACCTCGTTCACCTCGTGTTCGCCGTCGAGCGTGATGATCGGGCGCACGTCGACGCCCGGCGTGTTCATGTCGATCAGCAGGAAGCTGATGCCTTCCTGCTTGCGCACGTCGGTCGCGGTGCGCACGAGGCAGAAGATCATGTTCGCGTAGTGGCCGAGCGTGGTCCACGTCTTCTGGCCGTTCACGATGTAGTGCTCGCCCTGCGCGTCGAGGCCGCGCACCGCGCTCGTCTTCACCGACGCGAGATCGGAACCGGCGCCCGGCTCCGAGTAACCCTGGCACCACCAGTCGGTGCCGTCGAGAATGCGCGGCAACCAGTGGCGTTTCTGCGCTTCGTTGCCGTACTTGATCAGTACGGGGCCGAGCATGTTCACGCCGAACGGCACGATGCGCGGCGCGCCCGCGAGCGCGCATTCGTTGTCGAACAGGAACTTCTGCGCGACGCTCCAGCCGGGGCCGCCGTACTCGCGCGGCCAGTGGCTCGCGAGCCAGCCGCGCGCGTTGAGGATTGCGTGCCATTCGCGCATGTCGTCGCGCGTGAGATGCAGGCCGCCCTTCACCTTGCGCGCGATGCGCTCGGGAAGTTCGGCTTGCAGGAAGCGCTGCACGTCGGCGCGAAACGCTTCCTCTTCGGGAGTGAAATTGAGGTCCATCTTCGGTCCGTTGCGTAGGCGGTTGGCGTTCAGTCGATGCGGTTCAGGCTCGCGAAATCGGCGCCGCGCGCGACGAGATCGACGAGCAGCGGCGAAGGCTTCCAGAACAGCGGGTCTTCCTTCGCGAACGCGCGGATATCGGCGAGCACATTGGCGAGGCCGAGCGTGTCCGCGTAGTGCATCGGGCCGCCGCGATAGCGCGGAAAGCCGTAGCCGTACAGGAACACCGCGTCGACGTCGAGCGGGCGCAGCGCGATCTTCTCGTGCACGACGTTCGCGCCTTCGTTGATCATCGCGGCGAGGTAGCGGCGCATGATCTCGTCGTCGGTGAACGTGCGCGGCGTGATGCCCTTCTTCGCGCGCTCCGCGGCGACGATCGCGTCGACTTCCGGGTCCGGCGTGCCGATGCGCGCGCCGTCCGGATACAGGTAGTAGCCGCGCGCGGTCTTCTGCCCGAACCAGCCGCGCTCGCACAGCCGGTCCGAAATTTCGACGTAACGCGCGCGCGGGTCGCGCGTCGCCGCACGGCGCTTGCGGGTCGCCCAGCCGATGTCGCCGCCGGCGAGATCGACCACCTGGAACGGCCCCATCGGGAAGCCGAATTCGCGCACCGCGCGATCGATCTGGTACGGCGACGCGCCGTCTTCCATCAGGGTGTCGGCCGCCGTGCGATAGACGGCGAGAATCCGGTTACCGATGAAGCCATCGCACACGCCCGCGCGCACCGGCGTCTTCTTCAGTTGCTTCGCGAGCGCGAACGCGGTCGCGACGACGTCGGCTGTGACATGCGCCGGCACGACGATCTCGAGCAGCTTCATCACGTTGGCCGGCGAGAAGAAATGCAGGCCGATCACGTCGGCCGGCCGGTCGATGCTCGCGGCGATCTCGTCGATGTCGAGATACGACGTGTTGGTCGCGAGCACCGCGCCCGGCTTGCACACGCGTGCGAGTTCGGCGAATACGGCCTGCTTCACGGCCATGTCCTCGAACACGGCCTCGATCACGACGTCGGCCTGCGCAAGCGCGTCGTACGACGTGCTGCCCTTGAAGCGCGCGAGCCGCGCCGCGTGCGCGGCCGGCGTCATCCGCCCTTTCGCGACGAGGCCGTCGTACACCTTCTCGACGTGCGCGCGGCCGCGCGCGAGCGACGCTTCGTCGCGTTCGATCATCGTCACCGGCAGCCCGGCATCGAGCGCCGCAACCGCGATGCCCGCCCCCATCGTGCCGCCGCCGACCACGCCGATCCGCTCGACCGGGCGCGCGCTCGCGCGCCGCGCCTCGGGCGCCTTCGCCGCTTCACGTTCCGCGAAGAACGCATGCACGAGGCCCGCGCGCTGCGGGCTGTCGATGCACTGCAGGAACAGGCTGCGTTCGAGCTTCATCCCCGCGTCGAACGACAGCGCGAGCGTGGCTTCGACCGCGTCGACGATCTTCGCCGGCGAGAACAGCCCGCGCGACTTCTTCGGCAGTTCCGCGCGCGCCGCATCGATCGCGGCCTGCGCGGCTGCGCGATCGGCAAGCCCCTGCGCATCGCGCGTGCGGCGCGCCGGCGCGCCGAGCGACACGAGTTCCTGCGCATAGGCGAGCCCTTCGGCGAGCGTGTCGTCGCTGTGCGCGACGCGGTCGACGAGGCCGAGCGCGAGCGCTTCGTCGGCGCTCGCGTGACGGCCCGTCAGCATCAGGTCGAGCGCGGCCTTCGCGCCGATCAGGCGCGGCGCGCGCTGCGTGCCGCCCGCACCGGGCAACAGGCCGAGCGTGACTTCGGGCAGCCCGAGCTTCGTGCCGGGCACCGCGAGCCGGTAATGCGCGGCGAGCGCGACTTCGAGGCCGCCGCCGAGCGTCGCGCCGTGCAGCGCGACCACGACCGGCTTCGCGCTCGACTCGATCCGCTCGCACACGTCGGGCAGCGACGGCGGCACCGGCGGCTTGCCGAATTCGCGGATATCGGCGCCCGCGATGAAATTGCGGCCGGCGCCGACGATCAACACCGCGCGGATCGCGTCGTCGGCCTGTGCGGCATCGAGCGCGTCGGCGAGGCCGCGCCGCACGTCGGCGGACAGCGCGTTGACGGGCGGGTGGTCGATCGTGACGACGAGCACCTTGTCGCGGCGCTCGCGTGTGACGGTGCCGAATCCGGGGGTGTCGGGGGAAGCAGTCGAATTCATCGTGTCTCCAGATGCTGTACGCCGGGCGGGAGCCGCGGAACCGGCCGGCGGCGGGCTCCCGATCCGGTCCCGCGCGACGCGGGAAACGATCCGGCGCATTCGCCGGGCATGACCCGATTCTCGATTGATCCAGATTCATTGACAATTCCCGCACGCTTTTACAAGCTGTCAAGTCTGACTTGACACTGGATGCTTTCCGACCGTTAAACGGGACGGATCAGGAGACACGGGATGGACATGAACGCGCTGACGCTGCTCGTCGAGATCCTCGACGCCGGCAATCTCAGCAAGGCCGCGCAGCGGCTCAAGATGAGCCGCGCGAACGTCAGCTACCGGCTGAATCAGCTCGAGCGCTCGATCGGCCAGCAGCTCGTGCGGCGTACGACGCGACGCATCGAGCCGACCGAGATCGGGCTGAAGCTGTACGAGCACGGCCGGCGCATCCGCAACGAGTTGCTCGCCGCGCAGGAATCGGTGACGACGCTCGGCCAGGACCTGCAGGGCCGCGTGCGGCTGTCGGTGCCGAGCGGCTACGGGCAGATGGTGATGTCCGAATGGCTGCTCGCGTTCAAGCGGCTGCATCCGGGCATCGTGCTCGACGTCGTGTTCGAGAACCGCGTGGAAGACCTGATGCGCGACGAGATCGACATCGCGGTGCGCGTGATGCCCGAACCGCCGCAGAACCTCGTCGCGCGCGACATGGGCGCGGTGCGCTACGTCGCCTGCGCATCGGCCGCGTTCGCATCCGCGCACGGGATGCCCGCGAGCCTCGGCGCGCTGGCCGCCGCGCCGGTCGTCACCGCGACGGTGATGGGCCGCCAGCTCAGGATCGCCGCGTATCTCGGCGACGAACGGCACGAAGTGCTGCTCGAGCCGGCGCTGATTTCGGAGAACTTCCTGTTCCTGCGCCAAGCGATCCTCGCGGGGATCGGCGTCGGCATCGTGCCCGACTACGTGATGCAGGACGACATCCGGCGCGGCACCGTCGTCACGTCGCTCGACGCGTACCGGCTCAGCATCTTCGGCACGCACATGTACATGCTCTACATGCCGAACCGGCACCACACGCGCGCGACCTCGACCTTCATAGAGTTCATCCTCGAACAGGCCGGAAAGACCGGCCGGGGCGGGCCCGGCGGGATGCGTCAGGGTTTCCTGTCGGATGACAATCCGCCGGCCGCGCGGCGACAATAGCGCGCCGGGGCCGGCACGGAGCGCGGCCGCCGCCTTCGAATTCACTGCTGCCGAGGGTTCAATGTTCGACCGGATTCGTCCGCATTCGCGTCCCTGGACGCTGCTCGCCGCCGTCGCGCTCGTCGCGTTCAACGCCGGCTGCACGTCCCCGTCCGCGCCGTCGGGCGCCGTCGTCCCGGTCGCCGCCGCATCGGGCGCCGCCGCGCCGCTGCCCGGCATGCACGCGCCCGAGCAGTCGTCCGGCTGGACCGACAAGCCGGGCTGGACCTCGCAGCACTTCATGATCGCGGCCGCGAACCCGCTCGCGACGCAAGCCGGCTACGAGATGCTGAAGGCCGGCGGCACCGCGATCGACGCCGCGATCGCAACGCAGATGGTGCTCGCGCTCGTCGAGCCGCAATCGTCGGGGATCGGCGGCGGCGCGTTCATGCTGTACTTCGACGGCAAGGCGACGCAGGCGTACGACGGCCGCGAAACCGCGCCGGCCGCCGCGACCGACCGCCTGTTCTACGGCCCGACCGGCCAGCCGATGAACTTCTACGAAGGCGTCGTCGGCGGGCGCTCGGTCGGCACGCCGGGCGTGCTGCGCATGCTCGACGCCGCGCACCGCGCGCACGGCAAGCTGCCGTGGCGACGGCTGTTCCAGCCCGCGATCCGGCTCGCCGAACACGGCTTCACGATCAGCCCGCGGCTCGCGACGCTGATCGCGAACGACCGATACCTGAAGAACGACCCGGCCGCGCGCGCGTACTTCTACAACGCGGACGGCACGCCGAAGGCGGCCGGCACGGTGCTGAAGAACCCTGCGCTCGCGACCGTGCTGCGCCAGGTCGCCGAGCGCGGCGCGAACGCGTTCTACACCGGCGCGATCGCACGCGACATCGTCACGAAGGTGCGCAAGCACCCGACCAACCCGGGCCTGCTGTCGCTTCAGGATCTCGCACGCTACAAGGCGAAGGTGCGCGCGCCGCTGTGCGCCGACTACCGGCGCTCGGTCGTCTGCGGGATGCCGCCGCCGTCGTCGGGCGGCCTCGCGATCGCGCAGATGTTGGGCATCCTCGAAGCGATGCCCGACTGGCAGCAGATCGGCGCGCAGAAGCCGGTGCGCAACGACGTCGGCTATGAGCCAACGCCGTTCGCCGCGCACCTGTTCAGCGAAGCCGGGCGCCTCGCGTACGCGGACCGCGCGCGCTATGTCGCCGATCCCGATTTCGCGCCGCTGCCGGGCGGCAACTGGGCGAGCCTCACCGACAAGACTTACCTCGCGCAGCGCGCACGCCTGATCGGCGACAGCAGCATGGGCGTCGCGCAGGCCGGCACGCCGCAGGGCGCGACGCTCGCGATGGCCGACGACCGCAGCCCCGAATTGCCGTCGACGTCCGACATCGCGATCGTCGACCGTTACGGCCAGGCGCTGTCGATGACGACCAGCATCGAGGATGCGTTCGGCTCGCGGCTGATGGTGCGCGGCTTCATGCTGAACAACCAGCTCACCGATTTCTCGTTCGTGTCGAACGACAACGGCAAACCGGTCGCGAACCGCGTGCAGGCCGGCAAGCGGCCGCGCTCGGCGATGTCGCCGGAGCTCGTGTTCGACAAGAAGACGAAGCAGGTGACGATGATCGTCGGCTCGGCCGGCGGCCCCGCGATCATCAATCACGTCGCGAAGACGCTGGTCGGCGTGCTCGACTGGGGCATGACGATGCAGCAGGCGATCGCGCTGCCGAACTTCGGGTCGATGAACGGGCCGACGCAGCTCGAGCGCGGCCGCGTGTCGGAGGCGCTCGCCGACGGGTTGAAGGGCCGCGGGCACGACGTGCAGGTGGTCGAGATGAACTCGGGGCTGCAGGGCATCCAGCGGCTGAACGTGCAGGGGCAGACGGTGTGGCTCGGCGGCGCGGACCCGCGGCGCGAAGGGATCGTGATGGGCGAGTGAGCGCGGCACGCCCGCGTCACGCGCCCCGCCTCAACCGCGCCCCTTCCACGGCACGATCCGCCGCTCGACCCAGCGCATCGCGAGATCGAACAGCCACGCGATCGCGCCGATGATCAGGATGCCCATCACGACGATGTCCGTGCGCAGGAAGCTCGATGCGTTGAGCACCATCTGCCCGAGCCCGGCCGTCGCGGCGACCATCTCGGCCGCGACCAGCGTCGTCCAGCCGAAGCCGATCGCGATCCGCAGCCCGGTGAGAATTTCCGGCAGCGCGGCCGGCAGCACGACATGGCGCACGATCTGCGCGAAGCTGCCGCCGAGCGAATACGCGGCGTTGATCTGCTCGACCGTCGCCGCGCGCACGCCGGCGCGCGCGGCCATCGCGATCGGCGCGAAGCATGCGAGGAAGATCACGACGAGCTTCGCGGTTTCGTCGATGCCGAACCAGATCACGACGAGCGGCAGGTACGCGAGCGGCGGCAGCGGCCGGTAGAACTCCAGCAGCGGATCGAGCACGCCGCGCGCAATGCGGCTCACGCCCATCAGGATGCCGGCCGGCACGCCGATCGCGGTCGCGAGCAGGAATGCGCCGAACACGCGCGCGGCGCTCCACAGCAGATGCTCGGACAGCGGCAGGCCGCCCTGGATGCGGCCGTGCCATGCGTCGACGAACGCCGCCCACACGGCTTCCGGCGCGGGCAGGAACAGCGGCGGCAGCCACTGACGATAGGTCGCGACCCACCACAGCGCGGCCAGCACGGCGATCGTCGCCGCGCTCAGCCCGGCCGTTTTCCCCTGCCCCGGCAACCGGTAACGGTGCGACGCGCGCGGCTGCCGCGCGGGACGCGCCGCTGCGCGTGACTGCGCCGTGCGTTCGTCCTGCTCGAAACCCGCGGCCGTACGATCGGCCGCCCACGAATCCTGCGTGCTCATGCTGTCCCGCCTGGTCAAAGTGCTGTTACGGCCGCGCCCGACGGCCACGCCCTGCCGCGCCAGTTCGCGCATCACGCGGGCTCCGCGACCGCCTCGTCGCGATGCAGGTACGCGATCAGCCGCTCGCGCCACGCGATGAAATCCGGTGAGGATTTCACCGCGCGCGCATCGCGCGATTCGACGTAGCGGCGCGCGAACGGCAGTTCGAAGGTTTCCGCGATCCGGCCGGGGCCCGGCGTCATCACGACGAGACGCGTCGCGAGGAACAGCGCCTCCTCGACGTCGTGCGTGATGAAGAACACCGTCTTGCCGGTGCGCGCCCACACGTCGAGCACGAGCGCCTGCATCGTGCCGCGCGTCATCGCGTCGAGCGCGCCCATCGGCTCGTCCATCAGCAGCACGCGCGGGTCGCTCGCGAGCGCGCGCGCAATGCCCACGCGCTGCTGCATCCCGCCCGACAGCTCGTACACGCGCGCATGCGCATGGCGTTCGAGCCCGACCAGCGCGAGCATGCCGCGCGCACGCGCTTCGCGTTCGGCCTTCGACACGCTGGCGAAACGCAGCCCGAGCGCGACGTTGTCGAGCACGTCGAGCCACGGCAGCAGCGCGTATTTCTGGAACACGACGCCGCGATCGGCGCCGGGGCCCGTGACCGGCACGCCGTCGACGCGCACGTCGCCCGTCGTCGGCGCGACGAAGCCGGCCATGCAGTTCAGCAGCGTCGTCTTTCCGCACCCGGACGCGCCGAGCGCGACGACGAATTCACCGGCATCGATGCGCAGGTCGACGCGCGCGAGCGCCTGCGTCGTCGGCCGGCCGCGCTCGCCCGGATAGTCGACCGATACCTGACGGACTTCCAGCGTGCTCATGATCGAAGGCTCCGCGATGGGTCGCCGCGCTCAGTGCGCGGCCTTCTGCACGAACTGCGGATCGACGCCGACCGAATAGTCGGACAGCACCGTCTGGATCGTGCCTTGCGATTTGAGGAAGGTGGCCGTGGCCGCGAGCGACTTCGCCGCGCCCGATTGCGCACCGCCGCCGAGCCACGTCGGCGACGCCTGCTCGGCCGGCGTCGGGAACGCATAAAGCGCGAGGCTGGCCGGCACGTCCTGCGCGTTCGCGCCCGACACCTTCGCCACCGCCGCGACCTGCGGCGAGCCGTTCTTCCACGCGGCGGCATGCGCGCGATAGTCGGCGTCGGCGGCTGCGAGCACCTTCACGAAACGCGTGACGAACTCGGGGTTCTCGCGCGCGAACTTGCGGCTCACGACGAAGCCGTCGAAGGTCGCCTTGCCACTTTCTTTCGCAACCCGACCCGACGTCGTCAGCACCGTGCCCGACTGCTTGACCTTCGCGAGCACCGGGTCCCAGATGTAGGTCGCGTCGATGTCGCCGCGCGCCCAGGCGGCCGCGACTTCGGGCGGACGCAGGTTGACGATCTTCACGTCGTTCGGGTTCACGCCCGCGGCCTGCAACGCGACGAGCGTATGGAAATGCGACGTCGACACGAACGGCACGCCGATCTTCTTGCCCTTGAGTGCCGCGACGCTGGTCACGCCCGAGCCGTTGCGCGCGACGAGCGCCTCGGCGTCGTTGATGTTGTCGAGCACCCAGAACAGCGAGATGTCGAGCCCTTGCGACAGGCCCGCCGCGATCGGGCTCGAGCCGGCTTCGCCGAGCTGCACGGAGCCCGACGCGAGTGCGCGGATCACGTCCGCGCCGCTGTCGAGCTTGCGGAACGTGACCTTGTAGCCGGTCGCCTTTTCGACTTCACCGCTCGCCTGCGCGTAGCGCCACGGCACGACCATGTCCTGGTACGCGATCACGACTTCGCGCGATTCGGCGTGCGCCGCGCCGAGCGCGGCAAAGGCGGTCAGCGCGACGACGGCGCGGCGGATGAAGCTGAAGCGGGACATGCGGCTCTCCTTCGGAATGCGGGCATTGCTGCGGGAGAGCCGACTATAGGAGGTTTGTTCGCGGCGGGAGCCAACTTATCCTGCGAAGCTATCGATGCCGTTTCAGCTTTGCTTTCCACGCTGAATTGGATCGCGCGTCCGGTTGGGTGGCGATTGTCGTGCGCATGCGAGGATGGCGGCCGCACCAACAAAAAAGCCCGCATCGCTGCGGGCTTTTTCGACTGCGTGAGGCTGTTGCTGCGCGAACGCGACGCTCAGACCACGCCGGCCCCATGCGCCTGCAGATCGGCGTGATAGCTCGAACGCACCATCGCGCCGACTGCCGCGTGCGTGAAGCCCATCTTGTACGCCTCTTCCTCGTACATCTTGAAGGTATCCGGATGCACGTACGCGCGCACCGGCAGGTGGTGCTCGGACGGCTGCAGGTACTGGCCGATCGTCAGCATGTCGACGTCGTGCGCGCGCAGGTCGCGCATCACCTGCAGGATTTCCTCTTCCGTCTCGCCGAGGCCGACCATCAGGCCCGACTTCGTCGCGACGTCCGGATGCAGCGCCTTGAAGTCCTTCAGCAGCTTCAGCGAGTGCGCGTAATCCGAACCCGGGCGCGCTTCCTTGTACAGGCGCGGCACCGTTTCGAGGTTGTGGTTCATCACGTCGGGCGGCGCGGCGTTCAGGATCGAGATCGCGCGGTCGAGACGGCCGCGGAAGTCCGGCGTCAGGATCTCGATGCGCGTTTCCGGCGACTGCTCGCGCACTTCGCGGATGCACTCGACGAAGTGGGCAGCGCCGCCGTCGCGCAGGTCGTCGCGGTCGACGCTCGTGATCACCACGTACTTGAGCTTCAGCGCGGCGATCGTGCGCGCGAGGTTCTTCGGCTCATCGGCGTCGAGCGGATCGGGACGGCCGTGGCCGACGTCGCAGAACGGGCAGCGGCGCGTGCACTTGTCGCCCATGATCATGAAGGTCGCGGTGCCCTTGCCGAAGCATTCGCCGATGTTCGGGCAGCTCGCTTCCTCGCACACCGTATGCAGGTTGTGCTCGCGCAGGATCGTCTTGATCTCGTTGAAACGCGAGCTGCCGGTGGCCGCCTTCACGCGGATCCACTCGGGCTTCTTCAGCTTCTCGATCGGAATGACCTTGATCGGGATGCGCGCCGTCTTCGCCTGCGCCTTCTGCTTGGCGGTCGGATCGTAGGCAGGGGTCGCGGCCGAATCGGCCGGTGCGGGAGAAGCGGTAACGTCAGTCATTCGAATGTTCCAGTGCCTGCGGCTTGTCGGCGGCCGCGGATGCGCCGTCGAGGTTGGCGATCAGACGCCGCACCAGCGTGTGGGCGACGTCGTTCCAGTCGGCGGCAACCTCGAGGCTCGCCATGTCGACAGTTTCCAGTCCGGCATAGCCGCACGGGTTGATCGCAAGAAACGGGCGCAGATCCATCTTCACGTTCAGGCTCAGCCCGTGATAGCTGCAGCCGTTGCGGATCTTCAGGCCGAGGGCCGCGATTTTCGCGCCTTCGTGCACGCCGGATGCCACGTAGATCCCCGGCGCGCCCGCCTTGCGGACCGAAGCGAGATTATACGCCGCGAGGGTTTCGATCACGGCCTCCTCGATCTTCGTGACCAGCGTGCGCACCATCAGCTTGCGCCGGCGCAGGTCCAGCAGCAGGTAGACGACGATCTGGCCGGGGCCGTGATAAGTGATTTGCCCGCCGCGGTCGACCTTCACGAGCGGCACGCCGCTGTCGGCCACCAGCAGGTGGGCCGGGTCGCCGGCCTGGCCGAGCGTGTAGACGGGCGGATGCTCGACCACCCAGATCTCGTCGCCGGTGTCGGCCGTGCGCGTGTCGGTGAACGCGCGCATCGCGTCGAAGCTCGTTTCGTAGGCCTCGAGGCCCCGCCAGCGCACGGTGACCGGCTGGGCCGGTGATTCGGCGGGCGATGCGGAAACGGCGACAGGCGTGGACACGATGGAAACCGGCGAGACGGACATGGGCGGTAGTTTACCGAAAACCCATGGGTCTCGCCGGCTCTGGAAAGGGACGGATTGTCAGTATCCGTCGGAGGAAATGATGGTCAGACCGTGCGCCATCCGTCGTGGAGCAGCGCGCTCACGCGTTCGCGCAGCCGCGCAAGCCCGCCGAGCGCGACTTCCCGGGTCGGCCGCGACACCGAGAACGCGACGCACGCGCCCTCGCGGCCTTCCGCGCTGAGCCACAGCCGCTCGCCGCGGCGCAGCTTCAGCGTCTCGCCGTCGACCAGGAAGTAATCGTCGACATCGTTGCTGCGCGTGGCCCATACCGGCCCGCACTGGACGATCAGCCGCGTGCTGCGTTGTACCTTCATCGGCACGGTTTCGCCCGCCGGGATTTCGAACGTGATGCTTGAAGAGATTTCTTGCATGATCGACTCCGCCAATAAGTGCTTCGATGGCTACAATCGTAGTCACTTCAAGGCGTCCGACAAAACGACCAATTTTCACGTCGATGTGAGGAAAATTAGCAAATGGACCTCCGCCAGCTGCCTGCGCTGAACGCGATTCGCGCGTTCGAAGCCGCCGCCCGTCACGAGAATTTCTCGCGCGCCGCCGACGAGCTGTTCGTCACGCACGGCGCGGTCAGTCACCAGGTGCGCGCGCTCGAGGAAGAGCTCGGCGTGCAGCTTTTCACGCGCAACGGCAAGCGGCTGTGCCTGACCGACGCCGGCATGCGCTACGCGCAGCAGGTGCGCACCGCGCTGATGGTGATCGCCGACGCGACGCGCGACGTGCGCGCGAGCGACCGCGACCGGCGGCTCGTGGTATCGATGCTGTCGTCGTTCGCCGCGCGCTTCATCACGCCGCGCATCGGCACGTTCATCGAGCGGCATCCGGAAATCGACGTCGAACTGCAGTCGACCAACTCGCTCACCGATTTCGCACGCGACGACGTCGATCTCGCGATCCGCTTCGGTTTCGGCACCTATCCGGGGCTGCACGTCGAGCCGCTGTTCGAAGAGGTGTTCTTTCCGGCGTGCGCGCCGACGCTGAACGGCGGCAAGCTGCCGCAGACGCCCGCCGATCTCGTGCACTACAACCTGCTGCGTTCGGACGACGAGCTGTGGCGGCCGTGGTTCGACGCGGCGGGGCTCGATACGCTGACCGAGCCGAAGCGGGGGATTCTGTACCAGGATTCGTCGAACCTGCTGCTCGCCGCGATCGACGGCCAGGGCATCGCGCTGGTGCGCCGCTCGCTCGCGGTGCACGACCTGCTCGACGGGCGCATCGTGCGCCTGTTCGACATCGACGGGCCGAGCCCGTGGCACTATTTTTTCGTGTGTCCGCCGCCGCTGCTGAACACGCCGCGCGTGCAGGCGTTCAGGACCTGGCTGTTCGAGGAAGTCGCCGAATACAAGCGGCTGTGCGACGAGCTGGACGCGCGGCGCGCGGCGGGGAAGACCCCCGCCGAGTGCGCGCAGGAAGGTGGGTGGAAGGCGCTTAGAGTACGACCTTGACCATCGGATGGCCGGTCAGTGCGCGGTAGATGTTGTCGAGCTGTTCCTGGCTCGTCGCGCGCACGGTGATCGTGAGGCCCGTGTAATTGCCGCCGCTCGATGCGCGCTCCTCGATCTTCTCGACATCGATCTCGTTGTCGTGAACGGCGACGACCTTGAAGATCGTGTCCTTGAATTCGGGGTGCGCCTTGCCCATGATCTTGATCGGGAAATCGCACGGAAACTCCAGCAGCGACTCCTTCCGGGTCTCGATCGCGCCGGTGACCTCGACGGTTTTGGTCGGTTCGCTCATCATTTTCTCCGGGTTAGGTCAAACTGTTCAAACTCGCGTGCCTTCGCACGCTGGTACGCGTCGTACAACGCCGCGAACACGGGGCCCGGCTTGCCGCCCTGCACGGGCAGATCGTCGAGCGACGTGACGGGCAGCACTTCCTTCGTGGCCGACGTGATCATGATCTCGTCCGCCGCGCGCAGCTCGACCTCGCTGATCTCGCGCGCGACGAACCGGATGCCGCATTCGTCGGCCAGCTGCTCGATCAGCGCGTAGCGGATCCCTTCGAGGATCTTGTTGCTGCGCGGCGGCGCGAGCAGCTCGCCGTTCTTAACAATCCACACGTTCGACGACGAGCCTTCGGTCAGGTAACCGTCGCGCAGCTGCAGCGTCTCGAACGCATCGTGTTCCGCCGCATGCTGCGCCATCAGCACGTTGCCGAGCAGCGAGATCGACTTGATGTCGCAATGCAGCCAGCGGCGATCTTCGGCCGTCACGCAGCGCACGCCCTTCGCGCGCTCCTCTTCCGGCGGCAGGTGCAGCGGGCTCGTCATCGCGAACACCGTCGGCACCGTGTTCGGCGGGAACGCGTGGCCGCGCTTCGCGACGCCGCGCGTCACCTGCAGGTAGACGAGCGCGTTGCCGTCGCCGAGGCCTTCGGCATTCGCCGCGACGACGCGCTCGATCAGCGCGCGCCAGCCGGCCGCGTCGTGCGGGTTCTCGATGCCGATCTTCTTCAGGCTGCGCGCGAGCCGTTCGAGATGCTGCTCGATCCGGAACGGCACGTGCGCGCCTTCGTGCGCATAGACGGGCACGACTTCATACACGCCGTCGCCGAAAATGAACCCGCGGTCGAGCACCGGGACACGGGCTTGCGACAGCGGCACCAGTTCCTCCTGCGACGAGACGCTGAGGTAGACGATCGGTTCGAATTCGGCTTGGCTCATAGCTATGACAGATGGGGATGAAGTCGTAAAAACAAAGGCCCGTCGTGCTGGCTGCGCACTTACTTCTTCTTGCTGAACATCAGCAGGATCGAGTCCCAGATACGCCCGAAGATACCCGCTTCCGGCACCGCCTGCAGGGCGACGATCGGGAATTCGGACAGCGTCTTGCCGTCGGCGACGATCTTCACGGTGCCGACCTGCTGGCCTTCCGTGAGCGGCGCGATCAGCGGCGCGTTGACGTCGACTTCCGTCTTGACCTTGTCACCGAGGCCGCGCGGCATGGTGGCCCACTGGTCCATCTTCACACCGACCTGCACGGTGTTTTCCTTGCCCTTGTAGATGCGCGGCGTCGAGATCGCCTGGCCGCCCTTGAACAGGCGCACCGAATCGAACGCGCTGTAGCCGTAGTTCAGCATCTTCATGCTGTCCTGCGTGCGCTCGCTTTCCTTCTGCTCGCCCATCATCACCGACACGAGGCGGCGCTGGCCGTCGACGCCCGGAATCGCGCGCTTGGCCGACGCGATCAGGCAGTAGCCGGCCGCTTGCGTATGGCCCGTCTTCAGGCCGTCGACCGTCGGGTCGAGCCACAGCAGACGGTTGCGGTTGCCCTGGCGGATGTTGTTGTACTTGAATTCCTTCTCCGAGAAGATGCTGTAGTACTGCGGAAAATCACGGATCAGGTGCGCGGACAGCTTCGCGAGGTCGCCGGCCGTCGTGTAGTGGTTCGGGTCGGGCATGCCGTTCACGTCGGCGAAGTGCGTGCCCTTCATGCCGAGGCGCTGCGCCTCGTCGTTCATCATCGTGACGAACTGCCCTTCGCTGCCGCCGACGAGTTCGGCCAGCGCGATCGCGGCGTCGTTGCCCGACTGGATGATCATCCCGTACACGAGGTCGTGCACGGACACCGGCTTGTTCGCCTCGATGAACATGCGCGACTCGTCGCGGCCGACGCGGCGCACCGCATCGCTCGGCGTGACGATCTGCTCCATCGAGATCTTCTTCTTGTCGAGCGCCTCGAACACGAGGTAGGCCGTCATCAGCTTCGTCAGCGACGCGGGCTCGACGCGTTCATCTGCATTGCCCGATGCGAGCACCGTGTTGCTCGTCGCATCGACGAGCACCCACGAGCGCGCGTTCACGCCCGGCGGCGGCACCGCGCCCGGCATGTAGACCGCGGGCGCACCGGTGAACTGCTCGGTGGCGGCCGGCGCCGCATGCGCGGCCTTGGCCTTGGCGGCCGGCTTCGCCTCGGCGACGACGATCGTCGACGCGAGCGCGACGGGCAGCATCACGCCGAGCGCGACGTTGCGCGCGGCGGTGCCAAAGGCAATGGAGGAAGCGAGGGACTTGAGGCCTTGGGGAGACAGACGCATGATCGATTCAGGCTGATGGCAGAAAGTGCGGTGCGAAACGCGCAGGGTTGAACGGCAAGGCGGCGGGCGTTTCGGGCACTCGCCCGAAATCGTCGGGCGACGCGAAACGCGCCGGTTGGACTCGTGCGGACGCGTTCGGTTCGCGGCCGTCGCGAGCGGGCGGACAGGCGGCGAAACGAGCGCCGCATGGGCCCAGCCGGGCCGCGGGCGACGCGGAATGCGGCCATTATACGTGGCCGCGAAGGGCGTTTTTGCGAACCTTGTGTCGCGTTCGGTGCTGAACGGTGCCGATGTGTCGGCGAATCCGGGTTCGCGGCCACGCGCAAACCACCGCGCCACCCGGCTGCATCGCGATGATTTGCAACGCCGCTACGGGTACGAAGGCGCAGCGCATCGGTAGCGATTGGCGGCCGGACACGGCACGATCACCGGACGGCGCACGGGCTTCAGGAGGATAACGCGAGCAGATCGTGTGCGATCACGCTCGAAGCCGCGCGAAAGGCGCGTGCAGGCGGGGTGCAAGTCGGGGTGCGCGGCGCGATGCCGCGCTTCCGGCGGGTGCCGGCTCGTGCCGAATACGCGCGGCGGGCCTTGGGCCGTTCCAGCCGCGCGCGTACGCCGGTCAACGCCAGGCGTCGACGATGATGCGTTTCAGCACGTGCAGCTTGCGATGCAGGAAATGCTCGGCGCCGGGGATCACGACGACTGGCAGTTCCTGCGGCCGCGCCCAGTCGTACACCGATGCGATCGGCACCGTGTCGTCGGTTTCGCCGTGGATCACGAGCGTGTTCTCGGGCACGTCGGCCACCTGCCAGCGGCTCGCGGCCGTGCCGACGAACACCATCCGCTCGATCGTTTCGCCCGCGTCGCGCAGCCGCTTCGCGACGTGCGACAGCACGAAGGTGCCGAACGAGAAGCCCGCGAGCACCAGCGGCAGGTCCGCATACGCGGGCTGCGCGCGCATGTGCGCGAGCACCGCGAGCAGGTCGTCGGCTTCGCCGGTGCCGTTGTCGTGCACGCCTTCGGTCGCACCGACGCCGCGGAAGTTCGACCGGTAGACCACGTAGTCGAGCTGCACGAGCGTGCGCGCGAGGGTTTGCGCGACCTTGTTGTCCATCGTGCCGCCGAACAGCGGATGCGGATGCGCGACGAGCGCGATGCCGCGCGGCGCGGCGCCGCCTTCGCGCACGGCATCAGGCAGGTCGACCGCGATTTCGATCTGCCCGACCGGGCCCGCGATCAGCGACTTCTGCGTATGAACGTTCATTCGGCCGGCCCGCTCAGATCTTCAGGCGGTCGACGACCTTGCCGTCGCGCAGGTGCGACTCGACGATCTCGTCGATGTCGGCCTGGTCGACGTACGTGTACCACGTGCCTTCCGGATACACGACCATCACGGGCCCTTCCTCGCAGCGGTCGAGGCAGCCGGCCTTGTTGATGCGAACCTTGCCGGGCCCGGCGAGGCCGAGTTCCTTCACGCGCTTTTTCGCGTATTCCTGCATGGTCTGCGCGTCGCATTGCGCGCAGCTCGGCCGTTCGGCGCCCGGTTCGCGCTGGTTCAGGCAGAAAAAGACGTGGTGCTGGTAGTAGGAATCCATGATGGTGGCGAGCGGCCCGGCGCGACGCCAGGCGGAAAGAGGGGCGATTGCCGTTGCAGGGCGCAACGGATGATGCGGTCGATTATAGCGACCGGCGCGCACGGCTGCCCGCGATGCGGCCGCGGCCGCCCTGCCCGGACGACCGCGTCAGCGGCGCACCGCGGCCGGCAGCCACGCGTGCTCGACGCGCTGGCCGAGCCAGATCAGCGCCGCGTAGGGCCAGATCCACGCGAGCCAGCGCGCGATGCTGTTGAAGTGCACGTAGCGGCCCTGCCGCCAGCCCGACAGCGTGAAGTCGAAGAACGGATTGACGGGCAGCAGGTTCACGAGCGCCACGCCGGCCAGCAGCGCCAGCGCCGCGAGCGTCGCGCGCCAGGTCTCGGGCACGCGCAGCGCGACGAGCGCGGCCGCGAAACCGAGCTCGATCCCGAGCCGCGCGCCGGGCGTGGCCCACACGACGACCAGGCCGGTGGCCGACTGCATGAACGTCGCGGCCGCCTTCAGCACGAGCGTCGCGGCGACGAACGCGATCAGCAGCCGGATGCGCGGTGCGCGCGGGCGCATCGCGAGCGACGCGATCGTCAGCGCGGCGAACAGCATCAGCCCGCCGAGCGCGGCCTCCCACGCGGAATCGGACAGCCAGCCGTCGACGCGTTCGGGCCATTCGCTCACGCGCCACGCGGCCGGCAGCCACGCGAGCAGCGCGTCCTGCATCGACGCGTCGGCGCGCTCCCACAGCGCGGCCGGCCAGTCGCCGATGCCGAACAGGAACGGCGACGGAAACAGGATTGCGAACGGCCACAGCGCGGCGAGCAGCAGCGGTGTCGCGCCGTCGGCCTCGAACCACGCGAAGCGCAGCCGGCGCAACGCGCCGCGATCGAGCAGCGCGCCCGTGGCCGGCGCGACGAGCGCCGCGCCCAGCAGCGCGCCGAGCGCGTTGGCCGCGAGATCGAGATTCGACGCGACGCGCGTCGGCAGATAGGTCTGCAGCGCCTCCATCGAGCTCGACAGCAGCACGCCGAGCCCGCCCGCGATCAGCGTCGCGGCGACGCCGCGCCAGCGCGGGTGCAGCGCGAGCACACCAAGCGCGCCGAACGGCAAATAGCCGAGCACGTTCGTGACCACGTCGAACGCGGTCACGTAGCGCTGCATCGGCGCGAACAGGTAGTCGAACGGCCCGATGCCGAGCGACACCCAGCCCGAGAACGGATACAGCGACGCGTAGACGATGAGCGCCGCATAAGCGGCGAACGCCTGTCGCGCGAGCGACGATGCGCGGGGCGCGCCGGTCGCGTTCATCGCTGCGCTGCGCGCGTCACGGCGTGCCCGCGTACGCCTGCATGCCGACCCATGCGGCGATCTGCGACACGAGCTGGTCACTTGCCGTCGCAAGCGCACGGGCGCCGCCAGCCGCATCGGGCGTGCTCGACGGCGCGCGCGCGACAAACGTGCGCTGGCCGAGCACCTTGCCGTCCAGCATCAGCGTCGCGCGCGCGGTGACCGCGCCGTGGCTCTGCGACTGTCCGTCGAACACCTGCTCGAATTCGTTCAGGTCGACCTTCAGGGTCGGCGCGCGCACGCCGTCCGAGCCTTCGAGCACCGTGCCGCGCGACGACAGCGCGCCGCGCAGCCGCTGCGTGAGCAGTTGCGCGGGCGGCGCGGTCCAGCGGCTGTCGCGATAGACGGCCACGTGCTGCGCATCCGCGTACGCGAGGCGGTAGGTGAATTTGTCCGAATCGAGCGCATCGGGCGCGCCGACGTCGAGCACCTTCAGCGCGGGGCCCGAACCGGCCGTCGCGACCGATGCGGCCGGCCCGAGGTCGTAGCGGATGTTCGACAGCGCCGCGCCGTGGCCGGCGCAGCCGGCTGCAAGCGAGAGCGTCAGCACGGCAAGCGCGGCCGCGGCGGGACGCAGCGCGCGGTCAAGGATTCGTGGCATGGCGTGTTCCTGCATGATGTTTCCGGTTTCGATGGGCGTCATTGCGTGGCCGTTTCCGGCCGGGCGACCGACGGGTTTCCGGTCGGCCTCACTTCCCGGCCGTCGCACCCGGCCAGACGAAACCCGCTTCGCCGGGGCCCGGCTGCGGGCCGGGCGAACCGAACAACAGACTGCGCGGGTTGCGGCCGAGTTCACCGGCAACGTCCTTCAATTGCCGCGACGCATCGCCGACGCTGCCGGCGAGCGCATTGAAGCGCGGCAGCGTGTCGTACTGCACGCGCGCGTTGAGGTCGTTCAGCGCGACGCCGACCTGCTCCGCGGCCGTGCCGGCCTTGTTCAGGTTCGACACGAGCGGCCCGTTCGGCTGCAGCAGCGTGTTCGCCGACGCCATCGTGCGGTCCACCTGGTGCATCGTTTCCGGCAGCGCGGCGACCGCCGGGCCGAGCTGTTTCGTCAGCACCGCCGCGCCGTCGGCCGCGTGCTGCAGGCTTTCGGCCGTCGCGCGCAGCTGCTCGCGCATCTCGGGCGACATCAGCGCGTTCGCGCTTTTCGCGGCCAGTTCGAGCTGCCGCAGCAGCACGTCGCCGCGCTCCTGGATCTGGTCGAACAGGCTCGGCCGCATCGGAATCTGCGCGATCGACTTCGCCGACGACGGCAGCGGCGCCAGGTCGCGGCCCGTATCTTCGAGCTGCACGAACGCGATGCCCGTCACGCCCTGGAAGCCGAGGCTGCCGTAGGTCGACTGCGTGATCGGCGCGTCGTGGTCGACCAGAATCCGGATCCGGATCTGCCCCGGGTGCGTACGATCGAAGCCGATCGACTGTACCTTGCCCACGTCGAGGCCGCGAAAACGCACGGCCGCGTCCGGGAACAGCCCCGTCACGTTGGTGCGTGCGAGCAGGTCGTACGGCACGCGCACGGTGCGGTCGACGTTGAACCAGAACACGGTGCCCGCGATCGCGAGCGTCAGCGCGATCGTGAACAGGCCGGCCCAGAACGCATGTGATTTGTTTTCCATCGGAAGGGTTCCTTGTCCTTGCTTGCCTGCCTGCTACAGCTCGACGCTCGACAGCGCCGGTTCGAGGGCCGCCTTCGGCAGCTTCGCGCGCCGCTCGGGCGGCAGCGCCTGCAGTGCGCGGCGCCCGCGCAGCCCCAGGAAATATTCGTGGATGAAAGGATGATCGACGTTCGCGGCCTCCTCGACCGGCGCGGCGACCAGCACCTTGCGGTCGGCCAGCACCGCGACGCGCGTCGACAGCGCGACCATCGTGTCGAGATCGTGCGTCACCATCACGACGGTCAGCCCGAGCGTGCGGTGCAGCGTCGCGATCAGCTCGACGAATTCGTCCGAGGCCTGCGGATCGAGGCCGGCCGTCGGCTCGTCGAGGAACAGCAGCTCGGGCTCGAGCGCGATCGCGCGCGCGATGCCGACCCGCTTGACCATCCCGCCCGACAGCGCGGCCGGCATCTTCGACGCGTGCTTGCGCGGCAGCCCGACCATCTCGAGCTTCAGCATCACGATGTCGTGCAGCAGGTCCGGCGGCACGCGACCGAGCTCGCGCAGCGGCTGCGCGACGTTGTCGAACACCGTCATCGACGAGAACAGCGCGCCCTGCTGGAACAGCATCCCGGAGCGCGTGCGCATCATCCGCGCGCTTGCATCGTCGATCGTCGCCGTATCTTCGCCGAACACCTTGATCGTGCCCGACGTCGGCCGCTCGAGGCCGAGGATCTGCCGCACGAGCGTCGTCTTGCCGGAGCCCGAGCCGCCGACGATCGCCACGATCTCGCCGCGCCGCACGTCGAAGTCGAGCTTCTGGTGAATGATGTTGCGCCCGTAGCGCTTGGTCAGGTTGCGCACCTCGATCACGAGGTCCGCCTCCGCGGCGGCGGGCGGCGTGCCGGCCGGTGCGGCGTGGGCCGCCGATTCGTTCGATGCGTTCATCCGAGCCCCACGTTCTGGAACAGGATCGCGAACACCGCGTCGGCGAGGATCACGACCGTGATCGACGACACGACCGACGTGGTCGTCCCTTCGCCGAGGCTCTGCGAGTTCGCCTTGATCCGGAAACCGAAATGGCAGGCGACCAGCGCGATCAGCATGCCGAACACGACGCCCTTGCCGACGCCGATGTACAGGTTCGCGATCGGCACGACGCCCGGCAGCGAGCGCACGAAATAGTTGACGTCGATGCCGAGCACGAGCTTTGCGGCAAGCGCGCCGCCCGTCAGCGCGATGATGTTGGTCCACATCACGAGCAGCGGCATCGCGATGCCGAGCGCGAGCACGCGCGGCAGGATCAGCCGCAGCCCGTGCGGGATGCCCATCACGCGCATCGCGTCGAGCTCCTCGGTCACGCGCATCACGCCGATCTGCGCGGTGATCGCCGAGCCCGAGCGGCCCGCGACGAGAATCGCCGACAGCACGGGGCCGAGCTCGCGGATCACCGACAGCCCGAGGATGTTCACGATGTAGCGGTTCGCGCCGAACATCTGCAACTGCTGCGCGGACAGGTAGCTGAGCACGATGCCGATCAGGAACGCGACGAGCGCGGTGATCGGCAGCGCCTGCGCGCCGGCGCTGTAGATGTTCGCCGAGGTTTCCTTCCACGGCATCGTCTTCGGGCGGCGCAGCACCGACAGCGCATCGAGGATCACGAGGCCGAACATCGCGATGCCGCCCTGCAGGTGTTCGCCGAACGCGAAGATCCCCTGGCCGAGCCGCGTGACGGGATCGACGCGCACGACGCGCTCGGGCGCCTCGCGCCCGCTGTCGAGCCGCTCGATGCGCTCGAAGATCGTGCGCTGCGTGACGCTCAGCGCGACGCCGGCCGGCAGCTTGCGGCCCCACACGCGCCACAGCGCCTGGCCGCCGACGTGGTCGAGCCGCTCGATGCCGGACAGGTCCCATTCGCTCACGCGCCCGGACGCGATGCTCGCGACCCGGCGCGCGATCGCACCACGATTGCGCGCAAGCGCGAGCGCGGTCCACTGGCCGGTCAGGCGCACCGTCTGGCCCTGGCCGCCGGCGTCGACCGACAGGCCGGGAGGAGTCTCGAAGTCCAAGGGCAGGTTGTTTGCAAAAGGATGACAGCGGCCATTGTAGCGAACCGCCCGGCGCCGCGACGTGAGGATTTCCGTGGGGACGCGTGGCCGGGGGCACCCGGCCGGGGACGGTCGACCGGGGCCGCCTGCCCGGCGAAGCCTGGCCGACGAAGCCCGATCGTGGGCGGCCCGGAAGCCGCCGCCCGCCCCGGCGCGCGGCCCGCGTCATCACCTTTCATTCTTCCGTCACGTTTCCTTTCGATACTCTCACGCGCCGCACATCAGGCCGTCGGCGCCCCGCGCCGCCATTTCGTTGCGCACCTCGCCAAATCAGAACAGAACACCGAACAGGACAACCGATGCGTCTCACCCCGCTTTCCAGCCACCGCGTGGCGACTGCCGCCGCGCTCGCCAGCCTTGCCTTCACCCTCGCCGCCTGCGGCGGCGACGACGTCACCGCCCCGCCGCCGTCGCAGCCCGCGGCCCAGGCGCCCGTCGGCACGACGGCCACGCTCGCGCTGCTCGAGACGACCGACCTGCACACCAACGTGCTGTCGTACGACTATTTCAAGCTCGCCGCCGACAACTCGCTCGGCTTCGAGCGCGTGTCGACGTTGATCGCACAGGCGCGCGCGCAGTACCCGAACACGCTGCTGCTCGACAACGGCGACACGATCCAGGGCACCGCGCTGTCCGACTACCAGGCGCTCGTGAAGCCGATCGGCTGCGACCAGACGCTCGCGATCTACAAGGTGATGAACGCCGCGAAATTCGACGGCGGCGGGATCGGCAACCACGAATTCAACTACGGGCTGCCGTACCTGTCGCAGGTGACCGGCAACACGTTCGAGGTCGACGGCCTGCCGGCGCCGGCCCAGCAGAAAAAGTGCGCGGGCCCGAGCTTCCCGCAGGTGCTCGCGAACGTCATCAGCGCGAAGACCAACGCGCCGCTGTTCACGCCATACACGATCCTGACCCGCACCGTGACGGCGACCACGCCGGACGGCAAGACGGTCAGCGCGCCCGTGAAGATCGGCATCATCGGCTTCACGCCGCCCGCGATCATGAACTGGGACAAGCGCTGGCTCGACGGCAAGGTCTACACGACCGGCCTGAAGGAAGCCGCCGAGAAGTACGTTCCGGAGATGCGCGCGAAGGGCGCCGATCTCGTCGTCGCGATCTCGCACGGCGGCCTCGACAATTCCGCGTATTCGCCGACGATGGAGAACGGCAGCTGGTGGCTGTCGAAGGTGACCGGCATCGACGCGATGCTGATCGGCCACTCGCACCAGGTGTTCCCGGACGCGAACAGCACCGTGTCGCAGTTCAACCTGCCGGGCGTCGACAAGGTCAAGGGCACCGTCAACGGCGTGCCGACCGTGATGGCCAACTACTGGGGCAAGCACCTCGGTGTGATCAAACTCGGCCTGAAGTTCGACGGCAAGGCGTGGAGCGTCGACAAGTCGCAGACGACCGTCGAGGCGCGGCCGATCCAGAATGCCGACAAGAGCTACGTCGCGGCCGACCCGTCCGTGTCCGCCGCGATCGCCGCCGAGCACCAGGCGACGATCGACTACGTGAAGACGCCGATCGGCTCGACCGACTATCGAATGAACTCGTACTTCGCGGATGTCGGCGATCCGGGCGCGATCCAGATCGTCAACGAGGCGCAGGCCGACTACGTAAAGACCTACGTGCAGGCGAACCTGCCGCAATACGCGTCGCTGCCGGTGCTGTCGGTCAGCGCGCCGTTCAAGAGCGGCTTCGGCGGCGGCAGCGACTACACCGACGTCGCGCCGGGCGCGCTCGCGATCAACAACGCGGCCGACCTGTACCTGTATCCGAACACCGTGTACGCCGTGAAGGTGAGCGGCGCCGACGTGAAGAACTGGCTCGAGACGGCCGCGAAGCGCTTCAACCGGATCGACCCGACCAAGGCGACCGTACAGCCGCTCGTCAGCACCTTCCCCGGCTACAACTTCGACATGTTCACGTCGGCCGATCTCGCGTATGAAATCGACGTCACGCAGCCGCTCGGCAGCCGGATCAAGAACCTGACGTACAAGGGCGCGCCGATCGACCCGAACGCGCAGTTCATCGTCGCGACCAACAACTACCGCGCGAGCGGCGGCGGCAACTTCCCGGGCCTCGACGGCAGCAAGACGATCTTCGCGTCGCCCGATGCGAACCGCGACGTGCTGATCGCGTTCGTGAAGCAGCGCGGCAAGATCACGCGCACGGCGGACGGCGCGCAGCGCAGCTGGCGCTTCACGAAGCTCGCGAGCTCGGTCGCGCACGTGCAGTTCGCGTCCGCGCCGAACCGTCTGGGCGACGCAGCGGCGGCCGGCCTGACCGGCATCACGCAGGTCGCGGCCGACGACGGCTCGGGCAAGAACCTCGCCATCTACGAGATCGACCTCACGCAATGAGACACGCGATGCAACCGATCCGGACGATGCGGCCGGCCGAAACCGGCTTCGCCGCCGCCGCGCGGCGCCTGCTGCGCGCGAAACTCCCGCCGGCCGCGCTGCTCGCGGCGGCGGCCGTGACCGTCGCGGCCGTCGTCGCGGCGGCCGGCCTGCGCGGCGCCGGCCCCGCGCCGAGCGCCGCGCAGCTCGACGAGTGGCAGGCGATGGTCACGCAGGCCACCGAGCCGCACGCGCTCGCGCAGTTGCGCACCCTCGCGCGCCGCGGCTCGGGCGCCGCGCAGGCGGCGCTCGGCATCGCGCTCGTCGACGCGCGCGAACCGGGGCTGCGCGACGAAGGGCGCGGCTGGCTGGAAACCGCCGCGCAGGCGGACGGCCACGCCGACGCGCCCGCCGCGCGGCGCGCGCAGCTCGCGCTCGGCAAGGCACTGCTGCTCGGCAGCGGCGACATCCCGAAGGACTACGTGCGTGCCCGCGCGCTGCTCGGCGAAGCGGCCGAACAGGGCGACCCGGCCGCCGCGTATTACCTCGGGCTGATCTACCGCAGCGGCTACGGCATCGCCGCCGATCCGGTGCAGGCCGCGCACTGGTTCGACGTCGCGTCGCGCGCGGACATTCCGGCCGCGGACTTCATGCTCGCGAACGCGTACCGCGACGGCAGCGGCGTGCCGCGCGACGAGACGCGCGCGCTCGCGCTGTATCGCCGGGCCGCCGAACACGAGTTGCCGGAAGCCGTGCAGACGCTTGCGATGGCCTATCGCAACGGCGAGCTGGGGTTGCGGCCCGACGCGGACGAGTTCCACGCGCAGTGGATCGAGACCGCGCATGCGCTGAAGCATCCGGTCGTCGCGCCGTGACGGTTTTCCGGCACGCGCGGGCCGGCGGGATCGCGGCGACGCGGCACGCATGACTCGACGCCCCGCGCATCGATCGCCTCCCGGCGACGTCGATCGCGGGGCGCGGGCGAGCGTGCCGGATGCCGGATGCCGGGTGCGGTGCCGCCATCCGGTCGATCCGTGCCGGTCGATCGGCGCGCGTCGATGTCTTGACATGCAGCCTCACAACAAAACCTGAGAGAACTGCATCCATGTCCGATCGCCTGTCCGCGCTTCGCGCCGCCCTTGGCGCCATCGCCGCCGCGCCATTCGTCGCGCTCGCCGCACCGCCCGCCCATCCCGACCTCTTCAACGCCGCGCTCTGCAAGCCGCCGTTCACGTCGGACCTGATGGACTCGATCTACAACACCGCGAAAGCGGCCGATCCGAAGCCGGACGAGTCGATGCTGGGCGCGGCGGTCTTTCGTCTGCCGGAACCGATCCGCCGGGACGGCTTCACGACGCAGAACGTCGTGTTCACCCGTTCGGGGATCGGCGTGCTCGTGGAAGGCGAAGTCGCCGGCCAGCTCGCGCAGCGCTACCCGCTCACCCGCGAGAAGGGCCATCTGCTGGGGGCTGCGTCCATCGGCTACGCGCGCCGGCTGACCGCCCGCGGTCCGGTCGGCGCGCTGATCCTCGTGTCGGCCCGCCAGGGCCCGGCGCTCAAGGGCAAGACGCTGCTCGCCTGCGAAATGACGTCCGAGGAAGAGATCAAGGCGCTGGAGCAGATGGAAAAGAAATAAGCGGCGCGGCGCCGGCCTGACACAGTTCGCGTGCGGGCCGGCATGCCCCGCCTGTCGCGTGCGCCGCCCAACGCGCGCCCCTTCCCCTGTCGCTACAATAGGCGCCATGAACGCCCCCACCTCCTCCGACACGCCCGATTCCGGCGACGCGCACATCGCGCGCAACCGGCTCGAGGCGCACCTGGACGCCGCGCCACGTGCGTGGCCGCTCGACATCGTCGCCGCCACCGGCTCGACCAACGCCGACGTCGCGACCCGGCTCAAGGCGCTGCCGCGCAGCGCGAACGCGCTGCCCGCGCCGCTCGTGCGCGTTGCGTTCGAGCAGACAGCCGGCCGCGGCCGGCAGGGCCGACCGTGGTTCGCGCAGCCCGGCAACGCGCTGCTGTGCTCGGTCGGCTGCATCGTGCCGCGCTCCGTCGATGCGCTCGGCGGCTTGAGCATCGCGATCGGCGTCGCGCTCGCCGAAGGGCTTGCCACGCTGCCGCTCGACGCCGGCACGCGCGTCGCGCTCAAATGGCCGAACGACCTGCTGCTGACCGCCACCGACGACGGCACGCCGCGCGTCGTCGGCAAGCTCGCCGGGATCCTGATCGAAACCGTCTGGACCACCGCCGACGCGACCGCCGTCGTGATCGGCTTCGGCATCAACGTGCGCGGCGCGGAAGCCGTCGCCGCGCAGGTCGACGCGCTGCGCGCGCGCGAAGCGACGCTCGCGAGCGGGCTGCCGCCGGCCGCGCTGTCGATTGCGTGCGCTTCGGCCAACCTCACCGATACGCTCGCCGCATCGCTGAACGCGCTCACACCCGCGCTCGCGCAGTTCGGGACCGACGGGCTCGCGCCGTTCCTGCCGCGCTGGCACGCGTTGCACGCCTACGCGGGGCGCGAAGTCGTGCTGCTCGAACAGGGCGTCGAACGTGCGCGCGGCATCGCGACGGGCATCGACGCGACCGGCCAGTTGCTGCTCGACACGCCGAACGGCGTGCAGGCGATCGCGGCCGGCGACGTGTCGCTGCGCGAAGCGCAATGAGCGAGCCGCACCTGCTGATCGACGCCGGCAACAGCCGGATCAAGTGGGCGCTCGCCGACGCGCAGCGCACGCTCGTCGAAACGGGCGCATTCGGCCACGCGCGCGACGGCGGCGCCGATCCCGACTGGTCGAACCTGCCGCGTCCGCGCGGCGCATGGATCTCGAATGTCGCCGGTGCCGACGTGGCCGCGCGGCTCGACGCGTTGCTCGATGCGCGCTGGCCCGGCTTGCCGCGCACGACGATCCGCTCGCGGAACACGCAATGCGGCGTGACGAACGGCTATACGACACCCGAGCAGCTCGGCAGCGACCGCTGGGCCGGCCTGATCGGCGCGCACGCGGCCTTTCCGGGCGAACATCTGCTGATCGCGACGTTCGGCACCGCGACGACGCTTGAGGCGCTGCGTTCGGACGGCCGCTTCACGGGCGGGCTGATCGCGCCGGGCTGGGCGCTGATGATGCGCGCACTCGGCACGCACACCGCGCAGTTGCCGACGCTGACCACCGACGTCGCGAGCGGGCTGCTCGCGGGTGCGCGAGCCGAGCCGTTCCAGGTCGATACGCCGCGCTCGCTGTCGGCCGGCTGCCTGTACGCGCAGGCCGGGCTGATCGAGCGCGCGTGGCGCGATCTCGCCGACGCGTGGCAGGCGCCCGTGCGGCTCGTGCTGGCAGGCGGCGCAGCGGACGACGTCGCGCGCGCGCTGACCGCCCCGCATACGCGGCATGATGCGCTGATCCTGTCCGGGCTCGCGCTGATTGCCGCGGAAGCAGCGGCACGGGATTGACGGAAATGCGCCGGCATCGCGCCGGCGCGCGGCGATGAACCCCGTGCGGGGATGCGTCACGGTGACGATGAAATGCGTGGCACCGCGGCGGCGGCCCGCGCGAACGATCGCCGAAAGGCATGCAAGAGCCGGCCATGCTGCCGGCCCGACCGAATGACGTGAACGACGTCGATGACGACGAGGAGTTTCGACGATGCTGCGCTGGCTGATCGCTGTTCTCTTTCTCGCCAACATGCTCGCGTTCGTGGTGGCGCGCGGCGTGTTCGGGCCGCTGCCGGCAGCCGGCCCGCGCGAGCCCGGCGTGCTGTCGCGGCAGGTGCGGCCCGACGCGCTGCGCGTGACGCCGCTTGCGCAGGCGGCCGATCAGCCCGTCGTCGGCGGCCCGATCGCGCCGCCGGCCGTCACGGCCGCGCCGCTCGCGGCGTCGGCGCCCTGACGGCGCCAGACCGCGCTCAGGACTGCTGCGCGCGCACCTTCTTCAGCAACGCGGTAGTCGAGCGATCGTGCTCGAACGGAATCGCCAGCGCGCGGCCGCCCCAGCCGCGCACGAGCGCCGATTCCGGCAACGCATCCATGTCGTAATCGCCGCCCTTCACGAGGATGTCCGGACGGACGGCCTCGATCAGCGACACGGGTGTCTTTTCCTCGAACGTCACGACCCAGTCGACGCTTTCCAGCGCCGCGAGCAGCGCCGCGCGATCGTCCTCGCGGTTGATCGGCCGGTCGTCGCCCTTGCCGAGCATGCGCACCGACGCGTCGCTGTTCACGCCGACGATCAGGCATGCGCCGAGCGCTTTCGCGTCGGCGAGATACGTGACGTGGCCGCGATGCAGGATGTCGAACACGCCGTTGGTGAACACGACGGGCGACGACAGCGATGCGCGCAGGGCGACCAGCGCGTCACGGGTGATCAGCTTGCGTTCGAAGGTAGCGGACATGATGAAGATCGGGGAGATGAACGAAACGGCGGCGCGCGGCGATGGCAACACGGCGCCATGCGGCGGCACCAGATAAAAAGCCCGCCGGACTGGCCGGGCGGGCTTCATGCGTCAAACGCGAAACGGCGCAATGCGGCCGGCGGACTCCCGCCGGCTGCGGCGCCTGCCGGCCTCAGGCCGGTTGCGCCGCCGACGACGGACCGCTTTCGGCTTGCAGGCGGCCGGTGACTTCCTTGCGGTAGCGGTTCAGTTCCTGCGCGGTCGCGAACGTGCGCTCGAACAGGATCGACAGGTTGTGCAGGATGCGCTCGACGACCTTCTTTTCCCACTCGCCGTCGAAACGGATCTGCTCGTCGAGCCAGCGCTCGAGCCATTCCGGATCGGGCAGGCGCGACTGGACGGTGTCGCGCGGGAACAGCGCCTGATTCACGTGCAGGTTGGTCGGATGCAGCGGCTTCTCGGTGCGGCGCGCCGACGCCATCAGCACGCCGATCTTCGCGAACGCGGCACGCGCGACGTCGCCGCAATTGTTCAGCGCCTTCTTCATGTAGCGCAGGTACGCACCGCCATGACGCGCTTCATCGCGCGAGATCGTTTCGTAGATCTGCTTGATGACCGGCTCGGTGTGCCAGTCGGCCGCGCAGCGATACCAGTGGTTCAGGCGGATTTCGCCGCAGAAGTGCAGCATCAGCGTCTCGAGCGGCGGCGCCGGATCGAACTGGAAACGCACCGCGTGCAGTTCCTCTTCGGTCGGCACCATGTCCGGCTTGAAGCGGCGCAGGTATTCCATCAGCACGAGCGAATGCTTCTGCTCCTCGAAGAACCACACGCTCATGAATGCCGAAAAGTCGCTGTCGTGCTGGTTGTCGCGCAGGAACATTTCCGTCGCGGGCAGCGCCGACCATTCGGTGATCGCGTTCATCTTGATCGTCTTCGCCTGCTCGTCGGTGAGCAGCGAAGCGTCGAACTTGTCCCACGGAATGTCCTTCTCCATGTCCCAGCGGACAGCCTCGAGCGACCTGTAAAGTTCCGGATAAAGCATCGTGTTCATGATGGTCCCACCCCTGTTCTGCGCAATGCGACTTCTCTAAACGTGACTGTTGCCGCGCAAGCGCGCCACGCGCGCTTTTTGCAGCCAAGACTCTAATTTTACGCGGGAAACCGACCCGCCGGACGCTGATTCCACGTCCGGCAGCCGGGCGGCCGCGTCGCCGCCGTTGGGCACGCCGCAGCCACGCTCCGTTCGAACGGAGCCGGCCGCGCTTGCCTGAGTTGGGGGCCGGCGCTGGCCGGCTCGGTGGCGAGCCCGTCCCCTGCCCCAGGCGGGTTCCCCGAAGGTTCCCGTGCGGATGCCGGATCGGCGGGCTGCTCGATGTGGTGTATACGGCGGCGGCCATGATATCACGCGTGTATGACGCTTCCGAGACGCCTGCCTGGTCGCACCCCGCCCATTGCGGTGCGGCGATCGGTCGCGGCCGACCGTCGCAAAAACGCAACTGCGCGTAATTTCCCGCAACCGCGTGCATCAGACCCGTATTTCGCCCGTCGCGAGTCCGCCCTCCGGCGGCGTGCCGGCAGCCGGCGCGCTGCCGCCGTCCGCCTGCGCGATCCAGCCGGCGAGCGTGTCGCGCTGCGCGCGCCCGTCGCCGTAGCCGAGCTCGATCAGTTCGCGCGTGAACGCCTCCTCGAACAGCAGGTAGCTCGCGAACGACGCGCCGGCCGGCTGGCTGCCGCCGACCGCGCCGAGCAGCCCGCGCATCGCCGCCGGCATCTGCTTCAGGTGCTTCGCGGCGATCAGCTCGATGCGCTCGGACGGCGCGATCGCGAGCACGTCGACGTGCCGCCAGCCGCTGTCGATTTCGATCTGGTGCGGCAAGTGCTCGATCATCCGGTTGATGTGCTCGATCCGTTCGATGTCCGAGCCGATCGAGTCGAGGAACACGCTCGCGAGTACTTGCTGGCCGATCTGCGCGAGCGTCGGGTAGCCGCGCACGAGGCCGGCGCCGTTCGCGGCCGGGATCTCGGGCCGCGGATCGGCCGCGCCGACCACGACGATCCGGTCCGCGCCGAAATGGATCGCCGGCGACAGCGGCGCGATCTGCCGGATCGACCCGTCGCCGAAGTATTCGATCTGCCCGTCGAGCACGAGCGGCACGGCCGGAAACACGAACGGAATGGCCGACGACGCGAGCAGGTGCGACGCGGAAAGATCGACGAGCCGCGCGGTGCGCTGCGCGCGCCGCCACGCCTGGATCGGCTCGGCGGCCTGGTAGAACGTGAGGTGCCGGCCGCTCGAATAGCTGAGCGCCGTCACCGCGAGCGCGTGCAGCAGCCGCGCCTCGAGCATCTGCTCGATCCGGTGGAAACTCAGCTCGCGCTGCAGCAGGTGCGCGAGCGGCGCGTTGTCGAGCAGCCCGCGCGGCGAACGGCGCGCCGCCCAGCCGAAGGTCATCGCCGCGAGCCAGCGCGCGCCGGCGGCCGCGATGCCGAGCCAGTCGGAGCGATACACGTAGTCGGCGCGCAACGGCTCCCAGAACTCGAGCAGGCGCCGCACGCCGTGGGAAAAGTCGTCCGCGTGGCTCGCGATCGACGTCGCATTGATCGCGCCGGCCGACGAGCCGCACACGACCGTGAACGGCAACGTGTGCCGCTGCGGATCGGCCTCGCGCGCGATCTCGGCCAGCGCTTTCAGCACGCCGACCTGGTAAGCGGCGCGTGCGCCGCCTCCCATCAGAACGAGCGCGAGCCGCATGATCGACCTGCTACCTGCGCCGCGTCACGTCGAACGCTTCGGCGGACGGGTTTCGGGCGACGAAGCGGCGGCGGCGCGCTCCGCAGCCGAACCGGCCGGCTTCGCGCGTTTCGCGGCAGGCTTGCGCGGCGCGGCGGCCGCCGCTGCCGGCTTCGCGGCCTTCTCCGGCGGTGCGGCCGCGTCGGGCGGCACGTCGCCCGGCGCCGCGGGCTGCATGCCCGGTTGCGCCATCGCGAGGCCCGCGAGCTGGTTGAACTGCGACTGCAGCAGGTTCCACCAACCGGCCGGATCGAAAGCCTGCTGCGCGGCATCGCCAGCCGGCGGCGCATCCGCGGCGTCCGGTGCCGGCGCCGCATCGCCCGGCGCCGACGCGGCCTTTGCCGCCTGCGCAGCCGCGACGGCCGCTTCCTCGGCCGCCGACATCGAGCTTTGCGCGAACGCGCCGAACGCGCGCAGCGTCGCGAGCGTCGCGCGCTGCACTTCGAGCGCCTGGATCGCCGACTGCAGCATCCCGAGATTGAGCTTCAGCCACTGCTCGACCGCGCGCAGATCGGTGATCCGCTTGTCGAGTTCCTCGACGCTCGTGAGCGGCGCCATCATGTCGGACATGCTCGACAGCGACGGCGGCAGCCCGTGCGCGGCGCCCGGAAACGACGCCATCCCGCCGAACGGCGACATCCGCATCATGTCCCACATCCGGTCCATCATGTCGGCGGGCTTGAAGCCGGCAAAGCCGGCGAAAGGGTTGGAGCCGGAGGCATCGGTCGTCATACGGGCGTCCTGGTTGACTGGTGGAGCGAGGCGGCCGCCCTGCGGCGCGCAGCCGCGCGTGGTTCGATCATAGCGCGCGTCAGAACGGCGCGTCGCCGGGGAACTGGGGCGGGCGCCGCTCGCGCAGCGAACGGATGCCCTCCTGCACGTCGGGCCCGGAGAAACCCATGAATTCGAGCGCGAGCGACGCGTCGAAGGTCGGCCCGGCCGAGCGCAGCCAGTTGTTCAGCGCGTACTTGGTCCAGCGGATCGCCGACTGCGAACCGTGCGCGAGCCGCTCGGCCACTTCATACGCCTTCGGCAGCAGGTCGGCCGGCTCGACCGCGAGCGATACCAGGCCGATCCGCTCGGCCTCCTCGCCGCTCACGGGCTCGCACAGCAGCAGGTAGTACTTCGCCTTCGCCATCCCGCACAGCAGCGGCCACACGATCGCCGCGTGGTCGCCGGCCGCGACGCCGAGCCGCGTATGGCCGTCGATGATGCGCGCATCCTTCGCGGCGATCGAGATGTCGGCGAGCAGCCCGGCGACGAGCCCCGCGCCGACGGCCGGCCCGTGCATCGCCGACACGATCGGCTTGCTGCAGTTGATCACGTTGTAGACGAGGTCGCGCGCCTCGCGCCACACGCGGGCGCGCACGTCGAAGTCGTTCGCCATGTCCTCGACGAGCGCGAGATCGCCGCCCGCCGAAAAGCCCTTGCCTTCGCCGCGGATCACCGCGACGCGCGTGTCGGGATCGCGATCGACGTCGCGCCAGATGTCGGCGAGCTCGCGGTGCATGTGCGCGTTCGCGGTGGCGAGGCCGCTGCGGTTCGCGCCCTCACCGCTCATCACGATGTCGAGCACGCCGTGGTCGCGGCGCGTCACCTTCAGTGCTTCGTAACCGCTGTATGCGGAGAGATCGGACATGGGCTGCTCCTGGCGCTTGATCGAGTGTAGCCAAGCCCGCGCGGGCAAACATCAGGCGAAACCCGGCGCGCGGACCAAAGCCGGGTTTCGCGCAAGCGATGCGGGCGCCGCGCGCCTTACGCGGCGCCGTCGGGCGGGGCGACCGATTGCTCGATCGCGCCGAAGATCGACTTGCCGGCCGTATCGAGCATCTCGATGCGCACGGTATCGCCGTAGCGCATGAATTCCGTCTGCGGCGCGCCGTGCTCGATCGTCTCGAGGCAGCGCTTCTCGGCGATGCAGCAGTAACCGCGCTTCGCGTCCTTGTTCGACACCGTGCCCGATCCGACGATCGAGCCGGCGCGCAGGTTGCGCGTCTTCGCCGCGTGCGCGATCAGCTGGCCGAAATGGAACACCATGTCGGTGCCCGCGTCGGGCTGGCCGACCTTCTTGCCGTTCCAGTGGACGATCATCGGCCGGTGCACGCGGCCTTCGCGCCATTCTTCGCCGAGCTCGTCGGGCGTCACGGCGACCGGCGCGAACGCGGTGGCCGGCTTGCTCTGGAAGAAGCCGAAGCCCTTCGCGAGCTCGGCCGGAATCAGGTTGCGCAACGACACGTCGTTCACGAGCGTGACGAGCCGCACGGCCTTCAGCGCTTCGTCGGGCGACGCGCTCATCGGCACGTCGCCGGTGATCACCGCGACTTCCGCCTCGAAATCGATGCCCCACTCCTCCGACGGGCACACGACGTCGTCGCGCGCACCGAGAAAATCGTCGCTGCCGCCCTGGTACATCAGCGGATCGGTCCAGAACTCGGGCGGCATCTCCGCGCCGCGCGCGCGGCGCACGAGCTCGACGTGGTTCACGTACGCGGAGCCGTCGGCCCACTGGAATGCGCGCGGCAGCGGCGCCATGCAGTTCGCCGGATCGAACGCGAACGTATTGCGCGCGCGGCCGTGGTTCAGCGCGTCGTAGAGGTCGCGCAGTTGCGGCGCGTAGAACGCCCAGTCGTCGAGGACACGCTGCAGCGTCGGCGCGATCGTGTCGGCAATCGCCGCGGTGTGCAGGTCGCGCGACACGACGATCAGCTGGCCGTCGCGCGTGCCGTCCTTCAGCGAAGCAAGTTTCATAGGGAGTTCTGCCGTTGTAGTGACGATGGAGGGAATCTATTTTACGATGGTGAATCCGTACGGCGCGCCGCGATCGCGCACGCCGCTTCCGCCCTGATCCTTGCCGCATTTTCGCGCACCCGTTGCCCATGCCCGCCAGCCCGCTTCCCGACGACGATCTCGCCGACTCCGACACCGATGACGCCGCCTCCGGCGAGCACGGCGAGAAGGTCCGTTCCGGCATCCAGTCGATCGAGGTCGGCTTTCGCCTGCTCGACGTGCTGACGAGCGAGCCGCGCGCGATGATGCTGCGCGACCTCGCGCAGCGCGCCGGCATGAGCCCGGCGAAGGCGCACCGTTATCTGGTCAGCTTCTCGCGGCTCGGCGTCGTGTCGCAGGACCCGGTCTCGGGCCGCTACGAACTCGGCGGCTTCGCGCTGCAGATGGGGCTCGCGCGGCTTGCGCGCGTCGACGGCGTGAAGCTCGCGCGGATCGCGCTGACCGAATTCCGCGACCGCCTCGACCAGACGGTCGGCATCGCGGTGTGGGGCAACCAGGGGCCGACGATCGTGCACTGGATGGAGTCGAGCCATCCGGCGAAAGCGTCGCTGAAGCTCGGCGACGTGATGCCGCTGCTCGGCTCCGCCACCGGGCTGCTGTTCGCCGCGTACCTGCCGCGCGGCAAGACCGCCGCGATGCTCGAGCGCGAACTCGCCGACACGCGCCGCTCGCCGCACCACGGCGGCCCGCGCACGCTCGACGAGGTCGACGCGGTGCTCGCCGACGTGCGCCAGCACGAGGCCGCGCGCGTCGAGGGGATGCTGCTGCCGACGATCCACGCGTTCTGCATGCCCGTGTTCGACGCAGTCGGCGAACTCGCGCTCGCGATCGTCGCGCTCGGCCAGGAAGGCTCGTTCGACATCGCGTGGGGCGGCGAGATCGACACGGCGCTGCGCGCATGCGCGCAGAAACTGTCTTACGAACTCGGCTATAGTCCGGACGCGCGCGACGCCTGACGCGCGCGGTACGCCGGGATACACGCGCCGCGAACGCGCGGCGTATCCGACTGTCCGATTCCTGTGACGCGCGCTGCGCGCCCGGCGTCACGCGACCGCCCTCGACCCCGTTTCGATGCCCATGCAGCCTGCCGACACCCGCACGAGTCACGCCCTGCCCCGCCGCTGGCTGCGCGTGGCCGTCGCACTCGTCGTCGTGCTGGTGCTGCACACGCTCGCCGCGATCTGGCTGATGCGCAACCGCGATTCGTTCACGCCACCCGCACCCGCCGAGATTCCCGTCCAGATCGAATTGCTGAAGCCGCAACCGATCGAGCGCCAACCCGCGCCTCCCGCGCCGAAGCCGGTCGAACATCCGGCCGCGCCCGCACCGGCCGAGCCGAAAGCCGCTGCACCGAAGCCCGCGCTCGCGCCGGTCCTCACGTCGACGGAAACGGCCGAGCACGGCGAGCCGCCGGCAGCAGCCGCGTCCGCGGCGAGCGGCGTGCCGGGCGCCTCGGGCGTGCACGCCGCGTCGGCCGCCGGCGCCAGCAGCGCCGCGACACCGGGCCCCGCGACGAGCGGCGTGAAGTTCGCTGCGCCGCCGTCCGGCGACCTGCAGTACGACACGTTCTACAACGGGATGCAGAACATGATCGGCACGATCCACTGGCGCACCGACGGACGCACCTACGACCTGTCGGTGTCGATGCCCGTGCCGTTCGTCGGCCCGTTCACGTATCGCAGCGAAGGCCGTATCGACGCATTCGGCGTCGCGCCCGACCGTTACGTCGAGAAGCGCGGCAAGCGGCCGGAAGACATCGCGATCTTCAACCGCGAGATCCGGCAGGTCGTGTTCACGCGCACGCCGAACAACGCGCCGTTGCCCGACGGCGTGCAGGACCGCTTCAGCATGCTGATGCAGCTGTCGGGGCTCGTGCGCGGCAACCCTGCCGCATACAAGCCCGGCGTCACGCAGCAGTTCTTCGTGATCGACAACAACAGCGGCGAGACCTGGCCGATCACGGTGATCGGCGACGAGCAGGTGCAGACGCAGGCCGGCACCATCGGCGCGCGGCACTTCATGCGCCTGCCGCGCCGCGACGGCGACACGCGCCGCATCGACATGTGGCTCGCGCCGTCGCTCGGCTGGTTGCCCGCGCGGCTCGTGCAAAGTGAGCCGAACGGCGCGCAGATCGAATTGCTCTGGCATGGCAGGCTCGCTGCACCAGGCGTACCATCTAACGCATCACCGGAAAACGGCGCAACGAATACCCCTGCAGAAGCAGCGACACCCGATGCATCGACCGCACCGGCCGCGGAACCGACCCAACCCGCGCCGCCGGCCTCCGTGCAACCGCCCGCGCAACCGGCTGCACCCTCACCTGTCACACAGTGAACGCGCATGGATCGGCAATTTCGACCGATTACAGATTTCCTCGAAATGGCCGATGACACTCTTTAACAACTATTTCAGTCCACCGGCAGACAATAAGAAACGTTTCATAGACATCGGCTTCTAACCGATACACCCCACGCAACGGGAACGGGGTGTGCAGCGCAAGCCCCTTGAAACCGGCAAGGCTTGCCCCACCTAGGGGATAACAAGGCCAGATGCCACTGCGAAGAGGAGTGCCGCCATGCAAATGATCTACAACAGCCCCAACTACTGCGTCGTCGAATTCGCGCCGCAGGCCGGCCATCATCTGATGAATGCCGGCGGATACGAAATCGTCGACAAGAACGCGCAGCGCGAAATCTTCATCGACGGCGAACTCGCCGAACGATTCCGCGCCCACGTGAAGCAATTGATCGAGGATGAACCGTCGCTCGACGAAGTCGACGAATTCCTCGGGCAATTCGACAGCCTGATGATGATGCCCGTCGTGCTGCACTGACGACCCGCGGCCCGGCGCCTCGCGCGGCCGGGCCATTCGCCGCGCAACGACGCGGCGCCGCGAGCACTCCGATTACGCCCCCGTCCGGTTCGCCGGGCGGGGGCTTTCGTTTGGCGGCCCCCGCAGCACGGCGCGAGGCCGGGCGGCGGCAAGGCGCACCGGCTACAATGACGGTTTTCCCGTCTTCGCCGGTCTTTCGCCCATGTCTGCGACACCTCTCGCCGCTTCCGCCGCCCCGCTCGACGCGCCCTACACGCGCGGCGCCGCCCTGCCCGCGCTGCTGAAATCGCGCATCCTGATCCTCGACGGCGCGATGGGCACGATGATCCAGCGCTACAAGCTCGACGAAGCCGCGTATCGCGGCGAGCGCTTCAAGGATTTCCCGCGCGACATCAAGGGCAACAACGAGCTGCTGTCGATCACGCAGCCGCAGATCATCCGCGAGATCCACGACCAGTACTTCGCCGCCGGCGCCGACATCGTCGAGACCAACACGTTCGGTGCGACGACAGTCGCGCAGGCCGACTACGAGATGGAAGATCTCGTCGTCGAGATGAACGTCGAATCGGCGAAGCTCGCGCGCGAATCGGCCGCGAAATACGCAACGCCCGACAAACCGCGCTTCGTCGCGGGCGCGATCGGGCCGACGCCGAAGACGGCCAGCATCTCGCCGGACGTCAACGATCCGGGCGCGCGCAACGTCACGTTCGACGAGCTGCGCGACGCGTACTACGCGCAGGCGAAGGCGCTGCTCGACGGTGGCGTCGACCTGTTCCTCGTCGAAACGATCTTCGACACCCTGAACGCGAAGGCCGCGCTGTTCGCGCTCGACGCGCTGTTCGAGGACACCGGCGAGCGCCTGCCGATCATGATCTCCGGCACCGTCACCGACGCCTCCGGCCGCATCCTGTCGGGCCAGACGGTCGAGGCGTTCTGGAATTCGCTGCGCCACGCGAAGCCGCTCACGTTCGGCCTGAACTGCGCGCTCGGCGCGGCGCTGATGCGCCCGTACATCGCCGAGCTCGCGAAGCTGTGCGACACCTACGTGTCGTGCTACCCGAACGCGGGCCTGCCGAACCCGATGGCCGAGACGGGCTTCGACGAGACGCCGGACGTCACGTCGGGCCTCCTGAAGGAATTCGCGCAGGCCGGGCTCGTGAACCTCGCGGGTGGCTGCTGCGGCACGACGCCCGAGCACATCGCCGAGATCGCGAAGGCGCTCGCCGACGTGAAGCCGCGCCGCTGGCCGAACCAGTACAGCGACAACGCCTGACCGACCGCCCCACGCCCTTCATCACCAGAATTCGCACCGCCATGACCGATCACATGATGCGCCTTGCCGGCCTCGAGCCGTTCAACGTCACGCCCGGAACGCTGTTCATCAACGTCGGCGAACGGACCAACGTCACCGGCTCGAAAGCGTTCGCACGGATGATCCTCAACGGCCAGTTCGACGAGGCGCTCGCCGTTGCGCGCCAGCAGGTCGAGAACGGCGCGCAGGTGATCGACATCAACATGGACGAGGCGATGCTCGATTCGAAGGCGGCGATGGTGCGCTTCCTGAACCTGATCGCGTCGGAGCCGGACATCGCGCGCGTGCCGATCATGATCGACTCGTCGAAGTGGGAAGTGATCGAGGCCGGCCTCAAGTGCGTGCAGGGCAAGGCGATCGTGAACTCGATCTCGCTGAAGGAAGGCGAGGAAGCGTTCCGCCACCACGCGAACCTGATCCGCCGCTACGGCGCGGCAGCCGTCGTGATGGCGTTCGACGAGACGGGCCAGGCCGATACCTACGCGCGCAAGACCGAGATCTGCAAGCGCTCGTACGACTTCCTCGTGAACGAAGTCGGCTTCCCGCCGGAAGACATCATCTTCGACCCGAACATCTTCGCGGTCGCGACCGGCATCGAGGAGCACAACAACTACGCGGTCGACTTCATCGAGGCGACCCGCTGGATCAAGCAGAACCTGCCGTACGCGAAGGTGAGCGGCGGCGTGTCGAACGTGTCCTTCTCGTTCCGCGGCAACGACGCCGTGCGCGAGGCGATCCACACCGTGTTCCTGTACCACGCGATCCAGGCGGGGATGGACATGGGCATCGTGAACGCGGGCCAGCTCGGCGTGTACGCCGATCTCGACGCCGAGCTGCGCGAGCGGGTCGAGGACGTGATCCTGAACCGCCGCGCCGATTCCACCGATCGCCTGCTCGAGATCGCCGACAAGTTCAAGGCCGGCGGCGCGAAGAAGGAAGAGAACCTCGAGTGGCGCAACCAGCCGGTCGAGAAGCGGCTCTCGCATGCGCTCGTGCACGGCATCACGAACTTCATCGTCGAGGATACCGAGGAAGTCCGCGCGAAGATCCACGCGGCGGGCGGGCGCCCGATCAACGTGATCGAAGGCCCGCTGATGGACGGGATGAACATCGTCGGCGACCTGTTCGGCCAGGGCAAGATGTTCCTGCCTCAGGTCGTGAAATCGGCGCGCGTGATGAAGCAGGCCGTCGCGCACCTGATCCCGTTCATCGAGGAAGAAAAGCGCCTGCTCGCGGAAGCGGGCGGCGACGTGCGCGCGAAGGGCAAGATCGTCATCGCGACCGTGAAGGGCGACGTGCACGACATCGGCAAGAACATCGTGTCGGTCGTGCTCCAGTGCAACAACTTCGAAGTGGTCAACATGGGCGTGATGGTCCCGTGCAACGAGATCCTCGCGAAGGCGAAGGTCGAAGGCGCGGACATCATCGGGCTGTCGGGCCTCATCACGCCGAGCCTCGAGGAAATGGCGTACGTCGCCTCCGAAATGCAGCGCGACGACTACTTCCGCGTGAAGAAGATCCCGCTGCTGATCGGCGGCGCGACCACCTCGCGCGTGCACACGGCCGTGAAGATCGCGCCGCACTACGAAGGCCCGGTCGTCTACGTGCCCGATGCATCGCGCTCGGTATCGGTCGCGTCGAGCCTGCTGTCGGACGAAGGCGCGACGAAGTACCTCGACGAGCTGAAGTCCGATTACGAGCGCATCCGCGACCAGCACGCGAACCGCAAGGCGCAGCCGATGGTCACGCTCGCCGAAGCGCGCGCAAACCGCACGACGGTCGACTGGGCCGGCTACACGCCGGTGAAGCCGAAGTTCATCGGCCGCCGCGTATTCAAGAACTACGACCTGAACGAGCTCGCGAACTACATCGACTGGGGGCCGTTCTTCCAGACCTGGGATCTCGCGGGCCCGTACCCGGCGATCCTGAACGACGAGATCGTCGGCGAATCGGCGCGGCGCGTGTTCTCCGACGCGAAGTCGATGCTCGCGCGCCTGATCCAGGGCCGCTGGCTGAGCGCGAACGGCGTGATCGCGCTGCTGCCGGCGAACACCGTCAACGACGACGACATCGAGATCTACAGCGACGAATCGCGTTCGGAAGTGCTGCTCACGTGGCGCAACCTGCGCCAGCAGAGCGTGCGCCCGGTGGTCGACGGCGTGATGCGGCCGAACCGCTCGCTCGCCGACTTCATCGCGCCGAAGGATTCGGGCGTCGCCGACTACATCGGGATGTTCGCGGTGACGGCCGGCCTCGGTGTCGACGTGAAGGAAAAGCAGTTCGAAGCCGACCACGACGACTACAGCGCGATCATGCTGAAGGCGCTCGCCGACCGCTTCGCCGAAGCGTTCGCCGAGGCGATGCACGCGCGCGTGCGACGCGAGCTGTGGGGTTACGCGAGCGGCGAAACGCTCGACAACGATGCGCTGATCGCGGAAAAGTACGCGGGCATCCGCCCGGCGCCCGGCTACCCGGCCTGCCCCGACCACCTCGTGAAGCGCGACATGTTCGACGTGCTGCATGCGAACGAGATCGGCATGAGCGTGACCGACTCGCTGGCGATGCTGCCGGCCGCGAGCGTGTCGGGCTTCTACCTCGCGCATCCGGACAGCCGGTATTTCTCCGTCGGCAAAATCGGGCAGGATCAGCTCGAGGACTACGCGCAGCGCATGGCGCTGTCGCTCGACGACGCGCGGCGCGCGCTCGCGCCGCAGCTCTGATCCGCATGGGCAGCCGACCGCCCGTTTGGTCAGACAAAAAGAAAAAGCCCGCTGCGAGAGCGGGCTTTTTTCTGCCTTTCTAACCTTTCATGCTGCCGGGCAAGGAAGCTCAGAAGCCCCAGTGCACGTCGGCTTCGCCGGCTTTCGCCTCGCGCAGCATCGTGAGGAACGGCGCGACGCGCTGTGCCAGGCTCGGCGGCACTTCGTGGTGCGCGTGGTCGGCGTCGTCTTCATGAAAGTGGCCGGCGTGCTCGGCGCGCTCCTGCTTCGCCTGCGCAACCGCGCCTTCCAGCTTCGAGATCGCGTGGTCCAGCTCGTCGTGCGTAATCACACCGCGCTCGCCCAGCTGCTTGCCGACGAGGCCCAGCACATACACGGCGAAATCCTTCAGCACGTCGAGATCCTGTGCCGCCTTGCTCTTGAACGTAATCATGACAAATCCCTTTTCATCTTGTTGTGCCTGCGCGGCGTGGTTGGGGAACGCCGCGAGACCGGCGTCCAGCCTTGCGGACGCGGCACGCCTGAGCGGCATATTAGCACCTGTTAAAATTCTGCGATCCCTGAAACGCGCGCTTAAAAAGCGCGCCGGCGGGCCGGCATTTCCGGCCGCCACCAACGAAGCCTTCTACCAGCATGCTGCCAGCACACAAACAGACCCTCGAAGCCCTGCTCGCGGATAGCGTCAAGCAGGTCGCACACGCGCTGAAAGGCGCCGACGCGGCGTTCGTCGCCCCGACCATCACGCTGGAGCGCCCGAAGGTCGCCGCGCACGGCGACGTCGCGTGCAACGTCGCGATGCAGCTCGCCAAGCCGCTCGGCACGAACCCGCGCCAGCTCGCCGAGCAGATCGTCGCCGCGCTCAACGCGCAGCCGTCCGCGCAAGGGCTCGTCGAAGCCGCCGAAATCGCCGGCCCCGGCTTCATCAACCTGCGCCTGTCGGCCGCCGCGAAGCAGGCGGTGATCGCCGCGGTGTTCGACCAGGGCCGCGCGTTCGGCACGTCGGATCGCGAAAAAGGCAAGCAAGTGTTGCTCGAGTTCGTATCGGCGAACCCGACCGGCCCGCTGCACGTCGGCCACGGCCGCCAGGCCGCGCTCGGCGACGTGCTCGCGAACGTGATCGCGAGCCAGGGCTACGCGGTGCACCGCGAGTTCTACTACAACGACGCGGGCGTGCAGATCGGCAACCTCGCGATCTCGACGCAGGCGCGCGCGCGCGGCCTGAAGCCGGGCGACGCGGGCTGGCCGGAAGCCGCGTACAACGGCGAATACATCGCCGACATCGCGCGCGACTACCTGAACGGCGAAACGGTCGCTGCATCGGACGGCGAGCCGGTCAAGGGCACGGGCGACGTCGAGGATCTCGACGCGATCCGCAAGTTCGCGGTCACGTACCTGCGTCGCGAGCAGGACATGGACCTGCAGGCGTTCGGCGTGAAGTTCGACCAGTACTACCTCGAGTCGTCGCTGTACAGCGAAGGCCGCGTCGAGAAGACGGTCGACGCGCTGATCAAGGCCGGCATGACCTACGAGCAGGACGGCGCGCTGTGGCTGCGCACGACCGACGAAGGCGACGACAAGGATCGCGTGATGCGCAAGTCGGACGGCACGTACACGTACTTCGTGCCGGACGTCGCGTACCACGTGACGAAGTGGGAGCGCGGCTTCACGAAGGTCATCAACATCCAGGGCTCGGACCACCACGGCACGATCGCGCGCGTGCGCGCGGGCCTGCAGGGGCTGCACGTCGGGATCCCGAAGGGCTATCCCGACTACGTGCTGCACAAGATGGTCACCGTGATGCGCGACGGCCAGGAAGTGAAGATCTCGAAGCGCGCGGGCAGCTACGTGACGGTGCGCGACCTGATCGAATGGTCGGGCGGCGCGGCGGCGGGCCAGGAAGCGGCGCCCGACCTGATCGACGAGGCAACCATCACGCGCGGCCGCGACGCGGTGCGGTTCTTCCTGATCTCGCGCAAGGCCGATACCGAGTTCGTGTTCGACATCGACCTCGCGCTGAAACAGAACGACGAAAACCCGGTCTATTACGTGCAATACGCGCATGCACGGATCTGCTCGGTGCTCAATGAACTGAAATCGCGCTACAACGTCGACGCGGCGCAGCTGCCGGGCGCCGACCTGTCGCAGTTGACGAGCGCGCAGGCGACGTCGCTGATGCAGAAGCTCGCCGAGTATCCGGACATGCTCACGCACGCGGCGAACGAGCTGGCGCCGCACGCGGTCGCGTTCTACCTGCGCGATCTCGCTGGCGAATTCCACTCGTTCTACAATGCGGAGCGCGTGCTGGTCGACGACGAAGCGCCGCGCAATGCGCGCGCCGCGCTCCTCGCCGCGACCCGGCAGGTGCTCGAGAACGGTCTGGCGGTGCTCGGCGTGTCCGCGCCCGCCAAGATGTAAGCGGCCCGAACCGGGCAGCGAATGGCCGAGGCAGCGCCCGCCTCGGCCTTTTCACGATTCTTTTTGCAGGTGACTCAAGCAATGGCACAACCACGCCGAACTTCGAAACAATCGAAACAAGCCGGAGGGACATTTCTTGGAATCGTGCTGGGGCTGATCGTCGGCCTCGCGATCGCGGTGGTGGTGGCGCTCTACATCACGCGTTCGCCGTCGCCGTTCGTGTCGAAGGTCGCGCCGCCGCCGGCCGACAACGGCGCGAGCCAGCCGCAGCAGTTCGATCCGAACCGCGCGCTGCAGGGCAAGACGCCCGGCCAGCCGGTGCCGCAGGCCGCGCAGCCCGCGCCGCCCAACACCGCGCCCGGCCAGGCCGCGAATCAGACCCAGGGCGGCCTGCTGCCCGAGCCGCAGATCGTCGAAGTGCCGCCGTCGGCCAACGGCTCGAGCGGCTCGAACAACACCGGCAGCTCGAACGGCACGACCGCGTTGAACAATACGTCGTCGGGCAACGGCGTCGCCGTCGCGCCGAAGCCGGCCGACAACCCGCCGCCGAAGAAGACGCAGCAGGCGCAGCAACCGCAGCAAGGCGGCGAGGATGACCTCGCGCGCTTCGCCGCGCAGAAGCAGGCGCAGCAGGCCGCCGCGCAAAAGCAGCAACAGCAGCAGGCCGCGAACACGCCGAAGCCGACGTCGTCCGCCACGGCCGCAGCAGCAGCGAAGCCGCCGACCGCGAACGACGCGAATACCGGCTACTTCCTGCAGGTCGGCGCATACAAGACCGAAGGCGACGCCGAGCAGCAGCGCGCGCGCCTCGGCTTCCAGGGCTTCGAGTCGAAGGTGTCGAAGCGCGACGTCAGCGGCGTGACCTATTTCCGCGTGCGCGTCGGCCCGTTCTCGAAGTTCGAGGATATGAACTCGGCCCGTCAGCGCCTGTCCGATGCAGGTGTCGACACGGCGGTGATCCGTTTCACGAAGCAGTAAGCGCCGGCCGAGCCCACGCAGAACCCGTTACGTTCCGTAACCCGAGCAACTGATTCGACGTTCACAACATGAAAAAACTGCTTAGCACGCTCCTTCTGTCCCTGGGCCTGGCTGCCGGCCTCGCCCAGGCATCGCCCGCCGCACCGGTCGCCGGCAAGGACTTCGAGGTGATGAAGTCGCCGCAGCCGGTGTCCGCGCCGGCCGGCAAGGTCGAGGTGATCGAGTTCTTCTGGTACGGCTGCCCGCACTGCTACGAATTCGAGCCGACGGTCGAGGCCTGGGTGAAGAAGCAGGGCAACAACATCGACTTCAAGCGCGTGCCGGTCGCCTTCCGCGACGATTTCGTCCCGCACTCGAAGCTGTACTACGCGGTGTCCGCGCTCGGCATCTCCGAGAAGGTCACGCCGGCGATCTTCAACGCGATCCACAAGCAGAAGAACTACCTGCTGACGCCGCAGGCGCAGGCCGACTTCCTGGCCACGCAGGGCGTCGACAAGAAGCAGTTCATGGACGCATACAACTCGTTCAGCGTGCAGGGCGAGGTGAACCAGTCGGCCAAGCTGCTGAAGGACTACGCGATCGACGGCGTGCCGACGATCGTCGTCAATGGCAAGTACAAGACGGGCCCCGCTTACACGAACAGCATCCCGGGTACCGCCCAGGTGCTCGACTTCCTCGTGAAGCAGGTTCAGGACAAGAAGCTCTGATCCCCGCCCGCGCGCCGGCATGACTACTCCGCTGAAGGTCTTCATCACCGGCGCGTCGAGCGGCCTCGGCCTCGCGATGGCCGAGGAATACGCCCGCCAGGGCGCCACGCTCGCCCTCGTCGCGCGGCGCACCGATGCGCTCGATGCGTTCGCGCGGCGTTTCCCCAAGCTGTCCATCTCCGTCTATTCCGCCGACGTGCGCGATGCCGACGCGCTCGCGACGGCCGCCGCGTCGTTCATCGCGACGCACGGCTGCCCCGACGTCGTGATCGCGAACGCGGGCATCAGCCAGGGCGCCGTCACGGGCCAGGGCGATCTCGCGACGTTCCGCGACGTGATGGACATCAATTACTACGGGATGGTCGCGACGTTCGAGCCGTTCGTCGGCCCGATGACGGCCGCGCGCCACGGCACGCTGGTCGGCGTCGCGAGCGTCGCCGGCGTGCGCGGCCTGCCCGGCTCCGGCGCGTACAGCGCGTCGAAATCGGCCGCGATCAAGTATCTCGAAGCGCTGCGCGTCGAGCTGCGCCCGGCCGGCGTCGGCGTCGTGACGATCGCGCCCGGCTACATCCGCACGCCGATGACCGCGCACAACCCGTACCGGATGCCGTTCCTGATGGACGCCGACCGCTTCGCCGCGCGCGCGGCGCGCGCGATCGCACGGCAGCACGCGTTCCGCGTGATTCCGTGGCAAATGGGCGTCGTCGCGAAGGTGCTGCACGTGCTGCCGCGCTGGCTCTACGACCGCCTGTTCGAGAAGGCGCCGCGCAAGCCGAAGGCCGGCGCGCACTGACACGCGCGGCGCGGCGCGGGCGACGTGCGCCGGGCCGCATCTCCGCATCTCCGCATCTCCGCATCTCCGCATCTCCGCATCTCCGCATCTCCGCATCTCCGCATCTCCGCATCTCCGCATCGAAGCTTCGGCTTGACGGCACCTTCCTGCGCGTCCGCGCCGCTCCCGCTGCCGCGCCAACCTCCCCATCGCACTGCCCAGATCTTCCAATCCCACTGTCACCGCCGCCCCGCTTTCCCGCTTTCCCGCTTTCCCGCTTTCCCGCTCTCCCGCTCTCCCGCTCTCCCGCTCTCCCGCTCTCCCGCTCTCCCGCTCCCCCGCTCTCCCGCTCCCCCGCTCTCCCGCTCTCCCGCTCTCCCGCTCTCCCGCTCTCCCGCTCTCCCGCTCTCCCGCTCTCCCCCGTCCCCGCAACGCCATTCGCCGCCCCAACACCCGTTCCGTCGCGAACGCAGCCGTTTTTCGGTCAATTCGCCGCGTTCCGGCGCCTTTTTTCACGCGTCGCGCGCTTTGACGGTATGCTATTCGCCAGCCACGCCGGCCCCGCCCGCTTCCGGGCCGCGCCCGCATTCCGTCATCAAGCAAAAAGCACACGCCACGTGGGAGATCCTATGCAGGTCAAGCTGTTCGCCGCGGCCGCGATCGCCGCCGCACTCGCCGCCCCCGGCCTCGCCGCCGCAAAGCCGCTCACCGTCTGCACGGAATCGAGCCCGGACGGCTTCGACGTCGTGCAGTACAACTCGCTCGTCACGACCAACGCATCGGCCGACGTGATCTTCAACACGCTCGTGTCGTACGACGAAGCCGCGAAGAAGGTCGTGCCCGCGCTCGCCGACAAATGGGAAGCGAGCGCCGACGGCCTCACCTACACGTTCCACCTGCGCCCGAACGTCGCGTTCCAGACCACCGACTATTTCAAGCCGGGCCGCACGCTCGACGCGGACGACGTCGTGTTCACGTTCACGCGGATGCTCGACGATTCGAACCCGTGGCACAAGGTGGCCGGTGCGAGCGGCTTCCCGCACGCGCAGTCGATGGGCCTCGTGAAGCTCGTGAAGTCGGTCACGAAGGTCGACGACAGCACGGTGAAGTTCGTGCTGAACGAGCCGAACGCGACGTTCGTGCCGATCCTGACGATGGGTTTCGCATCGATCTACTCGGCCGAATACGCGGACCAGTTGCTGAAGGCCGGCAAGCAGGCCGACCTGAACGCGAAGCCGATCGGCACGGGCCCGTTCGTGCTGAAGAGCTACACGAAAGACGCGCTGATCCGCTACGACGTGAACCCGACGTACTGGGGCACGAAGCCGAAGGTCGACCGGCTGATCTACGCGATCACGCCCGACGCGTCGGTGCGCCTGCAGAAGGTGAAGGCCGGCGAATGCCAGATCGCGCTGTCGCCGAAGCCGCAGGACGTGCTCGCCGCGAAGGGCGAAAGCGCGCTGAAGGTCGTGCAGACGCCCGCGTTCATGACCGCGTTCGTCGCGCTGAACACGCAGAAAAAACCGCTCGACAACGACAAGGTGCGCGAAGCGCTGAACCTCGCGTTCGACCGCGCGACCTACCTGAAGGTCGTGTTCGACAACACCGCGACGGCCGCGAACAACCCGTATCCGCCGAACACGTGGAGCTACGCGAAGGACGTCGCGCCATACACGTACGATCCCGCGAAGGCGAAGCAGCTGCTCGCGCAGGCCGGCTTCCCGAACGGCTTCTCGACGACGATCTGGACGCGCCCGACCGGCAGCGTGCTGAACCCGAACCCGAAGGTCGGTGCCGAACTGCTGCAGGCCGACCTCGCGAAGATCGGCGTGAAGGCCGAAGTGAAGGTGATCGAATGGGGCGAGCTGATCAAGCAGGCGAAGCTCGGCCAGCATGACATGCTGTTCATGGGCTGGGCCGGCGACAACGGCGATCCGGACAACTACCTGTCGCCGCTGTTCAGCTGCAACGCGGTGAAGTCGGGCATCAACTTCGCGCGCTTCTGCGACGCGCAGCTCGACAAGCTGATCGCCGACGGCAAGTCGACCGCCGACCAGGCAAAGCGCGCGAAGCTGTACGAATCCGCGCAGAAGATCATCCACGACCAGGCGCTGTGGATCCCGCTCGGCTACCCGACCGCGGCCGCGCTCACGCGCACGAACGTGAGCGGCTATCACGTGAGCCCGTTCGGACGGCAGAACTTCACGACGGTCGCCGTGCAGTAACCGCGCGTGGCGCGCAAGCGACGGCGTTCGCGCCGCTCGCTTGCGGCCCGCGCGCCGCGCTTGCTACACTCCGCTCCTATTCCTCATACCGGACGCCAGCCAAAGTGAACAACTAAGCCTTCCCAAAATGTTTTCGCCGCCGTGCCACGCACGCCGCGCGAAGGTCTTCACGCATTTTCGGAGGTGCTTATGGCTGCTGCCACGCCCACCGGCGCGCTCGTCGCGCTTCATCACGTTTCCTATCGCTTCGACGACGGCTTCACGCTGTTCGATTCGCTCGACCTGTCCATCGACCGCACACCGACCGGTATCGTCGGCCGCAACGGCGTCGGCAAGAGCCTGCTCGCGCAGTTGATCGCCGGCCGACGCACGCCCGGCGCCGGCACGATCGACCGGCATACGGCGGTCGTCTACGTCGCGCAGCAGCACCACGACGCATCGACAGGCTCGCGCAGCGTCGCGGCAATCGCCGCGCTCGACGCACCGCTCGGCGCGCTGGCGCGTCTCGCGGACGGCCGCGCGGAGCCGCACGACTTCGACCTGATCGGCGATCGCTGGGATCTCGCCGAACGGCTGCGCACCGCGCTCGACGCGGCCGGCCTGCACGACGTGCAGCCCGACACGCCCGCACACGCACTGAGCGGCGGCCAGCTCGCGCGCGTCGCGCTGATCGGCGCGCTGCTGTCCGGCGCCGGGCTGCTCGTGCTCGACGAGCCGACCAACCACCTCGACGCGCCGGGCCGCGCATGGTTGCGCGCGGCGCTCGACGGCTGGCGCGGCGGCCTCGTCATCGTGAGCCACGACCGCGCGCTGCTCGCCGGCGTGCAGCGCATCGTCGAACTGACGCCGCAAGGCGTGCGCTCGTATGGCGGCAACTACGCGCTGTACCGCGCGCAGCGCGATGCGGAACAGGACGCCGCGCAAGCGGCGCTCGACCATGCGCGCAGCGAACGCGGGCGCGTAAGGCGCAGGCTCGAACAGGAGCACGACACGATCCAGCGCCACGCGGCCGGCTCGCTGCGCGAAGCGAAGACGGCCAACCTGTCGTCGATGGCGAAACAGAGCCGCAAGGGCTCGGCGCGCAACATCATGGGGCAGGTCCGGCGCCATCAGGACGAATTCAAGGCGACACTCGACGAGCGCGTGCAGCAGGCGGCCGCGCGCGTCGAAACCGATTCGCCCGTGCTGGTGTCGCTGCCGGGCACCGAGGTCAGCGCGCGCCGCCAGTTGTTCACGCTCGAAGGCGCGCAACTGCCGTGGCGCGTCGCCGGCGCGGCCGATGCGATCACGTGGTCGGCCAGCGGCGCCGTGCGCATCGCGCTGACGGGCCCGAACGGCTGCGGCAAATCGACGTTGCTGCGGATGCTCGCGGGCGAACTCGCGCCGCGCTCGGGGCAATGCACGACGCACGTGAGCGCCGCGTATCTCGATCAACGGCTCGCGCTGCTCCATCCCGGGCGTTCGATCGTCGAGCAACTGGGGCTGCTCGATACGCCGCTCGCCGAAGGCGACCTGCGCAGCCGTCTCGCGCTGCTGCAACTCGACGCGACGCGCGCAACGCAGCCTGCGCGGCAGCTGAGCGGCGGCGAACGGCTGAAGGCCGCGCTCGCCTGCGCGTTGTGGCGCGGCACGCCCGCGCAGTTGCTGCTGCTCGACGAGCCGACCAATCACCTCGATCTCGAATCGGTGCGCGCGATCGAAGCGGCGCTGGCGGGGTTCCCTGGCGCGATCGTGGTCGCGTCGCACGACACCGCGTTTCTCGCGGCGCTCGAACCGACGCACACGATGCAATGGCATCACGACGGGTGGCGTTACGAACCCGTCGTGTGAGGAGAAAACGGCGGTATCAGCCGGCGGTGCGGAACCGCAGCACGCCGTCGTCGCCCTGCTCGCGCGCGAGCTCGCCCGCGAGCCACAGCAGGTTCAGGTGCGCGATCGCCTCGCCGAGCGCGAACGTCATCTGGTGGATGTCGAGCTCGCGGCGGCGGAACATGATCGGCACGATGTCGGCCGCGCTCGCCGGTTTTTCGGCGCACGCGACGCGCACTTCGTCGAGCCGCGCGTCGTGGTGCGCGCGCAGTTGCGCGATGCGCGTGCGCACGCCGCGGAACGGCTTGCCGTGCGACGGCAGCACGAGCGTGTCGGGCGCCATCGTCTCGTAGCGGCCGAGCGACTGCAGATACAGCGCGAGCGGGTTCCCTTCCGGCTCGAGGTCGAACACGGACACGTTCGTCGAGATGCGTGGCAGCACCATGTCGCCGGAGATCAGCACGCCGTCCGCTTCGCTGTGCAGCGCGCAATGTTCAGGCGAATGCCCGTAGCCGGTGACGACGCGCCACGTGCGCGCGCCGATCGTCACCGTATCGCCTTCGCGCAGGCGGCGGTAGCGCGGCGGCACGGCCGGCACGAGATCCGAGTAGTAGTTGCGGCGGTTGCGCAGCTTGTCGAGCGCGGCGGGATCGGTCAGGCCGTGGCGCGCGAAATGATCGGCGGCCGCCGCGCCGCCCGCGTTCGAGCCATTGCCGGCCGCCATCAGGCAGCCGAACATGTATTCGCCGAGCGTCATCCACAGCCGCACGTTCCAGCGGCCCTTGTCGCCGCCTTCGCACAGCCAGTTCGCGAGGCCGAAGTGATCGGGATGGCAGTGCGTGACCAGCACGCGCAGCACCGGCAGGCCGTCGAGATGCGTGTCGAAGATCCGTTCCCAGTGCGTACGAATCGCCTCCGACGAGATCCCGCAATCGACGACCGTCCAGCCGGCCTGCCCGTCGATCTCGTCGCGCAGCAGCCAGAGGTTGATGTGGTCGAGCGAGAACGGCAGCGGCATGCGCAGCCAGCGCACGCCGGGCGCGACCTCGAACGTGTCGCCCGCGGCAGGCAGCGTGTCGGCGAAGGGGTAGTCGAGTTGGTGTTCCAGTGCGTTCATCGGTGGGGCGTCTCGTCGTTATCTGTGCGAATGCGCGCCGGCGGCAGGCCGCGGCGGGCGATGCGTCGATTCTATCGCCGTCGTGCGAAACGCGCGCCCGGCGGCCGCCTGCCCGCCAAAAAAAGTTCGTGTCAGAATCGGTTCCGTACCCGTATCTTTACGCGAAGATGCGCCGAACGGCACCCAACGGTGGATAACCCACCGATTGACGGCCCTGGGCGCGTCGCCCCGAAAGTCATTGAAACGCCGACTTGGGCGCTAAAATGGCGAGTGCTTACAGCCCTTCCCGAACGAGCCTGCACGCGATGAATCACTTCCCCAAACTGCTGTCGTCGCAGATCGGTTTCGACGTCGCGCAGACGATGCTCGAATACTTCGATCGCCACTACCGGATCTTCCGCGAAGCGGCCGTCGAGGCGAAGGCACTGTACGAGCGCACCGACTGGCACGGGCTGCAGCGGCTCGGGCGCGAGCGGATCACGTCGTACGACGATCGCGTGCAGGAATGCGTCGAGGTGCTGGAAGACGAATACGACGCGGAGAACATCGACGACGAAGTCTGGCAGCAGATCAAGCTGCACTACATCGGCCTGCTCACGTCGCACCGCCAGCCCGAGTGCGCGGAAACCTTCTTCAATTCGGTGTGCTGCAAGATCCTGCACCGCTCGTACTTCAGCAACGATTTCATCTTCGTGCGCCCGGCGATCTCGACCGAGTACCTCGAAAACGACGAGCCGGCCGGCAAGCCGACCTATCGCGCGTATTACCCGGGCACCGACGGGCTCGCGGCGACGCTCGAGCGCATCGTCACGAACTTCCAGCTCGACCCGCCGTTCGAGGATCTCGAGCGCGACATCGGCTGCGTGATGCAGGCGATCCACGACGAATTCGGCCACTTCGACGCCGCGCCGAATTTCCAGATCCACGTGCTGTCGTCGCTGTTCTTCCGCAACAAGAGCGCGTACATCATCGGCCGCATCATCAATGCCGACCGCCTGCTGCCGTTCGCGGTGCCGATCCGCCACGTGCGCCCGGGCCTGCTCGCGCTCGACACGGTGCTGCTGCGGCGCGACCTGCTGCAGATCATCTTCAGCTTCTCGCACTCGTACTTCCTCGTCGACATGAACGTGCCGTCGGCGTACGTCGAGTTCCTGTGCACGATCATGCCGGGCAAGCCGAAGGCCGAGATCTATACGTCGGTCGGCCTGCAGAAGCAGGGCAAGAACCTGTTCTACCGCGACCTGCTGCATCACCTGTCGCATTCGAGCGACCGCTTCATCATCGCGCCCGGGATCAAGGGCCTCGTGATGCTCGTGTTCACGCTGCCGTCGTTCCCGTACGTGTTCAAGATCATCAAGGATCACTTCCCGCCGCCGAAGGAAACGACGCGCGCGCAGATCATGGAGAAGTACCAGCTCGTGAAGCGCCACGACCGCCTCGGTCGGATGGCCGACACGCTCGAGTATTCGAGCGTCGCGCTGCCGCTCGCGCGGCTCGACCACGCGCTCGTGCGCGAGCTGGAGAAGGAAGTGCCGTCGCTGCTCGAATACGAGGGCGACAACCTCGTGATCAAGCACCTGTACATCGAGCGCCGGATGACGCCGCTCAACCTGTACCTGCAGAACGGCAGCGACGCGGACGTCGAGCACGGCGTGAAGGAGTACGGCAACGCGGTGAAGGAGCTGATGAAGGCGAACATCTTCCCCGGCGACATGCTGTACAAGAACTTCGGCGTCACGCGCCACGGCCGCGTCGTGTTCTACGACTACGACGAAATCGAGTACCTGACCGACTGCAACGTGCGCCGCGTGCCGCCGCCGCGCAACGAGGAAGACGAGCTGTTCGGCGAACCGTGGTATACCGTCGGCCCGCACGACATCTTTCCGGAGACCTACGGACCGTTCCTGCTCGGCGACCCGCGCGTGCGTGACGTCTTCATGAGGCATCACGCGGATTTCTTCGATCCCGCGCTGTGGCAGGCGAGCAAGGACAAGCTGCTGCAGGGCGAGTTGCCCGATTTTTACCCGTATGACGCATCGCTGCGCTTCAGCGTGCGCTACCCCGCGCGCTTCGGCGCGACGGACCAGAACGACGGCGCAGGCGACGCACAGCGCGCCGCCTGACGCCGGTTATACCCAACCCGATATCGACCTGATTTCCGCCAACGGAATCCACACCGATGAACACCCAAGACAATCCGCTTTCGCACCTGTTCGACAACAACGACGCGTGGGTCAAACGCAAGCTCGAAGACGATCCGCAATTCTTCGCGCGCCTCGCCGACCAGCAGGCGCCGGAATATCTGTGGATCGGCTGCTCGGATTCGCGCGTGCCCGCGAACCAGATCATCGGCCTGCCGCCGGGCGAAGTGTTCGTCCACCGCAACATCGCGAACGTCGTCGTACACAGCGACCTGAACTGCCTGTCGGTGATCCAGTTCGCGGTCGACATCCTGCGCGTGAAGCACATCATGGTCGTCGGCCACTACGGCTGCTCGGGCGTGAACGCGGCGCTGCTCAACCGCCGCGTCGGTCTCGCCGACAACTGGCTGCATCACGTGCAGGACGTGCGCGAGCGCCACGCGGCGCTGCTCGACGAATGGCCGGTGGGCGAAGCGCGCTATCGCCGCCTGATCGAGCTGAACGCGATCGAGCAGGTCGTCAACGTGTGCCGCACGACGATCGTCAACGACGCGTGGGCGCGCGGCCAGTCGCTCACCGTGCACGGGCTCGTGTACGGCGTGCACGACGGCCGGATGCGCAACCTCGGGATGGCCGTGTCGAACTTCGAAACGCTCGACGAAACCTACAAGCGCTGCGTGGCCGCGCTCACCGCGGGCGGCGAGCACGCGCCCGACAACGACATGATCGCGGCGGACGCCGCGCGGCTCGAAGGCGTCGCGCAGGCCGTCGCCGACACGCTGAAGCCGTGCGACGACGCGAAGTAATGCCTGGCCGCCCAGGCGGCAGCGGCGAAGCAGCCACAATCGGCATCGAACGGATCTGACGCCGCCCCCGCGGCGACGCAAAGCAAAGGAGCGGCGCACATGAAAACCGTACTGATCGTCGGCGCATCGCGCGGCCTCGGCCGCGAATTCGTCCGGCAATACCGTCGCGACGGCTGGAACGTGATCGCCACCGCGCGCGACGAAGCGTCGCTCACGGCGCTGCGCTCGCTCGGCGCAACCGCCCATGCGCTCGACATCGCGCAGCCCGAGCAGATCGCGGCGCTCGGCTGGAAGCTCGACGGCGAGCGGCTCGATGCGGCCGTGCTCGTGTCGGGCGTCTACGGGCCACGCACCGAAGGCGTCGAGACGATCACCGCCGAGGATTTCGACGCGGTGATGCACACGAACGTGCGCGGGCCGATGCAGTTGCTGCCGATCCTGCTGCCGCTCGTCGAGGACGCGCGCGGCGTGCTGGCCGTCGTGTCGAGCCGGATGGGCAGCATCGCCGAGGCGACCGGCACGACCGGCTGGCTGTACCGCGCGAGCAAGGCCGCACTGAACGACGCGCTGCGCATCGCGTCGCTGCAGACGCGCCACGCCGCGTGCATCTCGCTTCACCCCGGCTGGGTGCGCACCGACATGGGCGGCGCGCAGGCCGCGATCGATCCGGAAACCAGCGTGACCGGCATGCGCCGCGTGATCGCCGAAGCCGGCGCGGACGTATCGCAGGCAAACGGCCGCTTCTTCCAGTACGACGGCATCGAGCTGAGCTGGTAATCCACGGTAACAACCGAGCGTCGTTAATTCACGTTTCGCATGATTTTGACCCGACCTGACGCGTGCCCGTGCGGCGGCGCATCCCCCGCTCCCGCCGGCAAAGCGCCGGCCCCGCGTTATGCGGCCTGCTGCGGCCGCTTCATCGACGGCGGCGAGACCGCACCGACCGCGCTCGAGTTGATGCGCTCGCGGTACAGCGCGTACGTACTCGGCGCGACCGACTACCTGCGCGCGACGTGGGCGGCGCGCACCTGCCCGCCCGATCTCGACACCGACCCCGAAGCCCCCGACGCGCCGCGCTGGCTCGGCCTCGCGGTGAAACGCCACGCGCCGCTCGACGAACGGCACGCGGAGGTCGAATTCGTGGCCCGCTACAAGGTGGGCGGACGCGCCTACCGGCTTCACGAAACGAGCCGCTTCGAGCGCGACGAACACGGTTTCTGGCGCTACGTCGACGGCGAAGTAAGCGAACGCTGACAAATAGTTGCTGTGTCAGACGCCGGGTAATTCCCGCATTGCACAACCCGAATTTGTCGGGCTACGATGACCTCGAATTGGTCATGTTGCATGGCAGGGCTTACGAATGGCGTTCAGCAAGGTATTGGTGGGATGGATGGCGGCCTGTGCGCTGTCGGCCGCTCAGGCCGATACGTTGCCGAGCGCGAACACGGCCACGGCGAGCGGCTCGCTCGCTCACGCCGAGCGCTTCGATTACGGCGATTCGCGCCTGCCCCAGGTCGCGGCCAGCCTCAACGAACAGATCATTCGCATTCCGGCCGACGCGTCGGGCTCCGTCACGCTCGAGGCGACGCTCTTCAAGCCGGACGGTCCCGGCCCCTTCCCGCTCGTCGTGTTCAACCACGGCAAGAACACCGGTGATCTCCATCTGCAGCCGCGCAGCCGGCCGCTCGCGTTCGCGCGGGAATTCGTGCGTCGCGGCTATGCGGTGATCGCGCCGAACCGCCAGGGCTTCGCGGGCTCGGACGGCACGTACCAGCAGGAAGGCTGCAACGTCGGCAAGAACGGCCTCGCGCAGGCCGCCGACGTCAACGCCACGGTTCGCTACATGTCGCGCCAGTCGTACGTCGATGCGTCGCGCATCGTCGTCGCGGGCACGTCGCACGGCGGCCTCGTCTCGGTCGCGTACGGCACCGAAGCCGCACCGGGCGTGCGCGGCATCATCAACTTCTCCGGCGGGCTGCGCCAGGATCTGTGCGACGGCTGGCAGCGCAACCTCGTCGACGCATTCGACCAGTACGGCGCGCACACGGCCGTGCGCTCGCTCTGGCTGTACGGCGACAACGATTCGGTGTGGACGCCCGCGCTCGTCGCGCAAATGCACGACGCGTACGTGTCGCACGGCACGCAGGCCCAGTTCATCGATTTCGGCCGCTACAAGGACGACGCGCACCGGCTGATCGTCGATCGCGACGGCGTGCCGGTCTGGTGGCCGGCCGTCAACGCGTTCCTCGACAAGCTGAACCTGCCGACCACGGTGCGCTATGCGGTCGCGAACCCGCACGAGCCGAAGGCGACCGGCTACGCGTCGATCGATGCGGTCAACGCGGTGCCGTACGTCGACGAAGCCGGCCGCGAAGGGTATCGCCGCTTCCTGAACCAGCATCCGAGCCGCGCGTTCGCGGTGTCGTCGGAAGGCGCGTGGTCGTGGGCCGAAGGCGGCGACGATCCGATGGCGCTCGCGCTCGACAACTGCGCAAAGCAAGGTGCGGGCGCGTGCCGGCTGTATGCGGTGAACGATCGTGTCGTGTGGAACGCGAACACGCAGACGGCCGACAACGGCGACGCCGATACGCGCGACACGGATACGCACTCGCTGGCTTCGCGCTGACGCGCGGCGGTTTGCCCGCCGCGGTTCTGCGGTTCTGCGGTTCTGCGCTTTTCCGCCTCTCCACCTCTCCGCTTCTGCGCCTCTCCACTTCTGCGCCTCTCCGCTGCCTCTCTGCGTCCGCGCTTCCCCGTTTTCCTCCATTCGCAACCGCATCACGCGCCGTCTCACACCATTCTCGCCACCCATTCCCTCGCCGAATTCCCCATACGATTCGACCGCCGCCTTCCGCCCCGGCATCGCTCCGCTTCACCGCCCCCTCCTTCGATCCCCGATTTTTCCCGGTCGCACCACGCCTGCGCCCCGCGATTTTTTTCTGTCGGGGGGTATCACTCGAACGTCGTCAACTGCGCGCATTTCGGGACATTTGCCGCGTACCGTTCCGAGCACCCCCGATCTGCGCCGAACTCCCGCTCAGCAAGGCTTTGCGGTGTTTGTAACCACTAGTGCAACGCGTCGCGGAACACGCTAATCTCAGCGCGTTTTCGAATTTGCCGCGCGGCATCCCGTCGATGCCGCGCCATCCCGGAGTTGCCTTGAGTACGCGAGCCACCGACGACTGGGTCGCGCGCAGCCTGCGCGCGGTCTGGCACCCCTGCACCCAGATGAAGCACCACGAGCGCCTGCCGCTCATCCCCGTCGCGCGCGGCGCGGGTCTGTGGCTGTACGACCGTGACGGCCGCCGCTACTTCGACGCGATCAGCTCGTGGTGGGTCAACCTGTTCGGCCATGCGAACCCGGACATCAACGCGGCGCTGAAGGACCAGCTCGACACGCTCGAGCACGCAATGCTCGCCGGCTGCACGCACGAGCCCGCGATCGAGCTCGCCGAACGGCTGCACGCGCTCACCGGCCGCACGCTCGGCCATGCGTTCTTCGCGTCGGACGGCGCGTCGGCCGTCGAGATCGCGCTGAAGATGAGCTTCCACGCGTGGCGCAACCGCGGCCGCGCGGGCAAGCAGGAATTCGTGTGCGTCGCGAACAGCTATCACGGCGAGACGATCGGCGCGCTCGGCGTGACCGACGTCGCGCTGTTCAAGGATGCGTACGACCCGCTGATTCGCCACGCGCACGTCGTCGCGTCGCCCGATGCGCGCGGCGCGCTGCCGGGCGAAACGGCCGCCGACGTCGCGGGCCGCGCGCTCGCGGACGTGCGGCGCCTGTTCGTCGAACGCGGCGACCGGATCGCCGCGCTGATCGTCGAGCCGCTCGTGCAATGCGCGGCCGGCATGGCGATGCACGATCCGTCGTACGTGCGCGGGCTGCGCGCGCTGTGCGACGAATTCGACGTGCACCTGATCGCCGACGAGATCGCGGTCGGCTGCGGCCGCACCGGCACCTTCTTCGCGTGCGAACAGGCCGGCGTCTGGCCCGATTTCCTGTGCCTGTCGAAAGGCATCAGCGGCGGCTACCTGCCGCTGTCGCTCGTGCTCACGCGCGACGACGTGTTCGCGGCGTTCTACGACGACGACACGACGCGCGGCTTCCTGCATTCGCATTCGTACACGGGCAACCCGCTCGCGTGCCGCGCGGCGGTCGCGACGCTCGACCTGTTCGCGCGCGACGACGTGCTCGCGAGCAACGCGCGCAAATCCGCGACGCTGCACGCCGCGCTTGGCTCCCTCGACGCACACCCGCAGGTGCGCCATCTGCGCGAGCGCGGCACGCTGTTCGCGTTCGACGTCGCGCTCGACGGCGATGCGGCGCGCGGCTTCTCACGGCGCTTCTTCGAACGCGCGCTCGAACGCGAGCTGCTGCTGCGCCCGATCGGCACGACCGTGTACCTGATGCCGCCGTACGTGATGAGCGACGACGATATCGCGTGGCTCGCGCAGCGCACGCGCGACACGCTCGATGCGACGCTCGAGGAGATTGCACGATGACGTCCCTGCTCGACACCCTGCAACGCGGCCTCGCCGATCTCGACGCACAAGGGCTGCGCCGCGTGCGCCGCATCGCCGACACCGCGTGCGACGCGCGCATGACCGTCGACGGCCGCGAGATCGTCGGCTTCGCGAGCAACGACTACCTCGGCCTCGCCGCGCACCCGGCGCTCGTCGCCGCATTCGGCGAAGGCGCGCAGCGCTACGGCTCCGGCAGCGGCGGCTCGCACCTGCTCGGCGGCCATTCGCGCGCACACGCGAAGCTCGAGGACGAACTCGCGGCCTTCTCCGGTGGCTTCTCCGACGCGCCGCGCGCGCTGTACTTCAGCACCGGCTACATGGCGAACCTCGCCGCGATGACGGCACTCACCGGCAAGGGCGCGACGATCTTCTCCGACGCGCTGAACCACGCATCGCTGATCGACGGCATCCGACTGTCGCGCGCGAACGTGCAGGTCTATCCGCATGCGGATACGGCCGCGCTCGCCGCGCTGCTCGACGCATCGGATGCCGAAACGAAACTGATCGTCAGCGACACCGTGTTCAGCATGGACGGCGACCTCGCGCCGCTCGCCGAACTCGTCGCGCTGGCCGAACGCCACGGCGCATGGCTCGTCGTCGACGACGCGCACGGCTTCGGCGTGCTCGGCCCGCAGGGTCGCGGCGCGCTCGCGGCCGCCGCGCTGCGTTCGCCGCATCTCGTGTACGTCGGCACGCTCGGCAAGGCGGCCGGCGTCGCGGGCGCGTTCGTGATCGCGCACGAGACGGTGATCGAATGGCTGATCCAGCGCGCGCGCAGCTACATCTTCACGACGGCCGCGCCGCCGGCCGTCGCGCATGCGGTATCCGTCAGCCTGACGGTGATCGCGGGCGACGAAGGCGACGCGCGCCGCGCGCACCTCGCCGCGCTGATCGAGCGCACGCGCGCGCTGCTGCGCCGCACGCGCTGGCAGCCGGTCGATTCGCACACGGCCGTGCAGCCGCTCGTGATCGGCAGCAACGACGCGACGCTCGCCGCGATGCGCGCGCTCGACGCGCACGGCCTGTGGGTGCCCGCGATCCGGCCGCCGACGGTGCCGGCCGGCACGTCGCGGCTGCGCGTGTCGCTGTCGGCCGCGCATTCGTTCGACGATCTCGCGCGGCTCGAAACCGCGCTGGTCGAGGCCAGCGAGGAAGCGGCCCCGCTCCGCGCCGACGCTCGCCCGCTGCCCGCCGAGGGGGCTGCCGCATGACGGCCGCGCTCTCCCTTTTCGTCACCGGCACCGACACCGAAATCGGCAAGACCTTCGTCTCGGCCGCGATGCTGCACGGCTTCGCGCGGCTCGGCCTGCGGGCCGCCGCACTGAAACCCGTCGCGGCAGGCGCGTACGAACGCGACGGCGTGTGGCACAACGAGGACGCCGACCAGCTCGACGCGGCCGCGAACGTCGTGCTCCCGCCCGAACTGCGCACGCCGTTCCTGCTGAAAGCGCCGGCCGCGCCGCACATCGTCGCCGCGCAGGAAGGCGTGACGCTCGACATCGACACGATCGTCGCGTGCCATCGCGAGGCGCTGACGCGCGCGGACATGGTCGTCGTCGAAGGCGCCGGCGGCTTTCGCGTGCCGCTCACCGATACGCACGACATGGCCGATCTCGCCGTCGCGCTCGGCGTGCCCGTCGTGATGGTGGTCGGCGTGCGGCTCGGCTGCATCAGCCACGCGCTGCTGACGGCCGACGCGATTGCCGCGCGCGGCCTCACGCTCGCGGGCTGGGTCGCGAATCACGTCGACCCGGCGATGTCGTTCCCGGACGAGAACGTCGCGACGCTGCGCGACTGGCTCGCACGCGAGCACCGCGCACCGCTCATCGGCCGCATTCCGTACATGGCGCCGGCCGCGCCCGAATCCGCCGCGGCGATGCTCGACATCGCCGCGCTCGTCGAGTCGCTGCGCACCGCGCAGCATTGACCCAACCGAATCCCCACTCCCGCCCAGGACAGGAAAACGAAATGACCCAAGCCCAGACCGCCGCCGTGCAACCCGACGCGATTCCCGTGGCCGCACCGGCCTCGCAACGCTGGCGCGTCGCCGACGTCGTCGCGCTGTTCGCGCTGCCGTTCAACGACCTGATCTTCCGCGCGCAGCAGGTGCATCGCGAGCACTTCGACGCGAACGCGGTGCAGCTGTCGACGCTGCTGTCGATCAAGACGGGCGGCTGCGAGGAAGATTGCGGCTACTGCTCGCAGTCGTCGCATCACGACACGGGCCTGAAGGCCGAGAAGCTGATGGACGTCGACACGGTGCTCGACGCCGCGCGCGCGGCGAAGGCGAACGGCGCGAGCCGCTTCTGCATGGGCGCCGCGTGGCGCAACCCGAAGGAGCGCCACATGCCGGCGCTGACCGAGATGGTGCGCGGCGTGAAGGAACTCGGCCTCGAAACCTGCATGACGCTCGGCATGCTCGAGGACGAACAGGCGCAGCAGCTCGCCAATGCTGGCCTCGACTACTACAACCACAACCTCGACACGTCGCCGGAGTTCTACGGCCAGGTGATCTCGACGCGCACGTACCAGGACCGTCTCGACACGCTCGACCGCGTGCGCGACGCGGGCATCAACGTGTGCTGCGGCGGCATCATCGGGATGGGCGAGTCGCGCCGCGAACGCGCAGGCCTGATCTCGCAGCTCGCGAACCTGAACCCGTATCCGGAATCGGTGCCGATCAACAACCTCGTCGCGATCGAAGGCACGCCGCTCGAAGGCACCGCGCCGCTCGATCCGTTCGAGTTCGTGCGCACGATCGCGGTCGCGCGCATCACGATGCCGAAGGCGGTCGTGCGCCTGTCGGCCGGCCGCGAGCAGCTCGACGACGCGATGCAGGCGATGTGCTTCCTCGCGGGCGCGAACTCGATGTTCTACGGCGACCAGCTGCTGACGACGAGCAACCCGCAGACGCAGCGCGACCGCGCGCTGTTCGAGCGTCTCGGCATCCGCGCGAGCCAGGCAGACGCGCTGTCGGAAAACGCGTAAGCGGCAACGTCACGCACGCGCTGCAAACGAAAAAGCCGGGGCATGCCCCGGCTTTTTTTCATCCGCACGCGCCGCTCAGGCGGCGCCGCCGAGCGCCCGCGGCTCCATGAACGTGTGGCGGAAATAGTCGCGCACCGCGTGCATCGCGGGGCTCAGCTCGATGTTCTTGCGCCACGCGAGCCCCACGCTCATCGGCGGCACCGGGTCGCGCAGCACGATCGTCTCGATGCGGCGCCCCTCGAGCGACCACGGGCGATACACCATGTCGGACAGGATCGCGACGCCGCTGCCGTTCGCGACCATGCTGCGCACCGCCTCGACCGACGACGTGCGCAGGATCACGTTCGGCCGGTACGGCGTCTCGTTCCAGTAGCGCAGCGCCGTCTGCCCGGCTTCGTCCACGGTCAGCATCACGAACGGCTCGCGCGCGACCTCGGCGAACGTGACGCTCTCGCGCTTGAGCAGCGGATGATGCGCGCCGACCCACAGCCTGCGCACCGAATGGATCACGGGCTCCAGCACGAGCTCGGGGTTCGACACGTTCGACGTCAGCAGCACGGCCATGTCGTACCGGCCCGCGATCAGCCCCTCCTCGATCGACTCGCGGTTCAGCTCGTGCAGGTGGATCGTCAGCCGCGGATAGAGCGTGTTCAGCCGCAGCACGTGATGCGGCAGGAAGTAGCCGAGCACCGTGTAGCTCGCAGCGATCGCGAGCGTGCCGGTGAGCGTGCTTTCCAGGTTCGGAATCCGCATCGCCTCGTCGACCGACGACAGGATCGTGTACGCGTGATTGAGAAAGCGCCGCCCGGTGTCGGTGAGCGTCACGCCCGCCGGCAGGCGCAGGAACAGTTGCGTGCCGAGACTGTCCTCCAGCTCCCTGATCGCACTCGTCACGGCCGACTGCGAGATGGTGAGCTGGATCGCCGCCTGCGAAATCTGTCCGAGCTCGGCGGTCGCGACGAAGTACTTGAGCTGTCTGAGGGTCAGGGCCATGTGGGATCGAAAACCGGTTGGAGGCGCGACAAACATCATATCAACCGTTCCGCCGGCCACCATCCGGTGCCGGCGAAATCGGCTACGCCCAGGCCCGGCGGCTCTGTGCGGCCGATCCGGGTGATATCTGAAAAATCGATACCTCGGCATCCAAAAATAGAACTTTTTTGACGCACCCCACGCGACTAACCTCGGTTCAACACGGATTCGCCCTGCGCCGCCGCGCACGCGAACCGGAGAACCTGGAGGAACGAACCGTATGAGGAAGCACAGCGTCGACCTGAATTCCGACATGGGCGAAGGCTTCGGCCCGTGGACGATCGGCGATGGCGTCGACGAGCAGATCATGCCGCTCATCAGCTCGGCGAACATCGCCACCGGCTTTCATGCCGGCGATCCGAACATCATGGCGCGCACGGTACAACTCGCGCGCGACGCCGGCGTCGGCATCGGCGCGCACCCCGGCTTTCGCGACCTCGTCGGCTTCGGCCGACGCACGATCGCCGAAACGCCGCAGGCGCTCGTCAACGACATCCTGTACCAGCTCGGCGCGCTGCGCGAGTTCGCGCGCCTGAACGGCGTGAGCCTGCAGCACGTGAAGCCGCACGGCGCGCTCTACATGCACGCGGCGGCCAGCGAGGCGTTCTCGCGGCTGCTGATCGAGACGCTGCAGCGCGTCGATCCCGGCCTGTGGCTCTACTGCATGGAGGCGTCCGTCACCTACCGCGTCGCCGCCGAGTACGGCCAGCCGGTGATCCGCGAGTTCTACGCGGATCGCGACTACGACCGCAGCGGCTCGATCGTGTTCACGCGCCGCGTCGGGCGTCTCGACCCGCACCAGGTCGCCGACAAGGTGCTGCGCGCCTGCATCGACGGCAAGGTGCGCACGGTCGACGGCGACGACATCGACATCGACTTCGATTCGGTCTGCATCCATAGCGACACGCCGGGCGCGCTCGATCTCGTGCGCGAGACGCGCGACGCGCTGGTTCGCGAGGGTATCCGGACCGCCGGCCCGCAGCCGCTCGCCGCGCATCACTGAACCCGATTCAAGGAGACACACGATGGCATTGCACGATATCGTCAGCCCGCTGCCGGGCACCTTCTACCGGCGCCCGTCGCCCGACGCGGACTACTACGTCGCGGTCGATGCCGCGGTCGCCGCCGGCGCCGTCGTCGGCCTCGTCGAAGTGATGAAGCAGTTCACGGAGATCGAAGCCGACGTGGGCGGCCGCGTCGCCGAGCTGCTCGTCGAGGACGGCGAGCCGGTCGACGCGGGCCAGGTGCTGATGCGGATCGAGGGGTGACGCGATGAATCCGGCAACCTCCTCCGGCACCTTCTATCGCCCGTCGCGGATTCGCACCGTGCTGATCGCGAACCGCGGCGAGATCGCGGTGCGCGTGATTCGCGCGGCGCGCGAACTCGGCATGCGCGCGGTCGCGGTGGTCAGCGACGCGGACCGCGACAGCCTCGCCGCGCGCATGGCCGACGAAGCGATCCACATCGGCTCGTCGCATGCGGCGAAGAGCTACCTGAATCCCGCCGCGATCCTCGACGCCGCGCGGCAATGCGGCGCGGACGCGATCCATCCCGGTTACGGTTTCCTGTCCGAGAACGCCGCGTTCGCCGCGCAGGTCGAGGCGGCCGGGCTGATCTTCGTCGGCCCCGACTCGCAGGTGATCGCGACGATGGGCGACAAGGCGCGCGCCCGCGACACCGCGCGGCGCGCGAACGTGCCGACGGTGCCGGGCAGCGACGGCGTCGTGCAGTCGCTCGACGAGGCACGGGAAGTCGCCGCGCGCATCGGCTATCCGATCATGATCAAGGCGGCCGCGGGCGGCGGCGGGCGCGGCATCCGCGTCGCACACGATGCGGCGCAGCTCGACGCCGAACTGCCGCTCGCGCAGCGCGAGGCGCAGGCCGCGTTCGGCGACGGCGGCGTCTATCTCGAACGCTTCATCGCACGCGCGCGGCACATCGAGGTGCAGGTGCTCGGCGACGGGCGCGACGTCGTCCACCTGTTCGAACGCGAATGCTCGCTGCAGCGCCGCCGCCAGAAGATCCTCGAGGAAGCCCCGTCGCCGTCGCTCACGCCCGCGCAGCGCGACGCGCTGTGCGCTTCGGCGACGCGCCTCGCGCGCGAAGTCGGCTATCGCAGCGCGGGCACGCTCGAATACCTGTTCGACGACACGCGCGGCGAGTTCTACTTCATCGAGATGAACACGCGCATTCAGGTCGAGCATCCGGTGACCGAAGCGATCACCGGCATCGATCTCGTGCGCGAGACGCTGCGCATCGCCGACGGCGAACCGCTGCGCTTCGCGCAGCAGGACATCGCGATGCGCGGCGCGGCGCTCGAATGCCGGATCAACGCGGAAGATCCGCTGCAGGATTTCCGGCCGAATCCCGGCCGGATCGACACCCTCGTCTGGCCGACCGGCCCCGGCGTGCGCGTCGACTCGCTGCTCTATCCGGGCTACGTCGTGCCGCCGTTCTACGATTCGCTGCTCGCGAAGCTGATCGTGCACGACGAGAGCCGCGCGGCCGCGCTGCAGCGGCTCGCGCGCGCGCTCGGCGAACTGCAGGTCGGCGGCGTCAAGACCACCGCGCCGCTGCACGTCGCGCTGCTTGCCGACGACGACGTGCGCGCCGGGCGCTATCACACGAATTTTCTCGAGGCATGGATGCCGCAGTGGCGCGAAGCCGCGACGGCGGCCGCGCGCGAGCCCGCAGCCGAGGACGCCGCGCGCGTCGGGGAGGCCCTGTGACGACCCGTTATACATTCGGCGGCGACGAGTTCGTGTTCGTCGAAATCGGCGAAGCCATGTCGCTGGACGCGTTCTTCAAGGGCACGGCGATCACGCGCGAGCTGCAGCGCCGCGCGGTGCCTGGCATCACGGAGATCTGTCCGGCGAACGCGTCCTACCAGGTGCGCTACGACCCCGACGTCATCGATCCGGACGCGCTCGTCGCGCTGCTGAAGACGGTCGAGGCCGAGGTCGGCGATGCGCCGCTCGAACTCGACACGCGCATCGTCGAGATACCCGTGCTCTACAACGACCCGTGGACGCATGAAACGCTGATGCGGTTTCGCGAGCGCCATCAGGACCCGTCGTCGACCGATCTCGAATACGCGGCGCGCATCAACGGCAAGCAGGACGTCGACGCATTCATCGCCGCGCACGCCGGCTCGCCGTGGTTCGTGTCGATGGTCGGCTTCGTCGCGGGCCTGCCGTTCATGTACCAGATGGTCGAGCGCGCGCGCCAGCTCGAAGTGCCGAAATACCTGCGCCCGCGCACCGACACGCCGAAGCTCACCGTCGGCCACGGCGGCTGCTTCGGCTGCATCTATTCGGTGCGCGGCGCGGGCGGCTACCAGATGTTCGGCGTGACGCCGGCGCCGATCTTCGATCCCGAACAGCGGCTCGACTATCTGCGCGACTTCATGGTGTTCTTCCGGCCCGGCGACATCGTGAAGTTCACGCCGATCGACCGCGATGCATACGACGCCGCCGTCGCGGCCGTCGAAGCCGGCACGTTCTCGCTGCGCGTGCGCCCCGTCAAATTCTCGCTCGACGCGTTCCTGCGCGATCCCGATGCGTACAACCGTTCTCTCGTCGAGGTGCTGCATGCAAGCTGACGCGCACAACGTGATCGAGGTCGTGAAACCCGGCCTCGCGACATCGGTCCAGGACACGGGCCGGCAAGGCTACTACCACGTCGGCATTCCGCCGTCGGGCTCGCTCGACCAGTACGCATCGCGCGCGGCGAACCTGCTCGTCGGCAACCCCGAACAGACGGCCGTGCTCGAATGCACGCTGCTTGGCCCCGAGCTGATGTTCCATGTCGACGCGCTCGTCGCCGTCACGGGCGCCGAGATGACGCCGAAGATCGACGGCGTCGGGCAACGCTGCAACGTCGCGCTGCGCATCCGCGCCGGCAGCGTGCTGTCGTTCAACTACGTGAAGGGCGGCGCGCGCGCGTACCTGGCCGTCGCGGGCGGCATCGACGTGCCGGTCGTGCTCGGCAGCCGCTCGACGTATGCGCTCGGCGCGATCGGCGGCCATGCGGGCCGGCGCCTGCAGAAGGGCGACCGGCTGCCGATCGGCGCCGTGCCCGGCACGCCCCGCGAAGGGCGCGAGCTGCCGGCGTCGGTCAGCCGGCCGCTCGAGAGCCAGGTCGAGCTGCGCGTGCTGACGGGCCTGTACCACTACCGGCTCACCGACGCCTCGGCGCAGACGTTCTTCGACGACGAATGGACGGTCGCGCCCGAGGCGGATCGCATCGGCTACCGCTACAAGAACGGCCGTCCGCTGCAGTTCCGGCCGCGCGAGCAGCCGTTCGGCGCGGGCGCCGATCCGTCGAACATCGTCGACGCGTGCTACCCGATCGGCTCGATCCAGGTGCCGGCCGGGCTCGAGCCGATCATCCTGCATCGCGACGCGGTGTCGGGCGGCGGCTACGCGACGATCGGCACGGTCATCAGCGCCGACATGGACCTGATCGGCCAGATGCAGCCCAACCACCGCGCGCGCTTCGTGCGCGTGACGATGGCCGATGCGCTCGCCGCACGCCGCGAGTACCAGCGGCGCCTCGCGCTGCTGCGCGCCGTGCTGCGGGACTGAGCGCCGCACGCCCGGCCGCCGCGCCGGGCATCGTTCGCGGCCGCACGCCGCCGCCTCGCGCTTTCCGCATTTCGTTGACCGTTGTTCGTTTCCCGCCCGCGCGACCGCGCGTCGCGCGGCGGGGACGCTTGCGCGCTTTTCCTGCCGGACCGGTTGCCCGCCCGACGTCGGGGCAGCCCTGCGGATCGCATGTGCCGCGGCCGAGACGTCATTCGCAGTTTTTGCTCATCGAGGAGCACGATCATGGCCAACCTGGCTCAGGCACGCACCGGCGAGGATCTCGATCTGTCGACGGTCGCCATTCCCGATCACGCGCGCATGCCGCCCTTTTCGCTGACGATGGCGTGGTGGGCCGTGTGCAGCGCCGTGTTCTACATCGTCGTCGGCGCGACGCTCGCGCTCACCTACGGCGCGCGCAACGCGCTGATCGGGATGGCGCTGTCGGTCGTCTCGTACGGCGTCGTCAATTCGATCATCAGCCGCTATGCGATCCGCACCGGCCTGTCGGTCGCGCTGTTCTCGCGCGTGCTGTTCGGCAGCGCGGGCGCCGCGCTCGCGACGCTGATCTTCTTCGCGACGGCGATCTACTACGCGGTGTTCGAAGGCTCGGTGATCGCGGTCGCCGCGCACCACCAGTTCCCGGCGCTCGACTACAAGTGGGCGGCGCTGATCGTCGTCTGCTACAGCGTGCCGCTCGTGTTCGGCAGCGTGCAGCACTGGCTCGACAAGTTCAACGGCGTGCTGCTGCCGTTCTACCTGTTCGGGCTGCTCGCGGCGGTCGGGCTCGCGACGGCCGAGTACGGCTACAACGCGGCATGGCTCGATTTCGGCCCGGCTAGCGCCGCGCCGGCCGGCGGCTGGTGGCACTGCTTCGTCTACTACATGGGCGTGTGGGTACTGATGATGTTCACGTTCGACTATGCGCGTTTCGGGCGCAAGGAAGACGCGGGTTATCACGGCCGCTTCAACTTCGGGATGCCGTTCTATCTCGTCACGTTCCTCGTCAACGGCGCCGCGGGCATCTATCTCGTCAGCACGATTCCGGGGCTCGGTACGCTCTCCGAAGTATCGGTCGTACTCGCGTTGCTGAAGCTGATGGGCGTATGGGGGTTGCTGTTCGTGTGGGTCACGCAATCGCGCATCAACACCGCGAACTACTATCTCGCGGCGGTCAACATGCAGGCGTTCTTCCTGAAAACGGCCGGCCTGCGCGCACCGAAATTCGTGTGGGCGCTCGTGGTCGGCGCGGTCGTCTATGCGCTGATGATGGCCGACATCTTCTCGCGGATCCTGCAGGCGCTCGCCTACCAGGGCATCTTCGTCGTCGCGTGGGTCGGCGTCGCGCTCGCGCACATCCTGTCGGCGCGTTACGGCCAGCTCGTCGGCGACGACGTCGAATGCCGCGACGCGCATGTGCCGACGTTCAACCCGGGCGGGCTGACCGCGTGGTTCGCCGGCGCGTTCGCGGGACTCGCGCTGAACCAGGCGACGGGGTTCGCCGCGTCGCTGTCCGCGCCCGCGACGTTCGTCGTGTCGTGGGCGGTGTATCGCGCGCTGCTGGGCACCGCGAAACGCACCTGGTTCGTACGCAATACGTAACCGTGCACGCGCCGCCGCGCATCACCCGATCGTCTGCACCGCGTTGCCCTGCGCGTCGCGGATCACGGTCTTCTCGACGCGCCAGCGCACGCCGTCGAGCCCGTCGACCGCATATTCGCCGGCGCGCGGCTGCAGCGTGCGCGCGAAGGCCTGCACCGTCGCGTCGGTGAGCTGCAGCGTCAGCGTGCCGTCCGCGTCGGTCACGCCGTTCGCGTCGCCGCGCACGAAGCGCACCGCGCCGTCGTGGCCGACGAGGCCGAACGGCCGGTCGAACGGCAACCGCAACGGCAGCAACGTGACGAGTTCGTCGACCTGCCGCGCGCCGACGGTGATCTCGACGACCGGCGCGCGCAGCAGCCGCTTGCGCGTTTCCCAGCCCAGCACGTCGGTGAACAGGTAACCGCTCGACGAACCGTCGCGCCGCGTGCCTTCGTCCACTTGCGCGCGCACGTCCGCGCGCTCGAGCAGCGACGCGCGATCGAGATCGGTCACCCACAGCGGCAGGTGCGGCAGCAGCGTGTCGAGCAGCGCGCGCGTGCGCCAGCGCTTCGCGGCGCGCTCCTCGTCGAGCGTCAGCCCGACGATCTGCAGGAACGCGAGGCGGCCGTGCGGCGTGTCGATCGCCGGCAGCTCCGGATCGAATGCGAAGCCCATCGAACAGAGCGCCGTGCCGGTGTCGAGCGCGATCGGGCCGTTGGCCGTCATCCAGTGGCCGTCGTCGAATGCGTTGCCGCTCTGGAACACGTAGCGCGCAAGGTTCTGCAGGAAGCTGAACGCCCAGTTCGGCGGCGCTTCGTCGCCCGCATCGCAGGCGACGCGCAACGTCAGCTCGAACCCGAAGCCGCTGACGGCCGGATCGTCCGACTCCTTCGCATACAGCTCGCTCAGCCCGTACGTGACGAAATGCCAGTGCGGCACGGGCGCCGCACGCTTCCACACGCTGATCCCGTCGAGCGGATCGGGGCCGCCGAGCCGCCACTTGATCAGCGTGCCGTAATGCTTCGGCTCCTGGCCCGGGTAAAGCCGCGCGAGCGCGCCGTCGATCGCGTCCCAGCCCGGCGCGGCGTCGTCGCCCGCGCCGCCCTGCGTGTCTTGCGTGGCGTCCGTCATGCGGCCCTCTCTCGTCGGTCGTGCTTCGTTGTTCTGTCGTCGTTGCAGGACATCGCACGCGTCACACGTGCGAGGCGGCCCCGTCGATGGTCGCGCGCACCTTCGCGACGAGCACTTCGTCGACGGGCGCCAGCACCTCGCCGCGCGGCCGCACGCCCGAGCCGAAATGCACCGCGCGCACACCGGTGGCGCGAACGAAATCGCCGACCGCATCGACCGTGAGCCCCGAGCCGGCGAGCACCGTGCACGTCGCGCCTTCGGCCTGCCGCACCATCCGCGTGATCGTCGCGGCCGCGTCGAGCACCGACGGATGGCCGCCCGACGTCAGCACCGACGTGACGGCCGGCACGCGCAGCAGCGCGTCGAACGCGGCGTTGAGATCGCGCGATACGTCGAAGGCGCGGTGGAACGTCAGCGCGCGGCCGTTCGCGGCGGCCGCGATGCGCGCCAGCGCATCGAGATCGACATCGCCGCGCGCGTCGAGCGCGCCGAACACGACGCCATTCGCGCCGGCCGCGACGGCCGCGCGCACGTCGCGTTCGATCACGCGCAGGTCGTCGGCGTCATAGACGAACGACCGGCTGTGCGGACGCACGATCACGTTGACGGGAATCGGCACGGCGGCCACGACGGCTTCGATCAGGCCGATGCTCGGCGTCAGCCCGCCTTCGCTGATCGCGGTCACGAGTTCGAGGCGGTCGGCGCCCGCGCGGGCGGCGGCCTTCGCATCGCCGACGGTCGTGGCGATCACTTCGAGGAGAACGGAGGAAGCGGCGTTTCGGTTCATGGGCGGCCCGCGAATCGTCAGGACAATTCGCGCATCCTAGCCGAGCCGCGTGACGGGCGCCAGCGTGCCGGGCGCCGCGTGCGTCAGCCGCGCCGCACCAGCCACATGCCGACGAGCGCGGACACGGCCATCACCGTGATGCCGGGCGCGAACCGGAACATCCGGATGCCGACGTGCACGCCCTGCTGCTCCAGCACGTCGACGATCCCGGGCGACAGCGCGACCGACGCCATGCCCGTCATCCCGAGCGCCGTCACGGCGGTCGCGGCGAGCAGCGCGATACCCGCGCTCCGCGCGCGCGGCCGGAACGCGCCGGCGAACGCGCCCGCAACGAGAAACACGGCCGAGAGCGCGAACTGCATGCCGACGTACACGACCATCACGGCTTCATGGCCGACCTTCACGAACACGACCATTTGCGCGGCGATCACGCATAGCCCCGCGATCGCGAACAACACGATCGCCAGCGCATTGCGCGCGAAGCTCATGCGCTCGCCTGACGGAAATACGCGGTCGCGGGGCGCCGGAACAGCAGGTAGACGAACAGCGCGAACAGCAGGAAGCCGGGGATCAGCACCGCGAACATCGACGGCGGCATGTTGACGAACGAGAACGCGAAGCCGAGCACGGACGTCGCGACGTAAGCCTTGCGCGACCACTCGCGGCCCTTGAGGATCGCGATGCCGATCACGACGTTCGCGGCTTCGATGATCACGCTGATGCCGAGCGTCGCCCACACGGGCAGCAGGTAGTGCGACAGCAGCGCCTGGGTGGTCGGCATGCCGATCGAGAACGGCGTATAGACGCACGTGATCGCGTTGGTCACGATGATGACCCAGGCGAGGATGGTCAGCGAAATCGGTCTTTTCATTGTGTTGTCCTTTTATTCGCCGCCATGGTGGCCCCCGGGACGGCGCGACCGCGGTCACGACGGCCGCGATCGGGCCATTGTCGGGGAAGCCCACGGGGAACGCAACGACCGGCCCGCGCGGGCGCGCGCCGGTCGTCCGGACCATCGCCTGCGGTGCGCGCGGCGCTAGCCGGCGGCCGCTTCGTCGTCGCTCCAGTCGATATCGCCGCACAGCACGCGCTGCGCATCGCCGACGCGCACGGCCACCGACAGCGTCACGCACGGCTGCGCCTCGTTGATCGACAGGTACGGCCGCGTGACCTGCACACGCCCCGGTTCGGCGATCGCCGTGCGGAAATACGGCCGGCGCAGCCAGTTCGCGCCCTGCGCGTCGGCCAGCGGCGAGAAGCGCGCCTCGCTCAGCGCGCGATCCGCGCGCAGCACGACGTTGCGCCCCGACTGCCGGCCATGCGCGTCGAGCAGGAAGCAGCGCGCGGCGGCGTCGAGCGCGAGGAAGTTCCAGCACACCTCGTCGAGCGGCTCGCCGGCCGCGAGGCGCTCGGCCGCACGCTCGAACGCGCGCAGGTACGGCGCGAGCCGCTGCGCATCGCGCCGCTCGCGCGCCTCGGTCTGCTGACGGAAGCGCTCGGTCAGCTCGCCGATGCAGCCCGTCGCGGCCGCGCTGTCGGGCAGCCCCGGCGCCGGGCGGCCGAAGTAGTAGCCCTGCACGAAATCGGCCTCGCACGACAGCGCGATCTGCGCTTCGTGCTCGGTCTCGATCCCCTCGACGAGCACGAGCTTGCCGGCCTCGTGCAGGAGCGTCACGAGCCCGTGCAGGATCGCGGTGAGCCCCGTGCGGTGCGCCGCGTGCGACAGCATGATCCGGTCGAGCTTCACGATGTCCGGGTTCAGCTGCCAGATCCGCTCGATATTCGAGTGGCCCGCGCCGAAATCGTCGAGCGCGATCAGGAAGCCGTGCGTGCGGAATTCGCGCACGGCCTCGGCGAGCCGCTCGACGTCGTCCGCGCGCTGCTCGAGCACTTCGAGCACGATGCGGCGCGCCGGCATGCCGAGCCGCTTCAAGTTCGCGAGCAGCGCGGCCGCCTGGAACGGGTCGGTGAGCACGCCCGGATGGACGTTGAGAAACAGCCACTCGCGCTCCGCGCCGAGCAGCGCGAAGTTCTCGAGATGCAGCGCCTGCGCGAGCCGGTCGAGCTGCAGCAGCTCGCCCTGCCGCGCCGCTTCGCCGAACACGTCGAGCGGCGACACGGCGCGGTCGAGCGCATCGTGCGCGCGCAGCAGCGCCTCGTAGCCGACCGCACGCTGGTGCGACAGGCTGAATATCGGCTGAAACACGGTCGTGAGCGTCAGGTCGCGATGCTGCGTCGCCAGACGTTCGAGGCCGGAGCTCATCTCCCGCTCGAAACGGTACGGCGACGCGGCGGCCGGACGCTCCTGTTGCACGATCGTCATACCTTCCTCCTGGTGATGCTCCCGAACGCGGCGGCTGACGAAACGGACGGCGCGTGCATTGTCATGATGGACCCTCGGTTGCCCGGTCGATGCCGGACGGCTGCTCAGCATCAAGCAAGCTCCGTGCAAGGTGCGAACAACCCATGCGCCGCGCGGGCGCGCCGGGCCGACGCACCACCGTGGCACGCGCCGATGCACCATTTTCGTGCGCACGCACCGGCCGCTCGAGCGCAGTCGTCACGCTGGCACGCTACACTCCGTACGATCGTTTCATTCCCCGCATTCGCCGTATCGATGGAAATCGTCTTCACAGTCCTGATCCTGCTGCTCACCGTCGCGCTGTCCGGCGCCGTCACGCGCATCCTGCCGTTGCAACTGCCGCTGCCGCTGATGCAGATCGCGTTCGGCGCGCTTCTGGCGTGGCCGAAGTTCAACCTGCACGTCACGTTCGATCCCGAAATCTTCATGCTGCTGTTCATCCCGCCGCTGCTGTTCGCGGACGGCTGGCGGATTCCGAAACGCGAGCTGTACCTGCAGCGCCGCGCGATCCTGATGCTCGCATTCGGGCTCGTGTTCATGACGGTACTCGCAGTGGGCTACTTCGCGCATTGGCTGATTCCCGAGTTGCCGCTGCCGATCGCGTTCGCGCTCGCGGCCGTGCTGTCGCCGACCGATGCCGTCGCGCTGTCGGGCATCGCCGGGAAGGGCCGGATCCCGCCCCAACTGATGCACATCCTCGAAGGCGAGGCGCTGATGAACGACGCGTCGGGCCTCGTCGCGCTGAAGTTCGCGATCGCGGCCGCGCTCACCGGCGTGTTCTCGCTGCGCGCCGCGTCGGTCACGTTCGTGATCGTCGCCGCCGGCGGGCTCGCGACGGGCGCGATCGTGTCGTGGGTGTTCAGCGCGCTGTCGACGCGTTTCCTGAACGCCGAGCAGGAAGGCGATCCGGCCCCCGGTATCGTGATGACGCTGCTCGTCCCGTTCGCGGCCTATCTGTTCGCCGAGCATCTCGACCTGTCGGGCGTGCTCGCGGCCGTGTCGGCCGGGATGATGATGAACTACACGAGTTTCTCGCGCAAAAGCACCGTCGCGTCGCGCGTGCGCGCCGAAAGCACGTGGGCGATGATCGAGTTCGTGTTCAACGGCATGGTGTTCATCATGCTCGGGCTGCAGTTGCCGCACATCATCGGCCGCGCGCTCGTCGACGCGCATCACACGAGCGACGCGCTCGTCGGCCGGATGATCTTCAACGTGTGCGCGATGATGCTCGCACTGTATGCGATCCGCTTCCTGTGGGTCTGGCTGCTGCGCTGGATTGCGAGCCGCCGCGCGGCGCGCCAGGGCCTCGCGGGCACGATGGCCGGCGTGCGGACGATCGCGGTGATGACGGTCGGCGGCGTGCGCGGCGCGGTCACGCTCGCCGGCGTGCTGTCGATTCCCGTCGCATTGTCGGACGGCTCACCGCTGCCGGGGCGCGACACGGCGATCTTCGTCGCGTCGGCCGTGATCCTCGGCTCGCTCGTCGTCGCGGTGATCGGCCTGCCGCTGCTGCTGCGCGGCGTGCGCTCGTCGCGCAACCCGCTCGGCGACGAGGAGCGCATCGCACGCTCGGCCGCCGCGCAGGCCGCGATCCGTGCGATCGATTCGTCGCACGACGCGATCTCGGCCGATCTCGACGAATCGGGCTCCGCGCGCTGCGCGGACATCTCCGCACGCGTGATGGACCAGTATCGCCGCCGGCTCTCCGTACTGGCCGAGGACAGCCCCACGCCGCGCGCGGAAGCGAAGCAGGCCGAAACGATGGAGCTGCAGATGCGGATTGCGGCCGTGCGCGCGGAACGCTCCGCGCTGTACCGGCTGCGCAGCGAGAGCAAGATTTCCGACGAGACGCTGACGAAGCTGATCCGCGAGATCGACCTGTCGGAGACGGCGCTGTCCACGCGCAAGAAAGGCATCATCTGACGCGGCGGCCGATGGCCGTGCGCCCCCGCCGCCTATAAAAAAAACGGCGACGCTCCAGGCGTCGCCGTTTTCACTTCCGCGCGCGTTCGCGTTACTTCGCGACGACGACCGGAATCCCCTTCAACATCCCCGCGCCCTTCATCTCGTCGAGCGCGTGCTGCACGGCCACGCTCGTCGCCGCGTCGATGCCGAGCTGCAGCGCGAGCTCGCGCTCCGCACGCTTCACGCCGGCCAGGTTGCGCACCTTCACGTGGCCGAAGCCGCGCACGCGTGCGTGCAGGTCGGCCAGCTGCGTGACCTGCGCCGCGTTGGCGGCCGTCGTCGCGGCGAGCGCGCGCGTGAGCGTCGTCTCGTAGTCGTCGGCGAGCGCACGCTCCATCCGGCGCTCGACGGTGCGGCCGAACGGATCGAGCCACGTGCCGCGCAGGCTGCGCACGCGCGCCAGCATGCCGAACACCGGCCACATCCACTGGCCGAACACGCGCTTCTTCGGCGCGCTGCCGTCGCTGCCGGCCTTCGCGACCGTCGGCGGCGCAAGGTTGAACTTCACGCGGTACGCCTGCCCCGGCACGCCTTCGAACTGCGCTTCGAGCGCGGTACGGAACGCGTCGTCTGTGTAGAGCCGCGCGACCTCGTATTCGTCCTTCACCGCGAGCAGCCGGTAGAACGTCGTCGCGACCGCGCGCGCCAGCGCGTCGTCGCCCTTCGCGCGCGCCGCATTCACGAGCGCACGGTAGCGCTCGACGTAGCGCGCGCCGCCGTATGCGTCGAGACGCGCTTCGCGATCGGCGACCAGTTCGGCCAGCGTTTCCGGCGCGGCGTGCACGGCCACCGCATGACGCGCATTCCACAACGCGTCGAGGCCCGCCGCGTCGCCGGCCGCCATCCGGCCGATCGAGAACGCAAGCTTGTTCATCGGCACCGCGACGTTGTTCAGCTCGATCGCGCGCATCATCGCGGCGAGCGACACCGGCACGAGGCCGAGCTGCCATGCGTAGCCGAGCATCAGGATGTTCGCGCCGATGGAATCGCCGAGGAACTTCGCGGCGAGCGCCTGCGCGTCGCAGCTCGACAGGTAGCCTTCGCCGGCCGCGTGATGCATCTTCTCGAGCAGCGCGTCCGCATGCAGGTTCGCGTCCGGGTTCTGCACGAACGACGCGTTCGGAATCCGGTGCGTGTTGACGACGATGCGCGAACGCTCGTGGCGCACCGTCTGCAATGCTTCGGCGCTCGCGCCGACGACCATGTCGCACGCGAGCAGCACGTCGGCCTGCTGCGTGTCGATGCGCACCTGGTTCAGCCATTGGTCGCTCGACGCGATCCGCACGAACGACAGCACCGAGCCGCCCTTCTGCGCGAAGCCCATGAAGTCGAGCACCGACGCGCTCTTGCCTTCGAGGTGCGCGGCCATGCTGATCAGCGCGCCGACCGTGACGACGCCCGTGCCGCCGACGCCCGTCACGAGCATGTCGAACGGCGCGGCATCGAGATGCGTCGCCGGCACCGGCAGCGCGTCGACGCGCGCGGCGAGCGCCGCTTCGTCGAATGCGGCGCCCGCGGCCTTCTTCAGCGCCGCGCCTTCGACCGTCACGAAGCTCGGGCAGAAGCCGTTCACGCACGAATAATCCTTGTTGCACGACGACTGGTCGATGCGGCGCTTGCGGCCGAGCGGCGTCTCCAGCGGTTCGACCGACAGGCAGTTCGACTGCACGCCGCAATCGCCGCAGCCTTCGCACACCGCGTCGTTGATGAACAGGCGCTTGTCCGGGTCGGGGAACTCGCCTTTCTTGCGGCGGCGGCGCTTCTCGGCCGCGCAGGTCTGGTCGTAGATCAGCACGGTAACGCCCGGCGTCTCGCGCAGTTCGCGCTGCACCGCATCCATCTCGCTGCGGTGATGGAACGTCGTGCCTTTCGGGAACAGCCCGTGATGGCCGTCGTACTTCTCCGGTTCGTCGGACACGACGACGAAGCGCGACACGCCTTCCGCCTCGACCTGCCGCGCGATCTGCGGCACCGAGATGCTGCCGTCGACCGGCTGGCCGCCCGTCATCGCGACCGCGTCGTTATAGAGGATCTTGTACGTGATGTTCGCTTTCGCGGCGACCGCCTGGCGGATCGCGAGGATGCCCGAGTGGAAGTAGGTGCCGTCGCCGAGGTTCTGGAACACGTGCTTGGTGTTCGTGAACATCGCGTGCGCGGCCCAGTCGACGCCTTCGCCGCCCATCTGGATCAGCCCGGTCGTGTCGCGCTCCATCCACGACGCCATGAAGTGGCAGCCGATGCCGGCCTGCGCGATCGAGCCTTCCGGCACCTTCGTCGACGTGTTGTGCGGGCAGCCCGAGCAGAAGTACGGCGTGCGTTTCACCGCGTCGGCCTCGTTCGACAGGATCTGCGGCGCGACGAGATCGACCACGCGTTCGCGGCGGTCGAGCGCCGGCTTGTGGCGCGCGAGCCATTCGGCGAACACCGGCAGGATGCGCGACGGGCGCAGCTCGCCCAGCTCGGACAGCAGGCAAGCGCCGGCCGCGTCGTGCTTGCCGAGCACGCGCGGGCGCGCGCCTTCCGTGCGGTTGTACAGGGTGTCCTTGATCTGCTGCTCGATGACCGGGCCTTTCTCCTCGATCACGAGCACTTCCGACAGCCCGTCGACGAAGGTTTCGATGCGCGTCATTTCGAGCGGATACGACAGGCCGACCTTGTAGATCCGCACGCCGGCCGCGTCGAGATCGGCGACCGTCAGGTCGAGACGGCGCAGCGCTTCCATCAGGTCGAGGTGCGCCTTGCCGCAGGTCACGATGCCGACGTTCGCCTGCGCGCTCGGCGCGATCCACTTGTCGATGCTGTTGGTGCGCGCGAAATGGCGCACCGCGTCGAGCTTCGCGGCGAGGCGCGCCTCGATCGTCAGGCTCGGCAGGTCGGGCCAGCGGTTGTGCAGGCCGCCCGACGGCGGCGTGAAGCCTTGCGGCGCCGGCCATTGCGTCTGCAGCGCGTCGAGATCGACGGTCGAGCCCGACTCGACCGTTTCGGAGATCGCCTTGAAGCCGACCCACGCGCCCGAGTAGCGCGACAGCGCCCAGCCGTACAGGCCGAATTCGAGCATGTCCGCGATGTTCGCCGGATTCACGACCGGCATGTGCCACGCGATCATCGCGAAGTCGCTCTGGTGCGGCATCGACGACGACACGCAGCCGTGATCGTCGCCCGCGACGACGAGCACGCCGCCATGCGGCGACGAACCGTACGCGTTGCCGTGCTTCAGCGCGTCGCCGGCACGGTCGACGCCCGGGCCCTTGCCGTACCACATTGCATACACGCCCTCGACCGTCCGCTCCGGATCGGCCTCGACGCGCTGCGTGCCGAGCACGGCGGTGCCGCCGAGTTCCTCGTTGATCGCGGGCAGGAAGCGCACGCCGCTGCCGTCGAGCAGTTTCTTCGCCTTCCACAGTTGCTGGTCGACCATGCCGAGCGGCGAGCCGCGATAGCCGCTGACGAAGCCGGCCGTGTCGAGCCCCTGCTCGGTGTCCACGGTGCGCTGCATCAGCAGCAGGCGGACCAGCGCCTGCGTGCCGGTCAGGAAGATCCGGCCGCGCGTCGCGGTCAGGTTGTCGGTCAGGCGGTAGTCGGACAGGGCGGGCGTGCCATCCACGGGCAGGCGGGCGGTCATGGGGGATGTCTCCTGATTTGTGCTGTTCTGGGCTGCGCGGCGGGGGCGTCGGGCGACGCGTGGACGCCGGCAGCGAATGGCTCTATTTTTTCGCGCTCGCACGAGAATGTTTTTTCTCATCTTGCTCGGACGGGCCCGTAGCGAGAAAAACTGCGCAGGTTTTTGTCGGGATTTGAGAGAGTTTTCGCGCGCGGTGGTGGGGTGGGTTTCGCGAGGGGCGGATGCGGGAGAGTGGATCGGGGGAACAATCGTGGCTTGCCGGAGCATGGCCGGCTGGCGCGGCGGAAGGCTTCCGGGCCTTGTCCGGCAAGGGTTTCGGGGGATGTGGCGGCCAGCCTCACCGTTGAAATGCACAGCGTTCGGATTGGTCGGGCATGCAGGATGTCCACAATGCGCCGGGCTCGCCGCCAACCGGGCTCGCACGCTCACCGTTCGAATGCACAGCGTTTCGACTGGCGTCGGAGCGGGGATGTCCACATCCGGAATCGGTCTGCGGGTCGCTCGGGCGTCGACACTCACCTTTGAAATTCACAGCGTGGCGAGTGGATTTCGATGGCGGATATCCACATCGTGGCCAGCGCATTTCGTCGGTCCGTTGTTCGCGCTCACCGTTCGAATACACAGGTGCGCGAGTGGGTTCGCCCGGAGGCTCTCCAGGTCGGAGCGCGTATGCCGGGCAGTCACCGGTTCGCACTCACCGATGAAAAACACAGGGCTTCGAGTTGATGCGGCGACAGATTTCCACGACCGAACCGGGGCTGCCGTCGGGCCGCGTGCGCGCCTTCACCGTTGAAATCCACAACGCTTCGAGTGGACGCGGTGACGGTGATCCACGTCTGAACCGGCGCCGCTGCCCGGCCATGCACGCACCCTCACCATTCGAACCCGCAGCAGCGCTTCAAACGGATACGGTGATGGTTATCGACGTCGGAACCCACACCACCGCCTAGCCACGCACGCACCCTCACCGTCGAAAACCACAGCGCTTCGAGTGGCCTGGAGAGGCGGATATCCACATGCGTGCAATTCCGTTGGTCCCCATGAACGCGCATGATCTGGGGTCACGACGACCGGGAGTCCACGCCGGTGTCGGCACGCGGTCCGATCGGGCATCGACACTCACCCTCGAAATACACAGTGCCGCGAGTCGTTTCGTTGGCCGGATATCCACACTGAAATCCGCGCTGCCTTCGATCGCGCGCCTTCACCCGAGCGGGAAATAGACGGTGCCTGGGACGGCGTTGTCGGCCGAACGATCACGTTGTGACCGACAGCCCACCACGGGCGCGCCAACGCTCACCATTGAATGACACGGCGCGTCGAGTCGCTTGAGAAGGCCAGGATACGTAGCGAAAACTGCCGATTTCGGACCACGCATCTGCAGTCACCGTTAGAATGCACGCCCCTTCGGGTGGATTCCGGTACCGGACATCCGCATCGCGGCGCACTCGCAATTCAGCCACGCATCCGCGCGGTTCGGCTAGAATGCGCGGCGCTCTGAACTACGCCAAAGGTCTGGACGGCCCGCCGGCACTGGCGCAACGCACGATCGGGCGCCGACGCTCACCGTTGAATTTCACAGAATTTCGCGTCGTTCTCGGGTCGGTTATCCACAACCCGATTCATACGCGGCGCGGCATCCGGTCATCCTCACCTGTGAAATGCACAGCGCGCCGAGTCGTTTCGGTGCGAGGATATCCACAACGCATCGCGCGAAGCGGCCTTCGTCCGCGCATCGGCAAAACCCGTTCGTCGCAGCGGCCCGCTACAGTCGGGCAATCACCGGAAACCCCTGTCCGGACAGCCTTCGGCGGCACACTCACCATTCAAAAGCACAGCGTTTCGAGTCGCCTTGGTCGTGGGTTATCCACATCCGTCCCATTGCGCCTCTCTCGACAGACACGCGTTCGCGAACGGCTCACTCGGCGATCGAACGGATGACCTTCGCCGGATTGCCGCCAACCAGCGTATTCGCCGGAACGTCCTTCGTAACGACAGCCCCGGCAGCGACCACCGAGTTTTCACCCACCGTCACGCCGCCGATAATCGTCGCGCCGGCGCCGATCCACACGTTCCGTTCGATCGCGATCGGCTTCGCGACGACGCCGTCGCGGCGCCGCGAAGGTTCGACGGGATGGCCGGACGTGATGAGGCTGACGTTCGGCCCGATCATCACGTCGTCGCCGATCTCGAGGCCGCCCAGGTCGTAAAACGTGCAGTTCTGGTTGACGAACACATTGCGCCCGATCGTCATGCCCGCACCGCCCGTCGCATGGAACGGCGGGATCAGCTGGAAGCCGTCGTTCACCCGCGTGCCGATGAGTTCGCTGAACAACGCGCGCACTTCGTCCGCATCGTCGAACGTCAGGCGGTTGAGTTTCGCGGTGATCGCCATCGCCCGCTTGACCTCGGCCACCATGGCCGCCGATTCCGGCGTTCTTCGCGGAATCATCGTGGTGCGATCGTCGTTTGCCATTCGTGACTTGTCTCCATGCAGGGGCGAACCGGCCGTTGTTCTGCGCGTCGCAACGCACGGACGATCGCAATCGGACGCCTGCGATGCTACGCGCGGGGATGCTGCGCAATCGACGCGGCGCATTGCAGCCATGCCGATTTACATCAGGATTTTTCGCCAATATTCTTGACTAGTTTCAATATAACTAGTCAATCAATGACCTCATTTGGCAGCACGCTTTGCGGGGCTTTTTGCCCGATTGACGCCCGTCACAACCCATCGAACCAAGCACGCCAACCTCGCCGCGCGCCCCTGTCCGAACCTCCCACGCTCGGGTACGCTTGAGCATCCACCGGACCGACACCTGCACCCAAACGCGGAGGCATGATGAAGCTCTACTACTGGCCGAAGACCCGGGCATTCCGGGCGTTGTGGATGCTCGAGGAAATCGGCGTGGTGTACGAACTCGTGCCGATCGACCTGCGCTCGCACGAACAGGGAAGCGACGCGTTCGTCCAGGTCAACCCGATGGCCAAGCTGCCCGCGCTCGACGATGCCGGCGTGCCGTTCGCCGAATCGGGCGCCGTGCTGCTCTATCTCGCCGACCGTTGCCCCGGCGCCGGGCTCGGCATCGCACCGGACGATCCGCTGCGCGGCCGTTTCCTCCAATGGCTGTTCTTCACGCCGACCTGCCTCGAACCCGCGATGGCCGAAAAATTCACCGGCGCATCGGGCAATCCGGTCGCATTCGGCTGGGGCAACATCACACGCGTGCAGCGCGCGCTCGCGCAGGCGCTCGCCCATAGCGCGTGGCTCGTCGGCGATCGCTTCACCGCAGCCGACCTGCTGCTCGCCAGCACACTGAAGATCGCATTCGACGCGCATCTGCTGCCGCACGAAGGCGTGCTCGGCGACTATGTCGCGCGCGCGGAGGACCGCGACGCGTTTCGTCGCGCGGTCGCGATCGAACAGCGCGAAGCGGCGCGCCTGCTGCACGCGTGAGGCGCGAGCGGCAGCGCTGCCGCCCCGCCCCGAGCCCCCGCCTATGCAGCCGGCCCCGGCGTCGGGGCGCCGGCTTCGACCACCACACCCGGCGAGCCGCGCTCGTCGGCGTCGACATCGACCGGCACGACCTCGTGGAAATGCGTGTAGTCGATGTGCGTGATGCCGTCTTCGTCGTGCATCAGGTCGACATAGCGGTGACGCCAGCGGATCTCCCCATGCGCCCATGAGTGACGCGCCTGCATGACCTGCGCGGTCGTCTCGTCCGAACCCTCGATCGTGATCAGCAACGACGCGTCGCGCGCGGCGAGCGATTCGGGCGTCTCGCCGAACAGCGCGCTCGACTCGTCGATCACGTGCATCAGGTTCCAGCCAAGCAGGAAGATCGGATGCTCGCTGCGCACGAGCGGCAGATCGTGGATCTTGCGCAGCGAGTAGCCTTCGTGCGTGCCTTCGACGCGCATCAGCCGCAATTTCGCCTGCGCCTCGGCAATCACGTTCTGACGCGCATTCGCGGCGCGCACCATCAGCGTCATCCGGCCGTTCAGCGGCCGCACGATCGCGTAGCGCGCGAACAGGATCTTCGCCTGCGGCCGGGAAAACCGTGCGAACACGAGCCCCGTGGCCAGCGCGATGCTCGACATCCCGACGAAGATCTCGAAGGTCGCGACCAGGTGCGCGTACAGGGTCTGCGGATGCATGTCGCCGTAGCCGACGGTCGCGAGCGTCTCGACGCTGAAGAAGAACGCACCGCCGAACCCGGCCGGCGACTGGTTCGCGATCGGCGCCTGCCCGAGCAGGTAGAGCGTCGCGAAGCCGCCGTTGAGCAGCAGGAACAGCACCGCGAGCGACAGGAAGAACACGGGCCAGCTCACGGTCAACGCGCGGTGATAGAAGTCGCGCCAGCCGAGCGGCGGCATCCCGTACGCGATCACCGGGCGGGTGCCCGACCAGATCTTGCGGCCACGGCCGCGGGAGGCTGGGGAGGACGAATCGACGTTCATCGCGCGGTGCCGGTTGCAGGGAGGCGATGAGCGTAGCACGCGCGGCGGCGGTCGGGAATGCGTGCCGATTCGGGATGAAAATGCGCGGCGCCGTCGGCATGTGCGGCCGCGTCGCGCAAAAAAAACCGGCCGCTCAGGCGGCCGGCTGCATCGTCATCGTGCGGGGACGCGCGCAACGCGCACCGCGCTCACTTCCGGTCGACGATCACCTGGTCGAACGTGCCGCCATCGGCGAAATGGGTTTTCTGCGCGTTCGCCCAACTGCCGAAGACCTGCTCGACGCTGAACGTCTTCAGCGGCTTGAACTCGGCCGCATGCTTCTTCAGTACGTTCGCATCGCGCGGGCGCAGATGGTGCTGCGCGATGATCTCCTGCGCTTCCGGCGTGTACAGGAAGTCGAGATACGCCTGCGCGACCTTGCGCGTGCCTTTCTTGTCGACGACCTTGTCGACGACGGCGACGGGCGGCTCCGCGAGGATGCTCGCCGACGGATACACGGCGTCGAACTGCGCGCCCGATGCGCCGGTGTCCATCAGCGCGACTTCGTTCTCGAACGTGACCAGCACGTCGCCGATGCCGCGCTGCGTGAATGTCGTCGTGGCGCCCCGGCCGCCCGAGTCGAGCACCGGCACGTTGCGGAAGATCGCCTTCTCGAAGTCGATCGCCTGCTGGTCGGTCGCGCCCTTCTGCTTCTGGAAGCCCCATGCGGCGAGATACGCGTAGCGGCCGTTGCCCGACGTCTTCGGGTTCGCGATGATCACCTGGACGCCCGGCTTCGCGAGATCGCTCCAGTCCTTGATCGCCTTCGGGTTGCCCTTGCGCACGAGGAACACCATCGTCGTGGAGTACGGCGAGCTGTTGTCCGGGAAGCGCGCGCGCCAGTCCTTCGACAGCAGCTGGCCGCGCTCGGCGAGCAGGTCGATGTCGTTCGGCTGGTTCATCGTCACGACGTCGGCCTGCAACCCCTGCAGCACCGACAGCGCCTGCGCGCTCGACGCGCCGTGCGACTGCTTGAGCGCGACGGTCTCGCCGGTCTTCTGCTTGTACGCGGCGGCGAAGCTCGTGTTGATGTCCTTGTACAGCTCGCGCGTCACGTCGTACGACACGTTCAGGATCGACGTGTCCGCGTAAGCGGCGCCCGCCGCCACGACCAGCGCCGCCGCCGCGCCCGTGTGCAGCCAGCGGCCGATCCCCTTCATGCTTGCCATCGTGATATGCCCCGTTTCCAGTGGTGGTGAATGTGCGTGACGGCACGCGTACGCGCTGTCATCGAAACGTAAGCGGGCATTCTAGCGGCCGGGCGCGGCGGCCCTTCCAATCAGTCGTGGAAAGCAAATCTCGAATCCTGCTAAACGGCGGCGGACGCTCCCGCGTGCGCCTGATCCGGTGTTAAGATCGCCGCTCAGCCCACTTCACGGTTCATCCATGTCCGCTGCCCTGCGCTCGCTCTCGATCCTCGCCGCCGTTGCGGCAGGTACGCGCGCGGCCGGGCTGAAACTGAAAAAACGACTCCTCGACTGACGGGGACGTCGCGTCCCGTCAGGCGAATGCCGGACGGGATGCCCGCAGGTCGTTTCTTTCTCCTCGCTCGCATGCCTCGTTCCGGCACTCCGCCGGCGGAACGGTTCCTTCCCACTCCGTTTCCACCATGAGGTTTTGCATGCACACACGTTTCGAAGGTATCTGGCTGCCGATCATCACGCCGTTCCACCACGGCGAAGTCGACCATGCGGCACTCGCGCGGCTCGCGCGCCACTACGCGGCCGCGGGCATCGCGGGATTCGTCGCGGGCGCGACGACCGGTGAAGGCGTCCTGCTCGACGCACGCGAACAGGACGCCGTGTTCGCGACGCTGCGTGACGCGGCGCCCGGCCGGCCGATCGTCGTCGGGCTGACCGCGAGCGCAACGCATTTCGCGGCCGCCCGCGCGCGCGAACTCGCGGCGCTGCGGCCCGACGGGCTGCTCGTCACGCCGCCCGTCTACGTGCGGCCGACGCAGGACGGTATCCGCCGCCATGTCGAGGCGATCGTCGACGCAGCCGACCTGCCGGTACTCGTCTACAACATCCCGTACCGCACCGGCGTGACCGTCGAACTGGATACGTTGCAGGCGCTCGCGCGCGATTCGCGCGTCGCGGGCATCAAGGAATGCGGCGGCACGCTCGACCGGATGAGCCGGCTCGTGCACAACACGCCGCTCGCGATCCTCTCCGGCGACGACAACCAGAACTTCGCGGCGCTGTGCGCCGGTGCGCACGGCGCGATCGCGAGCAGCGCGCACGTGCTGCCCGAATGGCACGTGCGCATCCATGCGCTGCTGCGCGACGGACGGCTCGCCGATGCGCGGCGCCTGTCGGTCGCGCTGCAGCCGCTCGTCGCGGCGCTGTTCGCGGAGCCGAACCCGGCGCCGGTGAAGGCCGTGCTGGCCGCTCAAGGATGGTGCGAGGACGGGTTGAGGCTGCCGTTCGTGCCGGCGAGCGACGGGTTGCGGGAGCGGCTGGCGGCCATCCTTGCCACGCTCGACGAAATCGAGCCGGACGCCGCGGCGGCATAGGCCACTCCGCTACGCACTTGCGCGCCGATGAATCCGGACCCGGCAGACTTTTTCAGACTGTCAGAACCAGAGACAGCCCGTACCGCGCAAGATGGGCATCGGCAGTCACGAGCTGAAGCGGTTCATGCCGGGCCTGCGCAACCAGCAGACGATCGAACGGATCGCGATGGTGGTGCGGCAAATCGCGGACTGCCGCACCATGCACGGCGCGAACAGGCAGCTCGCGAATCCCGCTTGAGCCGATCGCGCGGATCAGCTTGCCCACATCGATGTCGAGTTTCCCAAGGCCGGCCTTGATGGCGGCCTCCCAGATACTCGCGCTGCTGACGAAACGTTCGTCGGCAACCGAGATCAGCTTGCGCGCCCGTGCGCTGAGCCTGGGGTCATTCGTCACGATCCACAGGAAGATGTGCGTATCGAGCAATAGCCGCATCAGCGCCCTTCGAACGCATCCAGCAGGTAATCGGGCAGCGGAGCGTCGAAATCGTCCGCGATCCAGACCTGCCCTTGCAGGACGCCGAACCGGATGGGCAGTTTGGCAGGCACGAGTAGGTCGACGGATACGCCGTCGGCCGGGGCTGAGCCGTCAGCCCGCAGCGGCGGCTCGATCGCGGTGGCGCCGGGTATGTTCGCGTTTTGCATGATGACCTCCGTTTCAGGTAGCCACCACTGTAGTCGCGTTCTCCTGATCGATCCATTCGGCCGATCGGCAGAGGAGCCGCCGAACTGCAGCCCACGGTGGTCCGCTGCGGACCCCGGGGCGTCGTATCACGCCGCCAGCGCCACCTCACCCGCCGTCGCGTCCCGCACCGCCTGCGTCACGATCCGCGCGAGCCGGTCGACGGTCGGCGTCGCCGACGACGTGCGCCGCAGCAGGATCAGCGGCAGGCTCGGCAGCTCCGGCAACCCGAGCGACGCCGCGCCGAGCACGCGCACCGACGCAGGCAGCCCGTAGTGCGAGCGCACGGTCAACCCGAGGCCGGCCGCCGCCGCGGCCCACAGCCCGGCGAGGCTCGGCGTCGTGAACGCGACACGCCACGGCACGCCCGCGCGGTCGAGCGCATCGGTCGCCGCGCCGAAGAACCGGCATGGCCGGTCGAACACAACGAGCGGCAGCAGCTCGCCCGGTGTACGCATGGCGCGGCCATCACCCGCTTCGCCATGCACGGCAACCGCACTGCCTTCCCCGCCCTCCTCGCCCCCACCCGGCATCCCGAACCCGCCCGCGCCCGCCGCGCCGATCCATTGCATCGGCACCTGCGCGATCGCTTCGCTGTCGATCCCCGCCCGCGACACGAGCGCCGCCGACGCCGGATCGCCCCACACGAGCGCGAGATCGAGCTGGTTCGCGTCGAGCCGGTCGAGCAGATCGGCGTTGCGCGCCACGCGCGCTTCGATCTTCACCTTCGGATGCGCGCGCGCGAATCGCCCGAGCACGTCGGGCAGGATCGCCTCGCCGAAATCCTCCTGCAGCCCGACGCGCACCCAGCCGTCGAGATTCACGCCGCGCACGGCCGCGGCCGCCTCGTCGTTCAGCTCGATCATCCGCCGCGCGTAGCGCAGCATCGCGTCGCCGGCGTCGGTCAGCGCGAGCCCGCGCCCCGCTTTCACGAACAACGGCGTGCCGGCCTGCTCCTCGAGCTTGCGGATCTGCGCGCTCACCGCCGACGACGAACGCGCGACGCGGTCGGCCGCCTTCGCAAAACTGCCGAGATCCACGCCCGCGACCAGGCTGCGCAGCGCCGCCACGTCGAAGTTGGGCCGCGCCAGCGCGGCATCGGCGAGCGCGAGCGACTCGCCGCCGCCGCGCGGAATGTCTTGTCCGGACATATCAACCATCCCGTTTTATCGAACGATTCATCAAAAACTTTCCGATTTTCAGGATGAATGTAGGCGGCCAGACTGTCGATGTCAATTTCCAACCCGGGCCGCCCGTCATGGATACCTCCTGCATTGCTCCCCCCACCTCACCCGCCCGCGACACGCGCGGCCCGGCCCATCGCTGGTGCGTGCTGGCCGCCGGCGTCGCCGCGAACATGAGCTTTTCGGCCGCCGCGGCCGGCATTCCGACCACGGCCGTGTGGATGCGCGCGGCCTATCACCTCGACAACGGCGCGCTCGGCCTCGTGCTCGGCGCGCTCGGCTTCGGCGTCGCGCTGTCCGAGTTGCCGTGGGGAATCGCCGCCGACCGTTTCGGCGATCGCCGCGTGCTGCTCTCCGGGCTCGTCGCGACGGCCGCGATGCTCGCGCTGATGGTGTGCACGATCGTCCCGAGCGCGCACGCGGTGCCGCCGCTCGCGCGCGTCGTCGCGGCGATGTGCTGCGTCGGCCTGCTCGGCGGCAGCGTGAACGGGTCGAGCGGGCGCGCGGTGATGCGCTGGTTCGGCGAGCGCGAACGCGGGCTCGCGATGAGCATCCGCCAGACGGCCGTGCCGCTCGGCGGCGGCGGCGGCGCGGCGCTCTTGCCGTCGCTCGCGTCGCATCTCGGTTTCGCCGCGGTATTCGGCGCGCTGATGCTGTTGTGCGCCGGATCGGCCGCGCTGACCTGGCGCTGGCTGCACGAGCCGCCCGCCGTGTCCGCTGCCGCACACGTCGCCGTGCATCGCCCGGCCGAACGGCCGCAGCCCGCCCGGCTCGCGCACGGCCCGCTCGCGAGCGGCGCGGTGTGGCGCATCGTGCTCGGCATCGGCCTGCTGTGCGCGCCGCAGTTCGCGGTGCTCACGTTCGCGACGGTGTTCCTGCACGACTTCGGCCGGCTCGGCCTCGCCGGCATCAGCGCGGCGATGGTCGTACTGCAGCTCGGCGCGATGGTGATGCGCGTATGGAGCGGCCGCCATACCGACCGGCACGGCAACCGGCGCGCGTACCTGCGCGGCTCGGTGCTCGTCGCGGCCGGGTCGTTCACGCTGCTCGCGGCTGCGACGGCCGGCAGCCCGCACGTGCCACTCGCCGCGATCATCGCGATTCTCGTGTTCGCCGGCATCTGCGTATCGGCGTGGCATGGCGTCGCGTACACGGAGCTCGCGACGCTCGCGGGCGCGAACCACGCGGGCACCGCGCTCGGGATGGCGAACACGGTCGTCTACCTCGGGCTGTTCGCGACGCCGCTCGCGATTCCGCCGCTGCTCGCCGCCAGTTCGTGGAGCGTGGTCTGGCTCGCGGCCGCGCTGGTCGCGGGCGCCACCTACCCGCTGTTCGCCGCGCGCTAGCGGCTGCGCATTACACCCGGGCGCCGCGGCGTACCCCACGAACGCCCGCGCCTTCGTCAGGCCGCCTCGCGCGCCAGCGCACGCCGCGCAGCCGGCCGCTCGGCCTCGCGCTGCGCATGGGCGGTCCACGCGGGATGCCGCGTCATGTCGAATCCGATCGCGACACCCCAGCGATACAGCACGAGCAGGAACGGATCGACGATCGAATGCGCGCCCGGCTCGGCCCACGTGCGGCCGTCGGCGAATGCGGCTTCGATCGCCACGTTCGCGGCATCGATCACGCCGCGCCCGTGCGTGCTGATCGCATCGTGCAGCGCCGGATCGCCGATGAAGCGGCCCGGGCGCCACAGCGCGCCGTAGCCGACGCCATGCACCCAGCCGACCAGCCAGGCGAGCCATTCGTGGCACCGCGCCTCGCGCAGCGGATCGCCGAGCGGCAGCAGTTGCGCGTCCGGATGACGGCGCGCGAGGTACGTGAGGATCGCGGGTGTTTCCGTCAGCGCGCGCGGCTCGCCCGGAATCGCGAGCGCGGGCACGCGCGCCTTCGCGTTGATCACGAGATAACGCGCCTCGAGGTTCTGCTGCTTGTGCACGGAGACGATCTCGACGTCGAACGGCGCGCCGGTTTCCTCCAGCGCGATGTGAGCCGCAAGCGAGCAGGCGCCCGGCGAAAGATAGAGACGATATGCGTTCATGATGGTGTGGCCCGGCGGTGCTGTGGATGACGGAACCGAGTGTAGGAACGCGCGGCCGGGCGCCGCAAACGATGAATTGTCGTGCTCGGACATTAGTGTTACTAATACCCGCATGAGACGCATCCACCTCCCTCCGCTACAGACGCTGCGCGCGTTCGAAACCGCCGTGCGGCTGCAGAGCTTCACGCGCGCGGCCGACGCGCTCGCGCTCACGCAAGGCGCGGTCAGCCAGCACATCCGCGCGCTCGAGGCGCAGCTCGGCTATCCGCTCTTCACGCGCGAACGCAACGGCGCAACGCCGACGCAGGCCGCGCACGCGCTCGCGCTGCAGGTACGCCAGGGCCTGAGCGTGCTCGAACGCGCGTTCGAACCGGCGCTCGCGACACGCAGCCGCCCGCGCACCTGCGATGTCACGCTCAACGTCAGCGTGCTGCCGAGCGTCGCCGAGCGCTGGCTCGCGCCGCGCCTGCCGCGCTTCTCGGCCGCGCATCCGCACATCGCGATCGCGCTGCACCCGGACGTGGCGCTCGCGCCGCTGCGCAAGCGCGACCGCATCGACGTCGCGCTGCGTTACGGGCCCGGCACGTGGCCGGGCGTCGTCGCCGAGAAGCTGATGAACGAGACGATCTTCCCGGTCGCGAGCCCCGCATACCGCAATCGCGACGGCATTGCGCCGCGTGCGCCGGCCGATCTCGTGCGCGCGACGCTGCTGCGCCATCCCGCGCAGCCGTGGGAACCGTGGTTGCAGGCCGCGCGGCTCGACCTCACCGAATCCGCGCGCGCGCCGCGCTTCACCGATGCGAACGCGCTGATCGACGCGACGCTGAAAGGGCGCGGCGTCGCACTCGCGCGCCGCTCGCTGATCGAACCCGAACTCGCAAACGGCACGCTCGTGCGCGTGTCGACGGTGCGCGTGACCGACGTGTACGCGCACTACGTCGTATGGCGCCCCGGCCATCCGCACGAAGCGGCGATCCGCACGTGGCTCGACTGGCTGCGCAGCGAGGTGCGGCGACGCACACCGCGGCGCTGACGCAACGCAACGGACCGCATGCGTCCATCATGAACGGTCAGGCCGCCGTGGATGCGCTTACGCATCGTTTCGCGCGCCCGGGTAAAAGTGCCCGACTCGCATCGTCCGCCGGGAAATATTGCGCTTCCGCCACGCCGCGCAAGTGCATGGTCAGGATATCGAAAGCACTCTGCAATCACGCACCGGTCGCAAACGATTCACCGAAACGTCGCATCGCATCGGCATACTCGAAAACGTTTCCCGATCAGCCCGCCAGGAGAGCAGTCATGCGTCGTGTTTCCGTCGTCGTCGTTCTTTGTGCCGCCGCGTTCGTTGCCGCTTGCAGCGATGACGCGCCGCACGACGCGAATACGGCCGACACGTCGCAGCAGGCCGGCGCATCGGCCGGCTCCGCGAGCGCATTCAACAGCGAGGCGAGCGCGAACGCCGCCGCGTCCGATGCCGCACCGCTCGCGCCGCCCGTCGTGCACTACCCGCCCGATGACGACGACGACGCGAAGCCCGCGATGAACGCGGCCGCTTCATCGGCCGCCGCATCGTCGCCGAGCGGAGGCTGATCCCGCCGTTTCCGTCCCCCGACGCAGAACCGAGGTGAACAACATGCCGTCATCGAGCCGCCGCCGTTTCCTGCATACCGTCGCACAATCCGCGGGCGCCGCCGTCGCGCTCAACGCATTCCCCGAATCGATCCGCCGCGCACTCGCGATTCCCGCCGCGCGCGGCACCGGCACGATCCGCGATGTCGAGCACATCGTCGTGTTCATGCAGGAAAACCGTTCGTTCGATCATTACTTCGGACACCTGCGCGGCGTGCGCGGCTACAACGACCGCTTCCCGATCCCGCTGCCGAACGGCAAACCGGTGTGGTACCAGCCGTCGAAGGCCGATCCGGCGAAGCCCGTGCTGCCGTTCCGGCTGAATACGCTGACGACGAGCGCGCAGTGCGTCGGCGACCTCGACCACTCGTGGTACAAGACGCACGCGGCGATCGACGGCGGCCGCTACGACCAGTGGCCCGCGAACAAGACCGACATGACGATGGGCTATCACGTGCGCGAGGACATCCCGTTCCACTACGCGCTCGCCGATGCGTTCACCGTGTGCGACAACTATTTCTGCTCGCTGCCGGGGCCGACGCACCCGAACCGCTCGTACCTGATGACGGGCACGATCGACCCGACCGGCAAGTTCGGCGGCCCGCTGCTCGACAACAGCGACTATGTCGACGGCGACGGGCCGCCCGCGTACCAGTTGCTGTCGTGGACGACCTTTCCCGAACGTCTCGAAGCGCGCGGCGTGTCGTGGCAGATCTACCAGCAGGGCACGACGGGCAATGATCCGTACAACGGCAACTACGGCACGAACGTGCTGCAGAACTTCGCGAACTTCATCAACGCGAAGCCCGGTTCGTCGCTGTACCAGCGCGCGCAGACGGTGCGCACGCTCGACGACCTGAAGAACGACGTGATCAACGACCGGCTGCCGCAGGTGTCGTGGCTGTGCCCGCCCGCCGCGTTCTCCGAGCATCCGAAATACACGCCCGCGTACGGCGCGAACTACACGTCGCAGATCCTCGATGCGCTCACCGCGAATCCGGACGTGTGGCGCAAGACCGCGCTGTTCATCATGTACGACGAGAACGACGGCTTCTTCGATCACATCGTGCCGCCGCAGCCGCCGACGTCGGCCGCGCAGGGCGCGTCGACCGTGACGACCGACGGCGAGCTGCACACGGTCGTGAACCCGGGGCGCGGCGGCAGCTACACGGCCGACGGCCTGCCCTACGGCCTCGGGCCGCGCGTGCCGATGACGGTCGTGTCGCCGTGGACCAAGGGCGGCTTCGTCTGCTCGCAGGTGTTCGACCACACGTCGGTGATCCGCTTCATCGGCGAGCGGTTCGGCATCGACGAACCGAACATCACGCCGTGGCGCCGCACGGTCTGCGGCGACCTCACCGCCGCGTTCGACTTCCGCTCGTCCGATGCGTCGTTCCCGCCGCTGCCCGACACGAGCCAGTACCGCTCGATCGCGGACCAGCAGTGCACGTCGCAGCCCGCGCCGACCGTGCCCGCGACGCCGTCGCCGGTTGCCCCGCAGGAGCCCGGCGTGCGGCCGGCGCGCGCGCTGCCGTACGAGCTGCATGTGAACGCGAGCGTGTACGGCGGGACCAAACTGCGCATCGAGTTTGCGAACCGCGGCAACCAGGGCGCGCACTTCCACGTGTATTCGACGAACCGCACCGACGGCCCGTGGCGCTACACGGTCGGCGCGCGCCGCCTGCTGCATGCGGACTTCGACCTGACGGTGACGAACGGCGTGTATGCGTTCTCGGTGTACGGGCCGAACGGCTTCGTGCGCGTGTTCTCGGGCAACGTGTCGGCCCCGGCCGCGCCGCACCGCAACCCGGCGCAGCCGGAGGTGAAGGCCGGCTACGACGTCGCGAACGGAAACCTGTACCTGAAGCTGCGCAACCATGGCGGCGCCCACGTCACGCTGACGCTGACCGACAACGCGTACGGCGCGCCGTCGCGGCAGGTGACGCTGCACGGCGGCGACGAGCATGTCGAGCAGTGGGCGCTCGCGTCGAGCCACCAGTGGTATGACGTGACGGTGAGCGACGGCGCGAACGGCACGTTCTCGCGCCGCTTCGCGGGCCACGTCGAAAACGGCCGGCCGAGCTATTCGGACCCGGCCGCGGTGCAGCCCGTTTCCGCGTCGTAAGCGCGACGGTGCGGCATTGTGCGGCGCCTGCCGCGCAATGCCGCCCGGCGGTCAGACCGCGTGTGCGAGCGCGCGGTCGACGAGTTCGGCCTCGAAGCCGTCGTCCGCGTCCCGAAAGCGCAGCGGCGCCGCGCAATGGACCAGCGTGTCGACGAAATACTTCGCGCGCGGCCACGGCCCGAAGCCGGCCGCGGTGTTGATGTGCCCGGCGTCGCCGAGGTTCACGAACGCGCTGCCCAGGCGCTGCGCGAGCGTGCGCGCATCGGCGAGCGGCATCCACGGATCGGTTTCGCTGCCGATCACGATCGACGGCACCGCGAGCCGGCGCGCATCGAACGGGCCGGCGAACGTGAATTTCTTCGGGCTGGCGGGCGCGACGAGCAGCACGCCCGCGACATCGCCCGCGTGCGGCCCCTGCGTCAGCGCATGCGCGGCCGCGAGGCAGCCGAAGCTGTGCGCGGCGAGCACGAACGGGCCGCGCTCGCGCTCGAGCAGCACGCGCACCGATTGCGCCCAGCGCGCGAGATCGGGCGCGTCCCAGTCATCCTGCTCGACGCGCAGCGAGCGCGGAAACTGCCGTTCGAGCCAGGTCTGCCAGTGAGCGCCTTCGCTGCCGTGCAGGCCCGGAACGGTGACGAGCCGCGGCGGCCACGCCGATTTGCTGCATGCGCGCATGATTGCCCTCGCTTGCTTGAAGACGAGCCTCGATTGTGTCGCGCCGCGCACGGCGGCCGAACCAATATTTTGTGCTTTGCTTTTACGCGGGCCGGCCGCCGTGCGCCAGCCGGCGACGCAACGGCGCGAAACGCGCCGCGAAACCGTAGAATGTGGGCTTCCCGTCAGCTTCACGCGAAACAGGGCCGGGCGCCGACGCGCCGGGCGCCGTCGTCAGGAGATGCCCGATGTCCGCTGTGCCCGCCGGCGCATTGCGCCCGTTCCACCCCGCTTTTCCCGCGACGCGCCCTGCCGGCGCGTGCCACGGTAGCCTGCCCGGCTACCCCGAGGGTCGCGGCATGGTCGCGAACTGACGCGATGAAAATCCTGTTCTACTCCCCGCACCAGGAAGCCGCCGCGTGGCGCGCCGAGATCGCGCACGCGCTGCCGGAAGCGGAACTGCGCGCGTGGCAGCCGGGCGACACGGCCGCCACCGATTACGCGCTCGTCTGGCGCGCGCCCCGCGAGTTCTTCGCACCGCGCGACGGCCTGCGCGCGATCTTCAACCTCGGCGCGGGTGTCGATGCGCTGCTCGCGCTCGACCGCGCGCACCCCGGCACGCTGCCGCCGCACGTGCCGCTCGTGCGGCTCGAGGATTCGGGCATGGCGCAGCAGATGGTCGAATACGTGACGCACGCGGTGCTGCGCTACCTGCGCCGCTTCGACGAATACGACATCCAGCAGCGCGAGCGCCGCTGGCGCCCGCTCGACCCGCATCCGCGCACGCGCTTCACCGTCGCCGTACTCGGCCTCGGCGTGCTCGGCGCGCAGGTCGCGCTCGCGCTCGCCGCACTCGGCCTGCCGGTGCGCGGCTACAGCCGCAGCGCGAAGCAGCTCGACGGCGTCGAAACCTTCGCCGGCGACGGCGCATTCGACGCGTGCATCGACGGCGCGAGGGTGCTCGTCAACCTGCTGCCGAGCACGCCCGACACCGACGGCATCCTGTCGGCGCGCACGTTCGCGCGGCTCGCGCCGGGCGCGTACGTCGTCAACGTCGCGCGCGGCGCGCATCTCGTCGACGCCGACCTGCTCGACGCGCTCGCGAGCGGCCACGTCGCCGCCGCGACGCTCGACGTGTTCCATCACGAGCCGCTGCCCGAGGATCACCCGTTCTGGCGCGCGCCGCGCATCACGATCACGCCGCACAGCTCGGCCGAGACGCTGCGCGCGGAGGCCGTCGAGCAAATCGCCGGCAAGATCCGCGCGTTCGAGCGCGGCGAGCGCGTCGGCGGCATCGTCGACTACGCGCGCGGCTACTGAATTCCGACTGACAAAGAAACCAGGAGACAACCATGACCTTCCCCACCGCCGTCAAGATCGTCGAAGTCGGCCCGCGCGACGGGCTGCAGAACGAAAAGACCTTCGTGCCGACCGACGTGAAGATCGCGCTCATCGACCGCCTGTCGCGCGCCGGCTTCCGCAACGTCGAAGCCGCGTCGTTCGTATCGCCGAAATGGGTGCCGCAGATGGCCGACGGCGCCGAGGTGATGGCGGGCATCGAGCGCCGCGCGGGCACCGTGTACTCGGTGCTCACGCCGAACCTGAAAGGCTTCGAGAATGCGCTCGCCGCACGTGCCGACGAAGTCGTGATCTTCGGCGCGGCGAGCGAGGCGTTCTCGCAGCGGAACATCAATTGCAGCATCGCCGAGAGCATCGCGCGCTTCGAGCCGGTCGCGAAGGCCGCGAAGGACGCCGGCCTGCGGCTGCGCGGCAGCGTGTCGTGCACGCTCGGCTGCCCGTACCAGGGCGAAGTGCCGGTCGCATCGGTCGTCGACGTCGTCGAACGCTTCGCGGCGCTCGGCTGCGACGAGATCGACATCGCCGACACGATCGGCGTCGGCACGCCCAAGCGCACGCGCGAGGTGCTGTCGGCCGTCACGCGCGTGTTCCCGCGCGAACGCCTGTCGGGCCACTTCCACGACACCTACGGCCAGGCGCTCGCGAACATCTACGCGGCGCTGTTCGAAGGGATCGAGATCTTCCACGCGTCGGTCGCGGGCCTCGGCGGCTGCCCGTACGCGAAGGGCGCAACCGGCAACGTCGCGACCGAGGACGTGCTGTACCTGATGCAGGGCCTCGGCATCGACACCGGCGTCGATCTCGCGCAGGTCGTCGCCGCCGGCGACTTCATCTCGAACGCAATCGGCCGCGCGAACGTGTCGCGCGCCGGTCGTGCGTTGCTCGCGAAGGCGCAGAACGCGGCCGACGCCGCGAACTGCGTCTGACCCCGGCATTCCATGGATTCCTCAACATGACGACACCTGCTTCATTCGATTCCCTCCCCGATTCCGCGCGACGCGTCGCGCTGCTGCTGCGCGAGCGCGGCCACGCGAAAGGCATCGTGATGCTCGCCGAAACCGGCAAGACCTCGGCCGAGGCGGCAGCCGGGCTCGGCTGCTCGGTTGCGCAGATCGCGAAGTCGATCCTGTTTCGCCGGCAGTCGGACGGCGCGCCCGTGCTCGTGGTCGCGAGCGGCGTCAACCGCGTCGACGAGAAGAAGGTCGCCGCGCAGGTCGGCCCGGTCGGCCGCGCGGACGCGAAGTTCGTGCGCGACAACACCGGCTATGCGATCGGCGGCGTCTGCCCGATCGGCCATCTCGTCGAACCCGTCACGCTGATCGACGCCGACCTGCTCGAGCTCGACAGCCTGTGGGCAGCCGCCGGCCATCCGCATGCGGTGTTCAACCTGTCGCCGCACGAACTCGTGTCGCTGACGGGCGCGCCGGTAGCGGACGTCGTGTTACGGGACGAAGCATGAGCGATGTGCCGGTGATGATCGGCACGGTTGCATCGCCGTGCACCGACGTCTGCAGGATCGATCCGCGCACCGACTGGTGCGCGGGTTGCCTGCGCACGCGCGACGAGATCAAGGGATGGCGCGCGTCGGACGACGACGCGCGGCGCGCGCTGCTCGCGCGGCTCGATGCAAGACGGCGGTTGCTCGCAGGAAGCGAAGCATAAAGATCTTCGGACGCGCGTGTTCCACCAGGAAGCGGGAACAACTCGGGTATCGTGAAATTCTCGGGCGCGCCCGCGACATGTTCGGGGAAGTCAATGACCAACGTTCAGGAACAGATCACCCAGCACCTCGCCGTTCTCGAAGGTCTCGACATCGGCGGCATCAATCGTGCAGCCGACATGCTAACGATGCAGTTCGGCCCGATGCGGCAAACCACCACGCGAAAGGGCACGCTGAAATGGGTGGGAGCATGGGCGCTGCATATTCAATGCAATTGGCAACTCCGGCGAGAAAACGACATCGTCGCGACCCAAGACGATCTTCGCGGCTCCGACGATGAAGCACGCACAACTGTGGCGCGTCTAGACGTGTTATTGATCAAGCATGGCCAGACGACCGTCGAACGCGCGCTTGGCGGCGAATCGGGGCAAGCATGGATAACGCTGTCTGCGGGTATGAGCCTCGTCATCATGCCCAACGGCATGGCTGACGAAGAAGACTGGCGACTCTTTGAACCCAGCGTCGACAGTCCGCATTTTGTGATCGAAGGCGGCCGGATCGCTCCCGATTCACTCGCATGAAGCAATCCGGCCAAGGCCGCTGCTAGGATCGAGCAAAAAAAAGCCGTTCAGCCTCACGGGCGAACGGCGTCGAGATCGGAATCCTGTGAACGTGATCAACGTCACAGCCCGCATCATACGAGCGACGCGAGCGCATCGCATCGGGTGTTTCCCTACAACTTCTTTCAGTATCTTTCACGCGTGCGTGCGGGCCCCGCACGCGCCCGTTTCACGTCCGTTTCGCGCGCAATCCGCGTTCCCGCCACGCGCAGGCGGCGAGTCCCGCGCCCCTTCGCGACTGCCCGTGACGGCATGCCGAATCGTACGATCGTTTCAGGGGTTGCCGACCGCCGCGCGACGTGCGGGCACGATGCGCCAGCCGAGATTCACGCCGGCCGCCGCGAGCAGGATCAGCAGCGCGCCGAGCACCTGTGTCCACGCGAGCGTCTGCCCGAACGCGAAGTGATCGACGACGATCGCGACGACCGGGTAGACGAACGACAGCGCGCCGGTCATCGCGGTCGGCAACTTCTGGATCGCGCCGTACAGCAGCACATACATCAGGCCCGTGTTCACGACGCCGAGTACGACGAGGTCGAACCACTGGCCGGCGGTCGCGGGCAGCGTGTCGAAGTGCGCGAACGGTGCGAGCAGCAGGATGCCGAGGCCGGCCTGCAGCAGCGCGAGCAGATGCGGCGGCGTGCCCTTCAGGTGCTTCGTGACGATCGACGAGATCGCGTACAGGAACGCCGCGCCGAGCGACAGCGCGACGCCTTCCAGGTATTCGCCCGGCACCGCGAGCACGGCCGGCTCGACGCGCACCACGCAGACGAGCCCGACGAAGGCGAGCGCGAGCCACGCAACCGTCGACGCGGTGATCCGTTCACGGAACACGATCGCGCCGAGCGCGACGAGCATGAACGGCTGCGTGTTGTAGACGGCGGTGGCCATCGAGATCGACGCGCGCGAATAGGCGGCGAACAGCAGCAGCCAGTTCGCGACGATCGCGACGCTGCCGAGCGTCGCCAGCGCGAGCATCCGCGGTGAGAACAGCGCGCGGCGCAGGAAGCCGAACGCCGCGCAGACGATCGCGAGCGTTGCGGCGCCGAACAGGCAGCGGAAAAATACGACGTTGGTGAGCGGTTGCTGCGACGACATCACGAGCCAGCCGATCGTGCCGGACATCATCATCGCGACGACCATCTCGGCAGCGCCGCGGCGGATTTCATTCGAGGCCATCAGGTACTCCGTTCAAGAGAGTGGATGACTTCGATTCTAGAAACTTGCTTTCGCCGCAACCACGGCTAAACTGAAGCGAATCGACCAATTTACCTTCGAAAGCAAAGCGATCATGCCGAAACGCCTTTCCCCGCCTGCCGTCGCATCGCTCGACGCGACCGACCGCGCGATCCTCGCGGCGCTGGCCGACGACGCGCGCATCGCAACCAGCGAACTCGCGCGGCAGATCGGGCTGTCGGCGCCCGCGACCGCCGACCGCGTGCGGCGGCTCGAGGCGCAAGGCGTGATCGCCGCGTTCACCGTCGAGCTCGACCCGCGCGCGCTCGGCTACACGCTGCAGGCGATCGTGCGCGTGAAGCCGCTGCCGGGCCAGCTTCATCTCGTCGAGGAATTGCTGCGCCGGATTCCCGAATTCGTCGAATGCGACAAGGTGACCGGCGAAGACTGCTTCATCTGCCGGCTCTACCTGCGCACGATCGAGCACCTCGACGACATCCTGTCGAAGGTGACGGAACGCGCGGAAACGAGCACCGCGATCGTCAAATCGACGCCCGTGCCGCGCCGGCTGCCGCCGCTCGCCGAGGACGATCAAGCGCACCGCTGAACGAGCGGCACGCGCCGTCGAACCGCCGCTTACGCTGTCGGGTCGCGCGCCTCGAAGAACGCGAGCAGTTCGTCGATCAGCGCGACGGGCGCCTCTTCCGGAATGTAGTGTCCGCAATCGAGCGCGCGGCCGCTGACGTCGCGCGCGACGCGCCGCCATTCGTCGAGCGGATCGAAGCAGCGCCCGACGATTCCGTTCGCGCCCCACAGCACGCGCAACGGGCACGCAACCTTGTTGCCGCGTTCGAGATCCGCACGGTCGTGCTCGAGGTCGATCGTCGCCGATGCGCGGTAGTCCTCGCACATCGCGTGCACGGCGCCCGGCTGCGCGAGCGCCGCGCGGTACGCGTCGAGCGCCTCGGGCGCGAACCCGGCGGACCGGTTGCCCATCACGCGCTCGATGTACGCATCGGTATGCGCGCCGATCAGCGTCTCGGGCAGCGGCTCGGGCTGGATCAGGAAGAACCAGTGGAAATACGCGGTCGCGAATGCGCGATCGGTTTTCTCGTACATCGCGAGCGTCGGTGCAATGTCGAGCAGCATCATCCGCTCGACGGCGTCCGCGTGGTCGAGCGCGAGCCGGTGCGCGACACGCGCGCCGCGATCGTGCGCACACACGTGGAAGTGCTCGAAACCGAAATGCCGCATCACGGCGACCTGGTCGGCCGCCATCGCACGTTTCGAATACGGCGCGTGCTGCGCGTCGCTCGGCGGCCGGCCCGATGCGCCGTATCCGCGCAGGTCGGTGGCGATCACCGTGAAGTGATTCGCGAGCGTCGCGGCAACGCGATGCCAGATCATGTGGGTTTGCGGATGCCCGTGCAGCAACAGGAGCGGCGGGCCCGCGCCTCCTTTGACACCGAAGATGTCGGTGTCCTGCACCGTCACGCGAAACGGTGCAAACGCCTCAAACGACATGGTTTGTTTCTCGTTGGTTTGTTATGGCGGCTATTTTAGGAGCGCTTGCGCGTCGGCACAGCGGGGCAACAGCCAGAATCCGTAGAAAGAGAACACTCACTCGATTGCCACCACACCGCGCGTTTTGTTAAGCTCGCGTAGAATCGCACGATCGTTCGTATTAATATAAACAGCCTGTTCCGCAGCTACACTCGAATCACCGTTCGACCGCAAAGCATGGTTTGAGCATCGGCGCGATCGCGCGGGCTCCGACCGCCCCTGGAGACTGGAGACATCACATGGCATTGCCCACCGTCCTGCAGAACCTGACGCTGCCCGTCATCGCGTCGCCGATGTTCATCGTCAGCTACCCCGAACTCGTGCTCGCGCAATGCAAGGCGGGCATCGTCGGTTCGTTCCCCGCGCTCAACGCCCGCCCGGCCGAACTGCTCGACGAGTGGCTCACGCAGATCCAGGCGGAGCTCGCCGACCACAAGGCGAAACACCCCGACGCGGTGATCGGCCCGATCGCGGTCAACCAGATCGTCCACCAGTCGAACGCGCGGCTCGAGCACGACGTGCGCGTGTGCGTCGACCACAAGGTGCCGATCTTCATCACGAGCCTGCGCGCACCGGCGCGCGAGATCGTCGACGCGGTGCACAGCTACGGCGGCATCGTGCTGCACGACGTGATCAACCTGCGCCACGCGCAGAAGGCGCTCGAAGCCGGCGTCGACGGGCTGATCCTCGTCGCGGCCGGCGCGGGCGGCCATGCGGGCACGACGTCACCGTTCGCGCTCGTCGGCGAAGTCCGCAAGATCTTCGACGGTCCGATCGTGCTGTCCGGCTCGATCGCGAACGGCGGCTCGATCCTCGCCGCGCAGGCGATGGGCGCCGATTTCGCGTACATGGGCACGCGCTTCATCGCGACGCAGGAAGCGCACGCGGTCGAGGACTACAAGCGCGCGATCGTCAACGCGAAATCGTCCGACATCATCTACACGAACCTCTTCACGGGCGTACACGGCAACTACATCCGCGAGAGCATCGAGAAAGCCGGCCTCGATCCGGAAGCGCTGCCGGAATCCGACAAGACGAAGATGAATTTCGGCAGCGACAAGACGAAGGCGTGGAAGGACATCTGGGGCGCAGGCCAGGGCGTCGGCCTGATGGACGACCTGCCGAGCGTCGGCGCGCTCGTCGAGCGCCTGAAGCGCGAGTACGACGACGCGAAGGCGCGGCTCGGCATTCCGCGCTGACGCATGCGACGACGGCGGCGCTCTCCGCCGTGCATGACGTCATGCCAAACAAAAAAGCGCGAACCGCATGAACTGCACCCCAAAAGTTGGACATCGATCCAACCTTTGGGGTGTTTTTTCATGACGAAGTACAACGAGCAGTTCAAGCGGCAAATCGTAGACGAGTACCTTGCCGGCAACGCTGGAGTGAAGGCGTTGGGCAAGCGATACGGCCTGAGCTATACGCTAGTGCACCGGTGGGTCGCCCGGTATCGTGAGCACGGCGTTGCCGGACTGAGTAAGAAATACAGCCACTATGATGAGCAGTTCAAGCTTTCGGTTTTACAGCGTATGTGGCGCGATGAGCTTTCGTATCGCGAGGTCGCGACACTATTCAACATTCGTGGTGACCGAACCGTGGCAACTTGGGTGCGCTTGTATCATGACGGCGGTATAGATGCTCTGAAGCCTCGCCGACGAGGACGCCCGCCCAGCATGAAGCCTGAACCAGACATGAAACCGGAGTTCCCGCTGCAGCCCGATGAGGCACGCACGCCGGACACGCTCTCACGCGACGACCTGCTCAAAGAGAACGAATATCTGCGTGCGGAGGTGGCGTACCTAAAAAAGCTCGATGCGCTGCTGCGATCAAAGGAGCAAGCAGCGCCAAAGAAAAAGCGCAAATAGTGCGCGAGCTCAGGCAATGCCATCCGATAGCAGCCCTTCTGAAAGCAGCAGATCTGGCGCGCAGCACGTTCTACTATCAGTTGAAGGTGCTGGATGCCGGTGATCGACATGCCGATCTCAAAGCCAGGATCCGGACCGTGTACGAGCATCACCAAGGTCGTTACGGCTATCGGCGAATCACCGCCACAATCCGGCAGGCAGGACACGCGATCAACCATAAGACCGTGCAACGACTGATGGGACAATTGCGACTGAAGTCCTTGGTGCGCCCAAAGAAATACCGCTCCTGGCGAGGCGAAGTTGGTCGTGTCGCGCCTAATCTGCTGCAGCGCAAGTTCGATGTCGAGCGCCCGAATCAGAAATGGGTAACCGACGTGACTGAGTTCAACGTCGGTGGCCAGAAGCTGTACCTGTCGCCAGTGATGGATCTGTACAACGGGGAGATCGTCGCCTATCAGATGGATCGACGGCCAAGCTTCGAGATGGTCAGCCGTATGCTGAAGAAGGCGCTGACCAAGCTTGGACGCAAGGATCGACCGCTGCTGCATTCGGATCAGGGCTGGCAGTATCAGATGCCAGCGTATCGTCGGCTGCTTGGCCAGCACGCGTTGACGCAGAGCATGTCACGCAAAGGCAACTGCTTGGACAACGCCGCGATGGAGAGCTTCTTCGGTACGCTCAAGTCAGAGTGCTACAGGCTGCAACGCTTTGCTAGCGTCGAACAGTTACGCGATGCGTTGGATCGCTACATCCATTACTACAACCACGATCGCATCAAGCTCAAACTAAAAGGGCTGAGTCCCGTTCAATACAGAACTCAGCCCTTGGGCGCCTAGCCTTCTTAAACTGTCCAACTTTGTGGGGTCAGTTCAGCAGCGGTTCGCGCTTTTTTCATGGCCCCGCCGTCGAGCGGGAAATACGGGTTCAGACCACGCGCTTCATCCGCGTGATCGGCAGCACGCGCAGGCGCGACTCGATCGACGGGCACAGCGACTGTCCTTCGAAACGCGCCGCCAGGAAATCGACGAACGAACGCACCTTCGCGGACACGTGACGACGGCTCGCGTAGACCGCATAGATCGGCGCCTCGTGCGGCGGTACCGCGTCGAGCAGCACCGGTATGAGCCGGCCGGATTCGATGTCGTCGCCGACCACCTCGGTGCCGAGCAACGCGATGCCCGCGCCCGCGAGCACGGCCGCACGCAGCCCTTCGAGGTGATTCACGATCAGGTTGCCGTTCAGGTTCACGCGCGACGCGGCAGCCGCGTCGATCACCAGCGAATCGAGCATCGTCGAATTCGAGTCGCGCCGCAGGTAATTGTGCTGCGCGAGATCGGCGATCGTCTCGGGCGTGCCGTGCTTGTCGAGATACTCGGGCGACGCGACGAGCAGGATGTGCGCGGTCGCGATCTGCCGCGCGACCAGCGACGACGATTTCAAACCGTTCGGCGCCGCGCGCACCGCGACGTCGTAGCCTTCCTCGATCAGGTCGACCACACGATCGGACAGCGTCATGTCGACGGTCACGTCGGGGAAACGGCCCGCGTATTCGGTGACGGCCTGCATCACGTGCCGCAAGCCGAACGCGGACAGCGACGTCACGCGCAGCCTGCCCTGCGGCACCACGCTCGCGGCGCCGACTGCCTGCCCGGCTTCGTCGAGTTCAGACAGCGCCTGCACCAGGCGCTCGTAATATTCGCGTCCTGCCTCGGTGGGCGCGACGCGTCGTGTCGTGCGATGCAGCAGCCGCGCGCCGAGCTGTTGCTCGAGATGCATCACGTGCTTGCTCGCCATCGCAGCCGACATCTGCATGCGCTCCGCCGCGCCGACGAAGCTGCCCACTTCGACGACGTAGCGAAACACATTCATGCTGACGAGGGTATCCATCGAACTAGCTCGTAATGACGGGGGAATGGTCCAATTACGAGATAGGGTAACAAAGGCTAGGAAACAGAAAGGTCAAGAAAGGCAAAACGGCGCCGCGAGTGGCGGCGCCGTTTCGGGCGGGAAAACATGCAGCCGGAACGCGCGATTTTCGCGCGCGTGCTGCGCGCCGATCGCGCGTGCGCGTCAGAACTTCGCGCGGATACCTGCGCCGAACGTGTTGCCGCTCGACAGGCCGCTGATGTGATCGTTCATGTACGCAGCGTAGACGTCCGTGCGCTTGGACAGCGGATAGTCGTAGCCGACGGCCCAGGTCTGGCGCGTCTGGTCGAGGCCGCCCGCGTCGCGCGAGTATGCGTACGACGCCATCGCGTTGCCCACGCCGAGCGGCACCGACACGCCGCCCTGCGCGGTGTTCACGTGCCAGCTGCCCGCGACCTGGTCATTCTTCGTATACATGTACTGGCCGAACAGCTTCACGAGCTTCAGGTCGTAGGTCGCGCCGACGAGCGCGATGCCCTGGCTCTTCATGCCGGTGACGAGCGCGCTCAGGTCCTGCGGGCCGTTGTTGAAGTTCACGTACTGATACATGGCGGTCGCCGCGAACGGGCCGTTCGCATAGTTGAACTGCGCGCTCCACTTCTTCGAACGGTTGTCGCCGGCCTGGTTGCCGAGCGCGTACATCGCGCCGAAATTCAGGCCACCGAACGACGGCGACGTGTACGACAGCGCGTTGTTCCAGCCCGAATCGCCGACCGCACCCTGGTCGCTCGGATAGGTCGGGAACGTGCCGAGGCCGAGGAACACGTGGTACACCATCGGCGAGAAGGTGTACGAGTCGTAGAACGGGTTGAACAGGATCGTCGACAGGAACAGGTGCGTCGTCAGGCGGCCTGCCGTCACCGTGCCGTACGGCGAGCTGATGCCGACGTACGCGTTGCGCGCGAAGAAGGTGTCGCCCTGGAAGCGGCCGAACTGACCGTTCTGCGCACGGAAGAAGCTTTCCAGCGTGAAGATCGCCTTGTACCCGCTGCCGAGATCCTCGGCGCCGTGCAGGCCCCAGTACGACGTCGACATCCCGCCGCCCGACACGTTCCATGCGCGATTGCCGCCGGGGAACTTGGTGGCGCCGACCCATTCGTCGACCTGACCGTAGAGCGACACGCTCGATTGCGCATAAACGGGTGCGGCAGCGGCCACGCAGGCGGCGGCTGTGATCAGCTTGACGGACGTGCGCGACGCACGGCGAGCAAATGCTTTCATGGGATCTCCAGGTTTTGTCGAATTGTCGATAAGTGGCGCGAGCGTTGTTTTTGGAGCCGATAGCTTGCGTCGTGTGGGGCGCAGCCATCTTTACGGATCATTCGTCCGGTCAAAAATGCGCACACTTATTGCTGGTATAGCGCCAGCATTAACTTCGCGGAATCGATACATGGCCGGATACACACGGCGGCCCCGCGCGGAGGCGACAGCGCGACGGGACGGCGGCGTGGCACACGCGAGCCGGGCGCGAAAGATAGCGCAATGCGGCGGGAAAATCAGCGGAATTATGTGGCCAACTGTTGCGAATTCGCATCAGCAGCAGAGGGGACGAACGCGCGGGCGCTCAGTTTCGGTAGAACGGGGAGAAAAACGGCGAGTGCGCAGGCTCTTCCTGCGAGCGGGGCGGCGGCATCGGACGGCCACCGCGCTCCTCGTTGTAGCGCGCGACGTCGGCGCGGATCGAACCGGCGCGCAACGGCACGTTGCCGCCGCCGCCCGGCGGGCGCGGCATCTGGCGCGCGTCGGCGCTGATCGGGCGATACGGGTTTTGCGCGGCGTAGTGGCCGTAGGACGGCGTCGGCCGCAGCCCCCAGCGCGAGCCGTAGCCGCTCACGCCTCCGGCACGCGCGCCTGCCGGAGGCGGAACGCGGCGCCAGACGGGCGCGCCGCCGGCCGGCTGGCCGTACGCGCGCATGTCGCCGCCACCGAAACCGTGGCCGCCGAAACCGTGACCGCCGTGTGGCGGCTGGGCGAGCGCGAGCGGCATCAGCAGCGCGCCGAGCACGCCCGCCACCCATCGTCCGATCTTCCGTTTCACCCGTTCCGTCATCGTTTCGTGCCTGTTCACGCCTGTCGGCGGCCGCTTTCGACCGACGCAAGGCTTTCAGCAGTAATTTATGAGCGGCCCGAAAGTGTGTCGAGCCAAAAAGTGTTAGGTCGCCGGCATCGGTGTAACACCATGTTACTGCTAGGTTTTTTCACTTCAGGGTGCAATCGAGGCAGAACATTCTTCTGCCGTTTTGCGCATTGCCGGGCGCCGATGACGATCGTTGTTGCATGCAATCAATTCATCAATCGATTCCCACAATGAATTTGTGTAGTGAATAGCCAACCGGGACAATGTCGCGATCCGCGCGCGCGACGCGCGCCTCCGTCGTTTCCGAATCGAGTTCCCGATGGCCCGTCCCCGTTTTCTTCCCGACAACTTCACGCTCGCGCTCGTCGGCACCGTTGTGCTCGCGAGCTTCCTGCCGTGCCGCGGCCCGGCCGCCCACGCGTTCAACTGGGCGACCAACATCGCCGTCGGCCTGCTGTTCTTCCTGCACGGCGCGAAGCTGTCGCGCGAAGCCGTGGTCGCAGGTGCGACCCACTGGCGGCTGCACGCGGTCGTGCTGCTCAGCACGTTCGCGCTGTTTCCGCTGCTCGGCCTCGCGCTGAAACCCGTGCTGCAGCCGCTCGTCACGCCGACGCTGTATGCGGGCGTGCTGTTCCTGTGCACGCTGCCGTCGACGGTCCAGTCGTCGATCGCCTTCACGTCGATCGCGAAGGGCAACGTGCCGGCCGCCGTGTGCGCGGCATCCGCGTCGAGCCTGCTCGGGATCTTCGTCACGCCGGCGCTCGTCGGGCTGATGATCACGTCGCAGTCGGCCGCTGCCGCGTCGCCGTGGAGCACCGTCGGCAGCATCGTGATGCAGCTGCTCGTGCCGTTCGTCGCCGGCCAGTTGCTGCGGCCCGTGATCGGCGGCTGGATCGAACGCAATCGCGGCGTGCTGCGCTTCGTCGACCAGGGTTCGATCCTGCTCGTCGTCTACGTCGCGTTCAGCGAGGCCGTCAACGAGGGCCTCTGGCACCAGATCCCGGCGCGCGCGCTCGGCGGCCTGCTCGTCGTCAACCTCGTGCTGCTCGCGATCGCGCTGCTGCTGACCGCGTTCGTCAGCAAGCGGCTCGGCTTCAACCGCGCCGACCAGATCACGATCATCTTCTGCGGGTCGAAGAAGAGCCTCGCGGCCGGCGTGCCGATGGCGAAGGTGATCTTCTCGGCGAACGCGGTGGGCGCGATCGTGCTGCCGCTGATGCTGTTCCACCAGATCCAGCTGATGGCGTGTGCAGCGCTCGCCCAGCGCTGGGGGGCGCGCGACATGAGCGGCGAGGGTGACGAAGGCAGCGCGACAGCGGCGCCCGGCGCGCTGAGCGCGGGCAAGCGCTGACGAACGAGGGGCGTGGCGGACGCCGGGTGGCGGCTTTCCGCCACTCCGCCTTTCGCCTCCCGCCTTCCGCCTTCCGCCTTCCGCCTTCCGCCTTCCGCCTTCCGCCTTCCGCCTTCCGCCTTCCCGCCTTCCCGCCTTCCCGCCTTCCCGCCTTCCCGCCTTCCCGCCTTCCCGCCTTCCCGCCCCCTCCGAACGGCGCACCAATGCGCCCACCGGCGCGATGCACCACCAACGCCCATCGCGTCACCAAATCTTCATTGAATTCTCCGCGAGCGGTGCCGTTAAGCCGGACGTCCCGTCGATTCGGCTGCCCTCGCCCATGCCCGCGCCTCACTCCGATTCCGCTGTCGCCAGCACCACGCGCCTGATCGCGGATCGCGCGCTCGCCGCCGTCTTCCAGCCGATCGTCGATCTGGGGTCGGGAACGGTCGTCGGTTACGAGGGGTTGATCCGCGGCCCGCGCGGCACCGACCTCGAGCCGCCCGCCGCGCTGTTCGCGCAGGCCGCGCGCGAAGGCGAAACCATCGCGCTCGAACAGGCCGCAGCGCTCACCTGCCTCGATGCGTTCGCGGCACTCGGCTGCGACGGCAAGCTGTTCCTCAATTTCAGCGCCGGCACGATCCTGCAGCTCGCACGCGAACGCGACCGCGCGCGCCAGTTGCTCGGCCGCGCGCAAGTCGGCGCCGAGCGCATCGTGATCGAGCTGACCGAGCAGAACACGATGCCGGACGTCGCGCACATCGGGCCGGCGGTCGCGTCGCTGCGCGATGCCGGCATCCAGTTCGCGCTCGACGACTACGGCACCGCGAACGCGAGCATGAACCTGTGGCTGCGCCTGCACCCCGACGTCGTGAAGATCGACCGCTTCTTCATCCACGACATCGCGCGCGACCCGCTGAAGTTCGAGGCCGTGAAGGCGATGCAGCACTTCGCGCAGGCGAGCGGCGCGCAGCTGATCGCGGAAGGCATCGAGAACGAATGCGACCTGATCGTCGTGCGCGACATGGGCATCTGCTGCGTGCAGGGCTTCCTGCTCGGCCGGCCGAATGCGCAGCCGTCGCGAGTCGTCGCGCCGGCCGCGCGCGATGCGATCCGCGCGCCGCACATCGCGGTGTTTCCCGGCGCGACGCGCACCGTGCGGCCGGCCGGCACGATCGCCGCGAAGATGCTCGTCGCCGCGCCGGCGCTACCGCGCGACGCGACCAGCAACGACGTGCTCGACCTGTTCAACCGGATGCCGGACCTGCATGCGGTCGCGCTCGTCGAACGCGGGCGGCCCGTCGCGCTCGTGAATCGCCGCGGCTTCATCGACCGCTTCGCGCTGCCGTATCACCGCGAGGTGTTCGGCAAGAAGCCGTGCCTGCAGTTCGCGAACGACGCGCCGCTGATGATCGACAACGCGACGACGTTCGAGCAGCTCGCGATGCTGCTCGCGAGCCACGACCAGCGCTATCTCGCGGACGGCTTCGTGATCACCGAACACGGCCGCTATCTCGGGCTCGGCACCGGCGAAAGCCTCGTGCGCGCGGTGACGGAGATGCGCATCGAAGCCGCGCGCTACGCGAATCCGCTGACGTTCCTGCCCGGCAACATCCCGATCAGCGCGCACATCGACCGCCTGCTCCAGCGCGACGCCGGCTTTCACGCGTGCTACGTCGACCTGAACCAGTTCAAGCCGTTCAACGACCAGTACGGCTACTGGCAGGGCGACGAGGTGCTGAAGTTCGCCGCGACGGTGCTGGCCGGCGTGTGCGATCCGCAGCGCGATTTTCTGGGGCACGTCGGCGGCGACGATTTCCTCGTGCTGTTCCAGCGCGACGACTGGCACGCGCGTGCGACCGACGCGATCGCGCGCTTCAACGACGGCGCGCAGCACTTCTACACGCAGGCCGACCGGGAGGCCGGCGGGCTGCACGGCGAGGACCGCCACGGCAACCCGGCGTTCTTCGGCTTCGTGACGATGGCGATCGGCGCGGTCGGCGTGCCGGCCGGCGCGCACGGCGCGCAACGCTACGGCAGCGACGAGATCGCGTCGGTCGCGGCGCTCGCGAAGCGGCGCGCGAAACAGCAGCCGGACGGGCTCGCGGTCGTCGATCTCGACGCAGGCCGCGCGGCGCTGCGCAATCGCGGCGAACCGCCGACCGTCGCGGCAGGCTGAACGGCACACGGCGAGCGTTCGCGGATACCGCCACACGCCGCGCGACGACTGCGAACGCCCGCCAGCCGCCCGCCCGGATCACGGCACACCGGCTTCCGGCCTGCCCGTGCAGGCTGCCGGACACCTCGCGTGAACGCGCGAAACCGGGCGGCGTTCGGTCCATTTCCCGTCGGCAGCACGCGCCGCCCGACACCTGCACGGCCACCTTGCCTTTTTCGCGTTTTGTTTAGTATTTTTAGTAACGTCGTTTTCGCAGATTAGCGCTTAAAAACCGGTAATTTCCGGGTATTCCCCGGCTATCCGGCCCGAATTCCACGATGTGTTTTACTATACAATCGCTTTCACCCTAAACAAACCGGACCCCGAACGATGGGCACCACCATTCGCGATGTGGCGCGGGCGGCAGAGGTCTCGATCGGCACCGTCTCCCGCGCGCTGAAAAACCAGCCGGGCCTGTCGGAAGCAACGCGTGCGCGCATCGTCGAGATCGCGCAGCGGCTCGGCTACGATCCCGCGCAGTTGCGGCCGCGCATCCGCCGGCTCACCTTCCTGCTGCACCGCCAGCACAACCGCTTTCCCGCGAGCCCGTTCTTCTCGCACGTGCTGCACGGCGTCGAGGACGCATGCCGCGAGCGCGGCATCGTGCCGACGCTGCTCACGGTCGGCCCGAACGACGACGTGCTGCGCCAGATGCGCCCGCACGCGCCCGACGCGATCGCGGTCGCCGGCTTCATCGAGCCGGAGACGATCGAAGCGCTCGCCGCGACCGGCCGGCCGCTCGTGCTGATCGACCTGTGGGCGCCGGGGCTGCGCTCGGTCAACATCGACAACGCGACGGGCGCGGCACTCGCGATGCGCCACCTGCTCGCCACCGGCCGCTCGCGGATCGCATTCATCGGCGGCTCGCCCGCGCACTACAGCATCGCGCAGCGCGCGATCGGCTACCGGCGCGCGTTCTTCGAGGCGGGGCGGCTGTTCGATCCCGCATACGAAGTGACGATCGACGCCGGGCTCGACCCCGACACGGGCGCCTCGCGCGCGATGGAGCAACTGCTCGACGCGCCGGGCCCGCGCCCCGAGGCCGTCTTCGCGTACAACGACGCCGCCGCACTGGCCGCGCAGCGCGTGTGCACCGCGCGCGGCCTGCGGATTCCTGACGACATCGCGATCGTCGGCTTCGACAACATCCCGGCCGCCGCGCACGCGAGCCCGCCGCTCACGACGCTCGCGGTCGACAAGGAAGCGCTCGGCCGCCGCGGCGTCGAGCTGCTGCTCGCCGAAGCGCCCGAGCGCACCGAGATCTCCCTGCCCGTCGAGCTGATCGTGCGGGCCAGCAGCCAGCCCGCCGGCTCCCCGGCACTCGATACCGCCACGGTCACCGAATCATGAACATGCCCCCGGTCCAACCCTGCACGGCCGCGCCGGCCGCCCATGCGCCAGCCACGCCGTTCGTCGCGAGTTTCCGCGATCCGTCGTTCCTGCTGTCGCACATCGAAGACACGCTGCGCTTCTACGCGACGAACGCGTTCGATCCCACCGGCGGCTTCTATCACTACTTCCGCGACGACGGCAGCATCTACAACCGCACGTCGCGGCACCTCGTCAGCACCTGCCGGTTCGTCTTCAACTATTCGATGGCGTACCGGCATTTCGGCGACCCGCGTCACCTGGAGTACGCGCGCCACGGGCTGCGCTTCCTGCGCGACGCGCACTGGGACGACGCACTGCAGGGCTACGACTGGGAACTCGACTGGCGCGATGGCGCGAAACGCGAAACGCTCGACGGCACGCGCCACTGCTACGGGCTCGCGTTCGTGCTGCTCGCGGCCGCGCACGCGACGATGGCCGGCATCGACGAGGCGCGCCCGCTGATCGCGGCCACCTACGAGCTGGCCGAGCACCGCTTCTGGGACGCGGCCGCAGGCCTTTACGCGGACGACGCGACTCCGAACTGGATCGTGTCGTCGTACCGCGGCCAGAACGCGAACATGCACATGACGGAGGCGCTGCTCGCGGCCTACGAGGCGACCGGCCACCTCACGTACCTCGATCGCGCAGAGAAAGTCGCGACCCACGTCACGCAGCGCCAGGCCGCGCTGTCGGGCGGGCTCGTCTGGGAGCACTACCACGCGGACTGGTCGGTCGACTGGGACTACAACAAGGAAGACAGCTCGAACATCTTCCGTCCGTGGGGCTTCCAGCCCGGGCACCAGACCGAATGGGCGAAGCTGCTGCTGATCCTCGAACGGCACCGCCCGCTCGACTGGCTCGTGCCGCGCGCAGCCGAGCTGTTCGACGCGGCGCTCACGCACGCGTGGGACGCCGATCACGGCGGCCTGTACTACGGCTTCGGCCCCGATTTCACGATCTGCGACCACAACAAGTATTTCTGGGTGCAGGCGGAAACCTTCGCGGCGGCCGCGATGCTCGGCGCGCGCACCGGCAGCGAACGCTTCTGGGACTGGTACGACGAGATCTGGCGCTACAGCTGGGCGCATTTCGTCGATCACCGCTACGGCGCGTGGTACCGGATCCTCACCTGCGACAACCGCAAGTACAGCGACGAGAAGAGCCCGGCCGGCAAGACCGACTATCACACGATGGGCGCGTGCTACGACGTGCTGGCAACCCTTGCGCGCACGTCGCGCAGCGAGCCGACCCAATGAGCGGCGGTTCGTTTCCGGCTTTCGTCTCGGCGGGCGACATCCTGACCGACATGGTGCGCGCGGGCGACGCGCAGTGGACGTCGGTGCCGGGCGGCGCCGGCTGGAACGTCGCGCGCGCGGTCGCGCGGCTCGGCGTGCCGAGCGCGCTCGCGGGTTCGATCGGCGAGGACTGCTTCTCCGACGTGCTGTGGCGCACGAGCGAGGCGGCCGGGCTCGACCTGCGCTTCCTGCAGCGCGTCGCGCGGCCGCCGCTGCTCGCGATCGTCCACGAGACGCGCCCGCCCGCGTATTTCTTCATCGGCGAAGCGAGCGCCGATCTCGCGTTCGATCCCGCGCGGCTGCCGGCCGGCTGGGCCGACCACGTGAAATGGGCGCATTTCGGCTGCATCAGCCTCGTGCGCGAACCGCTCGCGGGCACGCTGGTCGCGCTCGCAGCGGACCTGCACGCGCGCGGCGTGAAGATCAGCTTCGATCCGAACGTCCGGAACCTGATGACGGCCGCGTTCCGGCCGACGCTTGAGAAAATGGCCGGCCTCGCCGATCTGATCAAGGTGTCCGACGAGGATCTGCGGCACCTGTTCGGCGGCGACGGCCCCGACGCGATCGCGGCGGTGCGCGCGCTGAACCCGCGCGCGGCCGTGTTCGTCACGCGCGGCGCGCAGGCCGCGACGCTCTATGCGGACGACGACGTATACGAAGCCAGCCCGCCACGCATCGAGGTCGCCGACACCGTCGGCGCGGGCGACGCGTCGATCGGCGGCATGCTGTTCAGCCTGATGGCTGCACCGCAGCGATCGTGGCGCGAACATCTCGCGTTCGCGCTCGCGGCGGGCGCCGCCGCGTGCCGCCACACGGGCGCGCACGCGCCGACGCTCGACGAGGTCGTTGCGTTGATCGAGGGGTGATCGAGGCGTGATCGAGGGGTGATCGAGGCGTGATCGAGGCGTGATCGAAGGTTGATCGCTCGCCGGCCAGGCGCCGTTCCGTCACCGATAAGCCGCGCTGTACATGCTGCGCCGCAGTGCTACGATGGGATGTCCTATTGCGGGAGAGGCACGATGGACACCAACACCTTCACGAAAGGCATCTACACGGCCAAGGCGCATACCCAGCATGCGGCCAACGGGCAGTATCAGGGTTACGTGATCCTCGCGCGCGACGACGGCGACGAAACCGAAAACATCCGCTACGACGTGCACGCGACGAGCCCCAGCGAGGAAGAAGCGTTCGACGAGGCGAAGGCGCTCGCGCACCGGATCCTCGGCGAGATCGAGCTGTAACGCGCGCCCCTTTCCGGCGCGGCTCAGAGCAGCCGCGCCACCATCGATACCAGCATCGTCAGCACCAGCGTCGACATGAACGGGAACGGGTAGCGCCGCCCGCCGAGCGTCAGCGTGACGTCGCCCGGCATCCGCCCGATGCCGAGCTTGCCGAGCCACGGCCAGCAACGCGTCAGGATCATCACCGCGACGAACGACGCCATCAGCCAGCGCAGCATCTCAGGCTCCGATCAGAGTGCGTGCGAGCGGTCGCCGCGGGCGAACGCGTCGAGCGTGCCGTCGATCCCGCGCGAGAACGCGATCACCTTGAACAGCTCGCCCATCTCGGCCTCGGAGATCAGCTTCTGCACCGCATTCGCGGCCGGCAGGAACGCGCGGATATCGGACGGATCGATCGCGGCCAGCGCATCGGTGATGCCCGCGTTCAGCAGGAAGCGCGCCTGCGACGTGTAGCCGAGCAGGTCGGCGCCGGTGGCGACGGCCGCGTCGTAGATGCCGGTGAATTCGACGTGCGCGGTGATGTCCTGCAGGCCCGGGTACAGAAACGGATCGTCGTGCGCGTGGTGGCGGTAGTGGCACATCAGCGTGCCGCGGTCGCGCTGCGGATGGTAGTACTCGTGCGCGGGGAAACCGTAGTCGACCAGCAGCACCGCGCCGCGCGCGAGCATCGTGCAGACGGTGCGCGTGAAGGCCAGCGCGGCCTCGTGCGTCTCGGTCACGTAGCCGTCGGCGACATCGGCGTCGAGCGCCGCGAGCACCGGCGGCTGGCTGGCCGGCGCGGCCGGCCGGTCGTCGAACACGAACGCCTGCCGCGCGTCGAGCGCGACGCCGCGCTCGTGCCACGCGCCACCGGCCTTCGCGAACAGCCGCACGGGCATCGCGTCGAGCACCTCGTTGCCGACCACGACGCCCTCGAACCGCTCGGGCAGCGCGTCGAGCCAGCGCACCTTCGCGGCGAGCGCGGGCGCGTCGGCCGCGATCGTGTCGCGCTGCCGTTCGCGCAGTTCGCCGGACAGGTCGACGATCAGGTATTCGTCGAGTTCTGCGCCGAGCGCGTCGAGCGCCCCGAGCAGCCCGGCCGCGAGCTTGCCCGTGCCGGCGCCGAACTCCATCACGCGGCGCGTGCCGCTCGCCGCGAGCGCTTCCGCGACCGGCTGCGCGAGGGTCTGCGCGAACAGCGGCGACAGCTCGGGGGCGGTGACGAAGTCGCTGCCGTCGTCGGCGCGGCGCCCGAACTTGCGCGCGCCGCCGCTGTAATAGCCAAGGCCCGGCGCGTACAGCGCGCGTTCCATGAAGCGGTCGAACGGCAGCCAGCCGCCGGCCGCCGCGATCTCGTCGCGCAGTTGCGCGGCGAGGGTTTCGGACTGCGCGAGCGCGTCAGGGCCGGGAGCAGGTAAACTAGCGGGTTCGTGAGCTTTCGGGTTCATCCCGGCATTGTAAATGACCGTTTCAGCCGATACGTCGACCCAGCGCGTGGTGCTCGTCGCAGGCGCCCTGGGCAGTGCGGCCGACGCCGCGTCGATCGGCCGTGCGCTCGCGACGGGTTTTGCGCGGCGCGGCTGGGACGTCGCGCTGCAGCGCGGCCAGGGCGCGCCGCGCGCGGCCGCCGATGCGATCGTCGCCGAAGTCGCGGCGCTCGGCCGCCGCGCGGCCGTGCTCGACGCCGATCTGGCCCTGGAAGCCGACGCAGCCGCGCTCGTCGCCGCATGCGGCGCGGCGCTCGGCCGGCCCGCGTGCGCGGTGTTCGTGAGCGCCTGTGCACTCGCCGACGACGCGCATACGATAGACAGCACGTCGCTCGCCGGCGCCCTCGCGCGCAACGTGACGGCGCCGCTCGCGCTGGCCCGCGCGCTCGCCGATGCGACGCCCGACGCCGCGTGCGAGAACGAAGCGCTGCGCGCGTGCGCGATCCACGTGCTGGATCAGGCGCTGTTTCACCCGGCGCCGCAGCAGTTGTCGCACGCGCTGATGCAGGCCGCGCTGAACCGCGCGACGTCGGCGCTGGCGCTGGCGCTCGCGCCGAAAGTGCGGGTCGCGGCGCTCGTGCGCGGCCACGCGCCGCACGCGGACGACATCGCGGCGGCCGCCTGCTACCTCGCGAGCGCGCCCGGCGTCACGGGCGCGACGCTGACCGTCGACGGCGGCGAGCACCTCGTGCCGCCCGCCGCCGGCCCGAATGAATGAACTGCGCGGATCGCGCGGCCTGACTGCCGCCGCCCGCGCCGCTTTGCGTGCACGCACGCCAATTTGACTGGGACGACCATGTTTTCCGCTCTCCTGCACCCCCGCCTCGCGGATTGCCGCAGGCTCTACCTGCGCGATTACGAGGTGCACATCAACATCGGTGCCTTCGAACACGAGAAGCGCGGCGAGCAGCGCGTCGTCATCAACGTCGACCTGTTCGTGCCGCTCGCGCTGTCCACCCCCGTCGACGACCGGCTGCATGAAGTCGTCGACTACGACCTGATGAAGCAGAGCGTCGCGCAATGCGTGGCGCGCGGCCACATCCACCTGCAGGAAACGCTGTGCGACGCGATCGCCGCGCGCCTGCTGGCGCACGATGCCGTGCGCGCGGTACGCGTCTGTACCGAGAAACCGGACGCCTATCCGGACTGCGACGCCGTCGGCGTCGAAGTCTTTCGCATCAAGGACGAGGAGCGCGCATGAACGCCCCCCACATGAATGACACGGCGGCCGATGCCGCCACCCTCGACGACGCCGCCCCGGCCGGCCGCCAGGCGCTGACGCGCCGCGAGCAGAAGGAAGCGTACGAGAACAACAAGCTGTACAAGCGGATCGTGCGCCAGGTCGGCCAGGCGATCGGCGACTACAACATGATCGAACAGGGCGACAAGGTGATGGTCTGCCTGTCGGGCGGCAAGGACAGCTACGCGATGCTCGACGTGCTGCTGCGCCTGCGCGAGCGCGCGCCGATCGATTTCGACATCGTCGCGGTGAACCTCGACCAGAAGCAGCCGGGCTTCCCCGAGCACGTGCTGCCCGAATACCTGAAGCAGGTCGGCGTGCCGTTCCACATCGAGAACCAGGACACCTACAGCATCGTCAAGCGGCTCGTGCCCGAAGGCAAGACGACCTGCTCGCTGTGCTCGCGGCTGCGCCGCGGGATCCTGTACCGCGTGGCCGGCGAGCTCGGCGCGACCAAAATCGCGCTCGGCCACCACCGCGACGACATCGTGCAGACCTTGCTGCTCAACATGTTCTACGGCGGCAAGCTGAAGGGAATGCCGCCGAAGCTGCAGTCGGACGACGGCAAGAACATCGTGATCCGCCCGCTCGCGTACGTGAAGGAAACCGATCTCGAGAAATACGCGGAACTGCGCGAATTCCCGATCATCCCGTGCAACCTGTGCGGCAGCCAGCCGAACCTGAAGCGCGCGGAAATGAAGGCGCTGATCCGCGATTGGGACAAGCGCTTCCCGGGCCGCGTCGAGAACATGTTCAACGCGCTCGCGAAGGTCGTGCCGTCGCACCTGATGGACACGACGCTGTTCCCGTTCACGTCGCTGCGCGCGACAGGCGAAGCCGATCCGCAAGGCGACATCGCGTTCGACGAGGAGCCGTGCGCGTCGGGCGACGACGCGGCGGCGCCGGGCGGCGCCCAACCGATCTCGATCGTCCAGTTCGACGACCTGTAAACAGGGTCGGAGTACCCGCCGGAACCGGGCGCCGGCCGCCCTTTCCGGCGTTGCCGCCCCGCCGCGGCAGGCCCGGAGCGGCGGGGGCCGCATGCTAAAATGGACGGCTTCGAACTCTTCTGACAAGCTGGCGCCATGAATATCGTGATTTTGGCGGCAGGCACCGGCAAGCGCATGCGTTCCGCGCTGCCGAAAGTGCTTCACCCCCTGGCCGGCAGGCCGCTCCTCTCCCACGTCATCGACACCGCGCGCACGCTGCAGCCGTCCCGGCTCGTCGTCGTCGTCGGCCATGGCGCCGAGCAGGTCCAGGCCGCCGTCGCGGCGCCCGACGTCCAGTTCGCGGTGCAGGCCGAACAGCTCGGCACCGGCCACGCGGTGCGCCAGGCGCTGCCGCTTCTCGATCCCGCGCAACCGACGCTCGTGCTGTACGGCGACGTGCCGCTCACCCGCGCATCGACGCTGCAGCGTCTCGTCGACGCCGCGCGCGAAGGCCGCTACGGGATTCTGACCGTCACGCTCGACGACCCGACCGGCTACGGCCGCATCGTGCGCGACGCGTCCGGTTTCGTCACGCGCATCGTCGAGCAGAAGGACGCGTCGCCGGAGCAACTGAAGATCGCCGAGATCAACACCGGCATCATCGTCACGCCCACGGCCCAGCTGTCGATGTGGCTCGGCGCGTTGAAGAACGAGAACGCGCAGGGCGAGTACTACCTGACCGACGTCGTCGAGCTCGCGATCGAGGCCGGCTTCGAGGTCGTCACGTCGCAGCCCGACGAGGAATGGGAAACGCTCGGCGTGAACAGCAAGGCGCAGCTCGCGGAGCTCGAACGCATTCACCAGCGCAATGTCGCGGACACGCTGCTCGTCGAAGGCGTCACGCTCGCCGATCCGGCGCGCCTCGACGTGCGCGGCTCGCTGCGCTGCGGCCGCGACGTGTCGATCGACGTGAACTGCGTGTTCGAAGGCAACGTGACGCTCGCCGACAACGTGACGATCGGTGCGAATTGCGTGATCCGCAACGCGTCGGTCGGCGCGGGCACGCGCATCGACGCGTTCTCGCACATCGACGGCGCGCAGCTCGGCGCGAACACCGTGATCGGCCCGTACGCGCGGCTGCGCCCCGGCGCGCAGCTCGCGGACGAAGCGCACGTCGGCAACTTCGTCGAGGTGAAGAACGCGGTGATCGGCCACGGCTCGAAGGCGAACCACCTCACGTACATCGGCGACGCCGACATCGGCGCGCGCGTGAACATCGGCGCGGGCACGATCACGTGCAACTACGACGGCGCGAACAAGTTCCGCACCGTGATCGAGGACGACGTGTTCGTCGGCTCCGACACGCAACTCGTCGCGCCCGTACGCGTCGGCCGCGGCGTGACGATCGCCGCCGGCACGACGATCTGGAAGGACGTGGCCGACGGCGTGCTCGCATTGAACGAGAAGACCCAGACCGCGAAGACGGGCTACGTCCGCCCGGTCAAGAAGAAAAGCTGAACCTTTTGCGGGCGCCCGGGCGGCGCCCGCATCGACTTACAGGACTGATCACTCATGTGTGGCATTGTCGGCGCAGTTGCGCAACGTAATATCGTTCCGGTGCTGATCGAAGGTTTGCGGCGCCTCGAATACCGCGGCTACGACTCGTGCGGCGTCGCCGTGCTCGAGCCCGGCGCGCCGAAGCGCGCGCGCAGCGTCGCGCGCGTCGCCGATCTCGACACGCAGGTGCGCGAGTCGCATCTCGAAGGCACGACCGGCGTCGCACACACGCGCTGGGCGACGCACGGCGCACCCGTCACGCACAACGCGCACCCGATCTTCTCGTCGGACGCGCTCGCGCTCGTGCACAACGGCATCATCGAGAACTTCGAGCCGCTGCGCGAAACGCTGCGCGCGAAGGGCTACGAATTCGTGTCGCAGACCGACACCGAAGTGATCGCGCACCTCGTGCACAGCCTGTATCGCGGCAACCTGTTCGACGCCGTGCGTGAAGCCACGCAGCAGCTGCATGGCGCGTACGCGATCGCCGTGATCCACAAGGACCAGCCGCACACCGTCATTGGCGCGCGCCAGGGTTCGCCGCTCGTCGTCGGCCACGGCGACGGCGAGAACTTCCTCGCGTCCGACGCGCTCGCGCTCGCGGGCAGCACCGACCGCTTCACGTTCCTCGAGGAAGGCGACGTGTGCGAGCTGTCGCTCGACGGCGTGAAGATCGTCGATCGCAACGGCGCACTCGCGCAGCGCGAGATCCGCGTGGTCAGCGCATACGGCGGCGCAGTCGAGCTCGGCCCGTATCGCCACTTCATGCAGAAGGAAATCTTCGAGCAGCCGCGCGCGATCAGCGACACGGTGCCGCAAACCGACGCGTTCGATGCAACGCTGTTCGGCGATGCCGCGCCCGCCGCGTTCGCGGAAATCGACAGCCTGCTGATCCTCGCGTGCGGCACGAGCTACTACTCGGGCCTCACCGCGAAGTACTGGCTCGAATCGATCGCGAAGATCCCGACGCAAGTCGAGATCGCGAGCGAATACCGCTACCGCGAATCGGTGCCGAACCCGCGCCAGCTCGTGCTCGTGATCTCGCAGTCCGGCGAGACGGCCGATACGCTCGCGGCGCTCAAGCATGCGCAGTCGCTCGGCCACACGCATACGCTCGCGGTCTGCAACGTCGCGACGAGCGCGATGGTGCGCCTCACCGAGATGCAGTTCCTGACGCACGCGGGCACCGAAATCGGCGTTGCGTCGACGAAGGCGTTCACGACGCAGCTCGTCGCGCTGTTCGTGCTGGCCGCGACGCTCGGCAAGCTGCGCGGGCATGTCGACGCCGCGCAGGAAGCCGAATTCCTGAAGCAATTGCGCCACCTGCCGGCCGCGCTGAACAGCGTGCTCGCGCTCGAGCCGCAGATCATCGCGTGGTCGGAAGAATTCGCGCGCAAGGAAAACGCGCTGTTCCTCGGCCGCGGCCTGCACTATCCGATCGCACTCGAAGGCGCGCTGAAGCTGAAGGAAATCTCGTACATCCACGCCGAAGCCTATCCGGCGGGCGAACTGAAGCACGGGCCGCTCGCGCTCGTCACGGAAGCGATGCCGGTCGTCACGATCGCGCCGAACGACACGCTGCTCGAGAAGCTGAAGTCGAACATGCAGGAAGTGCGCGCGCGCGGCGGCGAGCTGTACGTGTTCGCCGATGCCGATACGCAGATCGTCAACGACGACGGCCTGCACGTGATCCGGATGCCGGAACACTACGGCCAGTTGTCGCCGATCCTGCACGTCGTGCCGCTGCAACTGCTCGCGTATCACACCGCGTGCGCGCGCGGCACCGACGTCGACAAGCCGCGGAATCTCGCGAAATCGGTGACGGTGGAGTAACGCCGGTCGACCGGGATGGCCCACCGGGCCGTCCCGGCCAAGCATCGGCGTGAAGCAGACCATTCGGCCAGGTCGAAATATGTACCACATAGTGGTATATAATCCTGTGCTAACTCGATCGGCTCGACATGCCTGCTTCCGTACGACGCGTCTTCAAGACGAAGTGGTTTCACAAGGCAGCCAGAAAAGCCGGTATCGCGGATACCGAACTCTGTCGCGCCGCGCGGGAACTGGCGCGCGGCCAAGGCACCGAACTCGGCGGCAACGTCTGGAAAAAGCGCCTGGACGGGAATCGCCAACGCGGGATCGTGCTGAGCAAGGTCGGACAGGCGTGGGTTTTCGTGTTCCTGTTCGCAAAACGCGACAGGGACGACATCGACGAACGCGAACTGCGCGCCTTCAGAAAGCTCGCCGCGGATGTCGGCCGCCGCACCGACGCCGATATCGCGACGCTGATCGCACTGAAAGAGCTTGTGGAGATTTGCAATGGCTAAGAGTCGATTCAAGAGCGACGCGACGGAGGCGGTCCACAGCGCCGCGTCGGGCCTCTATCGCGCAAACCTGATCGACAAGAAAACGATGCGCGAATACGACGACCTCTGCATCGAAGCCGCCCCGCAATTCGATCCGCAAGCGATCGCCCGCATCCGTCAATCCGTCAACGTCAGCCAGAGCGTGTTCGCGCTCTACCTGAACACGACGACGTCGACAATCCGCCAATGGGAACAGGGCGACAAACGGCCGAGCGGCATCGCCGCCCGAATGCTCCAGATCGTCGAGAAACACGGGCTCGAGGTGTTCTCCTGAGCCGGCTTCCCCGAATGCGCATGCACGGCCGATCCGACGCGGGCCGCACCGATACCGCGACGCGAGCCGCAAGAAATATGACGGAGAGACAATGGTAAGACTGTTTGGATGCGGATTGCTGGCGCTGACGTTCGCGTCGACGGGCTGGGCCGCCGAGCACTACGTCGAGGTCTGGAACCCGCCCGAGGCACGGCAGCCGGCAGCACGCACGCCGGCCACGCGCGCGGGCGCCGACGCGCGCACCGGCAAAAGCGCCGAGAAGCACGCGAGCGCCACGCCGAAAGCCGCCGCGAAGCCGCACAAGCGCCGCGTCGCGCAGGCCGTCAAAGCCGGTTCGCATCGTCCGCCCGCCGCCGCGGCCGACGCGCCGGCCGCACCGCGCCCCGTCGCGCAACCCGCGCCGGGCCGTCTCACGGTGATGCAGCCTGCCGCCCCCGACACGACGCACGCACTCAATTTCTCCGACATCCCGCGGCAATACACGCCGGACGGCAACGTGCTGCGCGTCGGCACGCACAACCGCTCCGCGGAGGTGACTCGATAATGGAAGCACAGACCTACCTCGGCTACCAGATCTGGGGCCACTCGATCCTGCAGCAGGACGAGATCCTGCAACCCGAACGCTTCGCGGCGAGCGGCACGATCACGCAGAACAACAAGCTCGTCGAAGCGTCCGGCGTGCTCGGCGTATTCGACACCGAAGACGACGCGCGCGAGGCCGGACTCGAATGGGCCCGTGCGTGGATCGACAGCCACCGCTGACCGGCGCGCGGCCGGCGCGCACCGCAACAAGAAAGAAGGGGCGTCCACGACGCCCCTTCTTTCATTCGAACCCGGAAAACCTCATGCAACGGGTCGCGGCGGCCGCATCGCCGCCTGCGGACGGCCGACGAGCCGCGTCAGCACGACGATCGCCGCCAGCGTCCCGACGTACGCGGCGATCTGGATACCCGCCGGACGCGCCGTATAACCGATCAGCGTATGCAGCGCCTTGCCGACGATGCTCGTCTCCTTCAGCAGCCACGACGTATCCCAGATCATGTCGCCCCACGACGGCACGAGGCCGGCCGCCAGCAGGAAGCCGACGCACTGGCTCGCCATCCCGGCCGCCAGCAGCACGATCAGCCCGTTGGTAACGGAGAACAGGCGCTTCAGCGGAATCTGCAGCAGCCCCGCATACATCGCATAGCCGAGCCCGGCCCCGCCGAGCACGCCGAGCAGCCCGCCGGCGATCATCTGCGGCGTCTGCCCCGGATCGCCCGCGGCGATGCCGTACAGGAACAGCACGGCCTCGGAACCTTCGCGCAGCACCGCGACGCCGACCACGATCGCCAGCCCCGTCAGCGGCCGGCTGCCGGCCGCGACGGCCCGTCCGACTTCGCCCATGTGCAGCGCCATCTCGCGGCCGTGCCGGCTCATCCAGATGCAGTGCCAGGCCAGCATCAGCGTGGCGACGAACATCACGCCGGCGTTGAATACCTCCTGCCCCATGCCGGACGCCCATTGCGAGATCACGTCGGCGAACGCCGCGATCAGGCCCGCGCCGACCACCCCGCCGGCGAGCCCGCCGCCGACCCACCAGCCGCGCCGCGGCACGCCCTTCGTGGCGGCCATCACGATCGAGACCACCAGCGCGGCCTCGAGCACTTCACGAAAGACAATCAGCGCGGTAGACAGCATGGCGGGATTCGCTTACTTGACGGTCAGGTGGGTCTTCGACTGCGCTTCGTGATACTCGTCGTGAAACTCGTAGGTGCCGGCCTTCAACGGCCCGACCAGGATCTCGGCCGACTTGCCGGCGGGAATCACCTTCTCGGCCTTGAAATCGTCGCTCTCGAATTCCGCAGGCGTCGCATCGAGGTTCTTCACGATGAACTTCACTTTCTTGCCGGCCGGAATCGTCACGCCATCGGGCGAAAACTTGTGGTCCTTCAACGTCAGGTTGACGGCGTCGTCGGCGGCGAATGCGGTAGCGGCCGACGCGCCCAGCAGGGCCACGGTGAAACCCAGTGCGAAACGGTTCATGTGCGTAACGAGGTGAAATATCGAAGGGCACTGATAGTAAGATCGATTCGCATTTCCCCATCACGTACCCTTACCGCGACTATGGAGATAGCGCTTCACACGGGCGCGCCGCGCCTTGCCTGGCAAGGCGCGCATCATGTGCCGCCAGCGGCGCACCGGCGTCAATCGGGAAAGATGCCGACCGGCGCACGCGACGGCCCTTCGATTCGTCAGACCTCACGCCGGCGAGCGCTGTCGACGTACCGGGTCGCCATGCCTGTGTCAGACTGCATGAACGCGCTTGACCTTCCCACCATGGCAAGCTTCATGCTGACGTGGCTCGTCAATCGTCAACTCAGGAGAACACGATGGAATTCGAAGTCCAGGACATGACCTGCGGCGGCTGCGCCAACGCGATCACGCGCGCGGTGACGGCCGCCGATCCCGCCGCGAAGCTCGACATCGACGTCGCGGCCAAGACCGTCAAGGTCGAATCCGCACAAGGCGCCGAGCGCGTGCAGTCGATCATCGAAGCCGCGGGCTTCCACCCGGCGCTGCGCACCGCGTAACCCCGGCTGCGGGCGCATCGCCGAACGGCAACGCGCCCGCCTCCGGCTTCAGCGCAGCCGGATCAGCGTCGACTTCAGCTCGGTGTACTTCTCGAGCGCGTGCAGCGACTTGTCGCGGCCGTTGCCCGACTGCTTGTAACCGCCGAACGGGAAGTTCATGTCGCCGCCCTCGTCATAGCAGTTCACCCACACCGTGCCCGCACGCAGCCGGCGCGACACGTCGTGCGCGGTCGTCAGGTTCGACGTCCACACCGCCGCGGCCAGCCCGTATTCGGTATCGTTGGCGATCCGCACCGCCTCGTCGACGTCGTCGAACACGATCACCGACAGCACGGGCCCGAAAATTTCCTCGCGCGCGATCTTCGCATCGGGCTTCACCTCGAACACCGTCGGCTCGACGTAGAAGCCGCCCGTCTCCGCCCTCACGCGCGCACCGCCCGTGACCAGCTTGCCTTCGCTGCGCCCCGCCTCGATATAGCCGAGCACGCGCTCGAGCTGGATGCCGTCGACGATCGCGCCCATCGACACCGACGGATCGAGCGGATTGCCCGGCACGTATGCGCGTGCGGCCGCCACGAGCTTCTCGATGAACGCATCCTTGATGTCGCGATGCACGAGCAGCCGCGAGCCGGCCGTGCACATCTCGCCCATGTTGTAGAAGATCGCGCCGGCGGCGGCCTGCGCAGCGCGGTCGAGATCCGGACAATCGGGCAGCACGATGTTCGGCGACTTGCCGCCGAGTTCGAGCCACGCGCGCTTCAGGTTCGACTGCGCGGCGTACTGCATGATCAGCTTGCCGACCGCGGTCGAGCCCGTGAACGCGATGCAGTCGACATCGCGATGCAGCGCGAGCAGCTTGCCGGGTTCGCCCGCGCCCGGCACGACGTTGAACACGCCGGCCGGAATGCCGGCTTCATACGCGAGCTGCGCGACACGGATCGCGGTCAGCGGCGATTTCTCCGACGGCTTCAGCACGACGCTGTTGCCTGCCGCGAGCGCGGGGCCGAACTTCCATGCAGCCATCAGGATCGGGAAGTTCCACGGCACGACGGCCGCCACCACGCCGACCGGCTCGCGCGTGACGAGGCCGACGAGATGATGATCGGCCGGCGCGACTTCGCCGCCGACCTTGTCGATCGCTTCCGCGAACCATTCGACGCAGTACGCGGCGCCCGGCACGTCGACCGTCGTCGTGTCGCCGATCGGCTTGCCCGCATCGAGCGTTTCCAGCAGCGACAGTTCGTCGAGATGCTCGCGCATCAGTGCGGCCCAGCGCAGCAGCACGGCCTTGCGCGCACGCGGGTTCAGGCCGGCCCACACACCCGCGTCGAATGCGCGGCGCGCGGCCACGACGGCGGCGTTCACGTCGGCTTCGCCGCAATCGGCGACCTTCGCGAGCACGCGGCCGTCGATCGGGCTCACGCAGTCGAACGTCTTCCCGCCGTGCGCGTCGCGCGACGCGCCGTCGATGAATGCGCGCCCTTCGATCTCGAGCGACGCCGCCTTGTCCTGCCAGTCAGCCAAAGTCAACTTGTTCATCAGGATGCCTCAATGTGTTGGCATTCGCGATGCGACGCGCCGCGCGCGTCATGCGCGGGCCGTCAGCGAATGCGGTGACGCGCGGTCAGAAGGTCGCCGGCGAATTGGCCGAGACGACCTCGCAGATCTGTTCCGCGCTGGGATTGCGAAAACGGTGCGGCAAACGGCTTTCGAAGTAGTAGCCGTCTCCGGGGTCGAGCAGCCACGTCGCGCCGTCGACGGTCAGCTCGAGCCGGCCCGACACGACGACGCCGCCTTCGTGCCCCGCGTGCACGAGCATCTCGGGGCCCGTGTCGGCGTACGGCTGATAGATCTCGCGCAGGATGCACATGTTGCGGTCCTTCACGCTCGCGCCGACCAGATGAAACGCGAGCGTGTCGTTGCCGAGGTTCGGCATCTCGTCTCGACGCGACACGACCGAGCGCGATTCGACGAGCTCGAACGTGAAGAACTCCGCGAGACTCATCGGGATGCATTCGAGCAGTTTCTTCAGCGAGCCGACCGACGGGCTCACGCGGCCCTGTTCGATCAGCGAGATCGTGCCGTTGGTCACGCCCGCGCGCTTCGCGAGTTCACGTTGCGACAGGCCATGCTTGTTGCGCACGAAACGCAGGCGCTCGGCGACTTCGGTGGACATCGATTCGGTTTCGGACACGATAAGTGCGATGACAAAGTGAAACGACGCAGTGGACAGCCGTTGAATATTCTAATCACTTTATGCCGCACATCAGCGGGGAAAACCCTGAAAGGCGTTCGAAATAATGAACACCGTGTCGATTATTCCGTTTGCGAATCTTTTGTTCGCACTGCCCGGGAAAGCCCTGATGCAGGACCGTTAAAAAACATTTGACGCCGTTTTTGGCTCGTATATGCTGGCTCTCAGGCCAGCGTCATCAGACTTTCATAGGCAGCAAAATGCGTTATCGCAACGCAAAAATTGATGCCCATCAATGTAAATGACGCAGGACCGGCGCCTTGATTATTTTAAACGCCCAGCGCGTCGAAACGATCGGGTGTTCAATACTTTCAACAACCCAGTCGAGTGTAATCGTGAGAGTCCGTGGCCCTCTGGTGAGGTGGGATCGAAGCGTGGCGCGAAGTTCGCGCAGCGCGGCGTCCCCTTCCGATGGCAGTTGCGGCTGGCATAGTCCTCGCCTGCAGCATCTGTCGATCTACACCATCCTGTCTCGTCGTTCCGTTCGGCGCCACAACGCCGTTTCCGCACGCGCATTCGTCGCCGTCGATACCGACGAAGTGGCGTCGCTGCTGCCGTAGCGCCTCTCCTTTCTTCACGTCGTTCGTTTCGTCTGCTGATTCGCCAACCGCATCGTCCATGCGGTGACGGAACGCGTTCGCGCATTCGTTGCCGCGTCGCGTGTCGCAAACAGAACGAACGACGGCCTGATCGTCGCGCGCAGCGCGGATCGCCACGCCATCCCGTTGCGCCCATTCACGAGCGGCCTTGCGCTTTGCGCCAGGCTGCGGGGCGGCTGCACGCCTGCGTTTCGCCACATTCGGCATGAGGCGCGCAGCAACCCTACGGATAACTGATTGACGTCATGGAAAGGAAACCCCTCGTCGGCATCACTGCCGACCTCACGCAGATCGGCGCACACGCGTCGCATACGGTCGGTGACAAATACGTCGCCGCGATCGTCGACGGTGCGCATGCGCTCGCGATGGTGCTGCCCGCGCTCGGCGATCGCCAGTCGGCCGACGACGTGCTCGATGCGGTCGACGGCCTGCTGTTTACCGGCAGCTACTCGAACGTCGAGCCGCACCTGTACGGCGGCGAACCGAGCGAACCCGGCACGAAGCACGACCCGGCACGCGATGCGACGACGCTGCCGCTGCTGCGTGCGGCGATCGCAGCCGGCGTGCCCGTGCTCGCCGTATGCCGCGGCTTCCAGGAGCTGAACGTCGTCTGCGGCGGCACGCTGCACCAGCGCGTGCACGAAGTGCCGGGCCTCGCCGATCACCGCGAGGACGACGATGCGCCGATGGATACGCAATACGGCCCCGCGCACATCGTGCGCCTCACGCCCGGCGGCAAGCTGCACGCGCTCGCCGGCGGCCGCGACGAAGTGCACGTGAACTCGCTGCACAAGCAAGGCATCGCGCAGCTCGGCTCCGGCCTCGCCGTCGAAGCCGTCGCGCCGGACGGCCTGATCGAGGCCGTGAGCGTCGTCGATGCGCCGGCTTTCGCACTCGCCGTGCAATGGCACCCGGAATGGCGGCATGCGCAGGACCCGCTGTCGAGCGCGATCTTCCGCGCCTTCGGCGATGCCTGCCGCGCCCGCCGCAACGCCCGCACGCGCACCACGGTCGCTGCCGCGCTCGCCTGAGCGCGCCGACCCAACCAACGAGAACAGACATGCAAGACATCGAAGGCTTTCTGAAGCAACACCGGATCACCGAAGTCGAAGCGATCATTCCCGACATGGCCGGTATCGCACGCGGCAAGATCACGCCGCGCAACAAGTTCACGTCCGGCGAATCGATGCGCCTGCCGCAGGCCGTGATGGTGCAGACCGTCACCGGTGAATATCCGGAAGACGGTTCGCTGACCGGCGTGACCGACCCGGACATGGTGTGCGTGCCCGACGAATCGACGATCCGACTGATCCCGTGGGCCGTCGACCCGACCGCGCAGGTGATCCACGACTGCGTGCACTTCGACGGTTCGCCGGTCGAGATCTCGCCGCGCTACGTGCTGCGCCGCGTGCTGGAGCTGTACAAGGCGAAGGGCTGGAAGCCCGTGGTCGCGCCGGAACTCGAGTTCTATCTGGTCGACATGAACAAGGACCCCGACCTGCCGCTGCGCCCGCCGGTCGGCCGCACGGGCCGCCCCGAAACGGGCCGCCAGTCGTATTCGATCGAGGCCGTCAACGAATTCGATCCGCTGTTCGAGGACATCTACGAGTACTGCGAAGCGCAGAACCTCGACATCGACACGCTGATCCACGAAGTCGGCGCCGCGCAGATGGAAATCAACTTCATGCACGGCGACGCGCTGTCGCTGGCCGACCAGGTGTTCCTGTTCAAGCGCACGGTGCGCGAGGCCGCGCTGCGCCACAACATGTACGCGACGTTCATGGCCAAGCCGATGGAAGACGAGCCGGGTTCGGCGATGCACGTGCACCAGAGCATCGTCGACGAGGAAACGGGCCAGAACCTGTTCACGTCGCAGGAGACGGGCGGCGCGACGTCGATGTTCTACAACTACCTCGCGGGGCTGCAGAAGTACACGCCGGCGCTGATGCCGATCTTCGCACCGTACATCAACTCGTACCGCCGCCTGTCGCGCTTCATGGCTGCGCCGATCAACGTGCAGTGGGGCTACGACAACCGCACGGTCGGCTTCCGCATCCCGCACTCGGGCCCGTCGGCGCGCCGCATCGAGAACCGCATCCCGGGCGTCGACTGCAACCCGTACCTCGCGCTCGCCGCGACGCTCGCGGCCGGCTACCTCGGCATGACGCAGCGCCTGGAGCCGACCGAGCCGCTCGTCAGCGACGGCTACGACCTGCCGTACCAGTTGCCGCGCAACCTCGAGGAAGGGCTGACGCTGATGGCCGCATGCGAGCCGCTCGGCGAAATTCTCGGCCACAAGTTCCTGAAGGCGTATTTCGCGCTGAAGGAAACCGAATACGAAGCGTTCTTCCGCGTGATCAGCTCGTGGGAACGCCGTCATCTGCTGCTGCACGTATAAGCGCGCGCACAACCGCCATACGGAATCACGGAGGAAACATGACTTACCGCAACGAATCTGCCTGGATCCAGCCGGCCGCGCCGGCCGTCGCGCCGCGCGCGACGCAGGCCCGCTCGACCGCCGAATACCGCACGCTCGACGCCGCGCACCACATTCATCCGTTCTCGGACATGGGCGCACTGAACCGCGCCGGCAGCCGCGTGATCGTGAAGGGCGAAGGCGTCTACCTGTGGGACTCGGAAGGCAACAAGGTCATCGACGGGATGGCCGGCCTCTGGTGCGTGAACGTCGGCTACGGCCGCAAGGAACTCGCCGACGCCGCGTATCGCCAGCTGCAGGAACTGCCGTTCTACAACACGTTCTTCAAGACCACGCACCCGCCGGTGATCGAGCTCTCCGCGATGCTCGCGGAAGTGACGCCCGCAGGCTTCAACCACTTCTTCTACTGCAACAGCGGCTCGGAAGGCAACGACACCGTGCTGCGCCTCGTGCACCAGTACTGGCGCGTGCAGGGCAAGCCGCAGAAGAAATACGTGATCTCGCGCAAGAACGGCTATCACGGCTCGACGATCGCCGGCGGCACGCTCGGCGGGATGGGCTACATGCACGAGCAGATGCCGTCGAAGGTCGAGCACATCGTGCACATCGACCAGCCGTATTTCTTCGGCGAAGCGCAGCCGGGCGAAACGCCGGAGGCGTTCGGCCTCGCGCGCGCGCAGCAGCTCGAAGCGAAGATTCTCGAACTCGGCGCGGAGAACGTCGCAGCGTTCATCGGCGAGCCGTTCCAGGGCGCGGGCGGCGTGATCTTCCCGCCGTCGACGTACTGGCCGGAAATCCAGCGGATCTGCCGCAAGTACGACATCCTGCTCGTCGCCGACGAAGTGATCGGCGGGTTCGGACGCACCGGCGAATGGTTCGCGCACCAGCACTTCGGCTTCGAGCCGGATCTCATCACGATGGCGAAGGGGCTGACGTCGGGTTATGTGCCGATGGGGGCGGTCGGCATTCACGAGCGCGTCGCACGCCCGATCATCGACAACGGCGAATTCAATCACGGCCTCACGTATTCGGGGCACCCGGTGGCGGCGGCCGTCGCGGTCGCGAACCTGAAACTGCTGCGCGACGAAGGGATCGTCGAGCGCGTGAAGAACGACACGGGCCCGTACTTCCAGGCACTGATGCGCGAGACCTTCGCGCATCACCCGATCGTCGGCGAGGTGCACGGCCACGGCCTCGTCGCGAGCCTGCAGCTCGCCGAAGCGCCGGCCGAACGCCGCCGCTTCGCGAACGGCGGCGACGTCGGCACGATCTGCCGCGACTTCTGCTTCAACGGCAACCTGATCATGCGCGCGACCGGCGACCGGATGCTGCTGTCGCCGCCGCTCGTGATCTCGCGTCAGGAAATCGATGAACTCGTATCGAAGGCGAAAAAGGCCGTCGATGCGACCGCCCAGCAACTGGGTATTTCGTAACGGCCTTGCCTACAGGCGTGCGGCGGGCGCCGCACGCCGCCATAACCAGGGGAATTCCACCATGCGTGCCTGCTTTCTTCGCCAAGCCTGTTCTGTTGCCGCCCTCGCCGCCGCGGCAGCGTTCACATCGGTCGCCAGCCCATCGGCGCATGCCGACGAGCTGAACGTCTACAACTGGTCCGACTACATCGCACCGGACACGATCCCGAACTTCCAGAAGCAGACGGGCATCCACGTCAAGTACGACAACTACGACAGCGACGACACGCTTCAGGCGAAGCTGCTTGCCGGCAGCTCGGGTTACGACATCGTCGTGCCGACGTCGAACTACATGGCCAAGCAGATCCAGGCCGGCGTGTACCAGAAGCTCGACAAGTCGAAGCTTCCGAACCTCGCGAACCTCGACCCGCTGCTGATGAAGATGATCGCCGATGCCGACCCGGGCAACCAGTACGGCGTCCCCTGGGCCTACGGCACCGACGGCATCGGCTACAACGCGCAGGCAGTGAAGAAGGCACTCGGCGACAAGGCGCCCGTCGACAGCTGGGCGCTGGTGTTCGACCCGGCCAACATGGAGAAGCTGAAGAGCTGCGGCGTGTCGTTCCTCGACCAGGCCGTCGACGTGTTCGCCGCCACGCTGCAGTACATGGGCAAGAACCCGAACAGCACCAACCCCGGCGATTACCAGGCTGCATTCGAAGTCCTGAAGAAAGTCCGCCCGTACATCACCCAGTTCAACTCGTCCGGCTACATCAACGACCTCGCGAACAACGACGTGTGCGTCGTGCTCGGCTGGTCGGGCGACGTCGGTATCGCGCATCGCCGCTCATCCGAAGCGAAGCGTTCGTACGACATCAAATTCACGAACCCGAAGGAAGGCGGCCTGCTGTGGTTCGACGTGATGGTGATCCCGAAGGATGCACCGCACCCCGAGAGCGCACTGAAGTGGATCAACTACGTATCCGATCCGAAGGTCAACGCGGCGATCACCAACACGGTGTTCTACCCGACCGCGAACAAGGCCGCGCACCAGTTCGTCACGCCGGCCGTCGCGCAGGACCCGACCGTCTACCCGCCCGAAGACGTGCTGAAGAAGATGGTGCTGATGAAGCCGATGCCGGCCGACATCCTGCGCCTCGAGAACCGTCTGTGGGCGCAGCTGAAGACCGGCCACTGATCGCGATGCCTGACGGCGGCGCAGGCTTCGCAAGACGCCTGCCCGTCTGAGATCCGCGGACTTCCGTCCGCCCGCGCGCGCCGCGCGCACTGTTCCATCCGGCACGAGCCGTTGTCCGCGAGTCGCGTTGCGCGCCTCGCGCGGGGACGCTCACGCCTGCAATCCGTGAAGAACGAATGGTGACTCCCATGCAATCGATACCCTCTTCCGCTGCTGCACGACAGACCCAACCGGCCGCTGCCGCCGCCCGCTCGCCGAACGACGCCTTCGTACGCATCGAAAACGTCGTGAAGAAATTCGGCGACAGCACGGCCGTCGACAACGTGAACCTGACTATCGCGAAGAACGAACTGTTCGCGCTGCTCGGCAGCTCGGGCTGCGGCAAGTCCACGCTGCTGCGCATGCTCGCCGGGCTGGAAACGGCCACCTCCGGCAAGATCTTCGTCGACGGCGAGGACCTCGCGTCGCTGCCGCCGTACCGCCGCCCGGTCAACATGATGTTCCAGTCGTACGCGCTGTTCCCGCACATGTCGGTCGAATCGAACGTCGCGTTCGGCCTGAAGCAGGAAGGCACGCCGAAGAACGAGATCAAGGAGCGCGTGGCCGACGCGCTCGCGCTCGTGCAGATGAGCAAGTACGCGCAGCGCAAGCCGCACCAGCTCTCCGGCGGCCAGCAGCAGCGTGTCGCGCTGGCCCGCTCGCTGGTCAAGCGCCCGAAGCTGCTGCTGCTCGACGAGCCGATGTCCGCGCTCGACAAGAAGATCCGCCAGAAAACCCAGCTCGAACTCGTCAACATCATCGAGAAAGTCGACGTGACCTGCGTGATGGTCACGCACGACCAGGAAGAAGCGATGACGATGGCCAGCCGCCTCGCGGTGATGAGCGAAGGCAAGATCGTGCAGATCGGCGCGCCGGGTGAAGTGTACGAGTTTCCGAACAGCCGCTTCTCGGCCGAATTCATCGGCTCGACGAACCTGTTCGAAGGCCGCGTCGTCGAGGACGAGCCCGATCACATCTTCGTCGAAAGCGACGATCTCGAAGCACGTATGTACGTGAGCCACGGCGTGACGGGCCCGCTCGGGATGCCGGTCGGCATCTCGGTGCGCCCCGAACGCATCCACGTGTCGCGCGAGAAACCGGGCTCGAAACACAACTGGGCGCGCGGCGTTGTGACCGACATCGCGTACATGGGCAGCTACTCGCTGTATCACGTACGCCTGCCGAGCGGCAAGACGGTCGTGTCGAACCTGTCGAGCTCGCACCTGATGAACGATGACGCACCGGCCTGGAACGACGATGTGTTCGTGTCGTGGTCGCCGGCCAGCGGCGTCGTACTGACGCAGTGAGGACGACACGATGAGAACCTCTGCTTCCACTCCGTCCGCATCGGTGTCGTCGAGCGCCGCCAGTACCGGCGCTGGCCGGCCGCGCCCGAACCGTTTCGCCGCGCTGTCGCGTTTCCTGCCGTCGGGCCGCAGCGTCGCGATCGGCGTGCCGTTCCTGTGGCTGGCCGTGTTCTTCGCGCTGCCGTTCGTGCTGGTGCTGAAGATCAGCTTCGCCGACCAGGTGATGGGCATCCCGCCGTACACGTCGCTCGTCGAGTTCAAGGACGGCGTCGTGCACTTCGCGCTGCAGCTGTCGCACTACGCGTTCCTGCTGCAGGACGACCTGTACATCGCGACCTACCTCAGCTCGCTGAAGATGGCCGCCGTGTCGACGGTGCTGTGCCTGCTGATCGGCTACCCGATGGCGTACTACATCGCGCGCTCGGAACCGAACCGGCGCAACGTACTGATGATGGCCGTGATGCTGCCGTTCTGGACGTCGTTCCTGATCCGCGTGTACGCATGGATCGGCATCCTGAAGGACGACGGCCTGCTGAACCACACGCTGATCGCGCTGGGGATCATCCACACGCCGCTGCGGCTGTATCACAGCGATGCGGGCGTCTACATCGGGATGGTCTATTCGTACCTGCCGTTCATGGTGATGCCGCTGTATGCGCACCTCGTGAAGATGGACCTCACGCTGCTCGAAGCCGCATACGACCTCGGCGCGAAACCGTGGGTCGCGTTCACGCGGATCACGTTGCCGCTGTCGAAGAACGGGATCATCGCCGGCAGCCTGCTGGTGTTCATCCCGGCGGTGGGCGAGTACGTGATTCCGGAGCTGCTGGGTGGCGCCGACACGCTGATGATCGGCCGCGTGATGTGGGATGAGTTCTTCAACAACATGGACTGGCCGATGGCGTCCGCGGTGACGGTCGCGATGGTGATGCTGCTGCTGGTGCCGATGGCGCTGTTCCAGTACTACCAGGTCAAGGAACTGGAGGAAGCGAAATGATCAAGCCGAGCAAACCGCTGTCGACGGGCGTCCTCGCCTTCGGGTTCCTGTTCCTGTACATCCCGATCATCAGCCTGATCGTGTACTCGTTCAACGAGTCGAAGCTGGTGACGGTGTGGTCGGGCTTCTCGCTGAAGTGGTACGCGGCGCTGCTGGACGACGACGAGCTGCTGACGGCCGCGTGGCTGTCGCTGAAGATCGGTCTGCTGACTGCCACGGCGTCGGTCGTGATCGGCACGTGGGCGGGTTTCGTGCTCGCGCGCTTCGGCCGCTTCAAGGGCTTCACGCTGTACACGGGGATGATCAACGCGCCGCTGGTGATTCCGGAAGTGATCCAGGGCATCTCGCTGCTGCTGCTGTTCGTGGCACTGGAGCAGATGTTCGGCTGGCCGAAGGGTCGCGGGATGGTGACGATCTGGATCGGTCACGTGATGCTGTGCGTGTCGTACGTGGCGATCATCGTGCAGTCGCGCGTGAAGGAGATGAACAAGTCGCTGGAGGAGGCGGCGCTGGATCTGGGCGCGACGCCGCTGAAGGTGTTCTTCGTGGTGACGCTGCCGCTGATCTCGCAGGCGCTGCTGTCGGGGTGGCTGCTGTCGTTCACGCTGTCGATCGACGACCTGGTGCTGTCGGCGTTCCTGTCGGGGCCGGGGTCGACGACGCTGCCGCTGGTGGTGTTCTCGCGGGTGCGGCTGGGGCTGAACCCGGAGATGAACGCACTGGCGACGCTGTTCATCACGGCCGTGACGATCGGCGTGATCGTCGTGAACCGGATGATGATCGCGCGTGAACGACGCCGGGTGGCCGACATGAAGGCGGCGTTCGCGGTGGCGTGACGGCCCGCTTCCCGCTTCGAAGATAACAAGCACTGCAGACAAGCAAGACGCGCTGCCCCAGGGGGGGCGCGCGATTCGATCCCGATTTGACAGGCGCACGACAAGGAGAATCCGCAATGAAGAAGAAACTGATCTGCCTGCTGGTGGCCAGCGCGTTGCCGGGCATCGCGCTGGCCGACTCGACATCCGCCGAGATCAAGGCGCTGCAGGCGCAGGTCGCGGCGTTGCAGAAACAGATGAAGGCCATGCAGGCGCAGCTCACCGCGAAGCCGGGCGGCGCCGCTGTCGCGCAGGCCGGTGCGAAGGCTGGCGCGGCGCCGGTCATGGTGGCAGCCGATCCTGCCTCGCCCGATTACGGCAAGGCGCAGGCCGCGCTGACCAACGATGAAGTCAGCGAAATGAAGCAGCAGATCGCGAACCAGCAGCTGAAGGTCGACTCGCTGACGGACGCCGCCAACACGGGCCCGCTCGCCGGCCTGTCGGTGACGGGCTACATCGATCCGACCTACATGTACAACCGCGCGGCCGGCACGTCGTCGTTCCTGTTCGCGAACCACGAGAACGCGTACAACTACTTCAACAGCACGTTCGGCGATCTCTACCTCGACATCAAGAAGACGTTCGGCGTCGGCCCGATGGCGCCGTCGGCTGAAATCACGTTGATGCCGAACCGCGGCAACGGCATCACGCTGCTGCAGAACTCGCGCGGCTCGATCACCGACAACCTGCTGAACACGGCGATCATCAACGTGCCGATCACGGCCGAGACGACGCTGGTCGCCGGTTTGATCCCGAGCTTCGGCGGCTACGAGGTGCAGCAGTCGAACCAGATGCTCACGCTCACGCACAACCTGCTGTACGATTTCTCGGACCCGGGCAGCTACGTCGGTATCGGCGCGAACTACACGAAGGGCAACTGGGCGTGGAAGTTCTTCCTCGGCAACGAGCAGTACCGCACGTACGGTTCGGTCACGCAGAAGGGCGTGAATGCGCTCGGCGATCCGATCACCACGAGCAACAAGGTGCCGACCTTCACCGCGCGTGCCGACTACACGTGGTCGAGCGCGCTCGACCTCGGCGGGTCGTTCAACATCGGCCGGCAGACGCTGTCGTCAGCCGCCGTGACGGATCCGGTCACCGGCCAGCAGATCGGCGTCAACTACGGCCCGGGCGGCGCGGCGCCGAGCGCATACGGTTCGTTCTTCTTCGGCGAACTCGATGCGACCTACACGCTCGCCGATATTCAGTACAACGCCGAAGTCGACTACGGCCGGCAGCAGCATGCGGCGTTCAACGGCGGGCTCGCGCAGTGGTACGGCCTGTCGCTGCTCGCGCACCGCAAGTTCAACGCGCCGGTGGTCGGCCGCATGGGCGTGACGCTGCGCTACGACCTGCTCGCCAACTCGAAGAACGGCGGCGGCGGCGGCGGCATCGCGTTGAACGGCAACGGGATGGACCCGAACAACGGCTTCGGCGTCGACGCGGACTGCCTCGCGATGTCGAAGGCCGGCGGCGGCCTCGGCTTCGAGTGCAAGGGGGCCGTGCGCCAGGACGTCGCGCTCGACCTGCTGTTCTATCCGACCCAGCAGATCACCGTGAAGGTCGAATACCGGCACGACTGGGCGAACAACAAGGTGTTCCTGCGCAACGACGGGTCGTACGGCAAGTCCAACGACCTGCTCGCGACGCAGTTCATCTATTCGTTCTGACGCAGCACACGCGGGACGCCGTGCCGCGCGCACGGCGTCCCGCGCCGTTTTCAGGGGCGGCTGCCGGCAGGTCGCAGGCCGTGGCAGCCTTTTCGAGGGAGTCGGTTTCATGACGCAGTCTTTCACCCGCCGCGCCGATGCGCTCGCGCGCGACTCGTACTACGAAGCGACGGCCACGCGGCCCGTCGTTGACGACCCGGTGCTCGACGATGCGATCGACGTCGACGTCTGCGTGATCGGCGCGGGCTTCGCGGGCCTGTCGACGGCGCTCGACTGCCGCGCGCGCGGGTTGTCCGTCGCCGTGATCGATGCGCACCGTCCCGGCTGGGGCGCGTCGGGCCGCAACGGCGGCCAGGCGATCACCGGCTTCGCGAAGGACGAGGAGATCGAGCGGCAGCTCGGCGCCGACGGCGCGCGCGCCGCGTGGTCGCTGTCGCTCGACGGCGTCGCGCTGATCGCCGAGCGGATCGCGCACTACGGGATCGACTGCGATTTCACGCGCGGCTACCTGACGGTCGCGACGAAGCCGCGCCGCATCGACGACCTGCGCGCGTGGATGGACGCCGCGACGTCGCGCTGGGGCCATCCGTCGCTCGCGTGGCTCGACACCGGCGCGATCCAGGCGCGCATCGCATCGACACGGTATCTCGCCGGCGTGCACGATCCGCTGTCGGGCCACCTGCATCCGCTCAAGTACTGCCTCGGCCTCGCCGAGGCCGCGCGCCGCGAAGGCGTCGCGCTGTTTGCGCACACGCCCGCGCTCGACATCGTGCGCGGCGCGCGGCCCGTCGTGCGCACGCCGTCGGGCGAGGTGCGCTGCCGCTTCGTCGTCTCGTGCTGCAACGCGGGGCCCGGCGGCGTGCTGCCCGCCGCGACCGCCGCGCGCATCGCACCGATCGCGTCGTACATCATCGCGACCGAGCCGCTCGGCCAGGCACGCGCCGATGCGCTGATCGCGCAGCGCGAAGCCGTGTGCGACAACAATTTCTTCCTCGACTACTTCCGGCTGTCGGCCGACCACCGGATGCTGTTCGGCGGCCGCGCGAATTCGGCCGGCGCTTCGCCCGCCACGCTGGCCGAAACGATCCGGCAGCGCATGACCGGCGTGTTCCCGCAGCTCGGCGACGTGCGCGTCGAGCACGCGTGGGGCGGCTTCGTCGACGTCACGCGCAACCGCGCGCCGGACTTCGGCGCGCTCGACCCGAACTTCTTCTACGTCCAGGGCTTCAGCGGGCACGGCGTCGCGCTCACCGGCATCGCCGGACGCGCGATTGCCGGTGCGATCGCGGGCGATACGCGCGCGTTCGACCTGTTCGCGCGCCTGCGTCACCGGCGCTTCCCCGGCGGCGACGCATGGCGGCAACCCGCGCTCGAACTCGGGATGCTGTACCACCGTGTACGCGAGCTGTTCTGAGCCCTCTTTCTCCGTTCTCCAGACCATGCAGACATTCGCCAACCAGCCGCACGTCGCGTCCTACTACGCGGCGACCGCCAACGATACGACCCGCCATGCGCCGCTCGCCGGCGCGACCGATGCCGACGTGTGCGTGATCGGTGCGGGCCTCACGGGCCTGTCCGCCGCGCTCAACCTCGCCGAGCGCGGCCATTCGGTGACCGTGCTCGAAGCATCTCGGGTCGGATGGGCGGCGAGCGGCCGCAACGGCGGCCAGCTGATCGGCGGTTTTGCGTGCGACATCGACACGTTCGCGCAATTCATGCCGGAGGGCGACGTGAAGCGCATCTGGGACATGGGGCTCGAAACGCTGTCGCTCGTGAAGTCGCGCATCGCGCAGCACGACATCGACTGCGCGCTGGTGCCCGGCTACCTGACCGCGGCGAACACCGAGCGCGACGCCGATTCGCTCAAGCGCTGGCGCGACGAAGCCGCGAAGCGCTTCGGCTACGACCGCTTCCACTTCGTCGAGGAAGACGAGATCGGCGACTACGTGCAATCGTCGCGCTATCGCGGCGGCCTGTACGACCCGGACAGCGGCCACCTGCATCCGCTCAACTACACGCTCGGCCTTGCCCGTGCGGCGACCGATGCGGGCGTGCGCATCCACGAGGACAGCTGCGTGACGCGCGTGCGCGACGTCGCGGGCGGTCACGTCGTCGAGACGAGCGAAGGCCACGTGCGTGCACGCTTCGTCGTGCTCGCGTGCAATACCTACGTGGGCACGCTCTCGCCCGCGCTGTCGAAGAAGATCATGCCGGTCGGCACGTACGTGATCGCAACCGAGCCGCTCGGCGAAGCGCGCGCCGCCGCGCTGATGCCCGCGCGCGCGGCGATCTGCGACAGCCGCTTCGTGCTCGACTATTTCCGGCCGGCGCCCGACACGCGGCTCGTGTGGGGCGGCAAGGTCAGCTATTCGACACGGCAGCCGCGCGATCTCGCGGCGGCGATGCGCGAGGACATGCTGAAGACGTTCCCGCAGCTCGCGGACGTGAAGGTCGACTACGCATGGGGCGGCTTCGTCGACATCACGATGAACCGCGCGCCGCACTTCGGCCGCGTCGCGCCGACGATGTACTTCGCGCAGGGATTTTCCGGGCACGGCGTGAACACGACCGCGCTCGCGGGCAAGCTGATCGCCGAAGCGATCGACGGACAGGCGAGCCGCTTCGACCTGTTCGACAAAATCCGGCATCGCGACTTCCCGGGCGGCGCGGCGCTGCGCACGCCGGCGCTGGTGCTCGCGATGGGCTGGTATCGGCTGCTCGACGCATTCGGCATGCATTGAGCATCGTGAAGCATCGGCACGGCGCGAGCGGTACACGCACGCGGCGCGCCGATGCAAAACGGCCGCGCACGCGCGCGGCCGTTCGGGTGAACCATCGGATTGCGCGGCGACCGGCGAATATTCACACCCGCCGCCGCACGACGTACGCCGTGCCTGCGCCGATCAGTCCGTGCCGTACTTCGGCGAATGCGGCCCGTAGAGCAACCCGTTCGGCGGGCCGGCCGACAACAGCCGGTTGCTCGTGAACGCGGCGATGTCGTGGCTCTGATCCATCAGCGAGTTCGCGATCTGCTTGACTGCAGCCACCACGAGCATGCCGATCAGTCCGCCACCACCGTTGTTGCCGCCTTCGTCGCTGCTCGCGCTCGCCTGGCCCTGCCACAGCACGTCGCCCGTGCGCAGGTCGACGAGCTTCGCCGAGGTCGATACGACCGTCGCGCTCGTGATGATCCGGTACACGGTGCCGTACTGCGAAACCTTCGAATACAGCGCGGCGTCCGCGCCGAAGATCTCGCGCAACTTCGCGGGCGGCGTCTCCTGGATCTCGGCCGCGTTGGTCAGGCCGTTCTGCTTGAACGTCTCGTCCATCACCGCGACCGGCACCACGTAATAACCGGATTCGGCGAGCGGCAGCGTCATCTGCGACAGCACCCCGTAGGTCGCCGCGACGTCCGAGGTTTCGTTGACCGGCGGCAGCACGAGAATCGAGCGCGGCTGGCTCTTCTTGAACGCCGTGTAATCGGGGCGTTTCACCGGCTGCGCGCACGCGCTCAGCAGCGCGACGATCGACAGCACGGACATCAGCTTGAATGAGAGTGTCTTGAACATGGCGGGCACGTCACTGTTTGGCGGAATTCGAATCGGCGTTCTTCTGGCCGGCGATCGTCTGGCCGGCGGCGCCTTGCGCGGCCGCCTTCTGATCCGCGGGTTTCGTCGCGCCGGTTTTCTTCTTCAGCAGGAAATCCATGTAGGTCGACGATTCCGGGAACAGCTGTTTCTCGGCCTGCAGCTCCTGCTCGGCCTGCTGCTCGTTGCCGACGCTCGCGTACAGCATCCCGAGATGCGCATGGAAGCCCGGCGGCGGCGTATGGCCCTTCCCGCGGATCTCCTGCAGCGCCTTTTCGAGCGCATCGATCTGCTCTTGCGGCGACTTCTGCCCCTTGAAGTATTCGTACACCTGCGGCTGGTAGCCCGTCCACTGATAGAGCGGCGGCGTGGAGCTCGCGCAGCCGGCGAGCAGCAATGCGGCTGCCGTCGCCGGCAGCCAGTTACCCCGTTTCATGGTCTTTTCTCTTTTGATGTCGTGGTCAATCGGTCGAGCGCGACGCCGGCCCTGGCGCCCGCTGCAACACTTGCTTCGATGCTGGCCGCGCGATTTACTGCGATACCTTCAGCGCCCCGGCGTCCACCTGTTCGGCCAGATGGTTCACGGCTTCCTGGATCGCGAGATCCAGCACCTTGCCGTTCAACGTCGAGTCGTAGCCGGCCGTGCCGCCGAAGCCGATCACTTCGCGATTCGACAGGCTGAACTCGCCCGCGCCCTGGCTCGATGCGACGACTTCCGACGTCGTCGTGTCGACGATGTTCAGGTTGACCTTCGCGTAGGCGACCTGCGTCTTGCCGCGGCCGAGGATGCCGAACAGCTGGTGATCGCCGACGTCCTTGCGGCCGAACTCCGTCACGTCGCCCGTCACCACGTAGTTCGCGCCCTTCACCGCCTGCGCCTTCTTCATGAAGCCGGCTTCCTGCTTGATCTCGTCGAGGTTCTCGCGATCGAGGACGTTGAAGCGGCGGCTCTGCTGCAGGCGCGTGACGAGGATCGTCTTCGCCTGTCCGCCGAGACGGTCGATGCCGTCCGAGAAAATGCCGCGCATGTAGCTCGAGCGGTTGTCGAACTTGCCGACCGCGATCGCAACGGGTTTGCCGGCATACGGCTTCTGCGCGCTGCTCACGGCCGGCACGTCGAGCGTGCGCGACGATTCGGTCGCGCAGCCGGACAGCGCGGCGACAACCGCTGCCGCGACGAGAACGGTGCGTCGTGTCTGAATGTTCACTGCTGGTCTCCTTGCGTGAAGAAATTGCCCGGAATGGGCACGCCGGCTCGAGAACGAGCCGGCCGTCGAAACGGCCGCGGCGCGAACGGGCACGCGCATCGGCGCGATGCGCGCGCATGCGAATGCATCGCCGGGCCGGCGATGGCTACAAGTGAAGGAAAGGCGCGCGCAACGGAGGTGTGGCGGCGAAAAGCGGATGGACGGCGCCCTGCGCGACAGGTTCGCGCGCGCCGGTTGCATCGTTGTTGTGGTTACTGCGCTGTTGATCGCGCATCATCGGCCCCGTATATGATTTTGCGCGATCATACCAAGCCTGTTTATCAGGACGCGGCGTATTGAAAAAAATTGACGAATTCTGTGGCGCGGCAGCACATCGGCCGCGATCGCCCGAATCGGGACCGGTCCGAACCGCCGACGGCGCGCGCTGTTCATCGCCTGGTGGCGACGGCCATCGCGAACGCGATGATCGGCGATTGGCGCACGCCAACCAATAGCGAACAAGACACCGGCTCAACATCCCGGCATCCGGAAAGCCATCGGGGCAGGCAATCGAATGCGCGATTGCCATGCCGCCTGCGCGCCTCGCGCCGCTAGTCGGCCACCTTCTGCCGCATCGTCACGAATTCTTCGGCCGCGGTCGGGTGGATGCCGATCGTGTCGTCGAACTGCGCCTTCGTCGCGCCCGCGCGAATCGCGATCGCGATGCCCTGGATGATCTCGCCAGCGTCGCGGCCGACCATGTGCGCGCCGATCACGCGCTGGCTGTCGCGCGCGACGACCAGCTTCATCAGCGTGCGCTCGTCGCGGCCCGACAGCGTGTGGCGCAGCGCCTTGAACGACGTGCGATAGATGTCGACTCCGCCGTGCGCGGTACGCGCATCCGCCTCGGTGAGGCCGACCGTCGCGACCTCGGGCTGGCTGAACACGGCCGACGGCACCCATTCGTGATCCGCCGCGACGCGCGACCCGCCGAACAGCGTGCGCGCGAGCAGCCCGCCGTCACGTGTCGCCACCGGCGTGAGCTGCGGCCGCGACGTGACGTCGCCGATCGCATGGATCGACGCGACCGACGTCGCCGAATACGCATCGACGGCGATCGCGCCGCCCGCGTCGAGCAAAACGCCCGCCTGTTCGAGCCCGAGCCCGTCGACGTTCGGCACGCGGCCGGTCGCATACAGCACCTGGTCGTACGGCCCGTGCCACGCATCGCCGACGCGCACGCTCAGCGTGCCGTCGTCCGCGCGCGCGATCGCTTCGACCACCGCGCGCGAATGGATCGCGACACCCTGCTTCGTCATCTCGTCGGTCAGGAATTGACGTACGTCGTCGTCGAAGCCGCGCAGGATCTTCTCGCCGCGATAGAACAGGTCGACCTGGCTGCCGAGGCCGTTGAAGATGCCCGCGAACTCGACCGCGATGTACCCGCCGCCGACCACCGCGATGCGCCTGGGGCAAGCCGCGAGCGACAGCGCCTCGCGCGACGTGATCGCATGCTCGATGCCGGGCCGCGGCGGCAGCGACGGACGCGAGCCGGTCGCGATCGCGATGTGGCGCGCACGGATCGTGCGTCCGCCGACGGCCACCGTGTGCGCGTCGACGAGCGTCGCGCGCCCCGCATGCATGTCCACGCCCGATTGCTGCAGCAGGCTGATGTAGATGTCGCTCAGGCGGTTGATCTCGCGATCCTTCGCGGCGATCAGCGCGGGCCAGTCGAGCGTGCCGGCGCCGAAGGTCCAGCCGAAGCCTTTCGCGTCCTCGATCTCGTGCGGATAGTGCGACGCGTAGACGAGCAGCTTCTTCGGAATGCAGCCGCGCAGCACGCAGGTGCCGCCGATCTGCTCTTCTTCCGCTATGCCGACGCGCGCGCCGTATGACGCCGACATCCGTGCCAGCCTCACGCCACCCGAGCCGGCCCCGATGACGAACAGGTCGTAGTCGAAATCCATCGCATTGCCTCATCGCAGTTCGGATGACGGCACGATAGCAAGATTCCGGATTTCTTGCGGGGTGCGGCTCGAACCGGCGCGCGCCCAATAAAAAACGGCGAGAGACGTTGCCTCTCGCCGGTCAACCCGACTGCCGGGTGTGTCATGCGTCACCGATCGACCGCATGCCCGACCTGCCGGCTGCGCGGCACCGGTCCGCCCGGGCGCGCGAACGGCGCACCCGCGGCCGGACCAGCCGCCATGCTCATGCCTGCGACGTGTCGCTGCCGTCCGTCGCCTGCGTATCGTCGGCCTGTTGCTCGGGCTGCTCTTCCTTCTTCTTCTCGAGCATGCCTTCGATCGCTTCGGCGCCCTTGAAGCCGGCGACGGCCGCGGCCGCCTTGGTCAGCAGGCCCGCATCCGGATCCAGCTTTTCCGCGCCTTCGACAGCCGCCACTGCGCCAGCGATTTCACCTACCGTGTCCAGGATACCCATCGTCATCCCCTTTCAAGAAAATCGTGAGCGCATCGTCCCACGAAAAAAACCGGCGCACCGCGATTGTCATCACCGGATACACAAGTTACGCACCAGGCCGGCCACGCGCGTGGAGCGCCTGCCGGAACGATGCACGCGCGTGCACGACGGCACGCAACGGGCAATGCACGCAGCGTAGCGGAAAGCCTTCGCGCGCACTGTAAAAGTATGTTCTGGAATGCCGACGGATCGCTTACGGCGCGGGACTTGCGCAATGGAGCGATTGCCGAATAGTCGTGTGCGCGTATGAACGCCGCATGACGAAAAAAAGAGGCGCCTTGCGGCGCCTCTTCGATGCATGCCGGACGAATGCCGGCGCGTGCGTTCCGACGTTCGTCAGAAGATATTGCGCAGGCCGATCGCGATGCCCGTCTGGTTGCTGCGACCCGGCAGCTCGACGTTCGCCGCGCCGTTCGTCTTGTTGAAGTCGACGGTGCCGTAGATTTCGGTGCGCTTGCTCAGCGCGTACTCGGCGATGCCGACGATCGCGTAGCGGTTGCCGCTCGCGAGCGTGCCGTTCGTGGTCATCGCATTGCGCATGTGGTCGTAGTAGAACGCGCCCGTCAGCGTCAGCGGCGTGCTGACCTGCCAGCTCACGCCCGCGAACGGACCGTCGTCGATCCGGCCCGTGCCCTTCGCGACCGGAATCGTCTGCTGCGCGAGCAGGCTGTCGACGAAGCCCGTGTCGTCCTTCGAGCGCAGGTAGCCCGCGTAGATCTTCGCCTTGCTGAATGCATACACGACGTTCGCGTGGTAGATCGTCTGCTTGCGTGCCGAGTTGTCGCTGTTCTGCTGCGCGCCGGCCGCGATGCTGAGCGGGCCCATCACGTACGACAGCGACACGCCCCACGCATTGCCCTTGCCGAGCGAACCCGGAATCTGGCCCGAGAAGCCGCCGGCGCCGGTCGATTCGTAGTTGGTGCCGGTCGAGTACATCGCCTTCGCGGTCAGGCCCGCGAACTTGCCCGTGTACTTGATCTGGTTGTCCGCATACAGGCCGCCGCCGAGTGCGACCGGCAGCCACGCGTTTTCGAGGTAGTTGCCGACCGTCAGCGGATCGTAGGTATCCGACAGCAGGTCGAACAGCGGCGTCTTCTGGCGGCCGAGGGTCACCGTGCCGTACGGGCTCTGCAGGCCGACGTACGCTGCGCGGTTGAACAGGCGGCCGCTGTCGGCGAATGCGCCGTTCTGCAGGTTCACGCCGCTTTCGAGATTGAACACGGCCTTCAGGCCGCCGCCGAGGTCTTCCGTGCCGTAGATGCCGAAGCGGCTGTTCGTGATCGCGCCGTTGGTCATCGACAGCAGGCCGTCGTTCTTGGCGTTCGCGTTGGTCAGGTAGCGGACGCTGGCGTCCGCGACGCCCCACAGCGTGACCGAGCTTTGTGCTGCCGCGTACTGGCTGGCGAATGCGAGCGCGGCGCCCCCTGCGATGGCTGCGAGTCGGGTGGTCTGCTTCATGAGCTTTCCTTTTTGTAGGTGTCTCCGTTCATTGCCGGCCGCGTGCGCAGCCGGGTGGCGATCGCGTACGTTCTTGGCGCGCGCGATGTGGGCTGAATCATATGACGACTGCAATCGCTGAAAGAAATTGAAATGCGCGGTAATCGCGCGTTTGTCGCCCGAGAACAACGTTTCCCGCGCCTGGCTTGCCTCGCGAGCCGGCGGGGCGGGTTGAGGCGGTGCCGGCGGGGGCGCGCGGCGCTGTAAGGATCGGCGAGGAGGCGGTGCGGTCAAGGCCGCTTCGCGGCGGGATGTTCGGCGTGGCCGGTGCGGCGGAACGTGCGATGAACGCTGGCATCGGCAGCGGCCGGTGCAACCGGCCCGCGTTCGGGAGCACCGGCGGATTGGTGTTTCGGTGTTTCGGTGTTTCGGTGTTTCGGTGTTTCGGTGTTTCGGTGTTTCGGTGTTTCGGTGTTTCGGTGTTTCGGTGTTTCGGTGTTTCGGTGTTTCGGTGTTTCGGTGTTTCGGTGTTTCGGTGTTTCGGTGTTTCGGTGTTTCGGTGTTTCGGTGTTTCGGTGTTTCGGTGTTTCGGCGAATTGATGAAGCACCGAAGCGTTGCTTCAGCCGATCCTGAACGCGGCGCACCAGCCGCCGCGTCGGAACACACCATCAGGCCGTTTGCGCCGCCTCGCCGCCGTCATTGGCGTCGCCGCCGCCGTTCCCCGCGCGACGCCACGCGCGCCGCACGATCTCCGCGAACGCGCCCACGAGCAGCAGCACGGCACCCCACAGCGCGATGTCCGGCGCGAGCCGCGTGGCGAGCCCGCCGACCACCGCGCCGGCCAGGAAGCAGAAGCTGATCGTCGCGAGCAGCGCCGAATCGTGCAGCGCGCCCGCGTCGTAGCGCGGGATCAGCCCGACGAACAGCTTCTGCGCGGCGCGCCGCAGGTTGCCGGTCGTCATCACCGACGTGTACGACAGTTCCTCGAGATGGGTGAACGACAGCGTCTGCAACGTCGCGACGAACGAAATCCCTGGAATCAGCCACGCGCTCGATGCGCCGACGAGGCCGCTCGCGGCGACGCCGAGAAACGCGATCTCGACGATCAGGCTCGCGAACGCCGTGTGCCGCATCCAGCCGCGTTGCGCGGCGAGCCCGAGCAGGTGCGCGACGAACACCGCGATCACGAAGCCGACGAGCGGCGGCACGTGATGCAGCGCGGCGGCCCATTCGCCGGCCGACAGGTTGATGCCGAGCAGCGCGACGTTGCCGGTCATCGTGTTCGCGAACACATGGCCGTGGCCGACATACGTGTACGCGTCGAGATAGCCGCCGGACAGCGTCAGCAACGCGGCGACAGTGAGATTGCGGCTGGCGCCGTCGAGATCCATCGATCCTCCCGTGATGCACGCCACCCGGCCGCTCGCGGCGGGCGGTGCGAAATTCAGTGATGCCGGCACGCGCGGAACGCCGCCGGCCCGACGCGGCCGCGCATCGCCACATCGCCACATCGCCACATCGCCACATGGCCGCTTGCCGCTTGCCGCTTGCCGCTTGCCGCTTGCCGCTTGCCGCTTGCCGCTTGCCGCTTGCCGCTTGCCGCTTGCCGCGCGCCAATATAATGCTCTGCGCCAGGTGCGGATTCCCGTCGCGCATCGCGGCCAGCCGGCACGTATCGATATCGCCGCGCATGTATCGCCGCGAAAGACCGGCCGAGTATACCGGGCCGGGTGCGGCCCGACGGCGGCCCGCGCGCCGCTTCACCGAGCCTTCGAATGACACTCGCGAAGTTCTTCCTGCGCTACACCGTGATCCCGTTCGCCGCGATCGTGCTGGTGGCCGTCTGGGCATTCACCCGCGAATCGGGCGAGATCGATGCGCGCCAGTACGCGGCGCTGGTGGCCGCCTATCCGTCGTTCACGCCGAAGCTGAAGCACGAAGTGGCCGACGCGTTGCGCGGCGGCCGGCTCGCGAAGGCCGATTACGGCACGATCATGCGCGATGCGCTCGATGCGGGTTACGTGATCGACTGGCCGCCCGCGACGGACGACGTGAGCAGCGAGCGGGGGCGGCTGCTCGGCCTCGTGCACAGCGAAGCATCGCAGTAGCGCGCGGCCGGGGCAGGCAACGGCCGGCCGGCTGCGTGGCGGCTCACTGCCCGAAGCCGGTGAGCCCGATCAGCGCGCCGCCCGCGAGCAGCCACAGCGGATGGATGCGCGTGCGCCATGCGAGCACCGCGCACGCGGCCGTGATGCCCCACTGGATCGCCGTGCGGTTCGACGCCTCCGAGATCAGCACCGCGCTCGCGGCGACGAGCCCGGCGGTGACCGGCATCATCCCCTGCTGCACGTAGCGGCGCCACGGCCGGTCGCGAAAGCGCTCCCACGCATGCAGCGCGAGCACGGTGACGACCGACGACGGCCCGAACTTCGCGATCGACGCGACGAGCAGCCCGGCCCAGCCGGCCACGTGCCAGCCGACCAGCGACACGATCATCATGTTCGGCCCGGGCGCCGCCTGGGCCAGCGCGAACAGCGCGGTGAACTCGTGCGCGCTCATCCAGTGATGCACGTCGACGACCTGCCGCTGCATCTCCGGCAGGATCGTGTTGCCGCCGCCGAACGCCAGCAGCGACAGCTGGCTGAAGATCGTCGCGATCGCGACCAGCGTGTCGTTCATGGCCGGCCTCCGTGCTGCGCATCGCGCGCTGCCGCGGCCGGCGCCGGCTGCGGCGTACCCGCATCGCGGTGGCGCGACGCCAGCCAGATGCTGATCGGCGTCAGCACGAGCATCGTGGTCAGCAGCGGAACGCGCAGCACCGCGATCGCGACGAACGCGAGCGCCGCGATGCCGGCCGCCGCGCGCGCGTGACGCAACGGCTTCGCGACCTTCACGGCCATCGCGACGAGCAGCCCTGCGGCCGCGGCGGCGAGCCCCGCGAACAGGTGCTGCACGTGCGGATCGTTCTGCGTCTTTGCATACAGCACGCCGAGCGCGACGACGACGAGCGTCGGGCCCGCGATCAGCCCGAGAATGCCCGCGAACGCGCCAGCGACGCCGCGAAAACGCATGCCGACCGCGACCGACAGGTTGATCACGTTGCCGCCCGGCAGGAACTGGCACAGGCCGAGCAGATCGGTGAATTCGTCGGCGGAAAGCCACTTGCGCTCGTCGACGATCGTGCGCCGTGCGAACGGCAGCGCGCCGCCGAACGACATGAGGCCGAGCGCCAGGAAACCGGTGAACAGCTCGGCGAGGCCGACGCTGCGGGGCGACGCGGCAGGCGGCGGGGAAACGGATTGCATGGGGCTCCTCATCAAACGGTCAACCGAGGTTACCGCCGTTCAGGATGCCGGCAAAACGATTTTATCGGCGCGCCCTTGTGATCTAGAATCACAAGCATGGCACGCGATCTCCCACCCTTTTCCGCGCTTCGGGCCTTTGAAGCCGCGGCACGACATGAAAGCTTCAGCGCCGCCGGCGACGAGCTGCATGTGACTCACGGTGCCATCAGCCGGCAGATCGCCGCATTCGAGGCCTGGCTCGGCAAGCCGGTGTTCCACCGCTACGGCAAGCGCGTGAAGCTCACCGACGAAGGCCGCCGCTATCTCGACACCGTGCGCGCGGCGTTCGACAGCATCGCGCATGCGACCGAGCAACTGCGCAACACGGGCGCGGCGCGCGTGCTGCGCATCAATGCGCTGCCGACCTTCGCGATGAAATGGCTGCTGCCGCGCCTGTCGCGGTTCCAGCGCGACGTGCCGAACGTCGAGCTGAAGCTGTCGACGTCGAACGCGCCGCTCGACGCGCTCGACGGCTTCGATGTCGCGATCCGCCGCGGCCCCGGCCACTGGCCGAACTGCACGAGCGGCCACTTTCTCGACGAAAGCGTGATTCCGGTCTGCAGCCCCGCGCTGCTCAAGCGCACGCCGATCGCACGCGCGGACGATCTCGCGCGGCACGTGCTGCTGCATTCGGATACGCGGCCGGAAGGCTGGCGCGACTGGTTCGCGGCGGCCGGCGTGACGATGAAGGGGCGCAAGCGGCAGTCGTTCGACCACTTCTACCTGGCGCTGCAGGCGGCCGTCGACGGGCTCGGCGTCGCGCTCGGCCCGCTGCCGCTGATCGACGACGAGCTGGCGAGCGGCCGGCTCGTGATGCCGCTGCCCGGGCCGCGCATCGCGACGCGCAGCTACTGGTGGATCACGCCGCACGCGCCGGCCGACGATCCGCTCGTCGCGCAGTTCTGCGCGTGGCTGCAGGGGCAGTCGAATACCGGCGCGTAAGGGCGCGCCGGCGGGCGGCGCGGTCTGCCCGCTGCCGCCCGTGTTTCGGTCAGACCACCGGACCCGGTTCCTTTTCCCTGCGCAGGATCGCGTACAGGATGATCGCGCCGAACGTTGCGGTGCCGATCCCGCCGAGCCCGAAGCCGCCGATCTTCAGCGAGAAATCGCCGGCGCCGAGCACCAGCGTGACGGCCGCGACGATCAGGTTGCGGTTGTCGGAGAAGTCGACCTTGTTCACCACCCAGATGCGCGCGCCCGTCACCGCGATCAGCCCGAACACGACGATCGACACGCCGCCGAGCACCGGGCCCGGGATCGTGTGGATCACCGCGCCGAATTTCGGCGAGAAACCGAGCCCGATCGCGATCAGCGCGGCGACTGCGAACACGAGCGTCGAGTAGATCCGCGTGACGGCCATCACGCCGATGTTCTCCGCGTAGGTCGTCACGCCCGTGCCGCCGACGCTGCCCGACACGATCGTCGCCAGGCCGTCGCCGATGAACGCGCGGCCGACGTAGCGGTCGAGGTTGTGCCCCGTCATCGCGCTGACGGCCTTGATGTGGCCGAGGTTCTCGGCGACCAGGATCACCGCGATCGGCGCGAGCATCAGCATCGCGTGCGGGTCGAACACCGGCGCGCTGAACGCCGGCACGCCGAACCACGCGGCATGCGCGACGATCGAGAAGTCGACCGGCTTGCCGAGCCCCATCCCGTTGGTCGCGATCGCGTAGATCACGTACGCGATCACGAGCCCGACGAGGATCAGCAGGCGCTGCATCATCCCGCGCGCGAACACCGCGACGCCGCCGACGCACAGCACCGTGACGAGCGCCATCACCGAGTCGAAGGTCGACGCCGACACGCCCTTGACCGCGATCGGCGCGAGGTTCAGCCCGATCACCGCGACGACCGCGCCGGTCACGACGGGTGGCATCAGCGTCTCGATCCAGCGCGTGCCGATCGCCTGCACCAGCGCGCCGAGCGCGACGTACACGACGCCGCACGCGACGATCCCGCCGAGCGCGACCGGGATGTTCGGGTTCGGGCCGCTGCCGCCGTAGCCCGTCACCGCGATCACGAGGCCGATGAACGCGAAGCTCGAGCCGAGGTAGCTCGGCACGCGGCCGCCGACCAGCACGAAGAACAGCAGCGTGCCGATGCCCGACATGAAGATGCACAGGTTCGGGTCAAAGCCCATCAGCAGCGGCGCGAGCACGGTCGAGCCGAACATCGCGACGACGTGCTGCACGCCCATCGCGACCATCTGCGGCCACGGCAGGCGCTCGTCGGGGCCGACCACGCGCGACGCCGCGCCGGTCGATTGCACCCGCCAGCGCGGGAAGTAGGAATCGGACATGGGGAAAGAGCTCCTGTCGGTCGCCGGCTGCGGAGGGTGCGCCGGTCTGGAATCTGGCGCGAGTTTACGGAGCGGAAATGGGGCTGGCAAGCGCGGGGCGCGGTGTGCCGCGTGCGCGAACCGGGGCGCGACCGCGCAACCGGTGAATCGGCCGCCGCGCCTGGCGCGCGGGCGGCGTCGAACGAAGCCGGCGGCGATGTAAGCGTGCGCTCACATTGCCGCCGGCCCATCGTGCATCAAGGATTGATGTACTGGAACAGCGACAGGTTCTGCAACTGCGCGTAAGCCTTCTGCGAGCCCGTCAGCGCATTCTGCATCTCGAGGAACTGGCTGATCGTCGACACCATGTTGGTGCTCGTCAGGTCGGACAGGTTGCTGGTGATCTGCAGCGTGTTGGTCTGGTTCACGGTCTGCATCGCCTTGATTTCCTGCTCGCGGCCGCCGACCGACGCCTGAACGGTGAGGACGTTCGTCATCATGTTGTTCAGCTTCGTCGTGCCGGTGGTCATCGCGTTCGCGAGCGCGGCAGCAGCCGTCGTGTTGCTGCTGACCGGCACCTTCAGCGCGGCGATCATCGAGTCGAGCGCGCCGAACACGTCGGTGCCGGCCTTCGGCGCGGGCGTGATCGTGAACGTGTCGCCGGCGGCCGGCGTGCCCGAGACGGGCACCGACAGGCCGTTGCCGAGCGTGATCCCGGCGCCGGCCGAATACGCCTGCGCGGGGGTCGTGGTCGGCGGCGCGGCGGTGTTGTCGGTGACCGTGTACGTCGGCGCAGCCGCCGTGCCGCCGAACGTGATCGTGAACTGGTGCGTGTTGGTCGCGGCCGACGGGCTCGTGATCGACACGCCGCCGATCGTGCCCGTGCCCGTGTTGCCCGTGCCCGCGAGCGGCACCGGCTGGCTGCCGAGCATCGGCACCGACAGGAACACGCTCGCGCCGTTGTCGCCCTGCGAGATCGCGCGCGAATCGGCGATCTGCACCTGGCGCGAGCCCATGTCGCCGCTGTAGGTCACGCCGCCACCCGGCGCGTTCGAGAACGGCGCCGTGGTCGACTGGAAGCCCGCGAACAGGTAGTTGCCCGAGCCGTCCGTCGAGTTGGCGAGCGTCAGCAGCTGGTCGCGGTAGCCCTGCAGCTGCGTCGACAGCGCGGAGCGGTCGCTGTCGGACATCGAGCCGTCGCCGGCCTGGATCACGACCGTATGGATGCTGTTCAGCAGGTTGTTGACGCTGATGAGCGTCTGGTCTTCCTTCTGCAGCGACGACAGCGCGGTGTTCTGGTTCGACGCGTATTGCGCGAGCGTCGCCGACGTCATCGACAGCTGCACGGCCTGCGCCGCGCCGAGCGGGTTGTCGGCCGGCGTCGCGAGGCTCACGCCGCTCGAGATCTGCTGGTACAGCTGCGCAAGCTGGGCCTGCTGGTCGCTCATCTGAGCGACGTTCATCTGGAAGAACTGGGTGGTGGAAATCCGCATCGCATCGGTCCCCGAAATCAGTTGAACAGGCCAAGCACGGTCTGGAACAGCGTCCCCGCGGTCTGGATCACCTTCGCGTTCGCCTGGTAGAGCTGCTGGTACTGCATCAGGTTGGCCGCTTCCTCGTTCTGGTTCACGCCCGACGCCGACTGCTGCGCGCTCGTGATCTGGCCGATCAGCGCGGTCTGCGCGGCGCTCGAGGACTTCAGCTGGCCCGCCGTGTTGCCGATGCCGTTCACGTAGCCTGCGTACGCGCTCGTCAGCGTCATGCCGTTGCCGAACGCCGTCGAGTTGACGAGCTTCGACAATGCGAGCGCGTTGCTGCCGTCGTTCGTGCCGCCCGTGTTCGGGCCGACCTTGAACGTGTCGCCGGCCGTCGGGGAACCCGACACCGTCACCGTGACGCCCGCCGTCAGCGTGATCGGCGAGCCGGCCTGGAACGGCTGCGCGGCGGTGGTCGTCGGCGGCGAAGCCGTGTTGTCGGTCACCGTGTAGGTCGGGCTGGCGGCGGTGCCGCCCATCGTGATCGTGTAGTTGTGCGGGTTGGCCGCGCCCGCTGCGCTCGTGACCGTCGCCCCGCTGATCGTCCCGGTGCCCGTGTTCGTCGTGGTGGTCGCCGTCGAATACGGCGACGCCGCCGCGATCGCGGAGCCGTTCGAGGTCGCGAGGCCGAAGCCGTTCAGCGCGCCGCGCGTCGGCTGCACGGTGAACTTGTCGCCGGCGTTCATCGAGCCGGACGAGAACGAGAAGTTCAGCCCGCCGATCGACCCCGGCATCGTCGTCGACGTGCCGACCACCGAGCCGCTCGCGCGGTCGGTCAGCGTGTATTTCGCGCCGTCGTACGACAGCGTGTAGTCACTCGTGGTCGGTTGCGCCGCGTTCGCGAACGACACGGACAGCGCCGCGTTGCCGGTGTTGCCCTGGTTCGCATAGGTGATCGGCGAGCCGGTCGTGAACAGGTTGCCGCCCGCCTTGCCCGACAGGTCGACGCCGAGCGCGTTCTGCGCGTTGACTTGCGCGGCGAAGCTGGTCGCGATCGCGCCGAGCTGGGCTTCGGCCGGGTCGAGCGTCTGGCTGCGGAACGCGAGCAGGCCGCCGAGCGTGCCGCCCGACAGCGAAGCATCGGACAAGTACTGGTTCGGGCCTTGCGGATTCGCGCCGGCGAGCCCCTGCGACACGACGGTCAGCTCGCTCGGATCGGACGGCGACGTGACGGCCGCGAGCTGGTAGCTCTTGTCCGCGACGACGAGCGGCGTGCCGCCCGCGAGAAACACGCTGTAGCCGTCGCTGTTGCGCACGACCTGCACGCCCGCGAGGTTCGACAGGTTCGACACCGCGAGGTCGCGCTGGTCCATCAGCTGGTTCGGCGGCTGGCCCTGGCTGCTCGCGGCCGCGATCTGCTGGTTCAGCTGCGCGATCTGCGCGGTGTACGCGTTGATCTGCGTCACGGTGCTCTTGAGTTGCGTGTTCACGCTCTGGCGCAGTGCGTCGTACTGCTGGCCGGCCGCCGTGATCTGGTTCGCGAGCGTCTGCGCGTTGCTCATCGCGGTCTGGCGCACCGACGGGTCCGACGCGCTGTTCGCGACGTTCTGCAGCCCGGTGAAATAGCTCGTGATCGCGGTCGAGATGCCGGACGTCGGGTTGCCGACGTAGTTGTTCAGCTGCGTGACGAGCGAATACCAGGTCGACAGCGCGCCGCCCTGCGTCTGCGCGCCGTTGAGCTGGTCGCCCAGGTACTGGCTGTATTGCCGCTGCACGGTGACGGTGTTCACGCCCTGCGGCATGTAACCGCTGCTCGTGTACTGGCCGCTCGCCTCGGCGTAGACGGGACGTTCGACCGAATAGCCGGGCGTCGCCGCGTTGCTGATGTTCTGACCGGTCGTCGTGAGGCCCCAGAGCGCGGCATTCAGGCCGCTGATACCGAGGTTCATGAGTGAGTTGGACATGCGCGATCCTGATGAGCCGGCCGCGCTGCGGCCGCCGGGTTGCGTGACTCCCGGTATAACGGCTGCCGCTGGAAAAAATTGAGGAAAAAATGCACGCGCGACGCGCGCTCGCGCGTCGCCGGTCGAAGCGTCCGGCAACCGGTGCCGGCGAAGGGGAGCGGGGCGGCCCTGCGGGGCCGGCGGCCGCGTGCGCGTCAGGCCCGCGCGAGCGAGCGGCGCTTCATCTCGAGCTGGGTAATCAGCCGCTGCAGCGTGTTCTCCGCGCTGCCCGGCAGCGACATGTAACGGAAACCGAGCTGGTAGCGGCGCGACCCGTTCGGCATCTGCGTCGAGCGCTGCGACACGAGCTGCAGGTCGAGCGACAGCTTGCCGTGGCCGGTCAGCTCGAGTTCGACGTCGGGCAGCAGCGTGCCGACCTCGAGCGCCTCGACGCGCTCGTCGGCCGTGCGCAGCCCCACGCCGCCCAGCGACAGGTTGTGCACCTCGAACAGGAAGCTCTCACCGTCCGGCAGCTTGCCGCGGCACAGGAACGGATCGACGATCGGCGCATCGACGCGGAAATATTCACGGCGCTGGATGCACATCAGCACGTCGGGGAAATCTGCGACGAACGCGGGCAGCCCCTCGTAGCGCGTCTCGCGCGGCGTATTCGTGGTGAATTCGACCCGCACGCCCTCCGGCGCGGCCGCGAACGTGCAATGCGACGCGGCGAGGATGCCGGCGTTCTGCTCGGACAGCGCGCCCCAGTCGAACGTGAACGTCCGCGCGCCGACATCGACCTCGAGCAGGCGCGTGACGAGCTGCCCGCCCGGATACTGGACGGTCAGGAAATCGCCCCGGTTCACGAGGTTGCGCAGCTGCACGCCGATCTCCAGCGGATTGCGGCGGGCATAGTCGGGCCCGGAGTGGCCTGCATCCAGGCTGGGGTCCGTCGACGTTTCGATATTCATGGCTAGCCGGTCTTTCTTGTCATGGGCGCCCGGACAACCGGTGCGCAGTAAAACCGGGCCAGATCAGGGGCCCGGTCGCAGGTCTCTCACACTTAGCGGCAGTGCTGACCGAAAGTTTAGATCGATTTGCCGTTTTTTTTCGCGCAAACGTTGAAACCGCGCGCGGCGGTATGCCGGGCGCGGTTCAGAGGGGTGTTGCAGGCGGCGCGGGCGGTGCCGTCAGCCGATCTGCTGCATGATCGAGATCAGTTTCTTCGCGTAGTTCGGGTCGGTCGCGTAACCGGCCTTCTGCATCCCGTGCGCGAAGCCTTCGACGCTGCGGCTCGCGCTCAGCACGCCCGAGTAGCGCGGATTGTTCTTCAGCAGGTTCGCGTAGTCGGTCATCGCGTGCTCGTACGAATCGTACGCGCGGAATTTCGCGACCACGCGGCGCGGCGTGCCGTTCACGTATTCAGTCGTCAGCGCCGAGACCGTGCGGCCCGTCCAGCTCTTGCTCGCCTTGATGCCGAACACGTTGTAGCTCGTCGAGCCGTCGGTCGCGCGGATCTCGCGCTTGCCCCAGCCCGATTCGAGCGCGGCCTGGCCGACGATGAAGCGCGCCGGGATGCCGGTCGACGCGCTTGCCGCCTGCGCGGGGCCCGCGAGCCGGTCGACGAACGCGTCGGCGTCCGGCGCGCCGCTCGCGCCCTTCAGCGGCGGCGTCAGCGCGCTGCCGGCCGAGTAGCCGCGCGAGCCGGCGAGGCCGCCGTTGTTCCCGGCCGCGTTCGCGTATGCGCGCGCCATCGCGTTCATCGCGGCGAGGCTGCCTTCGTTGCCGGCCGTGCCGCCGAGCCCGGCCGCGCCGACGTCGGCCGCCGAGTCGGCGCCCGCGCCCTGCCCTGCATTGCGCAGCAGCTGCTTCATCAGCGCATCGGCGACGCCGATCCCGCGCTTCGACATCTGCTGCGAGAGCTGCTGGTCGAGCATCGACGTGTACATCTTCGACGTATGCGAATCGAACAGGCCGCCCTCGGGCGACGCGTCGCGCATGCTCTTGAGCATCATCTGCGTGAACATCGCGTCGAACTGGCCCGCGACGGCCTTCACGCCGGCCTGCGGCGACTGCTTCACCTGCGCACGCAGCGCGTCGAAACCCTGTGTGTCGAGCGCGAAGCGCTGCGTCAGGTCGTTTGCGTTCGGGAGATTCGCTGCCATTTAGATGACCTCCAGGTCGGCGCGCAACGCGCCGGCCGCCTTCATCGCCTGCAGGATCGACATCAGGTCCGCCGGCGTCGCGCCGAGCGTGTTCAGCGCCTTCACGACGTCGGCGAGGTTCGCGCCGGCCGTCACCATCTTCAGCGCGCCGTTGTCCTGCTTCAGCTGGATCTGCGACTGCTGCGCCACCACCGTCTGCCCGTTCGAGAACGGCCCCGGCTGCGACACGACCGGCTGCGTGTTGACGACGACCGACAGGTTGCCGTGCGCGACCGCGCAGCTTTGCAGCGTGACCATCTGGTTCATCACGATCGAACCGGTGCGCGCGTTCAGGATCACCTTCGCCGCGGCCTTGTCCGGGCTCACGTCGAGGTTCTGCAGCCGCGCCATGAACGCGACCTGCTGCGCCGAGTCGGCCGGCGCCGCGAGCTGGATCGTGCGGCCGTCGAGCGCCGTCGCGGTGCCCGGGCCGAAGCTCGAGTTGACCGCCGAGACGATCCGCTGCGCGGTGCCGTAATCCATGTCGTTCAGTTGCAGCTGCAGCGTGCCGTTCATCTGCGCGATCGCGTTCGGCACGCCGCGCTCGACGATCGCGCCGCCGACGATCCGGCCGGCCGCGAGCTGGTTCACCTGCACGCGGCTGCCGTTCGCGCTGGCGCCCGCGCCGCCGACCGCCATGTTGCCCTGCGCGAGCGCGTACACCTGCCCGTCCGCGCCTTTAAGCGGCGTGAGCAGCAGCGTGCCGCCGCGCAGGCTCTTCGCGTTGCCGAGCGACGACACGGTCACGTCGAGCGCCTCGCCGGGCCGCGCGAACGGCGGCAGCGTGGCGGTCACCATCACGGCTGCGACGTTCTTCAACTGCATGTTGCTCAGCGACGACGGGCCGCCGTTGGCCGAGCCGTTGTTGATCGAGATGCCGAGGTTCGCGAGCATGTTCGCGAGCGTCTGCGTCGTGAACGGCGTCTGCATCGTCTGGTCGCCCGTGCCGTCGAGGCCGACGACGAGGCCATAACCGATCAGCGGGTTGTCGCGCACGCCCTGGATCTGCGCGAGATCCTTCAGGCGTTCCGCGTGCGCGGGCGCCGCGCCGAGCAGGCAGGCCGCGGCCGCGAACGCGACGGCGAACCGAGCGGCGGCACGCGCGCGGGACGACAGGCGGTTGAACAGGGTCGTCTGCATCGTCATCACCACGGCGCGATGTTGAGGAAGAAGCGCTGCAGCCAGCCCATCGTCTCGGCTTCGTTGATGTAGCCCTTCGACGAGTATTCGATCTTCGCGTCGGCGACCTGCGTCGAGTAGACGGAGTTCGCGCCCGAGATCGTGTTCGGGTTGACGACGCCCGAGAAGCGCACGAATTCGTTGCCCTGGTTGATCAGCATCTGCTTCTCGCCGCTGACCATGAGGTTGCCGTTCGGCAGCACGCCGGTGACGGTCACCGTGATCGTGCCGTTGAACGTGTTCGCCGCGCTCGCGCCGCCCGTCGCGTTGAACTTGTTGGCGCCCGTCGCCGACAGATTCGCCTTCGCGAACAGCCCGCCGAGGAAGCCGGCCGTCGGCACGTTGAAGCTGGTGTCGCCCGCACGGTTGGTGTTCGCGCCGGACGACTTCGTCGCGTTGATGTTCTCCGCGATCATGATCGTCAGGATGTCGCCGACGTTGCGCGGCCGCTGATCCTCGAAGAGCGGCCGCCCCGCGTAACCGGGGTTGTAGATCGAGCCGGGCGCCTGCATCGACATCGGCGCGGGCGGCTGCGCCGTCATCGGCTGCTGGATGATCGGATCGCGCGGGATCTGCGCGCAACCGGCGAGCGCCGCCACCGCGACCGCGCAGGCGGCGCGGGCGGTGGCTGACGGGAGGAGGCGAACCTGCTTCATGGCGACGACGGGACTTTCCGGTTAGCTCTTCATCTGCGTGACGGTCTGCAGCATCTGGTCGGACGTCGTCACGGCCTTGCTGTTGATCTCGTAGGCACGCTGCGTCTGGATCATGTTGACGAGCTCCTGCACGACGTTCACGTTCGACGCTTCGACGTAGTTCTGGTTGAGCACGCCCGCGCCGTTCAGCCCCGGCTGCGACACGTTGGGCGCGCCCGACGACGTGGTCTCCGCGAACAGGTTCTCGCCCTTCGCCTCGAGGCCGGCCGGGTTGATGAAGGTCGCGATCTGCAGCGAGCCGATCTGCACCGCGTTGCTCGAGCCCGGCTGCGTGACCGACACGACGCCGTCCTTGCCGATCGTCAGCGACTGCGCGTTCTGCGGCACCGTGATCGCCGGCAGGATCTGGTAGCCGCTCGACGTGACGAGCTGGCCCTGCGCGTTGGTCTGGAACGAGCCGTCGCGCGTGTACGCGTTCGTGCCGTCCGGCATCAGCACCTGGAAGAAGCCCGCGCCGTTGATCGCGACGTCCTTCGAGTTGCCGGTCTGCGTGAGGCCGCCCTGCGTGTACAGGCGCTCGGTCGCGACCTGCTGTACGCCGGTGCCGAGCTGCAGGCCCGACGGCAGCTCGGTCTGCTGCGTCGAGTTCGCGCCCGGCTGGCGGATCGTCTGGTAAAGCAGATCCTCGAACACCGCGCGCGACGCCTTGAAGCCGTTCGTGCTGGTGTTCGCGAGGTTGTTCGAAATCACGTCCATCTGCGCCTGCTGCGCATTCATGCCGGTGGCGGCGATATAGAGAGAACGGTTCACGTGTAGGGTCTCCTGCGTAGGCTGGCGCGGGCGCTCAGCTGAAGTTGAGCAGCTGGTTCGCGGTCTGCTCGTTCTGGTCGGCCGTCTGGATCAGCTTCGACTGCAGCTGGAACGCGCGCGCGTTGTCGATCATCGCGACCATCGCGGTCACCGGGTTGACGTTGCTGCCTTCGAGCGAATTCGGCGTGACGACCACGGTCGCGTCGGCATCGGCCGGATTGCCGTCGGCGGTGCGGAACAACCCGTCGTTGCCGCGCGTGAGCGTGGCGGGATCGGGATTGACGAGCTTCATCTGGTCGACGATCGCGACCGCCGTCGGCGGGTCGCCCGGCATCAGCGCGGACACCGTGCCGTCCTTGCCGATCGTCACTTCCGCGTTCGGCGGCACCGAGATCGGGCCGCCGTTGCCGATCACCGGCAGGTTGCTCGCGTTGACGAGCTGGCCGTTCTCGTCGACGTGCAGGTTGCCGGCGCGCGTGTACGCCTCGCCGCCGTCGGCCGTCTGCACGGCCAGCCAGCCGGCGCCCTGCACGGCGACGTCGAGCGGGTTGCCGGTGCGCGTGATCGCCCCCGGCGCGAAATCCGCGCCGGGCGTCGACGCGAGCACGTAGGTGCGCGTCGTCGTCGGGTCGATCGTGCTGCCGTCGCCGAAATTCATCGGCACCGCGCGATACGTCGCGAGCTGCGCGCGAAAACCCGTCGTTGACGTGTTCGCGAGGTTGTTCGCGACGACCGCCTGCTGGTCGAGCGACTGCGATGCGCCCGTCATCGCCGTGTAGATCAGTCGGTCCATGGCTGCCGGTTATCCGTGCGTCACAGGTTGATGAGCGTCTGGTCGACGGTCTGCTGCGTCTTGATCGTCTGCGCGTTGGCCTGGTAGTTGCGCTGCGCGGTGATCAGGTTCACGAGCTGCGAGGTCAGGTCGACGTTCGAGTTCTCGAGCGCGCTGCCCTGCAGCGTGCCGTGGTTCGTGCTGCCCGGCGCGGAGACCTGCGGCACGCCCGATGCGGCGCTTTCCGCGTACTGGTTGCCGCCGAGGTTCACCAGCCCGTTCGGGTTGTTGAAGTTCGCGAGCGCGATCAGGCCGAGCACGGCGGTCTGGCCGTTCGAGTAGTTGCCGGTCAGCTTGCCGTCGGCGCCGATCGAATAGGTCGTCAGCGTGCCGCTCGCGTAGCCGTCCTGCGCGAGGTTGTTCACGCCGTCCTTGCCGCCGTACTGGGTCGTGCCGGTCAGGTCGAGCGTGAGGTTCTGCGGCGTCGTCGAGCCGTCGGTGTTCGGCACCGTGAACTGGAACTGGCCGAGCGACGCGGTCGGCGCCGGCGGCGTGCCCGTCGTCGTGCTCTGGATGCCGCCCGACGAATTGAACGTGACCGTGCCGAGATCGGTCGTCGCGCCGCCCTGCACGCCCGCGTACGCTTCCCACGTGCCGGCCGCCGACTTCACGAAGTACATGTTGACCGCCTGCGAACCGCCGAGCGAGTCGTACACCTGGATCGACGTCGAGTAGTTGTAGGTCGTGTTGTCGGTCGCGCTGAACGGCGTCTTGGCCGGCACCGTGTCCTGCGAGTTCAGGTTGAACTGGCCGGTGATCTTGGTCGTCGCGGTCGGCGCGATGTTGTTGGTCGGCGCCTGCAGCGGCACGGTCTGCGCGGTGTTGATCACGCCGCCCGCGTTGGCTGCGTAGCCCATCAGGTTACGGCCTTGCGAATCGACGATGTAGCCGTTCTTGTCGCGCTGGAACGTGCCGTCGCGCGAGTACGTCGTCACGCCGTTGTTCGACATCTGGAAGAGGCCGTTGCCGTTGATCGCGACGTCCAGCGAAGACTGGGTCGTATTGATCGTGCCCTGCCCGAAGTTCTGCTCGACCGAGTTCAGCGACGTGCCGATGCCGATCTGCGTGTTGACCGACGTCGCGACCGAGTTCGCGTACATGTCGGCGAACTGCGCGGTGCTCGACTTGAAGCCGACCGTGTTCGCGTTCGCGATGTTGTTGCCGATCACGTCGAGCGCGTTCGATGCGCCGGCGAGGCCGCTCAGACCCTGTTGATAACCCATTTCGGTCTCCGTTTCGAGAAAGCTCGATCAGTTGGAAGTGCTGCCGCCGGACGAGGACGACGACGACGCGGTATTCGGGAAAATCGACGCGATCTGGGTGAGCCCCACCGTCGTGCCGTTCGACAGCACGAGCCCCGCCGTGCCGTCCGCCTGCTTGACCACGCTCTGCACCTGCGAGGCCGCGAGCGTCGTGACCGTCTGCGGCGTGCCGTTGGCGTCGGTGTAGGTCGCGCTGACCGTGTACTTGCCGTCCGGCAGCGCGTTGCCCGCCGCGTCGGTCGGCGTCCAGTTGAACGGCACGGTGCCGGCCGACTGCGCGCCCGCGTTGATCGTGTTCACGACGGTCCCCGCCGAATTCTTCACGGTGATCGTCAGGTTCGACACCGCGCTCGACAGCGACACGCCGAACGGCGAGGCCGCGCCGCTCTTCACCGCGACGGCGTTGCCCGGCGCGAGCACGTTCGTGCCGATCAGCATCGCGGCCTGCGTCTGCTGGCCGGCCGTGAGCTGCGTCGACAGCGACGTGAGCGACGTGTTCAGCTGCGCGATGCCGCTCACCGTGTTGATCTGCGCGAGCTGCGACGTCATCTGCGAGCTGTCGACCGGGCTGGTCGGGTCCTGGTTCTGCAGCTGCGTGACGAGCAGCTTCAGGAACGTCGCCTGCAGGTCGCTCGCCGACGTGCCGTTGGTCGACGACACTTTGTTGGTGTTCATCGTGTCGGTCGGCAGGTTCGACACGTTCGTGCCGTTGCTGCCGATCGTCGTGTTGGAGGAGGTCATCCTGGGTTGCCTTCTGTCGGAACTGTCGGGTCTGTGAGGGCGGCTTACGAGCCGATCGTCAGCGTCTTGAGCATCAGCGTCTTCGCGGTGTTCAGCGTCTCGACGTTGGCCTGGTACGAGCGCGACGCCGAGATCATGTTCACCATCTCCTGCACCGGATCCACGTTCGGCATCTGCACGTAGCCGTTCGCGTCGGCGGACGGGTTCGCCGGGTCGTAGGTCGACTTCATCGGCGACGGGTCGTCGACCACCTTCGTCACGCGCACGCCGCCCACGCCCTGGCCGGACGCGGTGCGCGCGCCGCCCATCGGGTCGGTCGCGAACACGACCTGCTTGGCCTTGTACGGCTTGCCGTCGGGGCCGGTGGCGCTGTCGGCGTTCGCGAGGTTCGACGCGGTGACGTTCAGGCGCTGCGATTGCGCGGACAGCGCCGAACCGGCGACGCCGAAGATGTTCATCAACGAAGGCATGGAGGCTCCTTGTGCGTGGGTTCGGAAGCGGCGCGCTTACGAGTTCGTCGTGATCGCGGCGATCATCGCCTTGATCTGCTGGGTCATCACGGTCATCCCGGTTTCGTAGTGCAGCGCGTTGTTCGCGAACTGCACGCGCTCGACGTCGAGATCGACCGTGTTGCCGTCGAGCGACGGCTGCAGCGGCATCCGGTACTGCGCGCGGCCGTAGTCGTCGGCCGGGCCGCCCGTCGGGATCAGCTTCGCCGCGCCGGCCATGTGGCCCGGCGCCGTCGACACCATCGACATGCCGCTCGTCACGCCGGCCGGCTGCGTCATCGGCAGTTGCGCGGCGTTGCTCGGCGCGAGGCCGCCGTTCGCCTGCTTCAGCGAGCGCGCGAGCGTCGACGAGAAATCGACGTCGCGCGCCTGGTAGCCGGGCGTGTCGGCGTTCGCGATGTTCGACGACAGCAGTTCCTGCCGGTAGGCGCGCACGTCGAGCGCCTGTCGGCCGAACGCGAATTCCGCATCGAGTTTGTCCAGCATGTGTGCGTCTCTCCGTATGAAGCGCTGCACGCCTCTCGCGCCGGATGGCGACTCGAGAGGCTTTTTTCCATGACAGCGATGGTAGGCGTCGCGCGCAACAGGCAATCGGGCGAATAACGCGGCAAAGGCCCCCTCTATTCATCGTTTGCGCGACGGCCCCGCTCCCTAGAATGCGAATCGGATCAACGGATCGAGGACACGGCGATGACGGGCAGCGCACTTCGCGGAAGGAACGGGCGGCAAACGCGCGTCCGGCGTGTGTGTGCGCTCGCCGCGGCGCTGTGGATCGCGATGCCGTCCGCCCGCGCGGACGACGGGATGATCGTCATCCCCGGGCGCGGCGAGACGGCCGAAACGGCGCTTGCCCACGCCAATGCGGCGAGCGGCGGGCAGTTCGGCGGGAATGCGGGTTCGGGTTCGGGTTCGAGTTCGAGTTCGGGCGTCGCGCCGGACGCGGGCGGCCCGGCGGCCGGCACGAGCGCCGCGGCCGGTGCGTCCGGCGCGGCCGGCACCGGCTATGCGGCGCAGCCCGCCGGCGCGATGGTCGTGACGACCGTCCCGCCGCCGGCCCCCGTCGCTGCGCCCCCCCGCGCGAACACCGGCTACGGCGCGGCGCGCGCGGCCGATCCGGCCGCCGTCGCGACGGTCGTCGCCGGCACGGCCGAACCCGCTTCGAATACCGCTCGGCCGACGCCGCAGCAAGCCATGGCCGCACGCCTGGCGGCGGCCCGCGCCGCATCGGCCGCGCAGGCGCCGCGTGCGCAGGCGGCGTCCGCCAACGCAACCGCCACGGCCCCTGCGGCGGCGCCCGCGACGCCGCCCGGCCAGCAGGACCCCGAGACGATCCGGCGCGCGGCCCTCGCATTCCTGCAGCAGCAGATCGCGGGCCTGCCCGGCAAGACCACCGCCACCGTCACGACCGCGTTTCCGCGCGGGCTCGCCGCGTGCACGACGCTCGAACCGTTCCTGCCGACCGGCGCGCGCCTGTGGGGCCGCACCACGGTCGGCGTGCGCTGCGCGGGCGAGCGGCCGTGGACCGTCTACCTGCAGGCGAAGGTCACCGTGCAGGCCACCTATTACGTCGCCGCGCGCCAGATCGCGCCCGGCGAGCCGCTGACCGCCGCCGACCTGGTCGCGCGCGACGGCGACCTGACGGTGCTGCCGCTCGCGGTCATCACCGATCCGGCGCAGGCGGTCGGCTCGACCGCGCTCGCGCGCATCTCGGCCGGGCTGCCGCTGCGGCAGGACATGCTGAAGAGCGCGGCGTCGGTGTCGGCCGGCCAGACGGTACGGGTCGTCGCGGCCGGGCCCGGTTTCACGATTTCGGCCGAGGGCAGCGCACTGGCGAATGCGGCGCCGGGCCAGTCGGTGCGGGTGCGGATGGCGGCCGGCCAGATCGTCACGGCGATCGTCAAGGACGCCGGCACCGTGGAAATTCCGTTATAGGGACGGATATCCTCGTCAGATTGTAAAGAATTGTTTATTCGGAGAATTCCAGGCTCACGGTGCTAAAGTTCGGGCCGACCCGGCCGTTATCTGGGTCAAACCGTACAGGAAACCCATCGTGAAGATCGATTCCACTCCGAACCCGAGCCCCCTGGCGCCGACCGGCAACGGCGCGACCCGTGCGCAATCCGGCACGGCCCAGTCGTCCGCGCAGGCAGGCGACGCAGGATCGACCGGCGGCGACACGACCGTGAACCTGTCGGGTCTGTCCGGCCAGTTGCGTTCGGTATCCGCGTCCGGCAACGCCGATATCGATACGGGCCTTGTCCAGTCGATCAAGGACGCGCTGAACAACGGCACGCTGACGATCGATGCGAACAAGATTGCCGACGGCGTATTGAACACCGCCCGCGAACTGCTGCAGCAGCAGCGACCGCAGGGCAGCTGAGCCGGCCGCCTCGCGGCCGGTCCCCCGGTTTGCCGGCGCACCGCACCACGCGCGCCGGCGCGACGAGCATGACGCGATGAGAGAAGAGCTGCTGGCCACGGTCAACGACGAACACGCGACGGTCGAGGCGTTCGCGTCCCTGCTCGTCTACGAGGAAAAGGCGCTGACCACGCCCGAGCCGCTCGAGATGCTGCCCGGGATCGTCGAGAAGAAAACCGCACTGATCGACCGGCTCGCGCAGCTCGAACGCACGCGTGACACGCAGCTTTCCGCACTCGGCTTCGCGCCGGGCAAGAAGGGCATGGACCAGGCCGCCGAGCGCGATGCACGCCTCGCCGGCCGCTGGCAATTGCTGCAGCAGGCCGCCGAACGCGCGCGCCAGGCCAACGCGAACAACGGGATGCTGATCCGGATCCGGATGGACTACAACGAGCGCGCGCTCGCGGTACTGCGCTCGGCGCCCGCGCCGGCTGGCGTCTACGGCCCCGACGGGCGCGTCTCGGCGCTGATGCGCTGATGCGCTGACACTCAGCGACACTCAGCGACACTCAGCGATACGCCTCGATACGTCGCAACGGCCCGCGCCCCGGCCCGTCGCGCCACCCGCTTCACCCGAATTCTGCTTCGACAGACCGGGCTCCAGCCCGGCACATGCGTCCCCTCGATACCATGACGATCCAACAACAATAGATCGGAGGGCATCGATGCATCATTCCCGTCTTGAATCCGCGCGCCGTCTGGCCGCCACCGCCACGCTCGGCGCTGCGCTGGCGTTCACCGCCTCGCTCGCACCGGCCGCCGCGGCGCCGCTGCCGACCCCGACCGGCGACATGACGCTGTCGCCGTCCGGCCCGCTCGCGGCGCCGGCATCCGCACCGCCCGGCGCATCGCCGCGCGCCACGTCGCGCGCAGCGACACGCGCCGCTTCGCGCGGCAGCGACACCTACACCTACCTGCGCTGCTGGTACCGGATCAGCGACGATCCGCGCAAGCCCGAGGCGACCTACGAGTGGGCGCGCGATCCCGCGGGCGGCGACTGGTATCGCGTGCCCGGCTACTGGTGGGCGGACGGCGTCACGCAGTGGAAGAACATGTTCTACAGCACGACGGCGCAGGACACGCTCGCCGACGTCTGCCGCCGGACGCTCGATGCGCGCGGCATCCGCGCACCGCTGACGCAGGCGGTCGCGGCGAACAACGCGCTGTCGTTCAACTACACGGTCTGGACGATCGATTCCGCGCAGCAGGACGCGCGCGTCAACAAGCTGATCGTGTTCGGCGACAGCCTGTCCGACACCCAGAACATGTTCAACGCGAGCCAGTGGAAGCTGCCGAACGGCACGAGCTGGCACGCCGGACGCTTCAGCAACGGGCCGGTATGGGCCGAATACGTCGCGAACACGCTGCGGCTGCCGCTCTACAACTGGGCGATCGGCGGTGCGGCGACCGACCAGTACCTCGTTGTGCCAGGCCTCGTGCAGCAGATCGATTCGTGGCGCGAGTACATGGGTCGCGCGCCGGACTACCGGCCCGCCAATACGCTGTTCGCGGTGTTCGCGGGCGGCAACGATCTCGTGAACTACGGCCGCACGCCCGAGCAGGCGGCGAACGCGGTGCGGGACGGTCTCGAGCGGCTCGCCGCGGCCGGCGCGACGCGCATCCTGCTCGTCACGCTGCCCGACGTGTCGCGCGCGCCGGTGTTCGCGACACGCACCGACACCGCCAGCGTCGCCGCGCAGGTCACGGACTACAACCGGCGGCTCGTCGACGCGGCCGCCGCCGTGCGCGCCCGCTACGGCGCGACGCTGCGGCTCGAGGTGTTCGACGCACGCGCCGTTCGCCGACCTGCTGAGCCACCCCGCGCAATACGGTTTCGACGATGCGAAGCGGTCGTGTCTCGACATCCCGAAGCCGTCGTCGCTCACCTACCTCACCGCGCAGACGCCGCGCGCGGACTGCCGCGACCCGGCGCGCTTCGTGTTCTGGGACACGCTGCACCCGACGACGCGCACACACGCGTGGCTCGCCGAGCGGATCACGCCGTTCGTGCGCGCGCGGTTGCTGGATTGACGGGGAGACGCATGCGGCCCCGGTGAGTCGTCATCGATGACCGGCGGACAGCGGGCGGCCGACGCCGCCCGCGCCGGCGCCGCTTACAGCAACGGGCACGCCGTCACCTGCGTGCCTCGCGCCACGCACAACCGCTCGTAGTCGCGCAGGTACGCGCGCTCGCCGTCGTCCAGCAGGTCGAGATCGATCAGGTCCCAGTCGTAGCCGACCGTCACGATATTCTCGAACGTCACCGTGCCCGGCTGCGCGTCGTCCGGCTGCACGATCACGATGTTCTCGATCCGCACGCCGCCCTTGCCCGGCAGGTAGATGCCCGGCTCGACCGAAATCACCGCGTTCGGCACCAGCCCGTACTTCGCGCCCGGCGCGAACCGCACGCCGCCTTCGTGCACGTGAATCCCGACGCCGTGCCCGGTGCCGTGCCCGAAATCATGACCATGATCGCGGCACACCTGCCGCACGAGCGCATCGACGTCGCCGCCGGTCGCGGTGCTCGGGAAGCGCGCGACGAGCCCCTTGATGCAGGCCTTCAGCGCGACCGTGTAGATTTCGCGCTGCCACGGCTGCGCGACCGTGTCCGCACGCGTGCGGCGCAGGACGACGCGCGTGCAGTCCGTCGCGAAACCGGCGTCGTAATACGCGCCGCTGTCGAGCAGCACGAGTTCGCCTTCCGTCAGCTCGACGCCGGCGCTTGCCGCCGTGTAATGCGCGAATGCGCTGTTGGCGCCGTTCGCCGCGATCGACGGGAACGTCAGCGCGAGCGCCTCGCGTGCGCCGTATGCATCGTTGATCTTGCGGGCCAGGTCGTATTCGGTATGGCGCTGCCCCGGCTCGCCGGTCTTCGCCCAGCGCATCGTCTCGGCGATCGCCGCCGAGCTGCGCGCGAACGCGTCGCGAAACCGGTCGAGCACCGCCGGCGTCTTGCCGGCCCGCATCGCTTCGACCGGGTTGAAATCGGCATGCCGCGCATGCGGCCACACGCGGCTGACCGTGTCGACGAGCGCGCAGTTCACCGATTCGAAGCCGTAACACACGTGATCGACCGCGAACTGCGCGAGAAAGCGCTCGAGCGCCGCGACATCGCGCCGGATCACCTGCAGCGCCGGGTACGATTCGAGCGCGACCTCGCAGCGGTCGCAGCCTTCCGGCAGGAACAGCGCGACCTCGTCGCCGACCACGAACAGGAAGCCGAGGTGCGACGACGCATTCGGGATGTGATAGCCGCGGCTGTTCAGCAGATAAGCGAGATCGTCCGACGCGCAGGTGAAGAATGCGGTCCTGCCGTGGGCCGCGCCGGTGTGCGCGGCGAGCGTGCGGTTCAGCGTGTCGAGGTTGTGCGCGACGGTGACGCCGGTCATCGATTCCGGCAGCTCGAAGATCGGGCGCTCGACGGCCCAGCCCGGCAGCGCGATCGCGCGGTCGATCTCGCGATCGGCGAGGCTCGTCCAGTCGAACGACGCGGCCTGCGTCTGCGCGAGCAGACGGTCGCGTTGCCCGACGCTGATCCGCCGCCCGTCGTAGCCGACCCGCGCGAGCCGGCTCGCGTGCGCGACCAGCCAGTCGGCCATCGCCTGCCAGATCGTCACGTTCATCCCGGGCTTCTCGATGCGCACGCGCGCCGGATCGCACTGCTGCTCGGCCTGCAGGTGATAACGGCCGTCGACGAACAGCACGAACGGCGGCATGCCGAGCGCCTGCGCGGACGCCGCGCTCAGGAAGATCCCGCAGCCGGCCGAACCGTCGAAGCCCGACAACGCGTAGCGCGGATTGTTGCCGAGCGGCAGGTACTCGGTGACATATTCGTCCTGCGACGTGACCACCACCGCGTCGAGCCGCGCGGCATCGAGCAGGCGCGACAGGCCGGCCTGCGTGTCGACGACGGACGCGTCGTAGGAGGGAAGGCCGGAGAAGCTGTATTTCAGTCGATCGATCATCGGATGCCCGTTATTCATTGTTGTCGGCGGCCGGCGGCGGGGCGCGGCGGGGCGCATGCCGGAGACGACATGCCGCCGCGGCGCGGATGACGCCCGGCCCGGCGCACGGCCGGGCCGCGAAGCCGTTCCTGCGGCGCGCCCTGGGGGAATTTTTGTCTCACTTAACTTTGTTTGATGCGCGACAGAATCTAGAGCACGCTGAAATTGAGGTCAAGCTAAAATTTTCGTAGGACTAAAATCGTCGCGATGCTTGCGTATCCCGGCACAACGCAAATTCGCCCGGAGATGCTGCGCGGTACAATGCGCCGGCCTCGTCGTCCTGGCGGCTGCACCGCCCTGCCGCCCGCCTCCCGACTCGTTGCCACGAAAGAGATTCATGGATTCAGACATCATGCGTATCGGCCAGCGCATTCGCCGCCTGCGCCGGGAAGCGAAGAAGACGCTGCTGGAGGTCGCGACCGAAGCGAAACTGTCGGTCGGGTTCCTGTCCCAGGTCGAGCGCCATCTCACGGGCATCTCCCTGTCGTCGCTCGTCAACGTCGCGAAAGCGCTGGACGTACCGCTCAGTGCGCTGATCGACCAGCCGCGCCAGGCACAACCCGATTCGCACGAGGGCAGCCGCAAGCCGTACGCGGTCGACAGCGCGTCGCAGTGGTACGAACGGCTCTCCACCACGTTCGACGGCAGCCTGATCAACGCGGTCAAGGTGCAGATGATGGAAGGCTACCGTTCGGAATGGGTGTCGCACGGCGGCGACGAATTCGTCTTCGTGCTGACCGGCCGAATCTGCTACACCGTGGGCAAGAAGGATTACCCGCTGTCGGCCGGCGACTCGCTGCACTTTGACGCGCGCAAGCGGCACCGCGTCGCCAACGTGGGCGACGGGCCCGCCGAGCTGATCGTGGTCGGCACGCTGCCGCTGTTCGACGACGACAGTTGCGCCGAATTCGTATCGGCCACGATGGAAATCAGGCAGCCTGCGCCGGGCGAGCCGCGCGTGAGCCGCCGCGAGCCGGCGCCGAGACACGACCGCGACGCCGACGCCGCGCGGCCGGCCGGCGCCACGGGAAAGAAGGCATCCGCCGGCAAACGCCCGGCTGCGGCCACCCCGGCCCGCAAGGCGGGCACGCGCAAGAAGCCGTAACGGCTGACGGGCGCGCGCCGCCCTTGCGCACGTTATTCGCCGATCTCGAGCGCCTGCGCGACCGCCTGGATCCGTGCGCGATGCACGGCATCCTTGATCTTCTCCGCCTCGTTGCCGATCCCGCGCGCAATTGCGCCGGCATCGACGCTGCGCGCGGCCGCGAGCGCCACACGCAGCCGCTCCGCCTGCGGATACGGTTGCGCATCGAGCCCGAGCCGCCCGCGCGCATCCGATTCGCACGCCTGCAGCATCTCCGCGAAACGCGCCGGCTTGCGCAGCGCATCGCTGCGCTCGAAGAGCCGCACCAGCGCGGCCGCGCCCATCTCCATCACGCGATGCAGGTTGCCGTGCTCGCGCGCGACCACGAGCGCGAGATCGCGGCATTCGTTCGGCACGCGCAGCCGCTCGCACAACGGCTTGAGCAGATCGACGCTGCGGCCTTCGTGGCCGACGTGGCGCGGCAGCACGTCCGCGGGCGTCGTCGCCTTGCCGAGATCGTGCGTGAGCGCGGCGAAGCGCACCGGCAGCGAATAACCCTGCTTCGCCGCATAGTCGACGACCATCATCACGTGCACGCCCGTGTCGACTTCCGGGTGGTAGTCGGCGCGCTGCGGCACGCCCCACAGCGCATCGACCTCGGGCAGGATGCGCGCGAGCGCGCCGCACTCGCGCAGCACCGCGAACATCCGCGACGGCTTCGCCTCCATCAGCCCGCGCGCGATTTCCTGCCACACGCGCTCGGGCACGAGCGCGTCGACCTCGCCTGCGTCGACCATGCGCCGCATCAGCGCGAGCGTTTCGTCCGCGACCGTGAAATCCGCGAACCGCGCGGCGAAGCGCGCGATGCGCAGGATGCGCACCGGATCCTCGACGAACGCGTCGCTCACATGGCGGAACACCCGCGCACGCAAGTCGGCCTGCCCGTCGAACGGATCGATCACCGGCCCGACCAACGCGCCCTCCGGGCTCACCTCGCGCGCCATCGCGTTGATCGTCAGGTCGCGCCGCGCGAGATCCTCGTCGAGCGTCACGTCCGGCGCGTAATGGAACTGGAAGCCGTGATAGCCGGCCGCCGTCTTGCGCTCGGTGCGCGCCAGCGCGTATTCCTCCTGCGTGTCCGGATGCAGGAACACCGGAAAATCCTTGCCGACCGGCCGGAAGCCCTGCGCGGCCATCTGCTCGGGCGTCGCGCCCACCACCACGTAGTCGCGGTCCTGCACGGGCACGCCGAGCAATTCGTCGCGGATCGCACCGCCCACTGCGTAGATGTTCATGGCGTCGGCTCGTATTCGGCGATCACGGTCGTTTCGCGGCGTGCGGCGTCGATCCACCGCTGCACCGCCGGCAGCGCCGTCACGCGCGCCGCGTAGCCGGCCGCTTCCGGCGACAGGCCCGGCGCATACGTGTTGAAGCGCATCACGACGGGCGCGTACATCGCATCGGCAATCCCGAATTCGCCGAACAGGAACGGCCCGCCCGACGCCTCGAGGCACGCGCTCCACAGCGCATCGATGCGCGCGACGTCGGCGAGCGCATCGGGCGTCGCACCGCGCCCCGGCATCGACGCGCGCACGTTCATGCCCATCTGCGTGCGCAGCGCCGCGAAACCCGAATGCATCTCGGCCGCGACGCAGCGCGCATGCACGCGCTCGAGCGGATCGGCCGGCCACATCGGGAACTGCGGATAGCGCTCGGCGAGCGTCTCGGCGATCGCGAGCGAATCCCAGATCGCGACGCCGTGGTCGTCGACCAGGCACGGCACCTTGCCGGACGGCGAATACTCGAGGATGCGCGCGGCCGTGTCGTCGCGGCGCAACTCGATCGCGATCTCGTCGAACGGGATGCCGAAATGCGTGAGCAGCACCCACGGGCGCATCGACCACGACGAGTAGTTCTTGTCTCCAATGACGAGCTTCATGGCGGTGTTCCGGAAAACGCGAAAGTGAAAAGAAGGATGCCGAACGGCGGCGCCCCGGCCGGCCCTAGCGTCGCCGCGAGCGGAACCAGTCGAACCGGGACCGCTGCGCGGCGTTGCCGAGATACGCGGGCGCAATGCTTTCGAGACTCGCAGGCGAAATCCCGAGTTCCGGCGCGAGCGGCCCCGACAGCACGTTCGGCACCGACATCGTCGCGAGGTTGTCGCGCGTGAGCACGGGCTCGCCGGGCAGGCATTCGAACACGCTCGCCTGCAGCCGCGCGAGCGCGTCGGGCAGCCGCACGATGCGGGCCTGCCGGCCGACCAGCGTGCCGCAGTAGCGCACCAGTTCCTCGAGCGTGTAGACGGTCGGGCCGCCGAGCTCGTAGGTCTTGCCGTGCGCGGCCGCGAGATCGAGCGTGTTGACGAACGCGCGCACGACGTCGCCGACGAACACGGGCTGGAAGCGCGCGTCCGGCATCGCGAGCGGCAGCACGGGCACCGTGCGCTGCAGGTTCGCGAACGTGTTGAGGAACGCGTCGCCGGGGCCGAACACGACCGACGGGCGGAAGATCGTCAGCGCGAGCGAATCGGTCGCGGCGATCGCATGCAGCGCGGCCTCGCCATCGCCCTTCGAGCGCTGGTACATGCTCGCGCCGCGCGAATCGGCGCCGAGCGCGCTCATGTGCAGCAGGCGCTGCACGCCGACTTCGGTGCAGGCGGTCGCGAGCGCGGCCGGCAGCGCGACGTGCGCGCGCTCGAAGCCGGGCCCGTACGGCGTGCCGCGGCCGCCGTGCAGCACGCCGACGAGATTGATCGCCGCGTGCGCGCCGGCGACGAAGCGCGCGAGCGTGCGCGTGTCGAGCGCCTCGAGCTCGACGATCTCGACCGGCAGCATCTGCAGGTGGCGCGCGTGGTCGCGCCGCCGCGTGCCGATCCGTACCTGCTTGCCGGCGTCGATCAGCGCATTGACGAGCCGGCTGCCGATGAAGCCGGTGCCGCCCAGCAGCGCGACGGTCTGGCGATCCATGTTTCAGAGCCTCAAAAGAACACTGCCGCGTCTCGCGCGGCAGTGTGAAGATTGCGAATCAGGGCGAGATCATGCCTAGACGTTTCTTCAACGACTGCGGTTTGCCCTCGAAGAGCGCCGCGTAGTAGACGGTGTTCGACAGCACGTTCTTCACGTAGTCGCGCGTCTCGTTGAACGGAATCGTCTCCGCGAAGATCGCGCCTTCGATCGGCTGAGTCAACACCTGGCGCCACTGGCGCGGCCGGCCCGGGCCCGCGTTGTAGCCGGCGGTGGCCAGCACGGGCGAGCTGTCGAAGTTGTTGTAGATGTCCGCCAGATACCAGGTGCCGAGCTGGATGTTGGTATCGATGTCGTGCATCTGCGCGCGCGAGATCGTGCCCATGCCGAGCTTCTTCGCGACCATCTGGGCCGTCGCCGGCATCAGCTGCATCAGGCCGCCCGCGCCCACCGACGAACGCGCGCTGATGATGAAGCGCGATTCCTGGCGGATCAGGCCGTACGCCCATTCGATGTCGAGGCCCGTCGATTGCGCGTAGCGCTCGACGATATTGCGATACGGCGACGGGTAACGCAGCGTGAAATCGTGCTCGGCCTTCGTGCGGTCGGCCGTGTTGACCGTGCGGTCGAGCAGCTCGACGCGCTTGCCGTACTCGGCGGCCGCGAGCAGCTGGCGATCGGTCATGCCGCGCAGCGGCCAGTTCCATTCGCGGTTGCCTTCGAGGCGCAGGTTCAGCGCATAGAAGCGCTGCGCGAGCGCGAAGCCCGGAATCTTGCCCATCGCGTCGATCTCGGCGTCGCTCACCTTCGTGCGCGGCGGGATCGTCGTGCGCTGGCCGAGCTCTTCGCCGGCGAGCTGCCCGTAGAAGTTGAACTGGCCCGCGACCTGCTCGAATTCCTGGTTCGCCTGCAGCGTGTCGCCGCTCTGCTTGAGCGCGCGCGCATGCCAGTAGATCCATGCCTGATCGCTGCGCAGCGACGGCGGCATCTGCTCGATCGACCAGCGCACCATCGGCCAGTTGCCGGCGAGCAGCGCGGCGCGCGTGCGCCATTCGTAGCCCGGGTTCGACAGCGGCGCATTCGCGGATTTCGCGTACCAGACCGACGCGAGCGCCGAGCGCTTGATCGCACCCTGGTAGCCGATCGCGCCCCACGCGATCGCCTGCTCCTGCTTCGTGAGCGAGCCGGCGACCGACGTCAGCATCCCGGCGGCCGCGTCCGGATCGTTGCGCGCCATGCGGCCGAGCGCGATCAGCGCGAGCTGGTGCGACGTCGCGTCGGCGCCGACGCCGCGCGCGAGGTACAGCGGCGGCGCGCTCGTCGCTTGGTCGAAGCCGACCGGGCGCGGGCCGAGCGCGTCGACGATCTTGCCGCCGAGCGTCGTGTAGTTCTGCTCGTACGCGAGGCGCGCCTGCTGCCACACGTCGTCGCTCGTGAACTGCTGGTTGACCGTGAGCGCGGTGATCAGGTCGACGCATGCGTCGCCGTAGTTCTTCGGCTCGACGAGCAGCGCGCGCGCCGCTTCGGCGACGTTCTCGCCGCGCGCCGCGCGCGATTCGAGCGCATAGCACTTGACCTGCGTGTCGTCGTCGAGCACGAAGCGCTTGTATTGATCGTCGAAGCTGCGCCAGTCGTGACGCGCGCCGAGCACGAGCAGGTAATCGTTGCGCAGGCGGTCGGCGATCGCCTGGCCGTCGTAGCGCTGCAGGAACGACTGCACGGGCGCGTCCGGCGCATCGACGCGCGCGCGGCCCGTCGAATCGAACAACTGCGGCTTGATCTGGAAATACTCGACGTAGGACGGTACCGGATAGTTCGGGATCATCGACGCGAGCTGCGCGGCTTTCGCGGCGTCGTTGCGACGCGCGGCTTCACGAAGCTGCACGAAGATCTGGTCATCCCCGGCGACCGTGTCGTCGCCCGGTGCCGCGCAAGCGGCCGTGCCCGCGACGAGCGCGGCGGCGGAAAGCGTCAGCGCGACCGCGCGATATACTCGGAAAAGGCTGTTCGACATCGTTTTGAATGGAGCACGAAGTGACCGAAAGCATAGCACGCAACCCTGTGCCGAACCGGAAGGTTGCGCTGCGCAAAACGCTGTCCGGCGCGCGTCGCGACGCCGCGTCGCAGCCCGCCGCGAACGCCGCGCTCGACACGCGGTTGCGCTCGCTGCTCGAACGGCTCGCACCGCGCACGGTCGGGTTCTACTGGCCGCTGCCGGGCGAATTCGATGCGCGCGACGCGGTGCTCGCCTGGAGTGCGGCGAGCGCGGGCCGGTGCGCCGCGCTGCCCGTGATCGACGAGCAGCACGCGCCGCTCGCGTTCCATGCGTGGGATGCGCATACGCCGATGCGCGAAGGTCATCACCGGATTCCGGAACCGGCGTCGGGAATCGTCGTCGTGCCCGACCTGCTGCTGATTCCCTGTGTGGGATTCGATCCGCAGCGCTACCGGCTCGGATACGGCGGCGGCTACTACGACCGCACGCTGGCCGCATGGCCCGGCGACACGCCGCCGGTGACGGTCGGCATCGCCTATGAAGCGTGCCGCGTCGATGCGCTGCCGGCCGAGGCGCACGATCTCGCGCTGTGCTGGATCGTGACCGACGGCGCGCTGTACCCGCCCGCCGGATGACGCCGCGCGCCGCGCGATGGTCGCCGTTGCGCGCCCGTCAGCGCATGCCAGCGCGCAAGAATTACCGCAATCGTTTACAGCGACGCCGCCGCACGCGCGGCCGTGTCGTAGAGGCCCGATGCGTGGCGCAGCAACTGCGCCGCGTCGCCGATCTGCTCGTTGGTGAGCCCGCTGTCCTTCAGCGTCTCGATCAGGCAGTGCTCGCGCACCTCCCGATATTTCAGGCACAGGTCGCGCCCCTCGTCGGTCGCGAAAAAGAACACTTCCTTGCCGTTCTTCTCGCTCTTCACATAGCCGCGCGCGATCAGTTTTTTCAGCGCGTAGGTCGCGACGTGCGTATCCTCGATATTGAGCACGAAGCAGATGTCGGCGAGCTTCTTCTTGCGTTCGCGATGGCTGACGTGATGCAGCAGCGACACCTCGACCGCCGTCATGTCCTTCGCGCCGGCCGCCGACATGCAGCGCACCATCCAGCGGTTGAACGCATTGCCGGCCATGATGAGCCCGTATTCGAGTTCCGACAGCTCCGCGCTCGAATCGGAAACGAGGTGTTCGGATGACACGATCTTGGTCGGAGGACGCTTCATGGAAGGCGGCGAAAGCAGGCTGTCAGGGTGTGCCGAGTGTACGCCAGAAGCCCGGGTATACGGGCTAGGCGAAAACGCTTATTGGGAAGTTGTCGATATTTTATTGACAATGTGCGCTAACATTGCCGTCCGAACCGTGCCAGTCCGATGACGCAACCCCGCATTTATCCGCTCGGCGATGCCGCCCTCGTCTGCGAGGTGGCGCCGCCCGCCACGCTCGATTGCCAGCGCCGCGTCTGGGCCGTTGCCGAGGCCGCGCGCGCGTGGCCCGACGTGATCGACGTCGTGCCGGGCATGAACAACCTGACCATCGTATTCGACGCGCTCGCCGCGACGGCCGAATCGCTCACGCCGGCGCTGCGCGACGCGTGGGCCACGGCCGACGTCGAGCACGCGGACGGCCGCGAGGTCGAGATCCCGGTCGAATACGGCGGTGCCGCCGGCCCCGACCTGGCCGCCGTCGCCGCACACACGGGCCTGTCGGCCGACGAAGTCGTCACGCGCCACGCGGCCGGCGAATACGTCGTGTTCTTCGTCGGCTTCCAGCCGGGCTTCGCGTATCTCGGCGGCCTCGACGCATCGCTGCACACGCCGCGCCGCGCGGCGCCGCGCCTCGAGGTGCCGGCCGGCTCGGTCGGCATCGGCGGCGCGCAAACGGGCATCTACCCGGCCACGTCGCCCGGCGGCTGGCAACTGATCGGCCGCACGTCGCACGTCCTGTTCGATCCGTCGCGGCAGCAGCCCACGCTGCTGCTGCCCGGCGACCGCGTGCGCTTCACCATTGCGGGAGTCGACGCGCGATGACCCAGAGCACCGCACCCAGCAACATCGAGGTGTTGCGCGCCGGCCCGCTGTCGACCGTGCAGGATCTCGGGCGCCGCGGCGCGCGCCATCTCGGCGTCGCGCAGGGCGGCGCGCTCGACGGCCTTGCGCTCGAGGTCGGCAACCGACTGGTCGGCAACCGCCCCGACGCGGCGGCCGTCGAGATCACGATCGGCCCGGCCGCCTTCCGCTTCCCGCGCGCCACCCGCATCGCACTCACCGGCACCGAATTCGGCGCGACGCTCGACGGGCAACGCGTGTATTCGTGGTGGAGCCTGCCGGTCGACGCCGGGCAGACGCTCGTGCTGCCGGCCGCGAAACGCGGAATGCGCGGCTACCTGTGCATCGCCGGCGGCATCGACGTACTGCCGATGCTCGGCTCGCGCAGCACCGATCTCGCGTCGCGCTTCGGCGGCCTCGGCGGCCGTGCGCTGCGCGACGGCGATCGCCTCCCGGTCGGCGTGCCGCCGGCCGGCGCGGGCTGCCTCGCGGCCGATGCGCCCGAATTCGGCGTGAAGGCGCCCGCCTGGTGCGCGTTCATGCGCATCGACGAGCCGCCGCGCCGCCACCGCCCCGCGCATGCGCCGTGGGCGATGCCCGTGCGCGTGCTGCCGGGCCCCGACTACGCATCGTTCGCGGCCGATTCGCAGCAGGCGTTCTGGGACGAGGAATGGCTCGTCACCGCGAACAGCAACCGGATGGGCTATCGCCTCGCCGGCGCCGAGCTCGCGCGCGAGCGGCCGGTCGAGCTGCTGTCGCACGCGGTGCTGCCCGGCACGATCCAGGTGCCGCCGAACGGCCAGCCGATCGTGCTGATGCACGACGCGCAGACCACCGGCGGCTATCCGAAAATCGGCACGGTGATCCGCGCCGACCTGTGGAAACTCGCGCAGGCGCGGCTCAACCTGCCGATCCGCTTCGTGCGCACGACACCCGATGCCGCACGCGCCGCACTCGCCGCGGAACGTGCGTATTTGCGACAGATCGACGTCGCGATCGACATGCGCGAGGAAGCACGCCGCCGCGCCCAGTCGCGCGCGGCGTGACAATGGCCGAAGCAGTATGAAAGACGCGCCACGCAATCAGTGGACGAGGAACATCATGGAAATCGATCTGAATGCCGATCTCGGCGAAGGATGCGGATCGGACGAGGCGCTGCTCGACCTCGTCACGTCCGCGAACATCGCATGCGGCTGGCACGCGGGCGGCGCCAATGCGATGCGCGACTGCGTGCGCTGGGCCGTGCAGAAAGGCGTGTCGATCGGCGCGCACCCGAGCTTTCACGATCCGGAGAATTTCGGCCGCAAGGAAATGCAGCTGCCGGCCGGCGACATCTATGCCGGCGTGCTGTACCAGCTCGGCGCGCTGTCGGCGATCGCGCAGGCCGAAGGCGGGCGCATCGTGCACGTGAAACCGCACGGCGCGCTGTACAACCAGGCCGCGCGCGACCCGATGATCGCCGATGCGGTGGTGTCCGCGATCCACGACTTCGATCCGTCGCTCGCGGTGTTCGGGCTCGCGAACAGCGTGTTCATCGCGGCCGCGCGGCATGCGGGGCTCGCCGCGGTGGAGGAAGTGTTCGCCGATCGCGGCTACCACGCGGACGGTTCGCTCGTGCCGCGCAGCCAGCCCGGCGCGCTGATCGACGACGAAGAAGCCGTGCTCGCGCGCACGCTCGACATGGTGCGCAACCGGCAAGTGCGTGCGCTGAGCGGCGAATGGGTGCCGCTGAACGCGCAGACCGTCTGCCTGCACGGCGACGGGCCGCACGCGCTCGCGTTCGCGAAACGGATCCGCGCAGCGCTCGAGGCCGCCGGCGTCGACGTCGTGGCGCCGGGTGCGCTGCAGGCCGACGAAGGCGCGTAGGACCCGAGACGCGCGCCATGCGCGAAATCCGTCGCACAAAAGAAAAAAGCGCCCTCGTGGCGCTTTTCCGTTGGCGCAATCGCTGCGGCTTCGCCGTCTGTCGATTCGCCCCCCGAAACCGTCTTTCGACGGTGACCGGAAAAATCTTCCGGATTAAAAAACGTCCGCCGCCGCCCGATCACTGCATTCCCCGGTCAGACGACGGAACGTCACTTTTTTTGCAAGTCGGCCCGCATGCATGTGTTGTTCGACGATGATTGGCCCCGCCGTGCATGCAGACACTCCGCGGCCGGCACGTGCTTCACGTGCCGGCAACGCTAACCCCGCGCTTTATTTCTGCTACCCCGTAGAACTTATCTATTCTTTTCATTTTTTCAACTTGTGGGGTGAAGAATAGATATTGGCAGAACGGGATGTCAATCGTTTTAAACGCTATTTTCCGACGATTCAAGGGTTTTCCTTATCGATTGACACCACCGCTCAGGCGCCTCACGCCGTGCGCGCGCTGTCAAACAAACAGGGGAAGATCAGTGCGTGCAGCCGGGCGCGGTCAGTTCGCGTCGACCCGGTATCCTTGCTGGCGCAACAATTCGAGCACGCCGCGCGAGCCGCCCAGATGCAGCGCGCCGATCGCGACGAACAGCGGCCGGTTCGGCGCGGCGATTGCAGTCATCCGTGCAACGAAGCGCCGGTTGCGCTCGTACAGGATCTTGTTGTCGATCGACGCCGACAACGCCTTCGAACGCGCGAGCCGCTCGCTCTTCGCGACGGCCCATGCCGCGATGGCGTCGGCGTCGCCAATTCGCCACAGCCGGTGCAGCGACTTGATGTCGTCCGCGTTCTGCGCGGGGGTCTGCACCATGTCCTGCGCGAGCATCTCGCGCTGCTCGGCGAGCGTCAGCCCGGTGAATGCGCGCATCTGTTCGGCGAGCGTCTCGAGCCCGATCACGCGGCCGCCCTTCTTCTTCAGGAACACGTTCTGCAGTTGCGCCTCGGTGCCGTATTCGGTCTGCAGGCCGGCCGACAGCGAATCGTAGGTCTCGACGACGAGCGCCGCGAGCCACGGCCGCATCTTGCGGATCTCGACGAGCGCGGCCGGGTTGCCGCGCAGGCGCGCCGCGAGCCGCTGCCACAGCGGTTCGGGCAGCAGCCGCTGCAGGCACGGGTAGCGGCATACGCCGTACTTCGACACGTCGTCCTGCGATTCGAGCAGGTCGTCCGGCGACAGCTCCAGCGCCAGCGTCGGCGACGCGGCGAGCGCCGCGAGGATGCGCGGGCGGAACGGCTGCGCGCTCGGGTAATCGGACGGGTCGCCCGTGTGCAGCGTGCCGAGCACGTAGAGCGTGACCTTGCCCTTGGTCGCGACGTAGAACGGCATGCGCGCGGGCTGCACGCGCACCGTGCCGCGCGCGACCGTGCCGTCCGACACGGAAGGCGCATGGAAACCCGGCAGGCTCATGCCGGGCGGCGGGACCTGCGACGGATGAATCGGCGAGGTCGCCGGCGCGCGCCCTTCGGCGCGCGCCGACTCGACGGGAACAGCGAGGCTGGCCGCCACGCACGCGCCGGCCAGCGCCGCGCCCGTGACGGTGCGCACGCTCCAGCGCCGCGCGGTGCGGTACGCGCGCATCACGCGCGCGCTGCTTGCCCCGAACGGCGCACGCTGAATGCGCGCGCCGCCAACGCTTCAGGCATTCGCCTCCCCTACCTCCTCGGCGCGATGGCAGGCCACGCGCCGTCCGTCGACTTCACGCAACTGCGGTTCCTCGGCGCGGCAGCGCTCGACCGCGTACGGGCAGCGCTGGTGGAACGCGCAGCCCGACGGCGGATTGAGCGGCGACGGCAGCTCGCCCTGCAGCTTGATCTGCACGCGGCGGTCTTCCTCGAAGATCGCCGGCGTCGCCGACATCAGCGCACGCGTGTACGGATGGCGCGGCCGCGCGTAGATCGTCGCCTTGTCGCCGAGCTCGGCGACGCTGCCGAAGTACATCACCATCACGTCGTCCGCGACATGCTCGACCACCGACAGGTTGTGCGAGATGAACACGTAGCTCGTCTTGAACTGCTCCTGCAGATCCATGAACAGGTTCAGGATCTGCGCCTGGATCGACACGTCGAGCGCGGACACCGGCTCGTCGGCGACGACGATCCGCGGATCGAGGATCATCGCGCGCGCGATCGCGACACGCTGGCGCTGGCCGCCCGAGAACATGTGCGGATAACGCTTCGCGTGCTCGGGCCGCAGGCCGACCGTGCGCATGATCTGCGCGATGCGCTGCGCGCGTTCGGCGGCCGTCAGGTTCGCGTTGATCTCGAGCGGCTCGGCGAGCGTCTGCTCGACGGTCTTGCGCGGGTTGAGCGACGCGAACGGGTTCTGGAACACCATCTGCACGCGGCGGCGCAGTTCGGCGACCGTGTCGCGGCTCGCGCCGGCCACGTTCTTGCCGTCGATCGTCAGGCTGCCCGACGTGGGCGTCTCGATCATCGTGAGCTGGCGCGCGAGCGTCGACTTCCCGCAGCCCGATTCGCCGACGACCGCGAGCGTCTTGCCGCGCTTCAGCGAAAACGACACGCCGTTCAGCGCCTTCACCGTGCCCTGGCCGAACATCCCGCGCTTCACCGTGTAGTGCTTCGCGAGCCCGTCTGCCACCAGCACCGCTTCCTCGTCGTGCGGCGCGCGACGCGTATCTTGGACTGCATTCATCGTGCGCCTCCCGTCAGGTCGAGGTTGGAAACATGAAGCGGCTTGATGCAGCGCACGCGCATCGCATCGTTGGCCGGTACCAGCGTGTCGAGCGCCGGCCGCGCCTTGCGGCAATCGTCGACCATGTACTTGCAGCGCGGCGCGAACAGGCACCCGGACGGGCGATCATCGCGGCCGGGCACCATGCCGGGCAATGCGGCAAGGCGACGCGCCCCCTTATTGTGCTCGGGAATCGCGGCAAGCAGCGCTTCGGTGTACGGATGGTGCGGCGCGCGGAAGATGTCGGGCACGCGGTTGGTCTCGATGATCTCGCCCGCGTACATCACCGCGACGCGCTGCGCGACCTCCGACACCACGGCCAGGTCGTGCGAGATCAGCACGAGCGCCATGCCGCGCTCCTTCTGCAGCTTCACGAGCAGGTCCATGATCTGCGCCTGGATCGTCACGTCGAGCGCGGTGGTCGGCTCGTCGGCGATCAGCAGCTTCGGGTTGCACGCGACGGCCATCGCGATCATCACGCGCTGGTTCATCCCGCCCGACATCTGGTGCGGAAACGACGTGATGCGGTTCTTCGCATCGGGAATGCCGACCTGATCGAGCAGTTCGAGCGCGCGCCGGTCGAGCGCGTCGCCGCGCAGCCCTTCGTGCAGCTTCAGCACTTCCTTGATCTGGTAGCCGACGGTATAGCTCGGGTTCAGGCTCGTCAGCGCGTCCTGGAACACCATCGCGATGTCCTTGCCGACGATCTTGCGGCGCGCCTTCGGCGACGCCTTCAGCAGGTCGACGCCGTTGAACGTGACCTCGTCGGCCGTGACCTTGCCCGGCGCGTCGATCAGGCCCATCAGCGCCATCATCGTCACGCTCTTGCCCGAGCCCGATTCGCCGACGACGCCTACCACCTCGCCCGGCGCGATCGACAGGTTGATCCGGTCGACTGCGGGCAGGCCGTTGAAGTTCACCGCGAGATTGCGGATGGTCAGAAGATCCTGGTTCATGTCGTCCTCCGACGGGCCGCCCCAAGGAGGACGACCGCCCCCTCGAGGGGCAGCGAATAAAATGAGCGTGGGGGTTGTTTCATCTCACGCCATCCGTTTCAGTTTGGGATCGAGCGCGTCGCGCAGCCCGTCGCCGAGCAGGTTGATCGCGAGCACCGAAATCAGGATCGACAGCCCGGGCATCGTCACGATCCACCACGCGTTGTCGATGTAGTCGCGCGCGGACGCGAGCATCGCGCCCCACTCGGCGGTCGGCGGTTGCACGCCGAGGCCGAGGAAGCCGAGCGCGGCCGCGTCGAGGATCGCCGACGAGAAGCCGAGCGTCGCCTGCACGATCAGCGGCGCCGTGCAGTTGGGCAACACCTGCGAGAACATCAGGCGCAGCGTGCCGGCACCGGCCACGCGCGACGCCGTCACGTATTCCTTCTGCAGCTCGCCGAGCGCCGAGGCGCGCGTGAGGCGCACATAGGCCGGCAGCGCGACGATCGCGATCGCGAACATCGTGTTGGTGAGGCCCGGGCCGATGATCGCGACGACCGCGACCGCGAGCAGCAGCGACGGCAGCGCGAGCAGCACGTCCATGATGCGCATCACGGGCGTGTCGGCCCACTTCTGGAAGAACGCGGCGACGAGCCCGAGCACGATGCCGGGGATCAGCGCAAGCACGACCGACACGAAGCCGATCCAGAACGACATCCGCGCGCCGAACATCAGGCGCGAAAGAATGTCGCGGCCGGCTTCGTCGGTGCCGAGGATGAATTTCCAGTTGCCGCCGGCGAGCCACGCGGGCGGGATCTTCACGTAGTCGCGATATTGCTCGACCGGGCTGTGCGGCGCGATCAGCGGCGCGAGCAGCGCGATCAGGATCAGCGTGATCACGACGATGCCGGCGCCGACGGCGCCGCGGTTGCGCGAGAAGTTGGCCCAGAACTCGCGCAGCGCGAGCGCACGGCCGCCGGCCGGCGCGGATTCGCTCGGCAGGGTGTTTTGCAGATTGCTCATGGAATTACCTCGTGTGGCGGATGCGCGGATTCAGCACGCCGTACAGCAGGTCGACGACCAGGTTCACGACGATCACGAGCGTCGCGATCAGCAGGATGCCGCCCTGGACGACCGGATAGTCGCGGCGTCCGATCGCATCGATCAGCCACTTGCCGACACCGGGCCACGAAAAGAGCGTCTCGGTCAGCACGGCGCCGGCGAGCAGCGTGCCGATCTGCAGGCCGATCACGGTGACGACCGGGATCAGCGCGTTGCGCAGCGCGTGCACGACGACCACGCGCGCCGGCGACAACCCCTTCGCACGCGCGGTGCGGATGTAGTCCTCGCGCAGCACTTCGAGCATCGACGAGCGCGTCATCCGCGCGATCACCGCGAGCGGGATCGTGCCGAGCACGATCGCGGGCAGGATCAGGTGGCTGACCGCCGACTTGAACGAGCCTTCGTCCGGCGCGAGCAGCGCGTCGATCAGCATGAAGCCCGTCGGGTGCGGGAAGTCGTATTCGACGGCGATGCGCCCCGACACGGGCGTCCAGCCGAGGTATGACGAAAACACCATGATGAGGATCAGCCCCCACCAGAAGATCGGCATCGAGTAACCGGTGAGCGCGGTGCCCATCACGCCGTGATCGACGACCGAGCCGCGCCGCAGCGCGGCGATCACGCCGGCCGGCAGCCCGACCGCGAGCGCGAACACGAGCGCGCACAGCGACAGCTCGACGGTCGCCGGGAAGCGCGCGAAGAACTCGCCGCCGACGCTCGTGTTGGTGATGATCGACGTGCCGAGATCGCCGTGCAGCGCACGGCCGATGTAGTGGAGATACTGCACGGGCAGCGGCTGGTCGAGCCCGAGGCGTTTCATCGCCTCCGCGTGCATGGCGGGATCGACACCGCGCTCGCCCATCATCACTTCGATGGGGTCGCCCGGTATCAGGTGAATCAGCGCAAACGCCAGGATGGTGATGCCGATGAAAGTCGGGATCACCATGCCCACGCGGCGCAACACGAATGTGAACATGATGCGTCTCGTAATTTCTTGTGGGAAATGTGCGACCGGCGACGGGAAGCTCGTGGCCTCCCGCCGCCGGATGAGTTACCGGTTTCGGTCTTCGTAGACAGCTTACGCCGGTCGTATTACTTCACGCCGACACCGTCGAAGCGTGCGTAGCCGAGCGGCTCGATGCGCATGTCGACCACGTTCTTGCGCGTCGGCTGGTAGACCGTCGAGTTCGCGATCGGCGAGAACGGCAGTTGCTGCGCGAAGACCTGCTGGGCCTGCATGTAGAGCTTCGTGCGCGCGTCCTGGCCGGTCGTCGTGCGGCCCTTCTGGACCAACTCGTCGAACGGCTTGTAGCACCAGTGCGAGAAGTTGTTGCCCTTGATCGCTTCGCAGCCGAGCAGCGTGCCGAGCCAGTTGTCGGGGTCGCCGTTGTCGCCCGTCCAGCCGATCAGCATCGTGTCCTGCTCACCCGTGTGCGCGCGCTTGATGTACTCGCCCCACTCGTACGTGACGATCTTCGCCTTCACGCCGATCTTCGCCCAGTCGGCCTGGATCATCTCGGCCATCAGGCGGGCGTTCGGGTTGTACGCGCGCTGCACGGGCATCGCCCACAGCGTGATCTCGAAACCGTTCGCATAGCCGGCCTTCGCGAGCAGCGCCTTCGCCTTCGCGGTGTCGTAGGCGGCCATCTTCAGGTTCTTGTCGTACGACCATTGGGTCGGCGGCATCGGTGCAGTAGCAGCCTGGCCCGCACCCTGGTAGACGGATTCGAGGATCGCCTTCTTGTTGATCGCCATGTCGAGCGCCTGACGCACTTCGAGCTTGTCGACCGGCTTGTGCTCGACGTTGTACGCGAGGTAGCCGAGGTTGAAGCCCGGCTGCGACGGCATCGCGATGTCGGATTCGGCCTTCAGCGTCGCGATGTCGGCCGGACGCGGATAGCTCATCACCTGGCACTCGTTGCGCTTGATCTTCTGCACGCGCACGCCCGGGTCGGGCGTGATCGAGAAGATCAGCTTCGAGATCTTCACTTCGCCCTTCTTCCAGTAATCAGGATTGCCGTCGAAACGGATCGTCGCGTCCTTCGTGTAGCTGCGGAAGATGAACGGGCCCGTGCCGACCGGCTTCTGGTTGATGTCGGCGGCCTTGCCGGCCTTCATCAGCTGGTCGCCGTATTCGGCCGACAGGATCGACGCGAATTCCATCGCCATGTTCTGGATGAACGGCGCGTTCGGCTCGGCCAGCGTGAACTTCACGGTGTACGGATCGACCTTCTCGACCTTCGTGATCAGCTTGTCCAGGCCCATGTCCGTGAAGTACGGAAACGACACCGGGTACGCCTTGCGGAAGGCCTGGTTCGGGTCGAGCATGCGCTGGAACGTGAACAGCACGTCGTCCGCGTTGAATTCGCGCGTCGGCTTGAAGAAGTCGGTGGTGTGGAACTTCACGCCGTGGCGCAGGTGGAAGGTGTACACCTTGCCGTCCGGCGACACGTCCCACTTCTCGGCGAGGCCCGGCTCGACCTTCGTGCCGCCGCGCTCGAATTCGACGAGGCGGTTGTAGACGGTGAACGTGGCGGCGGTGAAATCGACGCCGGTCGTAAATTGCGCGGAATCAAAACCCGCCGGGCTGCCTTCTGAGCAGTAGACGAGCGTTTTGTTCGGGATCTGTGCGAATGCAGAGCCCGCGACGCCGAGCGATGCCGCTGCCACGCCTGCAATGGCGGTAACACGCAGGGTGTGCAACAGACGGTTGTATTCCATGTTTCCTCCAGGTCTCCAGATCGGAACCGGACCCGCCAGGGGCCGGCGTACGCGGATATTACTTGAGCTGACGATGCTGCAACAAGCTGGAGAAAAAACTCTTCGAGACAGGCCCGCGCGGGTTTTTGCGGATGTCGTGCCCGATTGAAAAATGCGACAACGCGCGCGAGCGACAATTCCGTTCATCTCGCGCAAGTTTCGTTCGAAGACTAAACAATTCGGGCGCGAACGCGAAGGTTCGGCGCGCCATTTCGCGCATCCGGCCGCACATCATTGCGTTTTGCGAAACGATCCGTTAACCCGGCATCACGCTGGCGCGTCGAGGTCGGCGCTGCGCGCGGGCACGAACGCCACCGCGACGATCGACAGCGCGAGCCCGGCCATCACGTAGTAGGTTGGCGCAAGCGGCGTCCCCGTGACCTTGATCAGCCACGTGACGATGAACTGCCCGAAGCCGCCGAACACCATCACCGCGACGTTGTAGGCGATCGACAGCCCGGTCGAGCGCACGTTGGCCGGGAACAGCTCGGCGATCATCGCGCCGAACGGCCCGTAATAGCCGGCGAGCGTCACCGACAGCACGGCCTGCACCGCGATCAGCCGCCCGATGCTCGGCGCCGCGTCGAGCCACACGAACAGCGGATACATCAGCGCGAGCGTCAGCACGAGCGACCACAGCGACAGCCCCTTGCGGCCGATGCGGTCCGACCATGCGCCCGCGACCGGCGACAGCACCATGAGCAGCAGGTTGCCGACGATCACCGCGTAGAACGATTCCGCGTACGACAGCTTCAGCTGCTTCACCGCGAAGGTCGGCAGATAGCTGATCAGCACGTAGATCGTCACCGTCAGCGCGATCACCGAGCCGAGCCCGCACAGCACCTCGCGCGAGTGGCGCGTGAACACGTCGCCGAGCGTCGCGCGTCGCGAGCTTTGCTGCGCATGCAGGAACGCTTCGGAATCGGCGAGATGGCGGCGGATGTAGAAACCGATCGGGCCGATCACGAGCCCGAGGATGAACGGCACGCGCCAGCCCCAGCTGTGCAGCGCGTCGTGCGACAGCCCGCGCGTGACGGCCGCGCCGACGAGCGCGCCGATCAGCAGCGCCGCTGCCTGGCTCGCCATCTGCCAGCTGCCGTAGAAACCGCGTTTCGAGAACGGCGCGGCCTCGATCAGCAGCGCCGTCGCGCTGCCGAATTCGCCGCCCGCGGAGAAGCCCTGCAGCAGCCGGCCCAGCACGATCAGGATCGGGCCGCCGATGCCGATCGCCGCATAGGGCGGCGCGACCGCGAGCAGGAAGATGCCGCCCGTCATCAGCAGGATCACGAGCGACAGCGCGGCCTTGCGGCCGGCGCGGTCCGCGTACAGGCCGAGCACGATGCCGCCGATCGGCCGCATGAAGAACGCGACGCCGAACGTCGCGGTGGTCAGGAGCAGCGACGAGTATTCGCTGGAAGTCGGGAAGAACAGCTCGGCGATCACGACCGTCATGAAGCTGAACACGGTGAAGTCGTACCACTCGAGCGCATTGCCGATCACGGCGGCGGCGACCGCGCGCCGGTTCAGCGCGCGCTCGGGCCTGATCGTTTTCGTTGAATTCGCAATCGTCGCCATGCGTGCCTCATCCTCGTGAATCCGACGTGTCGGGCGGTGCGGCGCGCGGCAGGCCGCGGCGCGCTGGTTTGCAGCGAGTGTAGAAAGCGACGGAACCGTTTTCAAGCAATAAAAAACGCCCGCCATCGAACGATGGCAGGCGTTTTGCGGTTTTCGCCACAATGCGGCATCGCAGGATGCCGCACGGGACTCAACCCATCTTCGAGAAGGCGCTGCACCAGCCCTTCGCCGACACCTGCTTGCCGGGGAAGGCGCCGCACGGGCCCGAAGCCGAACCCTTCTTGCCCTGGTACAGCATGCAGGCCGCGCAATCCTGGCCTGCTGCGTATTTCGGATACTTCGTCTTGTCGACCTTCGTGGCATCGGCCTTGTAGCCGAGCGCCACTGCGGTCGGATCGGTTTCCGGCAGCATCGGCGCATCGGCCAGCGCTTCACGCGACAGCGCCAGCGCGGACACGACGCCAACGCTCGAAATCAGGAAACTCCGACGGGATGTTTTCATGGGGGACTCGCTCCAACGTTATCGATATGAAAGCTGTTCTGGCGACAGCCGTTCGACAGAATACCGCTCAAGCGAATAAATGTGCGCGTCGAAATGCCGGAGATAAGGAATTTCACACGGCCGGCACACGGCCAGCACGTGCAGTCCGCGCGGGCCGCGTCAGCGGTAAGCGGCCATGTCGCCGACGCGCTGCGCGAGCGCAAGCGACGCGGTGAGCCCCGGCGATTCGATGCCGAACAGGTTCACGAGCCCGCGCACGCCATGCTGCGCGGCGCCCTGCACGATGAAGTCGGCCGGCGGCTCGCCGGGCCCCGCGACCTTCGGCCGGATGCCCGCGTACGCCGGCTGCAGCGCGTCGTCGGGCAGGCCCGGCCAGAACGCGCGGATCGACGCGTAGAACGCGTTCGCGCGCGCCGGATCGACTTCGTAGCGCAGCGAATCGCACCACTCGACGTCCGGGCCGAAGCGCGCTTGCCCGGCAAGGTCGAGCGTCAGGTGCACGCCGAGCCCCGCGCGATCGGGCATCGGGTAGACGAGATGCGAAAACGGCGCGCGACCCGACAGGCTGAAGTAATTGCCGCGCGCGAGATAAAGCGGCGGCACCCAGCGCGGATCGAGCCCGCGCGTGCGGCGCGCGAGCGCCTGCGCGCCGAGCCCCGCGCTGTTGATCACGCAGGCAGCCTCGATCTCGGCGGGCGCGTCGCCGCCCGTGCGCACGACGAAGCGCCCGCCGCGCAGCACGTCGATCGATTCGACCGGGGATTTCAGCGCACACACGGCGCCGTCGCGTTCCGCGGCGCCGAGCAGCGCGAGCATCAGCTGGTGGCTGTCGACGATGCCGGTGGATGGCGAGAACAGCGCTTCGACACATTCGAGCGCGGGCTCGAGCGTCTGCGCCTCGGCGCGCGTGAGCGGCAGCAGGTCGAGCACGCCGTTTTCGGCCGCGCGCGCGGCGATCGCCTTCAACTGCTTCACCTGCGCGGCGCTCGTCGCGACGAGCAGCTTGCCGGCCCGCCGGTGCGGCACGTGATGGGTTTCGCAGAAGTCATACAGCAGGTCGCGCCCGTGCACGCACGACATCGCCTTCAGCGATCCGCGCGGATAGTAGAGCCCGGCGTGGATCACTTCGCTGTTGCGCGAGCTGGTGCCCGTGCCGATCGCATCGGCGGCCTCGAGCACGAGCGTTTCCCGCCCGCGCGCGGCCAGCTCGCGCGCAATCGCAAGACCGACGACACCCGCGCCGATCACCACACAATCCGTCTGCTCCATGACTTTTCGCGCCATTAACGCGTCGAGGGGAGAGAAGGGATTGTACGTCCCGGTTCACCCGCCTGCCGAACGCATGTGTATCGCGACGGTGCGACGCATGACGCGGCACACGACGCGGCGCGCGCACGATGCCGCCGTGCGCGCGCCGCCGCCGGTTCAGAAGCCGATCGGCCTGCGTTTCGCGGCCCCTTCGTCCGCGCGGATGTCGCCCGGGCCGATCGCGTCGCGGCCGTCGAGCCGCGCGGCGCCGAATGCGTGCAGCAGCGCGCGGCGCATCGTGCGCGGCGGCGTCGCGACGAGCACGTCGAGCGCGTCGTCGCCGAGCGTGTCGGGGAAGCGCCGCCCCCATGCGTGCGACGTGCGGATTTCGTCGTAGATCGTCTGCGCGATCCGGCGCGCGCCGGCCGCATCGGGCGGTGCGATCTCGTACACGTTCATCCGGTTGAGCAGCGGTTCCGGAATCGCCTGCGCTTCGTTCGCGGTCGCGACCCAGATCACGTTGCCCGCATCGATCGGCACTTCCGCGAATTCGTCGACGAACGCGCGCGCGGTGTCGTGCTCGAGCAACGCGTACAGCGCGCCGAGCGGATCGTATTGCGCATCGCTGCCGGCCTTGTCGATTTCGTCGACCGCGATCACCGGGTTCGCGTAGCTGCCGTTCACGAGCGCGTCGAACACCTTGCCGGGCTTCGCGTTCTTCCATTGCGACGATGCGCCCGACAGGATCCAGCCGGCCGTCAGCGAACTCATCGGCACGTAGTGGTACGCGGTGCCGAGCAGTTGCGCGAGCGCCTTCGCGAAATGCGTCTTGCCGATCCCGGGCGGCCCGAGCAGCAGGATCGGCATCAGTTCGAGCCGGTCGTCCGTTTCGAGACACAGCGCGACCTGCTTGCGCACGTCGTCGAGCGGCTCGGTGAAATTGGGCAACGCTTCGCCGAGCGCGTCGAACGACGGCATCCGGTTCGGTTTCACGCAAAAGCGCAGATTGCCCGTCTTGAGCATCCTCTCGTAGGTTGCGCGCAGTGCGTCGCTCGCGCTCTCGTTCAGGTCGCTCAGCGCCGTCTCGACCTGCTCGAGGTCGTACACCGTGCTGAAGGACGCCACCGCCAGTTCCTGCTTCACCATCGCCGTCGTCATACCAACCTCGCTGCCGCTTGCCTTCACACGACCATCAGACCCTTACGATTTCAGTGTAGCGATCCCGCATCCCCGCGCAAGCAAGCAGCCGAGCGAGTGTGCTGCTAACACCGGGGCGCGCTGCATGCCCGCGCGCGCCGGCGTATGATCGTCGGTTCACCCACCCGCCGCGCCGGCCTCGCCGACGGCGCCCGCGCGGCGCTTCGCGCGCCGCCCCGAAGGTATGCCGATGTCCGTTCCCGCCGCCTCCCCGCGCATCGACACCGATGCGATCCACGCCGTCGATGCTGCGCTCACGTCGCGCCGCGCGGTCCGCGCGTTCCTGCCGACACCCGTGCCGCGCGACACGCTGGAGGCGATCCTCGAAGCCGCGAGCCGCGCGCCGTCGGGCACCAACATCCAGCCGTGGCGCGTGTACGTCGCGACGGGCGCCACGCGCGATGCGCTCGCCACCGCGCTCACCGCGGCCCACGACGATCCCGCGCGCGACGAAAAATACGTCGCCGAGTACGACTACTACCCGCGCGAATGGGTGTCGCCGTATATCGACCGGCGCCGCAAGGTCGGCTGGGACCTCTACGGGCTGTTGAACATCGGTCGTGACGAGAAGGCGCGCATGCACGCGCAACACGCGCGCAACTTCCGCTTCTTCGATGCGCCCGTGGCGCTGTTCTTCACGCTCGACCGCGTGATGACGCACGGCGCGTGGCTCGATTGCGGGATGTTCCTGCAGGGCGTGATGACGGCCGCCCGCGCACGCGGGCTCGATACCTGCCCGCAGGCCGCGTTCGTGCCGTTTCACCGGATCGTCGCCGAACACCTCGGCATTCCCGCCAACGAGCAGTTCGTATGCGGCATGTCGCTCGGCCATGCGGACCCCGACGCGATCGAAAACCGCCTCGTCACCGAGCGCGCGCCCGTCGCCGAGTTCGCGCGCTTTTTCGCTTGAAAACGCGTGACGCGGCCCTACCTTTCGAACAGGACCCCATCGTGCTGCGAACCTGTCGCGGCACGCCCTGTCACATCACGATCGAAATCGATCGGGCGTAAGATGTGCGTCCGTTCCCCGCTATCGCGCGTTTCCGGAGACGTTTCATGCTGAAACACGGCCTGGCCGTCCTGCTCGCGAGCATCACGCTCGCCGCCCATGCGCAGAGCCCCGCGCCGGCCTCCGTCGCGTGGGAGATCCAGGTGGTGCGCGACGGTCAGACGATCGACACGTTCCAGCAGCGCACCACCGTGGGGCAGACCCGCACCGATACCCATCGCTATCCGTCCGCCGTGCCGGTCGGCTGCGGCAACGACGCGCGCGTCGTGCCGACCGAGCGCTCGCGCGCGGTGACGGTCGCGCCGCTCGCGGTCGACGCAAACGCGAACACGGTGTCGCTCGCGCTCGACGTGCAGGAAACGCTCGACGACGAAAACGCGACGCGCAGCGATCCGTGCGTGCCGGCATCGCCGCGGCAAATCGTCGCGAGCCACCCCGGTCTCGCGGTCGGCAGCGACGCCTGGACCGACTGGACGCTCGTCGAGCAGCACCCGCATCTCGTCTACCGCGTGCGCGCGCACGTCGCGAAGGACTGAGCGTCATGTCCGCCGACGCCCTGTCCCTGCCGTTCGCCGAACCGCACGCCGCGCCCGACGAAATCACCGCGGTCAGCTGGAACCTGCACAAGGGCCGCTCGCCGCTCGGCTTCACCGCGTGGAACGCGATGCGCAACTGGATGCAGTCGACGCACGCCGACGTGTATTTCCTGCAGGAAGCGATGGCGCGCCGCATGCCGCGCCCGGTGCTCGCGCCCGGCTTCGGCGCGCAGATGGACGACGCGGTCGACGACGTCTGGCACTGCCAGGCCACCGAGATCGCGCACGCGCTCGACTGGCAGATCGCGCTCGGGCCGAACGTGTTCAAGCCGTCCTGGCGGCACGGCAACGCGATCCTGTCGCCGCATCCGCTCGACCTCGGCGGCCGCTGGGACATCTCCGCGCACCGCTTCGAGCGGCGCGGGCTGCTCGTCGCGCGCGCGACGCTCGCGGGCGCGCGGCCGGTCACGCTGCTGTGCGCGCATCTCGCCCTCACGCGCGCCGCGCGGCTGCGCCAGATGCACTGGATCGCGCACTGGATCGTGCGCAACGCGGGCGACGGCCCGCTGATGCTCGCCGGCGATTTCAACGACTGGCGCAATGACTCCGTCGCGCTGTTCGGCGAGATCGGGATGTCCGAGGTCGCGACGCTGCTCGGCGAATCGGGCCGCACGTTCCCCGCGTTCTCGCCGGCGCTCGCACTCGACAAGATGTTCGTGCGTGGCCTGACGCCGCTCGAATGGCGCGCACCGTCCGGCGAAGCCGCGTGGCTGTCGGACCACCTGCCGTACATCGCGCGCCTGCGCCTCGATCCGCAGTAACGGACCAGCAGTAACGATTCCCGGCCACGGCCCGATCCCGCTCGGCCGGAGCGCAATCGCGCGGGGCGCGCTACAGTAACGGCTTGCCCAATCCGCCACCGCCCGCCGCCGGGCGCGCCGTCATGACCTACCTGCCGATCCTGCTGCAAATCGCCGTCGTCTATCTCATCGCGGCAATCACCCCGGGCCCGAATTTCTTCATGATTTCGCAGTTGTCGCTCGCCGGGCGGCGCAGCCTGGGCGCCGCGTCGGCGCTCGGCGTCGGCACCGCGTCGGTCGCGTGGGCAACGCTCGCGATGCTCGGCCTCGCGGCCGTGCTGCACCAGGTCGAATGGCTGTACGAGACGATCCGGATCGGCGGCGCCGTCTATCTCGTGTATTTCGGCATCAAGCTGCTGCGCTCGGGCGTGCGCCGCGACGCGGCGCCGGCCGACGCGCCGGACGAACGCGCGCCGCTGGCCGCGCCGCACGCGCGCGACTACCTGCGCGCCTACCGCAGCGGCCTGTTCACCTGCCTGACGAACCCGAAATCGTGCGCGTTCTGGACCAGCGTGTTCGCGGCGATGCTGCCCGCGCACGTGCCGCTGTGGTTCAACGGCGCGGTGCTGGTGACGATCGGCGTGCTGTCGGCCGGCTGGTATTCGTGTGTCGCGTACCTGTTCGCGAGCCCGCGCGCGCAGCGCGGTTACCGGCGCGTGCGGCGCCCGCTCGACGCATTGTGCGGGGTGGCGCTGGTCGGTCTCGGCGCGAAACTCGCAGCCGATCGCTGAAAGCTGATTGAAATAATACGTTGCGCCAAATCCGCGCAACCACGGGGGTCAAGCCCGCGATCAGCGCCAACAGGGTAAAATAACCAGTTCGTCAATCGTCTGTCATCGAGAGGGCGCGTGTCCGACGCGCCGGCCGGCCGATCCTCGATCGGGCCGTCGCACTCGGTTTTTTTGCCCGTTTTTGGGCCCGTTACACGCGTTCGCTACGCGCGTCCGTTTTCAAAGCCATGAGCAAATACGACACCGCCACCGTCCAATCCGTCCATCACTGGACCGACACGCTTTTCAGCTTCACCTGCAGCCGTGAGGCGAGCCTGCGCTTCAACAACGGCGAATTCACGATGGTCGGCCTCGAAGTCGACGGCAAGCCGCTCGCGCGCGCCTACTCGATCGTCAGCCCGAACTACGAAGAGCACCTCGAATTCTTCAGCATCAAGGTTCAGAACGGCCCGCTGACGTCGCGCCTGCAGCACCTGAAGGTGGGCGACACGGTGCTGATCGGCAAGAAGCCGACGGGCACGCTCGTCGCCGACAACCTGCTGCCGGGCAAGACGCTGTGGATGCTGTCGACCGGCACGGGCCTCGCGCCGTTCATGTCGATCATCCGCGATCCGGAAATTTACGACCGCTTCGACAAGGTGATCCTGACGCACACGTGCCGCCTGAAGGGCGAGCTCGCGTACATGGACTACATCAAGCACGACCTGCCGGGCCACGAGTACCTGGGCGACATCATCAAGGAAAAGCTCATCTACTACCCGACCGTCACGCGCGAGGAATTCGAGAACGAAGGCCGGATCACCGACCTGATCGCGACGGGCAAGCTGTTCACGGATCTCGACGTCCCGGCGTTCTCGCCGGAAAACGACCGCGTGATGCTGTGCGGCAGCACCGCGATGCTGAAGGACACGACCGACCTGCTGAAGCAGGCCGGCCTCGTCGAAGGCAAGAACAGCGCGCCGGGCCACTACGTGATCGAGCGCGCATTCGTGGACTGATCTGCCCCGAAATTTGTGCCGCATCAAGAAACCGGAGCAAAAGCTCCGGTTTTTTTTCGCCCCTACTTGGCGAATTCGTAACAAACTGGGACCATCCCATCTCAAATAGTTACATTTGGATACGTCATCGTCCGGCGCTCGGGTGTCAGTGTTTTTCCTACAACACGTTCATTCCGATTATTCACATTTACCCTTAAATGTCCGTCCGACATGACCTTTTCAGAATTTTTGAGATATTATTCGGCCCGCGTGGTTGCCGTTCGGATGCAAGTGGAAGGGTCGGATGCAAGTGTTACAAGACGTAACTTTTGTTACCTCGGCATGGGGCGATTCTCTGGCGGCGACCGTCATCGAAACGGCAGCCGATTCACGCAGCCAGCCGGTGTCTGAACCGCTTTCTGACAGCAGGGAGAGTCATGGATACGTCGCTTAACGCGCCCTTGGGCGCCCACGCCCCGTTCCCGTCGCGGCAGCTCGTTCACAGCTGCGCCGCTACTCCGCCCATTGCCGAAACTCCGCCGAAACGCGGCGCATCCGCCGCACGGATCGCGGCGCTGTCCGCCCAACTGCTCGCCGCCGACGAAGCCGCTCGCCGCCACCTGGCCGGCGAGCTGCACGACGGGCTCGGGGCCGAACTGACCGCTGCTCGTTTCGCGCTCGCAAACGTTCAAACGTGGCTGCCGGCCGATGCGCCGGACGGTTGCCTGCGCGCGCTGGAGCTTGCGCAGCAGGCGCTCGACGCCGCCACCGACGCGAATCGCCGGCTGATCGACGAGCGCGACACGCCGGCGCTCGACGCGGGCGTGGTCGGCGCATTGTCGTCGTGGGTCGACAACCATGCGGCACGCACGGGCCTGCGCACGAGCTTCGTCTGCGCCGCCGACGCCCGCCTGACGCAAATCGCCGGCGCCAGCGCGCTCGCAGTGTTCCGCGTCGCGCAGGAAGCGTTGTCGAACGTCGCGAAACACGCGCGCGCCACGTCGGTCGACGTGCGGATCGTCACCGACGGCACGCATCTGTCTCTGATTGTCGCCGATGATGGGACCGGTTTCGCCCGGGGCCGCCGCAACGGCTACGGCCTCGCCGGCATGCGTGCCCGCTGCGAGGCGTTCGGCGGCAGCTTCGAGACGGCCACGCCGGAAACCGGCCGCGGCACGCGCGTCACCGCGCGCTTCGCGTGGGATTCGCTGCTGGCGGTGCCCGTCGCGGCACGCCGCGCGTCGATTTCGTGAGGTCGTCATGAGCCTGAACATCCTGCTCGTGGACGATCACGCGATCGTCCGGCAAGGGATCCGCCAGCTGCTGATCGACCGCGGCGTCGCGCGCGACGTCACCGAGGCCGAGAATGGCGGCGACGCGATGGCCGCCGTCGACAAACAGGAATTCGACGTGATCCTGCTCGACATCTCGCTGCCCGATACCAACGGCATCGAGGTGCTCAAGCGCCTGAAGCGCAAGCTGTCGCGCACGCCGGTGCTGATGTTCTCGATGTACCGCGAAGACCAGTACGCGGTGCGCGCGCTGAAGGCCGGCGCCGCCGGCTACCTGTCGAAGACGGTCAACGCCGCGCAGATGATCGGCGCGATCCAGCAGGTCGCGGCCGGCCGCAAGTACGTGAGCCCCGCGATGGCCGAAGCGCTCGCCGAATACGTGTCGTTCGAGAACGAGCCGCTGCCGCACGAGAAGCTGTCCGACCGCGAATACCAGACGCTCTGCATGCTCGCGTCGGGCAAGCGGCTCACCGATATCGCGAACACGCTGTCGCTGTCCGTGAAGACGGTGAGCGTGTACCGGTCGCGGCTGCTCGAGAAGATGCGGCTGTCGAACAACGCGGAACTCACGTTCTACGTGATGAGCAACCGGCTCGTCGACATGGCGCCCACGGCCGGCGCCTGATTCGCCCGATTCAACGGCGCGGCGCACGCCGCGCCGCCTTCAACCGCCGCCCGCAACAAGCGCAAGCGCTTGTTTTATCGGACGATTTCCCGACGATCCGCTGCGCCGCAGCGGGTCTTGTTCGTCAAATCGGCTAAAATTACGGGTTTTCACTCAGTCAGCGCCGCCGCGTTCGCGCGCACTGGCGATTCATCCTCAATGTCTCTCTTCCGCAAGAAAAACGTCGATCGCATGATCGCCGGCGCGCATGCCGCCGGGCTCAAGAAAGCGCTCGGCGCTGTCGACCTCACCTTCCTCGGCATCGGCGCGATCATCGGCACCGGCATCTTCGTGCTGACCGGCACCGGCGCCGTGCAGGCCGGCCCCGCGCTGATGCTGTCGTTCGTGATCGCCGCGATCGCGTGCGGCCTCGCGGCGCTGTCGTACGCGGAGTTCGCGTCGACGATCCCCGTCGCCGGCTCGATCTACACGTATTCGTACGCCACGCTCGGCGAACTCGTCGCATGGATCATCGGCTGGGACCTGATGCTCGAATACGGCCTCGCGGCATCGGCCGTGTCGGTCGGCTGGTCGGGCTACCTGCAGTCGCTGCTGCAGGGCTTCGGGCTCACGCTGCCGACCGTGCTGACGGCCGCGCCCGGCGCGGTGCCGGGCGTCGTCACGTGGTTCAACCTGCCCGCGTTCCTCGTGATGCTCGTGATCACGACGCTGCTGTCGATCGGCATCCGCGAGTCGACCCGCATCAACAACATCATGGTGTTCATCAAGGTGTCGGTGGTGCTGCTCGTGATCGCGGTCGGCGTGTTCCACGTGACGCCCGCGAACTGGAAGCCGTTCATGCCGCACGGCTGGAACGGCGTGTTCGGCGCTGCGGCCGTGATGTTCTTCGCGTTCATCGGCTTCGATGCGGTGTCGTCGGCGGCCGAGGAAGTGAAGAATCCGAAACGCGACCTGCCGATCGGCATCATCGCGTCGCTCGCGGTGTGCGCGGTGCTGTACGTGACGGTCGCCGCGGTCGCGACCGGCATCGTGCCGTCGGCCCGGTACGCGAACATCTCGCATCCGATCTCGTACGCGCTGCAAGCCGCCGGCGAGAACTGGGTCGCGGGCTTCATCGATCTCGGCGCCGTGCTCGGCATGCTGACCGTGATCCTCGTGATGAGCTACGGCCAGACGCGCGTGATCTTCGCGATGTCGCGCGACGGGCTGCTGCCGGCGATGCTGTCGCGCGTGCATCCGCGCTATGCGACGCCGTTCCTGACGACCTGGCTCGTCGGCCTGTTCTTCGGGCTGATCGCGGCGCTCGTGCCACTCAACGTGCTCGCCGAGCTGATCAACATCGGCACGCTCGCCGCATTCTCGATGGTGTCGATCGCCGTGCTCGTGCTGCGCCGCACGCACCCGCACCTGCCGCGCGCATTCCGCTGCCCCGGCGTGCCCGTGGTGCCGATCCTCGCGGTCGCGTCGTGCCTGTTCCTGATGCTGAACCTGCAGCCGATCACGTGGGCCGCGTTCGGCATCTGGCTCGTGATCGGCCTTGCGATCTACTTCCTGTACTCGCGTCACCACTCGAAGCTCGCGCACGGTCACCACGACACGCACTGACCTCCGCCGCTGCGCGCACACCGCGCGCAGCGGTGCGACGCCGCGCCGGGCCGTCACCGGCACCGCGCGGCACACCCTTCCCCAGTAGAACCTGCCGCCGGACACGCGCCGCCGCGCCATTCCCGCGCTCGCGCGCTGTCCGATCGTCGCAATGTCTTGCCCGATCCTCCGGATTTGCCCGCACGAGCCGCCGCGCGGCCTGCACGCGCGCGCGGGGCGGTTCATAATCCCGCCATCGAACGACGGCCCGGACCAGCGGGCCGCCCGGCAACAGGAAATGATGATGGAAAGCGTCGATCTCGATGTATTGAAATCCAGCGCGCGCTGGCTCGAAGAAGGGCGCCGCGTGCTGCTCGTGACCGTCGTGAAGACGTGGGGCTCGTCGCCGCGCCCCGAAGGCGCGATGCTCGCGGTACGCGAAGACGGGCTCGTGGTCGGCTCCGTGTCCGGCGGCTGCATCGAGGACGACCTGATCGCCCGCGTGCACGCAAGCGGGATCGCGGCCGATGCACGCCCGGAAGCGCTCAAGTACGGTGTCACGGCCGAAGAAGCGCACCGTTTCGGGCTGCCCTGCGGCGGCACGATCCAGCTCGTGCTGGAGCCGCTCACGCGCGACAGCGGCATTGCCGCGCTGTGCGCGGAAGTCGAGGCCGGCCGCCTCGTCACGCGCACGATGACGCTCGCGACCGGCCGCGCGTCGCTGTCGCCCGCGCAGGCGGCCGACGGGCTCGCATTCGACGGCGAGCGGCTCGTGACGATCCATGGGCCGCGCTACCGGATGCTCGTGATCGGCGCCGGCCAGTTGTCGCGCTATCTGTGCCAGATCGCGGTCGGGCTCGACTACCAGGTGACGGTGTGCGATCCGCGCGAGGAATACACGGATGCGTGGGACGTGCCGGGCACGCGCGTCGTGCGCACGATGCCCGACGACACGGTGCTCGACATGAAGCTCGATGCACGTTCCGCCGTGATCGCGCTCACGCACGATCCGAAGCTCGACGATCTCGCGCTGATGGAGGCATTGAAGACGCCCGCGTTCTACGTGGGCGCGCTCGGCTCGCGGCGCAACAACGCGGCACGGCGCGAGCGGCTGCGCGAGTTCGATCTGAACGAAGCGGAACTGGGCCGGCTGCACGGGCCGGCCGGCATCTACATCGGCAGCCGGACGCCGCCGGAAATCGCGATCTCGATCCTCGCCGAAATCACCGCCGCGAAGAATCACGTGTCGCTGCCGACGATCCTGCAGGTCGAAGGCGCGAAGGCTGCGCGCGAGATCGCGTCGAACAGCGGCGCGGCCTGCGGCCTCTGAGCCGCGCCGAACGCGCGGCTGGAACCGTTCGCGCCGGCGGGTCGGCCGGCGCGAACGCCGATCAGGTCAGGCCGGCGGCGAGCGCCGCGGCGACCGAACCGACCACCAGCACGACGCCGACCGTGCGGCGCTTGTTCAGCTCGGTCCACAACAGCACGCCCGTCAGCGACAGCAGGATCAGCGAGCCGGCGATCGTGTCCATCAGCAGCACCCAGCCGAGATTCATGCCGACGCCGCGATGCAGGTTGTTCAGCGTCGTCAGGAACGTGTTGCCCGTGCGCTTCACCGACACGTAGCCGTTGCCGACCCAGTATTCGGCCTGCAGGTTCTGGTGCGGGCCGAACACGCCGAACTGCCAGTGTTCGGGCTGCATCACGCGTTTGTCGCCCCACGCGACGGCCTGCGCGGGCTCCTTGCGCATGCGCCCCGGCTTGCCGTCGAAATGCAGCTCGTGCTGCAGCCACTTCGTCATCGCGGCGGGCGACTTCGGCGCCGGATCCGGCAGCGCGATCTGCATCTCCTCGACCTGCGGCTCGCCGGTCGAAATCTTCAGCGGCGGCGCGCGGTGGTTGAGCAGCACGCCCGTCACGCCGAACAGCAGCCCGAGCACCGCGCCCCACAGCCCGACCCAGCCGTGCACCTTGCGCAGCCACTTGATGAAGGTCGCGCGGCGCGAGCGCTGGCGGCGTGCGGCCAGTTCGTCGTCGGTCAGCGGGCGGGCCGCCGGGTGCAGCAGTGTGACGCCTGCGAGGGGCGTACCCGCGCGCGGCGGGTCGATGGTTTCGGGCGCGTTCACGCGAAAGTATCCATTCGTTCAAAACAACGGGCGGCGCGCAGGGAACGCGCGCCGCCCGGGAAACATGAAAATGAGAATGGATATCATTACATAAATCGAATTCCGGCTCAATCCGTCCGGGCACGCGGCGGCGGGCCCGACAAACGCGAAAATGCGGACGAAGCGCGCACGTTGGAGTGTGATGGTGATCGTTCGGGAATCGATGTCGACCGAATGACGATGCAAGCCTTGGACAGCACTTCGTAAGAAACCGCGCGATGCCGTGCCCGTCAGCGCAGCGGCGGCAGCGGAAAGCGCGGTGTGGCGTCGTCCGGTGCGGGCTCGGTGCGATCGAGCGCGTACAGCCACGCGAGCAGATCCGCGACGGCCTGATAGAGCTGCGGCGGAATCCGGTCGTCGAGGTCGACCTGCATCAGCAACGACACCATTTCCGGCGCCGTATGCACGTACAGCCCCGCATCGTGCGCGCGCGCGACGATCATCTCGGCGAGCACGCCATAGCCTTTCGCGACCACGCGCGGCGCCGCATCGCCGCCTTTCGGGTCGTAGACGAGCGCAGCCGCGCGCTTGCGGGACGTCATGCTCATCGCGGCGTCTCGTCGTCGGTGGCCCGAGCGCCAGATGTGCGCGGCGCGGGCCCGCCGGCCGCCCCGCTCGCATACGCGGCGGCGGCCGCCTGCGCGGCGAACAGGTCGAAGCCGTCCGGCCCGTCGTCGACCGCGCGGATCGACAGCCCGCCGACGCGCAGCCCCGATCCCTCGAGCCGCTGCCGCAGCGCGGCCTCGTGCCGCGCGAGGCGGTCGGCGCCCGACTGGTTCGCCCGCAGCCGAGCGACGAGCTGCGCACCGTTCAGCACCAGCTCGGCGTCGACCGTGCCAAGCGACGGCAACGTCAGCGTCAGGCGCGTGCGCCACGCGATGCCATCGCCCGCATCGTCGCCGCCGCGCGGCGCGCGGTTGCCCGGATCGTCCGGCTCGATCGTCCAGTCGAGCCGCGCGCCGGGCCACGCCTCGCCCGTCCAGCGGAACTGGTCGGTGGCGAGCGTATCGAGCTGCTGCCTGACGAGCGGCACGGCGGCCGGATGCACCGGGGCCAGCGTCTGCGGTTGCGGATCGGTCGAGGCGGCGGCCAGCGCGCCGCGAGCGGGTGTCCAGCTCGCGTCGGCGCGCGCATCGAGCGGATCGGCGGCGTCGGCCGGCAGCGACGCGCCCTGCCGGGCGCCCGCCGGCAAAGCCTGCGCGGCGTCGCGAGCCGGCGCGCCGGCCTGAGCCGGCATGCCCGGTTGCGCGGTCGCCCGCGTCGCGGCCGGCAACGGCGGACGCTGCGCGAGCAGTTCGTCGAGCACGTCGGTCGCGCCGGGCTGCGCGGCATCCGGATCAGCCTGCGCGAGCGCGGCCGCCAGACGCGCCTGCGGCTCGCGCATCAGCGCCGCGAGCGGACGCTGGCCGGCCAGCCACTGCGCCAGATGGGATTCGTAGAAGAGGCCGCTCTCGCTCACGGCCTGCGCGAGCGCCGCACGCAGCGCCGCGACCGCCGGCGGCGCTGCCGCCTCGCGCGCCGCCGCGGCGGACGATGCCGCAGCGGAAGCAGACGTGGAAGCCGCAGCCGGATCGGCCGGAGCAGGCGCGCGTGCCGGCACGGCCGTATCGGTCAGCAGCACGGTGGGATCGACCAGCAGCGGCGCACGCCCGGCAACGGGCGGCGTCGCGTCGCCGCCGGCGCGCGAGATCGCGTCGAGCACGCGCCCGACATCGGACAGCGCGGTTTGCGTGGAAGCCGGCGGCGCGGCAGGCGGGCCGCCGGCCGAAGGCGCGGGCGATGCGCCGGCGCCCGGCGTGCCGACCTGCGAGGTCGCGCCGCCGCCGGCGGGCGCCGATACGGTGCCGGTCAGCAGGCTGTCGAGGCGGCTCGCCAGCAGCGCGGCCGCAACGGAGTCGATACCGGTCATGATCGGAGCCTGCTCACCTCAGCCACATCGTTGCGAATCCGGAGGAACGGCTCGCCGGTGCTGCCCGTGCCGCCCACGCGCCTGCCACGTGCGGCAACGCGTCCGTCTCTCCGGAAAACAGGCCCTACCCGCGCGCGCGGTAGAGATCGGTCAAAACCCTGGTCGAGCGCCGCGCCTCGAACAGCGCGGACAGCCGCGCCACTTCCGGGCTCGCGAGATCGCGGATCGCGGCGTCGTCGGCGAGGATGCGGCGGATCAGGTCGAGCTTGCGGCCGAGATCCGATTCGTCGAGCGCGACGCCCGGATCGGCCTCCTTCAACCCGTCGACGAGCTGCAGGAATTCGGCCTGCAACCCCGGCAACGCGCTCCAGTCGGCGCCGCGCGCGGCGCACAGCATCCGGCCCGACACGGCTGCAAGCGCCTCGTAACGCGCGAAGTATTCGGCCTTGTGATTCATCGTGAAGCTTCCGCTGCCTGTTGCGCGGCCATGCGCGCGACTTCCGGGGCAATGCCCGTCCATGCTTCCTCCAGCGTCGCGAGCAGCCCGTCGACCTCGACCAGCATCGCGTCGCTGCCCTGCACGTTCGCTTCCAGCAGGCGTCGGCCGATGTACGCATACAGCGCGTCGAGGCGGCCGGCGATCTCGCCGCCCGCGTCGCGGTTCAGCGACGCCTGCAGCCCGCTCTCGACGATCCGGATCGCCTTGCCGATCGCTTCGCCGCGCGCGGCCACGTTGCCCTGCTGCAGATGCATGCGCGCCAGCGCAATCGCCTGCCGCGCGCCCTGGTACAGCATCGCGATCAACCGGTGCGGGGAGGCGCCCATCACCCCCGTCTCGACGCCGACACGCGCATAGGCATTGGCTCCAGCGTGTCCTGGGGAAAACATGCGCATCTCCTTGTTATGCCTTGGCTATACGGGAGCCGCCGCCGTGCGTCGCACGGCGCGGCCTTCTCCAGAGTTATCGGAAGGGATTTGAAAAGCTTTAGGCACGCGGGGCCGCCGGCGGGCGCGGGATGCCGGCTCCGTACGGACGCCCGGAAGGTCGTTCCCGGATGCCCGTTGCCGGATGCCCGTCGCGTCAGACGGACATCTGCGCGATTTCGTTGTAAGCGCTCACCAACTTGTTGCGGACCTGAAGCCCGAACTGGAAGCCGATGTTGGCTTTCTGCATGTCGACCATCACGTCGTTCAGCGACACGTTCGGCGCGCCGACCTCGAACGCCTTGGCCTCGCCGAGCGCGTGCTGCTGGTCGCCGCTGATCTTGTCGAGCGACGCCTTCATCGCGCTCGCGAACGTGCCGGCCGTCGCCGCGCCCGAGCCGGCCAGCGCCGCCGCCGGGCTCCCGACGCCGCCGGACGCCTGTGCGGCCATCGACTGCATCTGTTGCAACACCGAACCGATTCCGCTGACGTTCGCAGTCATGCTGTCCCCAGACTTGAGAGAAGAGACCCGGGCGCACCGGGCGTTTCCGCCGGGGCCGCACCACGCGCACCATGCCGGATCGCGAAAAAGGATAGCAGCGCGCCGCGCGGCAAAGCCGAGAAAGTACGGGGGAAACCCCGCTCTTTTCGGTCGATCGGAGTCCGCCCCGGATCACGATAATCGCATCGTGTCATTGTCCGCCCGCTCGTCCGAGCGAGCTCAGTCGTCCCGCTCCGGAGAAACTCGACGCATGGATTCGCAGGCCAACTCGCTGATCAATCCCGACGCCCGCGCGGGCCTCGCCAGCCCGGCGCCAGGCGCCGCCGCGGCCGCCGCGTTGCCGGGCGCGGGTGGCGCAGGCGCGGACTTCGGGCTTGGCGGCTTCGCGGAACGCATTCCCGGCATCTCGCGGATGAAGGGCAACCCGAAGCTGCCGTTCGTGATCGCCGTCGCGCTCGCCATCGCCGCGATCACCGCGCTCGTGCTGTGGAGCCGCACGCCCGACTACCGCGTGCTGTACAGCAACCTGTCGGACCGCGACGGCGGCGCGATCATTACCGCGCTCCAGCAGGCAAACGTTCCCTACAAGTTCGCCGATGCCGGCGGCGCGATCCTCGTGCCGTCGAGCCAGGTGCATGAAACGCGCCTGAAGCTCGCCGCGATGGGCCTGCCCAAGGGCGGCTCGGTCGGCTTCGAGCTGATGGACAACCAGAAATTCGGCATCAGCCAGTTCGCCGAACAGGTGAACTACCAGCGCGCGCTCGAAGGCGAGCTGCAGCGCACCATCGAATCGATCAACGCGGTGCGCAGCGCGCGCGTGCATCTGGCGATCCCGAAGCCGTCGGTCTTCGTGCGCGACAAGGAAGCGCCGAGCGCGTCGGTGTTCGTCGACCTCTACCCGGGCCGCGTGCTCGACGAGGGCCAGGTCCAGGCGATCACGCGGATGGTGTCGTCCGGCGTACCCGACATGCCCGCGAAGAACGTGACGATCGTCGACCAGGACGGCAACCTGCTGACCCAGTCCGCATCGGCGTCCGGCCTCGACGCGAGCCAGCTCAAGTACGTGCAGCAGGTCGAGCACAACACGCAGAAGCGCATCGACGCGATCCTCGCGCCGATCTTCGGCACCGGTAACGCACGCTCGCAGGTCAGCGCGGACCTCGACTTCTCGAAGATCGAACAGACGTCGGAAAGCTACGGCCCGAACGGCGTGCCGCAGCAGGCCGCGATCCGCAGCCAGCAGACCAGCAGCGCGACCGAACTCGCGCAGGGCGGCGCGTCGGGCGTGCCGGGCGCGCTGTCGAACACGCCGCCGCAGCCGGCCTCCGCGCCGGTCGTCGCCGGCAACGGCCAGAACGCGCCGCAGACGACGCCCGTGAGCGACCGCAAGGACCAGACGACCAACTACGAGCTCGACAAGACGATCCGCCACCTCGAGCAGCCGATGGGCAGCGTGAAGCGGCTGTCGGTCGCGGTCGTCGTCAACTACCAGCCGGTCGCCGACGCGAAGGGCCACGTGACGATGCAGCCGCTGCCGCCCGCGAAGCTCGCGCAGGTCGAGCAGCTCGTGAAGGATGCGATGGGCTACGACGAGAAGCGTGGCGACTCGGTAAACGTCGTGAACAGCGCGTTCTCGACCGTGAGCGACCCGTACGCCGACCTGCCGTGGTGGCGCCAGCCCGACATGATCGCGATGGCGAAGGAAGCCGCGAAGTGGCTCGGCATCGCGGCGGCCGCGGCGGCGCTCTACTTCATGTTCGTGCGCCCGGCGATGCGCCGCGCGTTCCCGCCAGCCGAGCCGGCTGCGCCGGCGCTCGCGGCGCCGGACGATCCGGTCGCGCTCGACGGGTTGCCTGCGCCGGTCAAGACCGAGGAGCCCGACCCGATGCTGCTCGGCTTCGAGAACGAGAAGAACCGCTACGAACGCAACCTCGACTACGCGCGCACGATCGCCCGCCAGGATCCGAAGATCGTCGCCACCGTCGTGAAGAACTGGGTGTCCGATGAACGCTGAAGGCTTGACCAAGAGCGCGCTCCTGCTGATGTCGATCGGCGAGGAAGAGGCCGCGCAGGTATTCAAGTTCCTCGCGCCGCGCGAGGTGCAGAAGATCGGCGCCGCGATGGCCGCGCTGAAGAACGTCACGCGCGAGCAGGTCGAGGACGTGCTGCAGGACTTCGTGAAGGAAGCCGAGCAGCACACCGCGCTGTCGCTCGATTCGAGCGACTACATCCGCTCGGTGCTGACGAAGGCGCTCGGCGAGGACAAGGCCGGCGTGCTGATCGACCGCATCCTGCAGGGCAGCGACACGAGCGGCATCGAGGGCCTGAAGTGGATGGACTCGGGCGCCGTGGCCGAACTGATCAAGAACGAGCATCCGCAGATCATCGCGACGATCCTCGTGCACCTCGACCGCGACCAGGCGTCCGAGATCGCGTCGTGCTTCGTCGAGCGGCTGCGCAACGACGTGATGCTGCGGATCGCGACGCTCGACGGCATCCAGCCGGCCGCGCTGCGCGAGCTCGACGACGTGCTGACGGGCCTGCTGTCCGGCAGCGACAACCTGAAGCGCAGCCCGATGGGCGGCATCCGCACCGCGGCCGAGATCCTGAACTTCATGACGAGCGTGCATGAGGAAGGCGTGCTCGAAAGCGTGCGCCAGTACGACGCCGACCTCGCGCAGAAGATCGTCGACCAGATGTTCGTGTTCGAGAACCTGCTGGAGCTCGAGGATCGCGCGATCCAGATGGTGCTGAAGGAAGTCGAATCGGAAACGCTCATCATCGCGCTGAAGGGCGCACCGCCCGCGCTGCGCCAGAAGTTCCTCGCGAACATGTCGCAGCGTGCGGCCGAACTGCTCGCCGAGGATCTCGACGCGCGCGGCCCGGTGCGCGTATCCGAAGTCGAGACGCAGCAGCGCCGCATCCTGCAGATCGTGCGCAACCTCGCCGAGAGCGGCCAGATCGTGATCGGCGGCAAGGCGGAAGACGCGTATGTCTGATTCGGCGAGCGATCGCGCGGGCACCCTCACCGCGTACCAGCGGTGGGAAATGGCGTCGTTCGACCCGCCCCCGCCGCCGCCTCCGCCCGACGACGCGGCCGCCGCCGCCGCCGCGCTCGCCGAGGAACTGCAGCGCGTACGCGACGCCGCGCATGCCGAAGGCCATGCGGCCGGCCACGTCGAAGGCCAGGCGCTCGGCTACCAGGCCGGTTTCGAGCAGGGCCGCGAACAGGGTTTCGAAGCCGGCCAGGCCGACGCGCGCGAACAGGCCGCGCAGCTTGCCGCGCTCGCCGCGTCCTTCCGCGAGGCCGTGTCGACCGTCGAACACGACCTTGCATCCGACATCGCGCAACTCGCACTCGACATCGCGCAGCAGGTCGTGCGCCAGCACGTGAAGCACGACCCGGCCGCGCTCGTCGCGGCCGTGCGCGACGTGCTCGCGGCCGAACCCGCGCTCGCCGGCGCACCGCATCTCGCGGTGAATCCGGCCGACCTGCCCGTCGTCGAAGCCTACCTGCAGGACGACCTCGATACGCTCGGCTGGAACGTGCGCACCGACGCGTCGATCGAGCGCGGCGGCTGCCGCGCGCACGCCGCGACCGGCGAGGTGGACGCGACGCTGCCCACGCGCTGGCAGCGCGTCGCCGCCGCGATCGGCAAGGTGAGCACGTGGTGACGCGGCCGCCCGAATCGCTCGCGCACGACGGTATGACGCCGCTCGAACGCGAACTCGCGCTCGCGTCGTTCGGCCCCGCCGCCTCTGAGGCCGCGCACGACACGACGGCACATGCCGGCGCGGGCACGGGCGCCGCTTCGGCCGCCCCCGACATCACGCCGCGCGCGCCGCACAACCCGCATCTCGCGCTTTGGCGCACGCACCTGAACGGCCTCGCGTCGCGCAGCCACCGTGCGCTGCCGCTGCGGCCGTGCGGGCGCCTCACGCGCGCGGCGGGCCTCGTGCTCGAAGCGATCGGGTTGCGCCTGTCGGTCGGCGCCGAATGCACGATCGAATTGCCGCCCGGCAGCACGCTGTCGCACGCGGAAGCGGAAGTCGTCGGCTTCGCCGGCGACCGCCTGTTCCTGATGCCGACCACCGACGTCGCCGGCGTGCTGCCCGGCGCGCGCGTGTGGCCGCGCGAAAGCGCGCCCGTCGCCGATCCGCTCGCGGGCGCGAAGCGCCTGCCGGTCGGCTGGGAAATGCTCGGGCGTGTGGTCGACGCATCGGGCCGCCCGCTCGACGGCCTCGGCCCGCTCGCGTCGAAGGTCGACGCGCCGCTGTCCGCGCCGTCGATCAACCCGCTCGAACGCGAGCCGATCCACCACGTGCTCGACGTCGGCGTGCGTGCGATCAACGCGCTGCTCACCGTCGGCCGCGGCCAGCGGATGGGCCTGTTCGCGGGCTCCGGCGTCGGCAAGTCGGTGCTGCTCGGCACGATGGCGCGCTACACGAGCGCCGAAGTGATCGTGATCGGGCTGATCGGCGAACGCGGTCGCGAAGTGAAGGAATTCATCGAACAGATCCTCGGTGAGGACGGGCTCGCGCGCTCGGTCGTCGTCGCCGCGCCGGCCGACGTGTCGCCGCTGCTGCGGATGCAGGGCGCGGCCTACGCGACGTCGCTCGCCGAGTATTTCCGCGACCAGGGCAAGCACGTGCTGCTGCTGATGGATTCGCTGACGCGCTACGCGATGGCGCAGCGCGAGATCGCGCTGGCGATCGGCGAGCCGCCCGCGACGAAGGGCTATCCGCCGTCGGTGTTCGCGAAGCTGCCCGCGCTCGTCGAGCGCACCGGCAACGGGCCCGAAGGCGGCGGCTCGATCACCGCGTTCTACACGGTGCTGACCGAAGGCGACGACCAGCAGGACCCGATCGCCGATTCGGCACGCGCGATCCTCGACGGCCACATCGTGCTGTCGCGCACGCTCGCCGAAGCCGGCCACTATCCGGCGATCGACATCGAGGCGTCGATCAGCCGCGCGATGACCGCGCTGATCGACGAAACGCATCTCGACCACGTGCGGCAGTTCAAGCAGATGCTGTCGCGCTACCAGCGCAATCGCGACCTGATCGCGGTCGGCGCGTACGCGCCCGGCCGCGACGCACAGCTCGACCGCGCGATCGCGCTCTATCCGCGCATCGAATCGTTCCTGCAGCAGGGCTTTCGCGAATGCGCGCCATTCGCATCGAGCCTCGCCGGGCTCGATGCGCTGTTCGACGCTTACGGAGGCTGATCCAGATGGCTCACGGCTTTCCCCTTCAGCTGCTGCTCGACCGCGCGCAGGAAGACCTCGACATGGCCGCGAAGCAGCTCGGCACCGCGCAACGCGACCGCACCGCGGCCGCCGAACAGCTCGACGCGCTGCTGCACTATCGCGACGAATACCACGCCCGCTTCTCGCAATCCGCGCAGAACGGGATGCCGGCCGGCAACTGGCGCAATTTCCAGGCATTCATCGACACGCTCGACGCCGCGATCCTGCAACAGCGCAATGTGCTGGCCGCGGCCGAAGTCCGCATCGACGAGGCGCGCCCGAACTGGCAACAGAAGAAACGCACCGTCGGCTCGTATGAAATCCTGCAGGCGCGCGGCGTCGCGCAGGAAGCGCAGCGCGACGCGCGGCGCGAACAGCGCGATGCCGACGAACACGCCGCGAAGATCCTGCGCATGCGGGCCGACGCGGCCCGCTCGTCGTAACCGACCACCGCATTCGAACGAGAGAACCGTCATGCCTCCCCTGCCCCTGCTCGGCGCACTGCTCGACACCGCCGGCGCCGCAATCAAGGCCGTCCGCGGCTCGGGTTCGTCCGGCGCCGCCGCCGGCAACGACGCGTCGACCGCTTCAACCACCCCGGCCGCCGTGCCGTTCGCGCAGACGCTGAAGCAAAGCGTCGTCACGCGTCGCGACGCGACGAATACCGCCGCGCCGGATGCGTCGACGATGCAGGCTGCGTCGACGCCGGCCGCCGCCGCGAAGCCGTCCGACACGAACGACGACAAGTCGACCGACGACACGACCGCCACCGCCAACCCCGACGCCGCCGCGCTCGCGGCCGCCGCGGCCGTGCAGGCGCAACTGCAGGCGCGCGCGGACAACGCGGCGACACCTGATGCCGCCGCCGCCGCTGCCGCCGCGCAAAAGACGGCCGTGTCCGGCCAGCCCGACGCGACGGCCACGCTGGCGGATCACGCGGCGAAGGATGTGGCCGCCCAGCCGGCCGCTACGGCGTCCGGCCGTGACGCGCTGCAAGCGGCGCTCGCCAGGCTGACGGACGGCGCGGGCGCGATCGCGATGCCCGCGACCGGCTCGACGGCGTCGGCCGCTGCAGCACCGGCATCGGCATCGGCTGCATCGGGCAACGCCGCCACCGCGCCGCTGATGCCGAAGGTGCCGACGTTCGACCGCACGCTCGCCGACGCGAAAGGCGCGATCGCCACGCAGCAGCCGGCGCAGGCCACCGCGCAGGCACTGCAGGCCGCCGCGAATGCACAGTCCGGCGCGCAGCATGCGCTCGCGGCAGCCAGCGACGCGACCGATCCGGCCGCCAGCGCGACGCTCGCGGCCGGCGCAACGGCCGCGGCTGCGGCGCAGGCGAACCTGCAGCTGTCGCCGGCCGCCGGCGCGATCGCCGCCGCCAACGCACACGTGCTCGCCCCGCACGTCGGCACTCCCGACTGGACGGACGCGCTGAGCCAGAAGGTCGTGTTCCTGTCGAATGCGCACCAGCAGAGCGCCGAGCTGACGCTCAACCCGCCCGATCTCGGGCCGCTGCAGGTCGTGCTGCGCGTCGCCGACAATCACGCGCACGCGTTGTTCGTGTCGCAGCACGCGCAGGTGCGCGACGCGGTCGAAGCCGCGCTGCCGAAGCTGCGTGAAGCGATGGAAGCAGGCGGGCTCGGGCTCGGCAGCGCGACCGTCAGCGACGGCGGTTTCGCATCGCAACAACAGCAGCAGAACCCGCAACAGACCTTCGCCGGCGGCCAGTCGCCGCGGCGCGGGAACGGCGGATCGTCAGCCGTCGATGCACCGGCCGACGCTGCGCAATCCGCACCGGCCGCCACGCGCGTGAGCCGCGCGGGCCTCGTCGATACGTTCGCCTGAGCATGGCTGCCCGGGTGCGCGCGCCGCTCAGCGGCCGTGCACCGCGGCCGCCTCGCCGCGCGGCACACCGCCCTTGCGCGCCGCGACGATGAAATCCGCCGCGCGTTCGCCGATCATCACCGACGGCGCATTCGTGTTCCCGCCGACGAGCGTCGGCATCACCGACGCATCCACCACGCGCAATCCTTCGACGCCGCGCACGCGCAATTGCGGATCGACGACCGCGCGGGCATCGGAACCCATCCGGCACGTGCCGACCGGGTGATAGATCGTGTCGGCATGCGCGACGATCGTCGCGCGCAGCTCGGCTTCGCTCTGGTCCGCCCGCGTGTACAGCTCGCGCCCGCCCTGCGACGCGAGCGGCGCCTGCGACAGGATCCGGCGCATCGCCTGCGTGCCGCGCACGAGCAGGTCGAGATCGCGCGTATCACTGAAGAAGCGCGGATCGATCAGCGGCGCCTCGCGCGCATCGCCGCTCGCGAGCGCCACCGTGCCACGGCTGTACGGCCGCAGCGCGCATACGTGCAGCGAATAGCCGAACCCCCAGTGCATCTTGCGGTTGTGGTCGTCGACGAGCGCCGTGCAGAAATGCAGCTGCAGGTCGGGACGATCGAGCGACGGATCGCTCTTGATGAAGCCGCCGGCCTCCGCGACGTTGCTCGTCATCATCCCGGTGCGGCTCGAGAAATAGCGCGCGAGCGCGGGCGTCATCTTCGCGATCCCGCGCAGGCACACGCCGACCAGCTCCGACGAATTCACGCGCGTGTTGATGATGAAGTCGATGTGGTCGATCAGGTTGGTGCCGACGTCCGGTGCGTCCTGCACCACCGCGATCCCGTGCCGGCGCAATTGCTCCGCCGGGCCGATCCCCGAACACATCAGCAGTTGCGGCGAATTGAACGCGCCGGCCGACAGGATCACTTCCGCGCGTGCGCCGAGCGTCTCGACGCGCCCGTTGCGCGATACCGCGACGCCGACCGCGCGCTTGCCGTCGAAGCCGACGCGCAGCACCGTCGCATCGGTGATCACGTGCAGGTTCGGCCGGTTGCGGCCGTAGATGTAAGCGCGCGCGACGCTGCAGCGCGAGCCGTCGCGGTGTGTGACCTGATAGAAGCCGACGCCTTCCTGCGTCGCGCCGTTGAAGTCGTCGTTCAGCGGATAACCCGCGGCGTGCGCGGCCTGGATGAATCGTTCGGAGAACGGATTGCGAAAGCGCAGATCCGACACCGACAGCGGGCCGTCCGCGCCGTGCCACGCATCGGCGCCGCGCGCGTTGCCTTCCGCGCGGCGGAAGTACGGCAGCACGTCCTGCCAGCCCCAGCCCGTCGCGCCGAGCTGTGCCCATTCGTCGTAGTCGCCCGGGTGGCCGCGCGTATAGATCATCGCGTTGATCGCGCTCGAGCCGCCCATCCCGCGCCCGCGCGGCTGGTAGCCGCGCCGCCCGCCGAGGCCCGGCTGCGGCACCGTCTCGTAACCGTAGTTGGTGCCGAGCTTGAACGGCACCAGCGCCGCGATGCCGACCGGCATGTTGACGAGCAGGTTGCGCTCCGAGTGCGAGCCGGCCTCGATCAGCGCGATGGTCGCGTCGGGGCATGCATCGGCGAGGCGTCCTGCCAGGCTCGACCCGCCCGATCCGCCGCCAACGATGATGTAGTCGTATTGCATGTCACGTCTCCTTCGTGTCATGAACGGCGCCCGGCGCGGCCCGGCTTCCGCCTGTAATGTTCGGGCATTGTAGGAATGGCCGTCACGCGCGCGGCGCGCGGATTCAAGAGCGATTCCTCTAAACGCCCGCGTGAACTAAATTTAAGATGTATCGATTCGCTTTGCGCGATGCGCCGGCCGCGAGAAGCCGATCCGTCGCGAAACGGGCGTGACGACGATGCAGCGCGACGTTCTGCAGGCCATGTGCCGACCGGGTCATCCGGATGCGACGCGCGCAGCCCGTATTTCATTTCAAACGGCCGCCCGCGCGGGAACCTGCAGCGTCATGCGCGCGGCCGATCGAAATCGAACGGTACGTGTCGTCGCCGACCGTTTGGACGGCGTGTCGCCGCAGCGGCACGGCGCGCAGCGGCCCGTATCGGCGTGCGCGCCGCGCCGCCCCGCTTCGGTGCGCCGGCAAGCGAGCGCGCGGCGGCAGCACGTGCCCGGCAACGGTCGCATCGCACCGCCCGCGCATGCGCAGCAACACGGCTTTCGGATGCGGATACCGTCGCGCGGATGCGACGCCCGCCGCACGCAGCAACCGGTTTTCGAGCGCACGTCGCATCCGGCCCCGCGCCGTGCGACGCGCACCACCCCGATCCGCGTCGCCGCGCTCGCCGAGCGCGCGCGTGCGGCGTGACGGCCGGCCGACCAGCCAGGCCCAACTGGAGGAGACGACATGAAGAACGACCTGCCCGAACTGGCCCCGCAAGCAGTACCGTCGGTCGATGCGCTGACGTCGCTGCTGCGCGACCAGCGTGCTGCCTACCTGCGCGCGCCCTATCCGGCATGGGAAACGCGCGTGCAGCACCTGCGCGCGCTGCGCACGATGCTGATCGACCATGCGGACGCGCTCGCCGAAGCGATCAGCGCCGACTTCGGCCATCGTGCGAAGCAGGAAGTGCTGCTATCGGAAATCTGGATGGCGAAGGAAGAGATCGACGACGCGCTCAAGCACGGCAAGCGCTGGATGAAGCCGATCCGCAAGCCGATGAACAAGTGGCTGCGCCCGGCGCGCGCGAAGGTGATTCCGCAGCCGCTCGGCGTGGTCGGCATCGTCGTGCCGTGGAACTATCCGGTGCTGCTCGCGGCCGGCCCGCTGATCTGTGCGCTCGCCGCCGGCAACCGCGCGATCGTCAAGATGTCCGAGCTGACGCCGCGCACGTCGGCACTGTTCGAGCAGCTGATCGCGAAGACCTTCGCGCGCGACCACGTCGCGGTCGTGAACGGCGACGCGGAGGTCGGCGCCGCGTTCAGCGGGCTGCCGTTCGATCATCTGCTGTTCACCGGCTCGACGCACGTCGGCCGCCACGTGATGCGCGCGGCCGCCGACAACCTCACGCCGGTCACGCTCGAGCTCGGCGGCAAATCGCCGGCGATCGTCGGGCCGAACGCGCGCTTCGACGCAGCGGTCGACGCGATCGTCGCGGGCAAGACGCTGAACGCCGGTCAGACCTGCATCGCGCCCGACTACGTCCTGCTGCCGCGCGGCATGGAAGCCGCGTTCATCGAGCGCGCGCGGGCGCGGTTCGCGAAGATGTATCCCGACCTGTCGGCCAACGGCGATTACACGACGATCGTGTCACCGCGCCATTACGCGCGGCTGCAGCAACTCGCGAGCGACGCGCAGGCGGCCGGCGCGCAATTGCATCCGCTGTCCGACGCACAGTCCGACCCTGCATCGCGCCGCTTCGTGCCGTGCGCGGTCACGCAGGTGCCGGCTGCGTCGCAGCTGATGCAGGAGGAAATCTTCGGGCCGCTGCTGCCGCTCGTGCCGTACGAACGGCTCGACGAGGCGATCGCATACGTGAATGCGCGCCCGCGTCCGCTGGCGCTCTACCTGTTCGACGAGGATGGCGGCACGATCGACCGCGTGATGCGCGAAACGATCTCGGGCGGCGTGTCGATCAACGAAACGCTGATGCACATCGCGTGCGGCAGCCTGCCGTTCGGCGGTGTCGGCGCGAGCGGCATGGGCGCGTATCACGGCTACGACGGCTTCGTGACGTTCTCGAAGATGAAGCCCGTGCTCACGCAGGCGCGCCTGAATGCACGCAACCTGCTCGCGCCGCCGTACGGCAAGCGCTTCGGCGCGCTGATCAAGCTGATGTTGAAGTTCTGAGCCGGAAGAACCGGACGGGCCGCGCGCATCGCGCCGCGGCCCGCTGCAGCATGCCGCGCGGCGCAGGTGCCGCGCGCGCCGTCACACGGGCCAGAGCGGCCCTTCCTGCATCGCGCCGATCTGTTCGCGCAGTTCGAGCACGCGCGCTTCCCAGTAGCGATGCGTGTTGAACCACGGAAATGCGGCCGGAAACGCGGGATCGTCCCAGCGCCGTGCGAGCCATGCCGCGTAGTGGATCAGCCGAAGCGTGCGCAGCGCTTCGACGAGATGCAGCTCGCGCGGCTCGAATTCGCAGAAATCCTCGTAACCGGCAAGCAGATCCGCGAGCGCGCGCGACGCGCCTTCGCGATCGCCCGGCAGCAGCAGCCACAGATCCTGGATCGCGGGCGCCATCCGGCTGTCGTCGAAGTCGACGAAATGCGGGCCGGCATCGGTCCACAGCACGTTGCTCGGATGGCAATCGCCGTGGGTGCGCAGCAGGCGGATTTCGCCCGCGCGCTCGAACGCGGCCTCGACGCCTTCGAGCGCGAGCGTCACCGCCGTTTCGTAGGCTGGCCGTACATCATCCGGAATGAAATCGTGCGCGAGCAGGAAGTCGCGCGGCTCGTAGCCGAATGTGCGGATGTCGAGCACGGGACGCGCGACATACGGCTGCGTCGCGCCGACCGCATGGATCCGGCCGATGAAGCGGCCGAGCCATTCGAGCGTGTCGCTGCGATCGAGATCGGGTGCGCGGCCGCCGCGCCGCTCGAAGATCGAGAAGCGAAAGCCGTCGAACGCGTGCAGCGTGCGGCCGTCGTCGAACGCGCGCGCGGGCACCGCCGGAATCTCGCGCGCGGCGAGTTCGGCGACGAATGCGTGCTCTTCGAGGATCGCTTCGTCCGACCAGCGCGCCGGGCGATAGAACTTCGCGACGACCGGCGGGCCGTCTTCGATGCCGACCTGGTAGACGCGGTTTTCGTAGCTGTTGAGGGCGAGCAGGCGCCCGTCGGTGCGCAGGCCGGCCGGCATCAGCACGCTGTCGAGCGCGTCGAGCACGCACTCGGGCGTGAGGCCGGCAAACGGCGGGCCGGCGGGAGAAGCGGGGGCGGAAGTAGCGTCTGTCATGCCCCGCATTGTGCCGCCAGCCGGGCCGAAAGACGAGCGCCCGGTGCGACGCGTGCGCTCAGTGAAGCGCCGCGCCTGCCGGCAGCACGGATTCGCCGGTGTCGATCAGATCCTCGAGAAAGAACGGCTCGGTGTTGAGTTCTTTCGACTCGCCCGGTACGCCCGCGTACCAGGTCACCATGGCCATGTCGCCCAGGACGCGCTGGACGATGCCGCGCGCGCCCTTCGGCACCGCGATATGGGTAGTGCAGACAATCGACCCGACATGCATGATGGTTCCCCACTCTTGAAACTTGAAACCCGGCCCGCTGGCGAGCCGGCAAATGCACGATCCGCGCCGCCCTCACCGGAGCGTTGCGCGTGATCCCATTGTTCACGGTTTATCGAAGCGCGAAAAGAAGAAGAAGCAGGCGAAGTGCCGCGAATTCGTCGAATGTCTCCAATCAACCACTGCGCCGGGCGTGCGCTTGCACGCGCGGTTACCCCCATCATACCCTGTCGAATGTGACTGCCCGCCGAATCCGCCCGGCGCCGCTGCGGGTACGTGATCGGCACGGCAAGCGGGTCGCCTGCGGGAGGCGCGGCCGCCCGGAGATTTCGCGCGGCCCGTGCCTGCCGGCAACATGTCGCCCGTGTCGCGTGCTGTCGCCGCCTCTTCCTGCGTCGAACACCTCGCTCAACCCTCGAATGCCGCTCGCGCAGCGAATGGCGTGCATGCATCGCATGCGCCGACGTACTCCCTCGCGACGCCGCGCCGCTCGGCAACGAGCCGCCCATCACGCGAAAAAACCATCTGTTGCCTGGCTGCCGGCGTTGCGTTACCTTTGACGCTCATTCGCGTTCAACCGCACTCCGACACGATGCATCCGCTCACGTCCGCCCTCGCAAAATCCCGGCCGCAGTTCGACTCGCGGCCGCAGGCGTGCGCGCATCCGTCGGTCCTCCCGCCTCCTGTCGCACCGCCGCTCGTCGGCGCCGCGCCGCCCCCGCCGGCGGCACGCGCCGGCTGACCAGCCGGCTTCCGTTTCGTCTTCCATTCGCCCGTCAGTGTCCGTTGGTGCGTCGTAACGCACGGCGTTTTGCTGCGCGCGCGGATGGAACATTTCGATCCGTTCGACAGGTGGATTCACATGGTTTCGTTCAAACGCGCGCTTGCCGCGCATGGAGCGACGTCGCTCTTCGTGCTGCTGTGGAGCAGCGGCGCGATCTTCGCTGAACTCGGTCTGCGTCACGCCTCCGCGTTCGTCTTTCTCACCGCGCGTTTCGCGCTTGCATCGCTTGTGCTGCTCGCGCTGGCCTTCATGCGCAGACGCTGGCTGCCGCCGCGCGGCGAGCGGCGCATGGCCGCGCTGACCGGCTTGCTGATGATGGGCGGCTATTCGATCTTCTACCTGCTTGCGCTCGAGCGCGGGATCGCGCCGGGCGTGCTCGCGACGATCCTCGGCGTGCAGCCGATCCTCACGCTCGCGATCGTCGAGCGGCGCTGGCAGCCCGTGCGCATCGCGGGGCTCGCGCTGTCTCTGGCCGGCCTCGCGCTCATCGTGTGCCGCGGCGTGGGCGGCGCCAGCCTGCCGGTCGCGGGCATCGTGTGTGCGCTCACGGCGCTCGTCGCGCTGACCGCCGGCTCGATGATGCAAAAGCGCATGCGCGCGGCGCCCGCCGACGTGCTGCCGCTGCAGAACGCGATCGGGCTCGCGCTGTGCGTGGCGATCTTGCCGTTCCGGCCGGTTTCGTTCGACATGAGCTGGGCGTTCGTCGTGCCGCTCCTGTGGCTCGGCATCGTGATTTCGGTGATCGCGCAACTGCTGTTCTACCGGTTGATGCAGCGCGGCGATCTCGTCAACGTGACGAGCCTGTTCTATCTCGTGCCCGTCGTCACGACGCTGATGGATGCGGTCTGGCTCGGCAACCGGCCCGAACCGCTCGCGCTTGCCGGCATGGGCGCTATCATCGCCGGGCTCGCGCTCGTGTTCCGCGCACCGGCCGTACGCGCGCAACCCGACCGCGCATGAGCGCGCGGGCCGCCGCCCCTGCGGGTGCGGCGGCCCGCATCGGACACATACGACGATTCCGCGAAAAACGAAAGGAACGAGAAAGATACGTGCAAGGCATTCGTCTCACTTGCAGGAAAAACGCGTGATTCCCCGGGCTTTCCGCTGATTTTTAATGGTTCGGATAGCGAAAAGCGCCACCGGTTGCCTATACTCGAAGTGACGACCCCGCTCGCAATCGGGTCGGACCAAGACTAGAAACACCCGGCATGGGGCTGGAGCACGCGCAGACGCGCAGGCTTCGGTCAATCCTGGAGACACGCATGACGACCTACTTCACGATCGGCGACTTCATCCTGTTGATCCCGATGGCGCTGGCCGGAGCGCTATTTCTCGGCGCGGTGCCATGCGCAACCGAATTCCGTCACAACCTGCTGCGCGTGCTGGGCGTCATCCTCGGCGTCGGCGTCGCGGTATTGCTCGTCGAAGGCCTGCCTGCGCTGATCTAGCGGCGCAACCCGCATCCGACGCGCATCGCTGCACCGCAGCGATGCGTCGCGCTGCCTGCAAGCCGGCGATACGGCACGCCATGCTTCGCATGCCGTATCGACTGCCGATCAGATCGCCTGATCGGTGGACGGCTTTTCCCAAAGATTGATGCCGCCTTCCGTCGCGTAACGATCGATCTCCGCGAGTTCCTCCGCCGAGAATTCGAGGTTCTTCAACGCGCCGACGTTTTCACGCACCTGTTCCGCACGGCTCGCGCCGATCAGCGCGGACGTCACGCGGCCTTCGCGCAATACCCATGCAAGCGCCATCTGCGCGAGGCTCTGCCCGCGCCGCTCGGCGATCGCGTTGAGCTTGCGCACATGGTCGAGGTTGTCCGCGCTCAGGTGATCCTGCTTCAGCGAACCGCCGCCCGGCTTGTTCACGCGTGCGTCGGCCGGCACGCCGTTCAGGTATTTCGACGTGAGCAAACCCTGCGCGAGCGGCGTGAACGCGATACTGCCCGCGCCGACGTCGTCGAGCGTGCCGAGCAGCTCGCTCTCGATCCAGCGGTTCAGCAGGTTGTACGACGGCTGATGGATCAGCAGCGGCACCTTGTACTGTGCGAGCAACCCGGCCATCTCGCGCGCCTTCGCCGCCGAATACGACGAGATGCCGATGTAGAGCGCCTTGCCCTGCTGCACGGCCGACGCGAGCGCGCCCGCCGTTTCCTCGAGCGGCGTGTGTGCGTCGAAGCGGTGCGAGTAGAAGATGTCGACGTAGTCGAGCCCCATGCGCTGCAGGCTCTGGTCGAGGCTCGCGAGCACGTACTTGCGCGACCCGCCGCCGCTGCCGTACGGCCCCGGCCACATGTCCCAGCCGGCCTTCGTCGAGATCAGCAGCTCGTCGCGGTACGGCCGGAAATCCTCTTTCAACAACCGGCCGAAGTTGGTTTCGGCACTGCCGTACGGCGGCCCGTAGTTGTTCGCGAGATCGAAGTGGTTGATGCCGAGATCGAACGCGGTGCGCAGGATCTCGCGCTGTGTCGAGATCGGCGTCGAGTCGCCGAAGTTGTGCCACAGGCCGAGCGACAGGGCGGGCAATTTGAGCCCGGATTTGCCGCAGGTGCGGTATTGCATGTCGGCATAACGTTCGGAAGCTGCTTCGTAGGCCATGAGTATTTCCCGTCAGGACGTCGGAGGGAGGGGCGCGCGCCGGCCGCGCACAGCGCGCGACGGCGGCGAAGGAAACGCACGACGGCTATGGTAACGAAGGCGACCGATGCGCGCACGGCGATGGACGCGACCGCGGCCGTCGCCTACACTGCGGCGTCTCGAATCATCGTTTCAGCGAGGTTGGTATGTCCCGGGTCATCTCGGTTGCGCTGCTCGTCGGCGGCGTCGTGCTGCTGTATTTCGGCGGCCAGTCGTTCCATTCGATCAACGACAACGTGTCGCGCTTCTTCACCGGTTCGCCCGCCACGAAGACGATCCTGCTGATCGTGGGCGGCGCCGTCGCATCGTTCGTCGGCCTGATCGGCCTCGCGATGCCCGGCGGCAAGCGCTAGAACGCGCGCCGCACGAACGGCCCGCGTCGCACGCGCGGGCCGCGCAAAACGAAACGGGCGGCCAGGCCGCCCGTTGCTTCATTTGCCCGCGATGCGCATCGGCATCGCACGGGCCAATCGATTCCGCCTCGCCACTCGCCTAGAACTGCACTTCCGGCTTCACTGCCGAACGCGTGCCCGGAATCGGCCGGTTGCTCGCGCCGTGATAGGTGTACACGAGCGAGAACTTCACCTGGTCGGAGCGGTTCTGCCCGGCCGAATGCAGCGTGTTGCTGTGGAAGAACACGACGTCGCCTGTCTGGAGCGACGGGCACGTGGCCGCGTCGATCATCTTGCGGTTCTCCGGCAGGTCGCCGCGGAAGAACTTCGCATCGTCGAACGCTTCGGGCCCGAATTCGGCCGTATGCGAGCCGGGCACGAGCCACAGCGCACCGTTCTCGTTCGTTTCCGGGCCGAGTGCGAGCCACACCGACACCATGTCCGGACGCTCGAACGACCAGTAGCGGAAGTCGCGATGCCAGCCGGTCAGGCTGCCGTACGCAGGATGCTTCGTCATCATGCAGTTGTGATGCGCACGCGACAGCACGGGCTCTTCACCGAAGTACTCGCGCATCCACGCGCCGATTTCGGGTGCGATCGCACGCTCGGCGAACGCCGGATCGCGCGTGTACGCATCGAGCAGCCGTCGCACCGTGTGCCCGCCCGGCGCATGCTTCGACTCGGGCGCGCCCGGGTAGCGCAGGTCCGCCTCGAACTCGATCGGCTCGGCGGCTTCCAGCAACTGGCGCTCCGCGATCTGCTTGAGGGCCGCGCATTGCTGCTCGCCGACGAGGCCACGCGCGACGACGAAACCGCGTTCGCGCAATTCCGCGACTTGCGCGCGGATCGATTCCGACTGCAATGGAGACGACATGGGATGCCAGACGTTTATTGTGTGAATGTGACGATTGTAAATCGGCGCCGGATGCCGCGAACAGCACCATTGTCGTGCGCAGGGGCATGCCAATCGGCTATTTGATCCGGCTCAAGGGAACTGTTCGGCGCGGCACTGGCCTCACCGACAGGCGGTATGCGGCACACGCCTTGTGGCACAAGGGTTTATCGCGACTTTTGCCCGTCATGAATCCCCTGTAGCCTGTCGCGGCCTGTCAATTCTGGCGGGCGCGGCGCGCAACGACATTCGGTAAGATGCGTTGCGCCATCCGAGGCCGTTCATACCAGTGCGCTCTTCAGGGCGCCATCCATACAAGCGAAGCATCGTTCACATGCCATTCCGTCTGACTTCACGTCTCAGCCGCGCTGCGAATCGCGTCGTGCCGTCCGCTCCTGCCCGCTCGCTGCGCCATCACGGCGCACGCACGCAGGCGCTGGCCGAGCGCGCGCCCGCGCACAGCCGGCTGGACGGCATCCGCGCGTGGTTCCACGCGTTTTTCTCGATGATGAGCGCGCAGGCGTTCGTACGCCGTGCCGGTCTGCGCTCGCTGCTGCAGAAGCCGTCGTCGCTGCGCGCGCTCGCGCTGCGTCGCTCGCGCGGCCCGCAACGCCGCGTCAACCGCCCGCGCCGCCTCGCGGCCAGCAACGGCTGGTTCGGGTTCGGCGCACGCTGAAGCAGCCCCGGCGGGCGCTGCCCGCCATGATCGCCGCCGTTGCGCCGGCGATCCGAACCCATAAAAAAAACCCCGGCATGCCGGGGTTTTTCGTTTTGGGCGAAGGACGCTTACGCGACGCGTGCCGTCGGCTCCACGCCAGCCGCTTCGGCCAGCGCGAGTGCCTTGTCGGTTGCTTCCCACGAGAATTCCGGCTCTTCGCGGCCGAAGTGGCCGTAAGCGGCCGTCTTCTCGTAGATCGGGCGCAGCAGGTCGAGCATCTTGATGATGCCCTTCGGACGCAGGTCGAAATGCTCGCGCACGAGCTTCGTGATCACTGCATCCGACACGCGGCCCGTGCCGAACGTGTTGACCATCACCGAGGTCGGCTCGGCAACGCCGATCGCGTACGACACCTGGATCAGCGCGCGCGACGCGAGGCCCGCAGCGACGATGTTCTTCGCGACGTAACGGCCGGCATACGCAGCCGAACGGTCGACCTTCGACGGATCCTTGCCCGAGAACGCGCCGCCGCCGTGCGGTGCGGCACCGCCGTACGTATCGACGATGATCTTGCGGCCGGTCAGGCCGCAATCGCCCTGCGGGCCGCCGATCACGAACCGGCCGGTCGGGTTCACGAGGAACTTGATGTCGCCCTTGATCAGGTCGGCCGGCAGCGTCGGCTTGATGATTTCCTCGATCACGGCTTCGCGCAGCGCGGGCAGTTCGATGTCCGGTGCGTGCTGCGTCGACAGCACGACGGTGTCGATCGAATCGGGCTTGCCGTCGACGTAGCGGACCGTCACCTGCGACTTCGCGTCGGGACGCAGCCACTGCAGGCGGCCGTCGCGGCGCAGGCTGGCCTGGCGCTCGACGAGACGGTGCGACAGGTAGATCGGCAGCGGCATCAGTTCCGGCGTTTCGTCGCATGCATAACCGAACATCAGGCCCTGGTCGCCGGCGCCCTGGTCGAGGTTGTCGTCGTGTGCGCGATCGACGCCCTGTGCGATGTCGGGCGACTGCTTGTCGTACGCGACGAGCACCGCGCAACCCTTGTAGTCGATGCCGTACTCGGTGTTGTCGTAGCCGATGCGCTTGATGGTGTCGCGCGCGATCTGGATGTAATCGATGTTGGCCGTCGTGGTGATTTCACCGGCCAGAACGACGAGACCCGTGTTGCACAGCGTTTCCGCCGCAACGCGGGAATATTTGTCCTGCTCGAGGATGGCGTCGAGAATCGCGTCCGAGATTTGGTCCGCGACTTTGTCCGGATGGCCTTCGGAGACGGATTCGGACGTGAAGAGATAATCGTTTGCCACTTTTTCAGGCTCCTGTGTGGTTACGGTTGGTTTCACGTAGCCAGCTTCGTTGGGCCTGAAGCGGCGACGCTTTAGCGGATTACCAGGACCGGGCAGTGCGTGTGGCACCAGCCGGCTTCGCCCCGCAAGTTGTCAGTTAACTCGGCGAAGCCCGTATTATAGCGGCTTTCCTGAATTGTCACAGAGCGCCGCCCGTGCTGCATCTTCCGCTGTTTTCCCAACCTGTTCTCGACATGCCGGCCAGCCGGTCCCATGGAGGTTTCGCATGCTAGGACGTCTAGCCACGCACCTCGCCATCGGCTTGCTGAAACTGCTCGCCCTGCTGCCGTACGGCTTGACCGCACGGTTCGGCGATGGTCTCGGCTGGCTGCTGTACCAGATCCCCAGCCGGCGAAAGGGCATCGTACACACCAATCTGAAACTCTGCTTCCCGGACTGGAGCGACGCGCGGCGCGAGGAAGTGGCAGGGCAGCATTTCCGCCATGCGATCCGCAGCTACGTCGAGCGCAGCGTGCAGTGGTTCGGTTCGGAGAAAAAGCTCGAGAAGCTGATCCAGGTCGACAGCGCGGTCGACCTCACCGATCCCGACCTGCCGCCGACGCTGTTCCTCGGCCTGCATTTCGTCGGCATCGAAGCCGGTTCGATCTGGCTCAACCGTTCGCTGCAGCGCCGCTGCGGGTCGCTTTACCAGCCGTTCTCGAACGCGGTGCTCGAGGAAGAGGCGAAGAAGGCGCGCGGGCGCTTCGACGCCGAGATGGTCGGCCGCGCGGACAGCGCGCGCGTCGTGCTGCGCTGGTTGCGCGACCGCAAGCCGGTGATGCTCGGTGCCGACATGGACTACGGGCTGCGCAACTCGACGTTCGTCCCGTTCTTCGGCGTGCCCGCCTGCACGCTGACGGCCGTCGGCCGGCTCGCGAAGACGGGCCGCGCGCAGGTCGTGCCGTTCATCGGCGAGGTGCTGCCGAACTACAAGGGCTACCGGCTGAAGGTATTCAAGCCGTGGGATCACTACCCGACCGGCGACGACGATCTCGACGCGCGGCGGATGAACGAATTCCTCGAGGAACAGATCCCGCTGATGCCCGAGCAGTACTACTGGGTCCACAAGCGCTTCAAGACGCGCCCGCCCGGCGAGCCGAGCCTGTACTGACCCCGCCATGCGAGCCCGCGGGCGCGCCGTCAGGTGCGCGCCTGCGCTCTCGCCACCTTCGGCGCGCCTTTCGCGCGCGCGCGCCACAGATCGAACGCAACCTGCTGCGCGAGCCATAGATCGGCCCGCCCGCCATTGTCCTCGCCCAGCCACGCCTCGAGACGCAGCGCCATTTCCGGCGAGATGCCGGCATGGCCGTGCAGGATCCGCGACAGCGCCGCGCGCGTCACGCCGAGCTGTGCGGCGGCCTCGGTGACGGAGAGACCGAGCGCAGGCAGCACGTCATCGCGCAGCGCTTCGCCCGGATGGGGCGGATTGAAGATGCCTGTCATGGCTTGAATCACCTCAGTGGTAGTCCTGGTAATTGACCAGGACGACATCGGAGCCCTCGAACCTGAACGTCAAGCGCCAATTATCGCTCACGTTGACCGCGTAGTAACCGTCCAGCCCACCGGCAAGGCCGTGAAAACGCCAGCCCGGCACGTTCATGTCGAGCGGCCGGCACGCCACGTCGAGACGGGCAAGCTGGCGCCGCAGCCTTGGAGCATGGCCCGGCAGGATGCCCGCCTTGCTCCCGTTCATGAAAAACGCTTCCAGCCCCTTGTGCTGCCATGACTTGATCATGGACCTCCCACACTCGACTCGCGAAGTCGACAGCATGGCCGTGAAGCGTATAGCCAAACTATACGAACCGCTTGATTTCCTTGTCAATTTGACCCGAACGAAAACGTGCGTCCGGCTCGTCCCGTGCTTTCGCCATGTATCGGGCGTGCATCGCCAACCCCGCCTTCGCTGCGGCAACGCCCGCCACACCGCATCAATTTGTCCGCTCGCTTCTGTCGCGACCAGTCGACCAATCGACAGATACGGCCCGCCTCGCCCTCACCGGCGACGTGAAACGCCCCGCCCGCGCAGGACGCCCCTGTCGGCTGCATGTATCATTTGCGGTTGAGATCAGCACGACGAACGAGGCCGCCCGGCGTGGCGGCGGGCCGTTCGCATCGTGCCGACCGCCTTGTTCGCCATGGAATTCCGGACCCAGTGAAACTCTCGTTCACCAAGATGCACGGCGCGGGCAACGACTTCGTCGTGCTCGACGGCTATTCGCGCGCGTTGCCGCCGCTCACCGAGGCGCAGGTGCGCGCGCTCGCCAACCGGCACTTCGGCATCGGCGCCGACCAGTTGCTGCTCGTCGAAAAACCGACCGTCGACGGCGTGGATTTCAAGTACCGGATCTTCAATTGCGACGGCGGCGAGGTCGAGCACTGCGGCAACGGCGCGCGCTGCTTCGTGAAATTCGTCAGCGACCGCGGCCTGACCGACAAGCGCAGCGTGCGCGTGCAGGTCATGAAGGGCCTGATCACGCTGACGCTGCAGGACAACGGCGAAGTCGTCGTCGACATGGGCGCGCCCGTGTTCGAGCCGGCGCAGGTGCCATTCGACGCGTCGGGTCTCGACGGCCGCACCGAAGGCCGCGACACGCTGTGGCCGCTCGACGTCGGCGGTGCGACGCGCTGGATCTCGACGGTGTCGATGGGCAATCCGCACGCGGTGCAGATCGTCGACGACGCCGAAGCGTATCCCGTGCTGGAGGAAGGCCCGCTGATCGAGCGCCACGCGCGCTTTGCGCAGCGCGTAAACGCCGGCTTCATGCAGATCGTGTCGCGCAGCGAAGTGAACCTGCGCGTGTACGAGCGCGGCGCGGGCGAGACGCTCGCATGCGGCACGGGCGCGTGCGCGGCGGTGGCGGCCGGCATCCGGCGCGGCCTGCTCGATTCGCCCGTGACCGTGCACACGCACGGCGGCACGCTGACGATCGGCTGGGACGGCGCGCGCGACGAAGCCGCCGCGCTGATGATGGCCGGCCCCGCCACGACCGTGTTCGAAGGCGAGATCGACCTGAACGCCTGACCCTGCAACGTCCCTGATAACTGAACGCTCCAGCCACATGAACGATCGCGAAGTCGCCGACTACCTGCTCGCCAACCCCGAATTCTTCGCGCAGCACGCCGAACTGCTCGCGACGATCCGTCTCGCGAACCCGCACGGCAAGGCCGCGATCTCGCTGCAGGAGCGGCAGATGGAGATGTTGCGCGACAAGAACAAGCATCTCGAGCGCCGGCTCGCCGAGCTCGTGCGCTACGGCCACGAGAACGACAGCCTGTCCGCGAAGTTCAGCCGCTGGACCGCGCGCGTGATCGCGGAACGCGATCCGTACGCGCTGCCGCGCACGATCGCCGACGGCATCGCCGACGTGTTCGACGTGCCGCAAACCGCGCTGCGCGTGTGGGACGTTGCCGACACCTACGCGCAGGCCGATTTCGCGCGCCAGGTCGGCGAGGAAGTGCGCCTCTTCACGAACGGCCTGTCGACGCCGTACTGCGGCGCGAACACGGGCTTCGAGGCCGCGCAGTGGCTCACGCCCGCGCTCGCCGCGTCGGCCGCGAGTGCGGCGGAAGGCGCCGAAGCCGCACCGGCCGGCGACGGCCCGGCCGCCTCGGTCGCGCTGCTCGCGCTGCGCGCGCCGCTCGCCGGCACCGACGCACCCGCCTTCGGCCTGCTCGTGCTCGGCTCGCCCGATCCGCGCCGCTTCCACGACGGGATGGCCACCGATTTCCTCGCGCAGATCGCGACGCTCGCCAGCGCGGCGCTCACGCGCCTGCTGCCGCACTGATCCGCCGAACGCGATGACAGACGATCCGATCGCCGCCTACCTGTCGAACCTGAAGCACGTCAGGCAGCTGTCGGAACACACGCTGCGCGCGTACACGCACGAACTCGACGAGCTGAAAAAGCTCGCGGCCGGCCGGCCGCTCGACGCGCTGACGGCCGCCGACATGCGCGGCGCGGTCGCGCGCGCGCATGCGGGCGGGCTGTCCGCACGGTCGATCTCGCACCGCCTGTCGGCGTGGCGCGCGTTCTACCGCTGGCTCGCGCAGCGCATCGAGATGCCCGCGAACCCGGTCGCCGCGGTGCGCGCGCCCAAGCGGCCGAAAACGCTGCCGAAGGCGCTGTCGGTCGACGACGCATCCGCGTTGATGGACGCACCGGTCGCCGACACGACCGAAGGCATCCGCGATCACGCGATCCTCGAGCTGTTCTATTCGTCCGGGCTGCGCCTGGCCGAGCTGATCGGGCTCGACGTCATGTACACCCAGGCCGACGGCTACCGCTCGGCCGGCTGGCTCGATCTGGCCGAAGCCGAAGTCACCGTGCGCGGCAAGGGCAACAAGGAGCGCAAGGTGCCGGTCGGCCGCAAGGCGATCGAAGCGCTGAACGCATGGCTCGCGGTGCGCGGCGAATTCGTGAAGCACGATCCGCATCCGCTCTTCCTGTCCGTGCGTGGCAACCGGATGGCGCCGGGCGTCGTGCGCGACCGCGTGAAGCGCGCCGCACTCGCCGCCGGCATCCCCGCCAACGTCCATCCGCACGTACTGCGCCATTCGTTCGCAACGCACGTGCTGCAGTCGAGCGGCGACCTGCGCGCGGTGCAGGAGCTGCTCGGCCACGCGAGCGTCGCCGCGACGCAGGTCTATACGTCGCTCGACTTCCAGCACCTCGCGAAGATTTACGACAGCGCGCATCCGCGCGCGAAAAAGCGCGACTGACGCGCTTCCCGTGTTACCCGCCGCGCGCGGCGCCGGCAACGGCCGGCTGCGGGCGCGGCCCACTTCGATCTCATCATGCAAACCGTCACACTCAAGCCGTCCAAGGAAAAGTCGCTGCTGCGCCGCCATCCGTGGGTCTACGCCAATGCGATCGACCGCGTCGACGGCAAGCCCGCGCCCGGCACGACCGTGATCGTGCGCGCGCACGACGGCCGCTTCCTCGCGCGCGGCGCGTACAGCCCGCAGTCGCAGATCCGCGTGCGCATATGGAGCTTCGACGAGAACGAGCCGATCGACCACGCATTCTTCAAGCGCCGCGTGCAGCGCGCGGTCGCGCACCGCACGACGATGGTGTCGGGCACGGGCGCGGTGCGGCTCGTGTTCGGCGAGGCCGACGGGCTGCCGGGGCTGATCGTCGACTACTACGTCGCGGACACCGCGGAAGCCGGCGCCGCGCCGCGCGGCCAGCTCGTCTGCCAGTTCATGGCGGCGGGCGTCGAAGCATGGAAGGACGCGATCGTCGCGGCGCTCACCGGCGCGACGGGCTGCCCGAACGTGTACGAACGCTCGGACGTGTCGATCCGCGACAAGGAAGGGCTCGAACAGACGACCGGCGTGCTGGCCGGCGATGCGCCGCCCGCAACGCTGATCGCGAACGAAAACGGCGTGCGTTACCACGTCGACGTGCCGAACGGGCACAAGACCGGCTTCTACGTCGACCAGCGCGACAACCGCGCGCTCGTCGCGCAATATGCGGCCGACCGCGACGTGCTGAACTGCTTCTGCTACACGGGCGGCTTCTCGCTCGCGGCGCTCAAGGGCGGCGCGAAACGCGTCGTGTCGATCGACTCGTCGGGCGATGCGCTCGCGCTCGCGCAGCAGAACGTCGTCGCCAACGGCTTCGATGCCGAACGCGCGACCTGGCTCGACGCCGACGCGTTCAAGACGCTGCGCCGCCTCGTCGACGAAGGCGAGCGCTTCGACCTGATCGTGCTCGATCCGCCGAAGTTCGCGCCGACCCGCGACAGCGTCGATCGCGCGGCGCGCGCGTACAAGGACATCAACCTGAGCGGCTTCAAGCTGCTGCGTCCGGGCGGCCTGCTGTTCACGTACTCGTGCTCGGGCGCGATCGACATGGACCTGTTCCAGAAGATCGTCGCGGGCGCGGCTGCCGATGCGAAGGTCGACGCGCGCATCCTGAAGCGGCTCGGCGCGGGCGTCGATCACCCGCTGCTCGCCGCGTTCCCGGAAGGCGAATATCTGAAGGGGCTGCTGTTGCAAATCGTCTGATCGCCCCGATCTTGGCGGACAGCCCTGTCCGCCGGCCCTGCCTGGCGGGCCAGCGCTCGCGCCTGTCGTCCGGACGACGGGCGGGGGCTTGACAGGTATGTTTCAATGAATGGTTGTGCGCCCCGGCTCGCAGCGCGAGGGCGCGACGCACATCCTGGTTTTGACCCCGATTCACGAACCACAGGCGACCGACATGGCCACTCCCGTCACCATCCTTACCGGCTTCCTCGGCAGCGGCAAGACGACGCTGCTCAAGCGCATCCTGAACGAACAGCACGGCATGAAGATCGCCGTGATCGAGAACGAGTTCGGCGAAGAGAACATCGACAACGAAATTCTCGTGCAGGACACGACCGAGCAGATCATCCAGATGAGCAACGGCTGCATCTGCTGCACGATCCGCGGCGACCTCGCACGCGCGCTCGGCGATCTCGCCGCGAAGAAGCGCGAAGGCAAGCTCGACTTCGACCGCATCGTGATCGAGACGACCGGCCTCGCTAACCCGGGCCCCGTCGCGCAAACCTTCTTCATCGACAGCGAAATCGCCGACGACTTCCTGCTCGACGCGGTCATCACGCTCGTCGACGCGAAGCACGCGAACGCGCAGCTCGACGAACACGAAGTCGTGCAGCGCCAGGTCGGTTTCGCCGACCGCCTGTTCATCACGAAGTCGGATCTCGTCGACGACCAGACCGTCGCCGGCCTCAAGCACCGCCTGATGCACATGAACCCGAAGGCGACGATCAGGATCGTGAATTTCGGCGAAGCCGACATCAAGGAGATCTTCGACCTGCGCGGCTTCAACCTGAACGCAAAGCTCGAGATCGACCCCGACTTCCTCGCCGAAGACGATCACGCGCATCACCACCACGATCACGACCATGATCACGATCACGCCGATTGCGACCACGATCACGGTCAATGCGCGCACGATCACGAGCACGGTCACGGCCACCACAATCACCACCACGCGCATCACGACGACAAGATCAAGTCGTTCGTGTACCGCAACGACCGCCCGTTCGACCCGAACAAGCTGGAAGACTTCCTCGGCGGCATCCTGCAGATCTACGGCGAGCGGATGCTGCGCTACAAGGGCGTGCTGTACATGAAGGGCGTCGACCGCAAGGTCGTGTTCCAGGGCGTGCACCAGATGATGGGCAGCGACCTCGCCGCGAAGTGGCTGCCGGTCGAGAAGAAGACCAACAAGATGGTGTTCATCGGCGTCGATCTGCCGCAGGACCTGATCACCGACGGCCTCGACGCCTGCCTCGCCTGACGCGCGCGGGCGCCGTTTGCGCCCTTTTGCGCCCCGCCCGCGCCGCCGCTTTCGCGGCGGCCCCGGCGGCGGCGTGCGGGGAGGGTTTCGCCGTCATCGCTTTTTCGCGATTTGCGCGTTATATTTTCTAGATATTGGCGCAGCCGACGGGGATCGACCCGATACGGCGCCCGCTTGCGATTCAGTTACAATACGTGCCCGCTGGAGTACGGCAACAAACAGGCCCGGTTCTTGCTGAACCAGTTTCCGGGCATCGCAACCGCGCCGGATCGCCAATCCGCCACCCGGCCGCGGCCGATGCGATCTGCCGCGCAGCATACCGGTTCGCCGCGCGCGCAAATCCGCGCCAGGTCTGTCCTGGTATTTGAGAACCGGTTTTCCAGAGGCTTTCGGCCCCGCGGCGGCAAATCGCAAATGATTGCAAGCGCGGTTGCGGGTAATCCCAAAGTGCAGGCAATATCTCTTGATTTGCCGCACATTGAAGAAGCAAGCAGATGACGAAGAAACTCTTGACCGAAGCCGAAATCCTGAAGATGAGCGACAAGGATTACATGAATGAGGATCAGCTCGCCTTCTTCAAAAATCGGCTCGAACAGTTGCAGGCGGACATCCTCAAGAATGCAGGCCAGACGACCGAGAACCTCCGCGAGACGGTGATCGTGCCCGATCCCGCCGATCGCGCGACGATCGAGGAAGAGCACGCGCTCGAACTGCGTACGCGCGATCGCGAACGCAAGCTCCTCAAGAAGGTTCAGCAGTCGCTCGCCCGCATCGATTCCGGCGATTACGGCTGGTGCGAGGAAACCGGCGAACCGATCGGCATTCCGCGCCTGCTCGCGCGCCCGACGGCCACGCTGTCGCTCGAGGCGCAAGAGCGCCGCGAGCTGCGCCAGAAGCTGTTCGGCGACTGATCGAGCGGCGTTCCGCTCCGACACGCTGCTTCCCGAAAGCGCGCGGCCTGCCGCGCGCTTTTTGTTTTTCCGGCACCGGTTCCCGCACCTGCTCCCGTTAACAACGTGCCCTTGCGGCGGCCAGCGCCTCAAGCGATGTTTCCAAAACGGCGAACGTGCGCTGGCCCGCCGATTTGCCTCCCGCCTCTTGATATCCCGGCGCCCGCCCTAAAATGAAACGGACGCGCGCCGGGCCGCTCCCCGGCGCACTGCGATTCACGCGGCGGCGCCTCGCGCCGCCCGACTCTTCCCCGTTTTTCTCAAGGAACGCAGATGGAGCAATTTCACGGCACGACCATCGTTTCGGTCCGGCGCGGCGACAAGGTCGCGCTCGGCGGCGACGGCCAGGTAACCCTCGGCAACATCGTCATGAAGGGTGGCGCGCGGAAAGTGCGGCGGATCTACAACAACCAGGTACTGGTCGGATTCGCGGGCGGCACCGCCGATGCGTTCTCGCTACTCGACCGCTTCGAGGCGAAGCTCGAGAAGCACCAGGGCAACCTGACCCGCGCGGCCGTCGAGCTCGCGAAGGACTGGCGCACCGACCGGATGCTGCGCCGCCTCGAAGCGATGCTGATCACGGCCGATGCAACCACGACGCTCGTGATTACCGGCAACGGCGACGTGCTCGATCCGGAAGGCGGCATCTGCGCGATCGGCTCGGGTGGCGCGTATGCGCAGGCCGCGGCCCGCGCGCTCGCGGAAAACACCGAGCTGTCGCCGCGCGAAATCGTCGAGAAGTCGCTCGAGATCGCCGGCGACATGTGCATCTACACGAACCACAACCGCATCATCGAAACGATCGAGTAAGGACCGCACCATGAGCACCATGACCCCTGCCGAGATCGTCTCGGAACTCGACAAGCACATCATCGGCCAGGCGAAGGCGAAGAAAGCGGTTGCGGTCGCGCTGCGCAACCGCTGGCGCCGTCAGCAGGTCGCCGACCCGCTGCGCCAGGAAATCACGCCGAAGAACATCCTGATGATCGGGCCGACGGGCGTCGGCAAGACCGAAATCGCGCGCCGCCTCGCGAAGCTCGCGGATGCGCCGTTCATCAAGATCGAAGCGACCAAGTTCACCGAAGTCGGCTACGTGGGCCGCGACGTCGACAGCATCGTGCGCGACCTCATGGAGACCTCGGTCAAGCAGACGCGCGAAACCGAGATGCGCAAGGTGCGCAGCAAGGCGACCGACCAGGCGGAAGACCGCATCCTCGACATCCTGCTGCCGCAGCCGCGTGCGGTCGGTTTCGGCGGCAACGCCGAACACGCGAACGACGACAACAACGCGACGCGCCAGACGTTCCGCAAGCGCCTGCGCGAAGGCCAGCTCGACGACAAGGAAGTCGAGCTCGACCTCGAACAGCCGTCGGCCGGCATGGACATCATGGCGCCGCCAGGGATGGAAGAGATGACCGAGCAGATCCGCTCGATGTTCTCGAACCTCGGCAGCGGCAAGAAGCAGCGCCGCAAGGTGAAGATCAAGGAAGCGCTGAAGCTGCTGACCGACGAGGAAGCGGCGAAGATGCTGAACGAAGAGGAAGTAAAGACGAAGGCCGTGCAGAACGTCGAGCAGAACGGCATCGTGTTCCTCGACGAGATCGACAAGATCACGTCGCGCAACAACGAAGGCAGCGGCGGCGAAGTGTCGCGCCAGGGCGTGCAACGCGACCTGCTGCCGCTCGTCGAAGGCACGACGGTCAACACGAAGTACGGGATGGTCAAGACCGATCACATCCTGTTCATCGCGAGCGGCGCGTTCCACCTCGCGAAGCCGAGCGACCTGATTCCCGAACTGCAGGGCCGCTTCCCGATCCGCGTCGAGCTCGACTCGCTGTCGGTCGAAGACTTCGAGGCGATCCTCGATGCGACCGACGCGAGCCTCGTGAAGCAATACCAGGCACTGCTCGCGACCGAAGACGTGCAGCTCGAATTCGCCGACGACGGCATCCGCCGTCTTGCGGAGATCGCGTTTGCGGTCAACGAGAAGACCGAGAACATCGGCGCGCGCCGGCTGTACACGGTGATCGAGAAACTGCTCGAGGAAGTGTCGTTCGCGGCCGGCAACCACGCCGGCGAGCGCGTGACGATCGACGCGAAATACGTCGACCGGGCGCTCGGCGAAGTGTCGCAGGACGAGGATCTGTCGCGCTACGTGCTGTAACGTAACGCGCGCGATGTCCGACGCAAAACGGGCGGCCCTTTCGGGGCCGCCCGTTTTCGTTGGTGCGCAGGGCTGGCCACCGTGCGTCGCCGGCCCGCAGGCGTGATCGCGCACCGAAGGTGCGCGGCGCGCCCCCGCTTACTGCCGCACCGGCTTCTTCGCGAGCTTGCGCTGCAGCGTGCGGCGGTGCATGTTCAACGCGCGCGCGGTCGCCGAGATGTTGTTGTTGTTCTCGGCCAGCACGCGCTGGATGTGCTCCCATTCGAGCCGGTCGACCGACAGCACGACCGGGTTCTCGAGCGCCTCGTCGGCCTGCACTTCGGTCGCGTTGGTCTGCAGCGCGGCCAGGATCGACTCGACGTTCGCGGGCTTCGCGAGATAGTTGTCGGCGCCTTCCTTCACCGCTTGCACGGCGGTCGCGATGCTCGCGTAACCGGTCAGCACCAGGATTCGCGCATCGGGCTGCAGGTCGCACAGCGGCGCGATCAGGCTCAGGCCCGAATCCTCGCCGAGATGCAGGTCGACGGTGATGAACTGGAACTTGCCGCCGGCGGCGAGCCTGAGCGCCGTCTCCTTGTCGTGCGCCTGCTGGACCGCGTAACCGCGGCGCTCGAGGCCGCGCGCGAGCGTGCCCGCGAACACCTCGTTGTCGTCGATCACCAGGAAATTGTTCTCGCTCATGTGGTTTCTCCGTCTACGTGTTGGTTGAGGCGGCCGGCGCCGCGACGCGCACGACCGGCAGGCGCAGCACGGCCCGCGTGCCGCGCCCGGTAGCTGCTCCGGCCGCGCGGCCGTCCGGCGCGAGCGTCGTTCGTTCGGCCATGCGTTCGCCCGCGCGCTGGCCCGACACAGCAGCGGCCTGGCCGTTCGTCGCTGCACTGCCGGCCCGCCCGTTGCCGCCTGCCGCGCGCGGCGTGACATCGGACAATTCGATCTCGCCGCCCAGCCGCGCGGCTGCGCTGAACGCGAGATACAGGCCGACCCCGTGTCCGCCCTGCGTACTGTCGACCGGCATCGCGCCGAGCGATTCACGCAACGCGGCCGGAATGCCGGGCCCATCGTCGCATACCTCGAATTCGATTTCGTCGGCCGGACGATCGTGCGCGACCTTCGCGGCCAGCGTCACGCGCTGCGGGCTCGCGCGCGCGGCGTTGTCGAGCAGGATCGTCAGGATCTGGCCGGCCGCGACCGTGTCGTCGAGTGCGACGCCCGCCGGACGCGCGCCGAGCAGCTCGAACTGCACGTGCGGATGCCGCAGGCGCCAGTGCTCGACGAACGTGTCGAGCCAGTCGTCCACCGGCTGGCGGCTCGCGGGCGCGCTCGCGCGGCTGCGCAGGCGCGCGAGCGCCGACGTGCAAAGCGTCATCTGTTCTTCGAGCACCTTCAGGTCGGCCTCGTAGCGGGCGAGCCCCGGATCGGCGCGCGCCGCGTCGCGCAGTTCCTCGGCGAGCATCGCGATCGTCGACAGCGGCGTGCCCATCTCGTGTGCGACGGTGGCGGCCTGCACGCCGAGCGCGACCGCCCGCTCGTCGCGCAGCAGGTGCTGCTGCGCCTCGCCGAGCGCCGCATCGCGCTGGCGCAGCGCGTTCGACATGCGCGCGACGAACCACGCGATCAGCCCGACGCTGACCATGAAGTTCGCCCACATCCCGGTGCGGTAGTAGTCGAACAGGTTCGCGGGATTGTCCATGTTGAGCGGCACCGAATCGAAGCCGAGCGCCGCGTAGCATGCGACCGCGAACGCCGCGAGCCAGATCATCAGGTGCCACGGCAGCACGGCCGCCGCGATCGCGAGCGACGGCAGGTACAGCGACACGAACGGGTTGGTCGTGCCGCCCGACAGGAACAGCAGCGCCGACAACGCGCCGAGGTCGACCCACAGCTGGCCGAGCAGCTCGAAATTGGTCTCGGGCCGCGCGCGCAGCACGCGCACCCAGGTCAGCGCGTTGAAAACGATTTCGAGCGCGATGACCATCAGCATCGCCGGTAACGGCAGATGCACGCCGAAATAGGTCTGCACGACGCCGATCGTCACGAGCTGGCCGATGATCGCGAGATTGCGGAGCCAGAACAGGTGACTGAGGTTGACGCGTCCGGTGGTGGTGATTCGTTGCATCCGGGCAGTTTACCCGTTTAGCGGGCGGCGCCTCTAGCGGGGCCGGATCGGCGCGCGCGAACCACGCGCACCGTGTGCGCGGCAGACGCCGTCAGCCGGCCGCGCCGGCCATGCGCTGCGCGATCTCGTCGGCCAGGCATTCGGGGCAGCGGCAACGCGCGCCGGCCGCGGGCTGCGCGCCGCCGGGCAGCGCCGGCATCGACGCGCACCAGCACTCGAACGGCTGCGTACGCGCGCCGCAGTCGAAGCCGCGCCCGCAGTGCGGACAGCGCGCGCGGCGCGGGGCGGAACAGGCAGCGGCGGCGGAATCGGTCATGGAGGAATCGCGGAAGCGGGCGAGCAATCGCCCCACGCGACAAGCATAGCGCGGCGCACGGAATTTGCACGCCGGCCGCCCGGCCGATGCGCGCCGCGAACGCACGCGGCCCACCCTGCTGCTGCCGCCCGCGCGGCATCGCCCGCATCGCGCAGCGCCATAGCCGGCGGGCCGCCGCGTGCGGCGCCCGCCCCGCGCCACCTGCCTTCCGGCCAGCCCAAAAACCCGATGCTGCGCTGCGCCACTCCTGTACAATTCGCCCTGTTTCAACCGTTCCCAGCCAGAGCCGCCGCCATGTCCGAGCCCATCGACCTCTCGCAAATCGCCCCCACGCTGAAGGCAGAAATCCTCGCCGAAGCGCTGCCGTACATCCGCCGCTACCACGGCAAGACCGTGGTCATCAAATACGGCGGCAACGCGATGACGGAAGAGCGGCTCAAGCAAGGCTTCGCGCGCGACGTGATCCTGCTGAAACTGGTCGGCATCAATCCGGTGATCGTCCACGGCGGCGGTCCGCAGATCGACCACGCGCTGAAGAAGATCGGCAAGGCCGGCACCTTCATCCAGGGCATGCGCGTCACCGACGAAGAGACGATGGAAGTCGTCGAATGGGTGCTGGGCGGCGAAGTGCAGCAGGACATCGTGATGCTGATCAACCACTTCGGCGGCCACGCGGTGGGCCTGACAGGCAAGGACGGCGGCCTGATCCACGCACGCAAGCTGTTGATGCCGGACCGCGACAACCCGGGCCAGTACATCGACATCGGCCAGGTCGGCGAAGTCGAGGCGATCAACCCGGCGGTCGTGAAGGCGTTGCAGGACGACGCGTTCATCCCGGTGATCTCGCCGATCGGCTTCGGCGAAGATGGCCTGTCGTACAACATCAATGCAGACCTCGTCGCGGGCAAGCTCGCGACCGTGCTGAACGCCGAGAAGCTGCTGATGATGACCAACATCCCGGGCGTGATGGACAAGGACGGCAACCTGCTGACCGATCTGTCCGCGCGCGAGATCGACGCGCTGTTCGAGGACGGCACGATCTCCGGCGGCATGCTGCCGAAGATCTCGTCGGCGCTCGACGCCGCGAAGAGCGGCGTGAAGTCGGTGCACATCGTCGATGGCCGGATCGAGCACTCGGTGCTGCTGGAAATCCTGACCGAGCAGCCGTTCGGCACGATGATCCGCTCGCATTGAGCGCGCGCCGCCCGCCCCCTTCCCCCGACCTGCCGGCCGCCCTGCGGCGCCGGCGCATCTCGCGCAGCCGGCCGCGTGCCGGCGCGCCCGTCTGGCTGTTCGATCTCGACAACACGCTGCACCACGCATCGCACGCGATCTTTCCCGAGATCAACCGCGCGATGACGCAGTACATCATCGACACGCTGCAGGTCGAGCGGGCCGAAGCCGACCGCCTGCGCACCGGCTACACCGAGCGCTACGGCGCCGCGCTCCTCGGCCTCACGCGCCATCACCCGATCGATCCGCACGATTTCCTGCGCGCGGTCCACACGTTTCCCGATCTCCCCGCGATGCTGCGCGCCGAACGCGGCCTCGCGCGCATCGTCGCCGCGTTGCCGGGCCGCAAGCTGATCCTGACCAACGCGCCGGAGAACTACGCGCGCGCGGTGCTGCGCGAGCTGCGCATCGAGCGGCTGTTCGAGCGCGTGATCGCGATCGAGCACATGCGCGACCGCCGCACGTGGCGCGCAAAGCCCGATCACACGATGCTGCGCCGGACGCTGCGCGCCGCAAATGCGCGCATGTCCGACGCGATCCTCGTCGAGGATACGCGCGGCCACCTGAAGCGCTACAAGCGTCTCGGCATCGGCACGGTCTGGATCACGGGCCACCTGCCCGGCCATCTGCCGGGAACCGGACGCCCGCATTATGTCGATCAGCGCATTCGTTCGTTAAAATCGCTGCGACTGGGCACACGATCGGGGCGACAAAAATGCAGCCGACTTACCCGCAGGACCAAGCCGTAACGGAAAGCCAGGCCACACCGCCGCGCCCGCGCCCGAAGCCGGGCGAGCGCCGCGTGATGATCCTGCAGATGCTCGCGACGATGCTCGAGGTGCCGAAACCCGAGAAAATCACGACTGCCGCGCTCGCGGCCCGGCTCGACGTGTCGGAAGCCGCGCTCTACCGGCATTTCCCCAGCAAGGCGAAGATGTACGAAGGGCTGATCGAGTTCATCGAACAGGCGCTGTTCGGGCTCGTCAACCAGATCGTCGAAAAGGAGCCGAACGGCGTGCTGCAGGCGCGCACGATCGCGCTGACGATGCTCAATTTCGCCGCGAAGAACCCCGGCATGACGCGCGTGCTGACCGGCGAGGCGCTGGTCGGCGAGGACGAGCGGCTCACCGAACGCGTGAACCAGCTCATCGATCGCATCGAAGCAACCGTCAAGCAGTGCCTGCGGGTCGCGCGCACGGAGGCGAACGCGCCCGACGGCACGGCGCCGTTCGCGCTGCCGGCCGACTACGATCCGGCCGCGCGTGCGAGCCTGCTCGTCAGCTACGTGATCGGCAGGTGGCACCGCTTCGCGAAAGGCGGATTCCAGAAATCGCCGGGCGAGCAGGCCGACGCGCATCTGCGGCTGATCCTCCAGTAAGCGCAGCGTCGCCGGCCTCGCAACTCCGCGCGCCGCGCCGGCACGGCCGACGGCTGCGTATCGGACGGCATTCGCCGCAACGCGCATGAAATTCGAACTTATCCAATATCGCATTTAGTCAGTGCAGGCTATTTTTTCACCCAATCAAGCAAATCGAGGTGATTGGGTGAAGTACACATTCCTGATGTTCCGGGCGCGCCACTGCCGGCAACTCGCGTACTCCGTGGCATTCGCCGGCGCGGTGGCGCCCTGGCCGTCGGCAGCCGAGGTCCGCACGGAAGGCGGGCGGCAGGCCGATGGCGTGGTTTTGGAGGTCGCCCCCGGCGACTATTCGACGTCCGGCGACAACCGCCCGGTATTCTCCGCGCTCAACGGCGGCAGCCTGATCGCCACCGGCAAGACGCGCCTCTTCTCGTTCGGGCACGGTTCGAGCGGCGCCGCCGCCACAGGCAGCGGCTCGCACATCGAACTGCGCAACACCGAAATCCGCACCCGCGGCATTTTCGCCACCGGCATCGACGCCCGCTCCGGCGGCAGCGTAAGCGCCGACCAGGTCACCATCGACACCGATCATGACAGCGCACACGGCGTCTTTGTCGAGGGCGCCGGCAGCCACGCCGACATCGTCGACAGCCTGATCGTGACGCGCGGGCGCGAGGCGCATGGCATCGCCCTGCACCATTCGCCGGGCGGCGCCGTCGTCAACCTGGCCGATACGCAGATCCTCACGGGAGGCGATTTCGCCAATGGCGTCTACATGGGCGATGACGGCCTGCACGCGCGCGTCGAACGCGCCGCGATCCGCACGACGGGCGACCATGCGTCGATCCTGTTCATGCCGGGCGCCTCCACCGCGACATTCGACGATTCGCGCCTGCAAACCGACGGTTACGCCGCGCTCGGCGTGGACACGCGCGAAGGCCATGTCGAACTCGCGCGCACGCAGGTACTGACCAACGGGCACAGCTCGCACGGCCTGTACGCATCGAAGGAATACACCGGCACGCCATCCGTGAACGCGATCGACACGCAGGTGACGACGACCGGTGAGCGCGCAATCGGCGCAATTGCCCGGCTCGGCGGCAGGATCGCGATGACCGGAGGCGGCGTCGCCACGCACGGCGAACGTTCGCTCGGCGTCGTCTCCACCGGCACGGATTCGGTGGCCGCGCTCACCGATCTGGCCGTCGAAACGCATGGCAAGGACGCCGACGCACTCCATGCCGGCGCCGGCGGCACGATCGACGTGCTGCGCACCCGCGCGCACGCAACCGGCGACGGCGCGCATGCCGCGCGCGTCCTCGGCGGTACGCTGAACGTCGACCACGGCGTGCTCCTGAGCGAGCGATACAGCGCCATCGAAGCCGGCGATGCCGTCATCGCGCTGCGAAACGGCGCGCGCGCCGCCGGTGGCAACGGCACGCTGCTGTCGGTACGCGCGCAGTCAGGCGCTCCGGTACGCCTGACGCTCGAATCCGGCGCGCACGCCCAAGGCGACATCGTGAACCGCCCGGCCGACGACGGCAGCGCGACGCCTGCCGTGACCGACGTCGCACTGTCCGGCGCGTCGACGTGGGCCGGCGCCACGCATGCCGTGCGCGCGCTGTCGCTCGACACGAACAGCCGCTGGACCGTCACCGCCGATTCGACCGTCGGCTCCGTCGCACTGAACGGCTCGACGATCGCGTTCGCCGAGCCGAATGCCGGCGTGCCGCGCACGCTCGCCGTGCAGGGCGACTACGCGGCAAACAACGGCAAGCTGGTGATGCACGCGGTGCTCGGCGACGATGCGTCGCCCGCCGACCGCCTCGTGATCGACGGCGGCCACGCGTCCGGCAATACGGGGATCATCGTGAAACGCACCGGCGGCGAGGGCGCACAGACGACGATCGGCATCCCGCTCGTCGAAACCCGCAACGGCGGCACGACGGACGCCGCGGCATTTGCACTCGATGCCGCATCCGACGGCTACCGCCAGGGCTTCGGCACACTGTCTGCGGGCGGCTACGACTACATGCTCGCGCGCGGCGGGCAAGGCGGTCAGGCGGACGACTGGTATCTCGTGTCCGCCGCGCAACCCGAACCGCCGGTACCACCGGTCCAGCCCGGCCCGGGCGATCCCGATCCGTCAGTCAAGCCGGAAACCAAGCCGGAAATCGGGCCGCCGCCGCGCGCGGTCGCCCCCGAACCCGATGCGTATCTCGCCAACGCCGATGCGGCCGCGACGATGGCGATCCACTCGCTGCATCAACGTGAAGACCGGACGCTGCGCACCGAAGACGCCGCAGCAGGCCCGCTCGACGGCGCGGTCTGGATGCGCGCCGAGGGCCAGTTCACGTCGCAGTCGGGCGGTACGCGCAGCGTATCGGGCACCGGCCGCCTGATCCACGCGGGCGCGGACCTGCTCCGGTTCGACGACGGCCGCGGTGGCCACTTCCGCATCGGCGCGATGGGTATGTATGGCAGCCGCACGAGCTGGTCGACGCGCCCGCTATGGAATGCGGCCGAGCAACGCATCGCGAACGCCACCGCGCGCGGCAGCGTCGCGGGCTACAACGCGGGCCTGTACGGCACGTGGTACGGCAATCGCGACAGCCTGTCCGGCCCGTACGTCGATGCGTGGGTGATGTTCGGCGCGTACGCGAACCATGTCGGCGGCAGTCTCGCCGGCGATTCGTATCGGTCGCGCACCGTCACGGGCTCGCTCGAGGCCGGCCATTCGTTCCCGCTCCTCAGCAGCGGCGACACGCGCTTCTTCGTCGAGCCCGAGGCGCAACTCATCGTGTCGGACTACCGCGCGGCCGCGCACGACGCACCGGGCGGGCGCCTCGACGCACAGGGCTCGACCGATGTGCTGACCCGCGTCGGCGTGCGCGTGCACGGCGTGACGGCGATGGCCCACGGGCGCGCGCTTCGGCCGTTCATCGAAGCGAACTGGTGGCACGGGCCCGGCTCGCGGTCGCTGACGCTCGACCGCAACGCCTTCTCGTTCAGCGTCCCGCGCGATCGTGCGGCGCTCCGGGTCGGCGCGACCGGCGAAATGTCCCGGCGGTTCGCGGTGTCGGCCAGCGTCGGCGTGGAAGGCAATTTCTCCGACTACTCGGTGGTCAGCGGGCAGCTCGCCGCGAAATACCGCTGGTAACGTGGCGGCGCGGCGGCGGGCCGAAGCTGCCCGGCCGTCGAATCCGCCGTGAAATCCGTGCCCTGCGGAATTCCGCTATACTTTCCCGACTGCCGCCACCCTTGGCGGCATGTCGGAAACGCGCCGATTTGCTGACTCGATTGCGGGCGCGCGAACCGGCCGGGGCTTCGTCCCGGCGGTTCACTACAAATGCGGCTAAAGAGGTCGTCAGCCGCGCATCTCCGACTCCGCGCATCGCCGACACCATTTAGCTGCCCAGTCATAAGGCGGAACGAATGGAATCGATCGGCATCGTCGCTCCACAGACCATGCACTTCGCCGAACCGCTGCGCTTGCAAAGCGGCAGTGTGATCGGCAACTATCAGCTCGTCGTCGAGACGTACGGCGAACTCAACGCCGCGCGCTCGAACGCGGTGCTCGTCTGCCACGCGCTCAATGCGTCGCATCACGTCGCCGGCGTCTACGCGGACGATCCGCGCAGCACCGGCTGGTGGGACAACATGGTCGGGCCCGGCAAGCCGCTCGACACCAACCGCTTCTTCGTGATCGGCGTGAACAACCTCGGCTCGTGTTTCGGCTCGACCGGCCCGATGAGCACCGATCCGTCGACCGGCAAGCCGTACGGCGCGCGCTATCCGGTCGTCACCGTCGAGGACTGGGTGCACGCGCAGGCGCGCGTCGCCGACGCGTTCGGCATCGAGCGCTTCGCCGCCGTGATGGGCGGCAGCCTCGGCGGAATGCAGGCGCTCGCGTGGAGCCTGATGTATCCGGAGCGCGTCGCGCACTGCATCGACATCGCGTCGACGCCGAAGCTGTCCGCGCAGAACATCGCGTTCAACGAGGTCGCGCGCTCGGCGATCCTGTCCGACCCCGACTTCCACGGCGGCGACTACTACGCGCACGGCGTGAAGCCGAAGCGCGGCCTGCGTGTCGCGCGGATGATCGGCCACATCACGTATCTGTCCGACGACGACATGGCCGAGAAATTCGGCCGCGCGCTGCGCCGCGCCGACGGCGCGCTCGATGCGTACAACTTCAGCTTCGACGTCGAGTTCGAAGTCGAGTCGTACCTGCGCTACCAGGGCGACAAGTTCGCCGACTACTTCGACGCGAATACCTACCTGCTGATCACACGCGCGCTCGACTACTTCGACCCGGCCAAGGCGTTCGACGGCAACCTGACGGCCGCGCTCGCGCAAACGCAGGCGAAATACCTGATCGCGAGTTTCTCGACCGACTGGCGTTTCGCGCCCGCGCGTTCGCGCGAGATCGTGAAGGCGCTGCTCGACAACAAACGCACGGTCAGCTACGCGGAAATCGACGCGCCGCACGGCCACGACGCGTTCCTGCTCGACGACGCGCGCTATCACAACCTGATCCGCGCGTATTACGAACGAATCGCCAACGAGGTGGGTGCATGAACCAGCAAGCGCTGAATTCCCTGTCCGCGCGCGCGGACTTCCGCACGATCGCGCGCTGGGTCGAGCCGCGCTCGACCGTGCTCGACCTCGGCTGCGGCGACGGCTCGCTGCTCGCGCTGCTGATGGAGGAGCTGGACGTCACCGGCTACGGCATCGAGCTGAATGACGCGGGCGTGCTCGCGAGCACGAAGAACGGCATCAACGTGATCCAGCAGAATCTCGAGGACGGCCTGCGCCTGTTCGAGGATCACAGCTTCGACATCGCGATCCTGTCGCAAACGCTGCAGACGATCCACCAGACGGCCGCGATCCTGCGCGAAACGGCGCGCGTCGGCCGCGAGTGCATCGTGTCGTTCCCGAACTTCGGCTACTGGTCGCACCGGCTGTCGGTGCTGCACGGCCGGATGCCCGTGTCGAAATCGCTGCCGTACCAGTGGCACAACACGCCGAACGTGCGGGTGCTGACGATCAAGGATTTCGAGGCGCTCGCGCCCGAAGTCGGCGTCACGATCCTCGACCGCGTCGTGCTGCACGAGGGCCAGCCGATTCGATGGGGAGCGAACTGGCGTGGTAGTCTTGCTGTCTACCGCGTCAAGCGCAGCTGAGCCGGGGGGCCGTTGACGAACGCCGGGCCCGGCCCGCGCTGCCCCCTCCCGCCGCGCGCTGCCGCCGCCATCAGTCAACGCTACCCAGTTTCTGTCCATGTCGAAAACGCCACACGAGGCGCCCGCACTCACCGCTCACGAGGATCACCCCGGCTGGCGAGCCTATCTGAACACGCACATGCTGATCTGCGTGTTCCTCGGCTTCACGTCGGGTCTGCCCCTCTTCACGCTCGTCTATCTCGTGCAGGCATGGCTGCGCTCCGAGGGCGTGAACCTGAAGGAAATCGGCCTGTTCGCGCTGATCCAGTTCCCGTACACGTGGAAGTTCCTGTGGGCGCCGCTGATGGACCGCTACCTCCCGCGCCTGCCCGGCTGGCGGCCGGGCCGCCGGCGCGGCTGGATGCTGCTCACGCAGGTGCTGGTCGCGGGCGCGATCGCCGCGCTCGGCTTCGTGTCGCCGCGCGATTCCATCTGGACGGTCGCCGCGCTCACGACGCTCGTCGCGTTCTTCGGCGCAAGCTCCGACATCGTGATCGACGCGTATCGCCGCGAACTGCTGCGCGATACCGAGCAGGGCCTCGGCAACGCGATTCACGTGAATGCGTACAAGCTCGCCGCGCTGATCCCCGGCTCGCTCGCGCTGATCCTGTCCGACCACCTGCCGTGGGACGTCGTGTTCGCGCTCACCGGCGCGTTCATGCTGCCGGGCATCCTGATGACGCTCGTCGTGCGCGAACCCGAAGTGATCGGCGCGCCGCCGCGCAACCTGCGCGACGCGATCGTGCTGCCGTTCCGCGAATTCATCCAGCGTGACGGCTGGGCCGGCGCGCTGCTCGTCATCGCATTCATCTTCCTGTTCAAGATCGGCGACACGATGGCCACCACGCTGTCGACGTCGTTCTTCCTCGACATCGGCTTCTCGCGCACCGAGATCGGCATCGTCGCGAAAACCACCGCGCTCGTCGCGAGCGTCGCCGGCGGCATCATCGGCGGCGTGTGGCTCGTGAAGATCGGTATCGGCCGCGGGCTGTGGATCTTCGGCGCGCTGCAGATGGTGTCGACGCTCGGCTTCGCGTGGCTCGCGCAGCTCGGCCCCGGCTCGCCGGCCCTCGCGGTGCTCTACGACTTCACCGTATCGACGAGCCACGCGATCGCGTCGGCGCTGTCGGTGTTCGGCATTGCCGTCACGCCGCAATTCAGCCCGATGACGGTCGCGCTCGCGCTCGTCTACGGTGTCGAAACCTTCACGACCGGCCTGACGATGGCCGCGTTCGTCGCGTACATCGCGAGCACGACCGACCCGCGTTATACGGCCACGCAGTTCGCGCTGTTCACGAGCCTTGCATCGGTGCCGCGCACGCTCGCGTCGGCCGCGAGCGGCTTCATCGTCGCGAAGATCGGCTGGTTCGACTACTTCATCGTGTGCACCGCGCTCGCGATTCCCGGCATGCTGCTGCTGTTCAAGATCGCGCCGTGGAACGGTACCGCACGCAATGGCGAGGCCAGCCGTGCGCAGTAACCGCCTGCACCGCCTCGCGCGCGCTGCGGCTTCGTTGAGCGTCGGCGTCGCGGCACTCGCCGCGGGGCTCGCGCACGCGACCGACACCGGCGCGAGCACGGCAGGCTCCGCGCCGGCCGCGGCGCCGGCTGCGCCTTCGGCGCCCGCCGCAGCCGTTCCGCCGGCCGCCGCCGAAGCCGCGCAGCCGACCGGCTCCGCCGCGTCGACGAAGGCCTATACGCCGGCACCGCCGCAGGTTCGCTACGGCAACGAGATCGCCTTCCGCACGCTGATCCCGTCACAGCTGCTCGAGCAGCTCACCGCGAACGAATACGCGCAGATCGTGCAGGCGGCCGCCGACAGCAACCGCCTGCTGCCCGCGAGCCAGCCGCGCGTGAAGCGCCTGCGCGCGATCGTCGCGAAGCTCGCGCCGTATTCGGTGAAATGGAACGACCGCGTCAAGAACTGGACGTGGGACGTCAACGCGATCCGCTCGCGCGACATCCGCCTGACCTGCCTGCCGGGCGGCAAGGTGCTCGTGTACGGCGGCATGCTCGACCGCATCCGCCTGAACGACGACGAGTTCGGCGTGCTGCTCGCGCACGGCATCGCGCACGCGCTGCGCGAACACGCGCGCAGCAACTTCAGCGCGACCTCGCAAACGTCGCTGCGCGCGGCCACGCTGCCGCCGCTGTTCGGCGTCGGCGATCCGCTGCCGCAGGCACTGAACATCGGCGAGCGGCTGCAAGCGCTCCACTACGACCCGACCGACGAGACCGAAGCCGACGTGATCGGCGGCGACATCGCCGCCCGCGCGGGCTTCGATCCGCGCGCGGCGATCACGCTGTGGGACAAGCTCGCGGTCGCGACGCGCGCGAACAAGACGACCGGCTTCATCTATACGCATCCGTACAGCACGGCCCGGCGCCAGGATCTGTTGAACCGCCTGCCGGACCTGATGCCGCTGTACGCGAAGGCGATCGGCAAACGCGTCGACACGCTGCCCGACTACGCGGGCATCAGCGCGCAACGGCGCAAGGTCGTGCGGCGCTAGGCGTCGACGTCCGATTCGGCGGACAGGTCGATCGCGGCGCGCCCGCCGATCGTCCGGCTGCCGCTCTCGCGCATCCAGCGCACTTCGTCACCCGGGCTGCGGCCGAACAGCCGCTTGAACTCGCGGCTGAACTGCGACGCGCTCGCATAACCGACGCGCGCGGCGGCCGCGCCGGCGCCGATTCCGTCCTGCACCATCATCAGCCGCGCCTGGTGCAGCCGCGCGGCCTTCACGTACTGCATCGGCGACGTCGCCGTCACGTGCTTGAACTGCGCGTGGAATACCGCAAGGCTCATCCCGGCTTCGCGCGCGAGCGTCTCGACGTCGAGGTCGGCCTTGAGTTCGAGGTGGATGCGCCGCAGCGCCTTCGCGATGCGGCCGAAGTGATGCTGCTGGACGAGCGCCGCGCGGATCGCGTCGCCCTGCGCGCCTGTCAGCACGCGGTACGCGATCTCGCGCATGATCGCGGGCCCGAGCACGCGCGTGTCGTGCGGCGACGCGAGCGCCTCGAGCAAGCGCACGACCGCGTCGGCCAGCGGCGCGTCGAGCGGCGTCGAATAGACGCCGTGCGGCTCGCTGACGGCCGCGCCGAGCGTTTCGTCGAGCAGGATCGCGAGCTCGGCGATCACCGCGAGATCGATGCGGATCGAGATCGCGAGAAACGGCTCGTCCATGCTCGCGAAGGTCTCACATTCGAACGGCAGCGGCACCGACAGCACGAGATATTGCTGCGCGTCGTAGACGAACGAGCGGTCGCCGAGATAACCGAGCTTGCGCCCCTGACACACGACGATGATGCTCGGCTCGTACAGCACCGGCATGCGCGGCGCGGGACGGCTCACGCGGATGAAGCGCACGCCGTCGAGCGCCGCGAGCGTGTCGCCCTCGTTCGGCGCGAGGCGCGTGTGCAGTTCGATCATGCGGCGCTGCACGCGCTCGCCCGCGTCGGCGAAAAGGGGCTGGAAGCTCATCGGCGTGGTCCTGTCCGGCAAGAGAATCTGGCTCGCAATGTAGCACCTTGAAGGCATTTTGACGGCCGTTCGCGTGCAATTCGAGAGGAATAGGCAAATCTTCCAGACCTTCGTGTATTTCGCCGCAACGCCGCACTCCTTACGATGACGTCCTGCCTCGCCGCATCACCACAGGGTGCGACGACAGTCTGTTTCGCCGGACGTTTTTCCCGGACAAGGAGCCCCCTGCATGAGCACCACCTACGCTTACGCGGCGACCGATTCGCAGTCGCCGCTCGCCCCGTTCGAATTCCAGCGTCGCGCGCTGCGCGATCTCGACGTCCAGATCGACGTCCTCTACTGCGGCGTCTGTCACTCGGATCTGCACCAGGCCCGCAACGAATGGCGCAACACGATCTATCCGGTCGTGCCGGGCCATGAAATCGTCGGCCGCGTGACCGCGACCGGCCCGCAGGTGTCGCGCTTCAAGGTCGGCGAGCTGGTCGGCGTCGGCTGCCTCGTCGATTCGTGCCGCACCTGCCCGAGCTGCGCGGACGGCCTCGAGCAATATTGCGAGAACGGCTTCGTCGGCACCTACAACGGCCAGGATCGCGTGACGGGCGACGTCACGTACGGCGGTTATTCGACGCAGTTGGTCGTCGACGAGGCGTTCGTGCTGCGCGTGCCCGAGACGCTCGACCCGGCCGGCGCCGCACCGCTGCTGTGCGCGGGCATCACGACCTACTCGCCGCTGCGGCAGTGGAACGTCGGCCCCGGCAAGAAGGTCGGCATCGTGGGCCTCGGCGGCCTCGGCCACATGGGCGTGAAGCTGGCGCGCGCGATGGGCGCGCACGTCGTGCTGTTCACGACGTCGCCGTCGAAGATCGAGGACGGCAAGCGCGTCGGCGCGCACGAAGTCGTGATCTCGAAGGACGAAGCGCAGATGAATGCGCACCTGAACAGCTTCGACTTCATCCTGAACACGGTCGCCGCGCAGCACGACCTGAACCCGTTCCTGCACCTGCTGAAGCGCGACGGCACGATGACGCTCGTCGGCGCACCGGAGCACGATCACCCGTCGCCGCAGGTGTTCAACCTGATCTTCAAGCGCCGCCGCCTCGCGGGCTCGCTGATCGGCGGGATCGCGGAAACGCAGGAAATGCTCGACTTCTGCGCGGAGCACGGGATCACGTCGGATATCGAAACGATTCCGATGCAGCAGATCAACGCGGCCTACGAACGGATGCTGAAGAGCGACGTGAAGTACCGGTTCGTGGTGGATATGGCGTCGATCAAGCAGTAAGCGCCGCGCCGAAACAAAACGGGCCGCATGTTCGACATGCGGCCCGTTCTGCATTCGGCGATCCGGCGGCGCTAGCGCGCCCGATACTCAGCCCCGGACATCACTTCTTGTAGTCGTAGTCGATCGTCAGCGGCGCGTGATCGCTGAACTTGATGTCCTTGAAGATCGACGTGCTTTTCGCGGTGCCGGCCACGCCCGGCGTCGCGATCTGGTAATCGATCCGCCACCCGACGTTCTTCGCATACGCCTGGCCGCGGTTGCTCCACCACGTGTACTGCTCGGCGCGCGGGTCGAGCGTGCGGAACACGTCGACGTAACCGACGTCGTCGAACAGCTTCGTGAGCCACTCGCGCTCTTCCGGCAGGCAACCCGAGTTCTTCTGGTTGCTCTTCCAGTTCTTGATGTCGATTTCCTTGTGGACGATGTTCACGTCGCCGCACAGGATCACCTCGCGCTTCTTCTTGAGCTGCGCGAGATGCGGCATGAATTCGTCCATGAAGCGGTACTTCGCCTGCTGGCGCTCTTCGCCGCTCGAGCCGGACGGCACGTACACCGACACCACCGACAGCTTGCCGTAGCGCGCCTCGACGTAGCGCCCCTCGGAATCGAATTCGCTGCTGCCGAAGCCGATGATCACGTCATCGGGCTCGTGGCGGCTGTACACGCCCGCGCCGCTGTAGCCCTTCTTCTCGGCGTGGTGGAAATAGCTCTTGAAGCCGTGCGGCTCGACGAATTCGGCCGGCAGGTCGTCGGCCGATACCTTGATTTCCTGCACGCACACGCAATCGGCATTCTGTTCGCCGAGCCAGTCGAAGAAGCCCTTCTTCGCGGCGGAGCGGATGCCGTTCAGGTTGGCGGTAATCACTCGCATCATGTCGGGTTCCGTTGTTCAGTTCAGTTCGATGTTTTTTACAGGACGAAGCCTAGCGGATCTTCACGCCTTCGAGTTCGGGCTTCGGCGGCGGGAATTCCAGCTTCATGTCGGTCATCGTGCGCAGCAGCAGCTCGGCGATCATCACGTTGCGGTGCGTCTTCGAGTTCGCCGGGATCACGTACCACGGCGCATGCTCGGCCGACGTCGCGACGAGCGCGTCGCGGTAGGCAGACTGGTACGCGTCCCAGTGCTTGCGCGCGTCGAGATCGGAGATGTCGAACTTCCAGTGCTTGGTCGGATCGTCGATGCGCGCCTGCAGCCGCTCGCGCTGCTCGTCCTTCGAGATGTGCAGGAAGCACTTGATGATCGTCGTGCCGTTCTCGACGAGCATCGTCTCGAAATCGCGGATCTGCCGGTAGCGGCGCTCGCATTCCTTGCCGTCGATCGTGTCGAGCACACGCGGCACGAGCACGTCTTCGTAGTGGCTGCGGTTGAAGATCGCGAGCTCCCCCGCGGCCGGCACCTGCGCGTGCACGCGCCACAGAAAGTCGTGCGCGGCCTCGATCGGTGTCGGCGCCTTGAACGGCACGACGCGCAGGCCGAGCGGATCGACCTCGCGGAACACCGCGCGCACGGTGCCGTCCTTGCCGCTGGTGTCCATGCCCTGCAGCACGAGCAGCACGCGCTTCTTCTGCTGCGTGTGCAGGCGCTCCTGCTGCGTGTCGAGCTCGGTCGACACGGCCGACAGCCGCTCGCGGTCGGCGTCCTTCGAACCGGACGAGAACGGCTTCGCGGCCGGGTCGAACGCATCGAGCTTGAATGCGGCGGCTTCCTTCTCGCGCGTGTAGTACGGCACGCGGAAATCGTCGAGCGACGGTTGTTTCGCCATTCGTTCCTCCGTTGGTCTGTGTGGTGCATACGATAACGCACCCGCCAAACGCAACGGGCCGCCCCGAACGCATTCGGGGCGGCCCGTCGTCAAGCGCGGTTCAGGCGCGCGGTCATGTTCAGCCGAGTTTCTTCTTCAACAGTTCGTTGACCTGCTGCGGATTGGCCTTGCCCTTCGTCGCCTTCATCGCCTGGCCGATCAGCGCGTTGAACGCCTTTTCCTTGCCCGCGCGGAATTCCTCGACCGACTTCGCGTTCGCGGCGAGCACCTCGTCGATGATCGCTTCGAGCGCGCCGGTGTCGGAGATCTGCTTCAGCCCCTTCGCATCGATGATGCGGTCGGCCGCGCCTTCGTCGTCCGCCTTTTCGTCCCAGATCGTCGAGAAGATTTCCTTCGCGATCTTGTTCGAGATCGTGCCGTCGGCGATGCGCTGCAGCACCAGCGCGAGCTGCGCGGCCGAGACCGGAATCGCGTCGATCTCGATGCCGTCGCGGTTCAGTTGCGAGGATACGTCGCCCATCAGCCAGTTCGCGGCGATCTTCGCGTTGGCCGCACCGGCCTTCGCGACGACCGACTCGAAATACGCGGCCATCGCCTTGCTCGACGTCAGCACGCCCGCGTCGTACGCGGACACGCCGTACTGCTCGGCAAAGCGCTGCTGCATCGCGGCCGGCAGCTCGGGCATCCCGGACTGCACGCGCTCGATCCAGTCCTGGCCGATCACGAGCGGCATCAGGTCGGGGTCGGGGAAGTAGCGGTAATCGTGCGCGTCTTCCTTGCTGCGCATCGAACGCGTCTCGCGCTTGTCCGGATCGTAGAGGCGCGTTTCCTGCACGACTTCGCCGCCGTCCTCGATCAGCTCGATCTGGCGACGCACTTCATAGTTGATCGCTTCCTCGAGGAACCGGAACGAGTTCAGGTTCTTGATTTCCGCGCGCGTGCCGAACTTCTCCTGGCCGACCGGTCGCACCGACACGTTCGCGTCACAGCGGAACGAGCCTTCCTGCATGTTGCCGTCGCAGATGCCGAGCCACACGACCAGCCCGTGCAGCGCCTTCGCGTAGGCCACGGCCTCGGCCGCGCTGCGCATTTCCGGCTCGGTGACGATCTCGAGCAGCGGCGTGCCCGCACGGTTCAGGTCGATCCCCGTCATCCCCGCGAAGTCTTCGTGCAGCGACTTGCCTGCATCTTCCTCGAGGTGCGCGCGGGTCAGGTTGACCGTCTTCTCGTACGCGTCCTTGCCGGCCTTTTCGTTGGCGGGTACCTGGATCGTGATCTGGCCGCCCTGCACGACCGGAATCTCGTACTGGCTGATCTGATAGCCCTTCGGCAGATCGGGGTAGAAATAATTCTTGCGCGCGAAGATGCTGCGCGGCGCGATGGTCGAGCCGATCGCGAGACCGAAGCGGATCGCGCGCTCGACCGCGCCGCGGTTCAGCACCGGCAGTACGCCCGGCAGCGCCAGGTCGACCGGGCACGCCTGCGTGTTCGGCTCCGCGCCGAACTGCGTCGATGCGCCCGAGAAAATCTTCGAGACGGTCGACAGTTGCGCGTGCGTCTCGAGACCGATGACGACTTCCCATTGAGTAGCCATATGCTTACACCCCTGCCGGAACTTGCTTGTGCCAATCGGTCGCGCGCTGGAACGCGTCGGCGACCTGCAGCATCCGGGCTTCGTTGAAATAGTTGCCGATGATCTGCAGACCGACCGGGCGCTTCGCGTTCGCGCCCGCGCCGAAGCCGCACGGCACGCTCATGCCGGGCAGGCCGGCGAGGCTCACCGACAGCGTGTAGATATCCGCGAGATACATCGCCACCGGATCGTCGCCCTTCGCGCCGAGATCCCATGCGACCGTCGGCGACGCCGGGCCCATGATCACGTCGCAGGACTTGAACGCTTCCTGGAAATCGTTCGCGATGATGCGGCGGATCTTCTGCGCCTGCAGGTAGTACGCGTCGTAGTAGCCGTGCGACAGCACGTACGCGCCGACGAGAATCCGGCGCTTCACCTCGGGGCCGAAGCCTTCGGCGCGCGACTTCTTGTACATGTCGAGCAGATCGCCGTACTGCGCGGCGCGGTGGCCGAAGCGCACGCCGTCGAAACGCGACAGGTTCGACGACGCCTCGGCCGGCGCGATCACGTAATACACGGGGATCGACAGTTCCGTCTTCGGCAGCGACACGGGCACGAGCGTCGCGCCGAGCGCTTCATACTGCTTCAATGCGGCGTCGATCGTCGCGCGCACGTCGTCGGCGAGGCCTTCGCCGAAATACTCGTTCGGCAAGCCGATGCGCAGGCCCGCGAGCGGCTTGCCCGCATCGTTGCCGGCCGCCCACGGCTGGCCGAGGTGGCGCGTGAAATCCTCGTCGTCGCGCTCGAGGCTCGTCGAGTCGCGCTCGTCGAAGCCGGCCATCGCGTTGAGCAGCAGCGCGCAGTCGGACGCGCTCTGCGCCATCGGGCCGCCCTGATCGAGCGACGACGCGAACGCGATCATCCCGTAGCGCGACACGCGGCCGTAGGTCGGCTTGATGCCCGTCACGCCCGCGAACGACGCGGGCTGGCGGATCGAGCCGCCGGTGTCGGTGCCGGTCGCGGCCGGCGCGATGCGCGCGGCGACGGCGGCCGAGCTGCCGCCCGAGCTGCCGCCCGGCACCGCGTTGGTGTCCCACGGGTTCTTCACCGCGCCGAACGCGGAATTCTCGTTCGACGAGCCCATCGCGAACTCGTCCATGTTGGTCTTGCCGAGCGTGACCATGCCGGCCGCCTGCAGGCGGGCGACGACGGTCGCGTCGAACGGGCTCTCGTAATTCGCGAGCATCTTCGAGCCGGCGGTCGAGCGCCAGCCGCGCGTGACGAAGACATCCTTGTGCGCGATCGGCAGGCCGGTCAGCGCGCCGCCCGCGCCGCGCGCGAGCTCGGCATCGGCGGCCTTCGCCTGCGCGAGGGTCAGATCGGCGTCGACGTGGACGAACGCGTTCAGGCCGCGTGCGGCGTCGATCCGTTTCAGGTAGTGCTGCGCGAGCTCGACGGCCGAGCATTCCTTGGCGGCGAGCGCGGCGCGCAGTTCGGTCAGGCTTTTTTCGTGCATTGAGTGGTTTTCCTGGGAATTCTGGGTGGCGCGCGGCGCAAGCCGGCCGGCGCGCTTGTCATCGAATGCTTACTCGATCACCTTCGGCACGAGATAGAGGCCGTCCTGGACGGCCGGCGCCGGACGCTGGTTGTCGTCGCGATTGACGACTTCCGTCACGGCGTCGTCGCGCAGGCGCTGCGCGACTTCCTGGATCTGTTCGATCGGGTGGGCGAGCGGCGCGATGCCGGCAGTGTCGACCGCCTGCATCTGTTCGACGAGGCCGAAGAATTCATTGAGCTGGCCGAGCATGTGCTCGGCGTCGGCGTCGGCCATTTCGAGTCGCGCCAGGTGCGCGATGCGTTTCACATCGGTCAGGTTCAGGGCCATGCGATCACCGGAAAAACAAGGCTGCGCAGCGCATCAAAAGCAGCGCGGCGGCGGGGGGTTGGAGGGTGCGATCCCACCCTCAAAAATCGGGGACGAAGCGGCAAAAATACCACCCGTTTCGATTCAAATACCGTGAAATTATAAGGTATCATTACGCGTTCGACCCAAACCCGGCAGCCTTTTCCCGCATCGTTTCGCCCCATTTCGGCAAGCCGTGCGTGCTTCGTGCGATCCCCGGTAGACATCACTCGCAGCTTCGTGCGCCGCGGCGGCCGCTTCCGCCACGCTTCCCGAGGCTGTTATTTTTTCCGCTGCCGCCCTCAGCGTTCGCTATGCAGGGCCGGCCCAGAGCGAAACAGGATTCTGAATGTTCGGTTTTTTGCGCAGCTACTTCTCCAACGATCTGGCGATCGACCTCGGTACCGCAAACACCCTGATCTACATGCGCGGCAAGGGCATCGTGCTCGATGAGCCGTCCGTCGTGTCGATTCGTCAGGAAGGCGGCCCCAACGGCAAGAAGACGATCCAGGCGGTCGGCAAGGAAGCCAAGCAGATGCTCGGCAAGGTGCCGGGCAACATCGAGGCGATCCGCCCGATGAAGGACGGCGTGATCGCCGACTTCACCGTCACCGAGCAGATGATCAAGCAGTTCATCAAGACGGCGCACGAGTCGCGCATGTTCTCGCCGTCGCCGCGCATCATCATCTGCGTGCCGTGCGGTTCGACCCAGGTCGAGCGCCGCGCGATCAAGGAAGCGGCGCACGGCGCCGGCGCCTCGCAGGTCTACCTGATCGAGGAGCCGATGGCGGCCGCGATCGGCGCGGGCCTGCCGGTGTCGGAAGCGACCGGCTCGATGGTCGTCGACATCGGCGGCGGCACGACGGAAGTCGGCGTGATCTCGCTCGGCGGCATCGTGTACAAGGGCTCGGTGCGCGTCGGCGGCGACAAGTTCGACGAGGCGATCGTCAACTACATCCGCCGCAACTACGGGATGCTGATCGGCGAACAGACCGCCGAAGCGATCAAGAAGGAAATCGGCTCCGCGTTCCCGGGCTCGGAAGTCAAGGAAATGGAAGTGAAGGGCCGCAACCTGTCGGAAGGCATCCCGCGCAGCTTCACGATCTCCAGCAACGAAATCCTCGAAGCGCTGACCGATCCGCTGAACCAGATCGTGTCGTCGGTGAAGATCGCGCTCGAACAGACGCCGCCGGAGCTCGGCGCCGACATCGCCGAACGCGGGATGATGCTGACGGGCGGCGGCGCATTGCTGCGCGACCTCGACCGCCTGCTCGCGGAAGAAACCGGCCTGCCGGTGCTCGTCGCCGAAGATCCGCTCACCTGCGTCGTGCGCGGCTCAGGCATGGCGCTCGAGCGCATGGACAAGCTGGGCAGCATCTTCTCGTACGAGTGATCGTCTAAGCTGTTTCGTTGACATGACGCACCTGCGGCGTGGCCGGATCGCTCGTTTAGAACGAACCGCCGCGCCGTTTGCGCGTCTGAGCATCATTTAACCGATCACACGCGCCCGGCGCCGACCATGGAATACAGTCCGCCGCCCCTCTTCAAGCAAGGTCCGCCCGCGCTCGCGCGGCTCATCTTCTTCGTTGCCCTCGCCATCGCGCTCCTCATCTCGGACGCGCGCTTCAGCACGCTCGAAATCGTGCGCGGCGTGCTCGGCACCGTGCTCTATCCGCTGCAGCGCGCGGCGCTCGTGCCGCGCGACCTGTTCATGGGCGCGGCCGACATCGCCGTCACCGGCTCGTCGCTGCGCCACGAGAACGACGACCTCCGCAAGCGCAACCTCCAGTTGTCCACGCAGGCCAACCAGGCCGCCGTGCTCACGCAGGAAAACGGGCATCTGCGCGCGGTGCTCGAGCTGCGCCAGCACATCGCGACGCAATCGACGCCGGTCGAGATCCAGTACGACACGAGCGACCCGTTCACGCAGAAGATCGTGATCGGGCAAGGTTCGCAGCAAGGCATCCAGGACGGCTCGCCGGTCGTCAGCGAAGACGGCGTGATTGGCCAGGTCACGCGCGTGTTCCCGCTGCAGTCGGAAGTCACGCTGGTCACCGACCGCGATCTCGCGATTCCCGTGCAGGTGCTGCGCACCGGCCTGCGCAGCGTGATCTACGGCACGCCAAAGGGCGATTCGCTCGACCTGCGCTTCGTGCCGACGAGCGCGGATCTCGTCGTCGGCGACGAGCTCGTCACGAGCGGCCTCGACGGCGTCTATCCGCCCGGCCTGCCGGTCGCGAAGGTCGCGCGCGTCGACAAGCTCGCCGATACGGCATTCGCGCGCGTGACCTGCGCGCCGATCGCCGCCGTGCGCGGCGCGCGCCAGATGCTCGTGCTGCATTACCAGAACGACATCCCGCCGCGCCCGGCCGAGCCCGATCCGGCCGCCGACAAGAACGCGAAGGGCGGCAAGAAGGGCGCGAAAGCCGCCGCGAAGGGCGAAAAAACCGACAAGGCCGACGCGAACGCGAAGCCGGCCGCCGCGGCCCAGCCTGCCGCGAAGCCTGCGCCCGCCCCTGCCGGCAAGCCCGCCACCGCGCCGGCGAAGCCCGCGGCCGGGCAACCAGGAGCCCAGCGATGAACCGCCCGCAATACATCCTGCAGCCGGTCAATCCGTACTTCATCGTCTTCAGCCTCGCCGCCGCGTTCCTGCTGAACCTGATGCCGTGGGGCCGCCTGCCCGGCGTGCCCGACTTCGTCGCGCTCGTGCTGCTGTTCTGGAACATCCACCAGCCGCGCAAGGTCGGGATGGGCGTCGCGTTCGCGCTCGGCATCCTGATGGACGTGCATGACGCGGGGCTGCTCGGCGAGCACGCGCTCGCCTATACGCTGCTGTCGTACGGCGCGATCACGATCCACCGCCGCGTGCTGTGGATGCCGATCGGCGTGCAGGTGCTGTACGTGACGCCGCTGCTCGTCGTCGCGCAGCTCGTGCCGTTCGTGATCCGTCTCGTAATGGGCGCCGCGTTCCCCGGCTGGCGCTACCTGGTCGACGGCTTCGTCGAGGCCGCGCTGTGGCCGATCGCGAGCCACCTGCTGCTGATGCCGCAACGCCGCCCGGTCGATCCGGACGATACGCGCCCCATCTGAGCCGGACCGACCTTGACTACCCGCCGCCCCCACGTCCGCGCACTGCGCTCCGGGGCGGCACCTCGCCCGCCCGCGCGCGGGTTGGATAGACCTAGGGTCTATTTACATATGGAACGTACATGCGAATGCCCGAAATCGCTCGTAGGGCAAGAAGTGAGGAGCGCCGTTTGGCCGAGCCAAACAAGCGACGAGCGACGCCGCCATACGGGCGATTTCGGGCATTCCCCTGGAATGAATTTTAAGTTTGGGGTTGCCACGAGAACGGCCGCTCGCTGCGTTGCGCTCCTTGCGAATACGTCCAGTATTCGCGGCGTCACGCGCCTCGCGAGCGGCCGTTCTCGTGGCAACGCATGCACGTTCCATATGTAAATAGACCCTAGTCGCATGACCGAATTCAACGACACCCAACAGCAGCTCTCGAAGTTCCGCCTGCGCGTCGCGGCGGCGGGCGTGTTCGTGTTCGTCTGCTTCGGGCTGCTCGCGAGCCGCTTCTTCTACCTGCAGTTGATGCAGCACGGCAAATACGCGCTGCAGGCCGAGGAAAACCGCATCTCGGTCGCGCCGATCGTGCCGAACCGCGGGATCATCACCGACCGCAACGGCGTGATCCTCGCGAAGAACTACTCGGCCTACACGCTCGAGATCACGCCGTCGAAGCTCGACGACACGCTCGACAACACGATCGACAAGCTGTCCGAGATCATCCCGATCGACGCTCGCGACCGCCGCCGTTTCAAGAAGCTGCAGGAAGACTCGAAGAACTTCGAGAGCCTGCCGATCCGCACACGGCTCACCGACGCGGAAGTCGCACGCTTCACCGCGCAGCGCTTCCGCTTCCCCGGCGTCGACGTGCGCGCGCGGCTGTTCCGCCAATACCCGCTCGGCACGACCGCCGCGCACGTGATCGGCTACATCGGCCGGATCTCGAAGCGCGACCAGGATCGTATCGACGCGATGAGCGACGACAATGACAGCGACCAGGAAAACTACGATCCGCGACGCGACGCGAACAACTACAAGGGCACCGACTACATCGGCAAGATCGGTGTCGAGCAGAGCTACGAAACCGAGCTGCACGGGCTGACGGGCTTCGAGGAAGTCGAGGTGACGGCCGGCGGCCGGCCGGTGCGCACGCTGTCGCGCACGCAGGCGACGCCCGGCAACAACCTCGTGCTGTCGCTCGACATCGGGCTGCAGCAGGTCGCCGAGCAGGCGTTCGCCGGCAAGCGCGGCGCGCTCGTCGCGATCGAGCCGAAGACGGGCGACGTGCTCGCGTTCGTATCGTCGCCGAGCTTCGACCCGAATTCGTTCGTCGACGGCATCGACCAGCAGACCTGGGACGAGCTGAACACCTCGACCGACAAGCCGCTGCTGAACCGCCCGCTGCACGGCACCTACCCGCCCGGCTCGACGTACAAGCCGTTCATGGCGCTCGCGGGCCTGACGCTCGGCAAGCGCTCGCCGGGCTGGGGTTTCCAGGATCCCGGCTACTTCACGTTCGGCGGCCACACGTTCCGCAACGACGTGCGCTCGGGCCAGGGCTGGGTCGACATGAACAAGGCGATCATGGTGTCGAACGACACCTACTTCTACATGCTCGCGCGCGACCTCGGCGTGAACGCGATCGCGAACTTCATGAAGCCGTTCGGCTTCGGCCAGATCACCGGGATCGACATCCAGGGCGAAGCGCGCGGGATCCTGCCGTCGACCGACTGGAAGAAGAAGGCGTTCAAGAAGGCCGCGCAGCAGAAGTGGTTCGACGGCGAGACGATCAGCCTCGGGATCGGCCAGGGCTACAACTCGTTCACGATCCTGCAGCTCGCGCACGCGACCGCGACGCTCGCGAACAACGGCGTCGTGATGAAGCCTCACCTCGTGAAGGAAGTCGAGGATCCGATCTCGCGCGGGCGCCGCCTGACCGTGCCGAAGGAAAGCGAAGTGATCCCGCTCAAGCAGGCCGACATCGACGTCGTGAAGCGCGGGATGGAAAACGTGATCGAGAACCCGTCCGGCACCGCGTACAAGGTGTTCCGCGGCGCGCCGTACCTCGCCGCCGGCAAGACCGGTACCGCACAGGTGTTCTCGCTGCAGGGCTCGAACTACAAGGGTCACCTGCTCGCCGAGCACCTGCGCGACCACGCGCTGTTCATCGCGTACGCACCGGTCGACCATCCGCAGATCGCCGTCGCGCTGGTCGTCGAGAACGGCGGCTGGGGCGCGCAGGCCGCGGGCCCGATCGCGCGCCGCGTGCTCGACTTCTACCTGATCGACCGTCAGAACCCGAAGAACGAGGCCGCGGCCGTGGCGGCCGCGGCGTCGGCGACCGAACCCGTCAACGCGCCGGTGATCGGCGACGCGAACAAGCCCGCCGCCGTCGCGGCCGGCTTCAAGGCGCTGCCGCAGCCGGTCGTGCCGAACGCGGCCAGCGCGGCGGATGCGGCCTCGGCCGCCTCGGCGCCCGACGCGTCGGGTGCGGCCGGTGCTGCCGGCGCCAGCGTCGGCGCGGCGCAGCCGGCGAATGCGAACGCCAGCGCGAGCGCCGCGGCGCCGATGCCCGCGAGCCTGCCGCCGATCCGGCGCCCGCACCGGCCGCGCCGCCCCGCCAGTGACGCGCAACCGCTCGCTGTCGCGCCGCGGGACGACAACCAGCGTGCGACGCCCCCCGCGAAAGCGGCGGACGCCGGCACCGCTCATTAACGGAGAAAGGCATGCAATTCGACAAGCGCGCCTGGCTCGACAAGATCAAGCAGATGTTCGCGGGCTTCGACCGCCCGCTCGCCCTCATCGTGTTCCTGCTGCTGTGTGTCGGCATCGTCACGCTGTACAGCGCGGCGATCGACATGCCGGGCCGCGTCGAGGATCAACTGCGCAACATCCTGCTGACGTTCGTGCTGATGTGGGTGATCGCCAACATCCCGCCAACAACATTGATGCGCTTCGCGGTCCCGCTCTATACGTTCGGGGTCGCGCTGCTGGTCGCGGTCGCGCTGTTCGGGATGACCAAGAAGGGCGCGAAGCGCTGGCTGAACGTCGGCGTCGTGATCCAGCCGTCGGAGATCCTCAAGATCGCAACCCCCTTGATGCTCGCGTGGTACTACCAGCGCCGCGAAGGCGGGCTGCGCTGGTACGACTTCATCGCCGCGTTCGGGATCCTGCTGGTGCCGGTCGGACTGATCGCGAAGCAGCCCGACCTCGGCACGGGCCTGCTCGTGTTCGCGGCCGGCTTCTTCGTGATCTACCTCGCCGGCCTGTCGTTCAAGCTGATCGTGCCGGTGCTGGTCGCGGGCGTGATCGCGGTCGGCTCGATCGCCGTGTTCGAGCAGCGCATCTGCCAGCCCGAAGTGCAGTGGCCGCTGATGCACGACTACCAGAAGCATCGTGTGTGCACGCTGCTCGACCCGACCTCCGATCCGCTCGGTAAGGGCTTCCACACGATCCAGGCCGTGATCGCGATCGGTTCCGGCGGCGTGCTCGGCAAGGGCTACCTGAAAGGCACGCAGGCGCACCTCGAATTCATTCCGGAGAAGCACACCGACTTCATCTTCGCGGTGTTCTCGGAGGAATGGGGGCTCGCGGGCGGGCTCGTGCTGCTGACGCTGTACATGGCGCTGATCGCGCGCGGGCTCTACATCGCCGCGCAGGGCGCGACGCTGTTCGGCCGCCTGCTCGCGGGTTCGCTCACGCTCGCGTTCTTCGTTTATGCGTTCGTCAACATCGGGATGGTGAGTGGCGTGCTGCCGGTCGTCGGCGTGCCGTTGCCGTTCATGAGTTACGGCGGCACCGCGCTCACGACGCTCGGCATCGCGATCGGGATGATCATGAGCGTCGGGCGACAGCGGCGGTTGATGAAGAGTTGACCGCGCGGCACGGCTGCAGCAATAAAAAACGGCGCCGCGGCGCCGTTTTTTATTGGGTGTTTCGAATGCGGCAAAGCAACGCCGCGCACGCTCACTGCGGCGCTGCGCGCGGGCTCGCCGGCTCCGCGCCGCCGCCCGAGGCCGGCGCCGGCCCCTGGGCCTTCAGCCGCGCGCTCAATTCCTTGAATTTCAGCCCGGCCGTCTCGTCGCCCTGCGCGGCCGCCGCCGCGTAATACGCACGCGCGATGTTCAGGTTCTGCGCAACGCCGTCGCCGCCGCGCTCGTAGAACGACGCGGTCACGTACTGCGCGGTCGGCTCGCCCGCGTCGGCGGCCTGCTTGTACCACGCGAACGCCTGCCGGTTGTCGCGCGGCGTGCCGCGCCCGTCGAGGAACTGGTTCGCGAGCGACAGCTCGGCCTGCACGTGCCCCTGCTTCGCCGCCCGCAGGAACCAGCGATGCGCTTCGGCCGGATTGCGCGCGACGAACTCGCCGTCGTCGAACATCCTGCCGTACACGTACTGCGCATGCGACATGTTCGCGTCGGCCGCGCGCTTCAGCCAGCGCAGCCCTTCGTCGACGTTTGCGGTCACGCCTTCGCCGGTCAGCAGCATCATCGCGTAGTTGAATTGCGCGAGGCGGTCGCCGCGCTCGGCCGCGTCGTGAAACTGCACCAGCGCCGCGCGATAGTCGCCGGCGTTGTAATCGGCGACCGCCGATTGCGTCTCGCGCGACGGATCGGGTTTCGCTTGCGGCGCGCCCTGCGCGGCCGCCGCGACACACACCGCCCACAGTCCGAGCAGCGCGCCGAACCGCTTGCGCGTACCGTGCGCGCGCCTGAAGGACGCGTCGTCTTCACCGTTCATGACCGTACCTCCTGCAGCGCCTGCCGCGTCGCACGCACCAGCCAGCTCACGTCGGCCGATACCGTGATCATCCGGTAGCCAGCGCCGCGGTACTGGCGCGCGCTCGCCGTATCGCCCGCGAAAATCCCGACCGCGACACCCGCCTGCTTGCCGGCCGCGAGCACCCGCGCCATCGCGGTTTCGACGTCCGGGTGACGAATGTCGCCGAGATGCCCGAGGCTCGCCGCGAGATCGGCCGGGCCGACGAACAGGCAGTCGACGCCGGGTATCGCCGCGATCCGCTCGACTTCGTCGACGCCGCGCGCCGATTCGATCTGCACGATCACTGCGACCTGCGCATTCGCCGTCTGCAGGTAATCGCGCCGCATGCCGAACGCCGCCGCGCGCACCATGCCCGCCACGCCGCGGAGCCCGTCCGGCGATTCGGGCGACGGGTAGCGTGTGAGCCGAACCGCGTGTGCGGCGTCGTCGGGCGTCTCGATGCACGGAAACATCAGCGTGCGCGCGCCGGCGTCGAGCGCGCGCTTCACGAGCCACGGCTCGCGCGCCGGCACGCGCACGACGGGCTCGCTCGGCAGGTGCGCGGCGGCGATCGCGCGCAACTGCGAAGCAACGTCGCGGCTGTCGTTCGGCGCGTGCTCCATGTCGATGCACAGCCAGTCGTAGCCGGCGTGCGCGAGCGCTTCCGCGGCCGAGTCGCTGCCGAGCGACAGCCACAGGCCGTACAGCGGCTCATCGCCGTCGTGCAGACGTTGTTTGAGGGAATTGGTGAGCGTGCTCATCGATACGGCCTCCGGGACGGAACGGCAATCGAACGGGACAAGCAACAGGCGAAGCGAGGCGCAACACGGCGGCGGCGCCTGAGCGGGCCCTGGAGCCTTGGTCGGCCTTGGGCGGCCAATCTGACAACGCGGGCCGCGCGACGATGCACGGATGCGTTTTACGCTGCCACGCAACGATCATAGCGCGGCGTTACGCGGAATGTGGGAACCGGCGGGGAGCCGCGCCGGCGCGGAGCGTGGGCGCGGTGGCAGGCAGCCCGGCCGGCTGGCGGGGCTGCCGGGAAAGCTGGATCAGCGGCCGGGCTGGCGCTCGACGTCGGCCCAGCAGTTCGGCGTTTCGTACAGGCGCACGCGCTCGAGGCGCAGGTTCACGCCGTAGTGTGCGTCGTACACGTTCGCGAGGAGGTCGAACGCGATCGCCGCGAGGTTCTCGACGGTCGGGATCCGGTCGATCACGACGGTCTTGTGGTCGGCCATCTGCTCGAGGAACGAGCGCACGACCTCGTCACGCGCATAGACCAGGAACGCGTGGTCCCACTTGCTGACGAGGTGCTCGACCGCGAGCGCCTTCACGTCGGCGAAATCCATCACCATGCCGCGGTCGGGCGCCCCCTCGGTATCGACGAGATCGCCGCGCAGCGTGATTTCGAGCACGTAGCGATGACCATGCAGGTTCCGGCACTGGCTGCGGTGATCGGGAATGCGGTGGCCCGCGTCGAATTCGAGTTTTCGGGTAATCAGCACGATGTCAAAAGCCGTGGCTCAGGGAATGTTCAGATATTTGTGGGTCTGCATCGACAGCCGCCACTGCGGATGACGCTTGCACCAGTCGATCGCGAGTTTCGTATTGAGGTCGCGCGACGGGCCGTCCATCGGCTGCACGAGAAAATACTCGAAGTCGAGCTTCGCGTAGTCGGCGAGCCGCTGGTTGTCCTGCGGAATCACGACCTTCAGTTCGTTGCCCTTCGTGACGACGAGCGGCGCGTCGGCCTTCGGGCTCACGCAGATCCAGTCGATCGATTCGAGCACCGGCAGCGAGCCGTTGGTCTCGATCGCGATCTCGAAGCCGGCCGCGTGCAGCGCGTCGACGAGCGGCTGGTCGAGCTGCAGCATCGGCTCGCCGCCCGTGCAGACGACGAAGCGGTGCGCTTCGCCATCCGGCCACAGGCCGGCGATCGTCGCGACGAGCGCTTCGGCGTCCTTGAACTTGCCGCCGTTCTCGCCGTCGGTGCCGACGAAGTCCGTATCGCAGAAGCGGCAAACGGCCTCCGCGCGATCCTCTTCGCGGCCCGACCACAGGTTGCAGCCGGCGAACCGGCAGAACACGGCCGGCCGGCCCGCGTTCGCGCCCTCGCCCTGCAACGTGTAGAAAATTTCCTTGACCGCGTAAGTCATCGTCCTTCGTCCGGCTCGCGCCGCTCGTTGTCGATCAGAATCCGTTATCCATCAAGCGCTGCCGGCGCACCCGCGTCACAGCGGCGCTTCGGTCACCCGCTCGCCCTTCAGGTAAGCCTCGTAGCCGCGCTTGCGCAGCTTGCAGGCCGGGCATTCGCCGCAGCCGAAGCCCCAGTCGTGCAGTTCCGCGCGCTCGCCCACGTAGCACGTGTGCGTCTCGACGCGGATCAGCTCGACGAGCGCTTCGCCGCCGAGCTGCTCGGCGAGCTGCCAGGTCTGCGCCTTGTCGAGCCACATCAGCGGCGTCTCGAGCACGATGCGCGTGTCCATCCCGAGGTTCAGCGCGACCTGCAGCGCCTTCATCGTGTCGTCGCGGCAGTCGGGGTAGCCCGAAAAATCGGTCTCGCACATCCCGCCGACCAGCACGCGCAGCCCGCGGCGATAGGCGATCGCAGCGGCGATCGTCATGAACATCAGGTTGCGGCCCGGCACGAACGTGTTCGGCAGGCCGTTCGCCGTCGTCTCGATCTCGATCGTGCGCGTCATCGCGGTATCGCTGATCGCGCCGAGCACCGACAGGTCGATCATGTGATCGTCGCCAAGCCGGTCCGACCATGCGGGAAACTCGCGCTTCAGCGCTTCGCGCACGCCGTCCCGACATTCGAGCTCGACACGATGGCGCTGGCCGTAATCGAAACCGAGGGTCTCGACCGTCTGGTAGCGTTCGAGGGCCCATGCCACGCACGTGGCCGAGTCCTGCCCGCCGGAAAACAACACGAGCGCGCCGTCTTTAGCGTCTGTCCGAATCACCGTGATACTCCGTGAATGTGTAGGCTCGCGTCGCACTGCGCCCCGGGGCCGGCTGCCGCCGGGCGGCCCGACGCGTGCCGGCCTGCGCCGGCTCGACCAGTATAGGCAGCGCGGTCGGCCGCGAACGCGGCGGCGCGCTTATACCGCCCATCGCGCGGCATCGTTGCCGCGTATCGCGGCGGCGCCGTGCCGGCAGCCTGCCGCGCGCATGAACCGATACGCTAAGTCATTGAGCGGGCACGGATTTTATCACGTGCCCGCGAATGCTGCCGCGCACGCGATGCCCACCACAAACGAAAAACCCCAAGAACCTTCCGATTCTTGGGGTTGGAACTGCTGGTGGCCTGGGACGGAATCGAACCATCGACACGCGGATTTTCAATCCGCTGCTCTACCAACTGAGCTACCGGGCCAACGAAGAATGAAAGTATATCGAGCTTCCCTCATTCGCTCAAGTGTTTTCGCAAAATATTTTATACAGCGCCTTCGGACGGCTTCTTGCCGAGTTCGACGCCGAGCTGCTTGAGCTTGCGATACAGGTGCGTGCGCTCGAGGCCCGTCTTCTCCGCGACGCGCGTCATGCTGCCGTTTTCGCGCGCGAGGTGATATTCGAAGTACGCGCGCTCGAACGCGTCGCGCGCTTCGCGCAACGGGATGTCGAACGGGATCGCAGCCGTCTGCCCCGCGAGGCCGAGTGCTGCGGCCATGTCGTCGCCGAGCGTCGGCAGCGCAGCCGCGGATGCAACCGAAGCAGGCCCCGCGGCCTGTCCGGCGCCGGCCTTCGCCGCCGCGTTGGCAGACACGGGCGCCGCGCCGCGTGCGAGACCGTGTTCGACGGACTTCAGCAGCTTCTGCAGCGCGATGGGTTTCTCGAGGAAGTCGAGCGCGCCGATCTTCGTTGCCTCGACGGCCGTATCGATCGTTGCGTGCCCGGACATCATGATCACGGGCATCGTCAGCAGCCCTTGCGCCGCCCATTCCTTGAGCAACGTCACGCCGTCGGTATCGGGCATCCAGATATCGAGCAGCACGAGATCGGGCGCCTGATTCAGCCGGTATTCCCGCGCGGCCTGCGCGTTCTCCGCCGCCTCGACGACATGTCCTTCATCGCTGAGGATCTCCGAGAGCAATTCCCGGATGCCCATTTCATCATCTACCACCAGGATGGTTGCCATTTACGCTGCCTTTGTCTGCACACTTGCTTTTGTCTTAGCGGGGGTCGTCCCGGCCTGCGCGCCCGATTCGGCGCCCGGCGCATCGCTCGCCATCTGCAGGAACAGGATCGACACCTGCGCACCCTCGACGGTCTCGCCGTGCATGCGATTGCGCAGATCGATCCGCGCGCCGTGCTCGTCGACGATTTTCTTGACCGTGGCCAACCCGAGCCCCGTGCCCTTCGCCTTCGTCGTCACGTAAGGCTCGAACGCGCGGGTCAGGATGCGCGCCGGAAAACCGGGCCCGTTGTCGGACACGGTAAGACGTACCGCGACGCGCGTTTTGCCCTCGGCGTCGGGATCGCCATATTCTACTGTCTTGGTTTCGATCAACACACGCGGATGCGCAGCTTCCGCGACCGAATCCTGCGCATTTTGCAGCAGGTTGTGGATCACCTGGCGCAGTTGCGTCGCGTCGCCGCGAATCACCGGCAGCGACTGCGCAAGCTCGGCGACGATCGGACTCTTGCCTTCACCGACGCCGTACAGCCCGAGCACCTCGCTCGCCAGCTCATTCAACTGCAGGTTCGTGAGCACCGCCGGCGGCGTACGCGCATATTCGCGGAAATCGTCGACCATCCGCTTCATCGCGGCCACCTGGTTGACGATCATCGTCGCGCCGCGCTTGAGCACGTCCGCGTCGGGCGGCGCCAGCTTGTCGGACAGCTTCATCTGCAGCCGCTCCGCCGACAGCTGGATCGGCGTCAACGGATTCTTGATCTCGTGCGCGAGCCGGCGCGCGACCTCGCCCCACGCGACCGAACGCTGCGCGGAAATCACGTCGGAGATGTCGTCGAACACGACGACGTAACCGGACGTCTGCGGATCGTCGGCCTCCCCCTCGACCGTCGACGCGAGGCGCGTGCCGCGCACGAGCAGCGTCAGCGGATCGGATTCGCCCGGCACCTCGATCGCGAACTGCTGCTGCCAGTGGCCGCGATCGCCGCTGCCGGCGTCGGACGCCGCTTCGCGATCGGCGAAGGCCTTGCGCACCATCGCGCCGAACCCTGCCGCAACGCCGATCCGGTCGAGCGTCGTGCCGATCAGCGAGTTGAACGGCTGCCGAAAGATCCGCTCGGCGCCGCGGTTCGCGGTCGTCAGCCGGAACTGGCGGTCGAGCACGAACACGCCGGCCGTCAGGTTCGCGAGGATGCTCTCGAGATACGTCTTCGAATGCTCGAGCGCGATCCGGTTCTGCTCGACCGCGAGCCGCGCCTCGGACAGCTGGCGCGTCATCGCGTTGAACGACTGCGTGAGGAAGCCGAGCTCGTCGCGCGTCTTGATTTCGCGCTTCGGCGTGTAGTCGCCTTCCGTGATCTCCTTCGTGCCCTGCGCGAGCAGGAACAGCGGCCGCGCGAGCTGCTGGCCGAGCGCGAGCGCGAGCATCATCGCGATGAAGGTCGCGAGGAACAGCGCGAGCGTCAGCGTACCGATGTACATCTTGCGCAGCCCCGTGCGGCCGAGCGACTTTTCCTGGTACTCGCGATACGCGCGCTGCACGGCGTCCGCGTTATGCGCGAGCGTGGGCGGCACCGGCTGCGTGAGTTGCAGGAAACGTTCGGCCGGCTGCAGCAGCGCAGTCGTCGCATCGGGAATCGGGCGCACGACGCGCAACCGCAGCGCACCCTTTGCGCCGTGCGCGCGCGGATCGCCGTCGACTTCGCCCTCGATCGCCGCGTACGCGCCATGTTCGCGCGCCTGGTTCAGCATCAGCGGCGTCGGCAGGTCGTCCGGAATCAGCGCGGCGAAATTGCCCGACGCCTGCGCGACGATATGCAGGTCGGGCGCCGCGCCCGAGCCGCCGCGGCTCGGCTCGACGATCGTCGCGTCCTGCACGCCGAACTGGTCGCGCAACCGCAGCAGCGTGAGCGTCGTACCGTTCGTGTTCGCATCGACGCTCGCGAGCTGGTCGGACATCAGCCGCGCCTTCGTCTGCAGATCGGACAGCGACGCATCGAGCATCCCGCGGCCGAGGTTCAGGCCGGCCGTCAGCGCCGTCTCGACGTTCACGTCGAACCACGACTCGATACTGCGCGACACGAACTGGTACGACACGATGTAGATGATCCCGCCCGGCACCACGCCGACGAGCGCGAAGAACACCGCGAGCTTCGCGAGCAGCCGCGTGCCGAACTTGCCCTTCCTCAGGCGCACGACGATCATCCCGATCAGCCCGAGCACCACGAGCAGGAATACGAGCGCGACGACGATGTTCGTCGCGTACAGCCACGAGTAATAGCGATCGAAGAATTCGGTGTTCGCGCTCGCGGCCGCGAGCAGCACGAGCAGCAGCAGCGCGGTGAGCGCGACGGTCGAGACGATCACGCGGACGAGGAGGCTCTTCCCGCTGGCCGCGCGGCGCACTTTATTTAGCACGTTCGGTCACCGTGAAGTTGAAGCGCTTCCAGTCCGAGCCGAGCGTCCAGTCGCGGTTGTTCACGGCGTCGACCTGGAACGGCTTCGGCATCAGCGCCGTATCGAGCTGCATCCGCACCGACGCCGTGTAGGTTTCGCCCAGGCGCACCTGGTTGCGGTCGATCACGTGCCACGACGTGATGTGCCTGACGACCGCAAGCGCGTCCTTCAGCGACGGGAAGCCGAGCTGCAGGCCGCCCGTCGACACGCGGTACTCGCGCGTGAGCGGCTGGAACGACAGGCGGATCGTCTGTGACACCGATACCGGCTGTTCGTCAAGCCAGTACCAGCGCGCGCGGCTCAACTCGAAATCCGTCGTGAAATACACCGGAATGCCTTTGTTCACGGCATCCTCGAGGTTCGGATTCAGCTCGAAATCGAAGCGCGCGTCGAGGCTCCAGCCGCTTCCGTCGGACTGGAGCGACGCGCGCTGCACGGCGATCGATTCGGCATGCGCCGGCCGCACGATGGCCAGGCACAGCGTCAACGCGACCATCAGGACGGCCGCGAGCCGAAGTGGAAAAAGGTGTTTGATCGTCACCGTTTCTGAAACCGCGCGTAGAAAAATCCGTCGTGATCGGTGTTCTGGTCGAGTGCGCCGGTGGCCGCCCCGCCCTGCACGCCGCCCGGCAGCAGTTGGCCAGGGGCGTCCAATCGTACCGCATCTTCACAGGCCGCTTCAAACCAGCGGGCCTGCAACTCGCCTTCTTCAGGGAAGATCGAACAGGTCACGTAAAGCAGTTCGCCGCCCGGCTTCACGAGCGGCCACAGCGCCGACAGGATGCGGCGCTGTTCCGCGACGAGCGCCGGGATGTCGGCCTCGCGACGCAACCAGCGAATGTCGGGGTGCCGCCGCACGATGCCGGAAGCCGAACACGGCACATCGGCCAGGATACGGTCGAACGAGCGCCCGTCGTACCACGCGTCGGGTGCGCCCGCATCGCCGACGCGCACCTGCGCTTCGAGCGACAGGCGCACGAGGTTCTCGCCGATGCGCGCCGCGCGCGCCGCATCGCTTTCGAGCGCAACGACTTCCGCATCGGCCAGTTCGAGAATATGGCCGGTCTTGCCGCCGGGCGCCGCGCATGCGTCGAGCACGCGCATGCCGTCGCGCGCACCGAGCCATTCGGCCGCGAGCTGCGCGCCGGCGTCCTGCACCGACACCACGCCGTCGGCGAACCCCGGAATGCGATCGACCGGCAGCGCCGATGCGAGCCGCACGGCATGCCGGCCGATCGCGGTTGCTTCGATCCCGTTCGCGCGCAGCGTGTCGAGATATGCGTCGACGCTCGCGCGGCGCGCATTCACGCGCAACGTCAGCGGACCCTGGCGCTCGCCGGCCGCGAGGATCGCCTGCCATGCGTCGGGCCATGCGCGCTTCACCGCGTCAACCCACCATGCGCGGTAATTCCACCGTGCGACTGCATCGCCCTGCATCGCCGCGACGAGCGTGTCGCGCTCGCGCAGGAAACGGCGCAGCACCGCGTTGATCATCCCCTTCGCGAATACGTATTCGCGGCGTGCGCCGATCGTCGTCACGGCCTGGTCCACGACCGTGAACGCCGGGTATGCGGCCGCATCCGCCGGGTCGAGCAGCAGCGCGAGCGCGCCGGCGAGCACCGCGTTCACGTGCGCGGGCGGCGCCTTGCTGACGAGCTTGCCGATCAGCCAGTCCACGCTGCCGAGGCGACGCATCGTCCGGTAGGCAACGTCCTGCGTCGCGCCGCGTGCGAGCGCCTGCGCATCGGGCGGCATCTGCGCAAATACCGCCGAGAGTGCCGCCGGCAGCGCGGTGCCGCGCCGTACCGCATCGACCGCCTGCGCGGCCGCGTCGAGTGCGAAGCCGAGCGAATCGGGCGCAAGATGCAGCGCGGCCAGGCGCGCCGAGCGGCCGGAAGAAGACGGAGCGGAAGAACGGGTTCGAGTCATCGGAGCGGAATCGGCAAGCAAGCGCAGCAAACGAATGCGGCAAACGGCGGGATCGCGGCCGCGTGGCAGGCGCGATCTCAAACCGAGCATTGTAGCGTGCGACCATGGGGCCCCTTTGGCCCCTTTACGGCACGCACAAATGAAACACCCCGCAGCGCGAAGCGTGCGGGGTGGTGTGGCGGCCCCTGCGCGGCAACAACCGCAGGGCGCGCCGAGGCTTAGTCGAAGCGGCCGGTACGCGCCATTTCCATCAGGCGCGCGATGCGCTCCTCGGTGGCCGGGTGCGTCGAGAACAGGTTCTGCAGGCCGCCGCCGTGCAGCGGGTTCATGATCATCATCTGCGCGGTGGCCGGATGCGCTTCGGCCGCCTGGAACGGGATGCCCGCCGCATAGCGATGGATCTTGTCGAGCGCCGTCGCGAGCGACTGCGGATCGCCGGAAATCTGCGCGCCGCCGCGGTCGGCCTCGAACTCGCGTGCCCGCGAAATCGCCATCTGGATCAGCGCGCCGGCGATCGGCGCGAGCAGCGCGACCGCAATACCCGCGATCGGGTTGGCCGGCCGGCCGTTCTCGTCGCGCCCGCCGAAGAACATTGCGAAGTTCGCGAGCGCCGAGATCGCGCCCGCCATCGTTGCGGTGATCGTCGAGATCAGGATGTCGCGGTGCTTCACGTGCGCGAGCTCGTGCGCCATCACGCCGCGCATCTCGCGCTCCGACAGCACGCGCAGGATGCCCGTCGTCGCGGCGACCGCCGCGTGCTCGGGGTTGCGGCCCGTCGCGAACGCGTTCGGCGCATCCTCGTTGATCAGGTAGACGCGCGGCATCGGCAGGTTCGCACGCGTGGCCAGCTCGCGCACCATCCGGTAGAACTGCGGCGCCGTGTTCTCGTCGACTTCCTGCGCGTTGTACATGCGCAGCACCATCTTGTCGGAGAACCAGTACGAGAAGAAATTCATGCCGAGCGCGAACAGCAGCGCGATCGTCATGCCGCGCGAGCCGCCGATCATCCCGCCGATCACGATGAACAGGGCCGTGATCGCGGCCATCAGCATCGCCGTTTTGACCCAATTGAACATACCCACTCCTTATCCGTCAGGGGACCCGCCGCGCATCAAAGGGCGCGGCGGAAAATTGTAAGCGATTTGTTAGATAAGGTCTTGCCGGAAAAATTCAATCTCAGCGTTGCGATGTTGCAAGACGAAGGCCAAGGCCGACGAAAGCGCTGCCGACCGTGCGATCGAGCCATTTCTTCACGCCCGGCTTGCCGGAAAAGCGTTGCGTGACGCTGCCCGCGACCCATGCGACGAGACTCGTCCAGATCGTGCTCATCACGACGAACACCGCGCCGAGGGTCAGGAACGCCAATGCCTTGTGCGGGCTGTCGGCCGACACGAACTGCGGGAAGAACGACACGAAGAACAGCACGACCTTCGGGTTCAGCACGTTCGTCCAGAAGCCCTGCATGAACAGCTGGCGCAGTGGTTTCGCGGCTGCGGCCTGCGCTGCCGCGGCGCCCGACGGTGCGGTGGCCTGCTTCGCGAAAAGCATCCGCACGCCGAGGTAGATCAAATAGGCGGCACCGACCAGCTTGATCACCGTGAACGCGGCAGCCGACGCCGCGAGCAGCGCAGTCAGGCCGAATGCGCACGCGAGCGCGTGAACGCAGCAGCCGGCCGAAATGCCGAACGCCGACATCAGCCCCGCGCCGCGGCCCTGCGCGACGCTGCGGCCGACGATGTAGGCCGTGTCGGGACCGGGCGTGACATTCAGCAGGAAAACCGCGAGCACGAAGAAGCCGAAATGGGTGATGCCGAACATGAAAACCTCGAAACCGGAGAGCGCAGGGAAATTCTACGCGCGCCTGCCGCGCCGTGCGACTCGGCCGTTCGGCCGATTGCGCGCGGCCGGCAGACCGTGTCGAATGGCAGTCAGGCCGCGTCAGGCAACATCAGGCAGCGCGAAACGCTGGCCCGCTGCGAGCGGCGAACCGGCCAGGAATTCGCGCGCGGGCAGCCGCTTGCCGCCCGGCTTCTGCAACTGCGTGACGCGCAGCGCGCCGCTGCTGCATGCAACGACCACGCCTTCCGGCGCGGCTTCGACGATCGTGCCCGGCGCCGCGTCGCCGCGCGCCGCCACGGGCTCGGCCGACCACAGCTTGATGGCTGCGCCGTCGAGCATCGCGACGCCGCCCGGGAACGGATCGAACGCGCGCACCTGGCGCGCGAGCACGTCGGCCGGCTTGCGCCAGTCGAGCGCCGCTTCGTGCTTGCCGATCTTTTCCGCATAGGTCACGCCGTCGGCCGGCTGGGGTGTCGCCGGCAGCGTGCCCTCACGCTCGAGCTGCACGAGCGCGTCGACGATCAGCCGCGCGCCTTCGGCAGCGAGCTTGTCGTGCAAAGTGGCGGTCGTATCGTCGGGCGCGATCGCGATGCGCGCCTCCTCGATCATCGCGCCGGTGTCGAGGCCGATGTCCATCTGCATCAGCGTGACGCCCGTCTCGGCGTCGCCGGCCTCGATCGCGCGATGGATCGGCGCGGCGCCGCGCCAGCGCGGCAGCAGCGAGGCGTGGATGTTGATGCAGCCGTCGCGCGGAATGTCGAGCACCTCCTGCGGCAGCAGCAGGCCGTACGCGGCAACCACCATCACGTCGTGCGGGGTCGTGCGCAGCAACTCGATCGCGTCGGCCGCCTCCGCCGGGTACTTGCCCGCGCGGCGCAGCGACGGCGGTTGCGCGACGGGCATCCCGTGCTCGACGGCATAGCGCTTCACGGCGCTCGCCTGCAGCTTCATCCCGCGCCCGGCAGGGCGATCGGGCTGGGTGAGCACGAGCGGCACCGGAAAACCGGCCTCGTGGATCGCGGCGAGGGCAGCCGCGGCGAATTCCGGCGTGCCGGCAAAAATCACGCGCAACGTATGGGTCATGAAAGCGTTCGGGATCGGGCAGGGCGAACGCGCGTCACATCGCGCGTTCGAGTTTCTTCATCTTCGTCTTGATGCGCGTCTGCTTGAGTGGCGACAGGTATTCGACGAACACGCGCCCCATCAGGTGATCCATTTCATGCTGGACACACACGGCGAGCAGGCCTTCGCAATCGAGCTCGAAAGTCTCGCCCTGCTCGTTGAGCGCGCGCACGCGCACATGGTCGGGACGCTCGACTTCGTCGTAGATGCCCGGCACCGACAGGCAGCCTTCTTCATAGATCTGCTTCTCGTCGCTCGACCACACGATCTCGGGGTTGATGAACGCGCGCAGCTCGTTCTTCTCCTCGGAAACGTCGATCACGATCACGCGCTCGTGCACGTCGACCTGCGTGGCCGCAAGGCCGATGCCGGGCGCCGCGTACATGGTTTCGGCCATGTCGGCGACGAGCTTGCGGATCCGGTCGTCGACCTTGTCGACGGGCTTGGCGACCTTGTGCAGCCGCTTGTCGGGGTAATGAAGAATGTTGAGTAAAGCCATGGCGTTCGGTATTCGGTGGAGCGGCGTGCCGCATCGGCCATCCGGCCGGCTGGCGCCGCCGCCGGGATGCAATGAAGATGAGGCGGATGCGCGGTGAATCAATGCCGCGGATCTCGCCCCCTGCAATTGGCCGGGCGCCTGCACGCGCGGCCCTGTCGAGTATTTCGGATGATGAAAATTTTATCATGGCGTCACGCGGTTCGCTGGCCGTCGCGTTCGAGGGAAGCCTCATGACGCCGCAAGTGCTGACCACCTCCGCGCTGCGCGCATGGCTGCAGCTCGCGCATGCGCCCGGCCTCTCGCCCGCCGTATTGCAGGCGCTGCTCGATGCGTTCGGCTCGCCGGCGGCGCTGCTGCGTGCGTCCGACCCGGCCATTGCCGCAGCCGCCGGCACGGCCGCCGCGCAGGCCGTGCGCGCGAGCGATCGCGACGATCTCGATGCGCGCACCGACGCCGCGCTCGCCTGGCTCGATGCGCCGGGCAACGTGCTCGTCACGCTCAACGATCCGGCTTACCCGCCGCGGCTGCGCGACCTGTACGATCCGCCGCCGCTGCTATATGTAAAGGGCAGGCTCGACCTGCTGCACGCTCGCGGCCTCGCCGTGGTCGGCAGCCGCCACGCGACGCCGCAGGGGCTCGCCGACGCGACGCGCTTCGCGCGCGAACTGTCCGACGCGGGGCTCTCGATCGTCTCGGGCCTCGCACTCGGGATCGACGGCGCCGCACATCGCGGCGGGCTCGACGGCCGGTCGAGCACGGTCGCGGTGATCGCGACGGGCGCCGATCTCGTCTATCCGGCGCGGCACCGCGCGCTTGCCCACGAGATCGCCGCACACGGCGCGATCGTGTCGGAATGGCCGCTCGGCACGCCGGCCCGCGCCGCGCATTTCCCGCAGCGCAACCGGCTGATCGCTGCGCTCGCGATCGGCGCGCTCGTCGTCGAGGCCGCGCCGCGCTCCGGCTCACTGATCACCGCCCGGCTCGCGAACGAATTGGGGCGCGATGTATTCGCGATGCCGGGCTCGATCCACGCGCCGCTCGCGCAGGGCTGCCACGCGCTGATCCGCGACGGCGCGAAGCTCACGAGCGCGCCGCTCGATGTGCTCGAGGAATACGGGCTGGGCGAACCGGCTGCTCTCACGGCGGATGGCGCGGCGGCGCCCGGAGATTCGGGCGCGAACCCGGGTAACGCTCGCAACACCAAAGCCGCCGGCGTCACGCAAGCGAATCCCTCCGTTTCACCCGCCGCGCCAACCCTAATCGACGCACCACCAGCACCTCCACCGCCCGGCACCCCGCACGAGCAGGCCGTACTCGCCGTGCTGGGATACGGCCCAGTCACGTACGAGTGGCTCGCCGAACAAAGCGGCCTGTCCGACGACGTGTTGCATCGCGCACTGCTCGCACTCGAACTGGCCGGTCACGTCGCAAGTCTCCCCGGCGGACGCTTCGCGCGGCTTGACGCGGCGCCCACCCCGCCCGCACGTGGCGTGCTACATTTCCCGAATAGGGGCGGCCGTGCCGCCGACAATACCCAAGGAAATCCATGCCCGCGCTGAATCTCGACACCGATGCGGATCGGATCGCCGAGCGTCTCGCCGATCCCGATACGTTGCTCGTCGCCTGCCTGTGCGCCGAGTGGTGCGGCACGTGCCGCGACTACCGGACGGCCTTCGACCAGCTCGCCGACGCACATCCAGACGCCTGCTTCGCCTGGATCGACATCGAAACGCATGCCGACCAGCTCGACGATCTCGACGTCGAGAACTTCCCGACGATCCTGATCGAGGACGCCAACACCGCACGCTTCTTCGGCACGGTGCTGCCGCATGCGACGATCGTCGAGCGGATGCTGTCCGACCTGAGCGCGGTGCCCGGTGCGCCGCACGCGCCGAAATTGCGCAACGTCCTGAACGTCGAAGCCTGAATTCGCGGGCCGGCCCGGCGGGGTTTTTCGCGCGTTTGCGCGCCCCGCCACGCCGGGCGCTTGCCGCCGTTGCGCCCCCCCTCTATGATGGGCCGCTTTTTACACGCTGATCCGCCGTCACTGCGGCGTGTGCTATAAAGCGGTCGTAAAAGGGACCCACAACCGGCGAACCCGGTCTACCAACACACACCTGTCATGTCCAAAGCACTGATCATTGCGGAAAAGCCTTCTGTCGCGAACGACATCGCGCGCGCTTTGGGCGGCTTTACCAAGCATGACGAATACTACGAGAGCGACGAATTCGTCCTTTCGTCCGCTGTCGGCCACTTGCTGGAAATCGCCGCACCGGAAGAGTACGAGGTCAAGCGCGGGAAATGGAGCTTCGCGCATCTGCCCGTCATCCCCCCGCATTTCGACCTGAACCCGATCGCAAAGAGCGAGTCGCGCCTCAAAGTGCTCACCAAGCTGATGAAGCGCAAGGACGTCGACCGCCTGATCAACGCATGCGACGCGGGGCGCGAGGGCGAGCTGATTTTCCGCCTGATCGCGCAGCACGCGAAGGCGAAGCAGCCGGTCCAGCGCCTGTGGCTGCAGTCGATGACGCCGCAGGCGATCCGCGACGGCTTCGCGAACCTGCGCAGCGACACGGACATGCAGCCGCTCGCCGATGCCGCACGCTGCCGCTCGGAAGCCGACTGGCTCGTCGGGATCAACGGCACGCGCGCGATGACCGCGTTCAACAGCAAGGGCGGCGGCTTCTTCCTGACGACCGTCGGCCGTGTTCAGACGCCAACGTTGTCGATCGTCGTCGAACGCGAAGAGAAAATCCGCCGTTTCATCCCGCGCGACTATTGGGAAGTGAAGGCCGAATTCGCGTGCGCGGGCGGCTTCTACGAAGGCAAGTGGTACGACCCGAAATTCAAGCGCGACGAATTCGATCCGGAGAAGCGCGACTCCCGCCTGTGGAGCCTGCCGGCCGCCGAAACGATCGTCGCCGCATGCCGCGACCAGGTCGGCACCGTTTCCGAGGAGTCGAAGCCGTCGACGCAACTGTCGCCGCTGCTGTTCGACCTGACGAGCCTGCAGCGCGAGGCGAACGGCCGCTTCGGCTTCTCCGCGAAGAACACGCTCGGCCTCGCGCAGGCGCTGTATGAAAAGCACAAGGTGCTGACCTACCCGCGTACCGATGCGCGCGCGCTGCCGGAAGACTACCTTTCGACGGTCGAGTCCACGCTCGAGATGCTCAAGGAGAGCAACAACTACCTGCCGCATGCGAAGCAGGTGCTCGACAAGGGCTGGGTGAAGCCGAACAAGCGGATCTTCGACAACTCGAAGATCAGCGACCACTTTGCAATCATCCCGACGCTGCAGGCGCCGAAGTCGCTGTCCGAGCCGGAGCAGAAGCTGTACGACCTGGTCGTGAAGCGCTTCCTCGCCGTGTTCTTCCCGGCGGCCGAATTCCGCGTCACGACGCGGATCACCGAAGTCGCCGGCCATCACTTCAAGACCGAAGGCAAGGTGCTCGTCGAGCCGGGCTGGCTGCAGGTGTACGGCCGCGACGCCGAAGGCGCGGACGCGAACCTCGTGCCGGTGCAGAAGAACGAGAAGGTGAAGACGGACGAAATCGCCGCCGTCGCGCTCGTGACGAAACCGCCCGCACGCTACTCGGAAGCGACGCTGCTCTCCGCGATGGAAGGCGCGGGCAAGCTCGTGGAAGACGACGAGCTGCGCGAGGCGATGGCCGCGAAGGGTCTCGGCACGCCGGCCACGCGCGCGGCGATCATCGAAGGCCTGCTCGGCGAGAAATACCTGTTGCGCGAAGGCCGCGAGCTGATCCCGACCGCGAAGGCATTCCAGTTGATGACGCTGCTGCGCGGGCTCGGCGTGAAGGAACTGACCGCGCCGGAGCTCACCGGCGAATGGGAATACAAGCTGTCGCAGATGGAGCGCGGCAACCTCGGGCGCGACGCGTTCATGCAGGAAATCGCCCGCATGACGCAGCAGATCGTCAAGCGCGCGAAGGAATACGATTCCGACACGATCCCGGGCGACTACGCGACGCTCGAAACACCGTGCCCGAATTGCGGCGGCCAGGTGAAGGAAAACTACCGCCGCTTCGCGTGCACGAAGTGCGAGTTCTCGATCTCGAAGATTCCGGGCAGCCGGCAGTTCGAGATCCCGGAAGTCGAAGAGCTGCTGCAGAAGAAGGAAATCGGTCCGCTGTCCGGGTTCCGCAGCAAGATGGGCCGCCCGTTCTCGGCGATCCTCAAGCTGTCCTTCGACGACGAGACGAAGAACTACAAGCTCGAGTTCGATTTCGGCCAGGACCAGGGCGGCGAGGAAGGCGAAGCGCCCGACTTCTCCGCGCAGGAACCGGTCGGCGCGTGCCCGAAGTGCAAAGGCCGCGTGTTCGAGCACGGGATGAGCTACGTGTGCGAGCACTCGGTCGCCAACCCGAAGACCTGCGACTTCCGCTCGGGCAAGGTGATCCTGCAGCAGGAAATCACCCGCGAGCAGATGGGCAAGCTGCTTGCCGACGGCCGCACGGATCTGCTGCCGAACTTCAAGTCGTCGCGCACGGGCCGCAACTTCAAGGCATTCCTCGTGAAGCAGCCGGACGGCAAGATCGGTTTCGAGTTCGAGAAAAAGGAACCGAAGGCCGCTGCCGCGAAGAAGACGGCGAAATCGGCGACGAAGGATGCCGAAACCGTGACGGAAGGCGCCGAGGAGAAACCGGCACCGGCCCGCAAGACCGCTGCGAAGACCACCGCCACCAAGACGGCCGCCCGCAAGACGACGGCGCGCAAGACGGGCTCGTAACGACCTGGCCGCCGGGGGCCTCCCCGGCGCATCAGGCCCCCTCCGGCTGGCAGCCATAAAAAAACGCGGATCGATCGCTCGATCCGCGTTTTTCTTTGTGCCGGCGGCAACCGCCGCCCGGCCGTCGCGACGTTACAGCGGCGACGGCACCGCAACGCGCGTGCGCGGCGAACGCGGCAGGCGCGGCGACAGGTTCGGGTCGGCCGACTCGGGCTGCTCGGCACGTGTCTCGACGCCGATCGGCGCGAGCGTCGTACCCTGCGCGGCCCACTGCTCGCCGATCGTCGCATCGGTCGAGTGGCTGAAATACTCGACGAGGTGGTCGATGAACGTGCGCACCTTCGCAGGCAAATGGCGCCGGCTCGGGTAAGCGATGTTGATTTCGACCTGCGGCAGCCGGAAATCCGGCAGCAGCCGCACGAGCGCGCCGCGCGCGATGTCGCTGCCGATCAGATAGCTCGGCAGGATCGCGACGCCCATTCCGAGCAACGCGAACTGCCGCAGCATCGCGGTGTTGTTCGCGACGATCACGTTGGTCGGGCGCACGCGCACTTCACCGTCCGGCCCCGTGAACACACGCTCGTCGCCCCAGTATTCGGCCGGCAGGCTCAGGCTCGGGTGCTCGGCAAGCTGCTCCGGATGAGTCGGCACGCCGTGCTTCTCCAGATAGCTCGGCGTCGCGCACACGGTCATGCAGCCGGTGGTCAGGCGCCGCGTGACGATGCTCGCGCTGCGCATCTGGCGCGTGACGACGATGCCGACGTCGAAGCCTTCCTCGACGAGATCGACCTGCCGGTCGACCAGCGTGAGATCCGGCACCACTTTCGGGAAATTCTCCGTGTACGACTGCAGCACGGATGCGAGGTTATGCAGGCCGAACACGACCGGCGCGACGATGCGCAGTGTGCCGACCGGCTCGTGATTGCGCGCGACGACCATCTGCTCGACGTCCTCGAGCTCATCGAGGATCTGGCGAGCACGCTCCAGATAGACCTGACCCGACTCCGTCAGGGAAAGACTGCGTGTGGTGCGGTTCAGCAAACGCGTGCCGAGCCGGCCTTCCAGATCGGCGACGTGACGCGTCGCGACCGCGTTGGAAATGTCCATTGCGCTCGCGGCCCGCGCGAAACTGCCGAGATCTGCAACCTTGACGAACACGCGCATCGACTGCAAATGATCCATAAACGACTCCTGCCGCTGTTACAACTTCAAAAAGATGAAGCAAATGCGTAATTCTCCTACGACAACGGAAATGATGCAGAGTTGCCCAACAACGCCCCGGTTGAGGATAAAAATAGTCAAAAATCCTCGCGTTCTGCGGATGGATGATCCAATTATTCTGATTGAAGCAACAATTGGGTGAACCTCGTCGAGTAAGCGGCCGAATCAGGAAGGACGTATTTGATGCGACACAACAGCGCACCCTCGCGCACTGCACGCAAGCGCCGCCGGGTGTGGCTGCCGCCAATTGCGGCGGAGCGTAACAACCTGTTAAAAAGACACCATGAAGGCAGCCGACGTAGCATCATGTCGGCCCCGGCCGGGCGGGACGGGTGCGCAACGTGCGCCGCCGCCACCGCCGCTTTCAACGCGCGACACCCCATTCACCATGAAAATTGCCATCCTCGACGACTACCAGGACGCCGTCCGCAAGCTGAACTGCTTCGAGATGCTTGCCGGCCACGACGTGAAGGTCTTCAACAACACGGTGCGCGGCCTGGGACAGCTCGCTAGCCGTCTGGCGGAAGTCGAGGCGCTCGTGCTGATTCGTGAACGAACCCCGATTTCGTCGCAACTGCTCGCCAAGCTGCCGAACCTGCGCATGATCAGTCAGACCGGCCGCATCTCGAGCCACATCGATCTCGAAGCGTGTACCGACCGCGGTATCGCGGTGCTCGAAGGCACGGGTTCGCCGATCGCGCCCGCCGAGCTGACCTGGGCGCTCGTGATGGCCGCCCAGCGCCGCATTCCGCAGTACGTCGCGAACCTGAAGCAGGGCGCCTGGCAACAGTCGGGCCTGAAGACGTCGGCGATGCCGCCGAACTTCGGCCTCGGCCAGGTACTGCGCGGCCAGACGCTCGGCATCTGGGGCTACGGCAAGATCGGCCGGCTCGTCGCCGGCTACGGCAAGGCGTTCGGGATGAACGTGCTGATCTGGGGCCGCGAGCATTCGCTCGAGGCCGCGCGCGCCGACGGCTATACGGCCGCCGAGAGCCGCGAGGCGCTGTTCGAGCAGAGCGACGTGCTGTCGCTGCACCTGCGCATGCACGACGACACGCGCGGGATCGTCAAGCAGGAAGACCTGATGCGGATGAAGCCGACGTCGCTGCTCGTCAATACGAGCCGCGCCGAACTGCTCGAGGAAAACGCGCTCGTCAACGCGCTGTCGCACAACCGTCCGGGGATGGTCGCGATCGACGTGTTCGAGAGCGAGCCGATCCTGCAGGGCTACAGCCTGCTGCGGATGGAAAACGTGATCTGCACGCCGCACATCGGTTATGTCGAACGCGAAAGCTACGAGCTTTATTTCAGCGCGGCGTTCAGGAACATCCTCGCATTCGACGACGGCGACATGTCGAGCGTCGCCAACCCGGAAGCGCTGACGCCGATCCGCAAGCGCTGATCGCACGGGCCGCGCACGCCGCGCGGCCCCGCTTCTCCGTTCCCCGCCTTCAGGCGGCCACGCGGCCGCCCGTCATCGCGTCGACGCGTGTGAGGAAGTGCTCGCCGTCGCGCCGTCCGAGGTCGTACGCATGCCGCATCTGCGACGGGCTCGTGTAATCCCAGCTCGAAATCGGCACCTTGCTCGACGGCTGCACGTACAGCCGCCGCTGGTCGCCGTGCGCGACCGTGAACATCTGCGGACGCGGATACAGCCGCGTGACGAGCACCAGCACGTCGCCCGGCGACGGGTCGAGCGCGTCGACCGGCACGTTGTCGACCATCCCGCCGTCGAGCACCGGCCTGCCGCCACGGCGCAGCACCGGCGTGAATGGTGGCGTGCAGGACGACTGCAGGATCAGGTCGGCGAGTTCGTCGACTTGCGTGCAGGCTTGCGCACGCACGAATTCAGGCCGGAAGCCGAGCGAGCGCCCGAGCGTCGGGTGCAGCGTCTTGCGCACGTACTTCTCGATGTTGTACGCGACGAGGCCCGCTGCGACCGCGCTGCGCGCGCCGAGCCAGCGCGGCACGTGCGACACGCCGATGCGGATCTCCGGTGCCGCGGCGAGCTTCGCGAACGGCTCGCCGTAGATGTCGAGCAAGGCCTGGCGGTAAATGCGGTAATGCGGAAACACGGGCTCGCGCCCGAACAGGTTGCCCCAGTACGCGTTCTTCCGGTTGTGGCGCAGCGCCTCTTCGTAATAGCGCATCACCCATGCGGCGTCGCGCGTATACAGCATGCACGCGGTCGCCGCGCCGGCCGAGATGCCGGTGATCACGCGCGGGCGCAGGCCCAGCGACGGCTGCGCGACGTCCCAGAAGCCGGCCTGCCACCAGCAGCGATTGCCGCCGCCGGCAAAAACGATCTGGTCGAACATCGCGCCGCTCAGCTGACGAGTGCGTAGGTCGACGTCGCGTGAACGGCCATCTTGCCGTCCTCGTCGAACAGCTCGACTTCACCGAACACGAGATTGCGGCCCATCCGCAGCACGCGCGCGGTGACGAGCACGTCGCCCTTGCGCACGGGACGCATGAAGTTCGTGTTCAGCGACACGGTCGTCATCGGCCGGAACTCGCCGAGCGCGGCGGAGATCGCGACCACCATCGCCGTATCAGCCGCAGCGGTGAAGACCTGACCGCACATCACGCCGCCCGAATGACGGAATTCGCCGGAAAACGGCAGGCGCAGCGTGACGCTGTCGTCGCCGATCGACACGGGGACCAGACCAAGCGAGCGGACCCACGGGGCCAGCAGGCGATCCAGCAATTCGCGAACTGCGTTTTCGTCCATCTTCGACTGTCCAGAAAACGTTGCGCGACCGCCGCGCAACGCGTGTGGCGTCATCATACCGGGGCCGCGCAAACTGCGATCGCTCGTTACCGCGCCGACAGCTGCCGTTGGCGTGACGAAATATTTTCAGGAAATTTGCACAAAGGACTTGCCAAGCCTTAAATAGCCGGGCATAATCTTTCTTCTGTTGGGGGCGTTAGCTCAGTTGGTAGAGCAGCGGACTCTTAATCCGTAGGTCGAGTGTTCGAGTCACTCACGCCCCACCAAGAAATTCAAAGGGTTACAAGCGATTGCTTGTAACCCTTTTTTCTTGCCTGTCGACGAAGTGTCAACGCAAAAATAAGAATCGGGGCCACGAATGCAGTTCGATGATTTGAAGACCATCCTCGAGATTGGCCTGGCACTTTTCGGGCCTGCATGCTTCTTCGGGTGGGACCAAAGATACCGCTTGTGGCGCAAACAACGAGCGATCGCGAGACTTCAAAAGCAGCGCGCATACTATGCGCAGCTCGCAACCTCGGACTCCGCCGTTCGACACTTCCTGTTCGCCCAGCTGTTCATTCTGGCCGCCATCGCCTTCATCGCCCTGATGTTTCTGGGCCTCTACGGCTCCAATACCAACCAACAAGCCATGCGCGGGGTTCTTACCATCCTCGGCACCGCCGGATATTCTGTCGCCTGCTTCACGCTTGGGCGCCTCCACCGGATAAAGATCATTGATCAGTATTTGGCCCGCGTCGACCGTGACCTGCAGAAGCTACAACAGCCTTAGCCTTATCGTCCTGACACAAGGGCCAGCCACGTAACACCAGCAAATTTCACATGGCGGAATGCTGGTTGCTGAGGGTATTGATTTTGAGTAGCCTGTCAAGAGGATCCGGCGTTTGACGGAAATTCAGACTACCCAATAAAGACCACCCGCCGTGACTATCGTCTTCAAGAAGCCCCCTCTTGTCGAACTTATCGCCGAGCTTCGGTGGGGCACTCCCATGTTCGGACTAGCACCCGGCGGCACGGGAGCTTTTGCGTTTCCTGCTGGGATGGGTGAGCAGGGGCAACAGTTGCAATTTTCATTTGCAACCCTGTTCGACTCCTTCTTTATGCGCTTCGCAGTAGAAGCTCACAAGATGGGCTTCACCATTCAGGAGCGTGTCACCCCGCCGAACGCCTTATTGATGCCGTTTCAGACAGTTTGGCGCTGGAAGAAGCCGAACGTACCGGGGCTATTCCTGCAGCTTGGATCCGGCGTCTTCACTGTCAACGGCGGCCCACCAGCCTATTCTCACTGGGACACATTCGTCCCGATAGTCCAGGAAGGAGTCTCCGGTCTACTTGCCTCCTTGGAGGCATACCCGGAACCGCGCCCAACTGCGTTCTCACACACGCTACTGCGTTACATTGATTTGTTCGATAGCGAGGTCGCCAAAAAGAAGGCTCCGCTCGAGTTTTTCCGGGATGTCTTGGGCTTGAAAATTGACTTGCCCGAAACCATGTTGAAATTCGAAAGCGGCGATCGGCCCATCATCCCTCAGTTGAATTTGCAAATTCCACTGAAAGATGGCGCTGCAAACTTCATGTTTGCGCACGGAGTCGTCGGTGGACGGAGCGGTCACATTCTTGATACGACGGTTACGCGTAATACGGAGGTGCCGCTCAACGCAAACTCTGTCGCCGAGAGCTTTACGGCCTCGCACGCAATCACCAATGAAGTGTTTATGGCGCTAACAAAGCCGCTACACGCGGAGATGGAGCCATCAGAATGATCGGGGAATTTCTCAATACGGGCATTGATCTGAGGCCCACGTCGGCACTCACCGCTGAACGTACGTCATACATGCCCCCAGTCGAGTCGGCATCGTACTGGTCGTATGCCGTCAATACCGTGGTCGTCCCGCTTCTTCCAACGGCAGCGATCATGTATCAAGTTGCGCACGGCAGAGAAACCGCGTTGCTCGATGAGTACGAGGCACTTCAGGCTAACTGGGACGGATACGACGCCGATCCCATTAGCGAAGATGCATGCAGTGCTGCGAAGTCTTTTCTTGTGTCCTTGCCATCCAGCTTCGAATCTCCAGACTTGTGCCCCAATCCATCTGGCACCATTTCGATGGAGTGGGAGTCGTCCAACGGACAAGCGCAACTCGAGCTCGGTCGCAGCAAGTTCAGCTTTTATTTGCGTCAAAAGGGTGCCGCAACGGTATACCAGCGTGGGGACTCCAAGCTTGCTTCGTCGGTCTACGGGCTGCTCGCGATGCTGTATGCGAATCCGCGTCCAAGATCCATTACAAATATCGAATATTGAGCGCATTCGTCCATGGCAGACGATGTCGACAAGGACATCCCGAATGATGAGCATGTGGTACGTGGGATCTGCACCCCATACCACTATGACCAGAAGAAGGGAAAACTGAAGAAAGGGGCCTTCAAACAGAAGGATCCGACGCGTGGCGTGTCCGTTTATCGCACCTTGATCTTGTCGTCTCAGAACTGCAAGGAGCGGGCAAAAGCGTTAGGTAATGCCGACAAGCAGTATGTCGGTCTCGCCTGTGTCGCTGCTGGGATAGTTCGCTCCTCCGAGGCTCAAATTGCTGACACTCGGGAAGCGATGTTTTATGGCCATGCGGATATATTCATCGTCACGGGGCCGACGAGTATCAGCACGAAGCTGGCGAACCACTGCCGCCAGAAATCTCGGATCTCGTTGATAAGCGCATCGATTTGATTCTAAATTCAACCGCGTTTTATCTGGACCCAACACCAGACACCGATGACTGGCAAGGTCCAGATCTTGCTGCCGCATAGGCGTCGACTGTTATGCAGTTGACATCGACTGCAAGCACTGCAGCGCGTTGAAGCGCTTTGCCTCTTCTAGATGGTCGGGGGCGAGATGGGCGTAGCGCATCGTCATCGCAAGGCTTGCGTGCCCCAATATTCGCTGCAGCGACAGAATATTGCCGCCGTTCATCATGAAGTGGCTCGCGAACGTGTGGCGTAGGACGTGGGTAAGCTGGCCATCCGGCAACTCGATTCGCGCCCTGTCGACGGCCTCGCGGAAGGCTGACGCGGCCGCATCGAAAATCTGAGCCTCTTTGCCGTATTGTTGGTGATGCGCCCGGATCTCGTTGTACAGATCTTGGTCAACAGGTACGGCCCGCGTCTTGCCGCTCTTGGTGCGTGCGTACTGGATTAAACCATCTCGGACCTGATGAATCGTCAGGCCTTCTGCCTCACTCCATCTTGCACCGGTAGCCAGACAGATCTTAGCGATCAACTTCGCGTGCTTGTTCCGGCCTTCGCCCAACTCGTGTAGCAGGCGAACTATTTGAGAGCGATCGAGGTAGGTCAGCTCGCGCTCTACCACTCTGAACTGTCTTAGCGAGGACAGCGGGTTGTCGCCCTTCCATTGCCCCAGACGCTTGAGCTCGGAAAACACGGATCTAAGGTAGGCATGTTCTCGGTTCATGTTGGCAAGGCTAATGCCCGCCTTCAAACGTTGGTCTCGATATGTGGCAAAAATCTGCACCGAAAACTTATCGGCCACCGGATTGCTCATTGCTACTGCCATAGCCACTAGTCGACGCTTCATGTCCTCGCCCGACCTCAACGAGCGCCCATGGTGCTGGTACCACGTCTCGATAAGGTCTGTCAGACGGCGCAAATCTCTGCGCGCCGGTGCCCATTCAGTATCTTGAGTCACTTTCGTACGAAGCCATGCCTCGTACGCTTTCGCTTCAGCTAGGGTCTTCAGAGTTTTGCGAACTCGCTTTGCCCCTCTTCCGCCGGGTTGTACATCGACCAACCAACCTGCATCAGTCTTTTTGATCGTCATTCTCTAGTTCGTCCAAGGTTTTTTCCTCCTCGGTACGTAGGCGACTGACCTTCCGAATCATTGCTTCGAGAGAGCGCAACTTGTCATCCTCATCAAAGTGCGGATTCTCGTGCATACGCTCGCGAAGGTAGTCCTGCCGTTCGATCTCCAAGCGAAAAAGCTGCCCCGCGCGCTCGCGATGCATCGGCAGTGCAGAAAGCGGAACGTCACCGTCCTGCCTAAATGCGTCCATGTGGCCATGCGTTTGGTCAGTGATGCCCGTCGTGAGCCAAAACGCATACTGCGGCCAAGCCTTCCCGAGCGCCTCGACCATCTCGCCGCTGATCTTCGTACCGCGGTTCCAGAACGTCTTCCAAGACTCCGCACTGATTCCAGTCTTCTCCGACAGCTCTTTGAAGCGCTGCCGTGGATCAGTAGCAAGGTCAATCAACGCCCTTGCACGATTATATATAGTCATCTCACCCTCTTGATAGGTTCATTTGAACCTATATACTTCGCCTCACAACCACATCGGTGTGTTCAAACAATTATGCGTGCGATCGCGGACCTTGGCCAAGACTCGTTTAGCGAAGCGGTGGGATATGCCCCACTCATGGACAGGCGCAGGTTCGCTCAGGCAGTCGGTGTCACCGCCGAAACGGTCGAAGGATGGATTGCTCGGCGTGAATTGCCGATGGTCAAGATCGGCCGGCGCAACTTGGTGAACGTTGCCGCGATCCACCGCCGGTGCTTGCTCGAGGAAGCGTGAGATGACTGCTCCCACAATCTTGGTTCGTTACCTCTCCGCATATTTCGAGCTTTGGGTAGTGACGGCCTCGAGCCTTCCGTTCGAGGACTGGCGCTATCTCGTTCGATTCGCCGAAACCAACCTCAAACAGCTCACACATCCGTCAGCGTCAGTCGTCTCGGATTTGCTGCTCCTCCGATTGAAGCGGCACCCGCTCACAACTCCGGCGCGCGCTCAACTCCATAAGCTCATGTGGGGCCTATCGATTGTTGCCGAACTCAATCCGGATCAACGGAGTGAAGTTAGCCAATCTGTCTTCACTTGCCTTAACAAAAATTTTTAGGAATGCATATGAGTCGCATGAAGAAATTGCTGGAAGACGACGTAGCGCTCAAGCATTCAGCACGCCGCTGCAAAAGCAATGAGGCAGCACAGACGACGCCAAGCTCCGTCGCTGCTGCCACACCAGATTGCCCCCCCTCTACTAACAGGGGGGAACGGAAAGGCCGGCCATCGCGACGGTTCAGGAATTGCAGATGGTCATGACGGACACGGGTGAATTGAAAACCATCCTGGTGCGCCAGCCGGTCAACGAACAGGTTGCGATGATCGACACGCTTCGCTTCACGGTGGGCGAGGAAACGTGGAACCGGACCGCAGGCATTCAGCTTGTTGCAGATGAGGCGTTCATCTTCGAAGCGAGCAAGCACCTGATGCAAATCTTCGGCTTTGGCATCACGCGCGATCTGAAAAAGAGCCGCGATTTCTATATGAACGCGTGGGAACTGGGAGACAACTATGGTCACGTCGCCTTCGGTGGTGCCAGTCAGCGTGGAACGATGCTCATCAATTTGAGCGGCCAAGGGTGCATCGCCGCTAAGGCTGGGTGGGAATCTCGTTTGTACGACTTCCTAGTCGATACGGCAGCTCGACCGACGATCACGCGCATTGACCTCGCGCATGACTGCATGCAGGGCGAATACACGGTCGATCAGGTCGATGGTTGGTACGACGATGGCCTGTTTACCTGCTCCGTGAACGCCCCGCACCATGAATACAAGGGCGATTGGAAGAAGCCGAACGGCAGGGGTCGCAGCGTGTACGTCGGCTTGCGTCGCAACGGCAAGCTCTGCCGCGCATATGAGAAAGGCCGTGAACAAGGCGATGCCGACTCGGAATGGTTGCGGATCGAAGTGGAATTTCGGAACAACAAGCGCGTTATCCCCCTCGACGTGTTGCTCGATCCATCCAGCTACTTCGTTGGTGCGTATCCGTGCCTTCGCTTCCTAGATGCCTCTCGCTCGCCGGAAAAGATTGAGATCAAGCGTAAGGCGGCGGAGATCAACGTTGATGCGAGCCTGAAGAACATCCGCACGAGCTATGGGAAGTACGCGTTCGTGCTGCGCAATCTGCTGGGCGACGCCGATTTTCTCGATGCGATCACGAATGATTCGGGCGATTGGCCTGAGCGCCTCAAGGTACCCGATTACGAGACCTGTGCGGTCCCGATCCACGTCTACGGCATGACCAAGCCCTTTAACGATTTAGACCCCTCTGGCGATGGCTGGACAGAGGAAACGGTCTTTGCACCAGCCGCTACTACGGGAAACAAACCATGCGATTCACGAGCAATGTGAAGGTAACGGGGATGAAGGCGAGCAAAGGCCAAATGGAAAACGGAACGACCTTCGACAGCACGAAGGTCTACACCGAAACGCCGCTTGACGATTCGAAAGGCACGGCTAAGGGCTTCGCGGTCGCGGAGTTCACGCTCGGCACGTCTGCCGAGTTCGACAAGTACAAGCATCTGCCCTTCCCCTTCGAGGCTGCTGCGGATCTGGAGCTCGTGACGAACGGGAAGACGCAGAAAACCGTGATGCATTCGCTGAAGCCGGTGGAAATGTCCCGGCCGGCCAAGGCAGGCTGATTATGGACAGCGGGGTCGTGTACGTGGTGCAGGACCTTGTTTCCGGCGGCTTCCTACGGCCTGATTCCGGCGACGTGGGTCGGACCGACCGCCTCCGAGATGCAGGCGGATTCGAAGATATAGGCGAGGCGTATGAGGCCGGAATTGACCATTGCGACGGGTCCTTTGACGTCGTGCCGCTGATCTTCGTTCGGAAGGGGAATTGATTGTGTCGGTCGGCACTGTTCAGAACGTCTTGCTGTGTATGCCCGTCACGTCGGATCAGTCGTCGGCACTCGATCAGCAGATCTGTCCGCCCTCGGGCAGTCAGTATTTCCATATTCAAACGCAGCAGGGATACGTGATCGATCCGGCGAGTGCGGGCTATCTCGATGGCCTCGCGGTTCCGTTCGATTACACCGCTGCGTCGGGGTTCTTCGCGCTGGCGTTCACGATGGTTGTCGGGGTCTGGATGGTGAGCGCTAGCGTGGGAGGCATTCTCGCGTTGATCAAGCGAGGATGACGCGTGCCGGGCGCTTCCCGGTTTTTCGTTCAAAAGGTAACAGCAAATGAAGGCAAAAAATCAGGTGGTTAAGAATTTCGTGGTCGGCGTAGCGGCGGCGGGATCGGCTCTGGTGGCAAATGCTCAGGCGGCAACGACGCCGGTCGACGTGACGCCGATTACATCAGCGGTCGATTTCGGCTCGGTCGTGGTCGGGATCATGTCGGTCGCGAGCGTGATGGTCGGCGTCTATGTTGCGTGGCGTGCTGCGAAGTTCGCCCTGCGTGCGGTCAGGGGCCTGTGATCTAGCGGGACACCGGTCGTGGGGAGCCGCTGGGCTCCCCGTTTCGTTTACGGGGGCGATGTGATGGCAGTAACCGAAGTTTGGTACGTGGTGGTGTTCGCGTGGGGCATCGTTTGTGGCTGGGCCTGCGTGTCAGGCCTGAAGGGGTGAAGCCATGACCAAGCGAAAGATTGTTTGCTTGCTGCTCTCGCTATCGGTCGCCGGACAAGCGGAGGCCGGCAACATTCTTATGTTCGATTCGAACGGAGTTGTGACCGCGCGTAATGATCCGACGACGCCCTATAGCTACGGCAAGAGCCAGATTGAGACTTCCGGTTTGTTGTATTCGAAGCTTGGGAAGGCGGGGTATGCGCCAACTAGTGCGCAGGTGACGTCGACGGTTCAGGCGATCGAAAGTGTCGCGGTTAGTGCGGCTAATGGCGCCCGATCGGGTATCGGTGGCGGGTGGCTCGGAATGATCGGCGGGGCGGTCCTCGGGGCGGTGATCAATTGGGCGATCGGGTTGGGTCTGGACAAGCTTGTTAAGTGGTGGTTCGGGTCTGGCGACAGCGTCACCGCTACTACTTCTGCAAGTGCTCCGCCTATAGGGTCCTTTTACTATTTTGCGCTTGAGCGGGAGTGGCCGGACAAGTGCGGGCAACGGATCGAAAAGGACTACATGACCGATGTCGAGGCGTTTAACGCGGACGCCGCTGCATCGAAGCAAACGCCGGTCAATTGCTATGGCACCGATCCAGCAAAGACTACGGATTGGAAGCTCGATAGCTGTAACGGGAGGGGTACCTGCACGGCCCATGCGACGAGCTGGGTTGATGGCAGCACGGTCAACAGCACGTTCGATTACAGCTACCAGTACGGTGTACCCGTGAATCTTCAGGTATCGAGTGCGGGCGATGGGTCACCGGTGACGACTGATATAGCTACGGCTACCAAGAACGTGCCGGACTCGGAAAAGGCACAGCCGATTAATCCGGAGCTTGCGGCCAGTACGGTGAATGCGCTGTGGCAGCAAGCGTCGCAGTTGCCAGGATTTCAGGGTGTGCCGTATGACCCGAGCAACCCCGTGACGACGCAGGATGCGACGGACTGGCAGAACGCGAATCCGAGCTATACGCCGACGGTTGGTGATGCGTTGGGTGTGGGTACGGGTTCGGGTACGCAGGGGCAGGCTAATGTCGGCGGTTCGGTCGGTTCGTTGCCGATCCACAACACGCCGGGCGTGTCGGATCCCACGCCGGGCGTGAATCCGGGCACCGGCACCGGCACCGGCACCGGCACCGGCACTGGCACTGGCACTGGCACTGGCACTGGCACTGGCACTGGGGCGCAGTGCGGTGCTCCGGGTCAACCTGCTTGCGAGGTGGATCTCGGTCCGAATCCAAATACGTCGCAGCCTTCGTTGGAGAACACTCCAACGATCCAAATGATCCTCGGTCCGGTTTTGAACATCTTGCCGGGCTTCAGCTCATGGCATGTTCCGGCGCACTCGGCGGTGTGTCCAACGGCGACCTTCGCGATGTTCGACCACACGTACACGATGGATCAGCACTGCATGATTTTTGAGCAGAATCGTTCGGTGATTAGCGCCGGTTTTTCACTTCTGTTCGCGTTGGCGGCAGTGTTTATTGTTCTCACTGCATGAGGTGATCCATGTACGCAATTCTGATGTCTGCAGTTTGGTCGGCGCTGACGTGGCTGTTTCGATCGGTGCTGATCAAGTTCGTGCTGTATTTCGCGTTGTATTTCTTCGTGACGGAAGCGGTGCAGTTCCTGCAAGGGCAGGGCATCTTGCCTACCGCCACGTCGCTTTCGCAGGCGTTCGGTGCTGTAGGTCCGGGGGTATGGTATTTCCTCGATCTTTTTTCGGTGAGCTATGGAATGCCAATGGTAGTTGCGGCGTATGCGGCTCGTTTTGTTATCCGACGCATTCCGTTGATCGGGTGAATTGAATGTCCATTAATGCTTACTGCGGGATCATGGGATCGGGTAAGTCGTACGAGGTTATTTCCGGTCCGGTGCTCGAGGCGATTGCGCGGGGTCGTCGGGTGGTTACGAATGTCGATGGTGTTAGGGAAGAGGCGATGCACGCGTACCTTGCGGAGAAGCGTGGGCTTAATCCGTCGAAGCTCGGTCGCATCGTACACGTGACGACTGATCGCGTGCGTGAGGAAGGATTCTTCCCGGTTGAGGTTGAAGGTTCAGGCGGGGCGACGGTAACGCCGGGTCTGGTTGAGCCCGGCGATTTGCTTGCGATCGACGAAGCGTGGAAGTTGTGGGCGACCGGGGAGAAGCTTTCGAAAGAGCATGTATCGTTCTTCCGTATGCATCGGCATTTCGTCAATCAGGAATCGGGGCTCGCCTGCGACATTGTGCTGATGGTCCAGTCGGTGACTGATTTGCATCGGATGCTAAAGCCGGTGCTTGAGCTGACATTTGTGATGCACAAGCTCAAGATGCTCGGTGCGTCGACGCGTTATCGAGTTGAACAATATGACGGTTGGAAGCAGAACGCGAAAACGCGGGTTGCTACTTACTACAAGACGTATAACCCAGAGATCTTTCCGCTCTATAAGAGCTATGCGGGCGGGGCCGGTCACGAGGCTGTCGTAGACGCACGCCAAAACGTGCTACTCGACCGTAAGTTGTGGGTGGTGGGTGGTGTGTCGTTTGTGTTGTTTTGCGCCGGACTTTGGGGAGTCGCTCGATTTTTTTCGCATAAACCAAAGCCGGCACAAGGTCAGGTCTCTGGTGTTTCTGCTGCGGGTGCTTCTGCAGTGACCGTGCCGGGGGATCTCCCGGCTTGCCCGCGCCATCGCCCGCTCCTGCGAAGGTGTCGGACGTTTCGGACACGTGGCGGGTGCTTGGGCGATTCGAGTCCGGCACCGTGCAGTACGTGGTGCTCGCTGACGCAGGCGGGCGCATCCGTGTCGATTCTCCTGCTGCGTTCAACGGGCTTGGGACATCGATTTTCGGTCGAGTGGACGGCGAACGTGTTGCGATGTGGTCGGGCGCAAAGCCGACTGCCGGTGCGCCTTCTGTTATTCCTGGGGGTAGCTCGAAATGAGCGTCAAGAGTCTGCTCACGCTTGCAGTGATGTGGCCTGCGCTCGCGGTGGCCGATAAGCCGGCGTCGATGCCGGTAGCGCCACCGTTACCGACGTTGGCATCGCTCGGTGGTCAGACGGCAGCGCCGCTTCCCGTCTCGGTACCGCTCACGCCGACGCAGCCAATGGTGCAGCATTCGAAGGGCAATTCGTTCGACCTGCGATTCGCGACGGTTTCGTTCGTGGTCGACTTCGTGTACGAGAATGCGGTGAAAACGCCGCATGTGATCGGTCCGGACGTGCTCGCGGATCAGCGACAGGTGTCGTTCCGTTACAAGGCCGACGACGGCGACTTGCGCCGTTTTCTTTCAGCGTTCCTTGATTCGCTTGGATATGTCGTGACGGTGCGCGATGGCGTGGATTTCATCGGGAAGAAGCCTGATGCGGACCAGCCGAGGGAAGTGCGTGAGCCGTTCGTCTACGTTCCGCGCTACCGCAAAGCCGATTACCTGATGCGGTTAGTGCAGCCTCTGGTAGGTGGGCGGTTCACGACACAGCGAGGGGTGTCGCCGACTGGTGCGGCCGCATTGCAGGGAAAGGGCGAAGTTGCGCGGAACGTGCCACAAGAATCGGCAGCGGCGATGATTGACCAGAGTTCGGATCAGCTTGTGTTCATGGGTACACCGGGTGAGATCGAGGCGCTCCGGAAGGTCTTGCCGATGATCGACGTGGCCCGTGGCAAGGTGAATTTGCGTGCGTGGGTTTACGAGGTCAATAACACGACACAGGATCAATCGGGTTTTGCTCTTGCAGTTAGCCTGTTTGGTGCGGCGATTGGGTTGAACGTGAACAATGGATTGTCCGATCCATCAGCCTCGACAGTGCAGCTGCGCGCTGGCAACGCAGTGACGCTTGGCATTCAGGCGCTTGATTCGGATAGCCGTTTCAAGGTGCTGACGCGCCCCAATCTGACGGTGCTGTCCGGTGATCGCGCGCGGCTCAATGTCGGTCAGCAGGTGCCAACGCAGGGGCAGGTGAGTTATCAAGGACCAAGTGGAACACCGGTTCAGTCAGTTGTGTATCAGGACGCTGGCGTTATTTTTGACGTGCAACCAACGGTGATGCGGGACACGATAGAGCTGTCGGTAGAAGAGGAAATATCCGACTTCGTGCGCACGTCGACGGGCGTGAATACCTCGCCTACAAAAAACACGCGGAAGCTTCAAACCGTTACAACCTTGAGTAACGGCGATGTCGCAGTAATCGGAGGCTTGTTGCAAGCACACGACTCGTTGTCATCGTCAGGCCTCTCCTTCCTACCCAAATGGGCGAAAGGCCGTGGCTCATTGCGCGATCAGACAGAGATAGTGCTTGTGCTGCAAGTCACGAAGATCTAGGTGTGCCGCAGGCAAGGCTCCATCGCCCGCAACGCGCGAGCGTGAGGACGTGGGCCTTGCCTACGGCGAGCTACTGCATACGCGTTACGCTGGGAACGCACGGCAGCCCGTCGACGTTCGGCCGCCTACGGGCGTTCGACATTAACGTGTGCATAGTCGACAATCCGACATGCCGACTATCCTTGGATATGGCCGCTATGGTGAACGAGACAACTGCATCGAAAGAATCGACACGCGCGCAGATGATGGACGCGACAGCACGGTTCATCAAGAAACTTGACGCCATTCCGGGCTGGCACGAGGCACGGGTTTCGAGCTTGGTAGCGACAATGGATCTCGATGGAATATTGCCGGAGCCGACTGATGAGGCAAAGCCGTTTCAGCTCCCCCTGACGTGGAGCTGCAGCATGCTGTCGTCACACGTTACCTCGAGCTGTACGACGTCGCGCTCTCTGTAAGGTCCTGCGAGTATTACTTCCGCCGTTTCCCATTCAACGGCTTACCCGTGACTCGACATGAGCACCTAAGTAACGCTTGCGAGTTGTACTTCAGCCGCATCTATCAGTTCAAAGAGCGTCTCAAGCAACTGGTTGACGCTGTCGATCGCTTGGTGCCAAAACATGGCATTCAGTTCGGTCCATTCATCAAGCAATTCGGCAAGGAGTTCGATCAGGAAATTCGCGAACGCAATCAGATTCACCACCACCAAAAGTTCATAGATCTCGATATCGAGCGCGTCTATATGACAGGGATGCATGACCTCGTGTACCCGAACGGGGGTGGAAAACAGAACAACGCATGTACTACCGAAAGGTCGCGAAGACATGGGCAGAGCGTGTTCGCAATCGTAGCGAACGATTGGAGATGTTCGTCGACGCAGTCGCCGAGGCGCTTCTGAAAGGTTGCCCCTTTCTCACCGATATTTAGGACCCGCTATGCCACCTGACATTGCCACCCCGGATCCCGTAATCAGATTTTTTGAATGGTTCGTGTTTGATGCAGACGGAGCACGCTACTTTGCGGGAAAGGCTCAAATGAATCGTTCGCGATACAGCATGAGCATGCGGATCGTGCACTTCGATTACGAGACCCGCAGAGGAACTGACGAGTCTGGATCCGTGTACGAGTTGATAGGAGCGAGCGCCTTCTGCGTCTCCGTGCCGGTCGTCTGGGAGACGTGGCTAAGTGATCGAGAATGCTCGACATGGCGGGACGTGACCGCCGAGTATATGGCGCCTTGTCCTACATACCACTAGGCGTCAGTTGCGCACTTATTCATCAATCGCGGTCGCGTACTGCATTGCGCGAGCGTCAATCAGCGCGTGGTGCCGTCCTACGTGGCGGCGAAAGTAGTCCTCCATGCGCTGCTGATCAAGCTGAACGCGGCAGGCTCGCCAACCAGCAGGCGGGCCATCCATTAGGTCACATAGCAGCTCCCAATCGCCACCGTAGTCAAAACACAGCAGACGCTCGCGCTCGTTGGTGTATTGATCGAGCCAGAGGCTCAGCTCGGTGTGCAAAGAATCGCGCGTGAACACCCGGTCCGGGTACTTTCCGAGCTGGGGAAGAACTGCTGCGCGGACAAACTCGCTGCAGCTAGATTGTTCGAAATCCGAGCGCTCCCCATAAAACTCGCGGCCGTCGTCCGCGACGAGGCCAATGCTGATGAGCTCGCAGTCAATGAAATCCGTGAATTCGGTGTCGACATAGACGTGCACCGGCATTGCTGAACGCTCCGGGAAACTGGTTGAATACGAGGATACCAAATCTGTAAGTGACTGATTTTTAAGGAGTCGCGATTAGCGACTCGTTGCTACCCGCTCGTTCTTTTTCAGCAAGTGTTTGATTTTATTGGATTCCCGGGTTGGGAAAGCGCCACGCTCAGATCTTGATAGCCGCGCTAGATCCGATCCGGGCGGCTAGCGTGAGGAGTGTCCGGCACGTAATCGACGCGGCCTAGCGCGACGGCCCCTCTGCAGCGTGCGATGGGTGATCGCGCGGCTCAGCGCGGCCCGCCGGACCGAGTAGCGGGTATATTCGATACCGTAGGCCGCAGCTACGGCGGTATCCGACCGCCATCTTGCAAGGCAATTAACAGGGCCTGATCGTAAGAGGAACCATATGTGCCACGCCCCGGGGATCTCTCCCAAAAACCCCTTCTGAGTCAACGACTTGGTATTACCAATGTCTCCGTCGCTCCGCATCGGCAACGAGATCAAAGGGCGGGCGCTACCCAGCGGCTGGAGCGTCAACTAAGTGTCAACGGCACTGTCGAATACAGTCGACCAGTGTCGCGTCGTTGCTCGAAAGCAACGGTAATATCGACCAGTATCGACCACTGTCGCTTTCGCAAGGGACTCTTAATCCGTAGGTCGAGTGTTCGAGTCACTCACGCCCCACCAGGAATTCCGAAGCCCGGTTAGCGAAAGCTAACCGGGCTTTTTCCTTTTCGTCGCCCGCTTTCGCGCCCACGCACGGTAAGCATCCGCACGCCCGTTCCGCATCGTTTCCGCTAGAATCGTCCGACAAATATCACACGACCGGCGCAGGCACTGCCGTTTGCCCGCCGGCACTGAGAGAACATGGGACGCCAGACATGGAAGCATGTGAACGAGACGCGACCATTCAGAGGGCCTGGTTGCGCCGATATCGGCCTGTCCGTCGGGGCACGCCGCTCGCCCGAGCACACCCGAATCCGCCGTGCGCCGCACGCAGCGGGTCCGGTCATGCCGCGTAAGGACGCGCTCGTCGCGGTCTTGCTCGGCGTCGCGCTGCTCGTGCTGGCCGGCGTGCTCGCCGTCACGGCCGGCCGCGCGACCGGCCATCTGGTCCGCGCGCCGGGCACCGTCGTGCGCATCGTGCAGGACAGCGACGCGATGCGCGCGTACCGGCCGATCGTCGCCTACCTCGCGAACGACGGCCAGCGCCGCGAAGTCGCCGGCAATACTGCATCGACCGTCCCCGCGTACGACATCGGCGAGAACGTCGACGTGTTGCTCGACCCCGCCCATCCCGACCGTCCCGCCCTGATCGACGATTTCGCGCAGCGCTGGTTTCCGGCTGCGGTGCCGGCACTGCTCGCCATCGCGTCGTTCGCGATCGGCGGCCTGCTGATCGCCGGCGAGCGCCGCCGCGGGCAATCCGACGCGCCGCCGACCCGCGCCGAACGCAAGCAGGCGCGGCGCCGCTGGGATATCGCGGTCGTGCTGATCCCGATCGCGATCGGCACCGGCTTCCTCGCCGGCGCGGGCGCCACCGGCCTGCGCCAGTGGCAGATCGTGCGCCACTACGCGCAATCGACCGGCCATGTCGTCGAGATCGCGAAAAGCGCGCGGTCGCCCCGCGCGCGCACATCGCTGTATTCGGCGATCGTCGCATTCACGACCGACAGCGGGCGGCCGATCACATTCGTCCAGGGTTCGGCGTCGTCGCATCCGGGCCTGCACGAAGGCGATGACGTCGACGTGCTGTACGACCCCGTCACACCCGAGCGCGCAGTCGTCGACCGCTTCTGGGATCGCTGGGGCCTCACGGCCATCCTGTTCGCGATCGGCGCGCCGTTCCTCGCGGCCGGGCTGTTCGTCGCCGCGACGCTGTGGCCGGAACATCGGCCGCACGAAGCCGCACAATGACGATCGCGCGCCGGTCGCGCGCGGCGCGGCAACCGTAACGGCGCGCGCATCACCGCTCCCTGAACGCCTCCACCTTCGCGCGATTGCCGCACGTGCGCATGTCGCACCAGCGCCGCCCGACGCCGCGGCCGCGATCGACGAAGAACCACGTACAGCGGCCGCACTGCCGCACGCGCGCGAAATCATCGCTGCGCAGCAGATGCTCGAAGCCGAGCGCGGCCGCATCGACCCAACGCGACGCGGCGCGCGCGTCGGGCCGCCATGCGAACCGGCCGCCAACCGCGTCGAACGCGCTGCGCCCGATCGCGTCGCGGATCGCCACGGCAAGCCGCTCCGCCGCGCGCGTGCCGGCGCTGCCGCCACCGCCGACCGTCAGGTGCGCGATCGCCGCGTACGCATCCTCGCGAAAGCGATGCAGCGCCATCAGTTCGTCGGCGCCGTCCTGCCGCGCATGACGCAGAAACCGCGCCAGATCGTCCGGCGCCAGCAAGCCCGATTGCTCCGCCCACGCACGTACAGCCGGCCAGTCGACGAGTTTGTCCTCGTCGCGCGTTTTCCCGGTGTCGGCCACCGTATTGAGGAAGTCCAGCGCCGGATGGCCGCCGACGAAATCGGCCGCACCCCATTCATGCGCGTGTCGCGCGGGCTCGTGTCGAGTAACCATTTATTTTCGCCTATCGGTTTCACGCCCGAAAAATCCGGAGTAACCTTTTAATAACCAAAACAGGTTAGCACGGAGATGCCGATGCTCGAACTCGCGAACCGTTTCAATTTCGAAGGCCACCGGATTGCATGGGGCACGCTCGGCGAAGGGCCGCCGCTCGTGCTCGTGCACGGCACGCCGTTTTCGTCGCAGGTGTGGCGACGGATCGCGCCGTGGCTCGCGCGGCGTCATCGTGTGTTCTTCTACGACCTGCTCGGCTACGGCCAGTCCGACATGCCCGACGCGGACGTGTCGCTCGGCCGCCAGAACGTGCTGTTCGGCGCGCTGCTCGATGAATGGAACGTCACACGCCCGCGCGTGCTCGCGCACGACTACGGCGGCGCCACCGTGTTGCGCGCGCACTTCCTCGACGGCATCGCGTATGCGGATCTCACGCTCGTGAACCCGGTCGCGATCGCGCCGCAGGGTTCACCGTTCGTGCGCCATGTCGCGCAGCACGAAGCCGCGTTCACCGGATTGCCGGCGTATGCGCATCACGCGCTCGTGTCGGCCTATATCGGCAACGCGGTTGCGCGGCCGCTGAGCGACGACACCCTGTCGATCTACCGTTCGCCATGGCTCACGCCGGCCGGCCGGCCCGCGTTCTATCGCCAGATCGCGCAGATGCGCCAGCGCTACATCGAGGAAGCGGAGGCCCGCTACGCTGCGCCGGATTTTCCGGTGCGCATCGTGTGGGGCGAGGACGATGCGTGGATTCCGCTCGAACAGGGGCAGGCGCTCGCCGACCGCATCGCGAACGGCAAGCTGATCCGGGTGCCGCGTGCAGGACACCTGGTCCAGGAAGATGCGCCGGAGGCGATCGTCGCAGCAGTGCTCGACACGCAAGGGCAGCGCTGAGCGCTGCAGGAATCGCGTAGCGCGTCAGAACGCCGGCACGCCTTGCGCGAGCGTCGCGATGAACTTCGCGGTGCGCGGGTCGCTCGGCCGGCCGAACAGGTCACGCGATGCACCGGCCTCGACGATGCGGCCATCGGCGAGAAACACCGCGTCGTGTGCGATCGACGCAGCCAGGCGCAGGTCGTGCGTGGCCATCAGCATCGTCGTGCCTTCGCGCGCGAGCTGGCGCAGCACTTCGACCACTTCGATGGACAGCTCGGGATCGAGCGCCGACGTCGGCTCGTCGCACAGCAGCACCTGCGGCGACGGCGCGAGCGCGCGCGCGATGGCGACACGCTGCTGCTGGCCACCCGACAACGTCGCGGGCCATGCGTCGGCCTTGTCCGCGATGCCGACCTTGTCGAGCAACGCGAACGCCCGTTCACGCGCACGCTCGTGCGGCCAGCGCTGCACGGTCACGAGCCCTTCCATCACGTTCTGCACGACGCTCAGGTGCGGAAACAGCTGGAAGTTCTGGAACACCATGCCGGTCTGCCGGCGCACCGCGAACACGGCGTCGCGCGACGGCCGGCGCCCGGGCGCGAAATCGATGCGCGCATCGCCGACGGTCAGCACACCCGCCTCGGGCACTTCGAGCAGGTTCACGCAGCGCAGCAGCGTGCTCTTTCCGCTGCCGGACGGCCCAATCAGCGCGGTCACGCTGCCCGGCTGCAATGCGAGGTCGATCGCGCTCAATACGCGATGCGTGCCGAACGATTTGTCGATGCGTTCGAGACGAATCATCGCAACTCCGCCTGGAACAGCGCGTGACGGCCGAAACGGGTTTCGAGGTGACGTTGCAGCGTGGAGAGCACCGAGCTGAACAGCAGGTAGATCAGCGCGGCTTCGGTATAGAGGATCAAGGGCTCGTAGGTCACGGCCGCGATGCGCTGCGCGGCCTGGAAGATCTCGGGCACGGTCAGCACGGCCGCGAGCGACGTGTCCTTCACGAGCGAGATGAACGAGTTCGACAGCGCGGGCAGCGCAACGCGCGTTGCCTGCGGCAGGATCGCGCGGCGCAGCGCCTGCGCGCGCGTCATCGCCATCGAGTACGCGGCCTCCCATTGCCCCTTCGGGATCGATTCGATCACGCCGCGAATCACCTCGGCGTTGTACGCGCCGACGTTCAGCGAGAAACCGATCACGGCGGCGGTCAGCGGGTCGAGCACGATGCCGACGCTCGGCAATCCGTAGAAGATCACGAACAGTTGCACGAGCAACGGCGAGCCGCGGAACAGCCAGATATAGAAACGCACGGCGGCCTGCGCCCAGCGCGGCCCGAACAGGCGCGTGAGCGCCGCGCCGAACGCGAGCAGCAGGCCGATCGCGAACGACGCGAGGGTGAGCGGAACCGTGAACACGAGCCCCGCGTAAAGCAGGGGCCGCAGCGATTCCGCCATCAGGTGCAGCCAGGGCGGCATCGTTCAGTCTCGCGTCACGGCTGCGACACGTCGCGGCCGAAGTACTTCTGCGAGATCTTCGCGTAGGTGCCGTCCGACTTGATGTCCGCGAGCGCCTTGTCGATCGCGGCCACCAGCTCGGGGCTGCCCTTGCGCAGCAGCACGCCCGATGCGTCGCCGGCACCGCGCGTGCCGGTCGCCGCGATCTTCAGTTTCGCGTCGGGCTTGTGCTTGCGGAAATCGAGGTACGACAGCGAATCGTTGATCGTCGCGTCGACGCGCCCGGACGTCAGCAGGTCGATCGCTTCGTTGAAGCCCTGCACGGGCACGACGTCCGCGCCGTGCGCCGCCGCGAACTTGCCGAAGTTGCTCGTCAGCGTGTTCGCGGATTTCTTGCCCTTCAGGTCGTCGAACGAGCGGATCGTCGTGTTGTCCGTGCGCACGATCAGCACCGGATGCGACGTGATGTACGGCGTCGAGAACGCATATTTCGCCTTGCGCGCGTCGGTGATCGACACTTCGTTGACGACCGCGTCGTAGCGGTTCACGTCGAGGCCCGCGATCAGCCCGTCCCATTTGCCTTCGACGAATTGCGGCTTCACGCCGAGGCGCTGCGCGATCGCGGTCGCGATATCGACGTCGAAGCCCGTCAGCTTGCCCGTCTCGTCGTGATACGTGAACGGCGCGTACGTGCCTTCGGTGCCGACCCGGAACACGCCGGACGACTTGATCTGCGACAGGTCGTCGGCCGCGAGCGCGCTCGTGACGGCAGCGGCCTGCAGCAATGCAACGACCAGAATGGAGCGAAGGATTTTCATGGTGCGGACCCCGAATGATTGGAGGGAATGATCCCGCGGCACGCGCGTGCCGTTCGAGAGGTCCGCGAATTCTACCGACGCGTCGAAGCGCGGCAAAAACGCAAATCGGCTAACGATATGAGCCGTTCGAATAACGCCCGCACCGGCCGCGAAGCCGGTGCGGGCGCCTTTCACCCCGCTTACCAGGGCAGCGAATACGTCTTCGTATTCGTGAAGCTCTTCATCGCTTCCTGCACGCCCTCCTTGTAGCCGAGCCCCGAATCCTTCACGCCGCCGAACGGCGTCAGTTCGAGCCGGTAGCCCGGTACTTCGCGCACGTTCACGCTGCCCACTTCCAGCTCGGTGATGAAGCGCGTGATGTTGTCGAAGCGATTCGTGCACACCGACGACGACAGCGCGTAGTCGGTGCTGTTCGACATCCGGATCGCTTCGTCGATGTCGCGAAAGCGCATGATCGGCGACACGGGGCCGAACGTTTCATACTTCACGAGCGGCATGTCGGGCGTCACGCAATCGACGACCGTCGGCGAATACAACGCGCCGTCACGCACGTTGCCGACCAGCAGCCGCGCACCGCGCGCGATCGCATCGTTCACCTGCTGCTCGCAGAACTTCGCGGCCGCTTCGTCGATCACCGTGCCCATGTCGACCGACGGATCGGCCGGGTTTCCGTACGACCACGCGCGCGTCTTTTCGACGACGAGTTCCGTGAAGCGATCGGCGACCGACTCGTGCACGAGCATCCGCTTGATCGCGGTGCAGCGCTGCCCGGAGTTCTTGTACGAGCCCGACACCGCGAGCGTGCTCGCTTCGTCGAGATCGGCGTCCTCCATCACGATGATCGGGTCGTTGCCGCCGAGCTCGAGCACCGCGCGCCGATAGCCCATGCGCGACGCGATCGACTTGCCGATCGATACGCCGCCGGTGAACGTGATCAAATCGATCGCCGGGTTCGTGATCAGCTCGTCCGCGATTTCCTTCGGGTCGCCGGTGAGCACCTGCAGCATCTGCGGCGGCAAGCCGGCTTCGTACAGGATGTCCGCGAACAGGTAACACGATAGCGGCACCTTCTCCGAAGGCTTCACGACGATCCGGTTGTTGGTCGCGACCGACGGCACGATCTTGTGCGCGACCTGGTTCATCGGGTGGTTGAACGGCGTGATCGCCGAGATCACGCCGAGCAGCGGATCGCGCTGCGTGTACACGCGGCGCTTCTTGCCGTGCGGCGTCAGATCGCACGAGAAGATCTGCCCGTCGTCCTTCAGCACTTCGCCGGCGCCGAACGTCAGCACGTCGGCCACGCGCCCGGCTTCATACGTCGAATCCTTGATGCACAACCCGGCCTCGGCCGTGATCAGCGCCGCGATCTCGGCGGTGCGCGAGCGCACGATGTCGGCCGCGCGACGCAGGATCGCCGCGCGATCGTGACGCGTGAGCGTCGGCCGATACGCACGCGCGACCGCGAATGCACGCCGCACGTCGTCCAGCGTCGCCTTCGGCACGGTGCCGACCAGCGAGCCGTCGTACGGGTTGCGCACGTCGATCACGGCGTCGCGATGAATCCTTTCGCCGTCGATTCGCAGTGCTTCGCGACGAATCTCGCGGACGTCCGTCGATGCTGCAATGGCGTTCATGAGTGTGTCCCCTTGCGGATGCGGATGCATCACTGCAGATGGTTGAGCGCGATGTCGATGATGTCGAAGTTGCGCAGCCGCGCGCGGCCCGTGACGTCGGTGGCGACCGGCTTGCTGAAGATCAGCGGCACGATCTGTTCGGAGATCCCGCCGTGCGAGCGCAGCGGCACGTCGAGGCCCGACAGGTCGTGCTTGATGCGGCGCGTGCCGAGCACGACGTCCTGCTTCGAGATCACGATCAGGTCGCCCATCCGCGCGGGCGGCAGCTCGAAGCGCGCGCAGCCTTCGGCGCCCGTCAGCACGACCTCGATGCCGTCCACCGCCGCAAGACGCGCGCGCAGCGCATCGGCATCGGCCGACGCCGGCACGTAGACGGTCGCGAACGAACCGAGCGCGCCGTGGTGCACGACGTACGGATCGGTGATCGGCAGGATCACGCGCGCCGCGTCGTGGCCGAGCCACTCGTCGAACAGCTCCTGCAGGTAGATCACGTTCGGCTCGCCGGTCTCGTCGTCGTGCTTCGCGTTCATCCCGTGGTCGGCCGTGATCGCGACGATCGCGCCGAGTTCGTCGAGGCGCTGCAGGTACGTGTCCATCATCGCGTAGAACGCATTTGCCCCTTCCGTGCCGGGCGCGCACTTGTGCTGCACGTAGTCGGTGGTCGACAGGTACATCAGGTCGATCGGGCGCGTCTCGAGCAGGCGCACGCCGGCCGCGAACACGAATTCGGAAAGATCGGCGCTGTACACGCTCGGCACTGGTTTGCCCACCAGTTCGAGCACGTTGTCGATGCCGTTCTCTTCGATGCTCGCCTCGTCGGCCTTTTCCGACGAGAAGCAGATGCCCTTGAGCCCCTTGCCGAGCAGGCGCCGCAGCTTGTCTTTCGCGGTGACGACCGCGACGCGCGCGCCCTGCTCGGCGAAGGTCGCGAGCACGGTGGGCGCGACGAGGTACTTCGGATCGTTCATCAGCACCTCGGCGCCGGTGTCGCGATCGTAGAAGTAGTTGCCGCTGATCCCGTGGATCGCCGGCGGCACGCCGGTGACGATCGACAGGTTGTTCGGGTTCGTGAAGCTCGGCACCACGCATTCGCCCTTGAGCGCCGTGCCGGGCTTCAGCAGCGTGCGCAGGAACGGCGCAACGCCGGCCTCGGCCGCTTCCTCCAGATATTCGTATGCGCAGCCATCGACGCAGACGACCACCACGGGCCGGCTCATCCAGTTGTAGCGGCGGCCGTTCACTTCCACGGATACAGGCGTTTCAGTCATGACGTTCATTCCTTTCAGTTCGAAGGGGTTGAGCCGTCGGCGCCCGCGTCGCGCCGAAGGGAGGTGTTTTCCATGCTTGACATTAAAATTGATGATTTGTAGATTGTCAACAACATGCAGAGAACAGAAAGCAAAACAACGTAGCAGCAAGAGGGCTGGTCTCCACTCATCCGCCGTGTGTCGCGGCGCCACAGTCAAGGGGTCTGAAGATGAACGAAGTGCCGGTAAACAAGCGTTTGAATGCATGGGCGGCGGGTGCGGCCCGTTTCGCGCTGGCCGCAGCGGTCGCGCTCGGCGCCGCGCAGGCGGCGCACGCGAAGACGTCGCTGCTCGTCTATACCGCGCTGGAAGACGAGGCGATGAAGCCCTACAAGGACGCGTTCGAGAAAGCGAACCCCGATATCGAGATCCGCTGGGTGCGCGACTCGACCGGCTCGGTCACCGCGAAGCTGCTCGCGGAGAAGAACAACCCGCGCGCGGACGTCGTGCTCGGCCTCGCCGCGTCGAGCCTCACGCTGCTCGACCTGCAAGGCATGCTGATGCCGTACACGCCGAAGGGCTTCGACCAGCTCACGCGCAAGTACAGCGACGCGAACACGCCGCCGCACTGGGTCGGCATGGACGTGTGGGGCGCGACGATCTGCTACAACCGCGTCGCCGCGCAGGCGAAGAACATCCCGAAACCGACGTCGTGGGAAGACCTGACGAAGCCGGTCTACAAAGGTGCGATCGTGATGCCGAGCCCGGTCTCGTCGGGCACCGGCTACCTCGACGTGACCGCGTGGCTGCAGACCTTCGGTGACGACAAAGGCTGGAAATTCATGGACGCGCTCGACAAGAACGTCGCGCAGTACGTGCACTCGGGCTCGAAGCCGTGCACGCTCGCCGGCACCGGCGAGTTCCCGATCGGCATCTCGTTCGAATTCCGCGGCCACGAGCTGCAGTCGCAGGGCGCGCCGATCGATCTCGTGTTCCCGAAGGAAGGGCTCGGCTGGGACATGGAAGGCACGGCGATCATGAAGACGACGAAACAGCCCGATGCCGCGAAGAAGCTCGCCGACTTCATGGCGAGCAAGGACGCGAACCAGATCACCGCGCGCTGGTGGGCGATCGTCGCGTATCCGGGCGTGGCGCGGAAGCTGGCCGGCATTCCCGACAACTATTCGGACCTGCTCGTGAAGAACGACTTCGTGTGGTCCGCGAAGAACCGCCAGTCGATTCTCGACACCTGGCAAAAGCGCTACGGGGCAAAAGCGCAGCAGTAATGCCGCGACCGGCAGCGGGGCCGCGCCGCGCGCCGCCCCGCGCCACCCTTTTCGTCGTCGAATCCGGCCCCCGGGGCCGCCCCAGCATGGAGGCGCGCATGGCACCTTATCTGAGCGTAGAACGCATCGAGAAGCGGTACAACGACACGCAGGTTCTCACCGACATCAACCTGAGCGTGATGAAAGGCGAAATGATCTGCTTCCTGGGGCCGTCCGGCTGCGGGAAAACCACGCTGCTGCGGATCATCGCGGGGCTCGAAACGCAGAACGCCGGCCAGATCATGCAGGACGGCCGCGACATCTCGCGGCTGCCGCCGCAACTGCGCGACTACGGGATCGTGTTCCAGTCGTACGCGCTGTTCCCGAACCTCACCGTGTACGACAACGTCGCCTACGGGCTCGTGAACCGCAAGATGAAGCGCGAGGCGATCCACGAGCGCGTGCACACGCTGCTCGCGCTGGTCGGCCTGCCCGACAGCCATCGCAAGCATCCGGGCCAGCTCTCCGGCGGCCAGCAGCAGCGCATCGCGCTGGCGCGCGCGCTCGCGACGTCGCCGGGCCTGCTGCTGCTCGACGAGCCGCTGTCGGCGCTCGACGCGCGCGTGCGCGTGCGGCTGCGTCAGGAGATCCGCGCGCTGCAGCAGCGGCTCGGCGTGACGACGATCATGGTCACGCACGACCAGGAGGAGGCGCTGTCGATGGCCGACCGCATCGTCGTGATGAACCACGGCGTGATCGAGCAGATCGGCACGCCGCTCGAAATCTACCGGCAGCCGGCGTCGCCGTTCGTCGCCGACTTCATCGGCCGCGTCAACACGATTCCTGCCGAAGTCGCGCAGGATGGCACGCTGCGCGCGGGCGCCGTCGGCTTCGACTGCGGCCACGGCGCGGCACGCCCCGCGCAGGGCGCGGCGGTGTCGGTCTATGTGCGGCCGGAAGACCTGCGCATCCGCGTGCCGGGCGAAACGGCCGACAACGTGCTGGCCGGCCGCGTCGAGAAGCTCGAATTCCTCGGCGCGTTCTGCCGCGTGAGCTTCCGCATCGACGGGCTCGACGGCCAGGAGATCGTGGCCGACCTGTCGTATCACGACGTCGACCGCACCGGCGTGCAGGCCGGCGCGCGCATCGACCTCGCGCTCGATCGCGAGCATGTCCGCGTGTTCCCGAGCGCGAAGGAGCGACTGCAATGAGCACCGTCCTGACCGAGCGCCGCCGCGGCGCGTCCGCCCCCGCCGACGTGCGGCAGATCACGCACTGGCACGATCGCATCGCACAGTTCACGCTCGTCGCGATGGCCGCGCTGATGTCGCTGTTCCTGCTGCTGCCGCTCGCGCTCGTCGTGCAGAAATGCTTCGTCGACGCGGACGGGCATTTCGTCGGCGCGCACAACTTCGTCGAGTATCTCGAGGACAGCGGCGTGCTGCGCTCGATGCTGCATTCGCTGACGGTGGGCGCGCTCGTCACGGCGATCGTCGTGCCGATGGCGTTCACGTTCGCGTATGCGCTGACGCGCTCGTGCATGCCGCTGAAGAACGCCGCTCGCACGATCGCGCTGCTGCCGCTGCTCGCGCCGACGCTGCTGTCGGCCGTGTCGTTCATCTACTGGTTCGGCAACGCGGGGCTGCTCAAGCCGCTGCTGCACGGCCACTCGATCTACGGGCTGCCGGGCATCGTGCTGAGCATGGTGTATGCGTCGTTCCCGCACGTGCTGATGATCCTCGTCACCGCGCTGTCGCTCGCGGACGGCCGGCTCTACGAAGCCGCCGACGCGATGGGCACGAGCCGCACGCGCAAGTTCTTCACGATCACGCTGCCCGGCGCGAAGTACGGGCTGATCAGCGCGACGATGGTCGCGTTCACGATGTGCATCAACGACTTCGGTGTGCCGGTGGTGATCGGCGGCTCGTACAACGTGCTGTCGACCGACATCTACAAGCTGATCATCGGCCTGCAGGATTTCAACCGCAGCGCGGTCGTGAGCCTGATGCTGCTGTGCCCGGCGCTGGTCGCGTTCGGCGTCGACTTCTTCATCCGCCGCCGCCAGCAGTCGCAACTCGGCGCGCGCTCGACGCCGTACCAGCCGAAGCCGTCGCGCGGTTTCGACGCCGCGATGCTCGCGTACTGCACGCTCGTATGCGCGTTCTTCATCGCGGTCGTCGGCATCTCGGTGTTCGCGTCGTTCGTGAAGTTCTGGCCGTACCAGATGAGCCTCGGGCTGCAGCACTACAAGATGGGGTTGATCGGCGCCGGCATCTTCGACGCGTACAAGAACAGCCTGCGGATGGCCGCGACGGTGGCGATCGGCGGCACGATCGTCGTGTTCGGCGGCGCCTACCTGATCGAGAAGACCCGCGGCGCGCGCTGGCTGCGCGGCTTCATCAGCCTGTGCGCGATCCTGCCGATGGGCGTGCCGGGCCTCGTGCTCGGCATCAGCTACATCTTCCTGTTCAACGCGCCCGGCAACCCGCTGAACGGGTTGTACGGCTCGCTGTGGCTGCTCGCGATCGTCACGGTCGTCCACTACTACGCGTCGAGCCACCTGACCGCCGTCACCGCGCTCAGGCAGATCGACAGCGAGTTCGAAGCCGTGTCCGCGTCGCTGAAGGTGCCGTTCTACAAGACTTTCCTGCGCGTCACCGTGCCCGTGTGCCTGCCCGCGATCCTGCTGATCGCGCGCTACCTGTTCGTCAACGGGATGACGACGGTCTCGGCCGTCGCGTTCCTGTACTCGCCCGACACGCAGCCCGCGTCGGTCGCGATCCTGAACCTCGACGACGCGGGCCAGATGGGCCCGGCCGCCGCAATGGCGACGCTCGTGCTCGTGACGTCGTCGTGCGCGTGCCTGCTGTTCGCATGCATCTCGCACCGCCTGCTGCGCCGCACGCAGGCCTGGCGCCACCCGCATCGCCGCTGATCCTTTCGCCGCATTCACGTGACGTCCCGACTTCACCAAGGAGACACCATGACGCTCGCCGCCCAGCCCATCCTGCTCACCCCCGGCCCCCTGACGACTTCCGATCGCACGCGCGACGCGATGCTGCGCGACTGGGGATCGTGGGACAGCGATTTCAACGCGATCACCGCGCGGCTGCGCGAACGCCTGCTGCAGATCGTGCACGGCGAAGGCACGCACGAATGCGTGCCGCTGCAAGGCAGCGGCACGTTCTCGGTCGAGGCCGCGATCGGCACGCTCGTGCCGCGCGACGGCCACGTGCTCGTGCCGAACAACGGCGCGTACTGCCAGCGCATCGCGAAGATCTGCCGCGTGCTCGGCCGCCGGCTGACGACGATCGACTACAGCGAGGATCGTCGCGTCGATCCGGCCGACGTCGAGCGCGCGCTCGCCGGCGACCCGACCATCACGCACGTCGCGCTCGTGCACTGCGAGACGGGCGCCGGCGTGCTGAACCCGCTGCACGAGATTGCACAGATCGTCGCGAAGCACCAGCGCGGGCTGATCGTCGATGCGATGAGTTCGTTCGGCGCGATCGACATCGACGCGCGCACGACACCGTTCGACGCGGTGATCGCGGCGTCCGGCAAATGCCTCGAAGGCGTGCCGGGGCTCGGCTTCGTGATCGCGAAGCGCAGCACGCTCGAACGCTGCGAAGGCAACAGCCACTCGCTCGCGATGGACCTGTACGACCAGTGGGTCTACATGCAGCGCACCACGCAGTGGCGCTTCACGCCGCCGACGCACGTGGTCGCGGCGCTCGATGCGGCCGTCACGCAATACGTCGACGAAGGCGGGCTCGCCGCACGCGGCGGCCGCTACCAGCGCAACTATCGCGCGCTGATCGACGGGATGCTCGCGCTCGGCTTCCGGCCGTTTCTCGATCCGGCGATCCAGGCGCCGATCATCGTCACGTTCCATGCGCCGGACGATCCGAACTACGACTTCAAGCGGTTTTATCAGGAGGTCAAAAAGCGCAGCTACATTCTGTATCCGGGCAAGCTGACCGAAGTCGAGACGTTCCGCGTCGGCTGCATCGGCCACTTCGGCGAGGCCGGCATTCCGGGCGCCGTCGCGGCGATCGCCGACACGCTGCGCGCGATGGGCGTGCGGCGCGTGTCGGCCGAAGCGGCAGCCTGATGCGATTTGCCCGGCCGCATGCGCGTGCATGCGGCCAACCGCCGGGTGTCGCCACCCGACGGCTGCGTTTTTCCGGCCGTGCGCTGCATGGCCCCGACCCTTATTGAAGACACAACCGATGCGACCCTTCTGGATCGAACAAGCACTGTTCAACGACGGCGATCTCGCCCCCGCGCTGCAAGGCGCGACGCAGGCCGACGTCTGCATCGTCGGCGGCGGCTTTACCGGGCTCTGGACCGCGATCCAGGCAAAACAGCAGAACCCGGCGCTCGACATCGCGATTGTCGAAGCCGACCTGTGCGGCGCGGGCGCGAGCGGCCGCAACGGCGGATGCCTGCTCACGTGGTCCGCGAAATTCCTGACGCTGCGGCGCCTGTTCGGCGAAGCCGAGGCGATCCGGCTCGTGAAGGCGTCCGAAGCCGCCGTTCAGCACATCGCCGATTTCTGCCGCGCGCACGGCATCGATGCGGAGCTGCGGCTCGACGGCACGCTGTACACGGCGACGTCGCGCGCGCAGGTCGGCACGCTCGCGCCGGTGCTCGACGCGCTCGCCGCCTGCGGCATCCACAGCTACGAGCCGCTGCCGCCCGCGGAAGTCGCGCGCCGCTCGGGTTCCGCGCGCAATCTCGACGGCGTCTATTCGCCGATCGCCGCGACCGTGCATCCCGGCAAGCTCGTGCGCGGGCTGCGCCGCGTCGCGCTCGCGATGGGCATCCGGATCTACGAGCGCACGCCGATGCTCGACTTCACGCCCGGTCAACCGGCCGTCGTGCGCACGCCGTCCGGCAGCGTCACGGCGGGCAAGCTCGTGTTCGCGATCAACGCGTGGATGGCGAGCCGCTTCCCGCAGTTCGAGCGCACGATCGCGGTCGTGTCGAGCGACATGGTCATCACCGAGAAATGCCCGGAACTGCTCGAGAAAACCGGGCTCGTGGACGGCGTGTCGGTGCTCGATTCGCGAATCTTCGTCTACTACTACCGCACCACCGCCGATGGCAGGCTGATGCTCGGCAAGGGCGGCAACACGTTCTCGTGGCGCAGCCGCATCGCGCCGGTGTTCGACCTGCGCTCACCATACGAGGCGCAGCTCACGCAAAGCCTGCGCGAGTTCTTCCCGTCGCTGGCGGGCGTGCCGGTCACCGCGAGCTGGAACGGCCCGTCGGATCGCTCGGTCACGGGCTTCCCGTTCTTCGGCCGCCTCGACGATGCGCCGAACGTGTTCTACGGCTTCGGCTATTCGGGCAACGGCGTCGGGCCGACCTACATGGGCGGGCAAATCCTGTCGTCGCTGGTGCTCGGCCTCGACAACGCGTGGACGCGCAGCCCGATCGTGCGCGGCCCGCTCGGCCACTTCCCGCCGGAGCCTATCCGCTATGTCGGTGCGCACGTCGTGCGCAATGCGATCCGCCGCAAGGAACGCGCGGAAGACGAAAGCCGGCAACCGTCGGCCGTCGATACGTGGCTCGCGAAATTCGCGAGCGCGGCCGGGAAGGCCGACAAGGCGTGACGATGCGACGACGGTAACGACGCAATGAAAAAGGGACGCTGCGAAGCGTCCCTTTGCTTTTGCGCGGCAACCCGCGCGAGCGTTGCCCGGCGCCTACGCGCGCGCGGTCTTCTCGCGCGCCGCCTTGCCCGTCGCCGGCAGCCCCTGCTCGTGCGTGCGGCGCATCCGGGCCAGGCCGTGCGAGACGTGCTCACGCACGAGCGCGACGGCCTTCTCGCCGTCGCCGCTCGCGAGCGCCTGCACGATCTTGTCGTGCTCGGCCGCCGACACGGCGATCGCATCCTCCTCGGCCTCGATCGCGGCCTGGCGCAGCAGGCCGAGCTGGCGCACGAGCCGGCGATAGGTATCGGTGAGGTGCGTATTGCCGACGCCGACCACCATCGCGTCGTGGAACTGCACGTTCAGCTCGGTATAGCGCGTGACGTCGTGCGTTTTCGCGGCGTCCTTCATCGACTGGATGATGCCCTTCAGGATCTTCAGCGTGTCGGGCGAAATGCGCTGCGCGAGCGCGCGCGCAACCGACTCGTCGAGCATCGCGCGCACTTCGTAGATCTCCTCGGCCTCGCGCAGCGGCACGACGCGCACGGTCACGCCGCGATTTTTCTCGTTGCGCAGCAGGCCGGCCTGTTCGAGCGCGCGGAACGCTTCGCGCACAGGGCCGCGCGACACGTTCAGCTTCGTCGCGATCTCGACTTCGTTGAGCTTCTCGCCGGGCGCGTATTCGCCGGAGACGATCGCGCGCTCGAGCATGTCCTGGACGATCATCGCGAGCGACTGGCTTTGCAGGAGTTCGATGGCGCTGAGCGCGTTCGGGGAGGTCATGGTCGGGCAGGCAGCAGGGCTGCGGATGAAAACGAGGGCGCCATATCGGCGAATGATCCTTATATACCCTCGGCCCGACACATTGTCAACAGTTTTCAGTTTCCAAAAACCAATCCCGCCTGCCGGAATGTCACCGGCAGGCGGTTGCCGCGCGGCCGGCAGGCTGCACCCGAACCGCGCGACGCATGCCGACCGTCAGGCCGTGTGCTTCACCGGCCCCGGATCGCTGTGGCTCGGCCGGCCCGTCTCGACGTGGCCCGCGAAGCGGCGCACGACCTTGTCGTCGCCGCCGCGCAGCGTCGTCGCGGTAATCGTCAGATCGTACCAGCCGTGGCTCGACGACAGCTCGAAGTGATCCTCGACGCGCTCGCCCGGCTCCAGCGTGTAGGTGCGCGCATGTGCGTGGCTGTATGCGTTGTCGACCGTCACGCGGCACGTCGCGCGCCCGCTGTTGCGCAGTTGCAGGTACACGTGGCGGTTGCGCACGTCGTAGCCGATCTTCGCTTCCGGGTTCGCGTGGCGGCCGTCCGCCGCAAGCCGCGTGTTGCCCTGGAATTCGCACAGATAGCCGTTCGGGCCGTACGCCGCGAGATGGTAGGCGCCGCGCGCGGCCGACGTGCTCCACGTGTCGACGAAGCGGTCATGTGCGGACACCGCGTAGCGGCGCGGCTGCGTCGCCGGATTGAGGCGGTCGTACACGTAGAACGCCGCGCCCGCGTCACCGGAGTTCGCGAAATCGAGCGACACGGCATCGTCGTGCCCGCTCACGCGGCTGTGCACGAACAGTTCGTACGGCAGCGCACGCGCGGGCCGCGTGCCGGGTTCCTGCGCCGGCATCGACTGCTGCGCGGGCACCTGGTACGCCTGGCCGGCCGTCGCGATGTGCTGCGGCACCGTGAAGCTCACCGTGCGCGTGTCGGGCCGTGCGGAGAAGTCGAAGGCGGACGTGAGGTCGCCGCAGATCGACCGGCGCCATGCGCTGATGTTCGGCTCCTTCACGCCGAAACGCGCTTCGAGGAAACGCAGCACCGACGTGTGGTCGAACGTCTCCGAGCAGACCCAGCCGCCCTTCGTCCACGGCGAGATGATGATCAGCGGCACGCGCGGCCCGAGGCCGATCGGCTGGATGCCGCCCGGGTCCGCGCCCGGCACGAGCGGGCTCATCTCGCCCGGATACTTGTTCAGGTCGAGCAGCTCGTCGCCGAGGTTCGACAGCAGGTTCGACGACACGATGCCCTGGCCGCCCACGCCGCTCGTCACCGGCGGCACCGGCGGCACGACGTGGTCGAACAGCCCGTCGTTCTCGTCGTAGTTGAGGATGAACACCGTCTTCGCCCACACCTCGGGGTTCGACGTCAGCGCCTCGAGCACCATGTTGATGTAGAACGCGCCGTCGGTCGGCGAGGCCTGCGGGTGCTCGCTGTACTTGTACGGCGACACGATCCACGACACCTGCGGCAGCCGGTTCGCCTGCACGTCGGCCTTCAGCTCGGCGAGCGTGTGATCCGACGCGCCCTTGTCGACCAGCGGGCCGCTCGCGCCTTCCTTCACCTGGAACTTCTTGAAGAACATCAGCGAGTTGTCGGTGTAGTTGTCGGTCGGGTCGCCCGGGATGCCCGTGCCGCCCTGATACACCTTCCAGCTGACCTTCGCGTTCTCGAGGCGTTCGGCGTAGGTCGTCCACGTGTAGCCGTTCACGTCGTCGCGCTCGCCGATGCCCGGGCCGTTCGGCGGGGTGCCGTAGATGTTGCGCGGGTCGACCGTGCCGGTCCACAGGTAGATGCGGTTCGGCGCGGTGTCCGCGTGCGCGGAGCAGAAGTACGAATCGCAGATCGTGAACGCGTCGGCCAATGCGTAGTGGTACGTGAGATCCTGGCGCTTCAGGTAGCCCATCGTCAGCACGTCCTGCTTCTGGTTCACCCACTGGTCCCACTGGCCGTTGTTCCAGGACAGGTGGCCGCTGCTCCAGCCGTGGTTGGTGCCCGGCTGGAATTCGGTCGTCTGCTTCGGGTCGAGGTAGAACGGCAGCACGTACGGCGCGGACGGATCGAGGCCGCGCGAATGGTAGTTCTTCGTGAACACCGACGCCGGCGGCTGCTGCCACACCGGCGCGCCGCTCGGCAGCAGGTGCGGGCGCGGGTCGTTGAAACCGCGCACGCCGCGCAGCCCGCCGAAGTAATGGTCGAACGAACGGTTTTCCTGCATGAAGATCACGACGTGTTCGACGTCGCGGATCGTACCGGTGCGATAGGCGGCCGGCATCGCCAGCGCGTTGCGGATCGCGGGCGGAAAGCCCGCGTAGGCGGCCATCGCGCCGGCCGACTGCGCGGCAAGGCGCAGGAAATCGCGTCGATTGTTCGAAGACATGAAGGGAACCCTGTTGTCGGTAGGAGTGGGGGTGCCGGTCGAGCGGGGCCGGCGGTCGGTGTGTTACCCGCTATTACCCCGCACCGGCATGTCCCGGCCGTGACCGGTTACCGCAGGTTTCTTTGGGCTACCCACAAGAATTTTTCGAAGCGACGCACGACGCGTCTTTCATGCGGCCGACACACGCATGCGCTACGCTGACGCGCGATGAAGTGGGGGGAGAAGCCGAGTCGTGTTCGATCAGCTGAAGGCGTTCCACGCGACCGTCCGGCAGGGCAGCATCACGCGCGCCGCGCGCCACCTGGGCGTGAGCCAGCCGACGATTGCCGCGCAGATCCGGCAGGTCGAGCAGGTGTACGGCGTCGAGCTGTTCTACCGCAGCGGCCGCAAGCTCGAAGTCACCGAAACGGGCATCGAGCTGCTGCCGCTCGTCGAGAAGATGATCGCGCTCGAGGCGCAGGCCGACATCATGCTGCGCAACGTCGGCGGCCTGTTCGAAGGCCATCTGCGGATCGGCGCGACGGGCCCGTACTACATCATGGATGCAGTCGGCCGCTTCTCGAACGCGCATCCGTCGATCGCGCTCACGTGCCGGATCGGCAACTCCGAGGAGATCCTGCAGGCGCTGCAGGAATTCCGCATCGATCTCGCGGTATCGTCGCAGCGCAATGACGCCGACGGCCTCGAACGCAAGGTGATCTCGACCGATCCGCTCGTGCTCGTCGTGCACCGCAACCATCCGCTCGCGCGTTTCGACGCGATCGACCCGGTACAGCTCGCCGACGTGCGGCTGCTGATTCGCGAAGAAGGCTCGGTCACGCGCCGCTGCACGGAGACGATCCTCGCGGCGGCCGGCGTCGCGGCCTCGTCGGTTGCCGAGATCGGCAGCCGCGAAGCGATCCGCGAGGCGATCCTGCACGGCGTGGGCGGCAGCCTGTTTCCGCTCGGCGAGCGCGATCAGCGCGACGGCGATCGGGATCACGGCGACGAGGAAGGACAGGAACAGCGAGTGGGCGACCGGCGTCAGCGGCTGCGCGAAGACGATGCCGGGCGGTAGGGCGTCGGTGGGGTTCATCGTGTCTCCAGTGTCGACCCAAGTTAGCGCTTTAGCGCTTACTTGGGTCCCATGCCTTGTGCGGTCGACCCGAGTTGGCGCTTTGGCGCTTGCTCGGGTCCCATGCCTTGGGCGGTCGACCCGGGTTGGCGCTTTGGCGCTTGCTCGGGTCCCATGCCTTGGGCCGGCGACCCGGGCTGGCGCTTCGGCGTGCCCCCGGATTCAGTACAAGGCGCTCTGCAATCGCGGCGACGATCGGACGCTTGCGCGCGCAACCACGTTGCACGGCCAACCGATCAGTCGCTTAAAAGAGGTTAGGAGGCGCGTGGCGCTTGTACAAGGGGGGACAAGCCCGATGCGTGACGACCCGATACGAACCGTTCGCCGCACGATGACCGGCAGTTGGCGGATACCTGTCGCGCCCGCCAGGAAGGCAGCCGCGAACGACTCATTCCCGCCCGCAGCGCCATCTCCCCCGCAATGTTGCACGTGCAACAAAGGTGCCTGCCTGCCGCGGGGATGTTTCGTTTGGCATCCGAAGCCTAGACTGGCCGCATCGATTCCGCCCGCGCCGCCAACGACGGCTCGGCACCGGAACCTCACGGAGCAAACACGATGAAGACGATGAAACACGCGACATGCGCGTTCGTGCTGATCGGCGCGGCCTTCGCGGCCCACGCACAAGCCGCATCGACGCTGACGCGCGCGGAGGTCCGCCAGGAACTCGTGGAGTTGGAGGCCGCCGGCTACCGGACGAGCCTTGCGAGCAGTCCGGACTTTCCGGAGAACATGCAGGCGATCATGCAGCGTGCCGCGCAGGCGCGCGGTGCGGATGCCGGTTACGGCAGCGACGGCGGGGCAAATGTGGAATCGGGCAAGCCGGCGCTGCCGCACGCGATCGATCGCGGCACGTACGCCCATCATTGATGGCTGTCTGACCCGGATCGATCGCGCTACGGCGCGATGAGCCGCCGTGTTGCCGGCGCTGCCCGACGCGCAGCCAACCGGCAGCGGTTACCGCGTAACGCGCCCTGCGCCGCCCGGCACACACGCGGCCCGCCCACCCAGGCGTGCGGCCGCATGCGCGGTCGTCAGACGCTGAAGCGGTTCAGCGTATAAGCGCGATAGGCCGCGACGAACGCGTCGAACGATCCGGCCTCCTTCGCTTCGATGTCGGCCTGTTCGGCCAGCGACTTCGCGGCAAGCGCCTGCTCGGTGCGCAGCGTGTCCGCCGACGGCGGATGCGCACGGAAATGCGCGGCATGCGCTTCGCTCTGCGCCAGCGCGAACGCGAGGAACGACTGCCCGTTCTCGCGCATCGTGCGCAGCACGCGCGCCGACGGCGTGCGCTCCGGATCGGCGAGCTTCTCGCGTTGCGCGGCGATCGCCCGCGCATGCTCGTCGCCGCCGCGAATCTCGTCGAGCCGGCGGCCGACGGTTTCGATATCGGCCATCAGATCGTCCGCCCACGCCTGCAGCGTGACCGGCTCTCCGTCGCGCGACAGCGTGAGCCCCGGCTTGCGGCCTTCCATCGTCACGCTGCCGAAGTTCGCGTTCGCTTCCTTGTACGCCGGACAGTCGAGCGGCCCGCTGTCGTCGAGCGCGCACGCGAGCAGGAACGCATCGATGAAGCGTGCGGTTTCCAGCGCGATACCGGTCGGCTCGAACGGATCGATGTCGAGGCAGCGCACTTCGATGTACTGCACGCCGCGCGACGCGAGCGCATGCAGCGGGCGCTCACCCGAATACGTGACGCGCTTCGGCCGGATCGTCGAGTAGAACTCGTTCTCGATCTGCAGCACGTTCGTGTTGATCTGGATCCACTCGCCGTCGCGATGCGTGCCGATCGCCTCGTAGGCCGGATACGGCTCGCTCACGGCCTTCGACAGCGCGTCGAGATAGCCGGGCAGCGTGTTGTAGTCGACGTGCAGCGCGGCCTGGGCGGTCGTGTTCGAGTAGCCGAGATCGCTCATCCGCAGGCTCGTCGCATACGGCAGGTACAGCGTGTCGGCGTCGAACGTCTCGAGCTTGTTCGGCTTGCCGCGCAGGAACTTCGTGTCGAGCGCGGGCGACGCGCCGAACAGGTACATCAGCAGCCAGCTGCGGCGGCGGAAGTTGCGGATCTGCGCGAGATAGCGCTCCGACTGGTAATCGACGAGCGTGGCCGTCGAGCCTTCTTCCGCGTGCAGGCGCCGCCACACTTCTTCGTGCAGCGAGTAGTTGTAGTGGATGCCGGCGATGCACTGCATCGTGCGGCCGTAGCGATACGCAAGCCCGCGCCGGTACACCGTCTTCAGGCGGCCGATGTTCGACGTGCCGTAGTCGGCGATCGGAATCTGGTCGTCGGCCGGTAGCAGGCCCGGCATCGAGTCGTTCCACAGCATCTCGTCGCCGAGCGACGCATAAACGTAGCGATGCAGATCGTCGAGGCGTTCGAGCGTGATGGCGGCGTCGGGTTCCGCGGGCGTGATCAGTTCGATCAACGCTTCGGAATAGTCGGTCGTCAGCGCCGGGTGCGTGAGTGCCGAGCCGAGCGCGCGCGGATGCGGCGAGAACGCGATCATCCCGTCGCGCGTCACGCGCAGGCTTTCCTTTTCGATGCCGCGCAGGCCGTCGGGCAGATGCTGCCGCGTCGGGCCCGAGCTCAGTGCTTCGAGGCGATTCAGCAGCAGTTCGGACTGGCGGTGAGTCATGGTGTTCGACATGGAGACGCAAGTGCGTGACGGCCGCGCGCAGAACGCCGCGCGCGGCCGGCTGGATTGTTGGTCGCTTCGTTGGTAGCGGGCACTTTAACATCTCGCCGAAACCCGCGCTTGAGGTGGCCGCAGGCATGGCGCGCGGCCCGGAGAGGGCCGCCGGACGGGCCGATCGCGGCCGTCGCGTCTTGTGTCTCCGGTTCCCGGCAGCGCCAACCGGCACGTCGGTCACGCGGATTCGTCGGATGGAACGTAACGCATGGACGGGCGGCGGCAGGTGCAACCATGCCGCAGAACCGGCCAAATACGCGGTGGGAAAAAAGGCAGGCGGGCGCGTTGCGCGCCCGGCATCAGACAGGCGCCGGATTCGCGGAATCGCCGTGATGACCCGCATCCGGCGGGCAGCCGGCGCATGGTGGCACAGCCTGCTCAACGGGTTGCATCGCGGCGTTGCCCGGTCGTACCCGAGCGCGCGCCGCCGCCATCACCCGCCGCGCGCGCCGCCGGCCCGGTCGGCCACTTCGTTCCACAAATGCAGCGCCGCATACGCGCGCCACGGCCGCCAGCCTTCGGTGCGGCGCTTCTGGCTCGTGAGCCGGTCGAGCGACGGATCGCGCGCGGCAATCGACTGCATCAGCACGAGATCGGATGCCGGCCACGCGTCGGGGTCGCGCCACGCGCGCATCGCGATGTATTCGACGGTCCACGGCCCGATGCCGGGCAGATCGAGCCACGCGCTGCGCAGCGTCGCGAGATCGGCGTGCGCGCGATCGACCGGCACGTCGCCGGACGCCACCGCGCGCGCCACGCCCGTCAGCGCAGCAACGCGCTTGCCGGGCATCCCGATCTTGTCGAGATCGCACGCGGCCAGTGCATCGGGCGTCGGGAACCGCCACGCGGGCGCACCGTCCGGGGCCGGCATGCCGTCGACATCGACGCGCTCGCCGGCCCGTTCGACGAGCCGGCCGACGATCGTCGTCGCGGCCTTCACGCTCACCTGCTGGCCGACGATCGCGCGCACCGCCAGCTCGAACCCCGACCATGCACCCGGCACGCGCAGCCCCGGCGCGGCCTCGACGAGCGGTGCGAACCACGGATCGCGCGCGAGCCCGCCGCCGATCGCGCCCGGATCGGCGCCGAGGTCGAACATCGTCGCGACGCGCTCGGCGAACGCATCGTCGACATGACGCACCACCGCGCCTTCGACGGTCGCGATCAGACAATGCTTGCGCGGATGTTTCGTGACGGTGAGCCGCCCCGCATCGCCGTGCAGGTCGACGATGCGGCGATACGCGCCGTCCGCGACCTGCTCGACGCCCGGAATCGCGCGCCCGCTGAAGAAGCGCAGCACGCGCGCCCAGTCGTAAGGCGCCTTGAAGCGCAGCTCCATTTGCACGGACGGCGGCACATGGCCGCCGTTCGCGATGGACGTAATCGTCGCTTTTTCAATGCTCAAACCGCACTTCCCTCCGCAATGGATTCGGTTTCATCGTGATTGGCATGACGCGCCTCGGAGGCGAGCAGCGTCTCCTTGCGGCGCACGCCCCAGCGATACCCGGCGAGCGCGCCGCCCTTTTGCACGACACGATGGCACGGGATCGCGAGCGCGACCGGGTTCGACGCACACGCGGACGCAACGGCCCGCACCGCGCGCGGTGAGCCGAGCGCTTCGGCAATCTCCGAATAACTGCGCGTTTCGCCGTACGGAATATGCGTCAGCGCTTCCCACACGCGCTGCTGAAACGCCGTCGGCGCGATGTCGAGCGGCAGGTCGAACGCGTGCCGCGTGCCGTCCAGATACGCGCGGATCTGCGCCACGAACGGCGCGAGCCGCTCGGACGATTCGACCAGCTCGGCGCGCGCGAACGCGTCCTTCAGTTCGCCGACGAGCGACGCCGGTTCGTCGCCGAATGCGATCCGGCAGATGCCCTGTTCGGTCGCGGCAACCAGCACCGTGCCGAGCGACGTCGACGCGGTCGCATAGTCGATCCGCAGGCCGGCGCCCTGGCGGCGGAACGCGGACGGCGCCATCCCGAGCTCGCGCGGCACCGACGCGTAAAGCCGCGACGGCGAGTTGAAGCCCGCGTCGACGGCCGCCTGCGTGACCGGCTGCCCGCTTTGCAGCGCCTGCCGCAGCGCGGCGCCGCGCTGCGCGGCCTGATACTGCCGCGGCGACACGCCGACCACGCGCTTGAAGAGTCGCTGAAGGTGGAACGAGCTCACGTGAACGGCGTCGCTCAGTTGCTGCAGCGTGAGCCGCTCGGCATGCGCGTCGAGCACCGCGCACGCGCGGTTGACGATCTCGAGCTCGCGCGGCAGCCCTTCCGGCTGGCAGCGCTTGCAGGGCCGGAAGCCGGCCGCACGCGCGGCCGCCGGATCGGCGAAGAAGGACACATTCTCTCGGCGCGGCAGCCGCGACGCGCAGGTCGGGCGGCAGAACACGCCGGTCGTGCGCACGGCATAGAAGAACGCGCCGTCCGCATGCGGATCGCGCTCGGTCACGGCGCCCCAGCGGGCATCGTCGGTCGGATAGGCGGTTTTCATCTGAACCTCGCACTCTCTAGTGTAGATGGTGCCTACTCTAGACATCGGCACGTGCCGTCGCGCCCTGAATCTTGCTCTGTGATTCGACCCGGCTAACCGGGGCCGCATCACCCGAAAATAAATCCGGCAAAACGCCCGCGCCGGCTGTTCCAGCGCGGGTTTCGTCATCGTCCCGTCACTATTTTGCTGCAGTGCGGATGCGACAAATCGCCGTCCTGACGTTTTTTTGCATTCGAAATATTGCGTCGCACCATCGCCGTGTGTATAGTTGGAACTGTCTCCTCCATGTCTCCTCCTGATATGGATTAAGCCCGTTCCGCTCTGCGTGAACGGGCTTTTTTTCGTCTGTCGATTGTGCCGCGTTCCAGCCGGCGGCGCAGGCGCGATGCGTCTACACTCGATGCTCGTCGACTGCGAAGGAGTATCCGCCCATGAAGCCCACCATCCGCGCGATCGATCACATCGTGCTGCGCGTGACCGACATGGCCGCGATGACGCGCTTTTACTGCGACGCCGTCGGTTGCCACGTGGAGAAGGAACAGCCCGACCTGGGCCTCGTGCAGTTGCGCGCCGGCGATGCGCTGATCGACCTGCTGTCGGTCGGCGGCCCGATCGACCGTCCCGACAGCGGCCCGCCCGGCACCGGGCGCAACCTCGATCACCTGTGCCTGCGCGTCGAGCCGTTCGATCCCGACGCGCTGATCGCGCATTTCGCCGCGCATGGTGCGCCGCCGGGCGCGCCCGCGGAGCGCTACGGCGCCGGCGGCTACGGGCCGTCGATCTACCTGTTCGATCCCGAAGGCAACATGCTGGAATTCAAGGGGCCGCCGGCCGCGATCGGCTGAACGCGGCCGGAGCGCGGGCCGTCACGCGTCCGCGCGCGCCTTCAGCACCGTCCATTCGACCGCGACCGGATCGTGGTCGGCGCTCGAGATCCACGCCGCGCCGTCCTGCACCGTGCATTGCAGGCGCATCGTGCGCTCCGCGAGCTGCCCGAGCGCGGTCGCGACGCCGTCGGCAAGCGACAGCACCTGCACGTTGCGCAGCCGCTCGACCTTGCTGCGCACGCCCTGCCACCAGATATCCGACGTCTTGCCGCCATAGGCGATCACCGTGACCTGCCCGGCGCGGCCGGACGCCTTCGAGATGCGCCGTTCGTCCGGCTGGCCGGCCTCGATCCAGACGTCGATCGCGCCCGTCAGGTCCTTCTGCCACAGATCGGGCTCATCGACGTCCGACAGCCCCTTGCAGAATTCGAGCCGCTCGTGCGCGAACAGCGCGAACGCGACGATGCGCACCATCATCCGGTCGTCGGTTTCCGACGGATGGCGCGCCACCGTCAGCGCGTGATCGGCGTAGTAATGCCGATCCATGTCGGCGATTTGCAGTTCGGCTTTGTAGATCGTGGATTTCAGCGCCATGCGGATACGGCCCGGGCGGGCATTCGGTTCGGTCGGGCCGTGATGATACCGAATGCGCGCCGTCCGGCGCGTGTCATGCGCGCCCCACAGTGCAACGGCCCGACATCCGCCGGGCCGTGTTCGGTTCGCGCCGCCGGACTCCGGCCGGCGCGCTCGCGCGTCGTGCGACTGCGCGATGACTGCGCGGGTTATTGCTTGACGAAGCGCGAATCGGTCCAGAGGCCTTGCTGGTCGCTGTTGTCGGCGCTGACGAACTGCACGTCTCCCTGATCGACCGACACCACGCGGAAGCGCTGGCCTTCCGGCACCGACAGGCAGCGGTAGTCGTCGAAGTACTGCTGCTTCGCCTGCGACTTGCCGTCGCGCTCGTGACTCAGTACGGAATCCAGATTGTCTTTCGACAGACAGCCCCATGCGTTCTTCGTCAGCTGGATTTCCTGCTTCGGCTTGACGGCCGAATCACCGCCGGCCTGGGCAATCGACACCGCGCAAAATGCGCCGACGAGGGCAAAAAGGATACCGGTACGCTTCATCATGTTCTGTCTCCAGGCTTGCGGGCACCAGGCTTGGGTTAGCTATGTGTTTAAAGATGATCGTCAACCCGCGTTTTTCACTTTAGAAGACCGGCAAGCGATAGCAAGCACATTTGTTGTGCGACCGCAATAGCGGCGGATTGTCGCACCCCGTGCGCAGCCCGTTTTTCATGCGATGCGCGCATGGGGCAACGCCTGCCGCGCGGCGGACAGATCCGTGACGCCGGGCACAGAGCGTTATCCGGCAAGGCTTTCAGCAAATTTACAATCCGGCGATTGAACGGTTTGGATAATCCATTTCGCTATCCGGATCATTTTGATGCACTGCACATAAAGTCATCCGAAACGATTCGACTTTACCGCAACGCGGAATCGCATTTACCTGATACAAGAAGAATGCCAGGTATAAGCGCATCCGTATTTATCCGTGTTTCCCCGCATGCATCAGGCGCCCGCGGCGTGGCTCCGCGGGCGCATTTCGTCATCGTGTTTACCCGGCTTTATTCAAGCCGATTGCTGACGCTCGAAATAATCGCGCTGAAAGATGCACATGCGATAAGCGTTGTGATACGCGCCGTTTCCGAAAAATTCTTCCTTCAATTCGGCCTCGTGCTGGAATCCGCATTTTTCGTACACGTGAATCGCCGCCGCATTCGACGTATCGACAATCAGGTAGAGCTTGCGCATGTTCAGCACCTTGAACGCGTACTCGATCGCGAGTCGCGTCGCCTGGCCGGCATAACCGCGCCCCTGGCACTGCGGCGCGATGATGATCTGGAACTCGCCGCGGCGGTGGATGTAGTCGAGCTCGATCAGCTCGACGAGGCCGACCAGTTCGCCTTGCGCGTCGACCGTGACGAAACGGCGCTCGCGCTGGTCGTGCACGTGACGGTCGTACAGTTGTGACAGTTCCGAGAAGGTTTCATACGGCTCCTCGAACCAGTAGCGCATGATCTTCGCGTCGTTGTTCAGCTCGTGGACGAAGCGCAAGTCCTGGCGCTCCAGCGGCCGCAGCGCGAGTGTGTTGGTATCGTTCTGGAGTTGCATGTTCATGTCCTTTTTGATGCCGGCGCACGTGCGGAACGCCCGTTCGGCACGGCTGCGCCCGGGCCCGTTCCGCACTGTAAGAAGTTGAACGCGGGCGAGGTTCAGAGCCTAGAATGGGAGCAAGGGTTCCTGCCACCGCAAGGAGGCTATCGTGTTCGAGCAAGTCATACTCGGAATTTTCCTCGTGCTGCCGCTCGTGATCGTCGCGGCGCTGTTCTCCGACGAACTCTGGCAGGAGCACCGGCGTCAGCATCCGCGCGACGAAAACGCACCGCATATCGACTGGAAACATCCGTGGCGCCGCGTGCGACGCGGGCATTGAGTCGATCGCCGTTCCCCAGAAGGGCGTGCCGGCCGCCTCAAGTCGCGCAATCCGTGATGCGCCGCCTTGGGCGCAACGCTCCCGCTTCGATCCGATTCGCGCCCAACCAGCGAGACGCCGCCGTGAACGACCAGCCCGCTTCCCCTCCGCACGATATCCCTCACGAAACGATCGATCTGCAGATCGCCGACGTGCTGGCGGCCGTCCGCTACCCGGCGAACAAGGATGCGATCGTCGACGCCGCGCGCGATGCCGGCGCCAGCAACGAAGTGCTGTCGATGCTCGACGGCCTGCCCGAACAGGACTACGCGAACGTCGATGCCGTCACGCACTGGGTCGCCGGCAACTTCGGCCCGGGGCTCGGCATTTGAGCGCGCGCGAATAACGCGATAGGATCGGGCCGCACCGGTCGCGCCGCGACCGGATGCGTATCGCCCGGCGCAAGACCGGGCGTTTGCGCACGCGTGTCCGGGGGACTCCATGGAAGGCATCCTGATCCAGCACACGACGCGCCGCCAGCTCTGGTTCGGCGCGCTGACGGCGCTCGTCATCCTGCTCGCGCTCGGGATCGCTGCCCCGCATGCGAATGTCACGCTCCCGGTCGTCGAGCCGTTCATGCCGATGTGCGCGCTCACCGTGTTCACGACCGCGAGCATCGCGGCGTTCTTCCTCGGCGCGCAATTCACCGTGACGCGCCAGCCGGTACTCGGCGCGCTCGGCGGCGCCTATGCGTTCACCGCGCTCGCCGTTGCACTGCAGTTGCTCACCTTTCCCGGCGTGTTCGCGCCGCAGGGCCTGCTCGGCGCACGTCCGCAAAGCGCCGCGTGGATGTGGGTCTTCTGGCATGCGGGCTTTCCGTGCCTCGTGATGGCCGCGCTGCTCGCACGCGAGCGGCTGACGCAAGCACCGGTCGGCGAGAAACAGACGCGCCGGTGGGCCGTCGCACTGGTCGGCGGCCCGGCCGTCGCGGCCGCGCTGCTGTGCGCGCTCGCGCTGAACGTGTCGCTGCCGCCCGCGTTCCATCCGCCCGGCGACGCGGCCGTGCTGCCCGTCAACGGCGTCGCGCTCGTCGTGTGGATACTCAATGCGCTTGCGCTCGTTGCCGTGCTGGTGACCGGCCGGCTGCGCACGACGCTCGACCTGTGGCTCGCGATCGCGGTGCTCGCATGCCTCACCGACACGACGCTGAACCTGCTGACCACGAACCGTTTCACGGTCGGCTGGTATGTCGCGCGCGTGTTCAGCATGTTCACGCCCGGCGTGCTCGTGTGCGTGCTCGCATGGGAAGTGACGATGTTGTATCAGCAACTGTTCGAAGCGCACGCGACGCTGGTCCGATCCTCCGCGCGCGACGGCCTGACGGGCGCGTTCAACCGCAGTCACTTCAACGATCACTTCCATACGCTGTTCCTGCAGGCGCGGCGGCAAGGCGAGCCGCTGTCGCTGCTGATGGTCGACGTCGATCGCTTCAAGGCATACAACGATGCGTTCGGTCACGTGAAGGGCGATGCGTGCCTGATCGCGGTCGCGAATGCGCTGGCCGGCGCGGTGAGACGGCCAGCGGATATCGTTGCGCGTTACGGCGGCGAGGAATTCGCGATCGTGTTGCCGAACACCGGGGCGCGCGGGGCGCGGGTCGTTGCCGAAGAAGCGCGCGAAGCCGTGTTGCGGCTCGATCTCGCGATGCCTGCGTCGCCGGCCGGGCGCGTGAGCGTGAGCGTCGGCTGTGCGACCGTGTCGGCCGACGATCTGTCGACGCCCGACGCATTGATCGAAGCCGCCGATGCCGCGCTGTATCGCGCGAAGGATGCGGGGCGAAACAGGGTCGTCGCGGCCTGAAAACGTCTGCTGTTTGGGGCATTTGTTACGGTCATTTTGACCGGAATAATGCGCCGTTACGCAATGCGCAGCAGGGATACCAATGCTTACAGCCCGTGTTGCGGGCGCTCGCTATGCTGGGTTTCATATCGAACCCGAGCAGGTGAGCGCCATGAAGAAAACCCTTTTGCTGATTGCCGGTATCGCCGTGCTGTTGAGCGGCTGTATCGTCGTGCCGGACGGCGGGTATTACGGCGGTGGCGGGTATTACCATCACCGGCATTGGGATTGATGCGGGTGAGGGTCCGGCTGCATCGATCCGGACCTTCACGCCATCAAGCCGGCTTGGTCAACTCGGCATGCATCAGAAATACTTGTAGCGCAGCGAGCGTTTCGTAGTGGAGGCGCTCGAGTCACGCATTCTTGTGGCCAATCTTCGGTCGGCAATGCCTCGACCATCATCCAGTTGGTCGTCCTCGCATCGCGAAATTCGAAACACCCCACAAGCGTCGACACCGCCCCGGTGGACTTCAGCTGTACGAGCGTCGTGGCGATACGCCGACGCTCATTTCAAGATGCGTAGGCGTCGTTCGCGAGACGCAGATCGCCTTTGATCACTCGCTCATAATTCACCGAGTACCTGTCACCTCAAGTTTGTGGTTTGAGTGCAGGCTGACGCTCGACTCAATTGCCTTACCAAGACAAACGTCAAAAAGGTGAAACTCCTTTCGGTGTGAACATGCGTATCGACGATCTCACGATTCCAGCTCAATTACATGACCAGGGAAATACAGATTATTTTTGGCTCAAAAATCAATCACCCTGATAAACATTCGAACTGGTCCGATTGATTTTCGAGCAAAAACCACGATAGCGTAACAGGCATATCATGTACCGCTCAACATCGTCGGAGCCAAAGCAGAAATGCCATCAAATAAATGTAAAATTCCATATTTCGCAATTAATAAAATTTTTTGGAAATGGAAACTCCATGACGGAGAAGATGGATGCATAATCGTTCCAAATATTGCGCTATCCATGGATACACCTGCACCACCGCTCCCGACACAACAAAAACCGAAGTTAGCCGAATCCAAACGTGCTTCCGCCGCACCAAAGCATGACTCTCTTGACAAAATGGTTGATGATTTGGAAAGGGCTGGCAAGGCTCTCGCACGCTTTCAAGCGTGGCTCAATGCTTCCGATCCTCAAAGACCTATCATCGTGAAGCCCAAAAAGAATGATTCCGTACCAACGTTCGATATCCAAGAGATTCCCGCAGCAATGCGCAAAATATACCTCCCCAAATCTGCCGCTCTGATGGAGCGATGGTTTTCTGGAAAATTAAATTATTCGCGCACCTCTTTGGATGAATCATCAGAAATCAACCAAGACGGAAAACCATACCCCGCCGACATGTACGACATGTCCACAATTAAATTGGATTGGGTTCTGCGCTTTCCCCGAGCGAAGCAGCAATTCGATCATCTTATTAATGAAGCGATTCGTTCACAAAAATCCAGAAACCAACTTCACAAACTACTGATTCCATATAAAGACTGTGCAGCGAGACTCTACACCGACGACATATGCGGGAACGATCTCCGCGATATTCATCGACGATTTCAGTTTCAATACTCAAGAGTAGACAGCACGTTTGGACAAAAACTTGAAACTCAACTGGATGCACAACTTCGCAACAATGGCGTACCTGACGATTTGTCTGGGGCGTTGGGTTCGTTCAACATATATGCAGCGCTCGGAAGCGTGCGCTTCTCATGGGATGTGGATTCGAACAGAACAACAGCCGAGGTGACGGGACTGTGGGTGTATGTGAAAGACAATTATACATTTACCGACAAACCCGGAGAGCGATCTCAATATTTAGGACATTGGAGTAGCAACGGCGTTATCGTCGTTCCATATAGGGCAGCCGCCGCATTCCTGAACTCCGAGCATGTCCCATATGTCAAATATGCGGTCGCCAGAGGCAATTCACTCATCAAAGAGAATGTCTACTATCCAGTGGAGAACATCGACTTTCGACGATGGGCTGAAATACACTCCAGAGGCGGCGATTTCATCATTTACTCCGACAAAAAATATATTCCAATCTCTCCCGCCATAGAGATTCCACTATAAAAACCCAACAATATATTATGAGAAATTCTTTTAAGGTTATCCTTGCATTACTTCTCATGGCGCTGGTTGGCATTTATTCCTTTAACCCAACACCCCAAGGAGAACAATGTAGAAAGTCAACATCTCCGGATGGAGCATATATTGCCGAGCTGTGTCTCTTAGCGTGGGTTCCGGGCGGAGATTCCCGGTATGTAGGTCGTGTGTACCGCGCGCAAACCGGAAGGTTGTTAGCTCAACACACATTTAGCACACCTGCTCCGGAAATTTCATGGAATAGCTACGACGATGTCTACGTGTCCTTTTCAAAAGGAGACGGTGGTGATGACTCTGTATACATATCGCTACCGCCACCTCTGATCGATCGGCTTCTAGCAGTACGTCCGCACCTGTAAAACCGCAGTGCCAATCTGATCGGTAGTCGTCACATGGATACAGACACATTCTATTGCAGGGCAATGGCCGCGCCATTCCCGGCCTGCAATCCTTTTCGCTTCTATTTCCCGATACAAAACCTGCTGAAAATCACCCCCAGCAGATCATCCGACGTGAACTCCCCGGTAATCGCATTGAGCTGTTCCTGCGCGAGCCTCAACTCCTCGGCAAACAGATCGAGCGACTGCGCCCTTTGCTCCGCGTGATCCGCCGCCTGCGCCAGATGCGCCTGCGCGGCCCGCAACGCGATCAGGTGCCGCTCGCGCGCGAGATACACGCCTTCGGCCCCCGCCTGCCACCCGGCGATCCGCAGCAGCTCCGCGCGCAGCATGTCGATCCCGTCGCCGCGCTTGGCCGACAGATGCACCTCGGTCAGATCGCCTTCCGCCGCCGGATGCTCGACGCAAGCCGGCACACCGGTCAGATCCGTCTTGTTCAGCACGCGCACCACCGGCACGCCGCCCGGAAACCGCGCCGCGATCACCTCGTCATCCGGCGTCAGCCCCGTGCGCGAATCGAGCAGATGCAGCACGACGTCCGCGCGCTCGATCTCGCTCCACGTGCGCGCGATACCGATCCGCTCGACCTCATCCTCCGTCTCGCGCAACCCGGCCGTATCGATGATGTGCAGCGGAATCCCTTCGACCTGGATCGTCTGCGCGACCTTGTCGCGCGTCGTGCCCGCGATCGGCGTGACGATCGCCAGCTCCGCGCCGGCCAGCGCGTTCAGCAGCGACGACTTGCCGACGTTCGGCTGCCCCGCGAGCACGACCGACAACCCTTCACGCAACAACGCACCCTGCCGCGCATCGCCGAGCACGTGCGCGAGCTGCGCGCGGATTTTCGCGAGCTTGCCGCGCGCATCGGCCGCTTCCAGGAAGTCGATCTCCTCTTCCGGAAAATCGAGCGTCGCCTCGACCAGCATCCGCAGCGTGATCACGTCGTCGACGAGCGCATGGATCTGCCGCGAGAACGCGCCGTCGAGCGAACGCCCGGCCGAGCGCGCCGCGGCTTCGGTGCTCGCCTCGATCAGGTCGGCAACGGCTTCGGCCTGCGCGAGGTCGAGCTTGTCGTTCAGGAACGCGCGCCGCGTGAACTCGCCCGGCTCCGCGAGCCGCAGCCCGAAGCCGCGCCCCGCATCCAGGCAGCGCTGCAGCAGCAGCTGCATCACGATCGGCCCGCCATGCCCTTGCAGCTCGAGCACGTGCTCGCCGGTGTACGAATGCGGCGCAGGGAAATACAGCGCGATCCCGCGGTCGAGCGGCGCGCCGTGCTCGTCCAGGAACGGCACGTAGCTCGCGTGACGCGGCGCGAGTTTCTGCCCGCACAACGCGTCGATCAACGGCAACGCAGCCGCCTCGCCGCCGCGCCCGAACGACACGCGGACGACCCCGATGCCGCCCCGTCCGGCAGCAGTGGCAATGGCGACGATCGGATCGGAATCGGTAGCGAGCATGGGAATCGGATGAATCGGGTGATCGGACAGTGAGTGGTGCGCCCGCGCAACAGTTCGGGCATTGGAACGCCGGCATTGTAGCGTGCCGGCATACATGCCATCGGGCGCCATGCGGGATTCGGACACACTCGAATTTATCCCACCGGGGATAAGCCGAGTATCAGCCCTGCGCGATAACACAGCCATCGTTTCGGACGAGTATGCCTACCGGGGCGGCCCGACGCTTCGTCCCTCAATTTCATTGCGCATCCTGCGCAAGGCCGGGATTCGTCCGAACAAGATACGTTTATCCCATATGGTTGTCTGAAACGCATCGGTGGAATTGCACAATCTCCCCCATGCCGACATCCGAAGAAAAAGCCGCGTTCTCGGAACGCCTGAAATTCGCCCTGCGGCGCAGCCCGGAGAAGGTCACCGGCGCGACGGAGCTTGCGAACCGATTCAATCTGCGCCATCGCGGAACGCATCCCGTTTCACCGCAAACCGCGCACAAGTGGCTGACGGGCCGCACGATTCCGACATCGGACAAACTCGAAACGCTCGCCGAATGGTTGCGCGTCGAGCTGCACTGGTTGCATTACGGGCCATCGCCGAGCGTGATCGAACACACGACGCCGCAACCGCTGCCGCGCGACGAACGCTATCCGCCGACACCCGAGACGATCGAACTCGCGTCGAAGATCGAGTCGCTGTCTCCGCATCAGCGTTACCTCGTTCAGGAGCTGGTCGAGCAGTTCTACGGCGAACCGAAAATCGAAGCGAAGAAAGCCTGACCGGGCACGGCACGCGCGCCGCCGCCCGAAAACAAAAAGCCGCATGGGCGAACCATGCGGCTTTTTTTCATGCAGCGCGGGCGGCGAACCACCCGCGCGTGCCCAAGGGCGTCAGGCCGGTTTCTTCTTGGCCCCGCCAAGCTTGCGCGTGATGTAGTACTGCTGCGCGATCGACAGCACGTTGTTCACGACGTAGTACAGCACGAGGCCGGCCGGGAAGAAGAAGAACATCACCGAGAACGCGATCGGCATGAACTTCATCATCTTTGCCTGGACCGGGTCCGGCGGCGTCGGGTTCAGGCTCGTCTGCACGTACATCGACACGGCCATCAGCACCGGCAGGATGAAGAACGGATCGCGCTGCGACAGGTCGTGAATCCAGAGAATCCACGGCGCGCCGCGCATTTCGACCGACGCGAGCAGCACCCAGTACAGCGAGATGAACACCGGGATCTGGATCACGACCGGCAGACAGCCGCCGAACGGATTGACCTTCTCGGTCTTGTACAGCTCCATCAGCGCCGAGTTCATCTTCTGCGGATCGCTCTTGAAGCGTTCGCGCAGCGCCTGCATGCGCGGCGTGATTTCCTTCATGCGCGCCATCGACTTGTAGCTCGCGGCCGACAGCGGGAAGAACACGGCCTTGATCAGCAGCGTGAGCAGCACGATCGACCAGCCCCAGTTGCCAACGTAGCTGTGGATCTTCTCGAGCAGCCAGAACAGCGGCTTCGCGATGATCGTCACCCAGCCGTAGTCCTTCACGAGTTCCAGGCCCGGCGCGATACCTTCGAGCATGCGCTCTTCTTCCGGACCGGCGAACAGGCGCGCCTGCACGTCGGCCGACTGGCCCGGCGCGATCGCGGCGACCGGCTGCTTCACGCCGACGCGATACAGCGTCGGATCGATCTTTTCAGCGTAGATGTCGCGCTTCACGCCCTGCTGCGGAATCCAGGCCGACGCGAAGTAGTGCTGCACCATCGCGACCCAGCCGTTGTCGGCGGAGGTCACGTAGTCGGCCTTGTTCTTGTCGAGGTCGCTGAAGTTGATCTTCTGGAAGTGCTTCGCGTCCGTGTAGACCGCCGGCCCGAGGAACGTGTGCGAGAACATCGGCGTTTCGACGGCCGTGTTGTCGCGGACGAGTTCCATGTAGACCGTCGGCGTGACAGGCGCCGTGCCGACGTTGTCGATCTTGGTGTCGACGCCGATCACGTAGCTGCCGCGCGTGAACGTGTAGGTCTTCACGACCTTCACGCCGCCCTTCACCGGCGATTCGAACGACAGCTTCAGCGCGTTCTGGTCGCCCGCCAGCGACGTCGAGCCCGCATTGACCTGCGTGTAGACGTCGTTGTGGTTCGGGAAATCGCCGCCGAGCAGGCCCGAGCGCGCGAGGTACGTGTGGCCGGCCGTGTGGTCGAACAACGTGATGTACAGGTCGGGCTGCTTGCCGTCGCCTTGCTTCTTCAGCGTCAGCTTCGCGAGCGTGCCGCCGCGCGTGTCGATTTCGCCGTCGTACACGTCGGTCGAGAACTTCACGAGCTGCGCCTGCGCGGCCGGTGCCGTCGTCGACGGTGCGGCGCCGGCTGCGGCGGCAGGCACTTCACCTGCGGTCGTCGTCGTCGCGCCCGTGCCCGATGCGCCGCCGGCAGCGGCCGCGGGGGTCGTCTGCGTGGCGCTGGGGAAGAACATCGACGGGCGTCCATGGGACCGCTGCCAGTTGTCGTACAGCATGACAGCTGACATGAAGAAGATCACCCATAGGACGGTGCGTTTGATATCCATGCGTTGTCTCAGAGTCGATGGGACCGCGCGTCGGCTTCGCCGCGAGCGCGAGTGTCGGAGTTGGGCGGCGGGACGAGGTCGATGCCGCCCGCGGAAAACGGATGGCATCGGCACACGCGCCTGACGGCGAGATACGTGCCGCGCGCGGCGCCATGATACTGGATTGCCTCGCGCGCGTAATCCGAACAGGAAGGATAAAAACGGCAACGGTTGCCGAGCATAGGGCTCACGGCAACCTTGTAGAAGCGCAGCAAGGCGATCAATACCGTTTCCATACCTTGGGCGGCGCCGTTCGGCGCCGCGTCAAAACCGGCCGGGCAGGCGCGAACGCCGCACCGGGCACGGATGCGTCACTCGGACGCGGGCTTCGACGCACGGCGGGCGATCTCCCGGACTGCCCTGTCGAGCAGTTCGCGGATCTCGGCCGCACACATCGCCGCGAGCGGGGCGGAAGCCGCGCTCGGCAGCGCTTTCTTGTCGAAGCGCGTGTGCTGCCGCAGCAGCAGGTCGTAACCGGCGAATTCGGTCCGGCGCAAGCGAAACGCGTCGCGCGCCAACCGCTTCACGAGATTACGCGTGACTGCACGCGGCGCATACTTCTTGCCGACGACGAGCCCCAGACGCGCGGGCTGACCGGTCGGCTTGCCGTAAATCACGAAGTGCGCGGAGCGCCGCCAGGGGCGCAAACGAAAAACGGATGAAAATTCATCCGTTTTCAGAAGTCGCGCAGCTTTCGGGAAGGCGGCTTTCGTCTGCGACGGATTCGCACCCGGCTCGACGGCACCTTCCGCAGGACTGCGGACGGCGGACACAGCGCGCAACCTGCCTTAGATGGCGAGGCGCTTGCGGCCCTTCGCGCGGCGAGCGTTGATGACCTTGCGGCCACCTGCCGTCTTCATGCGGACACGGAAGCCATGGGTGCGCTTGCGGCGCGTCACGGACGGTTGGTAAGTACGTTTCATGATGTTCTCACTTGTTCGAGAATGTCGAAATTCAGGGGACCGCGTGCCCTTAACCGGAGGCATTCGGGCGAACGCAATCGCCGGGAATACAGGATTGGTTTTCGCGGAACCCGCTATTTAAACCGTTTTTCTCTTGACGGTCAATACCTTAGGAGTCGGACGCCTGTGCCGGCCCACGCCGATCCGGCCCCGCGCCCCACAAACCCAGCCTGTGGATAAGTCCCGCTGTGGCCGCGTTTGGCGTTAGAATCTCGCCTTATCTCCAAGAATCCCGCACGCCGCTTCGGCTCCCGCCTGCCTCTGCACGACTGTGACGCAGGCGTCCGAGGCACGCTCGCACGACCGCTTCGGGCCTTGTTGCGTGACCGCGACAAGGGCGCCGGCGAGCCGCGCTGTGCATGCAAAAAACGACAGTTACTTGATGAACGATTTCTGGCAACACTGTTCCGCACTGCTGGAGCGCGAGCTGACGCCCCAGCAGTACGTGACGTGGATCAAACCCTTGGCCCCGGTGGCCTTCGATGCGTCGGCGAACACGCTGTCCATCGCCGCGCCGAACCGCTTCAAGCTGGACTGGGTCAAGAGCCAGTTTTCGGGCCGGATCTCCGATCTGGCCCGGGATTTCTGGAACGCGCCGATCGAAGTCCAGTTCGTCCTCGATCCCAAGGCAGGCATGCGCAGCGCAGCGCCCGCGACCGGCGCCGCGCCGGCTGCCCGCGCGCGCCGCTGGCCCCAAGCGGCCCGGCCGCGACGGTCGCCGCGATCGCCGCCAACCTCGCCGCGAATGCCGCTGCGGCGCCGGCCGACGTGCCGATGACGCCGTCGGCAGCCGCCGCGCATCACCTGAACGCCGACGACGCCGACATCGACCTGCCGAGCCTGCCCGCACACGAAGCGGCCGCCGGCCGCCGCACGTGGCGCCCGGGCCCCGGCGCCGCGCCGTCCGGCGGCGAAGCCGATTCGATGTACGAACGTTCGAAGCTGAACCCCGTGCTCACGTTCGACAACTTCGTGACCGGTAAGGCGAACCAGCTGGCGCGCGCCGCCGCGATCCAGGTCGCGGACAACCCCGGCATTTCGTACAACCCGCTGTTCCTGTACGGCGGCGTCGGCCTCGGCAAGACCCACCTGATCCACGCGATCGGCAACCAGCTGCTGCTCGACAAGGCCGGCGCGCGCATCCGCTACATCCACGCCGAGCAGTACGTGTCCGACGTGGTGAAGGCGTACCAGCGCAAGGCGTTCGACGACTTCAAGCGCTACTACCATTCGCTCGACCTGCTGCTGATCGACGATATCCAGTTCTTCTCCGGCAAGTCGCGCACGCAAGAGGAATTCTTCTACGCGTTCGAGGCCCTGGTCGCGAACAAGGCGCAGGTGATCATCACCAGCGACACGTATCCGAAGGAGATTTCGGGGATCGACGATCGCCTGATCTCGCGCTTCGACTCCGGCCTCACCGTCGCGATCGAGCCGCCCGAGCTGGAAATGCGCGTCGCGATCCTGATGCGCAAGGCGCAGTCGGAAGGCGTGAACCTGTCGGAAGACGTCGCGTTCTTCGTCGCGAAGCACCTGCGCTCGAACGTGCGCGAACTCGAAGGCGCGTTGCGCAAGATCCTCGCGTATTCGAAGTTCCACGGCCGCGAGATCTCGATCGAGCTGACCAAGGAAGCGCTGAAAGACCTGCTGACCGTGCAGAACCGGCAGATTTCGGTCGAGAACATCCAGAAGACCGTCGCCGACTTCTACAACATCAAGGTCGCCGACATGTATTCGAAGAAGCGTCCCGCGAACATCGCGCGGCCGCGGCAGATTGCGATGTACCTGGCGAAGGAACTCACGCAGAAGAGCCTGCCGGAAATCGGCGAGCTGTTCGGCGGGCGCGATCACACCACCGTGCTGCACGCCGTGCGCAAGATCGCCGACGAGCGCAGCAAGGACGCGCAGCTCAACCACGAGCTGCACGTGCTGGAACAAACGCTGAAGGGCTGAGCGCGCGGGCGCGCTTGATAATTCGGCATCCGCCCCAAATTAAGGGGGGCGGTTCGGTTTTGAGGCACAATACTGGTTTGACCGCCCCGGTGGAGGCGGGCCAAGAGCCCGGCCGGCGGGGCGCTGCGAGGCTGCTGCGCTGCAGGCCGTTACTCAACGAAGGAACTCTATGCAACTGGTCAAGACCGAACGAGACACCCTCCTCAGGCCGCTGCAAACGGTCAGCGGCATCGTCGAACGCCGCCATACGTTGCCGATCCTCGCCAACCTGCTGATCACCAAGAACGGCCCGGACGTTTCATTCCTGTCGACCGACCTGGAGCTGCAGATCACCACGCGCGCCGATTTCGGCGTCGGCGGCGACCAGGTGGCCACCACCGTCGCGGCCCGCAAGCTGCTCGACATCCTGCGCGCGATGCCTGACGGCCAGGTCACGCTGTCGCTCGCCGACAAGCGCCTCACCGTTCAATCGGGCAAGAGCCGTTTCGCACTGCAGACGCTGGCGGCCGACGAGTTCCCGACCGTCGCACAGGCGAAGGATTTCGGCGCCACGCTCACCGTCCCGCAGAAGTCGTTCCGCCAGCTGCTCGGCATGGTGCACTTCGCGATGGCGCAGCAGGACATCCGCTACTACCTGAACGGCATGCTGCTCGTCGTCGACGGCGACCAGCTGATGGCCGTGGCCACCGACGGCCACCGCCTCGCGTTCTCGTCGATGAAGCTCGAAGGCGGCACGTTCGGCCGCCAGGAAGTGATCGTGCCGCGCAAGACGATTCTCGAGCTGCAGCGCCTGCTCGAAGACATCGACGACACCGTCACCATCGACATCGCGCAAACCCAGGCCAAGTTCACGTTCGGCCAGGTCGAGCTCGTGTCGAAACTCGTCGAGGGCAAGTTCCCCGACTTCCAGCGCGTGATCCCGAAGGCGCACAAGAACACGTTCGAAATCGGCCGTGAAGAACTGCAGCGCTCGCTGCAACGTGCTGCGATCCTGACCTCGGACAAGTTCAAGGGCGTGCGCTGCATCATCGCGCCGGGCCAGCTGAAGATCATGTCGACCAACGCCGATCAGGAAGAGGCGCAGGAAGAACTGGAAATCGCCTATCAGGGCGACACCGTCGACATCGGCTTCAACGTCACGTATCTGCTCGACGTGCTCGCGAACCTGAAGGTCGACACCGTGCAGGTGAGCCTCGGCGACGCCAGCTCCAGCGCGCTGATTACGGTGCCCGAGAACGACGAGTTCAAGTATGTCGTGATGCCGATGCGCATCTGACGCGCACGACATCAAGACACACACCAGGGGGCGGCAAGCCCCTTTGGCGTTTTTATGGCGAACCGACAACCTGTCCTTTCGGTGCCTGACCGGCACCTTGGACGGGCCAGGAAACTGGAGCGGCCCGGCGATTTCTCTCGCTGAAACGCACCGCGCCGCCACTAGAGTGGCCTCGCAGAACCGGAAGATATCCATGAGTGAACAGCACAATTCGCAACCCGATAACAGCAGCTACGGCGCCTCGTCGATCCAGATCCTCGAAGGTCTGGAAGCGGTGCGCAAGCGCCCCGGGATGTACATCGGCGACACGTCGGACGGCACCGGTCTGCATCACCTCGTGTTCGAGGTGCTCGACAACTCGATCGACGAAGCGCTGGCCGGGTACTGCAACGACATCCACGTGACGATTCACGCCGACAACTCGATTTCCGTGACCGACAACGGCCGCGGGATTCCGACCGACGTGAAGATGAACGACAAGCACGAGCCGAAGCGCAGCGCCGCCGAAATCGTGATGACCGAGCTGCACGCCGGCGGCAAGTTCGACCAGAACAGCTACAAGGTGTCCGGCGGCCTGCACGGCGTGGGCGTGTCGTGCGTGAACGCGCTGTCGAGCTGGCTGCGCCTCACCGTGCGCCGCGGCGGCAAGAAGCGTTTCATGGAGTTCCATCGCGGCATCGCGCAGGATCGCGTGCTCGAGATGGTCGACGGCGTGGAAGTGTCGCCGATGCTGGTGACGGGTGACACCGAGAACCGCGGCACCGAAGTGCACTTCATGGCCGATCCGACGATCTTCGGCACGGTCGAATATCACTACGACATCCTCGCGAAGCGGATGCGCGAGCTTTCGTTCCTGAACAACGGCGTGCGGATTCGTTTGACCGACCTGCGTTCGGGCAAGGAAGACGATTTCGCGTTCGCCGGCGGTGTGAAGGGCTTCGTCGAGTACATCAACAAGACGAAGACCAACCTGCACCCGACGATTTTCTTCGCCACCGGCGAGAAGGACGGCGTGGGCGTCGAAGTCGCGATGCAGTGGAACGACAGCTACAACGAGAACGTGCTGTGCTTCACCAACAACATTCCGCAGCGCGACGGCGGCACGCACCTGACCGGCCTGCGGGCCGCGATGACGCGCGTCATCAACAAGTACATCACCGACAACGAAATCGCGAAGAAGGCGAAGGTCGAGACGACCGGCGACGACATGCGCGAAGGGCTGTCGTGCGTGCTGTCCGTGAAGGTTCCGGAGCCGAAATTTAGCTCGCAGACGAAGGACAAGCTGGTTTCTTCTGAGGTTCGCGCGCCGGTTGAAGAAGTCGTGGCGAAGGCTCTGGAAGAGTTCCTGCTCGAAACGCCGATCGACGCGAAGATCATCTGCGGGAAGATTGTTGAAGCTGCGCGTGCGCGGGATGCCGCGCGGAAGGCGCGTGAGATGACGCGCCGTAAGGGCGTGCTCGACGGCGTCGGCCTGCCGGGCAAGCTCGCGGACTGCCAGGAGAAAGACCCGGCGAAGTGCGAAATCTACATCGTCGAGGGTGACTCGGCAGGTGGGTCGGCCAAGCAAGGGCGTGATCGCAAGTTCCAGGCAATCCTGCCGCTGCGCGGCAAGGTGCTGAACGTCGAGAAGGCGCGCTACGACAAGCTGCTGTCGTCGGAACAGATCGTCACGCTCGTGACCGCGCTTGGCTGCGGCATCGGCAAGGACGATTACAACCTCGACAAGCTGCGCTATCACCGCATCATCATCATGACCGACGCGGACGTCGACGGTGCGCACATCCGGACGCTGCTGCTCACGTTCCTGTATCGCCAGATGCCAGACATGATCGAGCGCGGGTACGTGTATATCGCGCAGCCGCCGCTTTACAAGATCAAGGCGGGCAAGGACGAGCGGTATCTGAAGGATGACGTGGAGCTCAACGCGCACATGCTGCGGTTGGCGCTGCAAGGGTCGGAGCTGGTGCCGGGTGAGAATGCGGCCGTGATTTCCGGCGATGCGCTCGGGGAGCTGGCGCGGTCGTATCTGCTGTCGCGAAGCGTGATCGACCGGTTGAGCCGGTTGTATGACCCGGCGGCGCTCGAGGCGATCATGGATGGGGTTGCTATTGATCTCTCCAACGAGGCTTCGACGGAGGCTTCGGCGAAGGCGCTGCACGCTGCGTTGCATGATGAAGCGCTGAAGAACGAAGTGCGTGTGGTGCCTTCGTATGATCCGGTGCGCGAGCAGCGGTCGCTGCATGTCGAACGCACCCATCACGGGAATGTGCGGGTTTCGGTCATCGACCAGGAATTCCAGCACACGGCGGATTATCAGCAGCTCGTGGCCACCGCGAATACGTTCACGGGGCTTATTGGGGAAGGTGCGGTCATCAAGCGTGGTGAACGCAGCATGGCTGTGTCGGACTTCAAGAGTGCGATGAAGTGGCTGCTTGCGGATGCCGAACGGAATGTTTCGAAGCAGCGGTATAAGGGGCTGGGGGAGATGAACCCCGGGCAGCTGTGGGAAACGACGATGGATCCGACGGTGCGGCGTTTGTTGCGTGTGCAGATCGAGGATGCGATTGCCGCGGATGGGATCTTTACTACGCTCATGGGGGATGATGTGGAGCCGCGGCGAGCGTTTATCGAGTCGAATGCGTTGCGGGCGGGGAATATTGACGTCTAACTCATGGTGTAGACGTAGGGCGCCAGAGTATGTGCGACTGGCGCCACAGTTTTGCGACTGTGTGACTAAGTTATTGCGATTGCCCTACGCATTGTCGGCATCACGTCATGATGTCGCCGCGCGGACTCTTAATCCGTAGGTCGAGTGTTCGAGTCACTCTCGCCCCATCAAGGAATTCAAGCACCTGGCCCAGCCTAAACGGCTGGGCTTTTTGTTTTTTTCTTTCTGGTCTTCTGGGTTTCTGGATCTCGTGTAGCGGCGTAGGAACATTTGGGGCGCATCAATCAGCGCTGATCCATGCTGGCCAAGGTCAGGCCTTGATGATCAGATCTGCCCCCTATTGAGCCGTGACGATCGCGGCACTACCAGACTTGCATTCGACTTAAGTAAGGTTCGCCTGTATGAGTTGAGACACAAAATCGGTGTACCAAACTTTCGGCATGTTGCGCCAAATCTCGTGCGCATATCTGACCCGCGAAATATCGCCTCGCATGACCATCGCGTATAACTCGTCGTACCCTTGGACGTTAACAAAGAACTTAAGCATGTGATCGTCCAAGAAATAGAACTCGTCGTGGTCGAGACCGCGCTGCGTAGCGTCGTCCATCAACAATCCGAACAGAAAAGCCCATTCATCCTGGTCGTCACCCGCACCGAGCGGTTGCGTCAGGTCTGCCCGACCATTGGACTCTGCATGAACTCTGTTGTGGCATTCGCGACAAAGTGTGATGCCGTTTCCGGAGGCGAAACTCCCCCAAGGGTAAAGCGTTCTCCGAACAATATGGTGCGCTTGGATACCCCGTGTCGAACTACAACACACGCAACGCGACAGATCGCGCGCTTTCACAAACCTGCTCCACAAACGAAGGCACCACGCGGTCGATCGGCGCGCATCGACCGCCATTTCAAGTTTTCGCCGAAATCGCCGGAGTTCATCAAGGTCTTCCGTCAACATCTGTGGATCACCGCAATGGCTCATGCTTCACCGTTGTGTCTTTTTACGAGGCGCTATGAAATGCTGACCCTAACGTGTCGAGAGCTGCAATCTACCGCGAAAATGCTAGCCCGCTCGGACTTCAGATCAAGGATACGACTCTGGTATTGACCAACGCATCCAAATGGTCATGAAGCAACATCGGAACCGCCCCACCTGAAATCAGAACCCCAGCCTCCATGTTTTGCTCCATTGCATGACCGGTCAGGTTGGCGCTGGTGATAAAACAAATGCTACCGTCAGCAACGGCGATCTTAGAGTGGACCCGACCGTCGGAAAATGGCGCAACTCGGTCCCCCCACGCATAGAGCTTCACGGACGGGAGTAGCTTTCTCATCTTACCGATCGCATCGAACGAGATGCTTCCGCCGTGATCCAGTGATGATTCGAGCAACATCGCGATGCTCACGCCGCGTGCGCTTGCTTCGCTCAACGCCTTCACGATAGTCGAGACGTCGTAGGCCACGAAACTGGTAACGAACAAGCTTTGCCTGGCCGCACCGATGACTTGCAGTAGCGCCTGCTCCGTTCGACGAGCGGAGACGAATGGCGTCGTCGGCCCCGTCCACACGAGTTCGATAGATTGTCGCTTCGACACGTTCTCGGACGCATGGCTGGCTGCCAACAGCATAGAGGCCAACTCACCGGAATCGATCGAGGTAGCCTGCCAAACCTCGACGAGTCGGTCGACGATAGTCTTGGCCGTGGCTGTGCCGACAACATCCGACAGGGAGACGTTCGCCTTCTCGCTCCCCATCTTCCGAATCCTGCCCGCCAGCGCGCGAACCTTCTCCGGCGACACGAGACAGACCACGGCGGTGACAGCTTCCAGCAACATCTCCATGTCACAGCCCCGCGAAGAACGCAGCATTCCCTCGATCGAGGGTCTGTACTAGCAACGATCTGTCGAGGTAACGATTACCTCGCTCACACGACGTCTCGGCGACCAGACTGCATGCATGACAAGCTGCCGCGTGCAGCGAGCGGTCTTTGTCCGGATCATGTTCGGAGCAAAGCGGATCGGACGAACAGACCTTCGATCGGCTCAGCGCCTGACGAAGCAATCGACCGAGGTTTTCTGGTTTGCCAAGATCGACAAGCCCACCCAACGTTCCATCGGAATCAGCTGCTGCCGTGTAGATGAGGATGCCTGCCTGAGGGTTCGCACTCGTCACATCGGCGTAAATGCGTTCGCGGATACTCGCCGCGTTGTAACCGCACTCCAACGCCAGTTCGCGGATGAGCAGGTGCGAGAGCGTGTGGAGCATGGCATACCGGATGCCGGGGTAGCCCTCGTCAGGGTCAAGGCGACGCGAATTGCGCCATCCGCGATGACCACCCGTAAGCATGCAATTTACTTGTTTGACGCCATCGAGCGCCTCCCACTCTTGGAGCACACCTTCGTCGAACTGGATAAAGATGCCCTCGCCGTGAACTTGATTCGCAGGAACCCAATCCGGCTTGCGACGCGCAAGGCTTGCCATTTGTGGGCGCTCGTTCGGATCACTCGCCTCTTCCGGCGCCTCGACACGAGTAAAGCCCAATAAGGCGTTGACCTCGCGAAGCCTTTCCAGCAAAAGCACTCTACGGACCTGCTTTTCGAAGCCGGGTGGTGTAGACACCTTCTTGCTCATGAAGTGTGGGTAATCGACCGGCGGATTGGCGGCCGTCAGCACTTCCCACTCAGGCCCCTTGATGTCGGCCTCACCGACGACCTCCTGTCCACCGCCGTTGCGATAGGCCTCAATGGCCGACCAGATGTCTGATGCCGAGTGTTTTTCGATACCCGGAAGCCCACCCGTAACCTTAAGCGTTTGCACCACGATGGGCACCATGGCCTCAGACGTGACACTCTGAAAGACCGCCCAGCCGTCCTGAATCAACTGGCCGAGCGGATCTTCGGCCTGCGGAATTGCAAGCGCTGACAGGGTAATCGGGAACCAACTGTTCGTCGAACCTAGCAAGACTGCCCGCGCCTCCTCATCGCACTCCTCGTCGAAATGATCGAGATGTGGATGCCTACCTCGGCAGCTCGGCAAGTTTTCCTTCCCTGCCTTGCCGAAGGCATTCGCCATACTGCGCGATGCCCCGCAGGTATCACACTTTACCCACAGGTTCTCGGTCTGCAGTGACGCCCCGCTCTCGAAGAACCTCAGCGTTCCCTTACATGAGCTGTTGCCGCCGTGTACGAAATAGTGCCAGGGGAAGTCATCTAGGTGGCCGCCTCGACAGGCCAAAAGAAAACGGGCCGGGACGGCATCGGCATCCTTCGCGGGCTGACTATCCTTGGAGCCACGGCATCCCTTGTGGACGAAACGGGTTCGCTCCGGCCGGAAGCGGTTTTCCTTGATTTCGAACAGGCCAGCATCGAAAGGTGACAGCAGGCCACACTTCACGCAGCGCATCCAGCGCGGGAACGGTCGAACAGGGACGCCGATGTTTGCTTCGGCCGACCATGGATCGACAAGTTCGCTCTTCTGGAACGGTGGCATGCGCAGGCTCTCCACCTGCGGCCCAAGAACCTTACGGACGGCGGCGAGCAGGCGTGGCTCGGGAATGGGCTGGCACCTGTCTTTCTCCCATTGGTCGATGCCCAGTGTCACCACCGAAAGGCTCGGCAAATCGATCAGCGCGCCGGGTCCGTATGTCCAGAGCAGTTGGCTAGGGCGGACTTCCCCCACGGGTGTTCTATTGGTAGTCATGGTCAGTCTTCGTCCTTTGGCACCGGACGCGGCTTCCACCCGTGGTCGTCCGAGATATGTCCCGTGTTCATGATCAGGCGCACGCCTGGCTCCACTTCTCGCATCGACATCGGAACCGTCCAGTTGTCCCACGCATGGATACCCGGTGATTTAACCAGCCCGACCATCGTCGCGGCCTGCGCGCCACGCTTTTCATAAGCCAGCGTGCGACCGGGCACACTCACTTCCTTCGCCCATTCGTCCGCGCGCTCCTTCAGCTCACGCTCGGCCAGATGCTTGATGGTGGACGCCTCGCTGACGTTCCAAGCTCGCCGCACCAGTACGTCGATGGCTTCGGTGATCTCTGGCTTGTCGGATTTGTCCAGTTCGCCCGCTCCAACGTTCGGGTTGAAGGCGTCGTTTTCCAAGCGCATCAGGGAGAGGAGCGCACCGGTTAGGCCACGATCCATCGCACGCGGCGAGAAAGGCGTCACCGACTGAGCTTCCACGTGCTTATAGAAGGTCGCGTGGTAATGCTCGAAGGTCTCGTAATGCGAGAGGTCGCGCGGACGCGCCCACGTAAGTACTGTGCAAACCAAACCGGGGAAAGAACGACCCACACGGCTGGTAGCTTGAATGTATTCCGCCGTACCCTTGGGCTGACCGTTAACTGCCATAAGGCCTAAGCGATTCACGTCCACACCGACCGAAAGCATGTTGGTCGCGAGAACTATGTCGATCGCCCGGGTGTCGCCCTCGTTCCATTTCGTCACGTACTTCCCGTTGGCAGCGTCGAACGCGACCTTGAACTTGACCTCCAAATCGTCGAGGTACTTCGGGATGTCCTGACTGGAAACTCGAGACGTCAGCTCGCGGATGTTGTTGACGCTACGCTGTGCGAGTGCTGGCCGTTCGACCATGCTCATTCGCACGCGGTAGGAACGTGTTTGCACGTCGTCCTCGGCCAAGCGCCGCATTCCGCCCAGCTCGCGCAACGAGTTGAAATAGCCGACCATCGTCATGTACGGGTCGGCTGGCTCGCCGAAGCGATCGAACAAGGCCTGGGCTGCGGTGAGGAAGGCGGTGTAGACGCGAATCAGCATCGCTGGCCGCGAGCTACCGGGCGAACACACGCCGAGGTAACGCCGTCCGGGCCGCACTTCGATCGGGCGCTGCACCGAGAAGTAGTTGTCCTCCACGTCCAAGCCGTGCGGCGGGAACACCGACACTCGCCGCATGAACACGTTGTTCACCTGCTCCTTGGCTTTGCGTACGGTCGCCGTGGATGCGACGATCTTCGGCTTGACCGTCTTGCCATCAAGTGTCCAGCCACACAGTTCGTCGACAGACGATTCGTACAAACCGACCATCGTGCCCAATGGACCACTGATGAGATGGAACTCGTCCTGGATGATCAGATCGGGGGGCGAATCGGACTTACGGGCTTCACCACCGCCGCAGGTAATCCCTTGGCCGCGCGGTGACCCGTATTACATTCACAGCCAGGCCACATCAAGCCGTGACGCTCGCATTCCTGGCTCACGCGACCGAACAGCGTGCGCACCTGACCGCGCCACGCCATCATGGCGAACTTATCCACGGTGGCGATCATCATCGTCGGCGGGCGGTGGTAGATCTCCTCGTCCACCGTCAGCACCGGAATACCGGGGTGTGGCGACTTGCTGGACTTGCCGCGCGAGAATTCGCAGCGTCCCTTTTTGTCGCCGCAATAGACAAGCGTGCGCCCGTGATTTTTGTCGACCTCAATGTCACGCCCCGGGGCGATGTCAGAGCCACACCACGGACAGCTAGTCAGTTGCGCAGGCGATGCCGCCCCAGCATGGTATTTTCCAGGGTTACGGATATCTTCGATGGCGCGATGGCTGTCCTCGGTCGTGCCTGGCGTCACCTTATTGCCAACCCACAGGCCGATCGTGAAGGACTCGTGGCCCAACGCGGAATCACCGTTAGTCAGCGCCTCGCGCCGCAGTACCTCCATCGCGCAGATCAGCGCGGTGGCGCGCTGGAACTGCTGCAAGGTCAACAAGCGCAGCGTGTAGCGCATGATCACGGCCAGACCGCGCGAACCGTCGTAGCCGCCGAGCTTGCCTTGCAGACGGCGGATCGCCATCGTGAACGCCGCCACGCCCAGATAGGCTTCAGTTTTGCCGCCGCCGGTGGGAAACCATAGCAAATCGGCATGAGCTTCCATCGGCTGCACACGATCCACGTGCATAGGGTCGGCCAGCGAGGGAATCGACAGCAGCAGGAATGCCAACTGGAACGGACGCCAACTCCGGTTCTTTGGCTGGTCGAATCTATCGACCGTCACGTCACGCCCACGCCGCACTTCAAGCGCGTACTGACTGCGAACGCGCTGAATGGCCATTGCCCGGTTAGCAAAGCGGAAAGCCGCCAGAGCTTTTTCGTCGCGCTTGAGGGTGTCGATGCCCTGCTGCAATCGGGTCTGGATTTCCTGACATCGATCCAGTGCCTCGCCGGCCTGCGCGTCGTACCCCACTACATCTTCGCCGATGCGCTTGCGCTGTTCGCCAATCCATGCCGCGTAATCCTCTGTCAGCACGCTCAAGGCATCAACCAACTCGGTGACACCTAGCGTGGCAAGCCGCTCCATGTCGAGCAGACCGCTCGCTACCATCTCCTTCATCGCCGGACGATCGGCAGGATCAAGGCCCGGCGTCTCCGTGACCTGCACTTCGCACTGCGGGAGGACTGTAGTGCGCACTTCGGTGGCCAATGTCACGTCGTCCGCGATCTCCGCGTGGACGGCAACACCATGCCCGACAGCGAACTCCACGCGGTTTCGATAGATCATCTCAAGCGATTCGCGTTCAGTGTCCATACCGTCGGTGTCCAATACGGGACGGCGGCGGAAGATGGCGCGCTTGGACGCATCGGCTTCCGCACGCACGATCAGTTCCGGCTGGAACAGCCATGCGGTGTCGCGGTTTGTGTCAGGCTCCTCCTGTGCGTTGATCAGGAACAGCGTCACCAAACGGTCTCCGTTAGCGTTCTTGGCACGAATGGAGCCCTGTATCCGCACTGACGGGCGATTCGAGTCCGGTGCCTGATGGGAGATCACGCCTTCGGTGAGTGGCAGCACGATCTTTCCACCGCAGGGGATACGTTGCCAGACCTTGGCTTTCTGCCCATTGGACCGCGTCTGCTCGTGCTCGTCGTTGGGCACACGTTCGTAGCTACCCCAGCACGCTTCGACCTCGATGCGCTCTGCGTCGCTATCGACGCAGAACGTCATGCCGAAGCTGCTAGGCACCAGCGACTGGTTGCTAGCTGCGTCGATCTCGTCCGATGCATCCGATTCGGGTTCCACCCGTCCGGTGGCCGTACCGAACTCTGCACCGGGTTCGTGCTGGCCGGGGACGATGGGGTCAGTGGGTTCCCCCATCTCGTCCCCCGCCAGCGGCCCCTCCAACCCTTCGATGCCGCCCTGAGCATCGTCGCGTGGTGCCAGCTTGCCGACCAGATAACGGTCGCGCACACTCATGTCCACAATGCGCTCGTGCGGGCCGCCCGCAGGGCCGAGCAGGTCATCCACTACGGCCAATTGAAGCAGTTCGCGGATGTATGCCCGATCCTCAATCACCGGCACCCCGCCCTCAGTCTGATGTAGTACCGTGGACAAAACCGAGATGAATTCCTCCCACTGGATGCGACCAACGCTCCCCGACGACGGCGGGGCCAGCGAGACGCTAGCGACCGGCACGGAAGTGTCGGCGACCGACACCCGATCGAAGAACAACGTGGTCGTCTCAAGGTCGGAACGAACCCGCAACACGCGCCCTGCACGAACGATCTCGTCGGCGAGGTTCAGCACCAGCACCCAATCGTCCTCAACAATGCCCGGGTATAGTGAGCGATCACCCTTCAAGACCAGGGTGTAGGGCAACAACCTACCATCGGTCTTGAGGCCAAGATCAATGGCAACCCACGCATTGGTAGCTCTTTCAACAGTGCTCGGCTCCATGACTTTCCTTAGGGAAACGCTGATCAATGAGCCTGTCGTCCGCATAACGGACGAGGCAGGTTGCAATTTTCAGATTGACGTAGGAATTTGACGACATGCGAGGTGAGTTTCGCTCGTATTCGGGCCTCACTTCCCGCGTTTTTCACACACATGACGGATTGCTCCCATGAGTCGACAACAGCTGATTTTTCGCGATCACCAGGTTCGCCAGCGCGAACAGACTGAACAGCTGTGCCGTGTTCCTGGCTAGACCCTTGTAGCGCACCTTGCGATGACGAAACAGGTTCTTCACGACATGAAACGGATGCTCGACCCGGGCGCGGATCTGCGCCTTGGTTCGCTCGACCGCGATCACGAGGTCCTTCAGCGGACCTTCCTGCATCGCCCTGATCTTTCCGCGCTTGAGCGCCACGTGCCACTTCACCGTCTTGCCCTTCATCTCCTCGCGCTTGTCCACGCCGGTGTAGCCCGCATCGCCAAACGCTTCCTGCTCATGACCGTGCAGCAGGGCGTGGGCCTGCGATACGTCCGGCTCGTTGGCCGCCGTGGTGACCACGCTATGCACCAGACCCGAGTCGGCGTCGACGCCGACATGGGCCTTCATGCCGAAATACCAGTCGTTGCCCTTCTTCGTCTGATGCATCTCCGGGTCACGGCTCTTCCCGGCGTTCTTCGTGGACGGCGCAGCCTCGAAGATCGTCGCATCCACCAGCGTGCCTTCCTTCATCATCAGCCCGCGCTCGCACAACTCGATGCCGATCTCGTCGAACAGCTTTCGCGTCAGTGCGTGCTCGACCAGCAGGCGCCGGAATTTCAACAGCGTGGTGGCGTCCGGCACGTTCTCGCGCGCCAGGTCGATGCCCGCGAAGGCGCGCATCGCGATGCTGTCGTAGAGCGCATCTTCAAGCCCTTCGTCCGACAACCCGTACCACTGCTGCAGCAAGTAGATCCGCAGCATCCGTTCCAGGCCAATCGGCGGCCGGCCACGCTCGCCCTTCGGGTAATACGGCCCGATCACCGACAGCAGCCGCGACCAAGGGACGACCTTCTCCATCTCGGCCAGAAAGCGTTGACGCTTGGTCACCCGCTTCTTGCCCGCACTTTCCGCTTCCGCAAAACCGATCTGCCGCTGCATCGTCGTGGGTCCGTTCCGTGAGCTTCTTTCTACAACGCCCTTGGCCTCGTCAGCGATGACCGCCAAGCCGAATTGATCAGTGTTTCCTTAGACTTTGAATTCATTCTTGAGAAGGGCTACAACCTTCTCCTTTGTATTGAAGCCGTTCTTGATGAGAATTTCGGTGATGTCCCGACCTGATATAAAAATAATCGGATGACGATCTTCTCGGACTTCCTCATATGCCTGACGCGCAACGACCGAGGTCGTGACCAACACACCAAATTGCCTATGTCGAATCCTGGATATGAGCCGCGACACCTCTTTCACACCTACCGAATTCGGTGCCCCTCCGTTCATGGGGGGTCTGTAACATTTCGCCTCAAGGGAGAATTCTGCATACACCGGATCTTCTCCCAAGCCAAGTAGATAGCGACCGACAGCGTCTCTGCCACCATCTATGGTTCCGCGAGTAATCTCATCGACAATCACTCGCGCATCTGTCATCTGATAGATGCGTGCCGCAAACGCTTCAAATGCAATTGGAGATTCTTTGAAGTGTTCCCATACGCTGTGTAGAAGGCTAGCTTTAATTGGCGTATCCGGCGACTGCTCTTCAAGAGTTCGGATGATCGTCGTTGGTTCAGCCGCGAGAGGCAGATACTTCCCAGATGCCACCCAATCGGCCCACGCTTTTGGGGCGTTGGACGTAATGAAATTTCCAAACACGAGATCATTGATCCAATTTCTGCTTACAACAGGAACGTCCAAAATCGTAAACACTGAGCGGTAGTTCTGAAAGCGTTGACCCGCTGATGATTTCCATACGGCAACCAAGTCTTCCGTCGCTGAGAGACCAGGGAATCCCGGGACCGCAAGGCCCTTGTACTGAACGGAGCGTGCGCCAGTCGAAGTTGCATGCTTCTTGAATACTAAAAATGGTGCAACTCCTGATCGAGGCTCCCCTTCTGCATGTAGACGAGCAAATGCATGGCGCAGCACTCTGTTCCCCCCCCGCACGAGTGTCGTGCAGTTCATGGCCAGGAGTCTTGTTGTCTCCGTAGTAGACAAACTGCCCGGTGCTCAGATCAAGCGTATCCGGCCAGTCGCGATCTTCTCCGGTCGTGAAAAGAATCACCCAATTCTTCCGCTCTCCGCGCCCGGATACACGAAATCCCCCCATATTTCCTGAGCCTGGAAGCAACTTTGCGATAGGTTCTCCCGAAAGTTGACCATCGGAACTGCTCTCATACACCGCGTCGACGATCAAATCCGCCGTCGCTAATGCATGGAATGGAAAGACTCTTGTCACCTGGTTCTCACTCAAATTCTGGGATCGACGGTCATCTCAGACGTCGACGTATCTTGGGGTTGGGTGGTGATGCTTTCCCGCTATCATTGCCCCCGATGGCCGAGCTGTACGCGGTAGCGTGCGCCGCGCCGCTCATCTTGGCGCTCGACCCTACCGCCCGAGATCAAATCGGTGATCGCGGCGTTCCATTGGCCGTCCGTGATGCCGGTAGCAGCAAGGACCGCGACCTTGGCATGCCAGCCATCATTCGCGGTCAGGAAATCGAGGATCGCCGTGGTTGGCGTAACACCGTTGGCGCTGACCGTAACTCCTGATTCGAAGTCAAGCGATGATTGAGCCGTTGCTACGCTAACCACGCGACCGCCGTTCGGGGCACGACTCGAAGCACGCGGCGTGGCACCGGCATGCAGTCCATGGGAAACTTCTTCCTGGTAACGCTCACGGTTCAACTCCGACAGCCGTCGAAGCACTTCGACGCGCGCAGTCTCGGAGATGGTGAAGCGTACACGGTCGTTTTCCGACAGATACGGTACTTCGTGGAAACTGTGCTCAAGGTCGATGTCGTCCCAGCCATAGGCGCGCGCTACTGCGACGTCCATTTCGCGCTGCAATGAGCGCAGCCGTTCGACACCGGGGGCGCGTTCGGTGTCGGTATGGAAGCGGTTGTAGAGCTTGGTCAAGCCGATGCGATCGGCCCGCATGACTTCGATGCGCGCTCGATGAAATCGATCTCTCAAGTCATCAAACTGTTCGTTTGATTTGTCAATAAAACGGTTAGGGAAAGCAAATGTCTCAAATGCATTTCCCGGCGAATATTTGAGCCGTGTTTCCAGTTTGGATGAGTACTGCCGTGCCCAGACTTCATGCAACGATGACTGACAGATGGTGAGTAGCCCAACATTTTTGAAAACATCAAGGTTGGCGGACATGATCGAAGTGTTTGGGATTTCCGCGAACCCGAGGTGCTTCGTCACTTCGCTACAGACCAGTACAGTCTCCTGCCTCGGTTTGATTGAGTCCCATCCCACCGGGTGCTTCTCGAACTTTTGCCCCCAACCAATAGCATGATACAGGGCAGGTCGCTTTTCTGCGAACTGCCACCAATAGTCTCGATAGACTTTCCGGTTATTGGTTTGACGCTCCGCCTTTACCGTCTCTTCAAGCCTCTGCCAAGGTAGTTTGTATTCCTTAGCTCGATTTTCCGGCCAGTCCCAGAAATTGATCACCCATCGGCTCGGGCGCTGCTCGGGATTTGAATTGAGGTCATCACCGTTGATATACGGAAAAATGACTTCCGCGTTCCGCGGATCGGCATCCAGCATCCTGTGCGCCTCATCTGACGACAGAACGAAACCCATACCGAGCACAATCGAGCCTTGATACACGATGCCTTCATTCGCTTTCAGACGTTTGGGACTCCACTCCTCACGATCGGACAAGAAGGCCGAGATAAAGGGCGCTGGCCGCCCAAGAAGCGAGCGTTCGCCCTGCCACTCGCCCTTGTGAACATGCACCCGACTGGTGACAACCGCCGCCTTTCCGGGCCAGGGTTCATTCGGATAGGCGGCATAGATCACTGCACCTGCGCCGACCATCGCCTCCAGCCCGACCTGCCGCGTGTCACCTTCGGCGATGGTATTGACCGCAAGCAACCCAAAGCCACCTCCCTCACGCAGCAGACCCCATACTCGCAGGAAGAAATAGGCGACCAGATCGGCGGAGCCACGTCGCCCTTCAGCGATGTGTGCGACCAGCCAATCTCGGAAGGCCGTACCCACGACACCAGTGATACGCTGTCCGCCCAAAAAGGGCGGATTACCGACCATGCCATCGAAACCGCCGCGATCACGCGCGAATACCTCGGGGAATTCCAGCGGCCAATGGAAAGGCCGACGTGCGGGTTTGTCGCTAGGCTGATCGGTCGAGAGCGCAATAACCGCTCTCCGGTGCATTGAGACGAGAACGTCATGGTCGCCGCCGATGACCTGTCCTGCTTGGCTGGTCAAAGACACTAGCGCATTCTCTAGCCCCGCACGGCTACCGACCGATGCGAACACTTCCCCGATGAACGCGTCGGCGATGCTTTCCGGCACTTCGAGTCTGCGGCGTGCATCGGCGTCTAGATGTGCCATCGCCTCCACATCGCGGATATTGCGGATGGGTATTTCGCGCAATTGTTGTCGCAGTGTAACGGCCTCGCACACGGCCTGTTCGACGCTTTGGCCAAACAATCTTAGCTGGCCTTGGCCCCTCGGGTTGATCGAAAGCTGGGTGAGCTGATCCAGCCGATGGATGCCGAGCAGGCTGTCTCCGCAGCGCAGGTTGTGGTCGAGGAAGCCGAAGGGCCGGCCCTTGGCCAGCGTCACCAGCCAAATGGAGAGCTTAGCAAGTTCTACAGCCAGCGGATTTAGATCAACGCCGTAGAGGCAGCGTTCGGCGATGAGGCGGCGAGCGACAATGGTGCGCACCTCTGTGTCGCGCGGCAGCTGCTCGACATTGGCATTGGTGTTCACTACGCGCCCGTCGATGCCGATCGTGTGCCCCCGTGCCTCGGCCAGCGCCCATGCCGCCGCCAGCCGGTCAGCCAGCCAACGGCAGGCTTGCACGAGGAACGCACCCGAACCCATCGCCGGGTCGCAGATCTTCAGATCAAGCAGTTCGGCCGGCGATTTCAGCACCCAGTCCGCGTGCAGCATGCCCTGCGCCGGCCCGCTGTAGGCAATGGGCGTGAGCGTTTCTGCAACGATTGCTTCAGTGAGCGACTTCGGCGTGTAGTGAGTACCAGTCTCGCGGCGATCGGAGCCGGTTGTGACGATGAAGGCTCCAGCGGGATAGACCAGCGGGTATCCCCAAGGGTCAGTGCGCACCAGATGAGCGAAAGGTCTGATGCGGTCGCGCAGCGCCGTGTCTCCATGGCAGGCCGTCAGCACGCGATCGGCGAGCGCATCGTCCACGGGACGCGACAGATCGTTGTGCACGCGACCGACGGAACTGCCGGAACGCTCCCGAAGCAGGTCGGCTAGCCGCTCGGCACCGTCCAGCCGCGCAGATTCGAGTTCGGCCAGCGTGACCCACGGCGACTGGGCGCTCTTGGTGGCTTCGAGTTCCAGCGTGACTTTGGCGGTGCGCTTGACGGTGCGCTCCAGCAAACCTTCATAGACGTAGCCGATCTGCTCAACGTCCAGCGCGCGATAAGAAAGCGTGCGCCCCTGGAATTGCTGGATGGCTTCGAGCAACAGCAAGACAGTGCGGTTGTCAATTGGCAGCGGCTTGGCGACGTCGATGCGCCAGTCCGAGCCACGGTCGCGGCCTTCGAGAAAGGGAAAGCGGTCCGGATCGAAAAGGGAGCCGCCCAGTGCAGGCAGGCGCAGGTTTTCGTGCTCAATGCCGCCGTACACGGCCCGAAAGACAGCCAGCAGGCGCGACCACGCATCCCAGCGGCGCTCAAGAATCTCGTCGGATTCGGCACGCAACTGCATCCGCAAGGTCGAGAGCGCGTAGTTGGCTTCGTAGCGTTCGTCGCCCAAGAGTAGAAGGCCGCGTTCTTCTGCGGAAAGCAGGAACACCAACCGCATCATCACCGTCAGCGCGGCTTCGTAGAGTTCAGCTTCCTTCACACCGCGCAGCAACTCGCGGCCGCGGTCCTGGTCGGCCTTGTCGAGCGACTGGATGAGCACTTCGACCGCACGCCGCACCTGCTCGCCCAAGGCGTCGGTCACTTCGTCCTGGAACTTCAGCGAGCGATCGAAGAGCGCGGGCAGCCGCTCCGATTCATCCACGAAGAAGCGCCGAATGCCCAAGAGATGGACAAAGGCCTGGAGGGTGACGGGTTCCTGCGCCCAGATGCGCGCATACCAACTGGCGAAGGTGGTGACCGCGCCTACCGGCGCATCGACCAGCATCCAGCATTCGCCATTGGTCAGCAGGCCGAGACGGCAACCCGTAGCGCGGCAGAGTGCAACCATCCGCTCCGCCGGGCTACTGGCCCAGCCGTCCAGCTTCTGGGTCGCATCGAAATCGACGTCTTGCCCGTAGGCGTGGACGAGCATCAGTGGCTGGTCCCCATTGCCGACGACGGCGAAGTCCGGCGACAGGCTCAAACAGTGTTCAGGCAGAGTGACGGTCAGGTGCGCGGCACACCAGTCCTTACGTTTGAGCACGTCGCCGCGGCCGTCCTCATCAAGTTCCAATCCGTGAGACAAGACCTCGTCAATCCACGCCGCGTGCAGCTCGACGAAGCGGAAATCGTCGGATTCCAGTGCCTCCCGCCACTCGTCGTAGGCTTGGCGCACCCGCCTGAGCTTGGTCGCATCAAGTTCTTCCAGCCCTTGCGGGAACGCTTCCTTCAAAACGGGAACGGCAAGGAACGGGCCGGAAATCTCGATGAGCGTGAGCCATTCGTGCTGCGTGCTCATACAGCACCTCCGGCGGATTCGGGTACGACGAAGATCACAGCAACCGGGAAAGTGCGGTCGTCGAGCTTCGCGTAGCGGGAGTCAATGGCGTGCGTCTCCATCCGGCGTTCGTCGGGGATGCGCGCGAGGCGAGCTTCCAGCGCGGCGTTGTCGCGCCGGAGTTGCATGCGTTCGTCCTCGGTGAAGAGCGAGAGCTGTTCGGGCTGTGCGCCTTTCTTCAACTCGGACTGGATCGCCTTTTCCAATTCGTCGAGCACCGTACCGATGTCGTCGATTTCTTGCTGCATGCGGGTCTGAAGCGTGTTTGTCAGGTAACGGAGACGTTCTTTGGAACGCGCATCAACGGCCTTCAGGATAGCTTCCTGCTGACGGTCAAAGCGAACGCGGAGCACGTCGAACAGGGGCAAGGCCGCCTTGATTGGCTTCGCTTCGTCCAACCACTGCTGGACGCGGGTGACGCCTTCTTCGCGGCGGAAGGATTGGTCGCGCAGATAGCCACCTGATGCCGTCAGTTCCTCGTGCAGCCGATGATGGTTACCGCCCGTAACGACCAATCGCGAGACGACAACCACGGCCGGGCCATCGATGAGCGCGTCTGGCATCGTGCGGACGGTGACACGGTGCAGTTTCTTCACATCGTCTTGCGCCCAGACCTCGGCACGCAGCAGGCGCAAACACATCTGCACCAAGCGATGGTTCAGGTGGACAAGCACGACATCGTCGCGGCCACTGGCGACGGCATGATCGAAGGTGATAGGCCGAATCTTCTGGGTGTGCGGATGGCGCAGCCCTTCCAGACAACGCGCCCACGAGCCAGACAGCGCGGGCATCTGGAAGACGCTACCCAAAGGTGCGTCCTTCAGCTCAAAGGGTCCCAGTGGCGGGCGGCCCGCCAGCGCGAGGCCGGTCTTCACGGCCATCAGGACGTGGTCGGGCGTGAGGTGGAAGTCCTGCTTGGTGGTGAGCAGACGCTCGTGCAGCTTGGCGATACGCTCCTTTAACTCGCGTTCGGCGCGCACGAAATTCTTGGCGCGAGCGATCCGCGCCTCAGCCAAACGCGTGTCCAAGTCCTTCAGAGATCCTTCGATGAGGCCGGACATCTGCGGCGCGATGACCGGATTCACACTGCCCATATCCGCACGCATTGAGTCCAGTTTCCGCAAGGCCCGCAGGATGTCCTCTCTGTGGCCACCAACCGATGCGCCACTCGCGCCGCCACCATCGACCGGATGCCAGATCAGCACTTCCTTCTCGCGCTGCCCATGGCGGTCGATACGCCCGTTGCGCTGCTCCATCACGTTGGGGTTGTATGGAATCTCAAGGTGGATGAGTCGACTACAGTGGTTTTGCAAGTCAATGCCTTCGGACGCTGCGTCGGTGGCAAGCAGGATGCGCACCGGGGATTCCTGCGGTGATGCCTGGAACGCCGCCTTGATAGGTTCGCGCTCGTCTTGGGAAAGGCCACCGTGAAGCAGGCCGAGACGCTCGCCGCTGAAGCCGTGGCTGGCTAGGATTTGATGCAGCCACTGGTGCGTGGTGCGATACTCGGTGAACAGGATCACCCGGCGATCGCTCCACGAGCCATCCGGCTTGAGGTTCTCAGTAAGCCAGTCGAGGATGGCCTGGGCCTTGGAGTCGGCCTGATTCTTGGCTCGCTGTGCCCATACCCTCAAATCGTCCAGCATCGCACGCTGCTCCGCCGTCAGTGGCGGCGAACGGCGCGTAGCCTCCTCGATAGCTTCGGCATGGGCATTCTCGACTTCCTGATCGTCCGCGTAGTCCTCGTCAGCTTTGAGGATGGCCTTGTGCAGGATGCGCTCTGCCATGATGTCTTGCTTCGCGGGTCGTGCTTCGGATAGCGATGCGATGTGCTTTTCGAGCGTGGAAGCGAATGCCGCCGGCGACGAGAGCAAGCGCTTCTTGAGGAGTCGATTGATGAAGGCCGTGCCGAAACCATTACCCGCCTTCTCAGCATCCTTTTCGCGACTGGCGCAGTAGTCATCGAGTTTGCGGTGAATCTCTCGCTCTTCGGTCGAGTACGGAACCGTGAGCGCCTGCAAAGTGCGCCGGGCATACAAGGGGTTGCCTTCCGCATCGACCAGATCGCTCTTCAAGCGGCGAATCATCACCTGACTCAACTGCTTTTCGTCAGGGAGGATGTTACGGGCAAAACGTTGGTCGTCGAGTAACTCCAGCAACGAGGTGAACGACTCCGTGTAGCCGTTGTGTGGCGTGGCGGTCAAGAACAACCGATGCTGGAAATGCGGACCGATGGCGCGAATGAGGCGCGTCCGCTGGCTCTCCAAAGCATAGTGAGCCCCTGCGGCCGGAGCAACGTTATGCGCCTCGTCCACGACCAGCAGATCGAACTTGCGTGGATAACTGACATGCGGCGGAATCACGTCACGCATGGCGCGCAACCCTTCTCCGCTCTTTGCCCAATCCATCGACGTGATGAGACGAGGATGCGATGTCCACGGATTGGCATGGATACCACGCTCGCGCCGCAGTTGCTTGATGTAGTCGGTATCCACAACTCGAAAATCGAGACCGAATTTCTCCAACATCTCGATGCGCCACTTCTCCTGCAAAGACGCGGGGCAGATGATCAATACAGTGCGGGCACGATGCCGCAGAAGAAGTTCCTGAATGACCAGACCAGCTTCGATTGTCTTGCCAAGACCGACATCATCGGCAATGAGCAGATTGACGCGCGCCATGTCGATCGCACGTACCAGCGGATCGAGTTGGAAGTCCTCGATACTGACGCCGCTGCGAAACGGAGCCTGGAGAAACCCCCGATCGGCGTTCGTTGCTGCCCCCCCATCGCACAGCATCAAGAAAGGCGTCGAGCGTACCCGAATCGTCCTGTCCCGTGATCAAGGGAAGGCCCGCGCGCTCGATGACTTGAGCGCCCGGCTCGATTTCCCAAATGACTTCCAGCTCTTCACCAAGCCCATCCTCGTCGATCGAGGAAAGCGTTACGCAGTGTTGAGGTGCTGAATGGTCCGAATCCAGCCGAGCTGCATCAACATCCGCTACGACCCATTGGCGGCGACGCACTTCGACCAGTTGCCCTGGCTCCGGCCGAGCCCGGTATGCCAGTGCTTGCCGCTCCCCTTGGATACTCATGTGGCCACCTTTTCAATTCTTATCGTTTACACCGTACGACGCGGTCCTACGCTTACCGTCGATTATGGCGACCGCATTTGCCACGACCTTCGCCGCATCAATCGGTGATTCGTGCGACCAAAATCGGAGCACCGTCCAACCGAGGGATCGCAGCCGTTCGTTCGTGTCCGCATCCCGTTGTTGATTCGCCTCAATCTTCTGCCGCCAAAACTCCGCGTTCCGTTTCGGCCATGTGGCATGTTCTGGACAACCATGCCAAAAACAGCCATCCACGAAAATTGCAATTCTCCGCCCCGGGAACGCAATATCGGCAACACGGCGGGGTTTCTTTAAGACCTCACAATCGACCCGATACCGTAAACCGATCCTATATAGCTCTCGCCGCAATGCGACCTCAGCACCCGTTGCCTTTTGCCGAACCTTCGCCATTCGACGACTGGTTTCAGCCGACGGTGGATCGCGGAGGGACATGTGCTCAGCCTCAATTATTAGTCGGCAAGCGAGATCGAAGCCAGGTGATTCTTGATACTCCGTGCGATAGCACGACCTAGGTTTACCGGCACGGCATTTCCGATCAGACGCCCCAATACCGTGAAACTAACTTCACCGTCTCTCGGGACGAATGCATAGTCGCGTGGGAAGCTCTGTAGTATTGCTGCCTCCCTCAGTGAAATCGCGCGATCCTGCTCGGGGTGACCAAATCGCCCATTTCCGAAGCCATAGCACTGAGTCGTCATAGTAGGGGCCGGTTTGTCCCACTCCATTCGACCGTAGACACCCGGGTACGTACGTCCGCTCTTGGCGCGATGACAATCAGCGACAAGGTCTTTTGGCCAATCGCGCCACGTCCCCCGGGCTTCGACGCCTTAATCCGTTTCAGATTCTTTTCCGATAGCGTCGACGAGACGTGCAACTTATCCCTAGGAGCACTCTCGCCAGCGGACAAAGAACGTAGTCGACCAATGGCTTGGCGCACTGTCTTCGGCGTTTTGTGTGTTGGCGCGATCATTTCGATATCGCCGTGCTTTGATGCGAGCAGCACCATGCGTCGCCTCATTTGCGGCACCCCATAGCGTGAGCTATCGACCACATCGAACCACACTTTGTAACCCAATCGCGTCAGCGCATCGACGAAATCATGGAAAACAGCATGTTTGGCAACCGTCGGGACATTTTCCATCGTGATGACATCAGGCTCAGTACCCTGCGCAAGGCGAGCAAACTCGTACAGCAAACCCCACTTGCCATCTTTACCATCAAGCTCATAACGCTGTGCATAGCTCGAGAAAGGTTGACATGGCGCGCATCCGGCAAGGATCCTCAACTCCGCATTACCAAACAATGTCCCCAGCTCTTCGGCAGCTACCGTGCTGATGTTCCGCTCGACGAACTTGGCCTGATTGTTAGCCTCGTAAGGAAAGCGGCACGCCGGGTCTAGATCGATACCTGCGGCCACCGGCAAATCTTCCAAAACGAAGCCATGCGTCAGCCCGCCAGCCCCACAGAACAAGTCGACACACGAAATACTCGCCACTTCAAACCTCCTCGTTACATCTCAGGCAACCTACGGCGCAATTGAAACCGAATACAGTCAATGCTTTATTCCTTAGCCCGGCTATCGGGCTCCGCCGCACCACCGCACCTCACCCATCCATCAATTTCATCGGTCTTGAACTTCCACAGCCGGCCGATCCGATGAGCAGGCATGCTCCGTTTGTTGATCCATGTGTAGACGGTGTCCTTGCTCACGCCGAGATACTCCGCAATATCCTCGACCGACAACCAGCGATTTGACATGACGTCGATTTCCATCAAAAAGCCGAGAACCGGCCAATCATGTAATGATCTCATGGATTGACCGAAGCAAATCAGGTTTTGTTGGGTTCAACCCGGTTAGGCAAGGTTTAAAAGGGAAGGCTTGCCCAGACACGTCACGCGCGCTACCGTGAAGCTGTGTACTGCCGCCTAGTCGTCTCAGCAGTCGCCGATTCACAAGTCATTCAACCCTATATTTGCTCCCTCGGACGCAGCCAGTTGCGCTCGCTTCGCCATCACGATCCCGTGTTGGCGCAACTTCCACGCAGAATGCTGACGGTCGCCGCTTCCCTTGGCCGCCAGCCTGTTCGGGCTGAAACTCTCAACCACGCACTCAAAGTCGCTAGCTTGGCTGGTGCGGTCACCGGCGCGACAGACGGTATAGCAACGGCGTTTGCAAAAGAAAACTCGTGGCAGGTCCATGCCGAGAACGGTCCGCAACGCCCATGCGGAGGCACGGCGATGGATTTTTCTTCTCGATGACCAGACGTGATAGCCCACGGCTCTCACATCGAGGCGATGAAATTTGATCAATTGGGACACACAATTTCTAATCCTGAGATCTCAATGCGTCGAATCGATAAAAAAACATATTTGAATTTACGCCGATCACGACTAAAAAAAACATCTTAATTTTATTCCTCACATTTCCTCCAAAACCACTTATTGACCTTCACCCTCCACGATCTTATTCTGCAAAAATTCGAGAAAACCTTGTCGTTGAATTTCACGTGACAGACTTTGGAAAATTTGTCCGAGCTCGCCGCAAAATGCTCAAACTCACGCAGACCGAACTCGCACGCCGACTCGGCGTGGACGACGCGTATGTCAGTGCGATCGAACGCGGAGTTCGTACGCCCGGCGACGTGGTCTTCATCGATCAGTTGGGACGGGCTCTAGCACTCGATGTCAGTGGTCGGCTCGCACTGGAGGAGGTCGCAGAAAGCTCCAAGCGTCTGCTGCGCTTATCCGACCCGCTACCGCTATACAAGTATCGGGTCATAGCTGCTCTGGTTGGAGACCAAGCCCTGACGGAGGCAGACATGGAGACGATCGCAAAAGTACATGCAGCGATCGTTCAGATTCGGAACGCCACGGCATCAACCGTGAGCATCGATAGTGGAGGAGCTATGTAAAAGCAAAAGCGCCACATAACCAGAAGGCTAGTAGCGCTTTTGGGATTAGAACGACAAAGATTTGTACCACCGCAAGTACGAGTCTCCATCGATCTGATCTCGGCGTCAAGCCCTTCTGCTGCCCATCGATTTGCGCGCCTGCCTAGGATTCGACAAACTCTGGTCGAATCTAGGGTTCCACTCGCCACTCTTCGGGACGAATTCGACAACGAACAGTTGTTGAAGGGGCGCGCTTTCTCAATCGCGAGCGTCTATTGCAGACGCGAGGGAGCAAACTCGTGCCCGAATCATCATCGATTTCGTCACCATCACGCCGGCCGCGCCGCATTGTGACCGTTTCTGGTCGCGGTGCTCGCGGGATATTCCCGAGCCGGAAATCAGCCAAACCCGCGCAGTACGAAAGCCTCATTGAGGAGATGGTGCTGCGATTCCTGGAGGTCGCCCCTTCAGTCAAGTCGATCGCAACTCAGCCACAAGTATTTGAATATTTCGACGACGCACACCGGCGACGCTACACGCCGGACCTGAAGATCGAAGTGGACGCCGGAACGGTATTTCTTGAGGTGAAAGACAACAAGTCGCTCACCAAGCACTCGCAAGCCGTCGCTCGAGTTTCAGCTGCAGCCAAATACCTCCGGCAACGTGGCATCCGCTTCCACCTTGTTTTGCGAAGCGATCTCATCGCAAACGACCTTCAGCGCCAACTCGAACTAATCCTCAAAGCACGCCCAATGCCTGGCAGGTATCGGCCGAACATCGACGCGACCCTCTGGGATCCCGAGCACGGAACTCATCCGTCGGCTGAGGTGCAGCAGCAATGGGAACTCGCCAAGCGTGAATGCGATGCTCTGCTCCACCGGATCATGAGGCGCGACCCAGACGACCTTCTACCTGTCTCGATTCGCTAAATGGAGATTCACCATGGCTAACTTCATCAAGGATCAAATCATCTTCCGAGGCGAAGGTTCGTTCCGCCTCGTCCGCGTACAGGGTGACATCGCGCAGTTGGAAAACACGGTTACGGGAGAATTCACCAACCACCGCGAGGATGATCTCCTGGAAGAGTATTTACGAGGGTATCTTCGTACAGCGAATAGCAAACAGTATCAACGCCCACCGAAACGCACTACTTTCAGGAGCGCGTTGGAGGCCAGCACACCCGCAGGCGAGGTGGGAAATTTCGAAACTCGTCGACGAATCAACTATCTAGCGATGCTGGATCGAATGGACGCATTCGCGGGTCGTCGATCCGAACTACGTAAAGCCATTCGAAAAGTCTCGGTAGATCTCGCCGATCCCAAGCCACCTCATGAGACCACCATATATCGGTGGCGTCGCCGTTTCCGCATCGCGAAGTTCGATATTCGAGTCCTCTTCGATCGAGCGGAACATCGAGGGGGAAAAGCGAAATCAAGGCTAGATCCGATCGTGGAGGGCATCATCCAAGAAAAAATAGAGACAGCCTTTCTTAATAGCAAAACGGGAACCGCAGAAGAAGTTCACAACGCGGTGTTTCTTGAGATCCAGCGGCAAAACACCTTACGAATCGAGACCGAGTGGCTCAAGGTACCAGGCCTCAGGACCGTTCAACGACGTATCCACGACATCGCTGCCTACGACCGAGACGCGGCCCGCTTTGGTATACGCGAGGCTCGACGCCGATTCGCTGATCAGCACCACGCCCGACGAGTATCGCGAATCCTCGAGATCGTCGAAATAGATCATTCCCCGATAGATCTCCTGTACGCAGATGCGAACGGTAATGCCATCGATCGACCGATGTTCACGGTCGTCATCGACCGGTTTTCGAGATGCGTTCTTGGCTTCTGCATCAGTTCCGCTGGACATGGGGTTCATGCCGTATTCGAAGCGCTGCGGCACGCCATGATGCCCAAGACTTACTTGAGAGAACGCTTCCCGGAGTTGAACCTCGAATGGCCATGCCACGGTTGGCCTGAACGCCTACTCATGGACAACGGGCGAGAAATGCATGCAGAGGCAGTCGTTGACGCGATGAATAACTTGGGGGTGGTCTGCGAGTACGCGGCATCCCGTGATCCGAACGACAAACCATTTGTTGAGCGCTTTCTCAAAACGTTCAACTACTCCTTCATCCACAAACTTCCTGGCACAACCCTCGCCAAGATTCATCAACGCATCGGCTTCAAGGCGGAAGACGAAGCATGTATCACGTTCACGAAACTCATTGAGATGGTCCATATCTGGATCACGCAGGTCTATCATCATCGACCTCACAAAGGCCTAGACGGCCGCGCGCCAATCGATGCTTGGAAAGAAAGTGCCGCTACGCATCCCCCATTGTTGAAATGCAATGCTGACGATCTCAGCATTGAGCTTGGCGAACATGCCGAATGCGCGCTACAGCACTACGGCATTGATCTCAACACATTCCGTTACGCCTCTCCGGAGTTACTCGCTTTGCGGGGCATGATGCCGGCCAAATCAAAGGTGCACGTCAAGGCACCGTACGAAAACGCTGGCGTGATTTACGTATGGAATCCGATCGAAAACCAGTACTTCCGTGCCATCAACACCGACGACCGCTACGACAACCTTACGGTCGAACAAGCCAAGACGCTGAAGAGCCAGTACAAGAGCTCCGACGCGCACAGACGAACCAGGGCAAATGGTGAAGAAACGATCCGGGAGATGAGTAACGATGCAATGCGTTCGAAGACTCTCAAAGAACGCAAGCGCGGAGCACGCCAAGCTCATACTACGTCGAAGTCAATCAATCGCGATCAGCATCCTACGCCTGTCTCACAAATTGATGTCCAGAAATATACATTTACTTCGGACTCCGATGAATTCATCGAATTTGAGGTTGAGACCATCAATACCGAGGTTCATCATGAAAAATAATATCCTGTGCACTGCGACTGTCCAGAGGATCAGAACAAATTTCATCCATTTTCCCCACGTGCAGCGAATATTGACATCACTGGATCGAATATACAACTACCACTGCATCAACGAGGAAGCCGACCACATCATGCTAGTCGGCGAATCCGGTGTTGGAAAGTCAACTCTGCTCGCGATGTATGCGAACAAGCATCCTCCCATTGAACATGAAGAATTCACCGAGGTGCCTGTACTGTACGCGGCGCTCGGTCCTACCCCAACGCCCAAAACCCTTGCACACACGCTCCTGAAGGCGTTGGGTGATCAGAAGTGGTATATGGGACGAGAGGTCGAGCTGTCCGCCAGACTGGTATTTCTCATAAAGCAATGTCATGTACGGCTCGTGATCATCGATGAAGCCAATCATCTGATCGACAGAGGGGGGGAGAAAACGCTGCACACCGCTGCCGATTGGATCAAAAGATTGGTTGATGCGACACGGGTGTCGTTCGTGCTGGCCGGAATACCCAGAACTGCGCGCTTGCTCGACACTAACGATCAACTGCGTGATCGGTTCCGAGAGGTCATTGAAATCGAACGCCTGTCTATAGACCCCAAGCCCGCGGCGCTCGAATTTTGTTCGGCGCTTAGGACTTTCAAGCGATATCTTAAAGATCTACCAACGATCGACATCTCCAGCCCCGATGTGACTAGTTTGTTTGCTTTTGCGACGGACGGACGACTGCGTGACATCAGACGGCTACTCGTTCGCGCTGTCGAGTTAGCATACGAGCAACCCAGTCCCAAATTGACAGATCTGATTTTGGCAGAATCATTCAGGCAGGTCATCTATCCACGTGCGCCAGACGACCGCAACCCATTCCACCAAACATTCAACAAAACGCCACTCGCGCGAATCGGCGAGCCGTTTGCATCTGACAAGGGGACGAAATGAGCGGCAATAATATTTCTGGCCTGCCCTTATTCCGTCCTAAAATGCTCACTGACGAGTGGATCGAAACCTATCTTTACCGCGTCATTAGAGAAAATGGAATTCGTCAGCCGCTATTGACCGATCTTGAGCGCTATCGTCCTACACTTCCTGCCACTGTGTCGAGCAAACCTGACGGGTACCCAATCTGGGACGACTGCGCTCTACCACGATGGAGCGTGATCACTCGCCGCAAGAAAATCCGATATTGCCCGGCCTGCCTGACAGAGTCGAGGCATATTCGATCGCGCTGGCGGCTTAAATTGTTTGAGGTTTGTACGATTCACCACATTCGACTAAAAGACGATCTCGCCGAACCTGTGATGACGAGGGGCTATAGGGAGGATGGGCGATATCTTGTAACGGATGTGACGGACGAACAGCTTTGGGCGGGTTCGGTGTGCCCGATGCCAAGCGAACGACGGCATGTCGAGCAATTGTGGGCAGGATTCGAACGCTCGATCATAGATAATGACATTCCTGCTGCTCTTGAGAAGCTCCCTTGCATCCTGTTTCTGGTGGCACTGTTCGATGCCATTGCAAGAACAACCGCCGATTCAGGATACTTACCGATTGGTGTTCCGCGCTCGACAACTTTGGCTAAGGTTGCCGAACAATTCCAATATCAGACGACGCCGAACATCGACGGAATTCGAACACTCCTCGATAAGATCGCGGTGATCGAACATCGCCATATCGTGCTTGCATGCCTGCGTCGCATGCTGGGTGATGAGGCAGATCGGCCAACATGCTTATCCAATCTTCCCATTGCCGACCTGAGAATGCGGCTACTTGATGACGGTCGGCAATGGCCTGACGCACCGACGCGCGGTCTTGTTCATCCTCCGCATGCAGTACCCGAAGGGTACGTGAGCTTCGAGAAAGCAGCATTGCTCATTGGGTGCACCGCTGGCTTTCTACAGTACCTCATCAATAATGATACGTACCCAGACGCTATATTTGTACAGCGCGGCCAAGCGCACTACACCTTTCTTCCTCAGCAAGAAGTAGAAGCATGCCGCAGATGGTATGCGTCCCTCATCACACGCGAACACGTGATGAGCGAGTTTCATATCGACAAAATAGGCTGCTCCGCACTGGTGTCCGTTGGTTTGTTAGGTCAGGTTCAGATCGGCTCCTTTACCTTCTTTCAACGGAGTAGCCTCATCAATATATGTCGGCTGCTCGAGGACGTCTCTCGGCCGTTTGACGCTATGGACGCTCAACTGTATCCCCTGTTTTGTACATCAATCATTGGTACACAGATCTCGCATACTGATTTGATAGGCCTACTAATGAAAGTCTTCGATGGCAAGCTCTCACTCTTGCGTCACCTCACAAACCCTGGTCTATCCGCTTATTTTGTTGAACAACATGCACTGAATCGAGTGCACCAACTCCGGAAGCTTGAGCTAGCACGACGCCGGTATCAGACTGCGGCACGTTACCAGTTGTCACTGTTGACATAATGGGTCACGAACCAAGTCAAAGCATGAGTTGGCGCCCCCGAGGGAGTGCCTTGTTCGCAGGGCATTTCCTTGTGCGCCCCTTCGCCCACGTGGATGAGAGCTTTCTTGGCTATCGCCTGCGGGTCGCATTTGTTAACGGACTGTCCAACCCTGACTGGCTCACGTGCATTGAAAACAGCTTGCCGAAGACACACGGTATCGCCCGTTGGTGTCCATATTGCCTCGCTGATCCGCACGCGTACTGGCGAGAGGATTGGTACACCGGGCCGGCTGCATGCTTCGCTCATCAATGCTGGCTTGCTTCTGCGTGCAGTGTGTGCCGCCGAATGCTGCACTGGAAGCAGGTTCGCTTCGCAACTTGCTCATGCGGCGCATCTTTGTACTGCGCAAACGTTGAACCGTTCTCGGTTGAAGTCCTGAATCTGCTCGGCGAACAGACGGATTCAAATTCTGTCTTGCTGTCTCCAGCGGAACGCTGGAACCTCGCCCGTTTCCTCGGGGCACTATCCCAGTTTGGGCTTCAGGGTAAGCCATTGAAGAAGGCCTCACGTCAAACAGAAAACGTCGATCAACTCCTGGTGACGGTTGGCGCACCGTTGATTGCTGATCAGTCTGATTGTTTTGAATTGCTTGATCGCCTTCGTGCTCCTCAGGCCAGCGTGAAAAACGTCCCCTTACTGTCGGAAGTTTTTCCGAATTTGTTAGCTATACTTCGCAAACAGTTAGATGAAGCTCAACGCGGTTGGATGCTGAACGTGCTGGACAAGTACATTACGAGTTCATCGCACCGTGGACTTACAGTGCTTTGGGAACGAAAAGGCACTGCCTGTCGGGCGAGTAAGGACCTGCGTTGTCTGCAGAACATACGCAACCCAGCCATCGCCAACATGCTGGAGCAAACCGGCGAAACCATACCCGTCAGGCGAACTCGCGCTGGACGAAAGAAGTTTGCGATCAGTGACGAAGATCTGCAACGCCTCCGGGATACCCAACGTTCGTTGGTCCCGCTGAAAACAGCCGCCCGCTACGCAGGAATGTCTACCAGACGCGTCCAAGCACTGGCGCAAGTAGGGTTAATTGCTTCAAACGGGGCCAGAATCGACACGAGATCCATCGATCGTCTGCTCAGCAATATCGTGGAGGCTCGTGCCCGAGACGTACCGACGGTCGGCGATCCGGTCAGCTTAGCCGAAGCCCTGCGTCTGTATGTTCCTGTTGAAGCGTCAGCTGCATTCTTCAACCATCTAACGAACGGCGTGGTACGACTTGTCGTCGAGTCGGACAAGGTGCCGGCGTTGCGGCAGATTTTTGCCGACCGTGGCCACGTGATCTCCGCCGTACAGACGCCGGTCGAATCGTGCTCCCAGATATCCGTTGTTGAAGCTGCCCGTCGACTCGGTGTCAAACAGGAAGTGATGTACCACCTGAGCAACATAGGGCTCGTCAGGACTCGAATGGGCAAACTGCGGCGCCGGGTAGCGCAAATCGTCGACGCTGATGAATTGAAGAAGTTTTCCCGACAATTTCTTCCGCTGTCCACGGTTGCAAGAGCGATGGGGATCTCCGCCCGCCAAGCCCCTAGCTGGGCAAGGGAGCATGGCATTGAGATCGTCACAGGACCATCAGTCGATGGCGGACGACAGTATTGGATCCGCAAACCCGTCGACTGGGACGCATCTGCCGGCACAGAACCGGACGATTAACGAACTGTCGTTCAAAGATGCTCCTAGTTGTGCTATGAAGCCAAGCGACGACCGCTATGCGACTTGCCTTCATGATCCGGAAGTGTCGGACCTTGATCAACCGAATGCGCAAGGCGAGCGAGACAACGATGCGAATTTTCCTCGATACAGAATTCACCGACTTCATCGACTGCGACCTAATCAGCATCGCATTGGTCGCCGAGGACGGCCGCGAGTTTTATGGTGAACGCAACGACTTCGATCGACGAACCTGCAGCCCATTCGTCCATGAAGCGGTGTTGCCACAGCTAGGTCAATACCCTGATCGCGTGTTCTCTCGCGAAAGCCTCCGGTCGGCGCTCCTCGAGTGGCTCCGACAGTTCGAGAGTGGCATCTTCTGTATGGACTTCCCTGGAGACTGGGATCTTCTTGTAGACGCGCTCAATGGTGTACCGAATGGCTGGCGAGGGCTGCTAGTACGTGATCAGACAGACCAAGTCCGATTGGAGTCCTACTACAAGCAATTTCGTGGCCGACACCACGCGCTACACGATGCCCGCGCTCTGCGCTACGCAATGCAAGATGAAACTCCACCTGCGGATCCTACGAAATCGAGCTCGGACTGACATCGATCGTGATCGCCTAGGAGACGAACTCATCAATCCGTTGGAGTACGGCGGGATCGTCTATCCCGCGGGCCGGATCACATACGACGAGGCGGGATTGCAGTTCCGGGGCGGAAACAAATTCCTTGGGGGCATCGTCCAGGATCAGGATATCGGCCAACATCAGTCGGCGCCGCCGTATATAGTCCACTATCCGTAACGAGCGACTCTCAATGCGCCGATTCGTGAGATAAATTTTGGTAGCCGCGCTCAGCTCGCGCAGATACTCATCTTGCAAGCGTTTGAGGTCAAACATATAGATCCAGGTACTATGGATTGCGATGTCGACCGCTTTCCCGCTAACTCGTTCGGCGAGTTTGGTCTGCAGTGAACAAACTCCCTGGCCAACCACCACTGGTCCGTTGGGCCCGTATTCGAGGTCGCCCACAAAATTTGGATGTAGGACCCCATCGATGTCGAGGAATATCGTAGCCCTCTTGCTCATTACGGAACTCACCCTTAGGGAACAATAAGAGCACGCCGGAGCATCAATAGCGCCGTTGGAAGCATGCTCCTTCCAGCGCTATTCTATGCTATGTGATTGCTCTCGTTGAGTTAGATAGTTCAACAACGACAACAACGACGATGATTGTTTAAAAAATTGACGCAAGCCGTCGGCCGATCGCGTTTTCATGGCGTCTCGACCTCAAGTTTGTCGTCAGCACGCCGTTATGCACTCACCTCGTGCGACACAACCCTACGTCACGTCAGACGGTATGATTAACGGCTATTGATCTTCAATCGATTAGGCACATTCATGGACGCGCATACGAAATTTCTTACACCGGATGCTGTCCGGGCCACTTTCGAAATCGTTCAACAAGCAATCCACTCCAGTCGCCCCAAAAGAGTTTTGACTTCCGTCGAAGTGAGCGCCGACAAGGCGATTGCTCTCTTCCTCTTTTGCGCAGGTTTCGGATTCGCCTTACTGCTCTGCCTTTTTGCGATTCACCACTTCTGGCCCATCCCAGTTCTGGCAACTCTGGCAATTGTCGTTGCAGTCGGTACGGAAATTGCCGGTCTTTTGTCGCTAATCGCAATTGTGGTACAAGCCATTCCCATGTTAAACCGTATCCGCAAAAGACCTGCTGGACCAATACTTGAGTTGGCCAGCGTTGATATTGATCGACTGCTGCCACATTGCAATGATCTTATGCGCTTTTCCTTGCCGGAATTGGCCTACGTTCGCGAACATATCTCTCACCAGCGTGACGCGTTCGACAATCGACGTGGGCGGTTGATCGGTCAACTTGACAAAGTTGGGACGTTTCCAGCGCTCGCGACTCTTGGAATTAGCGTCGTCAAACTGATGCAGGATCAACACATTGCCCTAAACAACTCAATCGTCTGGACGATCGCGGGGTCCCTTGCGGCGTTCTATCTCCTCAGCCTTCTGCTTGCCGATACAAGTGACAAGCTCACACAAGCGATCGGGCTGCTGAATTTCGTTATCGATAATCATCCGGAGAAAGGGGACGACGAGTAGCATTGGTACGTCAACGCGCACTCTTAGACGATGGATCTTCACGGCTGCTCTCATACGCCATGTGCCGCATACAAAACTTCATGCAACCATCCAATGTTCGTTCGTACCTCAAGGCTCAATTGGCCCCATTCAATCGCTCATTTTTTTGGTCTGCAATCGTGCCAATAGAGGGATTGAGGGTTGCATTTTGGTGGGCGGCACCAACTACGGTCGCCGTGTTATTTATCACACACTTCAAAAATCGACTACCCGCCAGTTATCTGGAAGCCGCTATTTCTGATGGAATAGGTCCGCACATATGGAACGTGGTGGGTATGCTCGGATTAGCGCTTTTCGGTCTAGCAGTGCTGTTTCCGAAGATCGAATTCATTGCTACCGGGGCATATCAAGTTTTGATCAACACTTATGGGATGGGGGGTTTGGCCATCGGCCTGTTGATTGGAAAGATTGGGGCTCAGCTGCCGTCTTCACTGTCAAAACTCGAGCTGTGGAAGGCTTGGCTCGTAGGCACGGGCATCGGTCTACTTATGTTCGAACTGTTCGTGCTCAATTTTTCACTTTGGTGCTTCGCAAGCTTGATGCGATCAACAAAGGAGGATGACGGATTTCTACGCCGTGCCGCAAGCATCGATCTGCGGCTACGCCTATTCGCGTTCATCTTGCTGTCTATACTGCCTCCTGTTGTGTTTCTTGTCCGCGGACACTAGATCTCGGAGCAGCCAGCATTACCACCGGGTCAGCACAGCGCTCGTTCGACACGCACCCCGGCCTAATCGGACATAGATAGCCGGTCGCAATCGATCACACAACGACGACCATCGGATTGAGACCAGCGCTATAGGAGACCATATGCCAGACCGCCTACTCATAACACAAAACGCACAATTTTACTTCCCGAAAGCAGAGTTGACAGATGACTCGATAGGCACCCTGTTAGACGCTGCATCTCAAAATATCGAAAAGAATAGCAATTTTCTGATCAATGAATTTAGGCAAGAACGCATTGTACCCAATACAGATTTCACGTACACGTATTCTGCAAGAGCATTTCCTTCGTCCCGTCCCGTCTATTTTTTGACTGAGGACTTCCAAGATACAATATATGCGTACATCGTCATAATTGAAATTGGAAAATACCTATCAATCTTCAAAAAGAGTTGCGCCAATATATCCGACAAAATCGACGAACATTTCAATGCGATCGACCACTCGCTTCTAACATCAACCTTTGATGACGACGAAGTTGAGTTTCAAAAAATTGCACTGCGCAATATGACGATATCAGAGCGCGCGATGCGAGCAAGATCATATGAAGCTGCCGATTTAAAAGGCCTACTCTCGACGCATGCCGCCGGACGATCAATTCCCTATTTTCTGAAAATTCGCCAAGGCTCAAACTTAAAAACTATTTCCGCGAACTCCGGTCGAGTAGTCGAGGCCTCCGAACGAAAGAGGCTTGATGAAATCGCGCTTTGGGCAAAAGGCCAAGTTCACCTCATTGAAAATCCAAATACAAACAAGGCGTTTTTGGACTCCTTCGCAAAATTAGTCGATCTTAGCGAGGTACTAGCAGTCACCGAGCCTTCGGCCATTTTGATCGAGAGCGCGATGCTACACGACAGAATAATTAGAGAAAACATCCCTGCTTCCTACAAAACACGAAAGAAAAAATTGCTTTCACTAAACAAGGGTCGACTTGATCGAATCTTCAAAATTTTGGAGAAGGTGTATGAAGTCGACAAAGACCTGAAGGTAGTGGGTCACGAAAATACTTCAAGGCTCAGAAAAAACGAGAAATCAATCACATTGCTATCCATCCCCCTTCAGAGAATAAAGCTTACAGAGAACGGGAAGGATGTCTCTCTTCAGAAATACATCATTAAGAACGGATTCTTTAGTATTTGCTTCAACGATCCCAAGTACATGTATTTCATGGGGCGATGCTTTGAAGACTCATCCGGAATTTCGGAAATCGATAGCATACTAGACATTTTGATTGCCAAACCCGAGATCGCAAATGTGACTAGCGAAAAGGGGGAAATCCAATCAACCTCAACTGCATTCGATGCCGATTCAATGTTTAGTATAGCAGAGACCATTCACGCTCATGATGATTACATTTTTTGTGATGACCTGGGTAACGAATGGGCTGATCATATTACTCTGAACAGTGCAGATTCATGCATTTGCTTTATCCACTCGAAACACGGGGACGTTAGCCGATCCGCAAGCAAGCTTCATGACGTTGTGGGCCAAGGCATAAAAAATCTTGGGAACATGTATTTCTCAAAGGAACAATTCACAAAAAAGGTCGACGAAAAATTCTCCAAGAATTATTCCCAAGATTCGGTACAGAGCGAAATTGGCCGAACCAGAAAAGGCGATTGCTCCGCGATCGATGACTACGTTAAACATCTCTTACAAGACTATAAGCTTCACCGAAAAGCCATCCTATCATGCTCGTTTATATCGAAATCCGCCATTGAGATTGAATTTAATAAAATAAAAGCCAAGCAGACTGTTACTGGCAATATCATACAACTGCTGTGGATTCTGTCGTCTTTCGCGCATGCCGCGAAGGATATGAATGTCATCCCCATCATTTACTGCCGGGAATAAAATGCGCACGCCGACCACCTCGTCTAGCAGGTCGTTGAAATACCTCGCCCCATCCTGCAGGATGTAGTCACCCGAGATCAAGGAAGCGAAGGCAGATGCGAGGCGCGGACAGCTACAACGAATCATTGTTCAGCACGGTGAGGCTGGAGGAATTTGTGCCGCAGACACATCCGCTGCGTCAGATCCGGACATGGTTGAACGAAGCGCTATCGAAGATGGACGCGAAGTTCTCGGCGATGTACGAGGCGGACGTCAAGGGCGGTCGCCCGAGCATCGCGCCGGAGAAGCTGATGCGGGCGATGCTGCTGCAGGTGCTGTACAGCATCCGCAGCGAGCGGCAACTGGTTGAACAGATCTCGTACAACCTGCTGTTTCGATGGTTCGTGGGCCTGTCGATTGAGGATGCGGTGTGGAATCACTCGGTCTTCAGTAAGAACCGTGACCGGCTGCTCGAATTCGATGCGGTGACGGAGTTGTTCAACGCGACGGTGGAAACGGCGCAGAAACGGGGCCTGCTGTCAGGCGAGCACTTCAGCGTCGATGGCACGCTGATTCAGGCCTGGGCTAGCCACAAGAGCCTCCGCCGCAAGGACGGCAGCGACGACGACCGGCCGCCGGGCAACTGGCACGGCGAGACGCGCAGCAACGAAACCCACGAATCGAAGAGCGACGGCGACAGCCGTTTGTATCGAAAGAGCAATGTGGCGCCGGCTCTGCCGAGCTATCTCGGCCATGTGCTGACTGACAATCGGCACGGTCTGGTGGTCAATGTGCAAGCCAGCCGGGCGAATGGTCGGGCTGAACGCAACGTTGCGGCCGAGATGTTGCGGGACGTAGCACTAGCCGATCGACGCATCACGGTCGGCGCCGACAAGGGTTACGACACGCGGGGGTTCATCAAGGCCTGCCGGGACGCGAACGTGACGCCGCACGTGGCGCGGAATACGAAACGCAGCGGCGGTAGCGCGATCGACAAACGCACCACCCGGCATCTGGGCTACGCGTTGAGCCAGCGCAAACGGAAATGCATCGAGCAGTGCTTCGGCTGGGGCAAGACGATCGGGCCGCTGCGACAGGTCATGGTTCGCGGCCTGGAGAAAGTAGACCAACTGCTGACGCTGACGATGGCGGCCTACAACCTGACGCGGTTGAGATCGTTGGCCGCGTTGCGCCCGCAGAGCGCCTGATGCACCGGAATGGGCGCCGGGAAGCGCTCAACGTTGACCCATTCGCATTGAAATCGGCGCTTGAACTGAAATCGAACGCTTCTCGGTGATCACCGCGAACGGCGAAAGGGAAAATGCGTCAGGCTGAGAGGTATTTCAACGGCCTGCTACTGGAGGGCATCGGTGCGCAAACTGATCAGTAGGTAGATTTTCGAATCAATGCTCCCCCCACGACCCGAGTTCAGGCGGTGGGATCGAGGGCGGGCTGCTCTAACGCAATCGTATCGACGACGGACTGGAGTTCGCATAGCAAGTCCGCCTGTTGGGCTTGCAAGTACTGGCGCACCGGCTCGTTCTCAAGCAGCCTCGCAAGGTAACCCTTTGCCAGCACGAGGTTGAGCACGTCCTGTCCATAAGTCTCCTCGACCACCTTGTACTGTCCCTGCAGATTGCTCATCTCCCGTTCCATCTTCGCCATTTGTTCGGGGCTCACGCCGGCAAGCTTCCTCGGTTTCTTCCCTTCGATCAACCGAGAAGCCGGTGTCGCAACGAGCAACGCTTCAGCGTACGAGACAGACAGGTTGTTTGCTGCCACCATGAGCTCGACACATTCGACTTGCCGTGTCGGCTTCATCTTCCGCAGAGCTCGCGCGAGCTCCGGCGAAAACTGCCGGTCCTTCAGCAGTTCAGTCGCTTCAGCACAAATCCCATCCAGCAATGCCATCCTCTTGATGATCTGCGACACATCTACGGACAGCGCCTTCGCGAGCCGCTCCGGGGACACTCCTCGTTCAACGGCTCGACGAATCATGAAGTGCTCCTGGATGGTCGATAGTCGATTGACGCGGTTGTTGTACGTGTAGCTCTCATCGTCCGTCGCAACTAAGCAGGACACGGTGCTGAACTGGAGCTCCTGCAATGCGATCAAGCGGAGATGTCCATCAAGCAGAACGTGGTTGCCCGATGCCTGATCGACCGGCGTCACTGAAAGCGGCTCGATCAGCCCCACCTCTTCGATGGAGCTTCTGATCTGCTTAAACTTTCGCGAGTTCATCATGCCGGCCGGCGTGCGCCGTGATGGCAGGATGCTCGTAATCGGAACGGAGAGTGGTTCAGGAATGAACCCAAGTGCTACGCCGGTCATGCTGGACTCCCGCTCGGCCATACACGTTCCGCCAGATACTTCGGCAAAGTCGCCAGTTCCTCAGCGCGCAGCAGATTGACGAAGTTCTCGTCGGCAAATAGCTGCCTGAGGGCACCGACAATGAACAGTAACCGCTGCTGCGTAAACTCTGCCTTGCGCACCATCGTTTTCTGTCGCTCAACTTCATGCTGATACGTTCGGACGAGGCTCGATGTGGTCACGTCCATCACCTTGCGCGTCATGTTTCGATTCGCCGTGCGGCCGAGCGCTTTCCTCCGCTCGATGACGCGCCGAGCGTCCATCAACTGGCGCCCGCGCAATCTTCCCGATTCATATGCCTCCTGCAGTGCCGCCTGGATCGCCTCATCGTCGTCGCCAGCACCGACGATCGAAAGAGCCGCGTTCAGCGGAATTCGGCCTTTCTCCACTGCGATCACGAGGCGCTCTTCACCTTGATGCAGCAGCGTCAGGATCCCCTGCACGTAGTGCTGCGTGAGCCCTGTCTTCTCGGCGATCGCCTTCGGTGCGTAGCCGCGCTCCTGCAGTTCGCGTATGCCGGCGAGCAACTCGAGCGGTCGGCACTGCCGTCTCGCGATGTTCTCCGTCAAGCTCATGATGAACGCGTCTTCGTCGCTCACGCTCACCACCAGCGCTGGTATCGTCGTTTCACCGAGCGATCGGAATGCCTTAAGTCGTCCCTCCCCACACACGAGGAGATACTTCTCCACGCCGCTTGCCGTTGCCCGCGGCGTCACCAAGATCGGTTTCTTCAGGCCGATTGTCTTGATGTTGGTTACGATTTCCTCGAAGACGCGGCCATTACGCTCGCGAGGGTTGATCACTTCGATCTGGCTGATGGGGATCATCCGAACCTCACCAGGCTGCTCACGCTGAGTCATGCTGCTCTCCTTCTCAGCCGAGCACGCTGTGCCATACCGTATAGGTAGTCGAGCGTGTCAAAGCGATAACTCTCGAACTCGATCGGATTCCAGTCCGCGAGGCTGATACGAGGCTGCCAAAAATCGATGTGCGGCAGCAGGTAGTAGTCGAGCGCCGTCGAGTTGCTCTGGTCCAACCTGACTGCGACGGTGATATCCGGCAGCAGGCTCGTGTCGAACCGGACCTTCCAATGGTTACGGCCGCTGCCGCGCACCTGACACCGTGACAGCACGATGCAGGCAGTGAACTCCCGATTCACGGTCAGCAGGTCCGTCGCCGGATCACGCGATACCGATCCGCCGAGATCCGCGATCTTCTTTTCGGTCTCGGCAACGATCTCTGGGTGCAGTTGCCGAATGAAGCGATTCGTTTCGATATAACGATAGTCACGTCCTGGCGTGAAGCCAACCGTCTGATACGCACGAATCAAGCTACCGAAGCGATACACATAAACCGAGGTGGACGGCATGCCCTCCGTTTCGTCGATCACGACGCCCGATAGAAAGCCTCTGCTTCGGTACAGGTTTCGCAGACGCTCGATAAGCTCCTCGCTCGAGTAGCGCCGGGCGCGCGCCCGCATGATGCCCTGCGCGGTATAGAACGTTTCGCTCGGCACGATGGGTTCGAACGCACCCTCCTTGCGTATCCACATCTCCGACGGATTCGTGACACGAGATTTCTTCAGCTTGAACGACACACGGTTGTAGACGTTGTTGCCGATGTACTTTTCGTTGGTCAGCACCTCTCGAATAGTCGCCCGAGTCCAGGGTCGCCCAAGGTCCGTCTGAACGTTCATGCCGTTCAGGCGTGCGGCGATCTCGTGCTCATTGAGTGACTCATTGATGAACCAACTGTAGATGAGGTTGACGATACGCACCTCGCTGTCCGGGCCCGGCATCAGAATGACGCGGTCCGTCTGCAGGCACTTGTGTTGACCGCGCTGCAATTCCCCCTTCATGAGGCCATGTTCGTCCACGAGGATCCGGCGTAACGCATAGCCTGCAGGCCCGCCTTGCCGGAAACCGAGCTCGATCAACCTACATTGGCCAGCGAAGACCTTCGCTGACAACTCGCGGCTGTACTCACCGGCCATCGCGCGCTTCACGCCTTTGACGATCGTCGAAACTGGCGAGCCGTCGTTCTCGAACTGCTCAGCGCAATAGGCGACCTGGATGCCAGCGCGCCGGCAGATGTACTCGTAATAGGCACTTTCGTCTGCATCCTGGAATCGTCCCCAACGGCTTACGTCATAGACGAGGATCACCTGGAAATCGGCCATGCCGGTTTCCACGTCCCGGATCAGCTGCTGCAGCGCTTGGCGCCCATCGATTCGCAAACCACTTTTACCCTCGTCGGCGTAGGTCCGCACGATCTCGAGATCGCGACGAGCAGCGTAGTCGCGAATGCGATCACGCTGATTCTCCGTCGAGTATTGCTGGTGCTCCGTCGACATCCGAACGTATTCAGCAGCCCGCATTCTGCAGACCTGCTCGTCAACGGATTCGCATGTGCAATCGAGGTCCACGATCCAGCTCCCACTGGCAACCGCCCCTCGCTGCGCCATCCCCGACATCAACTGGGGATTTGTATCGGCGAACGCGTCGCGCCTTGCAATGACGTCGAATGCGAGCGAGTACACAGCCAAGGTAGCAGGCCATAGACCCTTGTCGTACACGTCATCTCTTTGCAATCACGCCGGAGCAGGCCTCGGCTCAGATAGCACGGCGATGTGCACCGTCCACGCGTTCATTTTTGCAACGCCGGCCTCAACCGCGTTACGCAGGACATAAAACCCAGATGCCAGTGGGCGATGGGCCGGCCACACGTCCAGCCCCGTGAATCACTCATACATCTGAGCTATCAATAAAAAAGACCCATAATCTTCTCAGCTTATGGGTCCGCTTTTCTCAGGTTATGAGGCTATCTACCGTAGGGCGACTTAGTTGATGAGACGCCGTACACTAAAAAATCAAAGACTTACGAAGACGCCCGCCACAAGCACTTTGTGGCGACGACGGAGTTGTTGCGACTGGTCTACTTCCGCGCCGAAGTAGTAGCGTTTGGGTGCGACCCCAATAACCCGTGAGCTCTCTGAGCGGCTCGTGCGATCCTCGGAAGGTCCAGGCCCAGAAAAAGCTCAAGAGCGGTTCCTAGAGCGGGAAAATCTGCGAGGGTGGGACGCCGCGTCCCGCGAGCTGGCTTCAACTGACCCTGGCCCCGAACACTGCCGACCCCACTGCGATTCCTCTGTGGAGCACGGCCATGAAATCGGATCGGATCTGTGCCGCCTGCGGCGCACCCTTCACTCCGCTCTTACATATCCCGCATCAACGCTTCTGCTCTGCCAAGGCGTGCCAGCGTGCTCGCCGGCGTGCGTGGCAGCACCAGCGCATGCGAGTCGATCCCGATTATCGCGAGAATCAGATCCGCGCCCAGGCCAGCTGGCGGGCCCGACATCCTGACTACTGGCGGCACTACCGCGAGACGCACCCGGCCTATCGCGATCGCAATTGCGCGATGCAGCGACGACGAAACGCGCGGCGCACTGCTGGTGCTGTTGCAAACATGTCGATGCTGCGGTTGAACTGTTTGACCAGTTCCAGAAAGTCTTCCACCTTATCCAGCCGGGTTGCCGGGTCGAGGAAGGCTTCGGCGTCAGCCTTGTAGGCTTCACGATGACTTACAGGGTCATTCTTGCGCGGCAGGAGCTTGAGAATACGCTCCAGCGTCGCTTGCAGTTTGGGCAGCTCGCTCTCCACGCCCTCCCATACCTGGGTGGGTTTCACCTCGCCGCCGTAGATTTTGAGGGCGTGGTCGAGGTGCTCCACCACACCGTGATAGTCCACGATGTAGCCAGCGTTCTTACCTACCATAGTGCGGTTCACGCGGGCTATGGCTTGCAGCAGGGTGTGCTCCTTGAGCGGTTTGTCCAAGTACATAGTGCCAACAATCGGCGCGTCCCAACCAGTGAGCAGCATGTCGGACACGATGACGAGCCCGACGTTGTTGGCGTGTACCTTGCCGTCCCTGCCCTTGGCTTCATCGCCATAGGGCAGCGGAAACAGCTTGCTGACGAAGTTGGCAATCTGCTCAGACGGCATCGCGACCGGCACCTTGCCGGCCTTGACTTCCTCGCGCACGCGTTCTTCGATGGAGCGTACCCTGTCGGCGTCAACACCCTTCTCGGCAGCGGCTTCTTTCTCAGACGCACCGGTGCGCGAAGCCGTGATGTTGGCCAGGGACACCACCACCCGGCTCTCGAAAGTGGGCAGCAGTTGCTTGTCGCGCTCCTTCATGATGGCATCGAGCAAGTCTTTGTAACGCACGGCCATCTCGCGCCCGTCGCACACCAGCATACCCTTGAGGCCCTTGGCCTGCACGTTGGTCAGGAAGTGCTCGACTAGGTGGTGCACTACCTTCTCCGTTCGGTCACCGGCCTTCCGCCAGCTCGCGAGCAGTTCCTTCTTCAGAGCGTGCTGCCGTACCTCGGGCTCGTTGATGAACTGGTCTTTAAACGCCTGATCGAGGTTGGCATCGGGCGCCAGCGCCACCCAGGCGTCCTGGTACTTGATGGGCAACGTGGCCCCGTCGGCCACTGCCTCGTGCAACCGGTACTCGTCAATGTATTCCCCTCCACCAAATTCGGCCAGAGTGTGTTTGTCATCGTTCAGCAGCGGCGTTCCAGTAAAAGCGATGAACTTGGCATTCGGCAGGCTGGCCCGCATAAAGGCAGCCAGAAAGTCGTACTGACTACGGTGCGCCTCGTCTAGCCATCCAATTGGGCGAGGGCTTCGTCCAGCCGGTGGTGGCTGACGCCCATGCGGCCGTCGGCCTTCACACTGGCGAGCATATGCTGCGCGAAAGCCAAGTCCGCGTAGCCGCGGGGCGGAATGCCATAGCCAAAGCGGCCGAATGGGTCGCTGACCTGCTTGTAGTTGGGCGCCTTGGGCTTCTTTTCGCCTTCTTTCTCGGCCTCACTGGCCAACTCCAGCGGTGCCCACCACGCCTTTGACGAGAACGGCGGATTGGCAGTCACTCGGTCAAAGGTTTTCAGGTAATCACCGTCTAGGTGCTTGGGGTCGACCAGTGTGTCGCCGCGCTCAATGTCAGCGCGCATGTTGTGCAGGTACAGGTTGAGCTTGGCGATAGCCCAGGTGCCCAAGTTCTTTTCCTGGCCGTAAAGCAGCACGTTGGGCTTGCCACCCAGCAACTCGCCGCCCGGTAGCCCCGCGATATGGTGGGCGCTTTCCACTAACATGCCACCGCTGCCGCAGGTGGGGTCGTAAACGCTCATGCCTGGCCGCGGGTCGAGTAGTCTCACCACCAGTTGCACCACGCCCTTAACGCCAATCATAAGTCACGTCCCCCGGTAACGGAACGCTTCGTCACCGTCCAAGAGTCAGCACGCCATCATTCCTTGTCTAGGGTCCTCCGTGCTATCAGAGCGCACCGGAAACTGAACACGACGTATTACCCGTGGATCAAATTGGCTGGAGTATGGCTTGAGGACGCGGGATTCGAGGCTGGAGAACGCGTCCGGATTACCGTCGAGGACAAGCGACTCATCATCACGCCGATGTGATCAGCGCATTGTCGATGGTGAGCGTCGCAAGTCACTATCCGTCTGGAAGCTCGGTACCCGATGCTCCATACCGTTAGTAACTGTGACAAGCGGCGATCGTTCTGAAACTGCAGCGGGCCGGTTACTCAGGTCCGCTGCCGTGTAGCTATTCGGCACGAGGTGTGATCTATGCCGGGCACACCACACATTTCCGCCGCCGAAATGCAAAAACCCCCGCCTTGTCGGGCGGGGGTTCTTGGCTTAGGGAGCCTGACGATTACCTACTTTCACACGGGAATCCGCACTATCATCGGCGTAGAGTCGTTTCACGGTCCTGTTCGGGATGGGAAGGGGTGGGACCGACTCGCTATGGTCATCAGGCAAAGAGGGTTGTCACGTTGCTTCGCAACGCAACCAATCGGGAAGAAGCAGTAATTTTTGAGGTTGTGCGTATCAGCACATACGCGGTCATTCAACCGCTGTCTGTAAAACAGACTTGTTATAGGATCAAGCCTTACGGGCAATTAGTATCAGTTAGCTGAACGCATTACTGCGCTTACACACCTGACCTATCAACGTCCTGGTCTCGAACGACCCTTCAAGGGGATCTAGTCCCCAGGGATATCTCATCTTAAGGCGAGTTTCCCGCTTAGATGCTTTCAGCGGTTATCTCTTCCGAACATAGCTACCCGGCGATGCCACTGGCGTGACAACCGGTACACCAGAGGTTCGTCCACTCCGGTCCTCTCGTACTAGGAGCAGCCCCCTTCAAATATCCAACGCCCACGGCAGATAGGGACCAAACTGTCTCACGACGTTTTAAACCCAGCTCACGTACCTCTTTAAATGGCGAACAGCCATACCCTTGGGACCGGCTACAGCCCCAGGATGAGATGAGCCGACATCGAGGTGCCAAACACCGCCGTCGATATGAACTCTTGGGCGGTATCAGCCTGTTATCCCCAGAGTACCTTTTATCCGTTGAGCGATGGCCCTTCCATACAGAACCACCGGATCACTATGACCTGCTTTCGCACCTGCTCGACTTGTCGGTCTCGCAGTTAAGCACGCTTATGCCATTGCACTATCAGCACGATTTCCGACCGTACCTAGCGTACCTTCGTACTCCTCCGTTACGCTTTGGGAGGAGACCGCCCCAGTCAAACTGCCTACCATGCACTGTCCCCGACCCGGATCACGGGCCAAGGTTAGAACCTCAAACAAACCAGGGTGGTATTTCAAGGACGGCTCCACCGAAACTAGCGTTCCGGTTTCATAGCCTCCCACCTATCCTACACAGATCGGTTCAAAGTCCAATGCAAAGCTACAGTAAAGGTTCATGGGGTCTTTCCGTCTAGCCGCGGGTAGATTGCATCATCACAAACACTTCAACTTCGCTGAGTCTCGGGAGGAGACAGTGTGGCCATCGTTACGCCATTCGTGCAGGTCGGAACTTACCCGACAAGGAATTTCGCTACCTTAGGACCGTTATAGTTACGGCCGCCGTTTACCGGGACTTCAATCAAGAGCTTGCACCCCATCATTTAATCTTCCGGCACCGGGCAGGCGTCACACCCTATACGTCCACTTTCGTGTTTGCAGAGTGCTGTGTTTTTATTAAACAGTCGCAGCCACCAGTTTATTGCAACCCCTTCACCCTTTGCCCGCAGGGGCATCAAGCTACAAGGGCGTACCTTATCCCGAAGTTACGGTACCAATTTGCCGAGTTCCTTCTCCCGAGTTCTCTCAAGCGCCTTAGAATACTCATCTCGCCCACCTGTGTCGGTTTGCGGTACGGTCATCATTAGACTGAAGCTTAGAGGCTTTTCTTGGAACCACTTCCAATTGCTTCGCTCCCTAAGGAAACGCTGATCAATGAGCCTGTCGTCCGCATAACGGACGAGGCAGGTTGCAATTTTCAGATTGACGTAGGAATTTGACGACATGCGAGGTGAGTTTCGCTCGTATTCGGGCCTCACTTCCCGCGTTTTTCACACACATGACGGATTGCTCCCATGAGTCGACAACAGCTGATTTTTCGCGATCACCAGGTTCGCCAGCGCGAACAGACTGAACAGCTGTGCCGTGTTCCTGGCTAGACCCTTGTAGCGCACCTTGCGATGACGAAACAGGTTCTTCACGACATGAAACGGATGCTCGACCCGGGCGCGGATCTGCGCCTTGGTTCGCTCGACCGCGATCACGAGGTCCTTCAGCGGACCTTCCTGCATCGCCCTGATCTTTCCGCGCTTGAGCGCCACGTGCCACTTCACCGTCTTGCCCTTCATCTCCTCGCGCTTGTCCACGCCGGTGTAGCCCGCATCGCCAAACGCTTCCTGCTCATGACCGTGCAGCAGGGCGTGGGCCTGCGATACGTCCGGCTCGTTGGCCGCCGTGGTGACCACGCTATGCACCAGACCCGAGTCGGCGTCGACGCCGACATGGGCCTTCATGCCGAAATACCAGTCGTTGCCCTTCTTCGTCTGATGCATCTCCGGGTCACGGCTCTTCCCGGCGTTCTTCGTGGACGGCGCAGCCTCGAAGATCGTCGCATCCACCAGCGTGCCTTCCTTCATCATCAGCCCGCGCTCGCACAACTCGATGCCGATCTCGTCGAACAGCTTTCGCGTCAGTGCGTGCTCGACCAGCAGGCGCCGGAATTTCAACAGCGTGGTGGCGTCCGGCACGTTCTCGCGCGCCAGGTCGATGCCCGCGAAGGCGCGCATCGCGATGCTGTCGTAGAGCGCATCTTCAAGCCCTTCGTCCGACAACCCGTACCACTGCTGCAGCAAGTAGATCCGCAGCATCCGTTCCAGGCCAATCGGCGGCCGGCCACGCTCGCCCTTCGGGTAATACGGCCCGATCACCGACAGCAGCCGCGACCAAGGGACGACCTTCTCCATCTCGGCCAGAAAGCGTTGACGCTTGGTCACCCGCTTCTTGCCCGCACTTTCCGCTTCCGCAAAACCGATCTGCCGCTGCATCGTCGTGGGTCCGTTCCGTGAGCTTCTTTCTACAACGCCCTTGGCCTCGTCAGCGATGACCGCCAAGCCGAATTGATCAGTGTTTCCCTAAGGAGCTCGCGCCACACCCTTGAATCCTGCGCCCGGATTTGCCTAAGCGCCTTCTCCAATGCAGCGACCGGGACTTCCAACACCCGGACAACCTTCCGCGATCCGTCCCCCCATCGCATCTAACAATGGTGCAGGAATATTGACCTGCTTCCCATCAGCTACGCATTTCTGCCTCGCCTTAGGGGCCGACTCACCCTACGCCGATGAACGTTGCGTAGGAAACCTTGGGCTTACGGCGAGGGGCCTTTCACCCCCTTTATCGCTACTCATGTCAGCATTCGCACTTCTGATACCTCCAGCATCCCTTCCGAGACACCTTCGCAGGCTTACAGAACGCTCTCCTACCATGCGAGCATAGCTCGCATCCGCAGCTTCGGTATATAGCTTAGCCCCGTTACATCTTCCGCGCAGGACGACTCGATCAGTGAGCTATTACGCTTTCTTTAAAGGGTGGCTGCTTCTAAGCCAACCTCCTGACTGTTTTAGCCTTCCCACTTCGTTTCCCACTTAGCTATATTTGGGGACCTTAGCTGGCGGTCTGGGTTGTTTCCCTCTTGACACCGGACGTTAGCACCCGATGTCTGTCTCCCGTGATTGCACTCTTCGGTATTCGGAGTTTGCTATGGCGGGGTAATCTGCAATAGACCCCCCAACCATGACAGTGCTCTACCCCCGAAGGTGAGACACGAGGCACTACCTAAATAGTTTTCGGAGAGAACCAGCTATTTCCAAGTTTGTTTAGCCTTTCACCCCTATCCACAGCTCATCCCCTAACTTTTCAACGTTAGTGGGTTCGGACCTCCAGTACGTGTTACCGCACCTTCATCCTGGCCATGGATAGATCACTTGGTTTCGGGTCTACGCCCAGCAACTGAACGCCCTATTCGGACTCGCTTTCGCTACGCCTGCCCTATACGGTTAAGCTTGCTACTGAACGTAAGTCGCTGACCCATTATACAAAAGGTACGCCGTCACCCCTTACGAGGCTCCGACTGTTTGTATGCATGCGGTTTCAGGATCTATTTCACTCCCCTCCCGGGGTTCTTTTCGCCTTTCCCTCACGGTACTGGTTCACTATCGGTCGATCACGAGTATTTAGCCTTGGAGGATGGTCCCCCCATCTTCAGACAGGATTTCACGTGTCCCGCCCTACTTGTCGCACACCTAGTTCTTTCATACTGTTTTCGCCTACGGGGCTATCACCCGCTATGGCCGCACTTTCCAAAGCGTTCGGCTAACAATACAAATAAAGAGTGCAAGGCTCATCCCATTTCGCTCGCCACTACTTTGGGAATCTCGGTTGATTTCTTTTCCTGCGGTTACTTAGATGTTTCAGTTCACCGCGTTCGCTTCTCATGGCCTATGTATTCAGCCATGGATACTCCAAAAGGAGTGGGTTTCCCCATTCGGACATCTACGGATCAAAGCTCGTTTGCCAGCTCCCCGTAGCTTTTCGCAGGCTACCGCGTCCTTCATCGCCTGTGATCGCCAAGGCATCCACCACATGCACTTGTTCGCTTGACCCTATAACGAGTCTGTCTCTCCGACAGGTCGTTACAGGTTGAGTTTTCGCGTTGTGCCGTATTCCAATTGAGTCAAACTTAGAGTTCGAATCATCTTGAGATACATCGATACAATCACAACCCGGATAACTTCCACGTCCATCTCAAGACGCTTCCGCTATCCAAATTACTTACTTCTTCCAGATTGTTAAAGAACGACAGCCGATACTTACTACGTATCACTCTGACTGGCTCAATCGCCAATGAAAAAGACTCGAACCAAACTTCATTCGAATATTTGTCATTGAGGATTATTGAAAGCGGCCGGCATTATAACCGGTTTAACCGCAAACAGATAGAGTTTCTGTCTAAACCAACAGCCGATAAGCGTGAGCGCTCAATTTTGCGAGATAGCTCTGGAAAGGAGGTGATCCAGCCGCACCTTCCGATACGGCTACCTTGTTACGACTTCACCCCAGTCATGAATCCTACCGTGGTGACCGTCCTCCTTGCGGTTAGACTAGCCACTTCTGGTAAAACCCACTCCCATGGTGTGACGGGCGGTGTGTACAAGACCCGGGAACGTATTCACCGCGGCATGCTGATCCGCGATTACTAGCGATTCCAGCTTCATGCACTCGAGTTGCAGAGTGCAATCCGGACTACGATCGGTTTTCTGGGATTAGCTCCCCCTCGCGGGTTGGCAACCCTCTGTTCCGACCATTGTATGACGTGTGAAGCCCTACCCATAAGGGCCATGAGGACTTGACGTCATCCCCACCTTCCTCCGGTTTGTCACCGGCAGTCTCCTTAGAGTGCTCTTGCGTAGCAACTAAGGACAAGGGTTGCGCTCGTTGCGGGACTTAACCCAACATCTCACGACACGAGCTGACGACAGCCATGCAGCACCTGTGTATCGGTTCTCTTTCGAGCACTCCCACCTCTCAGCAGGATTCCGACCATGTCAAGGGTAGGTAAGGTTTTTCGCGTTGCATCGAATTAATCCACATCATCCACCGCTTGTGCGGGTCCCCGTCAATTCCTTTGAGTTTTAATCTTGCGACCGTACTCCCCAGGCGGTCAACTTCACGCGTTAGCTACGTTACTAAGGAAATGAATCCCCAACAACTAGTTGACATCGTTTAGGGCGTGGACTACCAGGGTATCTAATCCTGTTTGCTCCCCACGCTTTCGTGCATGAGCGTCAGTATTGGCCCAGGGGGCTGCCTTCGCCATCGGTATTCCTCCACATCTCTACGCATTTCACTGCTACACGTGGAATTCTACCCCCTCTGCCATACTCTAGCCTGCCAGTCACCAATGCAGTTCCCAGGTTGAGCCCGGGGATTTCACATCGGTCTTAGCAAACCGCCTGCGCACGCTTTACGCCCAGTAATTCCGATTAACGCTCGCACCCTACGTATTACCGCGGCTGCTGGCACGTAGTTAGCCGGTGCTTATTCTTCCGGTACCGTCATCCCCCGGCTATATTAGAACCAAGGATTTCTTTCCGGACAAAAGTGCTTTACAACCCGAAGGCCTTCTTCACACACGCGGCATTGCTGGATCAGGCTTTCGCCCATTGTCCAAAATTCCCCACTGCTGCCTCCCGTAGGAGTCTGGGCCGTGTCTCAGTCCCAGTGTGGCTGGTCGTCCTCTCAGACCAGCTACTGATCGTCGCCTTGGTAGGCCTTTACCCCACCAACTAGCTAATCAGCCATCGGCCAACCCTATAGCGCGAGGCCCGAAGGTCCCCCGCTTTCATCCGTAGATCGTATGCGGTATTAATCCGGCTTTCGCCGGGCTATCCCCCACTACAGGACATGTTCCGATGTATTACTCACCCGTTCGCCACTCGCCACCAGGTGCAAGCACCCGTGCTGCCGTTCGACTTGCATGTGTAAGGCATGCCGCCAGCGTTCAATCTGAGCCAGGATCAAACTCTTCAGTTCAAACCTGTTACTGTTTTCGGTTCTGTTAAGAACCGGTCGCTCACTCAAAGCTGACAGGTATATGAATTGCTTCATAAACCTGACTTACTTTAGTGTGAGACTCTTGATACTTTCGCTTTCTGATCCGAAGATCAGCTCGCTTCCATCAAGCGCCCACACTTATCGGCTGTTAATTTTTAAAGAGCATTTCTGCGAGAAACCGTTTGTTTCTCAGCAGCGCTGCGTTTTCAGCAGCAGAGAAGCGAGATTATGAACCGTGTTTCGCAGTTCGTCAACAACTTTTTAACTACTTCGTTGCGACTGCGGGGCCCATCTTCCTGCGCCAGCTGTGCGCCGAACCTGCTGCGCACCACCGACTTTGCTTCCCTCTTCCGCGCCGCGTTTCCGTTAGCGCGAAAGAGGCGTGATTCTATGCACCGCGCACCATCCGCGCAAGCCCCTTTGTGAAAATATTTTGAAAAAGCCTCCGTGCGCTGCCGCGCACTGAGGCTTGAGGGTCGACGCGCCCGGTGCCGCAGCTGGCCTACGAGCCACCGGCAGCACTTCGCCTATATATAGAGCGACGTTACTTGCAGTTCGCCGCCCGGGCGGTCATACCGCCTACAGTCCAATCAGCGATGCTTGAACGCCGGCTTCCGTTTCTCGACGAATGCCGCCATCCCTTCCTTCTGGTCTTCTGTCGCGAACAGCGAATGGAACAGACGGCGCTCGAAGTGAACACCTTCGGCCAGCGTCGTCTCATACGCGCGATTCACAGACTCCTTGACCATCATGACCGCCGGCAGCGAAAACTCAGCGATCGTCGCAGCGGCGGCAATCGCCTCGTCGAGCAACTTGTCGGCCGGCAGCACGCGCGACACGAGCCCGGCACGCTCCGCTTCGGCGGCATCCATGAAGCGCGCGGTCAGGCACATGTCCATCGCCTTCGCCTTCGACACTGCGCGCGGCAGACGCTGCGTACCGCCCGCGCCCGGCATGATGCCCAGCTTGATCTCCGGCTGGCCGAACTTGGCCGTGTCCGCCGCGAAGATGATGTCGCACATCATCGCGAGTTCGCAGCCGCCGCCCAGCGCAAAACCAGACACCGCAGCAATGATCGGCTTGCGGATCTCGCGAACCGTCTCCCAGTTGCGCGTGATGTAGTCGCCGCGATAAACGTCCATATAGGAGTAGGTCGCCATCATGCCGATGTCCGCGCCGGCCGCGAACGCCTTCTCACTCCCCGTCACGACGATCGCGCCAATGTCGTCGTCCGCATCGAACGCCTTCAGTGCGTCGCCCAACTCATCCATCAGCGCATCGTTCAGCGCATTCAGCGCCTTCGGACGGTTCAGCGTAACCAGCCCGACACGCCCCCGGGTCTCCACCAGGATGTTCTCGTAAGCCATCTATTTCTCCTCGATCAATGAAATGAGAAACGCCTCGCACATGCGAATAGTTTGATGCTACCATTCTCCGACCAACCGGTCGGTTAATTAATCGATCCAACCCCTCTCAACGTCCATCAGGCCGCCGCCATGACCCATGCACTGTTCACGAAGCACGAAGACACGCTGAAGCACGCACTCGCCGCCATCGAGAGCCGCGGGTACTGGAGCCCGTTCGCCGAAATGCCGAGCCCCAAAGTGTACGGGGAAAGCGCGAGCGCCGATGGCGAAGCCGCGTTCAAATCGCACCTCGACAAGACGTTCTCGCTCGACCAGCCGGCGTCCGGTGAAACGGTCGGCGCAGAGCAATCGCCGTACGGCATCGCGCTAGGCATCCGGTATCCGAAGTCGGCGCCCGACGCGCTGATCGGCGCTGCAGCCGCCGCGCAACGCTCGTGGCGCGAAGCCGGCCCGAGCGCGTGGATCGGCGTCAGCCTCGAAATCCTCGCGCGCCTGAATCGCGCGAGCTTCGAGATCGCCTACAGCGTGATGCACACCACCGGGCAGGCATTCATGATGGCGTTCCAGGCCGGCGGCCCGCACGCGCAGGATCGCGCACTCGAGGCGGTCGCCTATGCATGGGACGAACTGCGCCGCATCCCGGCCGACGCACACTGGGAAAAACCGCAAGGCAAGAACCCGCCGCTCGCGATGCACAAGCGCTATACGATCGTCCCCCGCGGCACGGGGCTCGTGCTCGGCTGCTGCACGTTCCCGACGTGGAACGGCTACCCGGGCCTGTTCGCCGATCTGGCAACCGGTAACACAGTGATCGTCAAACCGCACCCGGGTGCGATCCTGCCGCTCGCGATCACGGTACGGATCGCCCGCGACGTGCTGCGCGAAGCCGGCTTCGATCCCAACGTCGTCACGCTCCTCGCAACCGAGCCCAACGACGGTGCACTCGTTCAGGACCTCGCGCTGCGCCCCGAGATCAAGCTGATCGACTTCACGGGCAGCACGCAAAACGGCACGTGGCTCGAACGCCATGCCCATCAGGCACAGGTCTATACCGAGAAGGCCGGCGTCAACCAGATCGTGATCGACTCGACCGACGACCTGAAGGCCGCGGCCAAGAACATCGCGTTCTCGCTGGCGCTGTACTCCGGCCAAATGTGCACGGCACCGCAAAACATCTACGTGCCGCGCGACGGCATCCGGACGGCGGACGGCCATGCGAGCTTCGACGAAGTCGCACAGGCGATCGCGGTTGCCGTGCAAAAACTCACCGGCGACCCGGCACGCTCGGTCGAACTGATCGGCGCAATCCAGAACGACGGCGTGACCGCACGTATCGACGACGCCCGCAAGCTCGGCCGCGTGCTCGCCGACAGCCTGACCCTCCAGCACCCCGCGTTCCCCGATGCCCGCGTGCGCACGCCGCTCGTGCTGCAACTCGACGTGGCCGATCGCGAGAAATTCACGCAGGAGTGGTTCGGCCCGATCTCGTTCGTGATCGCGACCGACTCGACCGCGCAATCGCTCGATCTCGCCGGTGAAATCGCAGCCGAACATGGCGCGCTGACCCTCTCCGTCTACAGCACCGACGACGCAATCGTCGACGCAGCACACGACGCAGCGGTGCGCGGCGGCGTCGCGCTGTCGATCAACCTGACGGGCGGCGTGTTCGTCAACCAGTCGGCCGCGTTCTCCGATTTCCATGGCACGGGTGCCAACCCTGCCGCCAACGCGGCGCTGGCCGACCCGGCGTTCGTCGCCAACCGGTTCCGCGTGGTGCAAAGTCGTGTCCATGTTGCCCCGAAGGCGGTACCTGCGGAAGCAGGCCAAACGGCATAACCCGAATGGCCGACGTGCAAACGCCGCCACGTTCTCTACCATGAACGAATCCGCCACCCGGCGGGTTCGTTGCTCACCGATACGCCCATGACAGACGCCTACATCTGCGACGCGATTCGCACCCCCATCGGCCGCTACGGCGGCGCCCTGAAAGACGTCCGCGCCGACGACCTCGGTGCGGTGCCGCTCAAGGCGCTGATCGAGCGCAACCGCGAGGTCGACTGGACGGCGGTCGACGACGTGATCTACGGCTGCGCGAACCAGGCCGGCGAGGACAACCGCAACGTCGCGCGTATGTCGGCGCTGCTCGCGGGCCTGCCGACCGCCGTGCCAGGCACCACGCTGAACCGCCTGTGCGGCTCCGGGATGGACGCGGTCGGCACGGCAGCACGCGCAATCAAGGCGGGCGAGGCACGGCTGATGATCGCGGGCGGCGTCGAGAGCATGACGCGCGCACCGTTCGTGATGGGCAAGGCCACGAGCGCATTCGCGCGCCAGGCCGACATCTTCGATACGACGATCGGCTGGCGTTTCATCAATCCGCTGATGAAACAGCTGTACGGCGTCGACTCGATGCCCGAAACGGCCGAGAACGTCGCAGTCGACTACAACATCAGCCGCGCCGACCAGGACCTGTTCGCACTGCGCAGCCAGCAGAAGGCCGCACGCGCGCAGCAGGACGGCACGCTGGCCGCGGAAATCGTCCCGGTCACGATTGCGCAGAAGAAAGGCGATCCGTTGATCGTGTCGCTCGACGAACATCCGCGCGAAACGTCGCTCGAAGCGCTCGCGAAACTGAAGGGCGTCGTGCGCCCGGACGGCTCGGTGACGGCCGGCAACGCGTCGGGCGTCAACGACGGCGCGTGCGCGCTGCTGCTCGCCAACGCTGAGGCAGCCGACCAGTACGGCCTGCGCCGCCGCGCACGCGTCGTCGGCATGGCAACCGCCGGCGTCGAACCGCGCGTGATGGGCATCGGCCCTGCGCCGGCCACGCAGAAACTGCTGCGCCAGCTCGGCATGACCATCGACCAGTTCGACGTGATCGAGCTGAACGAGGCGTTCGCGTCGCAAGGTCTCGCGGTGCTGCGCATGCTCGGCGTCGCCGACGACGATCCGCGCGTGAACCCGAACGGCGGCGCGATCGCGCTCGGTCATCCGCTCGGTGCGTCGGGCGCGCGGCTCGTGACCTCGGCGCTCTATCAGCTTGAACGTACGGGTGGCCGCTTTGCGCTGTGCACGATGTGCATCGGCGTCGGCCAAGGCATCGCGATCGCGATCGAACGCGTGTAACCGACGCGCCGCGCGCCTATAACGAAGTCATGAAGGAGACACTGCATGTCCTATCAGGCGATTCAGCTGGATATCGATCAGGCCGCGCGCGTGGCCACGATCACCCTCAACCGCCCCGACAAGCTGAACAGCTTCACGCGGGCGATGCATCGCGAACTGCAGGCGGCACTCGATGAAGTCGAAGCGGCCGGCGCGCGCGCGCTGATCCTGACGGGTGCGGGGCGCGGCTTCTGCGCGGGCCAGGACCTGGCCGACCTCGACTTCACGCCGGGCGCGTCCACCGACCTCGGCACGCTGATCGACGAGCATTTCAATCCGCTGATCCGCCGTCTGCAGCGTCTGCCGATTCCGGTGATCGCCGCCGTCAACGGCACGGCGGCCGGCGCCGGCGCGAATCTCGCGCTTGCCTGCGACCTCGTGTTCGCCGCGCGCTCGAGCAGCTTCATCCAGGCCTTCGTCAAGATCGGGCTCGTACCCGATTCGGGCGGCACGTGGTTCCTGCCACAACGCGTCGGCATGGCACGCGCGCTGGGGCTCGCACTGACCGGCGACAAACTCGGCGCCGAGCAGGCCGAGCAATGGGGCCTGATCTGGCGCGCTGTCGACGACGACGCACTCGTCGCATCAGTCCGCCAGCTTGCAACCCAACTCGCGCAGCAACCGACGCTCGCGATCGCGTCGATCAAGCAATCGATGCGCGACAGCGTCACGAACACGCTCGACCAGCAGCTCGACCTGGAACGCGACCTGCAACGCAAGCTCGGCCAGTCGCACGATTATGCGGAAGGCGTGAAGGCATTCATCGAGAAGCGCGCGCCGCGCTTCGAGGGGCGTTGACATGACCGCCACCACCGATACGCTCGATCCCGATTCGCTTGCGCGTGCGACCGCGCGCGCCATGTACGACGCAGACGCATGCAGCCGTGCATTCGGCATGGAAATCGCCGAAGTGCGTGCCGGTTACGCACGCCTGCACATGCGCGTGCGGCCCGAATTCCTGAACGGCCATCAGACCTGCCACGGCGGGATCATCTTCACGCTCGCCGATTCGACGTTCGCGTTCGCCTGCAACTCGTACAACGTGAACACGGTCGCGGCCGGCTGCTCGATCGAATTCCTGCGCCCCGCGCACGGCGGCGACGTGCTGACGGCCGAGGCAATCGAACAGGCGCGCGTCGGCCGCCAGGGCATCTACGACATCCGCATCACGAACCAGACAGGCGAAACGGTCGCGATGTTTCGCGGCAAATCCGCCCAGATCAAGGGCACGGTCATCCCCGAAGACCGCTGACGCCGACGGCTCGTACATAACAAACACTGGAGACATGCATGACTACCCCGCTACCGCTCGAGCCGATCGAGACCGCCTCACGCGACGAGCTGACCGCGCTGCAACTCGAGCGCCTCAAGTGGTCGCTCCGGCATGCTTACGACCACTCCCCCGTCTATCGTCGCAAGTTCGACGACGCGGGCGTCCATCCTGACGACCTCAAGACGCTCGCCGACCTGTCGCGCTTCCCGTTCACGACCAAGGGCGACCTGCGCGACAGCTATCCGTTCGGGATGTTCGCGGTGCCGCAGGACCAGATCTCGCGCATCCATGCGTCGTCCGGCACCACCGGCAAGCCGACGGTGGTCGGCTATACGGCAGGCGACATCGACACGTGGGCGAATCTCGTCGCGCGCTCGATCCGCGCAGCCGGCGCCCGCCGCGGCGACAAGGTGCACGTCAGCTACGGCTACGGCCTGTTCACGGGCGGGCTCGGCGCGCACTACGGCGCCGAACGCGCAGGGTTGACCGTGATCCCGTTCGGCGGCGGCCAGACCGAGAAGCAGGTACAGCTGATCCAGGATTTCCGGCCCGACATCATCATGGTGACGCCGAGCTACATGCTGTCGATCGCCGACGAAATCGAGCGTCAGGGCCTCGATCCCGTGCAGAGCTCGCTGCGCATCGGCATCTTCGGCGCGGAACCCTGGACCAACGACATGCGCGTCGCAATCGAGCAGCGGATGGGCATCGACGCGGTCGACATCTACGGACTGTCCGAAGTGATGGGCCCCGGCGTCGCATCCGAATGCGTCGAGACCAAGGACGGCCCGACCATCTGGGAAGACCACTTCTATCCCGAAATCATCGATCCCGAAACCGGCGAAGTGCTTCCGGACGGCCAACTCGGCGAGCTCGTATTCACATCGCTGACGAAGGAAGCGTTACCGATCATCCGCTACCGGACACGCGACCTCACGCGCCTGTTGCCCGGCACCGCTCGCACGATGCGGCGGATGGAAAAGATCACCGGCCGCTCGGACGACATGATGATCGTGCGCGGCGTCAACGTGTTCCCGACGCAAATCGAGGAACAGTTGCTCAAGCAGCGCGCGCTCGCACCGCACTATCAGATCGTGCTGACGAAGGAAGGCCCGCTCGACGTGCTGACGCTGAACGTCGAGCCCTGCCCCGAAACCGCGCCGGATACGGCCGCGATCCACGCGGCCAAACAGGCGCTCGCGTACGACATCAAGTCGCTGATCGGCGTGACGGCCGTGATCAACGTGCTGCCCGTGAACGGGATCGAGCGCTCGGTCGGCAAGGCGCGTCGCGTCGTCGACAAGCGCAAGGGCTGACGCCCGCCGCTATCCGTCAGCCGTGTGGTGCAGCAATTCCGCCGCACAAAAAGAAACAGCCCGATCGGCCAAAGCCTATCGGGCTGTTTTGCTCCGCGACGTCGTTCAACGCGAAAGCCGCATCACACGAACTGAAATCACGCGGGCGCACTGCGATCAGATCGACATGCCCCACGCGCATCGTCGCGCCCGCGTATGCCGTGCCTCATCTGCTCGCAGCCCGCGCCACCTCGCGTCACGAATTCGGGAACAGCAGCCACATCCGGCCGACCTGCTTCATCCGGCCGGCCTGGTCGCCTGCGTCGTCGCCGAGCCCCCAGAAATAGTCGGCCCGCACGCCGCCCTTGATCGCGGAACCCGTATCCTGCGCGAACACGAGCCGGTTCATCGGCGTATTCGTCAGCGGGCGCGTGGTCTGCAAAAACACGGGTGTGCCGAGCGGGATCGACGTCGGATCGACGGCGATCGAACGCTCCGGCGTGAGCGGCACGCCGAGCGCGCCGATCGGGCCGTCCGCGCCGCCGTGCGGCGCATCTTCCTTGGTCGGCATGTCGCGGAAGAACACGAACCGCGGATTCGTGTCGAGCAACGCGTCGACGCGGTTCGGGTTCGCCTTCGCCCACGCCTTGATGCCCTGCATCGTCGCCTGTGCGGGCGTCAGCTCGCCGCGATCGAGCAACCACTTGCCGATCGAGCGGTACGGCTGGTTGTTGGTGCCGCCGAAGCCGACCCGCATCACCGAACCGTCGTCGAGCAACACGCGCCCCGAGCCCTGCACCTGCAGGAAGAACGCCTCGATCGGATCGTCGACCCATACGAGTTCGTTGCCGTTCAGGACGCCTGCGCGTTCGAGCTGTGCCCGTACCGGCAGCGCGGCGCCCGCACGATACCCGGCCGGCCAGCGATAGAGCGCGTACTGATACGGGCCGCGGCGCACACGTGAACCGTGCAGCAACGGTTCGTAATAGCCAGTGACGAGCCCGTCGAGCGTGCCGTCGGTGTTCGCGAGCTGGAACGGCGTGAAATACGTCTCGAAGAACGTGCGCGCACTGCTGACGTCGAGCTCGTCGAGCCGGTCGGCGGCCGCGCAGGCGCGTTGCCAGGCCGGCTGGCGCGCGAGCCGCACGCAGTTCTGCCGCAGCGCGGCCGTCGCGCCGATCAGCGCATCGTCCTGCCAGCCCGGCACCTGTTGCCATGCGACCGGCGTGAGCCGCTTCGCGGCAATCTGCCCCGGCACGATCGCCGCGCCGGTGGGCGGCTTGAGCGCCGAGGTCCGCGTCGGCGCGCCGCCGCATGCGGCCAGCAACGCCGCAGCCGCAGCCGCTGCAACCCAGCCGGCCACTCGGGGCCCAAACCACGTACTACAATGTCCGTTCTTGATGGAAACCGCCATGTCAGATTTTCTCGACCAATATCCGATGCTCATCTTCGCGCTCGAAGCCTTCGTAGCGCTTGCCCTGCTGATCTTCATCGTCGTGTGGACGTCGTCGGGCAGAAAGAAACACGCCCGCAACAACGATCGCCAGCCGCGCTGACGCGCCCCGCACGCTCAATGCAGCGTGCGCGGCATGTGCAACGCGAACTCGTCGACCGGCGCCTCGAAACGCTCGCCGTCCTCCGCCACGCAGAAGTACGCGCCGCGCATCGTGCCGACCGGCGTCGCGATCACGGCCCAGCTCGTGTATTCGAAGTGCTCGCCCGGCTGCAGCAGCGGCTGGTGCCCGACGACGCCGAGCCCCTTCACTTCCTGCACGTGGCTCTCGCTGTCCGTGATGATCCAGTGACGCGCGATCAGCTGCGCCGCGACTTGTCCCGTGTTGCGGATCGTCAGCGTGTACGCGAATGCATATTGACGGTGATCGGGGTCGGATTGTTCCGGCAAGTAGCTGGTTTTCACCGAAACGGTGAACTGATACTGACTCATGGTGTTTCCACTGGAGGGTGACTGTCCGTGCCGGCGTGGGCGACGGGGCTGCGGGCGCGCCGCTTTGGTTCGGCATTCTGCTTGATGCGGAATCGGGCTGCAACCGACCGGCCCGCCGCCGCGCGCCGATCGCCGGGCGGTAGAATGTCGGTTTTGCGCCGCAACGTCCCCGTACCCCTGCCATGACCCAATTCCGCATCGCTCCCAGCATCCTGTCGGCCGATTTCGCACGGCTCGGCGAAGAAGTCCGCAACGTGGTCGCCGCCGGCGCCGACTGGATCCACTTCGACGTGATGGACAACCATTATGTGCCGAACCTGACGATCGGTCCGCTCGTGTGCGAGGCGATCCGCCCGCACGTGCAGGTGCCGATCGACGTGCACCTGATGGTGCGCCCGGTCGACCGGATCGTGCCCGATTTCGCGAAGGCCGGTGCAAACCTGATCAGCTTCCACCCGGAAGGCTCCGACCACATCGACCGCACGCTGTCGCTGATCCGCGATCACGGCTGCAAGGCCGGCCTCGTGTTCAATCCGGCCACGCCGCTGAACTACCTCGATCACGTGATGGACCGCCTCGATTTTGTGCTGCTGATGTCGGTGAACCCCGGCTTCGGCGGCCAGTCGTTCATTCCGGAAACGCTGAACAAGCTGCGCGAAGCACGCGCGCGCATCGACGCCTACACCGAGCGCACGGGCCGCGAGATCCTGCTCGAGGTCGATGGCGGCGTGAAAACCGACAACATCGCGGAAATCGCGGCAGCCGGCGCCGATACCTTCGTCGCGGGTTCGGCGATCTTCGGCAAACCCGACTACCGCAAGGTGATCGACGAGATGCGCGCCGCGCTCGCAACCGTCGAACGGAGCTGACACCGTGGCCGAATCGTCGCTCGCCGGGCACGCGCCGGCAGGGGCCGCCGCCCCGATCCGCTTCGCCGCGCCGCGCATCGACGCCGCGCTGATCGATCTCGACGGCACGATGGTCGACACGGCCGACGATTTCACGGCCGGCCTGAACGGGATGCTCGCGCAACTCGACGCGCCGGCCACGTCGCGCGACGAGGTGATCGGCTACGTCGGCAAGGGCTCCGAACACCTGATCCAGAGCGTGCTGAAGCCGCGCTTCACGGCCGACGAAGCGCGCGCGCGCTTCGACGACGCGCTGGCGATCTACCAGACCGAATACGCGAAGATCAACGGCCGCCATACGCGCCTCTATCCTGAAGTGGCGGCCGGCCTCGACGCGCTGCGCGCAGCCGGCATCCGGCTCGCATGCGTGACGAACAAGCCGCACCGCTTCGCGGTCGAGCTGCTCGAGCAATACGGGCTGACCGGTTGCTTCGGCATCGTGCTCGGCGGCGACAGCGTCGCGCGCAAGAAACCCGATCCGCTGCCGATGCTGACGGCCTGCGACGCGCTCGGCGTCGCGCCGGACGCGGCAGTCGCGATCGGCGACTCGGAAAACGACGCGCTGGCAGGCCGCGCGGCCGGAATGGCGACGCTGACGGTGCCGTACGGCTACAACCACGGCAAAGCTATACAAACGATAAATTCGGATGGTATAGTCGATTCGTTGCTGGTCGCAGCTCGCGCGATCACCGCGCACAACGCCGGCCGGCCAACCATCTGATTATTTCTTCCATCCGCATGTTTCTGAATAAAAAACGGAGTCTGAGCAGCATCGACCGGGGAGCCTGGCCCTGGCGTCGCTGGTCGCGCTAACCTCTTCGATGAGGTACGCTGAAGCACGTCTTCAGCGCCGTTTTTTATCTCGCTGCGCATCCGCGCGCCGATCGTCGCACCACCTCGAGTTCTACCGCGTCCGAACGCTTGCGTTCAGGGCCGGCCGCAGGCTCGCGACGTTCACGCCCGGAGTGCCGGCCGGCAACAGGCACTTCTCGATCGACCGCCCTTTCGCCGACGGCTACCCGCGCAACGTCAAGTGATCCCTGGCGCACGCGCCGCTCGTCCCGAACAGGACCGGAACATGACCGAACTCGAATTCCAATCGCTCGCGAACGAAGGCTACAACCGCATCCCGCTGATCGCGGAAGCCCTCGCCGATCTCGAAACGCCGCTGTCCCTCTACCTGAAGCTGGCCCAGCCCGAACGCGCGGGCGCCAACTCGTTCCTGCTCGAATCGGTGGTCGGCGGCGAACGCTTCGGCCGCTATTCGTTCATCGGGCTGCCCGCACGCACGCTCGTGCGCACCCGCAACGGCGTGTCGGAAGTCGTGCGCGACGGGCAAGTCGTCGAGACGCACGACACCGACCCGTTCCAGTTCATCGAATCGTTCCAGGCGCGCTTCAAGGTGGCGCAGCGCCCGGGCCTGCCGCGTTTCTGCGGCGGCCTCGCCGGCTATTTCGGCTACGACGCGGTGCGCTACATCGAGAAGAAGCTCGCGAACACCGCGCCGCGCGACGATCTCGGCCTGCCCGACATCCAGCTGCTGCTGACCGAGGAAGTCGCCGTGATCGACAACCTCGCCGGCAAGCTGTACCTGATCATCTACGCGGACCCGGGCCAGCCGGAAGCCTACGCGAAGGCCAAACAGCGCCTGCGCGAACTGAAGCAGCGCCTGCGCACGACCGTGCAGCCGCCCGTCACGTCGGCGAGCGTGCGCACCGAGACGTTCCGCGAATTCAAGAAAGAAGACTATCTGGCCGCCGTGCGCCAGGCGAAGGAATACATCGCGGCCGGCGAGCTGATGCAGATCCAGGTCGGCCAGCGGCTGACGAAGCCGTACCGCGACAATCCGCTGTCGCTGTACCGCGCGCTGCGTTCGCTGAATCCGTCGCCGTACATGTACTACTACAACTTCGGCGATTTCCACGTGGTCGGCGCATCGCCGGAAATCCTCGTGCGCCAGGAAAAGCGCGGCGAAGACCAGATCGTCACGATCCGCCCGCTCGCCGGCACGCGCCCGCGCGGCAACACGCCCGAGCGCGACGCGGAACTCGCGACCGAGCTGCTCAACGATCCGAAGGAGATCGCCGAGCACGTGATGCTGATCGATCTCGCGCGCAACGACGTCGGCCGCATCGCCGAAATCGGCTCGGTGCAGGTGACCGACAAGATGGTCATCGAGAAGTACTCGCACGTGCAGCACATCGTCAGCTCGGTCGAAGGCAAGCTGAAGCCCGGCATGACGAACTACGACGTACTGCGCGCGACGTTCCCGGCCGGCACGCTGTCCGGCGCGCCGAAGGTGCGCGCGATGGAGCTGATCGACGAGCTCGAGCCGATCAAGCGCGGGCTGTACGGCGGCGCGGTCGGCTACCTGTCGTTCTCGGGCGAGATGGATCTCGCGATCGCGATCCGCACCGGCCTGATCCACAACGGCAACCTGTATGTGCAAGCGGCGGCCGGCGTCGTCGCGGATTCGGTGCCCGAATCCGAATGGCAAGAGACCGAGAACAAGGCGCGCGCGGTGCTGCGTGCGGCCGAACAGGTCCAGGACGGCCTCGATAGCGACTTCTGACCGGAGACTGACCATGCTGCTCATGATCGACAACTACGACTCGTTCACCTACAACCTGGTCCAGTACTTCGGCGAACTGGGCGAGGACGTGCGCACGTACCGCAACGACGAAATCACGCTCGACGAGATCGCGCGCCTGAATCCCGACACGATCTGCCTGTCGCCCGGCCCGAGCAACCCGCAGCATGCGGGCATCACGCTCGACGTACTGCGCGAATTCGCGGACAAGAAGCCGATCCTCGGCGTGTGCCTCGGCCATCAGGCGATCGGCGAAGCATTCGGTGGCCGCGTCGTACGCGCGACGACCATCATGCACGGCAAGGTGAGCCGGATCGAAACCGACTGCCGCGGCGTGTTCGCCGACCTGCCGAAGCATTTCGACGTCACGCGCTACCACTCGCTCGCGATCGAGCGCGAATCGCTGCCCGACTGCCTTGAGATTTCCGCATGGACCGACGACGGCGAAATCATGGGCGTGCGCCACAAGACGCTGCCGATCGAAGGCGTGCAGTTCCACCCGGAATCGATCCTGTCGGAGCACGGCCACGCGCTGCTCGAGAATTTCCTGAAGCAGGCGCGCGCCGCGACTGCGCACGCCGCCTGACGGGAGCTGCACGATGACGATTACCCCGCAGGAAGCGCTGCAGCGCACGATCGAACACCGCGAAATCTTCCACGACGAGATGCTGCACCTGATGCGGCTCATCATGCGCGGCGACATGTCGCCCGTGATGGCCGCCGCGATCATCACCGGGCTGCGCGTGAAGAAGGAGACGATCGGCGAGATCGCCGCCGCCGCGACCGTGATGCGCGAATTCGCGAACCACGTCGAGGTGCAGGACAACTCGAACTTCGTCGACATCGTCGGCACCGGCGGCGACGGCTCGCACACCTTCAACATCTCGACCGCGTCGATGTTCGTCACGGCGGCGGCCGGCGCGAAGGTCGCGAAGCACGGCAACCGCGGCGTATCGAGCAAGTCCGGCAGCGCCGACGTGCTCGAAGCGCTCGGCGTGAACATCGACCTGCAATCCGACCAGGTTGCCGCGTCGATCGCCGAAACGGGCATGGGCTTCATGTTCGCGCCGAACCATCATCCGGCGATGAAGAACATTGCGGCCGTGCGCCGCGAGCTCGGCGTGCGCACGATCTTCAACATCCTCGGCCCGCTGACCAATCCGGCCGGCGCGCCGAACCAGTTGATGGGCGTGTTCCACCCCGACCTCGTCGGCATCCAGGTGCGCGTGATGCAGCGCCTCGGCGCGCAGCACGTGCTCGTCGTCTACGGCAAGGACGGGATGGACGAGGTGTCGCTCGGCGCCGCGACGCTCGTCGGCGAATTGCGCGACGGCAAGGTGCACGAATACGAGGTCCATCCGGAGGACTTCGGCCTGCAGATGGTGTCGAACCGCACGCTGAAGGTGGAAAATGCCGACGAATCGCGCACGATGCTGCTCGGCGCGCTGGACAACCAGCCGGGTGTCGCGCGCGAGATCGTCACGCTGAATTCGGGCACCGCGCTCTATGCGGCGAACGTCGCCGAATCGATCGCGGACGGCATCCAGCTCGCACGCGAAGCGATCGCGAGCGGCAAGGCCCGCGCGAAAGTCGACGAACTCGTGCGCTTCACGCAGCAGTTCAAGCGCTGACTCCCCTTACGAATCAAGCAGGAACCCACATGAGCGACATTCTCGACCGAATCATTGCCGTCAAGCGCGAAGAAGTCGCGGCGGCCCTGCGCAGCACGCCGCTCGAGGCGCTGAAACTGGAAGCATCCGCACGCGACCTGCGCGACTTCGTCGGCGCGCTGCGCGCGAAGCACGCGGCAGGCAACGCGGCCGTGATCGCCGAAATCAAGAAAGCGAGCCCGTCGAAGGGCGTGCTGCGCGAGCATTTCGTGCCGGCCGACATCGCGCGCTCGTATGCGACGCACGGCGCCGCGTGCCTGTCGGTACTGACCGACGAGCAGTTCTTCCAGGGCGGCGTGCGCTATCTCGAGGAAGCGCGCGCGGCCTGCACGCTACCCGTGCTGCGCAAGGACTTCATAGTCGACGCATATCAGATCGTCGAAGCGCGCGCGATGGGCGCCGACGCGATCCTGCTGATCGCCGCCGCGCTCGACACGCCGCTGATGCAGGATCTCGAAGCGTATGCGCACTCGCTCGGCCTCGCGGTGCTGGTCGAAGTGCACGACCGCCACGAGATGGAACAGGCGCTGACGCTCAAGACGCCGCTGCTCGGCATCAACAACCGCAACCTGCGCACGTTCGAGACGTCGATCCAGACCACGCTCGACATGCTCGACATGATCCCGGCGGACCGCATCGTCGTGACCGAATCGGGGATCCTATCGCGCACCGACGTCGACACGATGCGCGCGGCGAACGTGAACACGTTCCTCGTCGGCGAAGCGTTCATGCGCGCCGAGCAGCCGGGCGAGGAACTCGCGCGGATGTTCTTCTGATGGCGATCGAACAGGAAATCAAGCTCGCGCTGCCGGCCGGCCAGGCCGATGCCGCGCGGAGCTTCTTCGAGACGCTGACCGGCGAACCCGGTCACGACATCACGCTCGCGAACGTCTATTACGACACGCCCGATCTCGCGCTGGCCCGCTCGAAGAGCGCGGTGCGCGTGCGCCGCGCGCCGCAAGGCTGGCTGCAGACGTTCAAGACGGTCGGCAGCGCGGAAGGCGGGCTGCATCGCCGCCACGAATGGGAACTGCCCGTGGCCGGCGACGCGCTCGAAATCGATGCGCTCGTCGCGGCCTGCGACGTGCCGGAAGCCGCCGCCGCACTGAGCGATGCGGCCGGTGCACTGTACGCGCTGTTCCGCACGGATTTTTCGCGTACGCTGTGGCGCATCGCAATCGGCGGCGCGACCGTCGAAGCCGCTGTGGACCTCGGCGAAATCGTCGTCCAGGCGGAAAACGAAACGCGCCGCGAACCGATCAGCGAAATCGAACTCGAACTGATCGACGGCCCGGAAGCGGCGCTCGCGACGCTCGCCGCCGAACTGCAGCAAGCGCTGCCGGGCCTCGTTCCCGAAAACATCAGCAAGGCGCAGCGCGGCTACCGGCTGCGCGCGCAATAAACTCGCATCACGCATGGCAACCCGCAAGACTTCCCGCGCGCCGCAACAAGCGTCGCTGTTCGACGATCCCGTGCCGGAAACGGCACCGGCCGATACTCCGTCCCCGGCTTCCGCGCCGCCCGCCGCCAAGCGCAAGCCCGCGAAGAAGGCTGACGCGCCGGCTCCGTCCGCCACGCCACAGCCCGTTGCCGCCGACGTCCCGCACCTCGCCGCGCAATTCGATGCGCTGCCGACCGTCTGGCGCGACGTGCTGAAGCCCTTTACCGACAGCGACGCGTACGCGCCGCTGTGCCGCTTCGTCGACGACGAGCGCGCGGCCGGCAAGACGGTCTACCCGACCGACGTCTTTCGCGCGCTGCGCCTGACGAGCCCGGACGACGTGAAGGTCGTGATCCTCGGCCAGGATCCGTACCACGGCGACGATCGCGGCACGCCGCAGGCGCACGGCCTCGCATTCTCGGTGCCGCCGGCCGTCCGCACGCCGCCGTCGCTGCGCAACATCTTCAAGGAAATCGCCGCGAACTTCGGTCACGACACGCCGCGTCACGGCTGTCTCGACACGTGGGCGCGTCAGGGCGTGCTGCTGCTCAACACCGTGCTGACGGTCGAGCGCGGCGCGGCCGCGAGCCACGCGAAGCGCGGCTGGGAGCAATGCACGGACACGCTGATCCGCGAACTCGCCGGCCGCCATCGCGGGCTCGTGTTCATGCTGTGGGGCGCGCACGCGCAGGCGAAGCGCGCGCTGTTCGATGCGAGCGCGCATTGCGTGCTCGAAGCGCCGCATCCGTCACCGCTGTCCGCGCACCGCGGCTTCCTCGGCTGCCGTCATTTCGCGCTCGCGAACGACTATCTCGTCGAAGCAAGCCGCGAGCCGATCGACTGGCGCCTGCCGGAAGTGGCCGAAACGCTCGCGTAACGGCCGCGCCGGTTCACTTGCCGGCCTGAATGCAAAAACGCCGCGCCCCTTCCGGGACGCGGCGTTTTTTATCGAACGATGCAGCAGGTGCGGCGCACCTGCGTCAACCTTACGCGGCGGCGATCGCTTCGCGGGCGCTGGCGAGCGCGGCGTTCTGCGCATCCGGCCCGAGGTTCAGGCCTTCCGCGAAGATGAAGCTCACGTCGGTCATGCCGACGAAGCCGAGGAACGTGCGCAGGTACGGCGTCTGGCTGTCGTTCGGCGTGCCGGCGTACTTGCCGCCGCGGGCCGTCACGACGTGAACCTTCTTGCCCTTGATCAGGCCTTCCGGACCGTTCTCGGTGTAGCGGAACGTGACGCCTGCACGTGCGATCCAGTCGAAGTACGTCTTCAGTTGCGACGAGATGCCGAAGTTGTACATCGGCGCGCCGATCACGATGATGTCGGCGGCTTGCAGCTCGGCGATCAGCGCGTCGCTCTTCGCGACGATCGCATTCTGCTCCGCGGTGCGCTTGTCGGCCGGCGTGAAGAACGCGCCGAGCACCGATTCGTCGAGGTGCGGCAGCGCATCGGCCAGCAGGTCGCGAACCACGACGTTCGCGCCGGGGTTCGATTGTTGCAGCTTTGCCGTCAGTTCGTTGGCCAGCAGCGTGGATTGCGCACCTTGCGAACGCGCGGCGGAATTGATTTGCAGAATGGTCGTCATGTCATGCTCCGGTTGGGTTGCGCTTCGGTAGCGCGAGTGACGCCATTGTGCGTGGCCGCATGACCGCGAAAAAGCGGGTTCAGGGCGACGGATTGTTGCAGCAGCAGAACAATCCAGGATCGCGCCCCGATTCCCGCGACCGCGTGTTCAGCCCTTCAGCCAGGCTTCCCGGGCCTTGGAAAGCACAGCCGGCTTCGCTGCCGCCGTCAGCCGGTAGCGCGTGACTTCCGGGCCATCGAGCTTCAGTTTCGCGGTGCGCAGCTCGTCACGGCGGAAAGCGTGAAGCTCGACCTTGTCGCCCGGCCGGTAGCGCGCGAGCAGCGCGTCGAGGTTCGTGCCCGTGACGCGCAGCCCGTCGAGCGCGATCAGCGTGTCCCCGGCCGACAGCCCCGCGCGATGCGCGGCGCCGCCTTCGTAGACCGCCGCGAACGTGCAATCCGCACCGCCGCGCAGGCGCGCGCCGATCGTCGGCTTCGCGGCTGCGCCGGTCGCGACATCGGGTGCGAGCGTCACGCCGAACGGCTCGAGCAGCTCGCCGAGCGGCAGGTCGCGCGTGCCGTGCACGGCATCGGCGAACAGGCGGCCGAGCGCGACGCCGGTCGCTTCCTCGATCAGCGCCTCGACTTCGTTTTCCGCGACGCCCGCCTGCTTGCCGCGGTAGAAATCGCGGCCGTAGCGTTGCCACAGCAGGCGCATCACGTCGTCGAGCGACTTCCGGTTGCGCGTCTGCGCGCGGATCGCGAGATCGAACGCGAGCGCGACGAGCGAACCCTTCGTGTAGTAGCTGACGATCGCGTTGGTCGCGTTCTCGTCCTGGCGGTAGTACTTGATCCACGCGTCGAACGAGCTTTCCGCGACGCTCTGCTTGAGCCGGCCCGTGCCGCGCAGCACGCCGCCGATCGTGCGGCCGAGCGCCGCGAAATATTCGTCCTGCGACATCAGCCCGCTGCGCACGAGCATCAGGTCGTCGTAATAGGACGTGAAACCTTCGAACAGCCACAGCAGCGACGTGTAGTTCTCGCGCGCCAGGTCGTACGGCACGAACGCGGCCGGCTTGATGCGCTTCACGTTCCACGTGTGGAAGTATTCGTGGCTGCAGAGGCCGAGATACGTGCGGTAGCCTTCCGTCGTTTCGGGCCGCCCCTTCACCGGTAGGTCGGTGCGGTTGCAGATCAGCGCGGTCGACGCACGATGCTCGAGGCCGCCGTAGCCGTCGCTGACCGCGAGCGTCATGAACACGTAGCGGTCCATCGGCGCCTTCTTCGATTTCGGCTCGAACAACGCGATCTGCGCTTCGCACACGCGCTTCAGGTCGGTACGCAGCCGCTCCATGTCGAGCTGCGTCACGCGCCCCGCGATCACGATGTCGTGCGGCACGCCGTGCGCGTCGAACGTCGCGAGCGCGAATTCGCCGATCGTCACCGGATGGTCGGCGAGCTCGTCGTAGTTCGCTGCGCGATACGCGCCGAAACCGTAGCGCTTCGTGCCGCGCGCCTCGGGCAGCGCGGTGCCGACGCGCCATGCGCGGAACGCCGGGCCGGCCGGTTTCGCGATGTCCACTTCGCACGGTGCATCCTCGCGGCCGGCGACGCTCAGGAACACGGCCGTCGCGTTGAAAAAGCCGCCCGCTTCGTCGAGATACGCGGAGCGCACCGACAGGTCCCACGCATACACGTCGTAGCGCAGCGTCAGCGCGCCGGTCACGGGCGCGGCCTGCCACGTGTGCTTGTCGGTCTTCGCGATCCGCACCTTGCGGCCCGCGTCGTTGAACGCGCCGAGCGTCACGATGTTGCGCGCGAACTCGCGCACGAGGTAGCTGCCCGGAATCCACACGGGCAGCGAGAAGCGCTGGCCTTCGGGATCAGGATCGGCGACCGTCACCGTCACTTCGAACAGGTGCGCGGCAAGATCTTTCGGGGCAATCGAATAGCGGATCGGCTGGGTCATCGTGGCAATCGGTCGGTCGAATACGGCGGCGAAAACGAAGAGAGGCGCCGGCAGATCATGCGGGCGCCCCTCGCTGGCCGGGCCATGCGGCCCGGCGTGTCGGTCGGTTACTTGCTCGAGGCGAGCGCCTGATTGAGCTGGTCGGCCGAGACAGCGCCCGGCAGGCGGCGGCCGTCCGGCAGGAAGATCGTCGGCGTGCCCGTGACGTTCATCCCGCGGCCGAGCGCGAGGTTCTTGTCGAGCGCGGTGGTGTCGCAGGTGCCGGCGCCGGACGGCGCGCGATGGTCGAGCATCCAGCTCTGCCACGTTTTCGCGCGGTCGGTCGCGCACCAGATCGCCTTCGACTTCGCGGTCGAATCCGGCGACAGCACCGGGTACAGGAACGTGTAGACGGTCACGTTGTCGATCGACTGCAGCGTCGTCTCGAGTTTCTTGCAGTACGGGCAGTTCGGATCGGAGAACACTGCGATCTTGCGTGCGCCGTTGCCCTTCACGACCTTGATCGCATTCGCGAACGGCAGGCTCGCGAAGTCGATCTTGTTGATCTCGGACAGGCGTGCGTCGGTCAGGTTCTTGTGCGTCTTGGTGTCGACGAGATCGCCGAGCAGCACGTAGTCGCCCGCCGCGTCGCTATAGATGATCTGCGAGCCGAGGTTCACTTCGTACAGGCCCGCGACCGGCGATTTCGACACGCTCTTGATCGGCGCGTCGTTGCCGAGACGGGCCTGCAGCGTGGCTTTCAGCTTGTCGGTGGTTTGGTCGGCCTGCGCGGTGCAGCCCAGCGTCGCCATCGTGACGGCCAGCGCCAGCGACGCGATGCGGATCGTTTTTTTCATCGAAATCTTCCTTCAGCTCAATCGGAGTGCACGGCACAGTGTACGCCGTAACGGAACCGAGTCCGACCGGCGATACGGCCGAAGGTTCGCTCAACCGAGCGCGGAGGACACGAGCCAGCGCTTCACGAACGGCTGCGCACCGACGAAAGCCATGCCCGCATTGCGTACCGCCTTCGCGAGCGGGCCCGGCACCGCGAACAGCCGCTGCAGGCCGTCGGTCGCGACCATCAGCGCGCGGATGTCCTCGCGGCGCGAACGCTCGTAGCGGCGCAGCAGCACCGTATCGCCGAGGTTGCGGAAGCTTTCCTTGCCTGCGATCGCATCGGCGAGCGCCGCGACGTCGCGCAGCCCGAGGTTCATCCCCTGCCCCGCGAGCGGGTGAATCAGGTGCGCGGCATCGCCGACGAGCGCGACGCGCGGCGCGATCAACTTGTCGACCGTCTGCAGCGCCAGCGGGAAGCCGGCGGCCGGCGTCACGCATTCGAGCGTGCCGACCTGGCCGTGCGACACGCGCTCGACCTCGGCCGCGAGCTGCGCCGGATCGAGCGCGAGCAATTCGTCCGCATGCGCGGTGTGCGCGGACCAGACCAGCGACACGTGGCCGTCCGGCAGCGGCAGCAGCGCGACGATCTCGCCTTCGTGGAACCACTGGTAGGCCGTCTCGCGATGCGGCAGCGACGCCTTGAAGTTCGCGACGACGCCCGTCTGCCGGTAATCGCGCCGTTCGACCTTGGCCCCCATTTGGGAGCGCACCCACGAATGCGCGCCGTCCGCGCCGACGATCAGGTCGGCTTCGAGCACCTGCCCCGACGACAGCGTCAGCACGGCCGCATCGGTGCGCACGTCGAAGCCCTGTGCGCGCGCATCGAACCACGTGAGGTTCGGCTGGAACCGCAGCGCGGCGTCGAGCGCGCTTTCGACCAGCGACGATTCGGCGATCCACGCAAGCTGCGGCACGGAGGCCTGGTATGCGGAGAAATGCAGTTCCGCGTGCGCGTCGCCGTACACGCGCATGTCGTAGACCGGCGCGAGCCGGCCGTGGTCGAGCGCCTGCCAGACCCGCAGCCGCTCGAGCAACGCCTGCGAACTGGAGGACAGCGCGTACACGCGCGTGTCGAACGCGAGATCGGCGGGGCGCGGCGTGGCCGGCTGGGCGAGCAAGGCTGTCTTGTAGCCGGACTGGGTCAGTGCGAGCGCGGCCGTCTTGCCGACGAGCCCGCCGCCGACCACGGCGACGTCGAAGGTATGGTGGGCAGTCATGGCGGGCATTATAGCCGCGGGGCCAAACCCTTACGCGGCCGGACTTTGCGGGAAATCAGCAGAATCGCGCGCGGACACGGCGGCGCGGCGGCCCGCCGCATCGGCCGTTCGGCACAAGCCCGGAAACCGGGGCGTCGGCACGGTACAATAGCGTCTTTGACCGTCGGCCCGCCGCGCCCCGCGCGCCAGCCGCCCTTTTTTCCCGCGCCGCCGTGCCCTGTCCGGCCGCGCCGCCCCACCCGTCCGAAGGATTCCATGAGTCTCAAATGCGGCATCGTCGGCTTGCCCAACGTCGGCAAGTCCACCCTGTTCAATGCGCTGACCAAGGCCGGCATCGCCGCCGAGAACTACCCGTTCTGCACGATCGAGCCGAACGTCGGCATCGTCGAAGTGCCTGATACGCGCCTGAAAGCGCTCTCCGAGATCGTCAAGCCCGAGCGTGTCGTGCCGGCCGTCGTCGAATTCGTCGACATCGCCGGCCTCGTCGCAGGCGCGAGCAAGGGTGAAGGCCTCGGCAACCAGTTCCTCGCGAACATCCGCGAAACCGACGCGATCACGCACGTCGTGCGCTGCTTCGAGGACGAGAACGTCATCCACGTCGCCGGCAAGGTCAGCCCGATCGACGACATCGAAGTGATCAACACCGAACTCGCGCTCGCCGACCTCGGCACCGTCGAGAAGGCGCTCACGCGCTATTCGAAGGCGGCGAAGTCGGGCAACGACAAGGAAGCGGGCAAGCTCGTCGCGGTGCTCGACAAGGTGCGCGCACAACTCGACCAGGGCAAGGCCGTGCGCGGCCTCGCGCTGTCGGACGACGAAGAGGCGCTGCTCAAGCCGTTCTGCCTGATCACCGCGAAGCCCACGATGTACGTGGCCAACGTGAAGGACGACGGCTTCCAGAACAACCCGCACCTCGATGCGGTGCGCAAGTATGCGGAAAGCGAGAACGCGCCGGTGGTCGCCGTGTGCGCGGCGATCGAAGCGGAAATCGCCGATCTCGACGATGCCGACAAGGAAGCGTTCCTTGCCGACATGGGCATGGAAGAGCCGGGCCTCGACCGCGTGATCCGCGCAGGCTTCAAGCTGCTCGGCCTGCAGACGTATTTCACCGCGGGCGTGAAGGAAGTGCGCGCGTGGACGATCCATATCGGCGATACGGCGCCGCAAGCGGCCGGCGTGATCCACACCGATTTCGAGCGCGGCTTCATCCGCGCGCAGACGATCGCGTTCGACGACTACGTCACGTACAAGGGCGAGCAAGGCGCGAAGGAAGCCGGGAAGATGCGCGCGGAAGGGAAGGAATATGTCGTGCACGACGGCGACGTGATGAACTTCCTGTTCAACGTCTGATATCTGCATCGGCGCGGTGCCGTGCGATCCGCACGGCACCGCGCAACGCGTGCTCCGGCACGAAAAAATGGCCCGACCGGCAAACGCCGTCGGGCCATTTATCATGGCGGGATCGCCCCGCCGGCCGGCGGCGAACGCTTCGCGCCCGCCGCCGCTTCGTTACTTCGTCACGTCGCCGACACGCGCCGCCCCGCACTCGCCTGCGCATCGCGGCCGCGCTTGTTCAGCCACGCAGCAAACACCACGATCAACGCCAGCACGGCCGTCGCGCCCACCTCCATCCGGTGCTCCTCGCTGACGAACATCACGGTCAGCGTGCCGCAGATGAACAGGATCACCGCCCACGTGAGCCACGGGAACAGCCACATCCGCAGCGTCAGGTCGGCGCCGGTCGATTCGAGCGTCCGGCGCATCCGCAGCTGCGAGATCGCGATCACCAGATACACGAGCAGCGCGATCGCGCCCGACGTCGCGAGCAGGAAGCCAAACACCTGTTCCGGCATCAGGTAGTTCGCGATCACGGTCACGAAGCCGAACGCGGTCGACGCGAGCACGGCCGCGCGCGGCGTGCCGGTCGAATCGGTGCGATGCAGGAACGCGGGCGCGTCCTTGCGCCTGGACAGCGAGAACAGCATCCGCGAAGCCGTGTAGAGCGCCGAATTCAGGCAGCTCGCGACCGACACGAGCACGATCACGTCGATGATCGCCTTCGCGTTCGGGATGCCGATCAGCTCCATCGCACGTTGATACGAACCGTGCTTCGGCAGCAGCGGGTCGTTCCACGGCACGATGGCCGCGACGATCAGGATCGAGCCGAGATAGAACAGCGTGATACGCCAGATCACCGAGTTGGTCGCACGCACGATCTGGCGTTGCGGGTTGTCCGATTCGGCGGCCGCGATCGTCACGATCTCGGTGCCGAGGAACGAGAACATCGTCGTCAGCATCGCCGCGAGCACCGCGCCGGCGCCGTTCGGCATGAAGCCTTGATGCGCAAACAGGTTCGACACGCCCGATACGGCCGGCGCGGGGATGATCCCGACGATCGCCGCGCCGCCGATGCACAGGAACACGACGATCGCGACGACCTTGATCAGCGCGAACCAGAATTCGAATTCGCCGTAGTTCTTGACGGAAAAGAGGTTGGTGATGGTCAGCAGCAGCGTGATGCCGAGCGCGAAGATCCAGGTCGCGACGCCGGGGAACCATGCATTGAGGATGGTCGCGGCGGCCGTCGCCTCGATCGGGATCACGAGCACCCAGAACCACCAGTACAGCCAGCCGATCGTGAAGCCGGCCCAGTGGCCGATCGCGCGATCGGCATAGGTCGAGAACGATCCGCTGTCCGGATGCGCGACGGCCATCTCGCCGAGCATGCGCATCACCAGTACGACCAGCACGCCCGCGATCGCATACGCGAGTATCGATGCCGGGCCGGCTTCCGCGATCGCGTGACCGGACCCGACGAACAAGCCTGCGCCGATGACGCCGGCAATCGACATCATCGTCACGTGACGCTGCTTCAGGCCGGTGCCGAGGCCTGTGTTGCTTCCACTCATCTGTCTCTCTCCAAAAAACGGTTCCGGCATGACCGGGTGTCGCGTGAAGGCGGCGCGGGGAGTTGTCGTTCTTGAACCGGGCCGGGCGCGGCGCCTGCATCGCATGCAGGCCCGAGGCCGGACCGGGGGCCGTTCCGGGGTGGCGCGCCGCGCAGTCTGCGAAGCTGCGGGAGCGATGCGGCGCACGAGGCGCCGGCGCATCGCGTGCGCTCTTTCCGTCGGCTTTCGTCAGCCGCCTTCGAAGCGGAGGAGTGTAAGCATCAAACGGTTCGTCACTAAGAACCAATTGAAGAATTTCGATGGAACCACTTGTTGCATCGATGCAAATCGATGCAACGCTTGATCCGGTTCGACACCTGCCCGCGAGCCGTTACGGGCCACCCGGCATCGCGCCGGATGCCGGATCGCTACTTCACGTCACCCGCCGCTTCGTCCCGCCATTTGGCCGGCACGATGGCGCGCCATTCTCGCAGAAGCAGGTTTTTCACGGCGTCGGGATGCGCGGCCGACAGGCGCACCAGCACGATCGGCCAGCCCACGTAGTGATCGGTCACGTAATACACGTCGGGTTCCGATTCGATCAGCCACGCACGCTCGTCGGAGCCGACGCCCTTCACGACCAGCGTGTCGCCGTCCTCGCGCAGCCGCGCGAGCATCTTGCCTTTCACCTTGAGCGCGGGCGTGCCGTACGACGTGCCCTCCTCCACGCCGCGCCACGCCAGTGCGATCTCCCGGACTTCGTCGAATGTCACGATGCCTCCCCGACCGTTCGTCGATGGTTGACGGTCCGGCTACCGTAACCGAAATCGCTCGGCGCACCCAGCCGGGTGCGCCTATCCGCCGGACGCGCTGAACGTATATGCGCTGCCGAACCCGACGAACGTGACGGCGAACGCGGCCGCAACCACGTACCAGCCATAGAAGAGGCGCGATGCGCCCGGGCGGTTCATGACGGTGCTCCTCTCAGATCGCACCGGCCGCCGGGCGGCGTCCGGATTGCCTCGTGGATATAGTTGAACTATGTTGATCGCATCGGCCGCCGAAACGCAGCCACGCAGAATACGATCCGATGCGAGAACGGTACTCGCGCGTACACGTCGCCTCAAACGATATTTCGTCGGCCTTTCGCTTTAGAAAAACTCAATGAATCGTTCCCGCCTGCCGCCGCTGAACGCGCTGCGTGCATTCGAAGCAGCCGCTCGACACCTGTCGGTGAAATCGGCGGCCGAGGAGTTGTCGGTCACGCCCGGCGCGGTGAGCCAGATGATCCGCACGCTCGAGACGCATCTCGGCGTGCAGCTGTTCGAGCGCGTCAACCGCGGCATCCTGCTCACGGCCGCCGGCCGCGACTACCTGCCGCCCGTGCGCAACGCGTTCCGGCAGATCGCCGATGCGTCGCAGCGCGTGTCGGGCGCCGCCGACAGCGGCGTGCTGACGGTGAGCGTCACGCCGTTCTTCGCGTCCGCATGGCTCGTCCCGCGCCTCGCGCAGTTCCGGCACGCGTGCCCGGACGTCGACCTGCAGGTCGTCACGAGCCACGCGCTCGCGGATTTCTCGCGCGACGGCGTCGACGTCGCGATCCGCCACGGCCTCGGGCGCTACATCGGGCTGTGCAGCGAGCGCCTGCTGACGGTGGAAATCGTCGCGCTCGCGTCGCCCGAGCTCGTCGCGCGGCTCGGCATGCCGGCGACGCCCGCCGATCTCGTCGGCTGGCCGCACCTGCACGACGCCGAGCGCAAGGGCTGGCACATCTGGTTCGGCGCGCAGCGGATCGACGATTTCGGGCCGCCGCGCGGCCCCGCGTTCGATGATTCGGGCCTGCTGCTGCAGGCGATCGTCGCCGGCCAGGGCGCCGGGCTGCTGCCGGCCGCGATGGTGCGCGGCGAGCTGGCCAGCGGCCGGCTCGTGCAGCTCGCCGACGTCGCGTGGCTCGACGATTTCGCGTACTACCTCGTCTATCCGCCGCACCACGCCGAACGGCCGAAGGTCGCCGCATTCCGCCGCTGGATTCTCGACGCCGCGCAGGCCGACGGCGCGGCGTCGATGTCGGGCGCGGCGTAACGCCGCTTCGCTGCGCCAGCGACGATCCAGAACCGATCGGCTAACATGCGGCGCGGGCGAGCGGCCCGCCATCGACAACAACATACCGAACGAGAGAGACCATGCCTGCCCTGCTGCGCCGCGCGACGCGCATCGCAACCCTGTCGGCCGCGCTCTTCGCCGCGTGCGCCACCCTGCCCCATCCGGCGTACGCCTACCGCGCGCCGCCCGGCTACGGCAACGAAGCCGATCTCGACCGCCACGACACGTATCGCAACCGCGACGGCGAATCCGTGCACGCACCCGCGCATTCGAAATCGGGCCGCGTGCCCGAAGGCGCGAGCGCGCGCTGCCGCGACGGCGCGTACAGCTTCAGCCGCCACCGCCGCGGCACGTGCTCGGGACACGGCGGCGTCGCCGCGTGGCTGTGAGCGCGGCGTGCCCGAATGCCGATGCGCCGCGCCAGCGGCACGCGGCGGCGAAGTACAATACGCGCTCGCGCCGCCGACACGCGGCGACAGCCGCCGCGCCCCGCGCGGCACGCTCCGTACCGAATCACCCGACGCCGCCCCGCCAGCGCGCTGCGCGGCAGTCTCAACCACTTCTGACTTTCACACCGAAATGGCCCAATACGTTTTCACGATGAACCGGGTCGGCAAGATCGTGCCGCCCAAGCGCCAGATCCTGAAGGACATCTCGCTGTCGTTCTTTCCCGGCGCGAAGATCGGCGTGCTCGGCCTGAACGGCTCGGGCAAGTCGACGCTGATCCGCATCATGGCGGGCGTCGACAAGGACATCGAAGGCGAAGCGACGCCGATGCCGAACCTGAACATCGGCTACCTGCCGCAGGAACCGCAGCTCGACCCGACGAAGACCGTGCGCGAAGCCGTCGAGGACGGTCTCGGCGACCTGTTCCAGGCCAACAAGAAGCTCGAGGAAATCTACGCGGCGTACGCCGAGCCGGACGCCGATTTCGACGCGCTCGCGGCCGAACAGGCGAAGTACGAAGCGATCCTCGCATCGAGCGACGGCGGCAGCCCCGAGCAGCAGCTCGAAGTGGCCGCCGACGCGCTGCGCCTGCCGGCGTGGGACGCGAAGATCGAGCACCTGTCGGGCGGCGAAAAGCGCCGCGTCGCGCTGTGCAAGCTGCTGCTCGAAAAGCCGGACATGCTGCTGCTCGACGAACCGACCAACCACCTCGACGCCGAATCGGTCGACTGGCTCGAACAGTTCCTCGTGCGCTTCCCGGGCACCGTCGTCGCCGTCACGCACGATCGCTACTTCCTCGACAACGCAGCCGAGTGGATTCTCGAACTCGACCGCGGCCACGGCATTCCGTGGAAGGGCAACTACAGCAGCTGGCTCGACCAGAAGGAAGAGCGCCTGAAGCAGGAAGAAGCGTCGGAATCGGCGCGCCAGAAGGCGATCAAGAAGGAACTGGAGTGGGTGCGCCAGAACCCGAAGGGCCGCCAGGCGAAGTCGAAGGCGCGTATCGCACGCTTCGAGGAGCTGAACAGCCAGGAATACCAGAAGCGCAACGAAACGCAGGAAATCTTCATTCCGGTGGGCGACCGCCTCGGCAATGAAGTGATCGAGTTCAAGAACGTCAGCAAGGCGTTCGGCGACCGCCTGCTGATCGACAACCTGAATCTGAAGATCCCGGCCGGCGCGATCGTCGGCATCATCGGCCCGAACGGCGCCGGCAAGTCGACGCTGTTCCGGATGCTGACGGGCAAGGAGCAACCGGATTCGGGCGAAGTCGTGATGGGCCCGACGGTGAAGCTCGCGTACGTCGACCAGAGCCGCGATGCGCTCGACGGCACGAAGACGGTGTTCGAGGAAATCTCGGGCGGCGCCGACGTGCTGACGGTCGGCAAGTACGAGACGCCGTCGCGCGCGTACATCGGCCGCTTCAACTTCAAGGGCGGCGACCAGCAGAAGATCGTCGGCAACCTGTCCGGCGGCGAACGCGGCCGCCTGCACCTCGCGAAGACGCTGATCTCCGGCGGCAACGTGCTGCTGCTCGACGAACCGTCGAACGACCTCGACGTCGAAACGCTGCGCGCGCTGGAAGACGCGCTGCTCGAATTCGCCGGCTCGGTGATGGTGATCTCGCACGATCGCTGGTTCCTCGACCGGATCGCGACGCACATCCTCGCGTTCGAAGGCGATTCGCAGGTCACGTTCTTCGACGGCAACTACCAGGAGTACGAAGCCGACAAGCGCGCGCGCCTCGGCGAAGAAGCCGCGAAGCCGAAGCGGCTGCGCTACAAGCCGATCAGCCGCTGAAGCGGCGCGGCCCGGGCGCCCGGCACTTGCGGCAACGCGGGGCCGGCGCCGAAGGTGGCCGCCGCCCTTTCGGACCGGCAAAACGAAAAAGCGGGCCTTTTTGGCCCGCTTTTTTTATCTGCCGGCGATTCGCGCGCTGCCTACGCGAGCGCGCCCAGCTCGCGCAGCCGCGCCTCGGTCGCCGCCGCACTCGTGTGATGAATGCCGTGCCAGCCGAGCGCCGTCGCGGCCGCGGCGTTCTTCGCGTTGTCGTCGATGAACACCAGCTCGTGCGGCGCGATGCCCGGCAGGTGCGGATCGATCCGCGCGTGCATCTCGTGGTAGATCGCCGGATCGGGCTTGATGAGCTTCACGCGGCCCGACACGACGATGTCCTTGAAGCGCCGCAGGACCGGGAAGTTGTCCCACGCATACGGAAACGTCTGCGCAGACCAGTTCGTCAGCCCGAACAGCGGCATCCCCTGCGCGTCCAGCCGGTCGACGAGCGCGGCACCCTCGTCGATCACGCCGCCGATCATCTCGTGCCAGCGCGCATAGAACGCGCGGATCAGCGGCTCGTGCTCCGGAAACTTCGCGACGAGCTCGGCCGTGCCCTCTTCGATCGTCTGCCCGCCGTCCTGGCGGACCACCCAGTCCATCGCGCAGACGTTCGTGAGGAACCAGCGACGCTCGGCGTCGTCGGGAATCAGTTGCCGGTAAAGGTAATCGGGGCTCCAGTCGATCAGCACGCCGCCGAAATCGAATACCACTGCCTTGATCGTCATGCGAACTCCGTGGCGAGCACGTCGGCGAGCGGACGCGGTGTCACCGCGTTGCCCGACAGCGAATTGTTTTTCCACACGAAGTGGTGATGCGCGACGATCTGCTCGGCCGACAGGTGCGCGCGCTCGTTCGTCGTGTGCAGGTCGGACACGACGGTCGTCCGGTAGCCGAGCAGCGCCGCACGGCGCGCGGCCGAATCGACGCAGAATTCGGTCGCATAACCGCAGATCAGCACCGAACGGACGCCCTCGCGATCGAGCAGCGCCGCGAGCGGCGTATCGTGGAACGAATCGCTCACCTGCTTGCGCACGCGCCAGTCGTCGCTTCCGACGACCAGCCCCGCATGCAGCGCCCAGCCCGGCGTACCGGGCACGATGTCGTCGTCCGCGTCGCCGTCGTGCTGCACGAAGCACACGGGCGCGTTCGCCGCGCGCGCCGCCGCCGTCAGCCGGTTGATGCCCGACACGACATCGTCGAGCCGGTAGGCGGGCTGCGCCCGCTCCACCAGCCCGCGCTGCATGTCGACCACGATCACTGCTGTGTCCGCCATCGGTTGCCCTCTCCGTTGTTGTCCGGCCGTCGTCCGGCCGTTGCCGCGCGTTGCGTCAGATCGGTTGCGTGCGCATATCGAGCCACGCCTTCGCGTCACCGCTCAGGTGCCGGCCGACGCGCTCGCGCACCGTCGCGTGATACGTGTTCAGCCACGCGCGCTCTTCGTCATGCAGCATTTCGATCAGCACGCAGCGCGTGTCGATCGGGCACAGCGTCAGCGTCTCGAACGCGAGGAAATCGCCGAACTCGGTCTGCCCGGCCGCGCGGTTCACGACCAGGTTCTCGATCCGGATGCCCCACTGGCCGGGGCGGTACACGCCCGGCTCGATCGACGTGATCATGCCCTCTTCCATCGCCGTGTACGGCTCGGCCGGCGCGTAGTGCGAGATGACCTGCGGGCCTTCGTGCACGTTCAGGAAATAGCCGACGCCATGCCCCGTGCCGTGGCCGTAGTCGAGCCCGGCCGCCCACATCGGCGCACGCGCGATCGCATCGAGCATCGGCGAGCGGATGCCGCGCGGGAAACGGGCACGCGACAGCGCCATCATCGATTTCAGCACGATCGTGAAATCGCGGCGCTGCAGGTCGCTGACGGTGCCGACCGGCACGACGCGCGTGATGTCGGTCGTGCCCGTCATGTACTGGCCGCCCGAATCGATCAGCAGCAGGCCGTCGCCGGCGATCGTCGCGTGCGACTCGGGCGTCGCGTGATAGTGCGGCATCGCGCCGTTCGCGTTGAAGCCGGCGATCGTCGCGAAGCTCGGCGACACGTAACCGGGGCGCCGTGCGCGCGCGGCCGTGAGCTTCTCCTCGATCGTCAGTTCGGTGATCGTCTCGCGGTTCACGGCCTTTTCGAACCAGGCGAAGAATTCGGCGAGCGCAGCGCCGTCGTGCTCCATCGTCACGCGCACGTGCTCGATCTCGGTGGACGTCTTGCGCGACTTCGCGAACGTCGACGGATTCACGGCCTCGACGAGTTTCACGCCGGCCGGCACGGCCTCGAGCGTGCCGAACGTCACGCGGCGCGGGTCGACCAGCAGCGTCGCGCCATCGGGCAGCGCGGCAAGCGATGCGCGCGCGGCGTCGTAGGCGCGGACGTCGACGCCGTCCTTCGCGAGCGACGCGGCCAGCGCCGGCGACACCTTGCCGTCGGCGACGAACAAGGTCGCGCGATCGGCGCCGATCATTGCGTGCGCAACGAATACCGGATTGAAGTTGACGTCGGCGCCGCGCAGGTTGAAGAGCCACGCGAGATCGTCGAGCGTCGACACGAAATGCCACTGCGCGCCCTGCGCGTGCATCGCGCGGCGCACTTCGGCCAGCTTGCTCGCGCGCGTCGTGTCGGCCTGCGGCGCCGCATGTTCGAACACCGCGTCGCCGGGCAACCCCGGCCGCTCGGGCCAGATCGCGTCGAGCAGGTCGAGATCCGTGCGCAGCGCGATGCCGCGCGCGCTCAGCGCGGCCGTCAGCCCGCGTGCGGCCGCAACGCCGAGCACGGCGCCGTCGACGCCGACCGTCGCGCCCGCCGCCACGTTCTGCGCGAGCCAGTCGACGTGCGGCGCGCTCTGCTGCCCGCCCGTCATCTTCATCAGCTGCACGCCCGTGCCGGCCAGCTCGGCGTCGGCCTGCACCCAGTAGCGGCTATCGACCCACAACCCCGCGAAATCCGCGGTCACGACCAGCGTGCCGACCGAGCCCGTGAAACCGGACAGCCAGCGGCGGGCCTGCCAGCGTTCGGGCAGGTACTCGGACAGATGGGGATCGGCGGACGGCACGAGATAGGCGGCCAGGTCCTCGCGGGCCATGGCACCGCGCAGCAGCGCAAGGCGGGCCGGCACCGGCGAGACTTCGGGAAGACGGGCATTCATGATTTCACCTGAGAGCATTCAGCGACGGGCCGACCACGCGACCGTCACGGCTACGGCGAGGAACGCGACGCCGGTGCAGACCGGCCATTCGAGCGTCTCGCCATCGTAAAACAGTCCCGAGAGATTGCCGGCCATTCGGGCGGCGGCCGCGCCCGCGATGCCGACGAGCACCGCGATCCACCACGCCGGCCGGCCCGTGCGCCGCATCGGATGCAGCCATCGGCCGAACAGCCCGACGGCCGCTCCCAGGACAAGGATTCCAAACCAGTTCATTCGACGCCTTCTACAAATTCAGATTCGTCCCATAGGCGTGAACGTTGCCAGCGGCTAGCATCGATTCATCCATCGAACCCGAGACCAGCCGGGCGCCGCGAACATTCGAGTGTAGGGGCCGACTCGACGTTATGGCAAGCGGGCACCGGCTGCTGTTTTGAAGAAACTCTCATGCGAATCGCTCTGATCGATCCGGAGGCGCGTCATGCCGCACTCCTGAACCGCCTGCTCTTCGCAGGCGGTCATGTGTGCCACGCGTTTCCGTCCAGCGCGGCATTCTTCGAATGGCTCGCCACCGACACCTGCGACATGCTGATCACCGGCAACTGGGCCGGCGACCAGCCGGCCGAAGAGGTCATTCCGCGTGCGCAGACGATCCTGCCCGGGCTGCCGGCCATCGCCGTGATGCAATTGCCGCGCGAAAGCGAAATCGTATCGTGCCTGCACGCAGGCGCCGACGATTGCCTCGTGCGCCCCGTGAGCGGGCCCGAACTGCTCGCGCGCGTCAACGCGCTGAGCCGGCGCGCCGGCGTGCGCCGGCCGCCCACCCGCTCGCGCGAAATGTATGGCGAATACGCATTCGACGCCACGCACTGCCTCGTGCGCTTCGGCGAAGCGACCGTTTCGCTCACGCCCAAGGAGTTCCGCTTCGCGCAATTGCTGTTCGCGAACCTGTCGCGGCCCGTGTCGCGCGCCCATATCCTCGAAACGGTATGGGCCCGCCGCCGCGACATGAAGTCGCGCACGCTCGACACGCACGCGTCACGGCTGCGCAGCAAGTTACAGCTGCTTCCGGAGCGCGGCTACCGGCTGTTGCCGCTCTACGGCTACGGCTATCAGCTCGATCGCGTGCCGGTCGAGCCCCCAAATTCCCGGCCCCGCCACGCTGATGCCCGGTATGCGGCGAGTGAGGAAATCGCTGAAACGCTATAATATGGGGCTAAACGATAGCCCTCGATATGCAACTCCTCACGATCGGAATCAATCATCACACTGCGCCTGTCGCCTTGCGCGAACGCGTGGCGTTTCCGCTCGAGCAGATCAAGCCGGCTCTCGTCACGTTCAAGAACGTGTTTCTCGGGCCCCAGGCGCCCAATACGCCCGAAGCGGCGATCCTCTCCACCTGCAACCGCACCGAACTGTATTGCGCGACCGATGATCGCGCGGCGCGCGAAGGCGCGGTCCGCTGGCTGTCGGAGTATCACCGGATTCCGGTCGACGAGCTCGCACCTCACGTGTATGCGCTGCCGCAGTCGGAAGCGGTCCGGCATGCATTCCGCGTGGCATCCGGCCTCGATTCGATGGTGCTCGGCGAAACCCAGATTCTGGGCCAGATGAAGGACGCCGTTCGTACCGCGACGGAAGCCGGCGCGCTCGGCACCTATCTGAACCAGTTGTTCCAGCGCACGTTCGCGGTGGCGAAGGAAGTGCGCGGCACGACCGAGATCGGCACGCAGTCGGTGTCGATGGCTGCCGCCGCGGTGCGCCTCGCGCAGCGCATCTTCGAAAAGGTGTCAGATCAGCGCGTGCTGTTCATCGGCGCCGGCGAGATGATCGAGCTGTGTGCGACGCACTTCGCCGCGCAAGGCCCGCGCGAACTCGTCGTTGCGAACCGCACGGCCGAACGCGGCCAGCGGCTCGCCGAACGCTTCAACGGCCGTGCAATGCCGCTCGCGGATCTGCCGACCCGCATGCAGGAATTCGACATCATCGTGTCCTGCACGGCGTCGACGCTGCCGATCATCGGCCTCGGCGCGGTCGAGCGCGCGGTGAAGGCGCGCCGCCACCGGCCGATCTTCATGGTCGACCTCGCGGTGCCGCGTGACATCGAGCCCGAAGTCGGCAAGCTGAAGGACGTGTTCCTGTACACCGTCGACGATCTCGGCGCGATCGTGCGCGAAGGCAACGCATCGCGCCAGGCGGCGGTTGCGCAAGCCGAAGCGATCATCGAGACGCGCGTGCAGAATTTCATGCAATGGCTCGACACTCGCAGCGTCGTGCCCGTGATCCGTCACATGCATACGCAGGCCGACGCGCTGCGCCGCGCCGAAGTCGACAAGGCGCAGAAGCTGCTCGCGCGCGGCGACGATCCGGCCGCCGTGCTCGAAGCGCTGTCGCAGGCGCTGACCAACAAGCTGATCCACGGCCCGACGAGCGCGCTCAACCGCGTGAACGGCGCCGATCGCGATTCGCTGATCGACCTGATGCGCGGCTTCTACCAGCACGCACCGCGCTCGAACGACCAATCCGGCCACTAGCGCCGGCCGGTCGCCCCTGCCGCCGGCCGCGCGCCGGCCTATCCTTTCCGAATACCCTTGCCCGGGAGCGCCGCTCCACACCATGAAGACGAGCATGCAACGCAAGCTCGACCAGCTGTCCACACGGCTGGCCGAACTGAACGACCTGCTGAGCCGCGAAAACGTCACGGCCGATCTCGACCAGTACCGCAAGCTGACGCGCGAACACGCGGAACTCGGCCCGGTGGTCGAGCAATACGCGCTGTGGCGCCAGTCGCGCAACGACGAAACCGCCGCGCAGGAGCTGCTCGCCGATCTGTCGATGCGCGACTTCGCGGAAGACGAGATCCGCAGCGCGCGCGAGAGCATGGCCCGTCTCGAGGTCGAGCTGCAGAAGATGCTGCTGCCGAAGGATCCGAACGACGACCGCAACATCTTCCTCGAAATCCGCGCGGGCACGGGCGGTGACGAATCGGCGCTGTTCGCGGGCGACCTGCTGCGCATGTACCTGCGCTTCGCGGAACGCCAGCGCTGGCAGGTCGAGATGATGTCGGAGAGCGCGTCGGACCTCGGCGGCTACAAGGAAGTGATCGTGCGGATCGCGGGCCAGGGCGCGTACTCGCGCCTGAAGTTCGAATCGGGCGGCCATCGCGTGCAGCGCGTGCCCGCGACCGAGACGCAGGGGCGCATCCATACGTCCGCGTGCACGGTCGCGGTGATGCCGGAAGCCGACGAGATCGGCGAAATCGAGATCAATCCGGCCGACTTGCGGATCGACACGTTCCGCGCGTCCGGCGCCGGCGGCCAGCACATCAACAAGACGGATTCGGCGGTGCGCGTCACGCACATCCCGACCGGAATCGTCGTCGAATGCCAGGACGACCGTTCGCAGCACAAGAACAAGGATCGCGCGCTGAAGGTGCTCGCCGCGCGCATCAAGGACAAGCAGTATCACGAGCAGCACGCGAAGGAAGCCGCGACGCGCAAGAGCCTGATCGGCTCCGGCGACCGCTCGGAGCGGATCCGCACGTACAACTTCCCGCAGGGCCGGATGACCGACCACCGGATCAACCTGACGCTGTACCGGCTCGAGGCGATCATGGACGGCGATCTCGACGAACTGATCGGCGTGCTCGTCACTGAACACCAGGCCGAACTGCTCGCGTCGCTCGGCGAAACCGACTGAGGTCGCGATGCCCGACATCACCGCCGACGAACTGCTGCGTGCGTCGCCGCTCGACGCGGTCGATGCGCGCATCCTGCTCGCGCATGTGCTCGGCTGGACCCGCACGCAACTGATCACGCGCGGCGACGCACCGCTCGACGCCGCCGCGGTCGAACGCTACCGCGCGCTCGAAGCGCGCCGCGTGGCCGGCGAACCGGTCGCGCAGCTCGTCGGGATGCGCGAATTCTTCGGCCGGCCGTTCGACGTGACGCCCGACGTGCTGATCCCGCGCCCCGAAACCGAACTGCTCGTCGAAGCCGCGCTCGATGCGATCGACGGGCTGCCGCAGCCGGCCGTGCTCGATCTCGGCACCGGCAGCGGCGCGATCGCCGTGTCGATCGCCGCCGAGCGTCCCGATGCGCGCGTGTGGGCGCTCGACCGTTCGCCGGCCGCACTCGCGGTCGCGCAGCGCAATGCCGACAAGCTGCTCGACGCGCACCGCCCCGGCGGCCCGCTGCACTGGCTGCAAAGCGACTGGTACGCGGCACTCGATCCGGCACTCGCGTTCGACACGATCGTCAGCAACCCGCCGTACATCGCGCAGCACGATCCGCACCTCGCGCAGGGCGACCTGCGTTTCGAGCCGCGCGGCGCGCTCACCGACGATGCCGACGGCCTCAGCGCGATCCGCACGATCGTCGCGGGCGCCGGCACGTATCTGAAACCGGGCGGCACGCTCTGGATCGAGCACGGCTACGACCAGGCCGAAGCCGTGCGCGCCTTGCTCCTGTCGCACGGCTTCGTCGCGGTCGAATCGCTCGCCGATCTGGCCGCGATCGAACGCACGACCGGCGGCCGCCTGCCGGGCTGATGCCCGGCCCGCCCGGTTGAAATCCGCTATCATTTCGATCTAACGCCCCGCAAACACGCAAGGTCAGTCATGGACACCCAACAACGTATCAAGCAAATCGTCGACGAAAACCAGGTCGTGCTCTTCATGAAGGGTAACGCGCAATTCCCGATGTGCGGCTTCTCGGGCCGCGCCGTGCAGGTGCTGAAGGCCTGCGGCGTCGACCAGTTCAAGACGGTCAACGTGCTCGAGGACGACGAAATCCGCCAGGGCATCAAGGCATTCTCGAACTGGCCGACCATCCCGCAGCTCTACTTCAAGGGCGAATTCATCGGCGGCTCGGACATCATGATGGAGATGTACCAGTCGGGCGAACTGCAACAACTGTTCGCCGCCGCGTAACCGCCCCTTCCGATGGCATCTCCCAGCGCGCCGCCACGCCGGCTGATCGTCGCGATCACCGGCGCCACCGGCGCGATCTACGGTGTGCGGCTGCTCGACCTGCTGCGCGCCGCCGGCGGCGTCGAAACGCATCTGCTGATTTCGAACGCCGGCTGGCTCAACATCCAGCATGAACTGAAGCTGCCGAAAGCCGACGTCGAAAGCCGTGCGGACGTCGTGCATTCGGTGCGCGACGTCGGCGCGACGATCGCGTCCGGCTCGTTCGCGACCGACGGCATGGTGATCGCACCATGCTCGATGAAGACGCTTGCGAGCGTCGCTCACGGGCTGTCCGACAACCTGATCACGCGCGCAGCCGACGTCACGCTGAAGGAACGCCGCCGCCTCGTGCTGATGGTGCGCGAAACGCCGTTCAACCTCGCGCATTTGCGCAACATGACCGCCGTGACCGAAATGGGCGGCATCGTCTTTCCGCCGCTGCCCGCGTTCTACGCGATGCCCAAGACGATCGAGGAACTGGTCGACCAGACCGTCACGCGCGTACTCGACCTGTTCGCGCTCAGCGCACCGCTGACGACACCGTGGCAAGGCATCCGGCACGCGCAATAGCGCCGCCCGACACAGCGCCGTTCTTCACGCATCTTCGCCGATCAACGCGGCAATTCATTCGATTTCACCCAGACAGGCGGCTTCCCGCTTAGGCACTCGTCGCATCGCCGCGATTATCAACAACCAAGCGTCAATCAAATTCCGTAACGCGGATTTATCAATACCCGGTGCGCGCCTATAGTCACAGACAAACCCTTTTCGCAGGCCACCACCATGAACCGCTTGCCTTCGCTCTACCTGTCCCACGGCGCCCCGACGCTGCCGATCGACCCGACGCTGCCGTCCGGTGCGTTCACGCACCTCGGCGCCGAATTGCCGCGCCCGCGCGCGGTGCTGATGCTGTCCGCGCACTGGGGCACGCAACAGCCGGTCGCGAGCATCGCCGCGCATCCGGAGACGATCCACGATTTCTACGGCTTTCCGCGCGCGCTGTACGAGATCCGCTATCCGGCGCCGGGCGCCCCCGACGTGGCCGAGCGCGCGGCCGCGCTGCTGGACGCGGCCGGCATCGCGACCGCGACGACCGAACATGGCCTCGACCACGGCGCGTGGGTGCCGATGCTGCTGATGTTCCCGGAGGCCGACGTGCCGGTCGCGCAGTTGTCGATCCAGCCGCGCGCGGATGCGGCCCATCACTTCGCGCTCGGCCGCGCGCTGCGGCCGCTGCGCGACGAAGGCGTGATGGTGATCGGTTCGGGCCAGATCACGCACAACCTGCGCGCGGCCGATTTCGGCGCGGCGCCCGAAGATGCGGACCCGCGCGTCGCGGAATTCACCGACTGGTTCGAGGCGAAGCTCGCTGCCCGCGACGTCGACGCGCTGCTCGACTACCGCCGGCAGGCGCCGCATGCTGCGCTGATGCACCCGACCGACGAGCATCTGCTGCCGGTGTTCACAGCGCTCGGCGCGGCGGACGACGATTACCGGCTCGGCATCCAGTCGCTCGGCACTTACCAGCGCGTGCTTGCGATGACGAACTACGTGTTCGCGAGCGCGGCGGCCTGAGCGCCGCGCGATAACCGCCTGCCACAAACAAAAAGCCCGCCCGAGCAACGCTCGGGCGGGCTTTTTTTGCTGCTCCCTGCCGCCGCCGAATCCGGCAGCAGGTCAGGCGTCAGGCACCGACCCCTTCGAGGATCTCGTCGTGCGACTCGCGCTCGTCGAGATACTTGGTCCGGTAGCCCGTATTCACGCCCCAGAAGTAGAACACCAGCGCGATCGCCGCGACGACCAGCATGTCCCAGCCGTACGGCAGGTAGCCGTGACCGCCGAATTCCTTGCTGCCGATCAGCGACAGCACGGCCATCGTCGGCAGGTACGCGACCAGCCACCATGCGGCCTTCAGGTCCTCGCCCCAGCCGGTCCAGCCCGACTTCGCCTGGAAGAAGAAGTACACCGGCAGCGCGACAACCATCAGCAGGATGATTTCGCCCGTCAGCGGCCACTTCGCCCAGTACAGGATCAGCGATGCGCAGACGAACGCGAACGGCGCGATCAGCTTCATCAGCGGAATCGACAGCGGACGCTCGATGTCGGTCGCCGCACGGCGCAGCGCCATCAGGCTGATCGGGCCGGTCAGGTACGAGATCACCGTCGCAACCGAGATCACCGCCGCGAGCGAGCTCCAGCCGCGGAAGAAGAACAGGAAGATGAACGACACGAGCAGGTTGAACCACATCGCCTGGCGCGGCACACCGTAGATCGGGTGCACGTTGCCGAACATCTTCGGCATCGTGTTGTTGCGCTCCATCGCGTAGATCATCCGCGTGGTCGTCGCCATGTAGGTCGTGCCGGTGCCGCTCGGGCTGATGAACGCGTCGACGTACAGCAGGATCGCGAGCCAGTTCAGGTTCAGCGCGATCGCGAGTTCCGCGAACGGCGACGAGAAGTTGAAGTGCGCCCAGCCCTTCGCAACGTCGGCCGGATTCACCGAGCCGATGTAGGCCATCTGCAGCAGCACGTAGATCACGAGCGCGATCAGGATCGACGAGATCACCGCGAACGGCACGCTGCGCGACGGATTGCGCGCTTCACCCGCGAGGTTCACCGGACTCTGGAAGCCGTTGAACGCGAACACGATGCCGCTCGTCGCGACCGCGGTCAGCACGGCCGACCAGCCGTACGGCGCGAAGCTCGCATTGGATGCGGTGCCGAGGTTCTCCGAGTGGAAGCTCGTCAGCATCAGGCCGAGGATCGTGAGGCCCGGGATCAGGAACTTGAAGATCGTGATCGCGGTGTTCGCACGCGCAAAGGCTTTCACGCCCCAGTAGTTCAGCATGAAGTAGATGACGACCAGCACCGCCGACAGCAACAGGCCGGGTGTCGTCAACTCGCCGTTCACGAACAAGGCGTGCGCCCACGGATACGGCCACGTGCTCATGTACTGGATCGACGCTTCGGCCTCGATCGGGATCACGGAGACGATCGCGATCCAGTTGACCCATGCGCTGATGAAGCCCACCAGCGAACCGTGCGAGTAGCGCGCGTAACGCACCATGCCGCCCGACTCCGGGAACATCGCGCCCAGTTCGGCGTACGTCAGGGCAATCGCAAGAATCACGACAGCGCCGATGATCCAGGCGCAGATCGCCGCCGGACCAGCGATCTTCGCGGCCTTCCAGGCGCCGAACAGCCAGCCCGAGCCGATAATCGAACCCAGCCCCGTCAGCATCAATGCAAACGGGCCGATGTTCCGTTGAATAGAACTCTTCACATCCTCTCCTGTGTCTCAAAAAGCATGGTCGGCCTGCGGTCCGGGATCGGCTCGGACAGCACCGCGCACGCATTCTTGGGGGGACGCGCCACCCGATCAGGGCAACCCGTCCACGCGGCGCGTAGTTTAACGGTTGCACCTCGAACGTGGCGCCAAAATCGTTCAGCCCCTACAAAAAATTCGCATCGCTTGCAAGCTTTGTAAACCCGATCTCCGCAATAACCCTGAGTGCATGGAAATACGGTTGACCACACGATCGATTAGCCGTATAAAGGACTTCGCAGGATTTCAAGCGGCGAGTGAATTGGTTCTTTCGTAGTTCGCCCATCAACGGTACTCCGGTTGGTCCTATTACCCCTTCCTTGATTTTCCGCACCCCATGGGCTTCGGCCCCGTTTTATCTTTTTAGGAACAAGTAACATGGCAACCGGTACCGTCAAGTGGTTCAATGACGCAAAGGGCTTCGGCTTCATCACCCCGGAAGGCGGCGGCGACGATCTGTTCGCGCACTTCTCGGAAATCCGCGTCGAAGGCTTCAAGACGCTGCAAGAAAACCAGAAGGTTGAATTCGAAGTGAAGACGGGCCCGAAGGGTCTGCAAGCTGCGAACATCCGTCCGGTCTAAGCTTGGCGCGATAATTCGTGTAAAAAAGCCCCGCTTCGGCGGGGCTTTTTGTTTTTATGCGCCAATTCGGCGCGATGGCAATACAACCGTTCAGCCAAATAACCGCTGCGCGTGAATGCCCAGTCCCGTCGCAACGCTCGCAAGGCGGTCGCCGAATACCGGCTGCGCATCCGGGAATGCGCCCGCGAGCGCACCCGACAGGAATGCGAGACCCGTCGAGCCGCCGGTGAAATACAGTGCGCCGACATCGCGCGGCGCGATGCCCGCGAGCCGCACCGTCTCGCGCGCGGCGTCGACGATGCGCGCGGTGTCGTCGCGGCTCGCATCGACGAGGCGATCGGCATCGAACGCGATCAGCAGATCTTCTTCCACGTCGTTCAGGTCGATCATCGTCTCCCCGCCAGCCGCCACGCCGATCTTCGCTTCTTCCGCGCGCGCCATCAGCGCATGCCCGAGCCGCTGCTCGACCACATTCGTGAGCCGGTCGTACTGCCGCACATCCTGGTAAAGGTGCTTCATCAGCGTCAACTCGCCGACCCGCTTCGGCGTGTAGACCGTGTTGATCAGGTGCCAGGTCGCGAGATCGAAGTAGATCTTGTTCGGCAGTTCGCGCCCTTCGGGATCGAGCGAACGGTAGCCGAACGCGGGCAGGATCGCGGCCAGTTCGACACGCCGGTCGTAGTCGGTGCCCGCGACGTGCACGCCGTGGTGGGCCAGCACGTCGTCCTTGCGCTCGAGCCGCGCCATCCGCTCAGGGCCAACGCGCACCAGCGAAAAGTCGGACGTGCCGCCGCCGATGTCGGCCACGAGCACGAGGCGTTCGGCCTGCTGGCGCGATTCGTAGTCGAACGCGGCTGCGATCGGTTCGTACTGGAATTGAACGTCCGCGAAACCGACCGATTGCGCGGCGGCCTCGAGCTGATCCTGCGCGAGACGGTCGGCGCGCGGATCGTCGTCGACGAAGAACACGGGCCGGCCGAGCACCGCACGGCCGATCGGCGCGCCCGCGCGGGCCTCCGCCTTGCGCTTCAGGTGCGTCAGGAAGCGCGCGATGATTTCGGTGTACGCGATCGCACTGCCGTCGCCGAGATCGGTCGTCGTTTCCGCGAGCGGCGAGCCGAGAATGCTCTTCATCGAGCGCATCAGCCGGCCGTCGAAACCGTCGATATAGGATGCCAGCGCCGCACGGCCGTATTCGACCGTCTCTTCGTCGTTGTTGAAGAAGATCGCGGTGGGCAGCGTCAGGTGGTCGCCCTCGACGGGCGCGAGGCGCATGCCATCGCCGTCGGGCAGCGCCACGGCGGAATTGGACGTGCCGAAATCGATCGCGCAGTAAGTCATGGGAAATTGCCGCAGCAGGGCCGGCGCGAAAACGGAAAGGACGGGCTTTTTAACATGAAGCCCGCGGGATCACAACCGGGGCCGGCCATCGGTGCCGCGCAACGGGCGCCGCTGGTAACGGCGCGCGGGTTCGCGCGCCGGGAGCAAGCGGCCGGGATGCGCGACGCAGCCCGCCCGCCGGACAGGGTCAGGCTGCCGCGTCGAAGCTCTTCTTCCACGCGCCCGCATACACGACTTCGCCGATCGCATGGCGCGTGCGCGGCGCCTTCTCGCGATCGCGCAGCACCGGATCGAGCTTGTCGACGTTGCCGTAGTGGCCGATCGAGATGATCGACAGAATCGCGACGTCGGCCGGGATCGCGAACGCGTCGCGGAACGCCTTCGCGTCGAAACCGCTCATCTGGTGCGCGGCGAGGCCCAGCGCGTGCGCCTGCAGCACCAGCGACATTGCGGCGGCGCCCGCATCGTACAGCGCGGTCGGCGCCGGCTCGCCCTTCGGCGTGAGCGTGTGCGCGGTCGCCGCGATCAGCACCGGCGCCGGCGCATTCCAGCCCTGGTTGAACGGCACCAGCGTCGCGAACGCGCGTTTGAATGCGTCGTCGTCCTGCGTGCGATCGAACACGATGAAGCGCCACGGCTGCGCGTTGTAGGCCGACGGTGCCCAGCGCGCGGCTTCGAGCACCGCGTGCAGATCGCCGGCGCTGACGGGCTCATCCGAATACGCGCGCGGGCTCCAGCGGCCCGCGATCAGATCGTGAATCGAAACAGTGGTGGGAGCAGGTTTGACGGACATGCGGTTCCTCGCTGACATCGATGAAGGGGCGCGAACGCCCGGCGAACCGCAAGCATACCCGCTTGAGCGTTTGCGCGCCCGATCCTCCCGCGCTATGCAAATCGCCATCCGTGCATTGGCCGGCCGCACGCCGCGCGGCCGGCCGGGGCGCCGCGTTCAGGCCGCCTGCGCGGTCGCGCGCGACGGGCCGCGGTTGATCCGCAGCACGATCAGCGCGCCGACGATGCACAGCCCGCCCGAGATCATCGACGCGATCGTATAGGTTCCGAGACTCGCGCGCAACAGCCCCGCGCCGAGCGCCGCGAACGCCGCACCGAGCTGGTGGCCGGCCACGATCCAGCCGAACACCACCGGCGCCGCAGCCTTGCCGAACACGTCGGTCGCGAGCCGCACGGTCGGCGGCACGGTCGCGATCCAGTCGAGGCCGTAGAACATCGCGAACAGCGGCAGCCCGAAGAAATCGATCCCGAACGCGTGCGGCAGGTAGATCAGCGACAGTCCGCGCAGCCCGTAATACCAGAACAGCAGCACGCGGTTGTCGTAGCGATCGGACAACCAGCCCGACAGCGTCGTGCCGAACAGGTCGAACACCCCCATCGCCGCGAGCAGCGACGCGCCCTGCACTTCGGTCATCCCGTAGTCGCTGCACATCGCGATCAGGTGTGTGCCGACATAACCGTTGGTGCTTGCGCCGCAGATGAAGAAACTGAAGAACAGCAGCCAGAAGTCGCGTGAGCGGCTCGCCATCAGCAGCGTGCGGAACGCGACCGCGAGCGGGTTCTCCTTCGTCGCCTCGGGCGCGGGCGGCGCATCGGCCGGCTCGCCGTACGGGCGCAACTGCACGTCGGCCGGCCGCTCGGGCAGCAGGAACGCCACGAGCGGAATCACGATCGCGGCCGCCACTGCGACGACCAGCACGACCGGCCGCCAGCCGTGGTGCTGCGCGATCGCCGCGAGCATCGGCAGGAACACGAGCTGGCCGGTGGCGGTGCTCGCGGTCAGGATGCCCATGATCAGCCCGCGCCGCGCGTGGAACCAGCGCGTGACGAAGGTGGCCGACAGCGTCAGCGCGACGACGCCCGTCGAGCAGCCGACCATCAGGCCCCAGATCAGCACCATCTGCCAGCTCTGCGTCATCATCGACGACAGCGCGACGCCCGCACTCATCGTCACGAGCGCGGTGAGGATCGTCGGGCGCAGCCCGAAGCGCTGCATCGCGGCGGCCGCGAACGGGCCCGTCAATCCGTACAGCGCGATGTTCACCGAGATCGCCAGCGAAATCGTCGCGCGGCTCCAGCCGAGCTCGCGCTCCAGCGGCACCATCAGCACGCTCGGCGTCGCGCGTGTGCCGGCCGCCGCCAGCAGGATCAGGAATACCACCGCCGCCGCGAGCCATCCGTAGTGGAAGCGCCCGCCGATTCGTGTCACCGCCCAATTCATCTTCGTGTTCTCCAGTTGACGGACCCGGCGCCATCGCGCCCGCGCCGCCCCACCCAGTCAGGCCACCTCCGCCGCACGCTGCGTCGGCTGACCCGGGCCGACGCTTGGCATTTGTCTGTTGATCCGGACGGCATTGTTACCGATCGGTCACAACTGTGTTGCGATCGTAGTTACCAGTCGGTAACATGTCAAGCAATTCATCACGCAGTCGAGGGTCATCATGTCCGGCATCGAAGTCGCCAAACCGCTTGCGCGCCGCACGCGCCGGCCGATCGACGGCGCGACCGCGCAGGAGCACCTGCTGCGCGCCGCCGAGGAGCTGTTTTACAAGGAGGGGGTTCGCACGGTCGGCATCGAGGCGGTCGTGGAACGCGCGGGCGTCAACAAGATGAGCCTGTATCGCCAGTTCTCGTCGAAGGACGAGCTGATCCTCGCGTACCTGGAGCGGATGGACGCGTGCTTCTTCGAGCGTCTCGACACGAGCGCCGCCAAGCATCCGGGCCAGCCGAAGGCGCAACTGATCCAGTATTTCGTCGATCTGGCCGAGCGCGCGACGCAGAAGGACTATCGCGGCTGCCCGTTCGTCAACGTCGCCGCGGAATTCCCGGATGCATCGCACCCGGCGCGCGAGCGCGTCGCGCAGAACAAGGAACAGTTGATGAAGCGGCTCGTCGCGCTATGCGAAGGCGCCGGCGCGCGGCAGCCGCAGGCGCTCGCCGATGCGCTCGCGCTGGTGGTCGAAGGGATCTACGCGGCGAGCCAGACCTATCGGCACGGCGAAACGCCAATCGGCATCGCGCCCGCGCTCGTCACGCAGTTGATCGAAGCCGCATGCGCATGACGGGCCGCGCGCGTCCGCACCCGGCGCGCCCGCTACAATGCGGCCCTCACCGCTCTTCCGCCTGGCTGGTTTCCCGATGACCGATACCCGACCCGAATCGCACGACGACATCCTCGCCGCCACGCGGCACTGGCTCGCGCGCGCGGTGATCGGGCTCAATCTGTGCCCGTTCGCGAAAAGCGTCTACGTGAAGGAGCAGGTGCGCTACGCGATCAGCGAAGCGACGACGCTGGAAGACGCGCTCGCCGAGCTCGAAACCGAGTTGCGCGCGCTCGACGCGGCGGACCCGCAGCAAGTCGACACGACGCTCCTGATCTTCCCGCACGCGTTCGCCGATTTCGTCGACTACAACGATGCGCTGTTCTTTGCCGACCGGCTCGTCCGGCAGTTGAAGCTCGACGGCGTGCTGCAGATCGCGAGCTTCCATCCGCAATACCGGTTCGAAGGCAGCGAAGCGGACGACATCGAGAACTACACGAACCGCGCGCCGTACCCGATCCTGCACCTGCTGCGCGAGGACAGCATCGCGCGCGCGGTCGACGCGTTCCCGGACGCGTCCGCGATCTACGAAAAGAATCAGGAAACGCTGCGCCGCCTCGGCCACGACGGCTGGCGCGAATGGATGCGCCGGCCGGGCGACGACGTCTGACGCGCCGCGCGGCGCGCCGGCCGCCCGCGCGTCAGCCTTCGGCGGGCTCGACGGCTTCGCCGCCCGCCGCCGCGGCTTCCGGCACGAAGAAGCGCGCATTGAGTTCGGCAAGCCCGAACATCCCGAGGATCTCGTTCAGCCGCTCGCCGGGCCGCCGGCGCGGCAGGTTCTTGTACTGCGCGATGATCAGCTCGTTCTTCATCGAATGCTCCCAGCCGACCAGTTCGGTCACGCTGACCTGGTAGCCGTGCGCTTCGAGCTGCAGGCAGCGCAGCACGTTGGTGATCTGGCTGCCGAATTCGCGCGTATGCAGCGGATGCCGCCACACCTCGGTCAGCGCGCTCGCGAGCGACTTGCCCTTGTTCTTGCGCAGCACGCCCGCGACTTCCGCCTGGCAGCACGGCACGAGCACGATGTGCTGCGCGCGCTTCGCGAGCGCGAAGCGGATCGCGTCGTCGGTCGCCGTGTCGCACGCGTGCAGCGCGGTGACGACATCGACCGTTTCGGGCAGCTTCGGCGACGTGATCGAATCCGCGACCGACAGATTCAGGAACGACATGCCGCCGAACCCGAGGCGCGCGGCGAGCTCGGCCGAGCGCGTGACGAGCTCTTCGCGCGTCTCGATCCCGTACACGTGCGACGCGAACGCCGGCGTGCCGTGCCCTGCCTGCTGCTTGAAGAACAGGTCGTACAGGATGAAGCCGAGATACGACTTGCCCGCGCCGTGATCGGCGAGCGTCACGCCGCCCTTGTCGGCCTGCACGCCGGCGAGCAGCGGCTCGATGAACTGGAACAGGTGATAGACCTGTTTCAGCTTGCGGCGGCTGTCCTGGTTCAGCTTCCCGTCGCGGGTGAGGATGTGCAGTTCCTTCAGCAGCTCGATGGACTGCTCCGGACGGATTTCGTAGGTCTTGTTCGACATCGTGAAGCGGCGCCGGGCCACGGTCGGTCGACCACGGCCCGGCGGCGGGAATTCGTGAGGAATGGCGACAGTTTACCGAAAATACGCGGTCAGGCTCGTGCGCCGAGCCGCCAGAGCGACGTAACCTCGGCGCGACGGGCCGCATGCAGCGGATCGTCGGCATCCGCGGACTTCGGGTGGGCCGGGCGGATGTCGTCGCGGCCGAGCACGACGAGGCCTGCCTCGTCGATCCACTGCAGCAGCGTATCGCGCGGCCGCAGGCCGAGATGTTCGGCGAAATCGGACAGGATCAGCCAGCCCTCACCGCCCGGCTCGAGATGTGCAGCGAGCCCCGCGAGGAAGCCGCGCAGCATGCGGCTGTCGGGGTCGTAAACCGCGTATTCGATCGGCGCGCTCGGCCGGGCCGGCACCCACGGCGGGTTGCAGACCACGAGCGGCGCACGACCGGCCGGAAACAGGTCGGCCTCGACGACGTCGACGCGATCGGCATGACCGAGCCGCGCGAGGTTCTCGCGCGCGCAGGCCAGCGCACGCGCATCCTGGTCGGTCGCGACGACGCGCTCGACGCCGCGCGACGCGAGCACGGCCGCCAGCACGCCGGTACCCGTGCCGATGTCGAACGCCAGCGAAGTCGTCGGCAGCGGCGCGTGCGCGACGAGTTCGACGTATTCGCCGCGCACGGGCGAAAACACGCCGTAGTGCGGATGGATCGGCGCGCCGCCGAGCGCCGGGATCGGCACGCCCTTCTTGCGCCATTCGTGCGCGCCGACGAGGCCGAGCAGTTCGCGCAACGACACGACCGACGGCGCGCCGCCGGGCCCGTACGCCTCCTCGCACGCGGCACGCACGTCGGGCGCGCGGCGCAGCGGAATCGTGTAGTCGGCGTCGAGCGGAATCAGCAGCATGCCGAGCGTGCGGGCGCGCTGCGACTGTGCGAGACGATGCAGGTTGAACGCGTCGACGCCGGCCGCGGCTTTCGCCTTCTTCGGCTTGCGCTCGACACGGCGCGCCATCGCCTGCACGAGCTGGCGCGCATTCTGGAAGTCGCCCTGCCAGACGAGCGCGGTGCCCTCGCAGGCAAGGCGGTAGGCCGCGTCGGCGGTGAGCTGGTCGTCGGCGGGCACCGCGCGTTTGGGCGGCTGCACACCGGCTTCGGAGCGCCAGCGCACGGCATGATCGGCGCCGTCGGCGTCGGTCCAGTGGAAAACGGGGAAATCGGTCACGCGAACTCGGTTACGGTTGGCTTCAACGGGCGGCGAGAATTCACCGCGCGGCCCACACCATACCGCGCTTTGCCCGACCCGGCAAAACAGGCGCCGCGACGCCCGCCCGAAGGCGTTCGCCGCGGCGCAACCATCAGTCGATCACGCGAGATCGAAGGTTTCCGCGCCGGGCGCATCGCGCTTGACGGCGGCAATACCGTTCTCGCGACCTTGCACCTGCTGGTACGTTTCGCTCGTGCCGATGACCTGATGGTTTGCCGCTTTCAGGTTGAACATGTGCTCGCCGTTGTGTGCGCTCTTGCGCTCGTAACGCTCATCCAGCGGCGCATTTTCACGGACGGACGCAATCCCGTTTTTCGCGCCGCCTTTCTCGTCGTAGCGCTGGCTCGCGAGGATGATCTCGCCGTTCGCCGACTTCAGGTGGAAGAAGTACTGACCGTTGGTGGCTTTCTTGATCTCGAATTTTGCTGCCATGTGGTTGCTCTCCTAAAAGGACGTCCGACCCTCGGACACGGATCAGTGTAGGAGCCGCACCGGCAAAAATCGACCTCGCGCCAGGATGAAGGTTGAAGACCGTCAAATGGTCAATTTTTGGTGACATTTGAGCGACGTTGTCCCGAGCAGCGCGCTCTAGCCGCCCCACCCCGGCATCGTCGGCATGCGCAGCGTGCCGGCATCGTTGAAGCGTACGGTGCCGAGCACGCCGCCCGCGAGCCGGCCGCGCAGCGCATACGGCAGCTCGCCGTTCGCCGCCGCGCCGGGCAGCTTCCACGCCTGCCGTGCGGCCGCGAATGCCGATACGGACACCGGCACGTCGAGCACGGCTTCGCCGAAACGCGGCACGGTGCCCGAGCGATCGCTGACGCCGCTCGCGAACGGCGTGCCGTTCAGGTCGAGCGCGACCGAGATGCCGTCGTATTCGATCGGCGCATCGTTCGGGTTCTGCACGCGCAGCTTCAGGCTGAAACGCATCTCGAGCCCCTGCCCGACGAGCGGGTCGAGCCCGGCGACCGTCACGCTCACGGGGTCGCGCGTCAACCCCGCGCAACCGCCGAGCAGAAGCACGGCGACGAACAGCGGCAGCACGGCGCGCAGCGGCGCGATACGGAACAGGGTTCGTGGCATGGGAAGGCCTCCTGGCGGCAATCGGTGAGCGGGTCGTCGCTGCATTGTACCGAGCACGCCCGCGCACGCCGGATTTCGTAGTTTTCGCATGCCGGCAAGATCGTTAATAGATTAAAACTACGAAATCATCAGCTAAACGGAAAGCGAATTAATGACTCCCAGCATTCAATGAAGCGCGCAGAAATCAATAGGCGCACTTTCTAAATTTTTCGTTTCCTTTACCTAAAACCATCAAGTATATTTACGCATCCTTCGAGCAGGCCGACAAACCTTGATGCCGCATGACGGCGATTTTACGGAATGGCGACACGCCTTCCTTCCGTCCTGCGGACTGGCCCGGCCAGCCCCGTAGGTCGTCGGTTCAAAGGGATTGCGCGCCCGTGCAGGGCGTGCGGCCCCGTGTCGTGCGCGCGAATTCAACCCAGTACAACACGCGCCCGTCCATTTTGAACCGGCAAGTTAACCGACATCCGGAAATCCAGAGGGGGCAGTAAACCATGATTACCTTCACGTAGTCGGCCGCCGTCTTTTCGAATAATCCGTCATTAGCATTTTCATCGCCATTGATTAACGGCGAGGGGATTGCTTTTGCCGGCGTTTTCGCAGCACTGAACGATTCTTTCTACAATCGAGGTTTCAGTCATGTCGATCAACATTCGCAAGATGCGTTATCTGCCGCTCGTTGCCGCACTCGCGCTAGCCGGGTGCGGCGGCGACGATGGCGGCGTGGGCTCGGCTTCCGCGCTCAGCTCCGCCGGCGCGCCGCAACCGGGCTCTTCGCCCGCCGTCACCGCGCCGCCGAGCGCATCCAACGTCGACAAGAGCGTATCGCCTGTCGAGCTGCCGGACACCGTGGTGCCCGTGAACTACCGGCTGTGGTTCCGCCCGAACGAAGCGCTGAACGCGTTCGATGGCCGCGCCGACGTCGAGATCAAGGTGTTGAAGCCGGTCAACAACATCGTGATCGCCGGCCACCGGATCAAGTTCACGAATGGCCGCATCACGCTGCAGCCGGGCAACATCCAGTTGATCGCGACGCCGCAGGACAAGGGCGACTTCTACCAGCTGCGCCCCGTCAGCGGCTCGATCTCGCCGGGCAACTATTCGCTGCACATGGAATGGTCGGGCATCATCAACTTCAAGTCGTATGACGATCCCGTCAAGAAGACGGGCGGCAGCTGCGGCGACGATCCGTATCCGGGCTGCTCGGCCGCGGAAGGCATCTTCCGCGTCGACCTGAAGAGCACCGACGGCACGACGAGCGGCGCGATCCTCACGCAGGGCGAAACCAACCTGTCGCGCCAGTGGTTCCCCGGCTGGGACGAACCGGCGTTCCGCCCGACCTATGAAGTGACGGCCGAAGTGCCGCAGAGCTGGCGCGTCGTGTCGAACGCGGCCGAGAAGCCGTCGACCAGCATCGGCGGCGGCTACAAGCTCGTGCAGTTCGAGAAGACCCCGCCGATGTCGTCGTACCTGCTGTTCTTCGGCGGCGGCCTGTTCGACACGTACGAGGACGACTTCACGAGCCCGCTGCCGGGCGGCAAGGGCGGCCTGCACCTGCGCGTGTTCACGCCGCCGGGCATGAGCGACTGGGCGAAGCCGGCGATGGACCGCACCAAGCAGGCGCTCGACTTCTACTACCGCTACACGGGCATTGCGCTGCCGCTCACGAAGTTCGACACGGTGGCTGCAAACGACGCGTTCAAGGACCAGAAGGACCTGAACTTCGGCGGGATGGAGAACTGGGGGTCGATCCTCGAGTTCGCCGACGACATCCTGCCGCAGCCGGGCCAGCCGATGTCGCACTACGGCAACGAGGTGCTGACGCACGAAGTCGCGCATCAGTGGTTCGGCGATCTCGTCACGACCGACTGGTGGGACAACGTGTGGCTCAACGAGTCGTTCGCGACATTCTTCGAGACGAAGACGACGATCCAGTTCTTCCCCAACGAGTTCAGCTGGCTCGACCAGGTGAAGAACAAGTACCGCGTGATCAATCGCGACATCGGCCCGAACGCGTTCCCGGTCGCGCCGAACTTCAACGGCTGGGCGTCGAACGACTTCGTGCTGAGCGCGAGCGCGTTCACGTACGACAAGGGCGGCCACGTGCTGAAGACGCTCGAGAACTATCTCGGCGAGCAGACTTTGCGTAAGGGCCTGCAGCAATACCTGGTCGACTATTCGTTCGGCAACGGCACGCCGAAGCGCCTGTGGGATGCGCTGTCGAAGGAAAGCGGTCAGGCGATCGGCGCGATCGGCGACAGCTACGTGCGCCAGACCGGCGTGCCGCTGATCTCGCTCGACACGCAGTGCGACCTGACGAAGAACCAGACGGTCGTCACGCTGAAGCAGCAGCCGTTCCCGAACAAGAACGCGTATCCGGGCCTGCAGTGGACGGTACCGATCACGCTCGCGTACGGCCAGGGTCTCGCGAAACGCACGACGCTCGCGCTGAAGGACACGCAGACGCAAACGCGGATCGACGGCTGCACGGGCGTGGTCGCCGACCCGAGCGGGCTCGACTATTACGTCGTGAACTACAGCGACGCGGCATGGAGCGGGCTGCTCACGCAGGTCAACCGCTCGACCGATCCGGTGCTGCTGTCGAACCTGCAGAGCGAGGCCGCGCTGCTCGTCGCGAACAACCTCGCGCCGGCTTCGCGCTCGACGTCGATCGGCTCGGTCGCTTCGCCGGCCGCGATGAAGCTGCGCCAGACGCCGACCTTCGGCGGCATCGAGCTGACGACGAAGGAACGTCCGGCACTGCACTATCAAGGCGTATTCAAGCCGCGCAAGGTACTTACGCAGTAACGGTGCTCACCCGGCCGGCGCCGCACAGCCTGCGACGCCGGCCGGCGTACCGGTGTCTCCGACCTTTGACGGGCCTCGCTTGCGAGGCCCTTTTTTATTTCGGCACGCTGCGCGCCGCGCGCCGCGCGCCGCCGTTGCCTGCCGCCATCACGCCCACGCGGCGTCCCACGCCGGCTGCGCGAACCACGTCGCCAGGAACGCGACGAGCCGCGATGCGCGCGCGCTGCCGCGCGCCTGCTGGCGCAACACGTGGATCGTCGCCTGCTCGGGCGCCGCCGCGTATTGCGGCAGCACCGCGCGCAGCCGCCCGTCGCGCAGCGCGTCCCCCGCGAGCCAGGTCGGCAGGTGCGCGAGCCCGAGCCCGTCGATCGCGGCTTCGAGCAACGCTTCCGAATGATTGCTGCGAAACCGGGGCTGCGCCGGCACGTGGCGGCGCCCGTCGAAACGCCACGCGCCCGGCGGCGGCGCGCCATGCCACGCGAGACAGTCGTGCCCGGCCAGCGCGTCGGGCGATTCGGGCTCGCCGCGCCGCGTGAGGTAAGCCGCGCTCGCGCACAGCACGCGCCGCTGCGGCGCCAGCACGGTCGCGACGAAGCGCGTGTCCTCCAGCGGGCCGATGCGCACCGCGAGATCGACGTCGGCGCCGAGCCGCGCGCCCTGCAGGTCGACCATGCTGTCGGTCAGCATCAGATCGACCTGCAGCGCCGGATGACGCTGCATGAACGCGGCCAGCGCGGCCATCAGGTGCAGCCGCCCGAACGGCGCCGGACAGTCGACGCGCAACAGCCCGCTCGGCTCGTCGTGCTGGCTGTGCAGGTCTTCCTGCAAGCCGCGCAGCTCCGCCAGCATCCGCATCGCGCGCTCGTACAGCAACTGCCCGGCCTCGGTCGGCCGCAGCGCATGGGTGGTGCGATGCAGGAGACGGATGCCGAGCTGCGCCTCGAGCCGGTCGATGCGCCGCGTGACCGACGATGCGGCAACGCCCAGCCGGCGCGCGGCCGCCGAGAAGCTCTGCTGGTCGACCACGTCGACGAACAGCGCCAGATGCGGGGAAAGGAAGTCGTCCATTCGGGGGCCTCGGGTTTTGCTGTGCATGAATCGCAAAACAATCATCCGCCTTTGCGCGTTTCCGCGTCAAACCGGGCCGACTAGACTGCGTTCATCCTTTTCACGCGTTGCACGCGCCGCCCGCCGGGCCGCGCGGCCACCATCCGCCACGGAGATCATCATGCGCAGCATCCGCTTCGACGCCCCCGCCGCCGACATCGAGTCGCTCGACGCGCGCGTCAGGGAAATCGACCCGCCGGTACCGGCCAACGACCAGATGCTGATCGAGGTGCGCGCGGCCGGTGTCAACCCGAGCGACGTGAAAGCCGCGCTCGGCCGCATGCCGCACGCGGTATGGCCGCGCACGCCCGGCCGCGACTGGGCCGGCATCGTCCGAAACGGTCCGGCCGAATGGATCGGCGCGCCCGTGTGGGGATCGGGCGGCGATCTCGGCGTGGGACGCAACGGCTCGCACGCCGAATGGCTCGTGCTCGATGCCGCGCAGGTGCGCCGCAAGCCGGCCGTGCTGACGCTCGACGAAGCCGCCGGCGTCGGCGTGCCGTTTGTTACCGCCTACGAGGGCTTGCGGCGGGCAGGCATGCCGGCCGCCGGCGACGTCGTACTCGTGTTCGGCGCGAACGGCAAGGTCGGCCAGGCCGCGATCCAGCTCGCGACCGCGCGCGGCGCGACGGTGATCGGCGTCGAGCGCCGGCCCGGCGGCTATCGCGGCCACGCGTCGGGCGACGTGAGGATGATCGACGCGTCGAGCGGGCCGGTCGCCGACGCCGTGCGTGCGGCGACCGGCGGCCACGGCGCGGACATCGTCTACAACACGGTCGGCAGCCCGTATTTCGAAGCGGCGAACGCGTCGATGGCGATCGGCGCGCGGCAGATCTTCATCTCGACGATCGACCGCAGCGTGCCGTTCGACATCTTCGCGTTCTATCGCGGCCAGCATACGTATGTGGGCGTCGACTCGATCCAGCTCGCCGGCGCCGCGGTCGCGCAGATCCTCGACACGCTCGCGCCCGGCTTCGGCAACGGTACGCTGCGCCCGTTTCCGATCGGCGACGACTACGTGTACCCGCTCGAACGCGCGCAGGATGCATACCGCGCGGTGCTGGCCGGCGCGCGCGAGCGCGTCATCCTCAAGCCCTGACGCCGGGCCGCACGGGAGACTGCCATGATGGATTACGTGATGTCGCTCGCGGTGGGACTCGGCGTGGGCGTGCTGTACGCGCTGCTGCACGTGCGCTCGCCGGCTCCGCCGCTCGTCGCGCTCGTCGGCCTGCTCGGAATGGTGATCGGCGAGCGCGCGATCGCGCTGCTGCGCTGAGGCGGCGCGGGCGGCCCGTCAGCGGGCCGGGCCGCCGCGCCGGCGGAGCCAGTACGCGTATGCGCCGATCGCGACGAGCATCAGCGCATCGACCGCGCCGAGCATCGGCAGCGGATCGCTCCATTTGTCCATGTTGACGGTGCGCGCGTAGTACGGCGGCCCGTCGCCGTAGGCTTCGCTGACGTTGACGACGTTGAACGCAACGACGAGCGCCAGCACCACGAGCAGCACCGCGCCGACCAGGATGCGCCGTACCCGCATGTCAGTACCGCACCGTCAGCGGAATGAAGCAGTCCGGCGAATCGGCGATCGCCGAATCGATCTCCTTGACGAAGTTTTCCATCCCCGCATGCAGGTTGATGCAGCCTGCCGACCCGGGATGCGTGCCGCCGTGGATGAAGAATCCGCCGCGGCCGAAAGTCTGCGTGCCCGGCAGCACGTGGATCGTGAGCCGGTGATCGCCCCCCACCCGTCGCGCGGCGTCACGTTGTACCAGTGGTTGGTCCATACCTGCGACGGCTGGACCCAGTAATTGCCGGCCGGAATCGGGCCGCCGGCACCCTTTTGCTGGCGCTCGGCGGAATAGTCGAACCGCCCGTTGGCGTCCGGCTGCCCGGACACGGCGGGGTAGACCCTGCTCAGTCCGCCGGATACGGTCAGCACGCGGCCGTCGAAACGCAGCGTGATCGTCGAGCGGCCGCACATCGGCACGCTCGGCATGCCGCGTTCCGCGGCGTATCGGTTGGTCATGACGTTTGCCCTCGGTTTGTTTTTTTGCGGATTGTAGGCATCCGGACGAATGCCGTCCAGCTTGCGCCGCACAACCCGCGCGCCCGCGCTAGCGGTCGTTGCGGCGGCGGAACGCCCACCACGCGGCGAGCGCCGTGAAGCTCGCGACGAGCACCACCATCAGCCAGAAGCCGTGCTTGTTCTCCGCAAGCGGCACGCCGCCGACGTTCATCCCGAAGAAGCCGGCGACGATGTTGATCGGCAGCGCGATCACGGTCACGAGCGTCAGCGTGAACAGCGTGCGGTTGTTCTGCTCGTCGAGACGCGAACCGATCTCTTCCTGCAACAGCTTGATCCGCTCGTTGAGCCCCGACAGATCGGCGAGCACCAGCGAGAACTCTTCGGTCGATTCGCGCAGCTCCTTGCACGTCCTCCGCGTGCAGCCACGCGGGCGGCTTCGCGAGCAGCCGGAAGATCGAACCGGGCTCGGGCGCGAGCATGCGCTGCAGGCGCGTCAGCGTGCGGCGCATCGCGCCGAGCTCGATGCGGCTCGACGTGAGCCGCTGCGACAGGAAGCGATCCTCGATACGGTCGACGTCGACGCTCGTGCGCCGCATGATCTGGATCAGCAGGTCGGCCTGGTCGCGCAGCAGGTGCACGAGCAATTCCGCGGGCGACCGGAACTGCTCGCCGTCGCGCACGCATGCGCGCAGCGTGTCGACCGAGCGCAGCGGCTTGAGCCGCGCGGTGACCATGATGCGCCGCTCGCAATGGACGAACAGCGTCGCGATTTCCGACGGCGTCAGCTCGAGGTTGAACATCACGTCGTTGACGACCGCGCGCAACGCGCCGTCTTCCTGCTCGATGCGCGTCGAGCGCGAACCTTCGTGCAGGAATTCGAAGAAGCTGTCCGGCAGCCCGAGATGCGTGCGCATCCAGCGCTCGCTCGCGCCGTGCGCGAGGTTGAAGTGCAGCCAGACGAAATCGTCCGACGCAGTCGCCTCACGCTCGCGGCACGCGTGCAGCCATGCGGCGGCCGCATCGGCATCGAGCACCGCGCCGGACCCGCCGGGAACGAAGCGGAATCCGCACACCATGCCGGACGTATCGGCGCCGTAAGTCTGTACGATCAGGTCCATCGTGTCGAAGGTCGTGCGGCGCGCGGCGCGCCGCACATCGCGGGTCGCGGGCCCGCGCCGGGAAAAGAAAGGAGACGTATGCCCGACGGGCGTGACGCGCTCGTGACAGCGTCACGCGGCATCATACCGGCAGCGCCGGCGCCCCAAAAGCAACGCGCCGCCCGGTGGGCGGCGCAGGTATGGCATCGCGGCATGCGCGAGACGGGTTACTGCCGCGTTTCCGACTGCGCGGCGCTCGGGCATGCGGGGTCCTTGCCCCAATGGCCGTCGCATACGCGCCAGCGGCACAGCTGATCCTCGAAGAAGCCGCGCTCCGCACACGCCTTCACGCGCGATGCCAGCGAGCCGGTCGCCGCCGTCTTGGTCGGCACGGCCTGTGCATTCTGCGCGGCGAGTTTCTTGTCGGCCGGCTTCGTGCGCGCGACGAGCGCCGCGAGCAGATCGGCATCCGGATCGTCCTTGCCGCCCGCCTTCGCGCTCGCGGTGCGAGTCGACGCCGCGTCGCGGCGCTTCTTCGCCTGCGCGAGCTCGGCTTCCTGTTCCTTGCGATGCTTGCGGGCTTCGGCCTTCGTCTCCGCCTTCGTGTCAGCCTTGCCGTGCGCCGCGATCTTCGCACTCTTCGCGGTGTCGGCCTTCGCGGTTTTCGTCGTCGCGGCGGCAGCAGCCGTGGCGGCGGCGGCAGCGCCAGCCGTGGCGGCACCCGATGCGTCGTCGGCGCCGCCGGCGAGCGCGCGCGACAGGCGGCTGTTGTCGGCGCCGGACGCGGACGATGCGGACGCAACGGTCTGGGAGGCCGCATCGTCGTTGACGATCGTGGCCGGTTGCGCGGCGGACGCGCCATTCTGCGCGACCTGCGCGGCGGCATCGCTGGCCGGTGCGGCCTTGGCCGGCGCGGTGGCTGCGGGCGCCGCGGCCACCACGGCGGCCGGTTCACCCGCCTGCTGCTGCCAGCGCCACGCGCCCCAGCCGCCGACGGCGACCACCAGTGCAACGACGGCCGCGATCGGCGCCTTCAGCGAACGGCGCGGCGGTTCGGCCGGCGGCGTGACACGTCCTTCCAGATTCGCGAGAATGCGCGACTGCTGAGCTCCTCCGTCGCCTGCCGGTTTCGTATCGGACAGCAGGCTGGGCGGAGTTTTCGAATTTGAATTTTCCGGCGCACTCATTCAGCGTCTCATTGAATCCTGGTTTAATTCACCGCGATAATATAGCCCGGCCTCTCGAAGCAGCCTGATTCTAAGAGCAAGCATTGCAAAACACAATCAATTCCAATTTCCGGGGATTTCTTTGATTGCCGTCGCACTCGTCGCCTATTTCGCCCTTGCCGTAGCAGTTGCGGCACTGTTGCTTTTACCGGGTATCCGCGCGACCGTTTTCGAATCCGTCGCCCAGTTTCACGGCCGTCTTACACGCCGTGCGAACGATCGCGCCGCACGCACGCGGAGTCAGATTGTTAAATCGGCAAGCGTTACGCGCGGTGCTTTAAACGACGTGCAAAATTTACTGGTTCGGCGGCGCTTGATGATTATGGTATCGGCAGGTATTCTTGCGACGCCGCCATTGGTCGCCATTGCGTTACGCGGCCGGCAATTGTTCCAGTACGACGACACGGCGCGCGTGCCCGACGAGAAAATCGCCGCGCTGCTGCAGGGCGAACAGCTCGTGCCGCCGCCGCCGCTGCCGCCGGAAGTCTTCGCCACCCGGGAAGTCGAGCAGGTGCGCCCGGCGCTCAAGGATGCGAGCCGCGACTGGAACCTGCTGGATCCGGATTTCCGTACGCGTTTGCTGCTGGTCTACAAGATCATGCACGAACAATATGGTTATGAAATGGCGCTGCTGGAAGGTTACCGGAGCCCGGAACGGCAGAACCGGCTGGCAGCGATGGGCGGCAACGTGACCAACGCGGCGGCCTTCCAGAGTTATCACCAATTCGGGCTGGCGGCCGATAACGCATTCCTGCGCGACGGCAAGCTGGTCATTTCCGAGAAAGATCCCTGGGCGATGCGCGGCTACCAGTTGTACGGCCAGGTCGCCGAGCAGGTCGGCCTGACCTGGGGCGGCCGATGGAAAATGATGGATCTCGGGCACGTGGAATACCATAAACCCGGTTTTAAACTGGGACGCGGCAGCTAGCCAGGGCTGCCGGACAGGAAATAATGAGGGCGGCATGGGGCTTTTTAATATCCCGGCAGGAAACGATATGGGCGGCGTAGAAAATCGTGCATTCCGGTGCGTGATTTTTTCCGGCCGCCGCTTCCGTTTTAAATCTCACAGCGTCCTTTCATTAATGCGCGCGCCTTCTCCGATGCCGCGGGCGCATTGATGCCAGCCCCCTTCATCCCGTTTGACAGCATGGCGACACATCGCGGCCCCACCCTTGCCGCTCGGCGCGCCTGTGTCGCCTTACCGAATCGCACCGGAACCTGAACGTCCTATGCAACGCATCCTCAACGTGCTGACTCATCCGCGAACGCTCTCGATTGTCGGGATCGTCGCGCTAGCGGCGATCCTCTTCATCGTCGCCGACATGCTGCAGCTGCCGCTCCTGTGGGCGGCGATCGCCTTCGCGGCGATCCTCGCGCTGTGGCTCGTCGTCGCGCTGTGGCGCCGCTGGCGCGTGAAGCGCGCGAACCAGCAGCTCGGCCAGGTGCTGGAGGAGCAGGCGGAAACCGGCAAGATCGCCGCGCCCGCCGCCGCCGCGCTCGCGCCCGATGCGAAGACGGCCGACCTCGACGTGCTGCGCACGCGCCTGTCGGACGCGGTGAAGACGATCAAGACGTCGAAGATCGGCCAGGTCTCGGGCGGCTCCGCACTGTACGAACTGCCGTGGTACATCGTGATCGGCAACCCGGCTGCGGGCAAGAGCAGCGCCGTGCTCAATTCCGGCCTGCAGTTCCCGTTCGCGGACAAGAACAGCGCCGTCATCCACGGCATCGGCGGCACGCGTAACTGCGACTGGTTCTTCACGACCGAAGGGATCCTGCTCGACACGGCCGGCCGCTATTCGGTGCACGAGGAAGACCGCAGCGAATGGCTCGGCTTCCTCGGCCTGCTCAAGCGTTACCGTCCGAAGGCGCCGATCAACGGCATCATCGTCACGGCGAGCATCGCCGAACTCACCGGCAACCGCCCCGAATTCGCGATCAACCTCGCGAAAAACCTCCGCCAGCGCGTTCAGGAGCTGACGGAAAAGCTCGAGGTGTTCGCGCCGGTGTACGTGATGTTCACGAAGGCCGACCTGATCACCGGCTTCACCGAATTCTTCAGCAGCAGCGACAAGCACGAGTACGACCGCGTGTGGGGCGCCACCCTGCCCTACGAGCCCGACGACAAGCGTGACGTCGTCGCGCAGTTCGACACGCACTTCGAGGAACTCTACGAAGGGCTGAAGGAGATCAGCGTCGCGCAGCTGTCGCTGTCGCGCGGCAACCAGCTGTCGCCGGGCCAGTTGAGCTTCCCGCTCGAATTCTCGACGATCAAGCCGTCGCTGCGCGCGTTCCTCGCGACGCTGTTCGAGAACAACCCGTTCCAGTACAAGCCTATTTTCCGCGGCTTCTACTTCACGAGCGCGCTGCAGGAAGGCGAAACCAACAGCACGGCCGCGCAGCGCATCGCGCATCGCTTCGGCCTCGACGCGAACGCGCTGCCGAAGCCGCACAGCGCCTTCTCGAAGAACGGCTTCTTCCTGCGCGACCTGTTCTCGAAGGTGATCTTCGCGGACCGCCAGACGGTGCGCCAGTTCGCGAGCCCGACCAAGACGCGGCTGCGCTACGCGACCTTCTTCGGCTTCGTCGCGGCGCTCGCGATCGCGCTCGGCGGCTGGACCTGGTCGACGATCGGCAACCAGCAGCTCGTCGCGAACGTGCAGGCCGACCTCGACAACGTCACGCGCCTGCAGCAGGGCCGCAACGACCTGCAGTCGCGCCTGCAGGCGATGGACATCCTGGAAGACCGGATCGAGCAGCTCGAACAGTTCCGCCGCGACAAGCCGCTGTCGGTTTCGCTCGGCCTGTACCAGGGCGACCGTCTCGAACAGCATCTGCTGACCGAGTACTACAACGGCGTGCGCCAGATCCTGCTCGCGCCGGTCTCGCAGAACCTCGCGTCGTTCATGAAGGACGTGAACGCGCACCCCGAACAGCTCGTGCCGATGACGCGCCCGCCCGAGTCGGGCGCCGTGCAGGCCGGCGCGCTGCCGGTTTCGACGAACGCCGCGGGCGCCGCGCCGCTGGCCGGCGCCGCCCTCGCCGCTTCCGGCGCCGCGCAGGCCGCCGCCCCGCAGCAGCAGGCCGCGCCGCAAGGCGGCCTCTACAGCGATGCGTCGCCGACCAACGTGCAGGACGCGTACAACGCGCTCAAGACGTACCTGATGCTGTCCGACAAGCGTCACGTCGAGCAGGCGCACCTGACCGACCAGCTCGCACGTTTCTGGCGCGGCTGGCTCGAGACGAATCGCGGCAACATGCCGCGTGACGAGATGATCAAGAGCGCCGAGCGCATGATCTCGTTCTACCTCGCCCGCGTGAACGACGACGACTGGCCGATGATCGACGCGAACCTCGCGCTCGTCGACCAGACCCGCGAGAACCTGCGCCGCGTCGTGCGCGGCATGCCGGCCCGCCAGCGCGTCTACGAGGAAATCAAGGCACGCGCGTCGACCCGCTTCGCGCCGATGACCATCGCGCGCATCGTCGGCGACGGCAACCAGGGCCTCGTGGCCGGCAGCTACGCGATTCCGGGCACGTTCACGCGCGAAGCGTGGTTCGACTACGTGCAGCCGGCGATCCGCGACGCGGCGACCAAGGAACTGCAGGCGAAGGACTGGGTGCTGAACACGTCGACGCAGGACGACCTGACGCTCGAGGGCAGCCCCGAGCAGATCCAGAAGACGCTCGTCGGCATGTACAAGACCGAATACGCGCAGCACTGGCAGAAGTTCATGCAGGGCATCGCGGTACAGGGCTTCAGCAGCTTCGGCCAGGCCGTCGACGGGATGAACCGCCTCGGCGACCCGCAGGATTCGCCGATCCGCAAGATCCTCGAGACCGCGTACGACCAGACGTCGTGGGACAACCCGTCGCTCGCGAACGTGGCGATCAAGAAGGCGCAGACGGGCGTCGTGAACTGGGTCAAGCAGCTGTTCACGCGCACGCAGGCCGGCCAGGTGGCGGCCGCCAACATCGACATCAACGGCAATCCGGCCGAGGTGCCGATGGGTCCGATCGGCCAGGAATTCATCGGGCTCGCGCGGATCGTCGCGACGCATGACGGCACGTCGATGCTCAAGGGCTACATGGATTCGCTGTCGAAGGTCCGGACCCGCTTCAACGTGATCAAGAACCAGGGCGACCCGGGCCCGGGCGCGCGCCAGCTGATGCAGCAGACGCTCGACGGCAACGGTTCGGAGCTCGCCGATTCGCTGAAGCTCGTCGACGAGCAGATGCTGACGGGCCTCACCGATTCGCAACGCAAGTCGCTGCGTCCGCTGCTGGTGCGGCCGCTGATGCAGGCGTTCGCGGTCGTGATCCAGCCGGCCAGCGCCGAAGTCAACAAGGTGTGGAACGCGCAGGTCTACCAGCCGTTCCAGAGCTCGCTCGCGACGAAGTACCCGTTCGCGGCGAGCGCGAAGGTCGAAGCCGGCGCCGGCGAGATCGCGCAGGTGTTCGGTCCGGACGGCTCGATCGCGAAGTTCGTCGGCACGACGCTCGGGCCGCTCGCGGTGCGCCGCGGCGACACGCTCGCCGCCCGCACGTGGGGCGACATGGGCATCGGGCTCACGCCGGACTTCACGAACGGCTTCGCGCGCTGGGTCGCACCACTCGCCGGTGGTGCGGCAGGCGGCGCGGCCGCGGCGTCCGAGCCGCAGACCGTGTTCCAGATCCTGCCGCAGCCGAGCACGGGCACGACGGAATACACGATCGCGATCGACGGCCAGCAGCTGCGCTACCGCAACACACCGCCGCAATGGACCAACTTCGTGTGGCCGAACCCGCAGGGCTCGCCGGGCGCGACGCTGTCCGCGACGACCTTCGACGGCCGCACGGTGCAGCTCGTCAACGAGCCGGGCCGCTACGGTCTCGAGAAGCTGATCAACTCGGCGCAGCGCAAGCGCCGTCCGGACGGCACCTTCGACCTGACGTGGGTACAGGGCAGCGTGAACGTGTCGGTGACGATGCGCATCATCAGCACGTCGCAACCGTCGGGCGGTGGCGGCGACCAGCCGCAGCAGCAGAGCCTGCGCGGCCTGCAGCTGCCGTCGTCGGTCGCCGACGCGAGCGCGGGCGCCGCGCAGAACGCGACGCAGTCCGGCACGGGCACGCCGGGCGCAGCGCCGGCCGTCGCGGCCGCCAACGCAACGAATGCACAGGGGGCGCAATGACGCAAACCGTACAGGCGCAGATCGCCTACTTCGGCAAGATTCCGTCGCGCGGCGACTTCGTGAAGAGCCCGCACAATCCGCAGCTGCTGCAGACGCTCGATCGCTGGATCGCGCAGGCGCTCGAACTGCTCGCGGAAGATCCGCGCTGGAAGCTCGTCTACGAGGATGCGAAGCCGATGCATTTCGCGTTCCTCGGTTCGCGCAGCAAGCTCGCGATCGCGGGCCACATGGTCGCGAGCCACGACGTGTCGATGCGCCGCTTCCCGTTCCTCGGCGCGACGGCGCTCGAAGTCGACCGGCCGCTCGCGTTCCTCGCGCGCAGCCCGCTCGCGTTCGCGCGGCTGTGGTCGCGCGTCGCGTCGCAGATCCCGCCGCTGCTCGGCAAGGACGAACCGCCCGGCGCGCTGCAGGCGCTCGGCGACACGCAGGTGCCGATCGACGTCGGCGGCCCCGGCACGTCGCATGACGGCGCCTTCAACGATTTCGTCGAACACCAGTCGCTGTACGGCCTGCAGGAAATGCTGCTCGAAAGCGGCCACCCCGTGCGGCTGCGCGGTGCGATGCTCGCGCTCGGTTCGCTGCTGCGGCCGGTGATGCAAAGCGGCTCGTCGCACATCGAGCGCGGCCTCACGCTGCCGCTGCCGGTCGATCCGTTCTACCGCAGCCTGGTCGCCGCGTTCTGGCTCGAACTGATCGCGCCGTTCGTCGCGCAGGCCGACTTCGAGCTGGCCATCTTCATCGGCACGATCGCCGAGCGCGAACGGCTCATCATCGGTTTCAACGGCGCGTCGGCGAAGACCCTGCTGAGCGTCGTCGATCCGCAGACCTACGCCGCCCACAACATCGACATCGACGATCCCGAGTGGATCGACGCCCATGCGCAAAACGATCACCAGATCAGCAAGCTCGTCAGCTACCTCGACCAACCGCAACTCTCGCTGCGCGTCGCCATCGACGCGTTCCGCGAAGCGTTCATCGGAGGCTGACGGGATGCGCCGCACGATTCACGCCAGACGCGCGCGCTTCTCGCCCGTCCTCGCCGCCCTCTTCGCCGCCGGCCTCGTCGCCAGCGGCGCGGCCTTCGCGCAGAACACGGGCGCGACCGTCACGCCGGTCGGCAACGGCACGGTCGCGACGACCGCACTGCCTTCGTCGAACGCGAACCCCGGCGCCGTGCCGGCGAACGCGTCCGGCACGGTGGTGCACGGCACGGCCGGCACCATCACGCCGCCGCCCGCGAACGCGGCGCCCGGGCAGGTGGTCGTCGGCGGCAAGGTGCCCGACGAGGCGACCAAGGCCGCCGTGCTGCAGAAGCTGCGCGATACCTACGGTGCGACGAACGTCGTCGACCAGATCGAGGTCGGCGACGTCGCGACGCCGCCGAACTGGAGCGCGAACGTGCAGAAGCTGCTCGGCGCGCAGCTCAAGCAGATCAGCAAGGGGCAACTGAAGATCAACGGCACGCAGATCGAGATGAAGGGCGAGGTGCACAACGAGGCGCAGCGCCAGCAGCTCGCGAGCGACATGGCGAACACGCTGAACCCGACGTATACGATCAAGAACGGGCTGCGCGTGTCGGCGTCCGAGCAGGGCGTGCTCGACCAGACGCTCGCGAACCGGACGATCGAGTTCGAAACCGGCAGCGCGACGCTGACGCCGCAGGGCAGGCTGATTCTCGACCAGATGGCGGCCGCGCTCTCGAAGATGCAGAACCGCACGGTCGACATCATCGGCCACACGGACAACTCGGGGAACCGGACGTCGAACATCGCGCTGAGCCAGGCGCGTGCGGACGCGGTGAAGGGTTATCTGATCACGAAGAGCATTCCGCCGCAGCAGATGACGACGACGGGCGTCGGGCCGGATCAGCCGATCGCGCCGAACGATACGGCGGATGGGCGGGCGAGGAATCGGCGGATCGAGTTCCGGGTGGGGCAGTAGGCGAGGCGGCGGCCCTTTTATGCGGGCCGCCTGCCGTCATTCCGTGGTGCCGGCGGAAGCCGACCGCCGGATGACATCTGCTAGAACGATGCGTCAGGCGCCATCAGCACCGGCTTCCGGTATTTGCGTTCCATCGTGCGCGGCAACTGGATCATCGTCACGCCGACCCGGACCATGATGCCGATCAACCACAGCGATGCGGGGAACGTGACGGCCGCGACAAAGAACAGCACGCCTCCCGTCCCGAAGTACATCGACAGCAGTCGGCCGAGCACGAGAAAGAATGGCGCAAGCGCCATGACGATCCATGAATGCCATTTGACGAACGGGCTTCTCTCGGCATAGATCGCGTCCAGAATCTCGAAGAAGTCCTTCCGGCAGACGATCGCATCGTCATCGACATCGAACGCCCTGCTCTCGAAATCCGAAGAGACGACATGGCGGGACAGTGCGACGCAGGAATACGCCAGCCAGTAGAGGGTGAGCCCGCCTCCGATCACCAATCCGGCGATTCGCGCGAGGATCGGCATCGGGGCAAAAACGAAGTAGTAGAAGTAAAAGGCGAGCCCGATCAGCGCATAAGCCGACAGCAAGCTGATCAACCTGAGCCATCCATAGACGATGAATTTCTGTGTGCCCCGGCACGCGACCCAGCAAATCACCGGCGTTGCTACGCATACCACGGCAATCGCCACGCTGATTTTCCCGGGCAAGCTCGACACACCGTAATCGAACTGGTAAGCGGTAAACGCCAGCGCAACCGCCAGCGCGTTCAGCAGAATTCCTGCCCATACAGCCTGAGCGACGGCTGGCGACAGTGATTTCTCCGTGCCTTTAGCGACGACCTCATTGCTCATGGCATGGCTCCGAACATCGACGGGCGGCGACAGGAATGTCGCCGCCCGTTTTTCATGGCCGGCTGCCGACCGTCAATGAATGGGCGGCGTCGCGCCACCCTTGTAGCCCTTGGCCCATTCCTGGCTCTGCTTCGCCGCCTGATCGATGCGCGCGGCAGCGAGATCGTCTTTCTTGCGCTGCTTCGCTTCCTTGTCGAAATTGCTCGAACCGAATTCGTCCTTGTCCCGCGTGCGGAAGTACAGCGACGGCGCAAGCACATGGTCCTGCCAGCTCGTCAGCAACGTGTCGTGAACGAGCATGTCGAACAACGCCATCACGTCCGGCGGAAGCGGGTGCTTGCCTTCGATCCCCTCTTTCCAGGCCGACACCAGCTCCATCTGGGCTTCGGGCAGCATGGCCGCTTCGACTGCATCCGCGCTCGCCTTGTTGTTGGAATCCCACGAATCCGGCGTGTTCCGAATGCGCTCCGCGGATTGCCGCAGGCCGTCCTGATAAGTTGCCTGGCGCAGCTTCTTTGCCGACTCCTTTTCGAGACGCTCCCAGACCGTCGTATAGTCCTTCGGCGCTTCGGCGATCAGTTTTTCGTAGCGCTTCTGCGCCGCGTCGCTGGCCGCTTTCATCCCCCGCAGCGTCGACTGATCGGCCGGGCTGCGGCTGGCCAGCATGCTCATGTTGATGCCCTGCCGCTGCAGTTCCCAGTCGAGCTGCGACTTCGCCGTCTTGCGCTGCAGGTCGGCATCGGCCATGTTGCGCTTCCAGTCCGCGACCGGATCGGACATCGTGCGTCGAAACTCGGGATCCAGGTAGCGAGCCGCGATCCAGCGCATGAAGACTTTCGAATGCTCCATGAAGTCGACGCCCGGTTTACGGGGGACGAGGGCGCGGTAGGCATCGACGAGTTGCTTGATGCGGTATTGCTTGCCGCCACTGTTGATGGGTTGGGCGATCGTGAATTTCTTGAAGGTGTCCGGCTTCTTGTCCCGCAGGTCCTCCATCGTGTCCATGACGGAACCTGCCTTCAATGCCTCCAGTAGCATGTCTCTCAGAGGAATTCGCATCAGTTCCGCATTGAAGCCAAATGAGCCGTTGGGTGCACCGCCCACGACATCGCAACTTGTGCCTGGATAAAGAAACTGCTCACCACGTGTTTTCTCGAGGCTGTCGAGACGCTGATAAAAGCGCATCTCGTGGGCAGCGGCAAAATGAACGCAGCGCTGCACGCTGGCCGGTATGGCGAGAGGACGATCCTTGAAGCTGGTTTTGAGCATTCCCAGGTAAGGCACCATGCCAATCAGTTCGCCGGCCTCTTCCGACATGACCGACGAAACGGCATCGAGCAGCCCGACAAACTTGATCTGGATCGATACACCATCGATGGCGAGATCCGTGTCGTCCCTGCGCTTGTATTTCTCCGCCAGATCATTGATGAACGCACGCGCGAGCACGCATCCGCGGTCCGCGCCGAACACCGATACCTCGATGGTCCGGATTTTCTGCCTATGCGTCTTGACGGCGTCGTACGCAGCCTTGAACTGGTCTTTGGCCGCGATCAACCGGGTATCGACACCCGTCCCGAAAGCCTTGGCCATGACGGAATTGTCGCGGACGATCGGCACATTCTCCATCGCTATGCCGACGAAAAGACTGCGCGCAACCGCCCAGCCCGCCTTCATCGGCGCGCCCTTGACGTTGTTCTTGAAGTCGTTCTTCGCGTTGCGCCACAGCAGCGTTCCGGTCGCCTTGGTTCGCTCCCAGTATCGTTCCGGCGACGCATTCAATACGTTCATGACACGCCGCGCCTGAGCGGGAATGTGCTCGATATCCTTCCGAAGATCCTGGAATGCCTTGTCGATGGGGCGAAGCGAAAAATCCCCTTCGAGAAATCCATCGAGTAACTGTTTCTTGACGTCGTCGACACGCTTTTTGACGCTGGCCTGTTTGATTGCCGTATTGACGCGCATGAACGACTTGGCGGTCGACTCCGCTCCGCTCAACGCCTTCTTGCCCGCCATCTTGGCTGCAGCTACGCTCGCATTGATCCACTCGTTAGCCTTGGCCGATTCGTTGACCGGCGTGCCCAGTCCCGAATAATAGAAGCGAAACCAAAACTGATTCGCGGGGCACTTCGGATCCTCGGTGTCGCGATGCGCGTCCCAAAGCCGCGCGATATTGGAGTACTGCGAACTCGATTTATCGTCGATATCGCGATGGCGTCCAAATGCATCGAAGAAAAAACCCATACGAATCGTCGCCCCGCAAGGCATGCAATCGCCCTTCGGGTACATGGTCGCGTTCTGGTTGGCGATTTGCGCGTATACGGATGCCGGTGTCGCGTCATCCGGATCGAGCTTGATTCTCTCAGCCATGCTGCTTCTCCTCTACCCGCTGTGGCGGCAATAACCCGTCGGGGACGGCAGGCACGGTAACCGATCTGAACTTATCGCTCACCAACTCAGCGAGCACGTTCTTGGGCAGTGACTGCATCGATTTTGCGAACGCGCCAGGCTTTCCGGCGGCTGCCCGCAAGACACGCTGTATCTCCGGGTGAGCATCAAATCGACCGTTCACGAGCAAGCCAAAGTACGCATACTGCTCGAGATCGTTCCGGTCGGTCAGCCGGTATTTCAACCACGCCGAAGCCACCACGCGTGCAATGCGACGATGCGACTGCCCATCGGTGTCATCGAACTTTTTATCCAGTTGCTCCTGATAGTGACTCGCCATCCATCGCGAAACATCCACGATCGGAACGCGTGACTCGTCCAGAAGCTCGCCGGGAAACTGAAACTCGACGTGATGATCCGGGTAGAAATGAACTTCGAGAATACGACTACCAACTTTTTCGGGGAGGGCCGACGGTGGCATCACGACCTTTGTTTCGACTTGCTGCGTATGCGAATCGCCCATCGTCCATCGATCTGCGTCGTAATACTTCCACTTGACCGTGAATTCCGTGCCCTTGAGCTTGTAACAGCACGCGACACTCCCGCCGCCGCTGCCGGGCGGATCATCTCCGCCACCGCTCGCTTTGTTGCCGTAAGCGTCCGTAATGGTGAAACCGTTCATGTTGTAGGGAAGATAATTCCGCCCCATCACCGAAATCCCACTGTAGATCGGTTCCGATTTCCCGCATGCAGTTACGGCCACCGCGAGCAAGCACCCTGCCAGAACACGACTCACCAGACTCGACAGTTTCATTGCTCTATCCATTGATGTTTCCCTTCCGAATCGTGCCCTGCACGCCATACCGACATCGACCAGCCTCAATCATCCGAATATCGTCAGCGACATAGGCCTCTGAGCACGCCACATATACTTCCGCCGTCGCGCCCCTACCTCGTGCCGACGCCTACATTTCATCGATCCCGCCCGTCTACGTCGCAAATCGCATCCAAAACGCACCCGATGCGATCATCCACGCGCCGCATCCTCTGCACGTGGCGGCGGCAGCAGGCCATCGGGAATCGTCGGCACCGCCACCGCTTCGAACTCGTCAGTCGACAACACGGACAACACACGCTTCGGCAACGACTCCATCGCTCTCGCAAATATCCCCGGCTTGCCGGCGGTCGACTGCAGCACACGCTGAACCTCAGGATGTGCATCGAAACGGCTGTTTACGAGCAGACTGAAGTACGTGTACTGCTCCAGATCGTCACGGTCGGTCAGTCGGTATTTCAACCACGCCGCCGCAACGACACGCGCGATGCGACGAAACTGCTGGTCCTCACGCTCGTCGTATCGTTTGTTCAATTGCGCCTGATACCGGCTCGCCATCCAGCGCGACACGTCGATCATCGGAATACGCGATTCATCCATCAGCGCGCCGGGAAACTGAAACTCGACGTGACGATCCGGATAGAAGTGCACTTCGAGAATTCGATCACCTACCCTCTCCGGAACCTGCGACGGAGACAACGTAGCCTTCGCCTCGGCGTGAAGCGTTTCGTCGTTGCCTTTGTGCCATTGATCGACATCGACATAGTCCCATTTGACCGTGAACTCGGTACCCTTGAGCTTGTAGCAACAAGTCACCCCACCTCCGCCACCCGGCAAGCTATTCCCTCCACCTGCCTTGTTTCCATAGGCATCGATGATCGTAAATCCATCCAGGTTGTACGGCAGATAGTTGTGAGCGATCACCGAAATCCCGCCATACACCGGCTCCGATTTCCCGCATGCGCTAAAGGCCACTACAACCAGGCCCACCACCAGCACGGACCTAAGCCACGCCACCACGCGCCTCCAGCAATTCCCGCTCATGGGCATCGCGAATCGCATCCCACGTCGCGTCGTCGATCGCCATCAGCGCCGCATCGACACCGGTTTCCCCGCGCGACGCCGCTTCGAGGCTCGCCTTCACCGCCGGATGCTCGTCGAACTTCGGCGCGACCTGCACGCCCATCACGACGTAACACAGCAGTTCCGCTTCGCCGGAGACCCCGTGCCCCGCCGCGCGATCGAGTTGCTCGACGACCTGCTCGTACAGCGCTCCGTCGGACAGGTGATCGACCGCCGCCGCCATCGTCTCGCGAAACTTCAGCACGAGCTTGTCCGGATAGCCGAGTTCGATCAGTTGCGCATGCTGCTTCTCGCTCAAGCCCTGCACGTCGCCTGCCGGCGCAGCGTCGGCAGACGCTGGCGCAGCGTTGCGCCACACGACCTCCTCGAGCCGCCGGTTGCGATAGCGAATCTCGCCGAACGGCGCAACGAACTGCTGCGCCTGCGCGTCGCTCCACACCTGCCGCAGCCGTCCGAACACGTGATTGTCGAAAAAGAACAGGTAATACGCGCGACCGTTCGGCAGCGCGTACTTCACATATCTGCGCAAATGCGCGTCGAGTGCATCGAACGACCACGCCGACCAAAGCCACGTCACCGCGTGCAGATCAACCGCGTCCAGCCACAGCTGACGCAGCAGTCGATATTGCTCGCCCCCCTCGTCGTCGAGTGCCTGACGGTCGAAGGCAATCAGGTACGGTGCGATATCCGTATAAGCGTCGAGACCGGTATCCGTCCAGAGCGACGCGTAGCGCAGGCCGCGCACCGTCACAAGTTGCGTGTCCAGCTCCTGATAACCGCGCGTATCGACGATCGCATAGAGTCGAATCGGCTGGCTCTCGCCGGCCTCACCCGCCAGCGACGCTTTCAGCATCTCCAGAAATACCGGCCATTCCGGCTCGCGCGGATTCGGCGCAGCGTCGACGGCCTCGTTCACGTCGACGACATCTCGCCCGTCAACTATGTTGCCGCTGTCACTCACATCACTCATCAATCTGCCTCGACCATCGATTCGCGCCCGCTATGCGCGTTGAGCACGCATTGCTTGCAAGTGCCGCTCGGCATGGCGGGCAACGGATACGGCATGCTCGCCGGACCGCTGAACTCGTGCTGGGCACCCTTGAAGTCGATCTTCCCCGGCGCATGAATCTCGATATTGCCGCCCTTGATCCGCACGTACGCGCCGCCCGAGGTCAGCAGGATTTCCCGCTTGGCGGCCACATCGACGTTCTCGGTCGACGACACGAGCTTGACGAGCTTCTGCGCGGTCATCTCGATACTGTCCGCATGCGCCTGAATCTCGACCTTGCCCTTGCCCGCGAACAGCTTGATCCCGGCATTCTGGGCAAACAGGCTGATGCGATCCCGGATGCCGGCGACCAACGACTTCCCGCTGGTAATGAACGTGCTTTGACCGCTGACGATGCTGGCCTGCTGATCGCCCGACAGGTGCACCGACTGCTGCGACGCCATCCCGATCCCCGCCGGGCTCGCGAACAGCATCACCGGTTCCTTGAACGCATTCGCGTTACCGGTCCCGCCGCCCGCGGTCCTGCCGCCCGACGACTCACCCGCCACGCTGTTCCTGGTCGCATCGGCGAACTGCTTCAACGCATCGCGACCGGCACCGAGGTTTTCGGCCTGATGCGACTCGCTGACCTGCGACATCGATTCGATCAACCCGCCGGCCCCCGCGAGCTGCTGCTGCGCTTCGTTCACGTCGAGCGGCTGGCTGCTCGCCTGCTTCGGGTGCGTCGTGACGTACATCCCCTGCCCTGCACGCACGGCGCCATACGCATCCGTGCGCAGGTCGAAACCCGAGCCGAGATACGCGCCGCGCGTGTTGCCGTTCTGCTCGATCAGATAGCCGAGATGAAGCAGCGAATTCGCGCTGCTGCTGAACAGGCGCGTACGGTTCTGCCCGGTCGCGTCGTCGAGCACCATCTCGTTGTGCCCCGATCCCGCGTACTCCTTCGACCGGAAGCCCGACAGGATCCCGTCGCTGTGCCACTGCGGGCTGGCGGCTCCGTTGTAGACGCGATGCATCACGATCGGCCGGTCACAGTCGCCGCCGAGATAGCCGATCATCACTTCCTCGCCGACCCGCGGAATATGCACGCCGCCGTACCCGCCGCCGCTGTCCGACTGCACGACGCGCACCCAGCACGATGCGGTTTCGCGGCCTTCGCTCTGCCGGTCCCAGACGAACATGACCTTGATCCGGTTCAGCTCGTCCGTATAAACCTCCTCGCCCTTCGGCCCGACGACGACGGCCGTCTCGAGCCGCATCTCCGGCTTGCGATGCTCGAACGGGCTGCGATACGGCACGCTCGCACGCTGCGCCTCGACTTCGACGAGATAGAACCCTGCCGATCCGTCGTCATGACCGACCTCGAATGCAGCCGCTTCGCCGTGACCGGCCTTCGCCTGCGCCAGTGGGTCCTGCAGGCTGTGCGGGAAATTCGCTTCGTGGTCCGAGATCGGCAGGTTGTTCTCGATGTAGCGCAGCACCTTCAGGGCCGCGAACTCCCGGTCTTGCGCCGAATCGCGGTCGTGCTCGGGGTGATCCGCCAGCGTGAAGCGTCGCCCGGCGTCGATCCCGCGCACGCCGCCCACGCCGAAGAAGCGCTTCGCGCGCGACTCCCATTCCTCCAGCCGGATCTTCGACAGATGTTCGCCACGGTCCTGGCCTGCGTACGTATACGCGCCGGTGTACTCGTAGATTTCCGCCTGGTCCGGCAGATCGCCCTGGCCGGCCTTGGTCGGCAACGTCGTGCCGTTCGGATTGCCGGCCGACGACGGCGATTTGTAATCGAACGTGCGCGTCGTGTGCAGCGTGCTCTGCAACGTCCGCGACGCGGCCCATTGCGTAAAACCGGCGGTCTCCGTGCCCGTTCCCGAGCGGTCGAACCGGACGGTTTTCTCCGGCAACGCGTCGACCGCATGCAGATCGTCGGTGATGACGAGCGTGTGCGCCTTCCCGTCTTCGCTGTGTCGCCAGAAGCAGAACAGCCCTTCGTCTTCCATCAGGCGATGCACGAAGTTCCAGTCGGTTTCGCTCTGGCGACAGTACGAGCGGGACGGCAACGGCTTGGACAGCGCGAACTGATAGTGCCCCCTGGCCTGCGGATGCGCGTCGAACACGTCGGAGAGGATCGCGTCGACGCTCTTGTCCTGCCAGTACCGCATGTCGCTGCGGAACTTCAGAAAATGCATCCACGACGCGAAGCACAGCTGGTAGCTCGACAGGCTGCCGTCGGCGCCGAGCCGGCGCGCCGTATGGATATACCCGTTGATCGGCAGATACGACTTGTCGGCCTGCTGGATCCACAGCGTGATCGGCTGCGCGATCAGCGTCTTGAGTTCGACGTCGCTCGCGGTGGACACAAGATCGAGCGCCACGCTGAAGTCGCGTCCCAGTTCGGAACAGGTCACGGCGCGGCGCGGCACGAGCGCATTGTTCGGCAACGACGGGATGTCCGTCTTCAGCAGGCGATCCTGCTGAATCAGGCCGCCCCGAATCGCCTGTGCGATTTCGGTCACGTTCATGCGATATCCATCTTGTTGTTTGCCGCGAACCCGACGGGGCACGCGCTCTCAGGTTAGCCGGCCATCGCTTACGACTGCTCGTCCGGCCTCACGCCCAGCAGCTCGCGAATATGCGACAGCGAGCCGTCGTCCTTCACGACGCTCTCGAGCCACTTGTGCAGCGGCATGTCGGCCCATTCGGCCGCCTTGTCGGCAAGGTACGCGACCGGGCTGTGCGGCTCGGTCTGACGGAAATAACGTGCGACCGCGCGCAACTGGTCGACGGCCTGCGCGCGGTTCTGGATGCCGGCGATCATCTGCGTCACCGGCGGACGCGGAGCGGTCTGCGACTGCACGTGAGTCTCCTCGATCTGGATCGGGTCGCCGAAGCTCGGCTCGATACGCTCGGGCTGCGCGGGCGGCGCCGCCTGCGTGTGCGGCGCGCTGCCCGTATAGCCCTGCTCGCGCGCAAAGCGCTCGGCGAGCCGGTACACGGTCTCGAACGCGTCGCGCGCCTGCCGGAAGCTCGGCGCCAAATCGCCCGCGCGCTCGACGAGCCGCTCCTCGAACGCGTCGAGCGCGAATTCGAACGCCTTCAGGTTCGCCAGCAGCGCCGTGTAGAACGCGATCGACGTGACGCGCCGCGACGAATCGATCTGGTCGATCGACGGCTTGCCGCGCGCGATGTCGTCCGCGTGTTCGGGGTCGCGCTTGATGGACTGCGCAACGTGCTGCGCCACTTCCCAGTCGAGCGTGCTGAACGCATTCGACGCGCCGTCCGTCATCGGCACCGCGCGCAGCAGCTCGGCCGTGCGGCCGGAGAGCCACGCGACGTTGCCGAGCCGGTACTCGGTGTCATCGCCTTCGGGCAGCGGGTGCACGGTGTCCCAGTACTCGCGGCACAGGCCCTCGAGCAGCGCATAGCCTTCGGTGAGGCCGGTGATGCCGTCCTCGAGCGCGAGCGCCTCGGTCAGCCACACCGCGAGCCGCAGGTCCTTCGTGCGCGTGCGCAGCAGTTCGCCCGCATGGTCGACGACGAAGCCCCAGTCGGCCTCCTTGATCTCGGTCACCCATTCGCCCTGGTCGAGCGTTGGGTCGTCGTAGCGCCGCGCATCCTGGATCGCGTCGAATTCGTTCGAAAACAGCAGGTCGTCGCCGCTGGGCGACGATTCGCTGATCGGCGTCAGCAGCTCGGGGAGATTGATCGGCATGGTTCAGTGAATCCGTTGATGCATGAGATGTCGCGCGCGGGGGCTCATTCGACCGTATAGGCGAATTCGCCGGCCTCGTCCGCGCGCACCGTAATGCGCGCGATGGCCGCGCCGTCGGCGATCCGGCCGAGCACGTGGCCCGCGATCTCCGGCAGCAGCGTACCGTTCAGGATATGGTCGACGTTGCGGGCGCCCGAATCGACTTCGGTGCAGCGCGCGAGCACCGCCTCGACGAGCGATTCGTCCCACTCGAACGCGGCCTTGTGGTTCGTCTCGATCCGGCGGCGGATCCGCTCGAGCTTCAGCTCGATGATCTCGGCGAGCACGTCGTCGGAGATCGGATAGTACGGCACGACCTTCATCCGGCCGAGGAACGCGGGCTTGAACGTCTTGTACAGCTGCGGGCGCAGCGTCTCGGCGAGCGCGTCCGGGTCGGGCAGCTCTTCGGCGGGCTTGTTCAGGCACGCCGCCATCACCGCGGTCGAACCGACGTTCGACGTCAGGATGATCAGCGTGTTGCGGAAGTCGATCTCGCGCCCTTCCGCATCGTCCATCGCGCCCTTGTCGAACACCTGGAAGAACATCTCGAGCACGTCGGGGTGCGCCTTCTCGACTTCGTCGAGCAGCACGACCGAATACGGGTTGCGGCGCACGGCCTCGGTCAGCACGCCGCCTTCGCCGTAACCGACGTAGCCCGGCGGCGAGCCCTTCAGGCCCGACACGCTGTGCGCTTCCTGGTACTCGCTCATGTTGATCGTGACCATCTTGCGCTCGCCGCCGTACAGGATGTCGGCCAGCGCGAGCGCCGTCTCGGTCTTGCCGACGCCCGACGGCCCGACGAACATGAACACGCCGCGCGGCTTGTTCGGATCCTCGAGGTTCGCGGTCGCGGTGCGCACGCGCTGCGCGATCGCGTCGAGCGCGTGGTCCTGGCCGATCACGCGCGCGCCGAGCAGCGGCTGCAGGTTCAGCACGGTGTCGATCTCGTCCTTCACCATCCGGCCGAGCGGAATGCCCGTCCACGCGGCGACGATCTCGGCGACGACGTGGCCGTCCACCTGCAGCGGCACCATCGGCTCGCCGCCCTGCAGCGCATGCAGCGCCGCGACGCGCTCGGCGAGCTTGTCGCGGGTCGCCTGCACGTCGACCGGCTGGCCGTCCTCGGACGGGCCGCGCGCCTTGTCGAGCGCTTCGCGCAGTTCGGTGATTTCGGCGACGATCGCGCGCTCGTCTTCGTAGCGCGCCTCGTCCTTCGCCAGTTGTTCGAGCGCCGTCCCGCGCGTGCCGCGCAGCTCGCCGAGCCGTTCGTCGTGCGACGCGCCGCCGGCCGCCTCGCGCTCCAGCGACGCGATTTCCGCGTCGATCCGCTCGATGCGCTTCTTCGTGTCGTCGATCGCCGCCGGCGTCGCGCTGTGCGCGAGCGCAACCTTCGCGCAGGCGGTGTCGAGCACGCTGATCGCCTTGTCGGGCAGCTGACGGCCGCTGATGTAGCGGTGCGACAGGCGCACGGCCTCGGTGATCGCATCGTCGAGAATCCGCACGTTGAAGTGCTTCTCCATCAGGCCGGACATCCCGCGCAGCATCGCGGCCGCGAGCGGCTCGCTCGGCTCCTCGACCTTCACGACCTGGAAGCGCCGCGCGAGCGCCGCGTCCTTCTCGAAGTACTTCTTGTATTCGCTCCACGTGGTCGCGGCGATCGTGCGCAGCTCGCCGCGCGCGAGCGCCGGCTTCAGCAGGTTCGCCGCATCGTTCTGGCCGGCCTGGCCGCCCGCGCCGATGATCGTGTGCGCTTCGTCGATGAACAGGATGATCGGGTGCGCGCTCTTCTTCACTTCGTCGATCACGCTCTTCAGGCGGTTCTCGAACTCGCCCTTCACGCTCGCGCCGGCCTGCAGCAGCCCCATGTCGAGCACGTGCAGCGCGACACCGCGCAGCGGCGGCGGCACGTCGTCGGCCGCGATGCGCAGCGCGAGCCCTTCGACGACCGCCGTTTTGCCGACGCCGGCCTCGCCGGTCATGATCGGGTTGTTCTGGCGGCGGCGCATCAGGATGTCGATCGCCTGGCGAATCTCGGCTTCGCGCCCGATCACCGGATCGATCTTGCCGTCGCGCGCGCGCTGCGTGAGGTTGGTCGTGTACGTGTCGAGCGCGGGCGTCTTCGACGGGCCGGCCGCAGGTGCCGCGCCGTCGCCGGCCGGCGCCGCGCCACCATCGTCCACATCGGCCTGGCGCGGCTCGGCCTCGTTCGACCCGGACACGATTTCGTCGAACTTGTGCTTCAGGTCCGTCACGTTCACTTCCGCGAACTGCGACGACATCCGCTGCGCGAACTGCGCGAGATCCGGCGCGGTCAGCAGCGCGAGCAGCAGGTGGCCCGAGCGGATGCGGCCGAGCTGCGAATCGAGCGACGCGATCAGCCATGCCTGCTCGAACAGCGCGATCAGGTGCACGGAAAACACCGGCGTGCGCGTGTTGCCGGTCTTCAGGTGCGTCAGCTCGCGCTCCAGATCGGCGCGCAGCGCATGCGGATCGACGCGGCTCGCGCGCAGCGCGAGCGGCAGGTCGCCCGCCGGCTCTTCGAGCAGCGCGAGGAACAGGTGCTCCAGATCGACCTCGTAATGCCCGCGCGCCAGGCACGCGCTCGCCGCGCGCTCGGCCGCATGCCGGCACAGCGGATTCAGTTTCGTGATCAGGGTCTTCAGAGGCGTGCTCATGGCGTCGATCTCAGGTTCGATTGCGTGTTTGTTGTCGTTTGGAATCAGTGAATCACGTGCAGTTCGTAGCGTGCGTCGGAACGGTCGACGATCGCGTCGCGCGTGCAGAGGAACGCGTCCCAGCCGAGCCGCGAGCCCGCGCCGAGCACGCTCGCGCCCACCTCGGTGCGCTTCAGCACGAGCTTCACCTCGTATTCGAGCGTGACGCCGGCAAGCAGCGTCAGCATCCGTTCGAGCGCGACGGCCTGCGCGCCGCCGGGCAGGAACGCCTCGTAGTCGCGCTTGGACAGCGGGCCGACGACGATCCGCGCGCGCATGTCGCGTTGCCACACGCGCTCGCCGACCAGCGCGGTTGCGCCGAGCACCGCGTTGACCTCGCCGAGCACGCTCAGCTGGTCGGGCGGCACGTCGTACCACTTGCCGACGAACTGATCGATCTTCACCGGCACGCGGAAATAGTCGGACAGCGTGCGCTGCAGGTACGCGGCCGACATCGGCCGGTGCCGCGCGGCCAGCGCGTAGCCGGCGACGGCCTCGTCGAGCACGCCGCCCGCGCCGGCCGCGAGGCTGTCGCGCACCTCGTCGCTCGGCACCCCCGCGATTGCGAGCAACAGCGGCAGGTAGCGCTCGTCACGGTCGAGCTCGTAATGGAACGGCAGCCGGTATTTCTTCCACGCCGCATAGAACAGCGCGGTCGCGCGGTTCGAGAACACGTCGAAGAACGCGCGCGCCGCGTGATCGCGCCGCAGGTGCTCGCGCGCGACGATCTGCTCGGTGTAATGCAGCGGCAGCGCGCCCTGCCCGCCGAGCAGCCCGAAGAACGCGGGCGTCAGCTCGACGTGGCCGAGTTCGCCGGCCGCGAGCGCGGCGCCGCGCTGCTCGCCCGAGTCGAGCAGCGTGCCGTCGTCGTCGAACGAGCGCACGCCTTCGATCTCGCTCGGCGGAAAACCGAGCGACAGCGTGTTGCGGAATTCGATGCGCTGCGCGACGACGTCGCCCTGCCGCCATGCGCCGGGCGCGTCCGACGCCTGTCGCGCGAACAGCCCTTCGAGCACGCGCACCGCCTGGAAAAACTCGAAGCGGTGCGGCTCGTCGAGCAGCGCGTCGACTACGCCAGGATCGATTCGCCGGTCCGGGGCTTGCATCGGATGATCTCCTCGCCGGTGCGCTTCGACACGACGACTAGTTGAACGAAACTGTTGAGGTGGACATACAGGCCGAAGAAGCTGTCGAGCACGCGCACGAACGACGCAAGGCTCGCGCCGACGAAATGCTCCTCGTCGATCGTCAGCCGGATCTCGACGCCGCGCACGAAGGTCGCGAACGGCTTGCCGGGCAGCCACTGCACGGCGCCGCGCTGCTCGACGCCGACCAGGCCGTCGATCTGGCGCATCGACACGGCGGTGCGCCGCAGGTCGTACAGCGTCAGCATTTCCTTCAGCGGCGCGAGGCCGTGCGCGACCAGCGATACATGATTGAGCGCGAGATGCGACACGAGGCGCCAGTGCGCGGCGCGGCCGCGCTCGAAGCGCACGCTCTGCGTCGGCCGGCGCAGCAGCGCGATGCCGCTCGTCTGCGCGCCGCCTTCCTGGAACAGGTCGCCGCCTTCGAGGCCGAACGCGAGCATCGCCGGCAGGTCGCGGTTCGTGCAGGTGAGGTCGAGGCTCAGCGTGTCGGTCTGCGGCGAGGTCGGCTCGAAATCGATGTCGACGATCGAAATCTCGGTTTCGTAGCCGGGGCTCTTCTGCGCGACCCAGTCGTTGCGGCGCGCGAACCAGTAATGGCCGATCCGCGCCGCTTCGCCGTGATGCAGCGAATAGAACGGCCGGAACTCGATCACCGACTCTTCGTGCGCCTGCTGCCTGACGAGCTTCACCGAGTCGATCGAGTACACCTCGTACGCGAACGCGCGCCGCGCCTCCGCGATCACCGGGTAGGACACCGCGCGGTGCGTGATGCGGATCGGCTCGCCGTGCTGGCGGAACAGGTTGACGATCGGCGTGCAGAACAGCCGGAAATGGCTCGCCGTCAGCAGTTCGAGCAGCCGCGCGACGTGCGAATCGCTGCGCACGTCCTGCAGCACGAGGTGCAGCGTCGCGCGCTGGCAGCGGCCCGACGCGCGCGCAATCGCCGCGAGGTCGAAATCGACGAAATCGAACTTGTCGGGGAACGCGAAGTATTCGGTGAGCAGGCGATACGCGGGATGCGATTT